>JAAEZD010000073.1:0-4420 GCA_018223035.1 Paracoccaceae bacterium
CGGCGCATCGACAAATCACTTGCAGGGGAAGGCAGTTCATACATACTCCCCATCTCTTGGACAGTTTCCGGGGAAATTTAAGCTACTCTCTGCCCCTGCTGGTCGGTTTCGATCTGGTTGAAGTAGACCACGGCAGGCGGCTGTCCGCCATGGGCAGTGTGTGGGCGACGGTGGTTGTAGAAGGTGATCCAGCGTCCGATGCCATCCTTGGCCTGTGATCCGGTTTCCCAAGCGTGAAGATAGACGCACTCATACTTCAGGGACCGCCAGAGGCGTTCGATGAAGATGTTGTCCAGGCACCGGCCCTTGCCGTCCATCGAGATCCGGGCGCCGATCCGTTTTAGCCGGTCAATCCAGGCGAAGGACGTGAACTGCGACCCCTGATCGGTGTTCATGATCTCGGGCGGGCCGAACTTGTGGATCGCCTCGTTCAGCGCCTCGATGCAGAAGTCAGCCTCCAGCCTGTTGGATATCCGCCAGGCCAGCACCTTCCGGGTATACCACGCACCCGCGGACAGGGTCAGCGCGTGCGGCGAGTGATGCTGGTGGCGCTGGCGCGCAAACTGGCCGTGGTGCTTTGGCGGTATGTTGAGACCGGTGATCTGCCGCACGGCGCGACATTGTCGCGGCAAGCAGCGTGAATTTCGAGAACTGAGAGCTTCAGGCCCCTGGCCGGGGGTCGGAAGGCGGGATGACGGGCGTCGTGTCAACGATTGGCATCTCAACCATGCCGACAAAAAGTGTGAACCCGTCCCCGATCGGTCAACGTGTATGCAGGATTGTGGTCAGCCGTCATGGAGCTGCCGGATATAAGTTGATGCGACCCAGATCGCATGTCCAACACGAGCCGATCAGCCTGCTTATTCAAGCCCAGCATGACGCCCGTAATCCAGCGGACGGACGATGGAATCTGCGCCCTTGACAGAATTTCCCTCATATAAATCGTTGGCGATGGCCAGCTCTCCGATCTTGGCGTGCAGCGAGCGCACCGTCTCCTCATCGACCTCGGCCTTCTTCTTCCCGCCGCGTTCGAGGATGTCCGATGCCCCCTCGAGCAGCGCCTTCTTCCACTGGTGGATCATCGTCGGATGCACGCCGTATTCGGCGGCCAGCTCCGACACGGTGCGCTCGCCCTTCACGGCTTCCAGCGCCACGCGAGCCTTGAAGCCCGCGTCGTGGTTCCTGCGTTTCGACATGTTCTGATCTCCTCGTTCTTGGAGACCAGCAAACGTCAGATCGTAGCTTCGGTCACTGTCCGATTTTCGGGCAGGTGCTCAATCATTCAAATTAGCGTTTCCCAACTCTCTCGCCTTGGCGAAGAATGTAGTCGGCACCTTTCAGCCCAAGCTTGTTTGGTCCGGCCCAAATTAGGTAATAGAGCGGCGCGTTGCGCGTGTTCCGGATCAAGTGCGGTTTGGCGACGAATGGGAAAAGCGACTTGAGCCGACCGACGTAAAGTTCGAGCAACATTTCCGCTACATCGCCGTTCTTGGTCGTGACCTCGTTGCCGAACAAATCGACCTCCCGGCTATAGGCGATGTTGCGCCATTCGTCGGTTCCGAAGCAGGCGGTCAACTGGTCAGCCCACCGTTCCGGCACATTCCCGGATCGGGTGATTAGGCGATTGATAGCCATCGCCAGGGGGAAGTTGATCACCACTTCCATTGTGCCTGTGTCCGCCAGCGCCTCTAAGGTCGCCCATTCCAGATGAGCGCCATAGGGGTCGAGGAAAGCGACCCCGCGAATGTTGCGCGCCTTGAGAGACGGCGCGAGGTTGCGGATCAGCGGGTTGCAGTCGCCCACCTGAACCGTCACGCCGTTCCGTTCTTCGGTGAGAGCGCGCAGCGTCTCAGCGCGAGTTTCGTCGAGGTCGAAGAAATAGTGCCGGTGAAATCCGTTCGGCACATTCAGTGCGCGCACTGGCGAGCCAAGTATGAACGCCTCCTGTGCCTCGGTGTCGTCCGCTTCGTCGAAAAATGGCGAAGGTTCCGCCGTAACGCTCGAACCGCGCACCTTGGCGATACAGGCACCCGCAAAGGCGTCGACATATACACGTGAGAACGACTGCTTGCTCAGCGCCGTTCCGTAGAATTTGAGGTAGGCTTCCAGTGCGTCGAGTTTCGCTGCGGCCCACGGTCCGACCGTGTTTTCGCGGTGATCCTTCTTCATGCAAGCTCCGCCATGATCGCCTTCGGCACGATCTGCCACGGGAACCCGTTCCATTCTTCGCCGTCGAGAAGACGACCGCCGGATTTCGGGCGCGCACCGCCCCACTGTTTGAAGAAGAACGCCACGTCGTCTCGCTCGCAGGCGACGCGCAATTCGGTCGCCCAAGCCGCTTCCATCGGACGCGCACCCGGTCCGCTCTCGCCGCCGACAATCGCCCAGGCGACACCGCTCAGGTCGACCTCGACAATCGGGCCGAGCAGCGGTTCGAATGAGATGAAGCGCGCGTCCGAGTTGATCTGCCGAAGGTGTTCGATCCGCCCTTTGTGGGCGGCATCTTCGACGGATACCCCGAGCCAAATGTGTGTCGGCACTCGCCCGCCGTCGTAGCGGCGGCGCACGTAGTTGCGCATCAGCGACGACCGTTTGGTCAGCACCTGATAGACGTGCCAGTCTGCGGCTTCCATCGCATCGAATACTCGGTCGATGAACTCGCGCGGAATGTCCTTATGGAACAGATCGCTCATCGAGTTGACGAAGATCATGCGCGGCTTCTTCCAGAGCGCGGGCTGCCCGAGGCGCGATGGCCAGAGGCGCATGTCAAAGCCTTGTTCGTATGGATGTCCTTCGATGCCGCGCCATCGTTCCGCGAACCTTTCTGCGTAACAGTGGTCGCAGCCGGGGCCGACCTTTGTGCATCCCGTCACGGGATTCCACGTCGCGTCAGTCCATTCGATTTCAGATTTCTGTGCCATCCTGCTCAACCTATTATTTTGCAACCAAGATTACACTGAAATAGACAAACGGTGAACAACTATCCGTTCACTTGACTGGATCGAAAGCGGACTTTGTTGGATCAGTTCCGAACGGCAACTTCGTCCGCACTTCGGACCTCAAGCTGGAAGGCGATGCTGCGCATTGCCACCAAGGACCGGTTCGGGAAGCTGCGACGCAGCGATGGCCAGCTTGGTGAATGTCCGGAGAGGGCCGGAAGTGACGGAGGCCGCAACCTAAATCGAAGGTCCGCCTGGGGCCTTCGACGGACGGGTCGTAGGAAATCTCTTGTCGTGGAAGGCGGACGCCTGCGGGCATGCCGCCGATGATCTCTCAATGGACAGATTTATGACACGGCGAGTGTTCGACGGCACTTCGCTCGGCGAAATGCACTTCACTGTGGTAGCGTGCGAACAGGAACGTGGCGGTGCAGCGACAGAATTGGTTCAGTGTCACGCCGTGAAGGAGGGGTTATGGAAGATACGAGAGCTTTCGCGGAGCTGGAACGGAGGGAATGGTCCGAACCTTCGGTCGCCAGCGCGTATGCGAGCGGCTTCGCCCAAGCATCGGACATGGTTGTTCCGCAACTCGTCACCGCGGTCGAAGCTGGGCCGGAGACCGATGCGCTCGACCTCTGTTGCGGGCACGGGAACGTCTCGGCGGGACTTGTTGCGGCCGGTGCGCGGGTAACCGGCCTCGATTTCTCCGAAGTAATGCTGGATTTGGCCCGCACTGCGGTGCCCGACACGCGCTTTGTCCACGGCGACGCAATGAACCTGACGTTTCCGGATGCCAGCTATGATGCTGTGACGATCGGCTTCGGCATGCCGCACGTTCCCGAACCGCCCCGTGTCTTGGCGGAAGCGCGGCGCGTCTTGCGGCCGGGTGGACGGATCGCCTTTTCGATTTGGTGCGGCCCTGAGATGGACGGCGCTTTCGGCTATGTCTTTGGAGCGATCAGGGCACATGGATCGCCGGACGTTGTCCTGCCCCCGGGGCCGGGCGCCAACGATTATGCAGATCCGAGAATCGCCTATCCGGTGCTGGAAGCCGCCGGCTTCGCGGAGTTCAGTTGCGATCCGGTCGCCTCATGTTGGCATGTGAATGATCCAGGTCTGGCTTTCGAGTTTTTCCGGGATGGCACGGCCCGGGGCGGCGCGCTCCTGCGTCCACAACCCGAGGCACATGCCCGTGCAATTCGAGCCGCGGTGGTAGAGCGAGTGCTCCAGAAGCATGGTGAGGGCCCGCAATGGACCGTTCCGATGCCTGCCGTGGTCATCTCTGCTTGTGCTGTCTAAGGCGCGGAAGGCAGCAGAGCAGGCACATGCGCCCGTCAACCGAACCTCGCAGCATTCTTGGGATCGAGATCCCCGTCCCGCGTTGCTTGGCACAGCTGCCCAACCTCCGTTAGCTTCAACACTAAGCAATTTCGGCGAATGTCTGCTCTGACAGGTTGCACCGCAACATGAGGATAGTCGGG
>JAAEZD010000074.1:0-4172 GCA_018223035.1 Paracoccaceae bacterium
GGAAATGTCGGCAAGCGTGGATCGCCGTGATTGCGAGTGACGCCGGAAGGGCGGATTCCGGTCATTCGCTGCGGGTGCGAGCTACAGAGTGGCGCTGGCCGGAGGCGGTCGTTCACTGAGCCTCACCGCGCTACGAGTCCTGGTGGCAGCCGCTTGATCGGGGCGCTACTTGCGCCCCGATCCTCTTTACTTAGACCCTGCCATTTGCTCGGTTTGCGGAAAACGACACGATGTCTGACACTTTACCGCCGGAAGTGCTGAATAGGTCCGCGATCTCCGACAGCGCTGCCTGTCCTCGCATGGCCCCATCCGGCTTTGTCGCTTCGGAAAAGAAGATAATTTCAGAGGTGTTTTCATCTACCGCCGTTATTGTGCTGTCCCGCGTATTGAAGCCCCAGCACAAGACTTCTGAGGCTTGTGCATACACAATCAGGTCCGGATTGAGGGGAAAGCTCTCGGGCTTACCGCCCAACGGCGAAAACACATCTGCATCAGGGAAGGCATGACGAAGCTGCAGGCCTTCAGTTGGGCGCAGCTTGGCTGCGTCGTAGGCACCCAACGGTGCGCGGTGTTTCACCGAAATACGGTTGTAGAGGTCCACAGCCGGAATTCCGATCTCGCCTAAGCCGTTCTTTTTCGCACGCCGCAGCAGGGCCTCAATGCTTGAGGGAAACTTCGAGGGCTTAACCCCCAGCTTTCCGTAGGCATCTCGCCAACAGGCGATTTCGGACATTTGTGTCAACGGTTCTGCGTCGTGAAGCCTCTCGATTAGTTCAGGCATCTCAGCCTCTAGGTTGTCGTTGACCGCCTTCAGCGCTGTCTGCCTGTCGATTTGAACGCGTAATGCCGACACGCTCATTTCCGGGAAGGTGCTAAAAACAGCATCCGCGATAACGAAATCAGTGTTCTGGTTCATTGTCCTATCCTTACTATGGAGATGCCCCCCCCTGTCGGCGGGGGCGTTTGGCTGTAGATTACACCTGTTGCAGGATTTGCGTCCGATGCAGCGACGACCGGTATTTCGGATCGTTCTGCATCAGGTACTTGTGCACCTTATTGTGCACCCGCATTGGAATGTTCGGGTACATGTGGTGGATCAGGTGATAGGCGTCATTCGCGGGATGGAACAGAGCACGGTGCCAGAACCCACGGTTTGTGTAGGTGGTATCGTATTCGTTATCCCCGCGGTCATAGTCATGTTCTTCCGACTCCGCGATCGACCGAATGACCGGCAACGATAGCGTCGAAGGGATCATCCAGAACAGAACCCAAAAGACAAACGCGACCGGGAATGCCTCGACAACCGTCATGTCCGTGAAGACCATGAAGCCGACCACCAGCGGTGCCATCAGAACAGCCACGTGCCACAGAACAAACTTGCCGAACTGCGCGAACGACAGACTGCCGATTTCGCGGTAGTACTCCGCATTATATTGCGGCAGCCACCGCAGGACCGCCCAGGTGATCTTCCACGATGTGGACAGATCGAGGTGGCCAAGGCCCATCGCTTCGAACCGCTTCCGGCAGGGGTCGAGGTGCCCGCCGTATGCACCGTGGTGCGGGCGGTGGGATAACCAGTACCTTTTTACCGAACTCAACACGGGGACCGCGATCAGCCAGTCTGCAAGTAGATCGTTGATCCACTTCGACGCCCGATGCCAGCAACCATGCGACGCGTCATGAACCATCAGTTCCATGACGCGCTGCTGGCGAGCGATGACAGTAATCACGACAACGTACCCGATGATGGCAAACACGCTCATCATCCAGATCGGCATGTGCGTCAGCGATAGCCACCAGATTGCAGTGCAAAAGACCGCAGAGATCATCGGCACCGAAGCGATAGTGAACAACGCTTCGAGCGCCGAACACCAGACACATGTTTCTTCCATATTCTTGAGCCAGCCCCGTCGCTCGTCGGGTGTGTCATCTGGCCCAAGCCCACGCTTGTAACGTTTCATGGTTCTTCTCCTGAAACGCCACCGCCGACGAGGAGTGCTCATTGCACTTGGACCATGAGCGTGCTATCTCCCCTGCCACCGGGCGGAGCTAAACGGCGGCGACGCCGTTGCTAGGGATATGCCCGGTCAAAGGCCGCGTGAGCTTGCCGGCAACGCGGCCTTTTCCTTCACCCCAATGCGGGGCTATCTGAACCTCCTTTGAATGTTCGCGCGAGGCGAGCTTCTACAATGATAGGCTAGACCGACTATTGTCGTGTTGGCGACACATCTGCCTGCGGCCTCGACCCGAAAACGATTTAGACAACTTTCCGCGAAATCGACGTAACTGACGTTGCGGCGCCGGACATGGCGCCACGCAGTTGAGCGGACGTAGCGAACCTGACACGAAAATGTATCGCGAAGGTACTCATGGCTAGGCGGCGTGAGCGTCATGCCGCGGCGTGTTAGCGTTGAAGGTTGTTGAGGTCCCTGTCTTGTGACCACCTTTGGCACAACAGGAAGTGCGCCACACGAGAATGAAGTGCAAGTTGACACAACGAGCAGGTTTATGTTTCGTGTCTGGAGGCGCTTTTTCGGGTCATGGGGATTATGTGGGAAGCATTTGTAAAACGAATTTCCGATACCGACGAGGCTCGGATCAAAGACGCTTTGGAATGGGTCAACGGTCAAATAAAGGACTCACTCTCCACGGGGCAAGCAGGATACGGTCTGTCCGCACAAGCCATCGCTCGCATCCTTTTTTTCATGGCTTATGCGATCACCGATGAAGAAAGAGCCGAAAAGCGTAGCTCAAAAAAGCTTAACACCCCGCAATGGAGGGCTCTTGCAGCCGATGTAAACGAATTTGCAGACGGTCTGACTAAGCCCCTTGCTGAGTATTGCTGTAGAAGCTTTGACGAGGATAACATGCCGGGTTTTGCTACCCTTAGTGCCCGGAAGAATGGTTCTGGTGTCCCGTTTTTTTACTCGACGCTGCTATTGTATCTCATCCATGCCAGAGAGCACTCCAAGCTCAGCTCGCGATATCTGGACATGATGATCCCTCGGCAAGATCGTGTGGCCCTAGCTTCAGCCGTCACCGTCATTTCAGATCAGATGAAATTCGGTGCGCCTACGGAAAGCCAGCAGAAGGTCACGGAAATTAGTCAGAGGTTCCTCGTCGATGAGGAATATCAAGCAAAGCTCGACAAATTTTCTCAGAAGTACCGCGTTCCCAATCCGCAGCGAAACACAACGAGGGCATTCCAGCTTATCGTGTACCGACCAATGAGGAGGAACGCGGACCAACTCATCAAAACCTTTGTAGCAGCATACGATCGGGTTGATGAGTTCATGGGATCGACGGGCCTGACCTACTCTCACTTCTACAAGCCGCCAAAGGAGACCGGGCAAGAGCGGTTCAGCCGTGGAAAAGTCTTGCCTCTACAAGACGCCGTGTACCTTCTGGGCGGTCAGCGTCCTCATATCAAACGTCAGGCGTCGTTCCCTTATCAATCCCTGAAGGTTATGGCTATTCGCTGGAACGACATTGTGAGAGATCACACATTCTTCCCTATGCTAATCATGACGTCGAGCTATGACGGGAAGATCATGATTAGCCGTGCAGCGGCGCGTTTGACACCGATTGATTACTCCAGCGATGCTGATCTCACCTTTGTCACCACGAAAGAACTAGCTGATTCCTTGGAGAAGGATAGCAAACTGGAAAATTCGTGGATTGATACCAATGAAAATATACCGGACGACCAAAAAGACCGTGTGAGGTCTGTGTTTCCCTTGACCGGCCAAGGCGTCGATTTTGAATCGATGGCGCGTGATTTGGCGTTCTACGCGAACAACGATCCGCATAAAGATAGCGGATGGATCGTGCCGCAGGGGTTTACGCGTGGCAAAAGAACCCTCACGACCGACACACTTCGTGGAATGGTCGCGCAAGCGACCGGAGAAGACAGCGAACAGCCATACAAGAGCGAAAGCGGTAAGGTATTTAATTTGTGGGATGATTCCCGTTTCGGTCCACTTAGAATAGAGTAAGCAGCTATTCTTCGGTTGTCCGCACAGCGGACCTTAGCCGTCGGAAAATTCGGCGCTACGCACGAACGACCGCTTCTGTGAAGCTGCGCCGCGGCGCGGTCGTCCAGTCCCAAGGTCGGCTCTGGGCCGGTCGCGACGTTCAGACAGGCACGACGGAAGCGGACTTCCTTGGCGAAC
>JAAEZD010000075.1:0-4139 GCA_018223035.1 Paracoccaceae bacterium
CCGGTGCCGATCTGGTGGAAGTGAAAGGTAAATTGAACGATCCCGCCGCGCTGGACCATTTCATCGCCTTTGGCATGAACAACCTGCGTGCGCTTGAAACCTCCTCCCTCCCTGTCGTGGTGGCAGTGCAGGGGTTGTGTCTGGCCGGCGGGATCGAACTGATGCTGGCATGCGATGTGTGTTTCGCGGCCGAAAGCGCCCAGTTTGGCGATCAGCACGCGCAATTCGGGCTGATTCCCGGTTGGGGTGGCTCGCAGCGGTTGACACGGTTGATGGGGCAGCGCAGGGCGCTCGACCTGATGTTCTCGGCCCGCTGGCTCAAGTCGGACGAGGCCAAAGAGGCCGGATTGGTCAACTACATCGTGCCGGATGCGGACCTGCACAAGTCTGCGCTGGAATACTGCGAGAAAATCGCCACCCGTTCACGTCCCGGCATCGCCGAGATGAAGCGGTTGGCGCGCGAAGGCGCGGACCTTGGTATCGACCAGCAGATGCGGCTTGAGCGCGATGCCGCCGTGCGCGCACTGCCCAGCGATGACGTGGCGGAGGGCCTCGATGCATTCGAGAACCGGCGCGCCCCCGAATTCAAGGCTTGAGGACGAAACATGGATTTCATTTTGAACGACGAACAACGCCAGATTTACGACTATGGCGGCCAGCTGGCGCAGAAGTTCGACAACGATTACTGGCTGAGACACGCACGCAAGCACGAGTTTCCGCACGAAATGTTCCGCCAGATCGCCGATGACGGCTTCCTCGGCATCATGGTGCCCGAGGAATATGGCGGCGCGGGCCTTGGTATGACCGAAATGGCCCTGTTCATGGAGGGCACCGCCAATCACGGCATTCCGCTTTTGATGATGGTGGTCGGGCCGACCATGTCGCTGGCCCATATCGCCAGCCACGGAAGCGAGTTCCACAAGAAAGAACTGCTGCCGGCTGCCTGCCGCGGTGATATCCAGTTCTGTTTCGCGATCACTGAACCGGGGGCCGGGTCGAACACGATGAAGGCCACTACGCTGGCCAAGCGTCGAGGCAACCGGTTCAGCCTGTCGGGCGAAAAGACCTTCATCACCGGGGCCGAAGTGGCCGACTACTGCCTCGTGGTGGCGCGGACCAAACCGCATACCGAGGTCAGCCGCAAGACCGACGGCTTTACCCTGTTCGCCGTGGATCTGAAGAAAAAAGGCGTCGACAAGCAGCGGGTGAAGATCTCGATCCCCCTGCCCGAGGAGCAGTGGACACTGTTCTTCGACGATGTGGATCTCGGCCCCGAGGATGTGGTCGGCGAGGTGGACGAAGGGTTCTCGATCCTGTTCGACAGCCTCAACCCCGAGCGTATCATCCTGGCCGCCTTGTGCTGCGGCATCGGCCGGTTCGCCCTGAACAAGGGCGTGGCCTATGCCTCCGAGCGCAATGTGTTCGGCCAACCCATCGGTGCGCACCAGGGCGTGCAGCACCCGATGGCCAAGGCGCACACAGCGGTCGAGATGGCCAGCCTGATGACCCGGCGCGCGGCATGGGAGTTCGACAACAAGCTGCCTGCCGGTGCGTCGTCGAACATGGCGAAATATGCCGCCGCCGAAGCCGGGATCGAAGCGGTCGACGCGGCGCTTCAGGCGCATGGTGGATCGGGCTTTACCGAAGATACGGGGCTTTATGAGATGTACCCGCTGGTCCGCCTGCTGCGCACAGCGCCGGTGAACCGCGAACTGTGCCTGAGCTTTATCGGCGAAAAGGTCATGGGGCTGCCACGATCCTATTGATCGCCACGGCTTGGAACGGAGAACGACATGCAATTTGGAATGCGCTTCCGGCGGGAAGATGCCGCCGACAAGGTAAATGATCGCTTCTGGCACGCGATCGAGGGCACGCCGCTCGACGAGGTGCGCCGTATTCAGGAAGAGCGGCTGCGCGATCAGATGGCCTATCTCAAGGCAAACTCGACTTTCTATCAGGAGAAGTTCGCGAAAGCCGGTGTGGAATTCGACGATATCCGCACCATCGAAGACCTCCAGAAACTGCCCTATACCTACAAGACCGAGATCCGCGAAAGCCTGGCCGCCGAACCGCCGTTCGGCAAACACCGGGCCGCGCCGATGGCCGATATCATCCAGATGCAGGCCTCGTCCGGCACCACCGGAAGCCCGTCTTACGTGGCGCTGACCGAAGCCGATACCGAGATGTGGCACGAGATGACGGCGCGCTGTTTCTTTGCCAATGGCGTGCGGTCCGGCGATATGGTGCTGCATGCGTTTTCGCTGGCCAAGGGTTTTGTCGGCGGCATTCCGGTGATGCAGGGGTTGCAGTACATGGGCGCAATCGACGTGCCTGTGGGGGCGGATGGTGGCGTGGAACGGCTGCTGCGCGCCTGCGCCGACACGCGCCCGCGTTGCATCGTCGGCGCGCCGAATTTCGTGCTGCACCTGGCTGACAAAGCGCCCGAAGTGCTCGGCTGCAAAGCCAGTGAACTGGGCGTCGAACAGATCATCGTCGGTGGCGAACCCGGCGGCGGCATTCCCGCCATCCGGGCCAAGATCGAAGCGGCCTGGGGCGCGAAATGCTGTGAGATGCTGGGCGGCACCGATCTGGGTGTGACCTATTGGGCTGAATGCGATGCCCAGTCGGGGATGCATATGGTCAACATGGACTACATCATTACCGAATTGCTCGACCCCGAAAGCGGAGAAATCATCCCTTGGGAAAAGGGTGCCGAGGGCGAGATGATCTATACCGCGCTCGGCCGTCGGGCGAGCCCGCTCGTGCGATTCCGGTCGGGCGATTACATCGAGGTTCTCGACACCGACTGCACCTGCGGGCGCACCGGGCCCAAGATCCGCTGCACCGGCCGGACCGACGACATGCTGATCGTGCGCGGGGCCAATGTCTTTCCCTCGGCCATCAACAGCGTGATCACCGAGATGGTGCCGGAGACCAACGGCGTCATGCGCATCGTGGCCGATTTCGAGGGTCACACCACGCAGGGCGCGCTGACGGTGATCGTCGAACGCGGTCCCGACCGCGACGCCGCGGATGACCAGGCGCTCAAGAAGAAAATCGAGCAGCGCCTGCGCGATGCCCTTGTCTTCAAGGCCGACGTTCACCTTGTCGCGCCCGACACCTTTGAGAAACCCGGTGCCGCCAAGGTCGCCTTCGTTCTGAGAGAATATCCGGACCTGCCATGACAAGAATGAAATCCCTTCTCGACACCGGGTCCGACGACTTCCGCGCCAACGACGTGTCTTACCGCGAAAAGGTCGATGAACTACATGCCCTCCGGCTCACACAGCGCGTCGGCGGCCCCGAAAAGGCGCGCAAACGTCATGTGGACAAAGGCAAAATCCTGCCGCGCGAAAGAATTGAAAGGCTGATCGACCCGGGTACACCATTCCTGGAACTCGGCGAGCTGGCCGGGTTGAACAAATATGAAGGCGTGCCACCGGGCGCGGGCATCATCACGGGCATCGGTGTGATCGAAGGCCGTCAGTGCATGATCATCGCCAATGATGCCACCGTAAAGGGCGGCACCTATTTCGGCATGACTTCCCGCAAGCATGTGCGCGCCCAGAAGATCGCATGGAAGAACCGTCTGCCCGTCATCACCCTCGTGGATTCCGGCGGTGCCTTCCTGCCGGATCAGGAAAACATCTTTCCTGACGAAGGCCAGTTCGGGTCCATCTTTCACCAACAGATCGGCATGTCGGGCGATGGTGTGCCGCAAATCGCCGTGGTCATGGGGCCCTGCACCGCGGGTGGCGCATATATTCCCGCGCTCTGTGACGAAGTGGTGATCGTGCGCGGTCAGGGCTTTATGTATCTGGGCGGACCGGAATTGACCTTTGCCGCAACCGGCGAAAAGGTCGAAGCCGAAGAACTGGGTGGCGGCAAGATGCATTCGTCGGTGTCGGGCGTGACCGACCATCTGGCCGAGGATGACGCCCACGCCCTGGCCATCACCCGCGAGATCGTCAGCCATCTGGGCGAAAAGCCCCGGCCCCGCAAGACGCCCGCCGCGCCGCGCCCGCCGGCCTATCCGGTCGAGGAAATCTACGGCATTGTCAGCCGCGATCCCAGGGTGCCGACAGACAACCGCGAGATCGTCGCGCGGCTGGTGGACGGCAGCGATTTTCACGAATTCA
>JAAEZD010000076.1:0-4099 GCA_018223035.1 Paracoccaceae bacterium
CCTGACGGTCATGCGGGTTGCGGACCCGGCGAAGAAGGCGTCGCAGGATTGAAGAAAGAGGGTCGCCTTCGGGCGGCCCTTTCGTCGTTTCTTATGGGTGTGGACGTTCTCCAAATCACTTTGCCTAGCAATTTCCTGTTTTGATAGGTATACGAATGCCAAGCAAAACTTGGAAAGGATAGGCATGACCCCCCTCAGCAGCATCGCGATGAGCGCCTATACCGACTTGGTGCGTCTTCTGAAGGACGACGCCTTGTCCGGTGTCGAAGGCAAGCCCACGCTCAAGGAGCGTGGGGATAAGGCCTATTGGTATGCCGCGCGCCGTGTCGGGACGGAGATGCGGTTCATCTATATCGGCGAAGACAGCGACGAGACACGTGCGCGCATCGACCGGATCGAAGAGCTGCGCGCGACCGCCAAGGAGCGGCAGGCAGAGCGGTCGCGGCTCGTTCGACTTCTGCGGGCCGAGGGCATGACACCGACCGACCGGGCGACCGGCTCGATCCTGTCGGCCATGGCCGCAGCCGGAACCTTCCGGTTGGGCGGCACCATTGTCGGGACGAACGCGTTCCGGCTCTATGAGGGCGAGCTTGGTGTTCGCCTTCCGCTAGGAGGGATGGCCAATACCGGCGACATCGACATCGCGCAGTTCGAGAAGCTCAGCGTTGCGTTGCAGGATCAGGTCGACCCAGGTCTGGCCGAGACCTTCGTTGCGCTCAAATTTGATCCCTTACCCGCCCTTGATCAAAACCGGACCTGGCGATGGGCCCAAGGTGGCAGTGGCCAACTGGTCGAGTTTCTTACGCCAGCTTTTGGAGATGAGACCATCCGTGATCTGCCTGCCCTGGGCGTGAACGCTCAGGCGCTCAACTATCTCAACTTCCTGATCGCTGAGCCGATCCACGCGGCGGCGATCTATAGATCCGGCGTTCTGGTGCAGGTGCCCCGCCCGGAGCGTTATGCAGTCCACAAACTGATCATTGCCGACCGGCGCCGCGATGGGGCAGGGAGCCTGAAATCCGCGAAGGACCGCGAGCAGGCGGCTTTCCTTATCGAAGCGATGGCCGAGGACCGGCCCGATGATCTGGCTCGGGCCTATGCCACCGCAATGGAGGTTGGGCCGCGCTGGCGGGAGCACATCGGCAACTCGCTGAAGCGAATGCCTGATACCAGCGGGTTGCTCGACAGCTTGGGCGCGTGATGACCGTAACGAGGTCGTGCTTGGCGCGGCCCTTTCGTCATGTCTCATGGCGCGTGCGATCGGTCACACTTTTTCAGCAACTCGCGGCGGCCAGCACCGTCATCCCTCTACCCAGCCCGTCAGAGTTCGGCCCATCCACATCGGTACGGGCTGGGGATGGTGCGCACCTCGCACATCATCAGCAGCGCAAGACCGAGGGGGCGAGACTTCGCACATGAGGCTGAAGACCTGCACAACCCTCGGGTGGTGTTTCGGAGCATCGCATCCACGCGGGCGGGCGTCATCAGCACCCCGGCCAGGTTCGGCAGGACGTGGACGCGGATGGTGGCGACTGCGTGATGGCACAGGTCAATCGGGTCCCTCCTTTTTGCTATGCATGTGGATCGCACGGGGTCTGCCCGTTCGTGCCCTCAGCTCACGCTTCGGCAAGCACAAATACGGCTTCCACGGCGGAGCCGCGGACCCTCCGCATTTGCGCTTGCGACCGGGCCTCTTGCCCCCGTGCTGGGTGATCCCCATCGCAACAAGGAGTAACCCAAATGACCAACCACTACGTCGCCACCGTCCCCGTCAAGTTCACCGACACCGATGGCCAGGAGCGCACCCGTTTTCAGCGCGTGGGTGCGATGTTCCGCAACACCCGCAACGGGGACGGCTCGGAGTTCTTCAGCCTCAAGCTCGACTTCCCGGTCGCGGTCTCGGAGCTGGTGATGTTCCCACCGAGCGCGAAAGATCCCCAGGACTAAATCCTCTCACGAGGATGGGCCGCCCCAGGACGATCTTGGGGCGGCCCGATCCCTGTTCCAGGGATGCCGTCACCGGCGCGGGTGATCGCCGGCAGCGACCTCGCCTTGGTGCCGGTCGCTGCGCGATCAAGGGACGCACTACCCCCGGAATGATCAGGCCGCGACAGACCGGCCAGTCAGCCTCAAGGGGGCCATCCACAAAAACCTATCGGCCAGGGCCTCCCGGTTTTTGCGGCAGAGATTTGGGGACCCAAATCTGGCCCTCCTTGACCCTGCCTGTCCGCCCTGTCGGTGGGGTTTGCGCCCGCCCGCGGTTCCGTCCGAACACATGCGTGTTCGGCCAGAGCCTCGGGCGGGGCTGGTGGACGGGACCCCTAGGATAGGTGGGTCGCCCGGTGGTGAGGGCGGCAGAGCCGCGTCCCTGCGGGCCGCGGCGTGAAGCGGACACCAAGGCTGCCTGAGCCTGAATGCGACGTAAGTATATAATTGACAGCTAGGTATATTATCGTAAGGTAGGGGCAGCCTTGGTGGAAGGTGGCAGGAAATAGGGGGTCTTTCTTCGCATGTCGCGCTCAAAACGTCTCACAGATGCGGACCGCATGGAGATCGTTCGCGAAGCTGCGGAAGGCATTTCCACTTCAGTGCTGGCGGAACGGTTTGGCGTGTCGGTGCGGGCGATTCAGTACACGCTCAAAGCTGATGCCGAGCGCCAGACGGATGCCGCAATTCCGGTCTTAGCGGTCAGTGTGAAGGTTACGGCTGCGGAGCTTGCGGCGCTCGACGAGGTGTTGGCCGAAGCCGGGATCGAGAGCCGGGCCGAGGGGCTGCGGCGGCTCATTCAGGCGGCAGGCGGCGTGTTTGTCCCGGACGCGCAGATGGCAGCAGAGATGGCGCGCTACCGCGCCTCGCTGCACGAGGTCGGCAATGGGGTCGCGCAGATTGCCAAGCAGATGACGCGGGCCAACCGGATGGGGCAGGGGGCCGTGGGGGGCACGAGTGCCGAGTTCACCGAACTGCGTCTTGCGCAGATGCGCGGGCTGGCGCGGTTCATTCTGGATTCCGCTGACGAGATCGACCTGCTACTGCGCCGCCGTCGGGACGCAATGCAGCTGCAGGCCACGGCCGCGCTGAGGGAGTTTGCGCATGCGGCTGAATGATGCCGTCCATGCCGTTACGGGCGAGGTCTTCCGGGATGGCTGGAGCCGCGTCCGGGGCTCGATGCAGGGGCTGCACGTGGCCAAGCAGACCCAGCTGACGCGCGCGGCAGCCGGGCACCGTCCGGCGGTCTTCAAGGCGATCCGGGGCGGGGGTACGCATACCAAATCGCAGCTCGCAAACCAGCTCGATTACCTCACCACGAAGTCTACCCATATCGTGGACAGTAGCGGGTTCCTGGATGGCAAGACGAAGCTCGAGGCGGGTGACATCAAGGACCTGACCGAGCGCTTTGCCAAACGGTGGGATGCGGGCTTCAAGCCCAAGCTGGGCCAGACCACACACATGCTCATGTCCTTCCCCATCGGCACGCGCGGCGAGGATGTGCGCGACATTGCGACGGATGTGGCCGAGCGGTTCTTCCAGACCGATGCGGGGCATTTCGACTACATCATCGCGGTGCATGAGGACCGCGATCACCCCCATGCGCATCTGGTGCTGAACCGCCGCTCGCAGGAAGGCGAGTTCTTCTTTCTGGGGCGCAACCACCGCTTCAACTACGACGATTTCCGCCTCGCCATGGTCGAGGAGGCGGAGAAGTACGGCGTGCGGCTGGAAGCCACGCGCCGGGTGGAGCGCGGCGTCGTGCATTACCCAGCCCGCACCAGCGAGGTTTATGCGGCGAAAGAAGAGGGTCGCGCGCCCCGCGAGCGGGAACGTGTTGGGCAAGACCTGACCCGGACGCTGGAGGAGATCGCCAACACCAGAACCGTTTACCATTCACTCGCCGCAGAGGCCTCCCGGGAGGCCCGCGAGGATATTGCGGCGGCGCTGTTCCGCGCGGGCGAGGTGCTGGCGCGCGGCGGGCAGGTGGACCGAACAGGAGATGTATATATGGCCGAGGATCAAAGCTTCGAGGATCTGAGAAGCCTCTATGCGGAGAAGCTCGCGCGGGTGCAGGGCATGATCGCCGAGAAGTCTGACGCGGAACGTCCCG
>JAAEZD010000006.1:0-244297 GCA_018223035.1 Paracoccaceae bacterium
CTCCTTGCTTTCCAGCAAGATAGGGGAATTGTCGCAAGCCAGTTTAGAATGTGCCTGAGAAAACAGCCTTAGAGGCATAATGAAGATTATGTTAATCGAATGCCGCGTAGCAAGAGTTTCACAATTGAACCGCGTCGAACCGCAAACTCAGCCCAGCCACAGTGCCGCCAGTGCAAGAGTCAGTGGCAAGGTCACAAAGGCAAGGCCGGTCTGAAAGGTGACGATTGCGTTCATCAACTCTGTGTCGCCCCCTGTTTCTCCGGCCAGCGCGGTCGAGGAAGGGGCCGTCGGCACCGCCGCGAAGATCAGCAGGATCAGAAGTGTCGGCGTGTCTAGCCCCGTCGGGATCAGCAGAACGAAAGCCGGAAACAGCACGAACCGGCCCGCCGTCGACAGGGCCAGCGGTGCCAGTTGTGCCCGCAGCCCCTTTAGTCGCAAACCGGCCCCAACGCAGAGCAGCATCAGCGGCAAGGCCACCGCGCCCAGCATCGCGGTGCCGTCATGCAGCACGGGAATCCGTTCGACGACCAAGGCGTTCACCGCCAGCCCGGCGCAGATCGACAGGATCAGCGGATTACAGACGATATCTTTCAGAACCTGACGCCCCGCCAGCCCGCCGTTGGCGCCTGTACCCAGCAGTTTTAGCACCGGCACGATGACAAGGTTCGTCACCAGCGCAAGCACGGCGGCCGCCAGCGCGCCCAGCGACAGCCCTTCGGACCCGTAAAGCGTCTCGGCCACGGCCAGTGCCATGAAGGAATTATGCCGGACCGCGCCCTGCAGCATGGAACCCCGCTGTGCACCGTTCATGCCCGCGAGCCCGCTCACCAGCAGGATTACGAAACCCACAAGGAAAAACGCGCCGCCCAGCCCCAGTGTGAACGGCGCCATCAGATCGATATCCACCTCGGCGGTCGAAAGCTTGTAAAACAGCAGCGACGGGATCAGCACCCAATAACCCAGCCGCGACGCCTGCGGCCAGAACGCATCTCCCGGCAGCCCAAGCCGACGCAGGACATTGCCCAGCACGACGATCACGAAAATCGGCGCAATTGTCAGGGCCAGGTTCTGCATGGAGTATTTAACCGCCGCAGAATGCGACGACGGCGCGCCCGCGTGTGCGCCCGGCTATCATCTCCGCCATCGTCTCGTCGATATCTTCCGGTTCGATGACCCGTGCAATCGCCGATATCCGGGGCGGGCGCAGATCCGATCCCAGCCGCTCCCATATACGCCGACGCAGCGCGGGCGGCGAATTGCCATTGATACCGGTGAGGGTGATGCCGCGTAGAATGAATGGAATGACAGAGGTCGGCAGATGGTTGCCCCCGGCGTTTCCGATCGCGGCAATCGCCGCTTCTGCTTTGGCGCTGCGCAGCAACCAGGCGAGCACATCGCCGCCAACCGTATCGACGGCCCCAGCCCAGATCGCTTTGTCCAGCATCCGGTCGCTTGCTTCCGGCGGCGCAATGACTTCCTTGGCCCCCAGCGTGTTCAACAGCTCTCCAGCATCGGTTTTGGAGGTGACGGCAACAACCTCGTAGCCCAGCCGCGCCAGCATCGCGACCGCCTGACTGCCCACGCCGCCGGTGGCGCCGGTTACGGCAACCGGGCCATTGTCAGGCTCTACACCAAGGCTTTCCAGCCGATCCACTGCCAGCGCTGCGGAATAGCCCGCAACGCCAATCGTCGCGGCCTCCAGCAGGCTCAGACCTTTCGGCAAGGGCACCAGCCATTCGGCATCCGCACGCAGGTAATCGGCCAACCCGCCATCACGCGCCACGCCCATCCCCATGCCATGCGCAATCACCGCCTGACCGGGTTCAAGTGCCGGGTCAGTGCTTTCGACTACATGCCCGACCGCTTCGATACCGCAATTCAGTGGCAGGGTCTTGGCAATCGGGGCCTTACCCTGCCCTGCCAGAGCGTCCTTGTAGTTGATGCCGGAATAAAGCACGCGCACCAGTGTATCGCCCTCGCTCAAAGCGCCACGCTCCATGCGCACAAGGCTGCCCCGGCTCATCTTACCCTCGGCCTCAAGCCGGTAGGAAATCATGCCCCGGCCCCCGCCGCGTTGCGCCGCCGCTGCATCTGCTTCACGATGTTAAGCTGGTGGATCTGGCTGGTGCCTTCGTAAAGCCGGAACAGGCGCACGTCGCGATAATACCGCTCGATGGAACTGTGATCCGCGACAAAGCCCGCGCCGCCAAAGACCTGAACGCAGCGATCCGCCACCCGTCCACACATTTCCGAGGCAAAGTATTTGCAGATCGACGCCTCAAGCGCGATGTCGCCGCCGTTGTCCCTGTTGCGGGCGGTGGCAAGGATAAGCTGCTTTGCCGCCTCGATCTCGGTCCGGCAATCGGCGAGAAGCGCCGAGACAAGCTGAAAATCGACGACCTTCTTGCCGAACTGTTCGCGCGTCGTGGCGTGGTCCATTGCCATGTCGAGCATGCGGATTGCCGGGCCGGTGCAGAGCGCGGCAAGATGGATGCGCTGCTTGTTCAGCACTTTCATCGCGGTCGTGAACCCGACACCTTCCACCCCGCCGATCAGGTTCGCGGCAGGCACGACGCAATCGTCGAAATGAACCTCGCCCACGGGTGAACCTGCCTGCCCCATCATCTTGTAGGGTGCCGAGGTCGACAAACCCGGCATCCCGCGTTCGACGATGAAAGCTGAAATACCCCGCGCGCCCGTGCTGTCCGGGTCGGTCCGCGCAAAGACGGTGAACAGGTCGGCAATCGGCGCATTCGTGATATACCGCTTCATCCCGGTCAGCACATATGTATCGCCCTCGCGCCGCGCCGTGGTTTCGATGTTGCTCGCCTCTGATCCCGCGTTCGGTTCGGTCAGTGCAAGACAGCCGGTCGCCTCACCCCGCGCCATCAGCGGCAGGTACTTGCTCTTCTGTTCTTCGGTGCCATCCGCGACCAAAGCTTCCGAGCCGATGCCGGTATTCGTCCCGACCCGCGCCCGATAGGCCACCGCGCATTGCGACAGCTCCATCGCGCTCATCACAAGTTCTTCGGTGGTCAGACCAAGACCGCCGTATTCTTCAGGAATGGACCAGCCAAAGAACCCGCGCGCCGCCATATCGGCGACGATATCCTCGGGCACCTCGTCAAGCTCGGCCACGCGGTTTTCGTTCGGATGTGCCACGTCGCGCACCCATGAATGCACCGCGGACAGCAGGCTTTCCAGCTTCTCGGGATTTCTGATCACCATGTCCGATCACCCCTTCCCGACGAAATCGGGTTTGCGCTTTTCAAGGAAGGCGGCCAGCCCCTCGGCGGCCTCTGCGCCGAACCGCGCCGTGTTGATGCCCTGCGCCTCAAGCACCAGTTGCGTTGCGAGGTCATTGTGCGGGGCCGCAGCGATCTCTGATTTGATCACACCCATCGCGCCAACCGCCCCGGCGGCAAGTTTCGACGCCATCTTCTTGGCTGACTCGAGCGCCTCGCCCGCAGGAACCACGGCATTCACCAGCCCCAGCGCATAAAGTCGCTCGGATTCCACCGGGTTGCCGGTCAGGCACATCTCGCTCACGATCTGGCGCGGCAGGCCCTCGCTCAGGAAATGAGTGACGCCCCCATCCGGGGCGAGCCCGACCTTTACGTAGGCTACCACGAACTTTGCCCCCTCGGCGGCGACGATCATGTCGCAGGCCAGAGCGAGCGACAGCCCCGCCCCCGCCGCGCCGCCCTCGATCGCGGCAATCACCGGCGTCGGGCAATTACGAATGGCAAGGATCATCGAATTCAGACAGTCGGTATTGCCGCTGACCTGCGCCATGGTGCTCTTGGCGCTTTCCTTGAGGTTGTTGATATTGCCGCCCGAGCTGAAGAACCCGTGCAATCCCGTCAGCACGATGGCCCGCACCGCACTGTCGTGACCCGCTGTGATAATCTCGTTCTGGATCGCCTTGTAGACCGGCGGGCTGATCGAGTTGCGGCTGTTCGGCCCGTCCAGCGAAAGGACCAGTACGGGCCCGTCTCGCTCTATGCGCAGTTCCGTGGCCGGGGCGGTTTGGGTATTCATGCGACTTTCTCCTGTTCCGGGGCCTCTTGCAGGCCCGCGCGTGTTTCTTCCGCGATCAGTTTTGCGAGACGCGCGCCATGTGCATCGGCGCTGCCGTTCAGCATGTCGGCCACCAGCACCCGTTTGACGAAACGCCCCAGCGGGTATTCCTCGGTCATCCCGATCCCGCCGTGCAGCTGGATCGCCGAAGCGACGGCGCGGCGTATCCGCCCGCCAAGGAAACGTTTGAGCGAAGACACCGCCCGCATCCGCAAAGCGGCATCCGTTCCTTCGCAGGTCTGCGCCGCGAAATGCGTGAGCGAGAGAAAATGCTCGGCATCGTGATAGATATCCGCCATCGCGTGTTGCAGTGCCTGAAAGCTGCTGATCGGGCGACCGAACTGCTTGCGCTGCTTCAGGTAATCCTGCGTCATCTCGCGCAGGGCCAGCAGCGCGCCAAGCGCGTCCGCGGCAAACGTAACGGCAGCCACATCGCGCAGCCATTCGGCCAGTCCCGGTACGACCCCGCCAACTGCACCATCGGCGATTATGACCGAGGCAAGCTCAATGTCCGCCGCGCCGCGCCCGTCGACCAGACGGTAAGGCTCGCGTTTGGCCTCAGCCATCGGCACCACGGCCAGACGATCATCGGCCAGACAGATGAGCAGAACATCCGCCGCGTCCCCACCGGGAATGACCCGAAGCGTGCCGCTTAGCACGTCGTCTTTCAGCTCAAGGCCCTCACCATCCGCAAGGCACACCGTTCCTTCCGGCATCTCGGGCGCTGCGGACCCGGCCCGTGTCAGGGCAATTCCGGGCAGCACCCCTGCCCCGATCACCGGCTCGGGCGCTGCTGCCCTGCCACATTCGATCAGCGCATGAACCATGTCGGAAACACTTGCCCCGAACCCGCGCGGTTCGGGAAACGTGGCCTCGGTCAGACCAAGCTCTGTCAGCGCGGACCAGTTGTCTCCCGACGTCGACGGATAGCCCGCATCCGCAAAGACACGTGCAAAGCTGTCCGCGATCATGCGCTGTTCGTCATTCGCCGTGAAATTCACGATCGCCCCCTCAGAACCCAAGAACCTGCTTGGCGACGATGTTCTTCATTACCTCGCTCGATCCGCCGAAAATCGTGAAGGCCCGGGAAAACAGCCAGCCGTGGGTGCCATAGCCATCCTTGGCGCCACTTTCGCGCAGCACCTGCCACGGCGCGGCCTCTGCCCCTGCCGCTTCCATCGCAAGTTCCTGTATCCGCTGCTGAATCTCGGACCCGCGCAGCTTGAGAAAGGACGAAAGCGCACCCACGTCACCCCCCGGCGCGACGCTTGACAGCATCCGTAGGTTGGTCACCTCCTGCGCGAGGAAATCCGCCTCAAGGTCGGCCAGCTTGGCTCCGAAAACCGGATCGTCGATCAGGGCAACCCCATCGCGAGACCGTTCCGCGGCCAGCCGTTTCAGCAAGGCAAGCTCTGCCTTGCTCTGCCCGACATTGGCGATGCTGACCCGTTCATTGCCAAGCAGGTACTTGGCATAGGTCCAGCCCTTGTTTTCTTCACCAACCAGCAGGTCCGCAGGGACGCGCACATCCTCAAGGAAGACTTCGTTCACATGGTGATCGCCGTCGATGGTCCGGATCGGACGTACCGTAACGCCCGGACTGTCCAGCGGGATCAACAACATCGAAATGCCCGACTGGGGCCGGTCTGCGGCGGGGTCGGTCCGCACCAGCGTGAACATCCAGTTCGCGTGCTGCGCCGTGGTGGTCCATGTTTTCTGGCCATTCACCACATAGGCATCGCCCTCCCGCACCGCGCGGGTTTTCAGCGAGGCAAGGTCCGATCCGGCACCCGGCTCGGAAAAGCCCTGACACCAGTAATCTTCGCCGCTCAGGATACGCGGCAGGAAACGGTCTTTCTGTTCCTCGGAGCCGAACCGGATCAGCACCGGCCCGATCATCTTGAGCCCGAAGGGCCGAAGGCGCGGCGCACCTGCCTGCATCGCCTCGCTGTCGAAAATATACTGCTGCATCGGGGTCCAGCCGGTGCCGCCATGCTCGACCGGCCAGTTCGGCGCGACCCAGCCCTTGCGCCCCAGTATCCGGTGCCATTCGATCATCTGTTCCCAGCTGTGGCGCCGGTATTCAAAGAACGTGGCCGAGATGTCCTTGGGCAGGTCCGACTTGAGAAAACGGCGAACCTCGTCGCGAAACGAAAGGTCCGCGTCGGTGTAGAAAAGCTCCATGTCCTGTCTTTCGGCTGCGGGGACTTTGATATGGTCGGCGGCAGGAAACCCGCCGCGGACCCGTTCCGTCTGATCAGTCGGCGGCTTCCGGCGGGATCAGCGCCTCGGGAACCTCGACGCCGATTTCCTTGTAGTACTTGTAAGCCCCGATATGCAGCGGCGCGTTCATCTGGTTCAGCGCGTTTTCCGGGGTGATCGCTTCCATCCACTTGGCGGCCGCGACCAGATCGTCGTGATGGTCGAAAATCGCCTTGGTGATGTTATAGATCTGTTCTTCGTCCGCCCATTTGTTGGTGCCAAGCCCGACGATGGAACTCACCATGCGCACCGGCTCTTCATTGACCTGACCGCCGTAGGTGCCCGGCTGAAGCATATCAAAGGTCCGACCGGGCACGGCGCCAGCGGCCTGAATGCTCGGCTCATCGACCTTATCGTCCGGAATGCCCAGCACGCGGAACTCGCCAAGGGCCGACAGCTGTTGCAGTTCAGAACTCGGGATCGGGGTGGGAACGAAATAGGCGTCAAGCTGGCGATCCTGAAACGCCTGCTCGGCCGAAGCCCAGTCAAGGTTGACCGGCTCGAAATCCGTATTGGCCTCGTAGCCCGTCACACCCTTGATCACCTGTTCGATCACCGTACGCCCGGCGCTCGACGGCGGCCCGATATAGACCTTCTTGCCCTTCAGGTCTTCCATGGTCTCAATGCCGGAGTCAGCCCAGGTGATGCCGTGATAGGCCCCCAGCGGATAATTCACGATGCTGCGGATATTGCCGAAAAGCTCTTTCGAATTCGGCAGTTGTTCGTACATCCGCGTGCCATCGCGCAGATAGCCGTTGATCGACACCGCGGTCATGAACAGATCAAGCTGCTGGTTCGCCGCGTCAACGATCATCCGGGTGCCGACAGCGCCGGTGGTCAGCTGGGTGCTGTAGCCATAGTCCTTCTTGATGATCTGCGAGACCGCAATCGAGAACACGGTCGTCGGCGACGCCTGCCCCAGTGAAGCCATCCGGAAATTCTGGGCGCTTGCGGTAACGGTGCCCGCGATCAACGCGGTCCCGGTTACCAGCACCAGCGCGCCGGTCTTGAGTTTGTTGAAAATCATCATAGTCCTCCCTTGGTTTCTGAAACTTGTTTCCCCATAGCCTGATCCGCATGTCCGCCCCCGAACCTCCCGGGCAGGACAAGCAGGCCAATGCTGGCAACGATCAAGACATATTGCAGTGCTGGTTCCTGAATGATCAGGCCGATGGCCATCAGGATGCGCACGACGCGCATGGCCGGTCCGATCCGTTCTCCGGCATAACCGACGATGCCGGTGTTCAGCATCCATATCGCCAGACCCAGTGCCACGCAGACCCGCGCGAAATTCACCGGGTCGAAATCGACGACCAGCAGCAGCGATGGCTCATAGACGAAGATGAACGGGATGATGAAACCGGTAACCGCAAGCCGCAGCGCGACAAAGGCCGTCACCATCGGGCTGGCCTGAGCGATGGGCGCGGCTGCAAAGGCACCGATAGCAACCGGCGGCGTAATCGCCGACAGCACGCCAAAGTAGAAGACGAACATGTGGACCGCGATCATGTCGGCGCCCAGCTTGGTCATTACCGGACCCAGCACCAGCACGATGATCAGGTATGCAGGCAGCGTCGGCATCCCCATGCCCAGCACGAGGCAGGCAAATGCCGTGACCAGCAGCGACCCGAACAGCCATGTGTCACTGATCGACGAGATCAGCGACGCGAATGTCAGCCCCAGACCGGTCAGGTTCAGCACACCAAGGATCACCCCGATGCATCCGACAGCGACAAGAATCGACGCACAGGCTTTGCCCCCCTGCACCAGCGCAGTAAGGAAGATTTTCGGATTCTCCCGGTTCTGCTTGCGGAAGAGGCCCAGCACGACAGTCGAAACCACGGCGGCAAAGCCCGCCAGCGCCGGTGACCGCCCTGCGACCAGCACCACCACGATGGCGAGGATCGGAAGAACGAACTGCAACGACAAGACGTAATCCCGCCGGGTCAGCCTCACCCGTTCGGCCTCGGGGATCGGCTCGATCCCAAGCGCCCGCGCCTGCACCGAAATCGCGGCAAACAGCGATCCGTAATAGAAAATCGCGGGCACCAGAGCGGCCAGCGCGATGGTGGTGTAAAGTTCACCGGTCAGATCCGCCATAAGAAAGGCCGCAGCCCCCATTACCGGTGGCACGATCTGCCCGCCGGTCGAAGCCGCCGCTTCGATGCCGCCCGCCATCGCGGGCGAAAAACCGCGGCGCTTGATCATCGGAATGGTAAAGGTGCCCGAGCCGACGACATTGGCCGTCACACTGCCCGACATCGACCCGAAGAGCGCGCTTGCCACAACTGCCGCATGGGCCGGTCCGCCGCGCGATTTGCCGGTCAGAGCGACCGAACAGCGGATCAGCGCATCCGACGCCCCGGTGCCTTCAAGCAGCAAGCCGAATACGACAAAAACCATGACGACGCGGATCACCACGCCGGTCGGCATGCCGAACACGCCCTGGAAACCGTACCAGACATTCTGCATTGTCCGGTTTAGATCCACCCCCGCATGGTTGAAAATGCCGGGGAGGTAGCCGCCGAAAAGACAGTAAAGGATCATCAGCGTCGCGATGATTACGATGGGCAGGCCGAACAAACGCCGCGTCGCTTCCAGCAGGGCAACGCATCCCGCCAGCGCCAGCCAGGTGTCATAGGTGGAAAAGATGTAAAAGGTCGCTTCCTGCAGGTGTTCGACCTGCGTAAAGCGCCAGCATGCCATGATCACGACGGCAACGAGCACGGTATCAAGGATCGTGCCGGCGATCCTGACCGCGCGCGAAGGTTCAGCGTCAAGCCTGTAAACGGGCCAGCTGATCAGCACGATCACCAGCGCCGCCCCCATCAGCATGTTGCGGCCAAAGGCCATGCTCCACGGCCCGGACCACGCCACCCAGATCGACTGCAGCGCCATAGCGGCGGCCAGTACGGCCACGATGGAAAGCCCGATGGTGCGAAGCGACATCTTTTCGATCATTCCGCTGCCCTCCGGACCGGCCGGGCCAGTTCAGGCACGGCCAGATAAGGGCTGTCCTCCATCGACCATTCCGGTTGCGGCTCACTGCGGAAAATCTGGCGCAGATGCACCTCGTCCGGGCCATCGCCGATGCGGAACCAGCGCGCATAGGCAAAGGCATGGTGGATCGGCAGATCGTCCAGCCCGCCCATCGCGCCAAAAATCTGCAGCGCGCGGTCTGCGACTTTCTGCAACATGTTCGGGACCGAGACCTTGATCATCGAAACCGGCCGCCAGCTTGCGCTGTCGCCGCCCTGATCGAGCAGCCATGCGCAGCGCTGCACCGCAAGCCTGTTCATGTCGATTTCAACCCGCGCCTCGCCGATCCAGCGCTGGATCGTGTCATAGTCGATCACGCTGCGGCCAAAGGCGGTCCGTTCGCGGGCCCGCACAATCATCAGTTCCACCAGCATCTCGGCCAGCCCGATGCAGCGCATCGCGTGGTGAATTCTTGCCGGTCCAAGCCGCACCTGCGCGCCCTTGAACCCCCTGCCCCGTTCTCCCAACAGATTGCTGGCAGGCACGACCACGTCCTCCAGTTCGATCTGCGCAATCGGCGCAACATGGTCGGCCCAGCCCAGATAAGTCAGGTCGCGTGTGATGGTGACGCCCGGCGCATCGGTTGGCACGATCACCATGCTCTGGCGTTCGGTGCGCCCGGCCTCCGGGTCGCTTACGCCCATGACGATCAAAAAGGAACAATCCGGATGCGCGCCGCCCGTCGCAAACCACTTGCGCCCGTTGATCCGGATCTGGTCGCCCTCGAAACTGATCCGTGTCGCAATGTTCGAGGCGTCGGACGACGCCACATCCGGCTCGGTCATCGCAAAGGCCGACCGCGTCTCGCCTTCGAGAAGCGGGTTGAGCCAGCGCTCTTTCTGTTCCGGATCCGCCAGCGCCTGCAGCATCGCCATGTTCGGCACATCCGGCGCCTGGCAGTTGAACACCTGAGAGCCCCAAGGCAGTTTGCCCATGATCTCGGCCAATGGTGCGAATTCCAGATTGCTCAGGCGGGTCCCCGGCTCGCTCTCGGCCAGTTCGGGCAGTGCGAGGTTCCAAAGCCCCTGCTCGCGTGCCTTGCCGCGCAGCGCGGGCAGAAAGTCAGCCTCCCGGCCTTCCCGCATGACCTGCTGAACCCAGTCGCGATGACGCGGAAGGACATCGCTCGCAAAAAAACTCGCAACCGCATCGCGGAATTCCTCTGCCCTGCCAGTCGGCTCGAAATGCATGATACCCCTCCCCAAGGATCATTAATCGCACGTATTGACCTCGTTGTTTCAAATATCGTAACACTTGTCAAACACGTTTCACATAGGAGGAGTGTGAATGACCACCCCCAATACCGGCTCCGATACCGGCGCGGGCCCCCTTTCTGGGCTTAAAATCCTTGATATCGCAACGATCATTGCCGGCCCGATGGCGGGTTCCCTGCTCGCGGATTTCGGCGCCGAGGTCGTCAAACTCGAACTGCCGGGCGTTGGCGACGGACTGCGAGGGTTCCCGCCGCTCAAGGACGGCAAGCCGCTGTGGTGGAAGGTCACGAATCGCGGCAAATACCACGGCACGCTGGATCTGCGTAAAGACGATGGCGCGAAACTCTTCCTTGATCTGGTTTCGCAGATGGATGTTCTGATCGAGAATTTCCGCCCGGGCACGCTCGACCGCTGGGGGCTTGATATCGAAACCCTGTGGAAAGCCAATCCCCGTCTCGTCGTTCTGCGGGTCAGCGGTTTCGGACAGGACGGCCCGATGGCGAACCAGCCTGGTTTCGCCCGTATCTTCGAGGCCATGGGCGGGCTGACCCATATCACCGGCGACCCGGATCGCCCGCCGGTCCACACTGGCTATCCTCTGGCCGATTCCATCGGCGGCCTGTTCGGTGCCTTTTCGATCTGTGCGGCCCTGCTCAAAGTCGTGCGCTCTGACCGGCAAGAGGGCGAAGAGATCGACCTCGCCATGACCGAAGCCGTTCTGCGCCTGCTGGAATCTCTGCCCATCGAATACGACCAGCTTGGCGATGTGCGTGAACGGGTGGGCAACAAGAACACCTATTCTGCCCCTTCCGATGTCTACATGACCTCGGACAAACGCTATGTCAGCCTTGCGGGTTCGACCAACCGCACCTTCCGCTATAACGCGGCTGCCATCGGCAAACCGGAATTGGTGGACGATCCGCGTTTTGCGTCGAACGTGGCGCGCGTGAAACACGTCGAAGAGCTCGACAAGATCTTTGGCGCATGGATCGCGGCGCATACGCTGGACGAGGTCATCGCCTCGTTTCGGGAACACAATGGCACCATTGCGCCGATCTACGGCATGGACCAGGTTTTCGACGATGCGCAGTACAAGGCACGCAATGCGATCGTCTCGGTCAGCGACGAAGATTTCGGGTCGGTTCGTATGCAGGGGCTGGTGCCCCGTTTCCGCAAGGCACCCGGCAGGATACGCTGGGCCGCAAAGGGTCTGGGAGCGGATAACGATTACATATACAAGACACTTCTGAACCTGGACGACCAGGAGATCGAGACTTATCGGGAGCGGGGAATCCTTTGAGCGACGGCAAGACGATCCTGAATGAATGGGCCGATGCGGGCGAGTGCGAACTGCCGGGTGAAAACGCGACGGATCAGGCGCTTTCATCGACCCTGATGAAGGGGCTCGAGATCCTCGCACTCTTCAATGATCAGGAAGATCGTTTTGCCAATTCCGAGATCGCGCGGCGTCTGGGCCTGAACCGGGCGACTGTGTCCCGTCTTTGCAAGACGTTGATGCACATGGGTTATCTGCGGCGCGATACGAAGGGCAACTTTCGCCTCGCGCCGCGTATCCTTGGTCTGTCCTACCCTGTTCTCGCGGCGACGCGCTGGCGTCACCAACTGGTGGGGCCCATGCGCGAGATTGCCGAGATGAGCACGGGCAATGTCACGCTTGCGGTGATGTCGGGCGATCAATTCGTTCAGGTGCAGACCATCGGCGACCCGATCAGCTTTCCTCACATCCCCGAACCCGGGATCACCGGGCCGCTGCACCGCTCGGCAAGCGGTCGGGCGCTGCTGTCATTGCTCGAGGGACAGGAACTTTACGACAAGCTGGCCGAGTTACGTCTGCGTTTCCCCGAGGAATTCGCAACCCATGCCGAGGATACTGCCGCCAGCATTGCGCGTTGCCGCGATGCCGGGTTCTGTTCATCCTACGGCGACTGGCGTCCGAATATCGTTGCCCTCTCGACACCACTTGGCGAAACCGAGGACGGCCTGCGCGTAGCGCTATCCTGCGGTCTGCCGCGTTTCCGGGCCCGCGAGGACGTGGTCGAAAACGACCTTGGCCCAAGATTGGCCGAAGCAGCCAAGTCCATCCGCATGATGGGCATCTTCAAACCGCCCTATTTCCTGGGCTGACGCCCAGCATTGGCTGGTTGACAGGTTATCCCAAGCGATCTGCCGCTCCGACGGTGCCGCCTACCACAATTCCTTCCGATAGTTTTCTGCAAGGCTTTCGTCGATCTGCTCGGCCGCAACCGCGTGCGCGATCTGGTCCCGCAATATTTCGCCAAGCGACGGCATGCTGCTGCGCTCGGGCCAGGTTTCGGGCTTCCAGAGTTTTGAGCGGATATAGGCCTTGGCGCAGTGCATGTAGACTTCGTGAACAGTGATTACGATAACGCTCTTGGCCGGTTTGCCGTTCACCGCCAGCCGTTCGCAAAGGTCCGGATCGGCTGTGATTTTCGCCCTTCCGTTGATGCGCAGGGTTTCGTTCATGCCGGGGATCATAAAGATCAGGCCGACCGCCGGGTTGCGCAGGATGTTGTCCAGCGTATCAAGCCGCGCATTGCCCGGCCGATCGGGCATGGCGATGGTGTGATCGTCAAGCGCCACCGTAAAGCCCGGCTGGTCGCCTCTTGGCGTCACATCGCCCATGCCATCCGGTGCCTGCGAGCCGATTACCGCGAAGGGTGACAGGGACAGGAACTTGCGCGCGTGTTCATCCAGCGAGGCCAATTGCTTGCGCAACGCCCCCTGCGACGCCTCGCCATAAATGGCGCGAAGTTCTTCGGCGGTTTCAATGAATTGCATTGCAGTCCCCTTTGGCGATTTGCCGCAAACCTGCGGATGGTTCGCCCCGGACGCAAGAGCAAAGACGCCGGTTGGCCATCTGCTGCTGGCATGGAGGTGTGGCGAAATGAGGCGCCATCCGGTTACGGGTTTTCGCATTCCGCCCTAGCAGTCAGGGTGGGTCAAAAACGCTATCTGTCTGAGCGCTCTGAATTCTCCCGCCGAAAGCGCCGGTTGTCGCCTAGGCCAGTGCGCGATGCATGACTCGTACCCTTCGCTTCTGTATGATCGATTCACCCCAACTGGGGGAATCGTGGCCATTCACTTGTCCGACGATAGGAGGAAACCATGAATACAATGCAGATTAGCCAGCACGCAAACGCCCTTTACCGCGTCCACGGAGATCGGGCCGAAGCCGAAGCCGCGCAAATGGTGCGCCAGTGCCAGACCGAAGGTAAACAGGAACAGGCCGACAACTGGCAGGCAATCCGACAGGCCGTCCGCGCCAAACGCGGTCCGAACGTAAGCTGACCGTTCCGACAATAGAAAACATGTAGCCATGTTAAGGCGCTAACTTGCGCATCTCATGCATATTGCGTGAGGGCGCCGCCGGTTGCCTGAAGCAGAGCTGAAGGCCGAGCGGCCTTTAACCGCACTCTACACCTTGGCTTCGTAGGTATCCCACATCTGCTTCGGCAGTAGGCCCGGTTCGTCGTACGGCTGCTGTACAGATGTCATACGGTTTGTGTACGGATATCACACCTTGTTTTTGCGCCCCTCATCGCCAGCAGCTGGACGCTGCCGAGATGGGGCGAGGTAGCCTGATGTCGCCTGCTGGAAAGTTACCTTCATAGCATAGCAGTCGCCGATCCGTTTTAGCTTATCCCAGAGTGGTGATTTCGAAGGAAATTGACTGGCTATGCTTTGAGACTGGCCTGTCTTTCAGACCGATGCTCCGGCTTTCCCAAACCGGTAAACGCACTCCTAAGACGTCTCCCGCCTTAGCCCATGGAAAGTCTGGCGGCGCGTGATGCACCGCCAAGACTTTGCTTCCGGCGAATACGCTCGCGCACGAGCGTGCTTCGGTTTCGTATCAGAAAAACGCGGCGTTTCTGGCGGTGGCCGGCGTCGATTTTTCCACGGTGTTAGCTTGCATCGTTGTCATGAAGCTTCCTCCACCTCACGAAGGGCATCCGCAGCCTTCCAATGTGCCATGTGATCTTTCATGGCTTTTCGGAATGCGCTGCGATCAGTGCCCCTTTGGACATAACCGGTAAGGTTGCTGTGCGAGACCAGACCGTCTTCGGCATGAATGACCCGGAGGACGTCGATCATGGCAATGTCCGCCACGCTGAAGTCCTCGGTCAGCCAGTCACGGTCTGCCATGATGCGATCCAGCGCGGATAGTCGCGTCTCGAGCAGCGCTCGCGCGTGATCGACCACGTCTGCCGCAGGCGCGGGCCCGAAAAACTGCGGTATCTTCAAAGCCAGCTTCATGTTCAGCCAAGGAGCGCTTGCGACCTCGACCGTGTTCAGCGCGGCAAACAACCACTGCGTAATTTCGGTCTCCCTCCCGTTGGGAATTAGGTCGCTTCCCGCACCCAAGTGCAGCAATATCGCGCCGCTTTCGAACAGGGTGATGTCCTGATCCTTAATGATCGGAACCTGCCCAAAGGGTTGCATCCGGAGATGCGCGTCGCTCTTGGGACTGGCTGGAAGGGGCTTTACCACATAGGAGCGGCCGAGCTCCTCGATAACCCATCTCACCCGCATGTCCCGCACGAAACCGCGCGGGAATTCTGGCAACCAGTCATAGGTATAAAGTGTCAATGTCATGCCGATTTACCCGAGTCGAAGAGCGGGTCGAACCCGGCCCAGATCATGCGTTTTCCGTCGAAAGGCATCGTTGACATGTCCATGTCGCTCATCTCGGCCTGCATCTCTTGGGCGGCCTTGTCGCAGGTGGCGCGGTCCGGCCAGATTGTCCAGCTAAAGACGGGAACCTCGTCTTCTTCGGCTTTCGTTGCGATGTAGAAATCGGTGGTCTTGCCGTGAGGAACATCCTCACCCCAGCCTTCGATCATGCCGAGCGCGCCCTTTTTCTTGAACATGTCCCAGCCCTCGTCGGCCATTTTCGCGTAAGGCTCTTTGTTGACCTTGGGGACGGCCAGCAGGAAGCCTTGATAATATCCGGCATCGGCGCCATTGCCGCCTTCATAGATCGGCGCGAAGCCGCCGTAGATCATGCGGCTGCCGTCAAACGGCATCTCGGCAAGCGTGGCCATCTGGGGATCGGACGGCATTTTCTCCCATGCGGCGTCTGCTGTTGCCTTGTCGGGCCACTGGATCCAGGAGAATACGATTGCTTCGTCGGGTTTTGCCTGCACGGCTCCAAAGAAGTCGGTGACTGTGCCCTTGGGAACATCTGCGCCCCAGGTTTCGACCATCCGGGTTGCGCCATAGCCTTTGAAAATGGGCCAAGAGGCAGCGGCGTGCTTGATGTAGGCGTCTTTGTTCCCGGTGGGTACTGCGGCCACCATACCGGTAAAATAAGTCATTCTTCGAACCTCCCGTCGCAAGACAGCAAAGCGAATCTCGCTTGCACATGTAGCGTGCCAAGGTTAGTATTAAAAAGCAACTACTGGTATTATTTAATGACTGAACCGGCAAAAAACCGGAATATGCGATATGATGAGGGCTGTCTCGCCGCGCATGCGCTGAACCTGATCGGGGATCGCTGGGCGCTGCTTGTGGTACGCGAGCTGATGTTTGCTCCAAAGCGGTTTCAGATGATCCGGGCCGGGATGCCCGGCATTACGGCAAGCGTTCTTACCGGGCGACTGGCGCAGCTGGCCGAGGTTGGGGTCATCAACCACGACGAACGGCTTGGCATCTATACCCTGACCGATCAGGGGCGCGGGCTATTGCCCGTGCTCGAAGCGCTTTGCCGTTGGGCGTTGATAGTCCCCGGGCATGATCCAAAGCGTTTCATCAGCCCCTCTGCGCTGGTGATTTCAATGGGTGTCAATCTGGTCGCTGATCTTGCGAGCCGCGATGAAATAACCGCAGGGCTGGATTTTGGCAGCGAAGCCTTTGAATTGCACTTGGCCAACGGCAGCATGCATAGCAGATCGGTCAGCGCCCCTGATGCCAGCTTTATTCTGCGCGGTAATGGCAACCAGCTCGCCGCTGCCGTCTATGGTAAGCTGCCGCTGGACGAGCTGGTCGCGAACGGGACGGTCAGCGCAGATGGCGATCTGGACGCGGCCCGCGAATTTCTGGCTTTGTTTTGCCTGGAGCCGCAAAATCAGCCCGCGATGGCCTAGCGGGATATGCCCGCTGCCCTATTTCTTACGCGCGGCTGGTCATAATCTTGTAAGAACAGCCGGTCACCCTATCAGATGTCCGGCTGCATGATCGGTTTCGACGAGGTCGAGCCGCGCTTATTTCCGCGACAGTTGCTCAACATCACGTACGGCGCCACGAGCCGCCGATGTCGTCAGCGCGGCGTAGGCCTTGAGGGCAGAGGAAACCTTGCGGGTCCGTTTTTCCTCGGGCTGCCAGCCCTTGGCGGCGCGATCTTCGCGGCGCTTGGCCAATGTCGCGTCATCTACAGCAAGCTGGATCTTGCGAGCGGGGATGTCGATTTCGATCAGGTCGCCTTCTTCGACCAGACCGATGGTGCCGCCTTCGGCAGCTTCCGGTGAGACGTGGCCGATGGAAAGGCCGGAGGAACCGCCGGAGAAACGTCCGTCGGTCACCAGTGCGCAGGCTTTGCCCAGACCTTTGGATTTGAGGTACGAGGTCGGGTAGAGCATTTCCTGCATGCCCGGACCACCGCGCGGTCCTTCATAGCGGATCAGCACCACATCGCCTTCATGCACCTTGTTGGTCAGAATGGCGTTTACCGCGCTGTCCTGAGATTCGAAGATACGTGCCGGGCCTGAAAAGACCAGGATCGACTCATCGACACCGGCCGTTTTGACGATGCAACCATCTTCGGCGAGGTTGCCATAGAGCACTGCAAGACCACCATCTTTTGAAAACGCATGTTCGGCATCCCGGATGACACCGTTCTCGCGGTCGACGTCCAGCGTGTCATACCGGCGCGACTGGGAGAATGCTGTTTGCGTCGGCACCCCGCCGGGCGCCGCGCGATAGAAATCATGCACGCTCTCGGAATCCGTCCGGGTCACATCCCAGCGGTCCAGCGCCTCGGCCATGCTGCCGGCATGAACCATCCCAACAGAGGTATCGAGCAGGCCGATACGATCAAGCTGGCCGAGGATCGACATGATGCCGCCTGCCCGGTGCACGTCTTCCATATGCACATCGTTCTTGGCGGGCGCGACCTTGCACAGCACCGGCACGTTGCGCGAAAGCCTGTCGATGTCCGCCATGTCGAAATCGACCTCGCCTTCGTTTGCCGCCGCAAGAAGGTGGAGCACGGTATTGGTCGAGCCGCCCATCGCGATGTCGAGCGTCATTGCGTTCTCAAAAGCCTTCACCGTTGCGATGGACCTTGGCAGAACCGAATAGTCATCCTGTTCGTAGTGCCGCCGGGCAAGATCGACGATCAGATGCCCAGCCTCGACAAAGAGCCGTTCGCGATCCGCATGGGTGGCAAGGGTCGAGCCATTGCCCGGCAGGGACAGCCCGAGCGCCTCGGTCAGGCAGTTCATCGAGTTCGCGGTGAACATGCCCGAGCAGGAACCGCAGGTCGGACAGGCCGCTTGTTCGATGGTTTTGACCTGTTCATCGGAATAGCTGTCATCTGCGGCGGCTACCATCGCGTCGACCAGATCCAGCGCGGTTTCTTTACCATCCCAGACGACCTTGCCGGCCTCCATCGGACCACCGGAAACAAATACCACCGGGATATTGAGCCGCATGGCCGCCATCAGCATACCGGGCGTGATCTTGTCGCAGTTCGAGATGCAGACCATCGCGTCGGCACAGTGCGCGTTGACCATGTATTCGACGCTGTCGGCAATGATCTCACGCGAGGGCAACGAATAGAGCATGCCATCATGGCCCATTGCGATCCCGTCATCGACCGCAATGGTGTTGAATTCCTTGGCCACGCCCCCTGCCTTTTCGACCTCGCGCGCGACCATCTGGCCAAGATCCTTGAGATGCACATGCCCGGGCACGAACTGGGTGAAAGAGTTCACGATGGCGATGATCGGTTTACCGAAATCGCCTTCTTTCATGCCGGTCGCCCGCCAGAGACCCCGGGCCCCTGCCATATTACGTCCATGCGTCGTTGTTCTTGAGCGATAGCGGGGCATCTGGCTTTCCCTTGGCTGGATTGGTCCGGCCTGACTAAGCCACTCGCCGATGAGAGTAAAATATATTAAACATGTCTTATTGATATTCTTTGAGTATGAGAAGATGAACGCGCGACAATTGAAGCACTTTCTGACAGTGGCCGAGACACTGCATTTCGGGCGCGCGGCAGAAATGCTGGGCATGACACAGCCGCCGCTCAGCCAGTCTATCATGTCCCTTGAGCAGGAGCTTGGCGCACCCTTGTTCCTGCGGAGCCGCCGCCATGTTGAACTGACGCCCTTTGGCGCTCAATGGGCGCCGCATGTTGCCAGCGCGATCGCCGATCTGGAGACGTTGCCCGAAATCGCCGCGCGCCTGATCGAAGGGCGCGCAGGCAGCCTCTCTCTGTCATTCGTCAGCACCGCAGATTACAGCGTTTTGCCGGTTCTGGTTCATCGTTTTCGCCAGCTCTACCCGGATGTGAACCTCTCCCTCACTGAGGCGACGAGCGACAAGCAGACGGCGGCGCTATCGAATGGGGTCGGCCATGCAGGGATCATCATCCCGCCCAACCGGGAAAGGCTTCCGCAGGAATTTTTCTATCGTCGCCTGATACGCGAGCCGCTTCTCGCGGCCGTACCTGAAAGCTGGATCAATGAAAAACGTCTGAACCCGGTTGGTGGGCAACTAAAAGCAGAAGACGTGATCGCCTCGCCCCTGATCGTGTTTCCACGTGATGCAGCGCCCCTGTTCCATGATCTCGTAACCGAATATTATGCCGCCAGAGGGGCATCGGCCGATGTCATTCAACATGCCATTCAGATGCAAACAATCATCAGCCTTGTCTCTGCCGGAATCGGCATTGCGCTTGTGCCGCAATCGCTGCGCCACCTCGCCCGGACCGGTGTGCGCTACATTGATCTTGAGGGAGCCGCGCCCGAACTGGAGACCGGCCTGATCTGGAGGCGCGACGACAATTCATCCACCTTGGCGAACCTGCTTGAACTGGTGGAGGAAATGGAACTGGATTGAGCAGTCTTGTCTGAACTTCCTTAATTAGGCCCAGCCTAAGCCAAGCTCAGGTACTAAGTGCTTTCCTCCGAAGCATGGCCACGTCAGGCTACGGTTAATCATTGCTGCAGTGTGCCGAGGACCAAAGAGGCTGATACCGATGCAAAAGATCGAGATAACAGATGTGCTGGTCGTTGGAGCAGGACAGGCCGGTATCGCGGCAAGCGAACATCTAAGCGCCAATGGCATCGGACATATCGTGCTGGAGAGAAATCGTATTGCCGAACGCTGGCGTTCGGAGCGCTGGGATTCTTTAGTGGCAAATGGTCCCGCTTGGCACGACCGCTTCCCGGGGATGGAATTCCAGAACGACGGTCCCGATGATTTTGTGGGAAAGGAGAGTGTCGCCGATTACTTCGTCGACTACGCCGACAGGATAAAGGCCCCGATCCGCACTGGTGTTGAGGTCAGGAACGTCTCGCGTCTTGATGGTCGTCCGGGGTTTCGTGTCGAGACATCAGAAAACGTGATCGAAGCCAACTACGTGATCGCCGCGACGGGGGCTTTTCAGATTCCCGTGATCCCCGCTCTCGTACCTGAAACTGCCACGCTAACTCAAATCCATTCATCGGTTTATCGCAATCCGGCGGCCTTGCCCGCAGGCGCGGTGCTGGTGGTCGGGGCCGGGTCATCGGGTGTGCAGATTGCCGACGAATTGCTGGAGGCTGGACGCAATGTCTATCTGTCGGTTGGTCCACACGACCGCCCGCCACGCGCCTACCGAGGGCGCGATTTCGTCTGGTGGCTGGGTGTGTTGAACAAATGGGACATGGAAGCGACTCCGGGCGCGGAACACACGACCATTGCGGTCTCCGGCGCGCGCGGTGGCGAGACCATCGACTTCCGTCGTCTGGCGCATAAGGGAATGACGCTGCTCGGCAGGACGGAGACGTATTCGGATGGCAAGCTGACCTTCGCCACTGACCTGACCCGCAATATCCGCAATGGCGACGCCTATCTGCAAAACCTCCTTGATGAGGCAGATGCATTTGTCGCGCGCAATGGGCTTGAGCTGCCAGAAGATCCAGAGGCACGCACGCTTTTGTCCGACCCGGTCTGCATGACAGACCCGATCCTGTCGCTGGATCTCGCCGAGGCGGGAATCACCACGATCATCTGGGCGACCGGCTTTTCTTCGGACTATTCTTGGCTGCCCTCCGGCGCATTGGACGACAACAATCGCCCGAACCACCAACGTGGGGTCTCCGCCGAGCCTGGCATCTATTTCCTCGGCCTGCCGTGGCAGACTCGTCGCGGGTCGTCGTTTATCTGGGGTGTCTGGTTCGACGCCCGGTACGTCGCCGATCATATTGCAAAGCAGCGCGGCTACATGGATTATACCGCCCCTGCGTTCCAAGAAACCATCGACGCCTGAGCGTCACCCGGAGACTGACTGACATGGCCCATACGCGCATCCGCAAGTTCAACACGCGGGATACCTACCCGGAACAGAATCTCGACAACGACCTCTGTCAGGCCGTCGTCGCCCGCGGGCATTTGGTCTTTCTGCGTGGGCAGTGTCCGCAGGATCTGGATACCGCTAGGAACATCGACAGCCACGATCCCGTTGTGCAGACCCACAAGGTCATGCAGAACATCCGCCAGTTGATAGAGGAAGCAGGCGGCGGAATGGAACATGTGTGCCGCGTGCAGGTCTTTCTGACCGATGTCCGCAACCGCGAAGCCGTCTACCGGACCATGGGGGAATACATCAAGGGTGTGCACCCGGTTTCGACCGGTCTGGTCATAACCGCTCTCGCCCGTCCCGATTGGCTGGTCGAAATCGAAGCCACTGCCGTGATTCCGGACTAGGCGGATGACCTTCTCTCTCGTCGCCCGTTGCCCCGAGACCGGCATGTTCGGACTTGCGATCTCATCCTCCTCTCCTGCCGTGGCCGCGCGATGTGCCTATGCCCGCGCGGGCATCGGTGCGGTCGCCAGCCAGAATGTCACCGACCCGACTCTTGGTCCACTGACACTGGACCTGATGGAGAGTGGACTTTCCGCATCCAATGCCATTGCAGAGGTGCAATCCCGGGCGAAATTCATCGACTACCGCCAGGTTCTTGCGGTGGATGTGAATGGAAAAACAGCTATCCATTCCGGTCCCAACAGCCTTGGCATCTGGATGCACGCGCAGGCTGAAAATGTCGCTTCTGGCGGTAACCTTCTGGCCAACGAAAGCGTGCCACAGGTCATTGTCGAAGGCTACCTTGCCGCAACCGGCCATATCGGAGACCGGTTGATCGCCGCGATGCGTGCTGGTCTTGCAGCAGGGGGCGAAGCCGGGCCGGTCCATTCTGCCGGCATGCTCATCGTTGACAGGGTCAGCTGGCCGGTGGCCGACCTGCGTTGCGACTGGACGGAAGACAACCCGATCGAGAATATTGCCCGCGCGTGGGAGGTCTACAAACCCCAGCTCGATGCCTATATCCAGCGTGCGCTGGACCCCCGCGATGCCCCGTCCTACGGTGTGCCCGGCGACGATTAGAGAAAAGCTGCGCTCAAATTTTCGCGCCACTTTTGCGAAAATCCATAACCGCTTTCTTGACCAGACCAACGCATGTAACGGGTCACCCCCTTGTTCCTTCTTTGGGTGTCAAAATATCCCCGCCGGAGGCATCCGAGAGAACCCTCAGAACGTGCCGGACTGTTCCAAGAGCGCTTGAAGCACGGGATAACTACTCTATGTCCGTTCGATTTTCTTGACCCGGAACGCCCCGCATCTTAGCCAAAAGCTAACAGCAACCAAGTCAGGCTTTGACATGCCCTTACGATTTACCTTGCGACAGCTGGAATATTTCGTAGCCGTCGGCGAAGCGGGCTCGATTGCCCGGGCCGCAGGAAAGGTGAATGTTTCCTCTCCCTCCATCTCCACGGCGATTACACAGATGGAGGCTGAATTCGGATTGCAGCTGTTCGCTCGCAAACATGCGCACGGTCTTGCCCTGACACAGGCGGGCCGGCAGTTCATTGCGCAAGCCCGGACCGTTTTGTCCGAGGCAGACCGTCTCAACAGGCTTGCCAATGAAATCTCTCGTCGGGTGCGTGGACCGCTCAACATGGGGTGCCTGCTTACCTTTGCCCAGATCGTTCTGCCGCACCTGCGCCGCAGCTTCATTGCGCGGTTTCCCGAGGTGGAATTCCGTCAGTTTGAACGCGATCAGCAGGCGATTTTTGACGGGTTACGTCATGCCGAACTGGATATTGCGCTGACCTACGATCTCGGAATTCCAGACGATCTCGAGTTCGTTCCCCTGTTCAGCTTGCCGCCCTATGCGCTTTTACCGGACATACACGAACTGGCCCATCGCCGGGTGCTGACTCCGCAGGATCTTGCGCCTCACCCGATGGTTCTGCTCGATCTGCCCCATTCAGGTCCTTATTTCCTGTCTTTCTTTTCCCGAGCCGGAGTCGAGCCGAACATTGTCGAGCGCACGCGCGACCTTGAAGTCATGCGTTCTCTGGTGGCGAACGGGTTTGGATATTCCATCGCCAACATCCGCCATACCTCCGAACGCGCGCCCGATGGCAAACCGTTGCGCTTTGTACCGCTTTCAGATGCTTTGCGGCCCTTGCGTATGGGGCTGGTTCTCGCTGACGGTGTCAGGAACACCCTGACTGTGCGCGCGCTGATCGACCATTGCAGGGAAAACCTGACGCCGGAACTCACGCCGGGATTGAAACTGCGGGTGCCTGCTCCCGGTCCCTAACGGTGACCTACTAAGGCGAATGCGCCGAACCCTCACGCATAGGGCCTACCTAAGTGCAGCTTTATCAAAGCCATGTTTACCCGGCGCCCGCTTTGCGAAACACTGGCCCGCATAATGTGAGGCCACATGAATTCGAAAGATATTCTTGACCACCTGATAGGCTTTCCCACGATCAGCGCCGAGAGCAATCTGGACCTGATCGGCTGGGTCGAACGGTACCTCCGCGATCTGGGGTTCTCTCTGTGGCGGATCGAAGATCCAACAGGAAAGAAGGCCGGTCTCTTTGCCCGTATCGGGCCGGACCTTCCGGACGGTATCATGTTGTCGGCCCATTCGGATGTGGTTCCGGTCAGCGGGCAGGACTGGAGCTATGAGCAGTTTCGGCTCCGCGAGAGTGGCGGTCGTCTTTATGGACGCGGGACAGCGGATATGAAGGGGTTCCTTGCCAGCATGCTCCGCGCCGCTGCAGCGGCTTCGAAAGCTCGGTTGAAAGAGCCGCTTAAGCTCGTCATTTCCTACGATGAGGAAGTCGGTTGTAAAGGTATCGCCGAGATGATGCCCGTACTGGTACCTTTGATGGAGCGACCACGGCTGTGCATCGTGGGCGAGCCGACATCGATGCAGATCGCGACAGGGCACAAGGGCAAGGCGTCTTACAGGGCGACCTGCACAGGAGAGGCCGGCCATTCGGCCATGGCGCCCCGATATCGCAATGCCCTGCATCTGGGAGCGGATTTCATCGGCGCTTTGCGAGCGCTTCAGATGGATCTGTCGGCCTCCGGCGCGCAGGATACGGGCTATGATGTTCCCTATTCCACGGTTCACGCCGGATGTATGGCCGGCGGTACGGCGTTGAATATCATCCCTGATCTTTGCCATATCGATTATGAGATCAGGCACCTTGCCGCTGATCCGCTGGCGTCTTTGGAAGCCCGTCTTGAGGAAGCTGCTGACTGGATCGGAGATGTGACAATTGAAAAGACTGGCGCGTACCCGGGTCTGGAGGTGGCCCTCAATTCCACGGAGGTTCAATTCCTTCGCGCGCTGCTTCCTGCGCCAAAGTTGACCAAGGTCGGTTTTGGCACCGAGGCCGGCCATTTCCATTCCGCAGGCATACCGACGCTCGTCTGCGGTCCCGGGAATATGGATCAGGGCCACAAGGCTGATGAGTTCATCGAAATCAGTGAACTCGAGGCCTGTGACAGGATGATGGACCATCTTGTCGAAGAACTCGCGGGTTGATCTTGGGATGGAAGCTCAACTGGATTGTGCTTGGGTAAAAGAATCCGCCGTTTGACCTGGGAATGTGGGCAGCCGGTGGAGTGATCCTTCGCAGTATTTATCGGGTGATTTCCCCCGCCGTCCTGCACTTTTTTTCAAGCCATTCGTCTAGCAAAGCGAACAGCCTTTCGCGGTGCTTGAGATACGTGAAGGTGTGATCGCTGTCCTTGAAGTAGTGAAGGTCCAGTTGTTCGCCAAAGTCGACGTTTTGCAGAGCGTCCAGCAACTGCCTGCGGTAATTGTGCTGAAAGCTGTGTCCCCCCGTAAACACGGCGAGCATTTCTGCCCCGTTGGTCACGGCCTTCTGGTAGGTCTCTTCGAGAAAGGCGATGGCTTCGGGGGTTTCCAGCTGTGGCTGGGCAAACTCTCCCTGTCGCGGTTCGGGGGCCTTGCCGCCAAACAGGTGCCGGATACGAGCCCAGGTACTGCCGCGACCGCTCAGGATATTTCGGTAGATCACCGGTCGTTTAAGCCGGCTTAACGTATCGCGCAGGAAAAACTGCCAGGTTCGCGGAATGGTCGGGTCAATCAGAACCACACCGGCTACCCGTGGGTCGCGGGCCGCGTAAATAACCGAGTGGTCGGCGCCGGAACAAAGACCGATCAGCACGAAACGCGACAGTCCCAGATTGCTTTCAACCCAGTCGCAGACCTCGCCGATGCTGATGAGATTTGCGTCGAGTGGAGGCAGTTCGTCGCTTTGTACCGGGCTGTCGCCGATCCCGCCGAAATCAAAACGCACAACGGGATGGCCCTGCGCGGCCCAGCGACGCGCGAGAGTCACGTACATGCGGTGATGCCCGACCCGGTGGATGATCCCCGTGTTGAGTACGACAATCGGGATCCCCGGCGTCTTGGTGGTGGGATGGGTCACGATACCGCAAAGGGATTGTTTAGCGCCGAACAGGACAACTTGCTCACGCGGAGGTTTTGCGTTGCCATCCTGCGGCTGGTTCATGTCATCCATGCCTCGATGCGGGAAATGGCGACTGCAGGAACGTTTCCGGCATTGAGCGGCCAGTCCTCTTTCCAGGCGGCGCGGTCTTCGATCTGTTCAAACCGCGTATCCTCCGGGGAACCCTTGGATTCGAGTGCAGATCGAAAGATTTCATGGGATTGCAGCGGTTTGGTCACCAGCGTAAACCATCGCCGAGGCAGCTTTGAAAGATGCGGCATGATATCGACGCCCGCTATTTCGCTGCGTTGCGAGGCCGTCAGGGGAAAGCCGCAGATTTCATATTCGCCGTTCGGCGTCCTGGGCAGGTTGTGTGGATGTTCAATGCCGATCGGCATGGTCGCGGCCGCCTCGAACAGAGCCGCCACGTATTCTTCGCCTTCGATGACGGGATCCCAGAGCACGACCCGGTCGATCCTCTGAGGATCGACCGCCGCGACCTCGACAGCCAAAGTGGCACCAAGACGCAGACCGACGAGGGAAACGCGGTCGGTGCCGCTCATGTCCAGAAGTTCTTCGATGGCCATGTCGATGTCAGCACGGCAGCCCGCCAGGGTAACATCGCGTGCCTCACCGCCGGAATCTCCGGTTCCGAAGTAATCAAAGCGCAATACATGGAATCCGGCGGCGGCGAGTGTCGTTGCCAGTCGTGCCATTGACCGGTGGGAATAGATGTATTCATGCCCGAACGGTGGGCAGAGGACTACGGCACGTTCAGCACCTCTCGAGAGGCGCGGCGGATGATAAACGCCGAACAGGCGGCGTTTTGAATTGCCCAGAAAAAACGGGTTCATATGAAAATTTGTCTTTCAACTTAATTGTTGTGTCAATTCGAGAGCGATCTGACGGAGGCTCTTGAAAAACAGCAGCCGTGGATCGAGAGCCAGCCCCAGTTCAGATCGCACCCTTTTCGCAACTCGCAAAGTTATAAGCGAATGACCCCCGAGTTCAAAGAAATTGTCGTCCGCACCCACGTCATCCACATGCAGGACGTCAGCCCAGATATCCGCCAGGGCCCGTTCCATTCCCGGGCGTGGGGGCACCGCGACGGGGCGGCCCAGACCGCCGCCCTTGAAAGGTGCAGGTAGTGAGCGACGATCAAGTTTACCACCCGGCGTCATCGGCAATTTCGGCAGTTCCATTATTACGGACGGGATCATGTAGCGGGGTAACGTGGCTCGCAGATTTCGCCGGACTTCGCTGGCGGTCAGTTCCTCGCCATCCTCGAAGACGAGGTAAGCCACGAGGCGCAGATCTCCCTGACCAGAGTCCTGAACGAGCACTGCCGCCTGACGTATCTGGGGCGATGCCAGAAGCGAGGCTTCGATCTCGCCAAGCTCGATCCGCACACCGCGAATCTTTACCTGATTATCTCGTCTCCCCAGATGGTAGAGTTGACCGTTCGGCGCCCAGCGTCCGATATCGCCGGTTCGGTAGAGCGGCGCGTTCTGCGGCAATAATGGATCCGGCACGAGGCTTTTCTCGGTCTGTTCGGGTTTGCCGACATAGCCTTTGAAAACCCCTGCCCCGCCGATGCAGATCTCACCCTGCATGCCGATAGGCACCAGTTCCCCGGTTTCGTCGAGGAGCAGGACGCGTGTATTGCGCACCGGCCGTCCGATACTGATTGCGTTTCGCCCCGGTGTGATCCACGCCCCGGTCGAGTAGATCGTGGTCTCGCTGGGTCCGAAGCCGTTCCAGAGACTGCCGACACGGTCAAGCAGATCATCGGCGAGATCTCGGGTAAGCGGTTCGCCTCCGGTGATCGCAAGAATGTCTCGGCCACCTTTCCATCCGCCTTCTATCAGAAGTCGCCACGCCGAGGGGGTTGCCTGAACGACCGTAGCGCCACAGGCGGCCAGAGCTGCGGCAAGGTCTTCACCATTGGTGGCGACCTCGCGGCTGATCAGTTCGATCGTGGCTCCGACGGTCAGTGGTAATTGTAATTCGACCGCCGCGATGTCGAAAGACGCCGTTGTGGTTGCGGCAACAATGTCGTTGGGACTCATTCCCGGTTCGTCGCGCAAAGCGGCCAACAGGTTGGACATTGCGCGATGGGAAATCTGTACGCCCTTTGGCCGCCCGGTCGAGCCTGATGTATAAATGAGATGCGCGCGCGAGTCCGGATCGATGTCGTGGTCCAGATCATCCGGAGACACGGCGTCGATCACCTGAGTGTCCGAGTGCAGATTGATTTCGGTTACGTCTTCGGGGAGCGTCAGGTATCCGGCTGTGCCTTCGCCGGTCAGCACCGCAGTGGCCCTGCTGTCTGAAAGAATGTAGTTCAGCCGGTCTTCGGGAAACCCCGGGTCCAGCGGCAGATGTGCTGCACCTGTCTTTTGCACGGCGATGATCGAGGCGATCAGATCGGGCGTTCGATCAAGGCACAACCCAACCACCTGACCTGGTCCGATGCCGAGAGACGACAGATACCGGGCAATTCGGTTCGCACGTGCGGCAAGTGCCGCGTAGCTGACCGATTCACCTTCATGCTGGATTGCGGTAGAATCCGGGACCTGTTCGGCAATCCGGGAAAACTGGACTGGATAGGGAACCGCATCGCATTCGACTTCGGTGGGTATGAATTCATTCGACAGAATCCGCTGATCGTTTTGCGATAACAGGGGAATGTCGGCTAATTTGATTTCGGGGTCTTCAAGCATACAGCGTAAGATCAGTTCCAGCCGTTCGATAATGCGCTCTACCGTGTCCCCGAGATAGATGTCGGAGCGATATTCAATTGCGCCCATAACCTGTCCGCCGGACGTCCGTACGATCCACGTCATGTCGTGAATCGCACCACCGCCGAATATCGGTTCGACCTGAGTGTCGTCGGCGTTTTGCAGTACCACGGCAAACTGAAAGAGCGGTGACCGGTTCAGGCTGCGCACCGGCTGAAGCCGGTCAACCACCATTTCAAATGGTACGTGGCTATGCGGGAATGAATCCAGCATGGAAGTACGGCAGGCCTCCAGAACCTCGGCCACCGAGGGATTGCTGGAAAGGTCCATCCGCAGTACCTGAGTGTTCACGAAGGGGCCTATAATGCCTTCGAACTCAGCCCGTTCACGAAGAGCGACAGGGCTACCGAGTACGATATCCTCGATGCCGGTGTGGCGATGCAAAGCGATCGAAGCGGCGGCGAGAAAACAGATGTACAAGCTGATATTGCGCTCGTTCGCAAAGGCTTGCAGCCGCTCGGAGAAGTCCCTGTCCCAGACAAACGACCGGCTGGTTCCCTCCGGTTCGAGCCCCGGCACAAGGTCGGCGTGAAAGGTGCACATTTCGGGGTGACCGCCAAGTTTCTTTTCCCACCAATCGAGATGCTCGGAAAGGCGCGACGGGTCCAGTCGCCGCCGCTGCCACCCTGCATAATCGGCGTATTCTGGAACCGCAGCCTGTTTTGAATAAGCGGATGGTTCAGAAAGCGCTGCTGTCAGCTCGCGCCGCAGGATCGAGAGAGACCAGTGGTCGATGGCGATATGATGTATCGCAACAAGAAGCGCGGTATCGCCATTCGCCAAATCTAGTATCACGAAGCGTGCTGGCGGTGCCTTGTCCAGCTGGAAAACACGGTGGGTTTCGCGCTCCACAAGTTCGGCCAGCGCTTGTTTGCTTTGCGCTTCGTTTAGGTCGGACAGGTCGACGTCCACGATTGAGACGAAATCCGGCTCCAGCACCTCTGCTTCGGGGCCGGTTGGAGTTTCATGAAAAACAGTGCGCAATATGCTGTGCCGTGTCACGACATTTCTTAACGCCGCTTCGAGTGCTTCTGCACCAGTATGCTCCATGGCCCAGACCGTAACCAGATTGTATTCGGTCGCTGACGGATCAAGCTGCTGGATGATCCAGAGGCGTTCCTGGAAATGGGACAGCGGCAGGGGACCGTCTTTGGGGAGGATGGTCGCGCCCTTGTTTTCCTCTTCGCGTAAGATCGCCATTATCTGGGATTTGTGATCGAGGATTTTCTGGCGAAGTTCCTCGCTCAGGCTACCGACATGTCCCGACAAGCGGAGGTTTTCGCCAGCCAATGCAATGCGACCGCCCCGCGCGCGGACTTCCTGCAATAATTCTGTCGCCGTCACAGAATGAACTCCTCCCGGTCCGCGTCATGTTCATCGCCATCGGATGCTCCATTCGAACTTGCGATTTTGCTGGCAATCGCAGCAATCGTTCGACCGTCGAAGACATCTCTGAGAGTCAACTGCGCGGATGTCGTCGCTTCCAGCCGTGACAGGAACCGGGTCGCCATAAGGGAGTGCCCTCCGAGTTCAAAAAAGTCCTCTTGCGGGCCGGTGATCTCGGTCTGCAGCAATTCGGCCCAGAGCAACGCAACCTGATATTCTTCCTCACTTTCAAAGCTGTCTCGCGTCGCAAACTCGCTGCCGGTGAGCCGAGCCTCGGGCGCGATTTCAAGTTGATCGGTGGGGGTGGCTGCAAGTGCCGCCCGCTTCATCTCGATCGCGAGCCTTGGGAGGTCGTGGGGCGTTACGACAACCTGACGCTCTGGACCGGCGGCGATGCGCATGAATAGATCAGTCGCGGCGGCAGCATCAATCATGCGCAGGTCAGGGTCTTCGCGTCGCATTTGGCGGCGCGCGGCCATCCCGATATCCGCCCACGCGTCCCAGTTGAGCACGGTTACCTTTTTCCAGCAATCGGGGCGTTCGGCGCTTTGCGGCCAGACATCCATAAAGGCATTGGCAGCGGCGTAATCGATTACCCCGGCCGCCGGGACCAGCGAGTTGATCGAGCTCATCAAGACAACAAGATCCAGCTTGTCCGTGCCAAAAATGCGAGCCAATGCGCGAAGTCCGTCCACTTTCGGTACGAGAGTCCGCGACACGTCCTCGGCGGTCTGACGTATCGCAAGAGCGCCGCTGCCTGCGTAACCGGCGGCATGTATGATGACATCCAGCGCCCCCCAACGTTCGAGGATTTCGCTGCGGATGTTCGATAGCCGCGCCTCGTCACCCATATCGCAATCGGCAACAAACAGTTCGGCACCCTGGTCTTCAATCTCGATCAGATCGGAAAAGAGTTTGGCATCCTCTTTTGTGCTCGAGATAATTTCTTCCCATTCGGCGCGAGGGGGAAGCTTTTTGCGCGAGGTCAGCACCAATCTGATCCGCCCTGCTTTGGCCAATGCCAAAGCGATTTGCCGTCCAAGGTCGCCGAGCCCTCCGGTGATCAGGCAGACAGCACCATCGGGCAGAGCGAGACCTTCGGCTGGCGGCGCGACCGGCTCAAAACGACGGTGGTAACGAATGCCCGCGCGGCGGGCGCAGGTCATTTCGAAATCGTCGCGACAGGCTTCGTCCGCGATCAGGGCAGCGAAGTGCAGGTCTCCTTGATCAGTGTCGTTAGCGGAAAGATCGAGATGGCGCAGTTGGAGGCGCGGGTCTTCGACAGAAAGTGCAAGTACCGGCCCGGCTGATTGTGCCATGTCAGGCCGCAACGCGCGTTCACCCAGAACGGATTGCGCGGATACGGTCACAAAGACCACTTTAACTGGCGCAGCAATCGGGACCTCCTGTGCGAGGTGGGCGATTGAAAGACCGACGTCCAGAGACATGCGCCCGTCGATCTTGTTATCCGAAGCTCCCCACGCCACGACGATGCCTGAAATGGGCGTCCCTTCAGCACCGAGGGCCGCCACCAGATCCTGATGATTTCCCGGTCGGGCAACGGCAATCGGGCCTGTCCGTGGCAGATAGCCAGGCAGAATGCCCACGACTTCATGCGCGCCTTTTTCCTGTAATTCTTTCTTCAGAGCCTGGGCCTGATCGGCAGTTTCGACTAGTACTAGCCAGCGCCCTTCAAGACGGAGAAGTGGCACGACCGGTGCGGTGGACCATACCGGCTGGCAGAGGTACGGATTGGCGGTCACGCGCGGCAGTGTTGGCTCTGCGTTGATTGCGAAGCCAGTCTCGGTTCCGGGCGCAGGATCGACCCAATGGCGCGATCTTTCAAAAGGATAGGTCGGCAGTGGCACGCGGCGTGCTGTTGCATCCTCCTGCGCTTGATTAGTTGTGTGCGAGATCGGTACGCCAGCAGCCCACAGCCTGCCGCTCGCTTCGAGGATTGCCTTGCTTTCAGGTTTCTGCTCACCCGGGCGGGAAAGCGAAGCGCTTATGCGTGCGCGGGATGCCGGGAAGGTCATCTGTGCGAGCGTCGCAAGCGTCGTGCCTGGGCCGACCTCTAGCATGAAAACGGATGAGTCCTCTCCGAGAGCGCGCAGACCTGCTTCGAATTTGACCGTGCCACGCAGGTGGCGGGCATAGTAGTCGGCTGAGATTGCCTCTTGTGCCGTGATCCACGTTCCACTCACGTTGGAGACATAATTGATCTTGGGTGCACTCAGGTCGATTTTTTCGACTGCGGCGATAAAGCGATCAAGGGCAGGCTCCATCATGCTTGAATGAAAGGCATGTGATGTCCGCAGTATCTTGGCGGCAATCCCGTCACGGGAGAACTCGGCGACGAGTTCCTCGATTGCTTCGGTTGCCCCCGAAATAACGTTCAGTTCAGGGGCATTTGCTGCCGCGACTTCGGCCCGTCCGGCAAGTCGTCGCCGCAGTTCGCCTGCAGGGAGAGGAACGGCTGCCATGCTTCCCGGCGCCATTTCTTGCATGAGACTTCCGCGCAGGGTCACCAGCGACAGGGCATCTTCGAGCGACATGACACCGGCGAGATGCGCGGCGACGTATTCGCCGATGCTATGCCCGATCATCGCAGTCGGGGCGATGCCAAGGTCCATCCAAGTTTTGGCAAGGGCATATTCATGCGCAAAAAGCGCGGGCTGCGTCAGCCATGTTTCATTGATACGGGGATCATCGCTCTTCAGGACCGCGTCGCGCAGGTCACAGACCAACGGGGTCTTAAGGATGTCAGCGCAAAGGTCGAAAGCATGCTTGAAGGTTGCGTTTTCGGCGTACAGACCGGCACCCATTCCCGCGAATTGGCTGCCCTGACCACTGAACATGTAGGCCACGCGGCGTGCGCCGCCGTCATGCACGCTGCCCCGGCTTTGACGACGCAATTCCTCAGCTGCCTTTTCTGCGTCGGAGGCAACGACAAACTTTCGGTGACGAAATGCCTTTCGGCCTGTAAGCAATGTGTGTGCGACGTCATGCAGTGTCGGCGCGTCAGGTTCGCTCAGCCTGCTCGCAAGTCGGCTCGATACCTCTGCCAGTGCAGTTTGGGTACGGGCCGACAGGACAAGCGTTCTCGGTCGAGTATCGGCGGGCCTCGCGCTGATTTGCGGTGCCTCTTCGATAATCAGATGCGCATTTGTACCGCCGATTCCGAAGGAACTGACGGCGGCACGACGAGGTCCCTCGCAGATCCAGTCCGAACCCTCAGCCGATATGGTGAACGGGCTGTCTTCCAGCGCGAGCTTGGGATTGGGTTCGCGGAAATTGACCACTGGCGGGATATAAGTGTTTTTGAGACAGAGGATCGTCTTGATTAGACCGGCCACGCCTGCAGCCGCATCGAGATGGCCGATGTTCGCCTTGAGGGCACCAAGGCGACAGAATCCGGTATCGTCGGTACGGTCGCGAAACGCCTTGGTCAGAGCCGCTATTTCGATCGGATCACCAAGCGGAGTGGCGGTCCCATGCGCCTCCATGTAAGTAATCGTCCGCGGTTCTACCCCGGCGATTGTCTGCGCCGTGGCGATCACCTCTGCCTGCCCATCGATGCTGGGCGCGGTATATCCTGCCTTGGCAGCACCGTCGTTGTTTACCGCTGCGCCCCGGATCACCGCATGTATGGTGTCGCCATCGCGCAGGGCGTCCCTGTAACGTTTGAGCATGACCAGTCCGGCACCTGCCCCGGCGCGGGTGCCACGGGCCTCTACATCGAAGGGCCTGCAATGGCCGTCGGGAGAAAAGATCATTCCTTCCTGATAGAGATACCCGGTCTGTTGCGGAAAATTGATCGATGCGCCCCCGGCAAGCGCCATGCCGCATTCACCGCGCGCCAAGGCACGGCACGCCATTTCGACCGCGACAAGTGAGGTGGAACAGGCGGTCTGAACAGTCACGCTCGGACCTTTCAGGTCCAGCTTATAGGACGCCCGGGTACAGAGGAAATCCTTGTCGTTGCCGAGCATAAGCTGATACGCGCCCGCCGCTTCGGCCTGCTTGCGATTTCCGAGAATATGAAACGTCAGGTACGTGTTCATGCTGACGCCTGCGTAAATACCTACAGGCATGTCAAAACCACCAGGCGTATAACCGGCGTGTTCGAGCGCCTCCCAGGCGCATTCCAGGAACAGGCGCTGCTGAGGATCCATAATTTGCGCTTCGCCCGGAGAAATCTGGAAGAACTCGGCATCGAACATGTCAGAGTTATCCAGAACCGTGCCCTTGCGCACGAAACGCGGATTGTTTTGCAGCGCCGTCGGTACGCCAGCGGCAGTCATCTGGTCGGGTGTGAAATCACGCAGGGATTCAACACCATCCCTGATGTTTCGCCAGAAGGATCCCAAATCGGGCGCATCGGGAAACCTTCCGGCCATTCCGACCACGGCCACGGCGTGAGCCGGAAATCCGGACCCGCTGACAGGCGCATCAGACATTGGCGAATCTCTCTGCGCGTTGTCGTGCCTGTGCAACCGATCCGTTGTCGGTTTCGCTTATCCCATGTTCGAAGGCCGCAGCCTGAAGCGCCACGGTCGTCAGGCGGAACAACTCGACCAGAGGCAGGGTTGCTTTGAACTCACTGCTGAGCCTTTCGTGCAGTGTTACGAGGATCATCGAGTAGCCGCCCACGTCGAAAAAACTCTGGTGGAGTCCGACGCCGGAGATATCGAGCAGATCGCACCATATTTTGGCGACGCGACGTTCGGCATCGGACATCGCGACGTCGGCGAGCGGCAGTACGACCCGATTTGCATCTTCGCTTTTCGGCTGGGGGAGCGCTCTTCGATCAACCTTGCGATTGGGTGTCAGCGGTATTGCATCCAGCGTCACAAAGTTCGCAGGAACCATGTATTCGGGGAGCACTTTGCGCAGTTCTGAACGCGTCTTTTCGGTATCGAAGGGAAAACCGTTCGAGGGGACGACATAGGCCACGAGTGAAACCTGCCCGCCTTCCGGCTCCCAGGTATCCACCGCGCAATCGGCGACGCCAGTTAGAGTTGCCAGACGGGCCTCGATCTCACCCAGTTCGATCCTGAAACCGCGGATCTTGACCTGAAAATCGTTGCGTCCGACATAGATGATTTGACCGTCGCTCCGCTGGCGAACCAGATCGCCGGTTCTGTAGGCTCTGACAGGCCCGCTACCTGGAAACTCCAGAGCCGTGAATTTTTCCGCCGTAAGGTTGGGGCGGTTCCGGTATCCTCGGGCCACGCCAGCACCAGCGATGCAAAGTTCTCCGACGACGCCGGACGGGAGCGCGTTACCCTTGTCATCCATCACGGCAATGCGGGTATTCGCGATGGGTTTGCCAATGCAGACCGCGTCTTCTTCCACTTCGATTTTCAAGCAAGTCGACCAGATCGTGGTCTCGGTCGGACCGTACATGTTCCATAGCGACCCCACCCGCGGCAGCAGTGCGGCGGGCAGCGTCCGTGGCATTGCCTCGCCGCCACAGAGCGCCTTTAGCCGGAGCATTCCGGACCAGCCGGAATCCAGCAGCAGCCGCCATGTGGCCGGAGTAGCCTGCATCATGGCGATCCGCTCCCGGCTGAGCAGTGACGCCAGTGCCCGTCCGTCCAAACGCTCGGAGCGGTTGGCGAGAACAACCGTCGCGCCGGTCGTCAACGGCAGCCAAAGTTCCAACCCTGCGATGTCGAAGGATGTTGTTGTAACGGAAAGCAGCCTGTCGCCGGGCTTCAGGCCCGGCTCTTTCCGCATAGTTTCGAGGAACGAGACTAGATTGCGGTGTTCGACTTCAACTCCTTTCGGGCGGCCTGTGGAACCGGATGTGTAGATGACATAGGCAAGGTCTTCCGGGGCGCCTTTTCGTGGCGCTTCATCGCTTTCGGATGTGTCGATCAGGTCCAGATCTAGCCTTTGCGCACCTACATCCGACAAAGCGCTGGCAAGGTCCGAAGTGCTTATCACCATGCGTGGCTGGGCATCTTCAAGGATGTCGGCCAAACGCTGCGGTGGGTGGTGGGGATCAAGCGGCACATATGCTGCGCCTGCTTTCCACACTGCAAGCAAACTGACCACCAGATCGCACCCGGGTTCAAGTGCTACAGCTACGAGATCTTGGGGTTCTACCCCCCCTGAGACCAGCTGATGCGCAAGTCCATTGGCGCGTCGCACGAGTGTTCCGTAGTCCATTTCTGAATCGCCAGCGACAACCGCTTGGCATTCGGGGTTGTGCGCTGCCTTTGCGTCAACCAATTGCGCCGGGGATGCTTGAGGGAAACTCAGGCTTCTGACGCTGGATAGCTCGGCCATTTGGGCCTTGTCGGCCGCAGCAACCATGTCGAGTTCCTGGATGTTCTGATCCGGGTCGCGACATATAGACCAGAGCAGGGTTTCAAAGCGATCATGCAGCCTTTCGATGGTTGCGGCGTCAAACAGATCCGTCGCGTACTCGTAAGTGGTCTTCAACAAGCCGCGAAATTCGGTCGTCTCAATCGACAGATCGGTCCGCGTCGCGCCGTTCTGGAAGGGGATCGGGGTGGTGGCGAAACCCGCCGCTTCGGCGTTGTTTTCCGGAAAGCTCATCAGCGTGAACAGCACTTGAAAGACCGCGGCATGGCGGGGCGTGCGTTCTGGACGCAATGCCTCAACCACCATATCAAAAGGAGGGCCACTGTGATTCTGCGCTTCCAGCAAGGTTTCCTTGACCTGCTGAAGATAGGCGTGAAAGGGCATGTCCTGTTCCAGATCGCCCCGCAATACGATGTTGTTAATGAGGCAGCCGATCGTATTCTCGAACTTCTGGTTCATACGGTTGGCGACGGGTGATCCGATGAGGACGGTTTCCTGCTTTGAATGGCGATGCAGGAGTACTTGCAGGGCCGCGAGCACGATCATGTAGAGCGTCGTTCTCGAGTCGCGCGCCGTCTTCTGCAAAGCTTCGACCAGATCCGAAGAGAAATCTAATGTCGCGCGCGCGCCTCGATAGCTTGGACGTTCGGGATGCGGCCGATCGGTTGGGAGTTCAGTCAGCGCCGGGGCGTCCTTAAGCTGCTCGACCCAGTAGTCGAGATCACCACGCCAAGCGCCCGAGTCGGAGCAATCGTGCTCCCATAGGGCATGGTCGAGACTGTGTACGTCGACCTTTGGCAAGTCCGGGTTTTTGCCTGCGCTCAAAGCTTCGTAGATAGTCAGCAACTCACGAGAGATCAGCGCCAGCGACCAGCCGTCCGAGACGATGTGATGGATTCGGCAGAACATGACGTGGTCTTCCGGCGCCAGCCGAAGCATAGACACCGATATCAACGGTGCCTTCGAAAGATCGAACGGAGCGGGCATCTGCGATTCGATAAGCCGGGCGATCTCGGCTTGCCCGATATCCGGATCTGCATCCGGGAAATCGTATAGTTCGAAATCTGGCGAAATCTGATCCAACACCTCGGTGAAGGGAACGCCGTCGGCCTCGCCAAAGCGAGTTCGCAGCGCCTCGTGGCGCTGAGTGAGGAGCGCGTATGCTTTTTCGAGTAACGCAATATCAATCCGGCCCTGCATTCGCATCGCGCCGCTGATGACGTAAGCATTGGATGCCGGGTTCACTTTTTCTAGGAACCAGAGCCGTCGTTGTGCAAAGGAAAGAGGAAAACGCGTGCGTCCATTGCGGTGTTGACCGGGTTCAGCGGCGCGTCTGCGTGCAGCTTCGCGACGGGTCAAAACCTCTATCAACGCCTCTTTCTGTTCGCGAAGCCGATTCCTGAGCGGATCATCCAGCGTGCCAGCCGGAGCCGAGATGCCAAGGTTGTCGCCCTTTAAGCTGACCGAAATCCGGCGTTTTTCCAGTTCTTCAAGAAATTGCTTGGCAACGGAAAGCCGCCTTTCATAGTCTTCCATCAAACACTCAACCCAAAAGAAAAAATATAAGAATTAATATAACGGCAACTGTCCTACACAACTTCCCACGGTTCAATAAAAGAATTTCCGGAAATCTCCCGGTAGTTGTTAACATGTAATTAAGTGCCCAGAACTTCATAACTTTTAGAGTAATTTTCTGAAAATGCCTAATGATACAGCGGCTGCACAATCTAGAGTTGAATTCCCGGAGCTGGCATATGCTTTGATCGGAGAATCGCGGTTTTTCGACGACTTAGACTTCGAATCGCCGGCAGCCGGGGAAGCAGAATCGGGGATTTACACGACCTTCTCGCCACTAAATGCGGCCGCTCTGATTGAAGAGGATGAGGTGCATGTCTGGCTGATGGATCTGGATTTACCCGCGCTGTCGAAAGCGACGATGGAGGCCCTGCTGTCAGATGACGAGGCTGAACGCTGCGTAGCCTTTGCCTTCCCACACCTGCGGAGACGCTTTCGGGCGGCTCATGCACAGATGCGCGAAATACTGTCAGCTTATACGGCCACGCCAGCGGTAGCGCTGAAGTTCAACAAAGGAGCTGAGGGCAAACCGATCCTCAGCGGTGAAAGCGGTCCATCGCCGGTTTTCAACCTGTCGCATTCCGGCAATCTGGCGATGCTCGCCATCGCAAATGACGGCGATCTGGGGGTCGATATAGAACAACAGCGCAAGACGGATGATCTAGACAGTCTGGCTGCCAGTGTATTCGCACCGTCCGAGTATGCGGTCTATCAATGCCTTCCGGAGCATCAGCGTCTTGGCGCATTTTTCAAATGCTGGACCCGGAAAGAAGCCGTCATCAAGGCCGACGGGCGTGGTTTAGGAATGAAGCTTGATAGTTTTGTCGTACCCTTTGAGCCGGGCAAGCGCCCATCAGTAACTTTTGAAGCGGGTGCGGTGCCGATCGGGTTTCAACCAAGGTTGATCGATCTGCCAGCTCCACCGGGTTTCAGTGCTGCTCTCGCCGCTCCAGCTGGAAGTCAAAAGATCAGGTTCTTGCGCCTTCCAAGTAAGGAAACAGGCAATGCGATTGGACGTGTTAACTCTCCACCGGCGCGCGTGGATCAGGAATGAGCAGGATAAGATCGGCTCTGCTTCATGCCACGGCAGGGAATTACGCAACTACGATTATCGGTTTAGGCACAACTGCCGTGGTCTCGCGGCTCATACTGCCTTTTGAGTATGGAATCGCGGTGCTTGGCATGGCGACGCTTGCTGTCGCGGGTGCTGTAAGAGAGCTGGGATCGGCGGCGTATCTCGTACAGGTCGAGGAGCTGACCGAAGACCGCCTGCGCGGGGTCTTCACCATCAATTTAGGTATTACAGTGTTGCTTGCGTCGATTTTGGCATTGGCTGCCCCGATCATCGCGCAGATTTTCGATCAGCCGGGGCTGACGGCTTTTTTGCACATCTCACTGGTTGGTTTCCTGTCGGGTTCGATCGCTTATCCGCTCTATGGGCTCCTCTCGCGTGAGCTGGCTTTTCGGAGACTGGCGGCCATAGCGGTCTGTAGCGCGGCCGTAAACTCTGCCGTACTGCTCTTCTTTGCGGCTCTCGATTTTAGCTATCAAAGCTTTGCTCTGGCCAACGTCGCCTCTGGACTGACCGGGGCTCTGTTGCTGTTATGGTTGAAACCTGCCTGGCAGATGTTCAGGCCCGGATTCGCGTCGTGGCGTGAGATTCTGTCGTTTAGCCTGTTCACCGGCGGCGCGTCGATCCTGCGCGATGCGTCTAACTATCTGACGATATCCATTCTGGGGGTTATCCTCACGCCCGGTGTGGTTGGCTTGTTGCACCGAGCGACGCAGATCTGCCAGTTTCCCGAAAAAGTCATTCTTGCTGGCGTGACCGACGTGGCACTGCCGGCTTTTTCCGATCTCGCCCGGCGCAAGGAGGACATATCGGCCGCATATCTTGTCGCGATTGAAAAACTGACCGCCCTCATGTGGCCCTGCCTTTTGCTGGTTATCCTTCTGGTGCATCCACTTGTGCGCGCCTTTCTTGGTCCGGACTGGCTGGAGGTGACTCCACTGGTGCAGATCATCGCCGGTGCGTTGTTGCTGAATTTTTCACCGGGCATCAATTATCCGTTGATCGTTGCTATGGGAAAAACGCGTCGCCTGTTCCTGCTTGCTCTCTTGCAGATGTTGGTGTCGCTGCCAGTGGTTCTGGTTGCCGCCCAGTTCGGCATGTTCGCTGTTGCCTGGAGTACCTTCATCATTGTTGGTGTTTCCGTCGCGGCATCGACTTTGGCAGTCCAATCACTGATTGGCTTTTCGCTCTTCGAACTTTTGACAGCGTTGCGCCGGAGCTTTGGAACGACGGTATTCTCGATTCTGCCAGCGATCGGTCTTGTCATGATTCTTGGCGACCCGGAGATGCTAGGGGCCATCGGGAGCTTTGCTGTTTTCTGTATCGCAGCGATAGGTTGGATTGTGGGAATCATTGCACTCGATCATCCGATCCGATTGGAAATATTGCCGTTATTTCGCGCAGTTTTACGAAGACTGACGAGAAACCGTGATGAACCCGGGCATTCAGTGCCAGAAACGGATTGACAATAGACAGCTTAAAAAAGCTGCGATACTACTTAGCATGTATAGAACGACAATTTTATTTTTCGATGTGATGATTTTTGGGACTCTGTTCCGAAAAAGTATTTGTACAGGAGTTTGTCTTTGCGCGACTTTCCCAAGACAGAGATCCCCGCAATAAAGCGGTCTCAAAGTTTAGTATCGAGCCCTGATCGAGTATCCTCTGAGTCGACAGACGAGAAGTGGTTTCTGCGTCCCGGGGCGCGGACGAATGATGGTGTCCGCCTGTTCTGCTTCCCCTGTGCTGGCTACGGAGCCGCGATGTACCGGCCATGGATCAATGCGAGGCCAATTCTGGATGTGTACCCCGTGCAGCCACCCGGTCGCGCCAATCGTCTTGGCGAACCGGCGGTGGCTTCTATACCCGATCTTGCCACGCGTCTTGCCAAAGCGATCGCGCCACTGACCGACCGACCCTATGCCTTTTTCGGCCATAGTTTTGGTGCGACTCTTGCGGCTTTTACCTGCTTGGAACTGGATCGCGTAGGCTACCCAGTGCCGGTTCATCTATTCCTGTCCGCGCGGCACCCACCAAATTGTCCGAGCCCTGTACCGCCTATGTCGCACATGAGCGATGACGATTTCGTCTCCGAGATCAACATGCGCTATGGCGGCATTCCCGAACAGATCCTGAACGAACCTGATATCCTTGCGATGCTCCTTCCGGCGCTACGCGCAGACATTCGTTCGCTTGAGCTAATCGAAGGCCAGCGTGTAGTAGACATTCCAGCCCCGATCACGACCTTTGGCGGGCTTTCGGATTCAATTATTTCGGCCGAGTTGATCGATTACTGGCAAGACTGGACCTCTTACGGTTACCGAAGAATGATGTTTGAGGGCGATCATTTCTTCCTCGACAATCAGCGCGAAGCACTGCTGGACGAGATTGCCGAAACGCTGAAATACGCGCTAGGCGACAGTCCAAGGCAACGGCTGCAGCCGTGAACCAAGTTTACGATCCGTCCCGCTCGGCCGCGATCGTCGGCATCGGGCTAAGATTTCCGGGAGGGCTCTCTTCTACCGAAGAATTTTGGCGTTTTCTGATGGAAGGCGGCGACGCGATTACCGAGATTCCGCCTGATCGCATGGATTTGGGTCGTCTCTACGACCCTGCACCGGCAAAAGCCGGTTATATCACCACCCGTTATGGCGGTTTTCTTAACGATATAGACCGCTTCGATGCCCGTTTTTTCGGGATCGCTCCGCGCGACGCTGAAAGCATGGATCCTGGGCAGAGGCTGGTGCTTGAGACCGCTTGGGAGGCGATAGAAGACGCAGGCATAGATGCCGCACAACTGCGGGGTCGCCCGGTCGGCGTTTTTGTTGGGCAATGGGTATCGGATTTCGAAGCGCGGCTTCTTCGTCATGAAGGAGCAATGGATTTCCGCAAAACCTCCGGTAGCGGTCGCTATGCGACGCCCGGCCGCCTTTCATACTGTCTTGGCCTTCAAGGCCCAAGCCTCTCGATTGATACTGCCTGCGCTTCATCGCTGACGGCTGTCCACCTAGCTCTGCAAAGCCTGCGCAGCGGTGAAAGCGAGATGGCCTTTGCGGCGGGCGTGAATATCATTCTCAGCCCGCATATCACAATAGGCTTCTCTCAAAGCAGGATGATGGCGCCCGATGGGCGTTGCAAGTTCGGCGACGCGGACGGAGACGGATATGTGCGCAGTGAAGGCGCGGGTATGCTTCTGTTGAAACGGCTCGACCGGGCGCTGGCGGACGGGGACAGGATCCACGCAGTTGTGCGCGGCAGCGCCGTCAATAACGACGGCCGCAGCGGGCAGTCCTTTGGCACGCCGGGACGAGGCGGTCAGGAACAGTTGCTACGTTCGGCGCTTGCCGACGCGGGCGTCAAGGCCAGGCAGATATCTTATGTCGAAGCGCATGGCACCGGTACCCGAAAAGGCGATCCCGTGGAACTTGGCGCTATAGGCGAAATTGTCGGTGATCGTCGGCATGAAAAGCTGCTCGTCGGGTCGGTGAAAACCAATATAGGCCATACCGAGGGTGCCGCAGGGCTGGCAGGTCTGATCAAGACAGCGCTCATTTTGAAGCACGGCGAAGTGCCACCGAGCCTCCATTTGAAAACGCCGAACCCGGAGGTCGATTGGGACGGCATGAGTGTGTCTATCCCGAAGGCCCGCCAGCCCCTTCCCGAAAGCGAAACCGGGTGGCTGGCCGGGGTCAACAGTTTTGGCATCGCCGGATCCAATAGCCACGTTGTGTTGCAGTCGCCCCCTGCCCCGAGCATGACCCAGCGCCACTCGCAATGCGCACTTACAGATTTCACTCCCGTCTTGCCAATCTCGGCGCAGACAGGGTCTGGACTTCAGGCTCTTGCCGGGCGCTACCTCGAGATGATCGAACGATCCTGTGATGCCGAACTCGCCGCAGTTTGCGCAGCGGCGTCGCAGCACCGGACCGGTTTGATGGAGCGCGCGGTTCTTGGCGGATATGGCTCAGACGAAATACTGACAGAGCTTCGTACTCTCGCTGCTGGCGAAAGTTCGGGCTTGCGTGGATTGGCCTCTGATCCAGCTCCAAAAATCGTTTTTGTTGCTCCAGGACAAGGGGGCCAATGGCAAGGTATGGCTCGGGAATTGTTAAAAAACAGCCCCGTGTTTAGCAAATCTATTGCCGACTGCTCTGAAGCACTTTCAAAGGTTGTCGACTGGCGTCTCGAAGACATTCTGACGATTGACGACTTGCCGGATAATACGCGGATCGATGTGATACAACCGACGCTGGTGGCCTTGGCGATTTCATATGCCAATCTTCTGAAAGCGATGGGTATTCACCCTGATATGGTTGTCGGTCACAGCATGGGCGAGATTGCCGCGGCGACAATTTCAGGATGCCTTGCTCTCGACGATGCGATGCGGATTGTCGCCAAGCGCAGTCTTCTGATGGCTGATTTGAGTGGCACCGGCGGAATGGCACTTGTCGAGCTTGTCGAAGAGGCACTCGAAACCCGCTTGCGGGAATATCCTGGCCTAGGACTTGCCGCGAGGAACGGGCCGAGAAGCTCGGTCGTTTCTGGCGAGACGGAGGCGCTGGACAAGTTTCTTACCAAGCTTGAGCACGAAGGCATTTTTTGTCGGCGGGTGAATGTCGATGTCGCCTCGCACAGTGCCCAGATGGAACCACTTGCGATAGACCTAAGCGACGGTCTGTCGGATCTGACCGCGCAGACTGGCGAGATACCTATGATCTCGACTGTCTTGGGACGCGAAGTTGCCGGCACCGATCTCGTCGCGGATTACTGGGGTGAAAATCTCAGACAGCCGGTTCTTTTCGATACCGCTGTGCGCAAAGCCATCGGCGCGGGTGGGACCGTTTTTGTCGAACTTGGCGCTCACCCGGTGCTGCTGCCTTCGATCATGGATATCGGCAGCGATCTGGGAGAGACTGTCCATGCCTACGCTTGTGGCAAGAGGGATGTCGACAGCGGTGATGCAATGGTTGCCTGTGCCGCCGGTCTCTGGACAGTCGGGTGTTCACTGGATTGGCGGAGTTTGTACGGAGACAGCCCGCGTGCAACCGATTTGCCGGGCTATCCGTGGCAACGCGAAAGATATTGGGTTCAGGAAGCCGAGATTGGTTTCGGCGCCCATGCGGACCGGCTGCCTCAGCCAGACGCTGAAACCAGAGGTTGGCTTTATCACGTCGAGTGGCATACGGCAGATATACCGGTGATCTCGCCGGAAACGGATTTGTCCAATTGGTTTGTTCTTGGCGACAGCCCAGAGGACCGGATGGCTCTCAGCATTCGGGATGCGCTCGAGATCAACGGCGCAAAAGCGCGCGTCGGATGCTTGGACGACGTTGCTGGCGAAGAACTGGATGGTCTTTCGATCATCGCGCTCGCGCCGGAAGGCCGGGCAGCTGCGAGGCTGCCGGTCAAATTGAATCAGTGCCTGCAAGTGAAGGATTCCGGCCCTCGCCAGCTTGTCTATGTAACCCTAGGCGCAATGACACCGGACATCGCTGAGACGGAGGAACGGGGCGATCCGGATCAGGCTGCGCTATGGGGTGCGGCACGGGTTGTCGCGCAGGAACAACCTGATCCGCCGGTTCGGCTGATCGATCTTGACCCCGCGGAGGAACCTGAGCGGTCGGCTGCATTGCTTCTACGGGCGTTGAGCGGATTTCCGGACGAAGACGAGATTGCGTTATGTGGCAAGGATTGCAAACTGCCTCGCCTGAAAAGCGGGCTTGCCGCGCCTTCCGCCAGCGCTTTGCGGTGGCGTGCTGATGCGGCCTGTCTCATCACCGGCGGTCTCGGCGGCGTTGGAACCCGTGTTGCACGACGATTAGCCGCCGAAGGCGCGCGCCATCTCGTATTGCTCGGTCGTACGCCGCTGCCGCCTCGGTCGGAGTGGCAAACGGTTGGTTCTGAAACGCATGCCGGTCGGGCAATTGCCAATCTATGCTCGATCGAGGCAAGTGGCGCATCGGTACATTATGTTGCTGCAGACGTGTCGGATGAGACCGTGATGCGAGAAGCTCTGGCAGGTTATGAGGCCGAGCGACGTCCCCCGATAAGAGCGCTGATCCATGCCGCCGGTCGTGTGCGCAACGGGCTGGCGGCGCGAATGAACGAGGCGGATTTCGACACTGTCCTGCAGGCAAAATTAGAAGGTGCCAAGGTTCTCGACCGGCTTCTGCCCAATCTGGATTTGTATGTTGTTTTTTCTTCTATTGCTTCAACGCTCGCTCCGATTGGTATGGCGAATTACGCTGCCGCTAATACCGGTGCCGAAGCGGTCGCGGAAAGGCGCCGTCTAAGAGGACAACCGGCCTTCAGCATCTCTTGGAGTGCGTGGGCCGGGACCGGCATGCATGAGCAGACCGGGGACTTTACCGATTCCAGCGAACTTGAAAGAGTCGGCGCGCGCACGCTGAATCCTGACCAACTTGAACCGCTGATGGGGTCGATTGTACGTAGCAATCGATCAGCGATTGTTATGGATCTGGATTGGTCGACTTTCGCTGCAACAGCCGACCGCAAGCGCGCTGTATTTGGTGAACTTGTCCGGGCGGCGGGTCCGGTTCCTGTGCTTTTTTCTGCGCTTCCTGAAAAAGCCACGCCGCAGGAAAGGCGAGTGTTGATACTCGATTTGGTTCGAAGGGCGGCAGGTTCAGTGTTGCAGATTGCGGCGGACACGATTGACCCGGATGTCGCTTTTGGTGCGCTCGGCTTGAACTCTTTGATGGCTATGGAATTGCGTGCCGAGCTGGAACGCAAACTTGGTCGCCGCCTTCCTGCTACGCTTGCCTGGAATTATCCAACTGTCACCGTGCTTGCGCGTCATCTGGCTGAAAACGGGGTAGGTTCGCCGGCTACAAAATCCCAAGAGATTTCGACGAAAGACTTGTCCTCGCAGGACGCAGGGTTCTCGTTCGACGATCTGGCTGGGGTTCTCGCCAACAAAAGCGACGACGATCTCGCCTTAGCTTTGCGTCCGAAGCGCACAGAGGTGCGAGGATGACAGATTCAACCAGTGGCATGTCGGCACTCAAGCTTTCGATGCTGGCTAAAGATGTCCGGGCAAAGGCGGGTGATATTCTTGTCGCCGATCCTATTGCGGTGGTTGGTATGTCCTGTCGTGTTCCCGGCGCAGGATCTCCTGATGCATTTTGGACCGTTTTGGCCGAGGGGCTGGACACAACTTCAGAGGTCCCGACAGACCGCTGGGACAATGAAGCTTGGTATGATCCGGAAGTTGCGACCCCCGGTAAATCGAGCACGCACCGCGGCGGGTTTCTGGATCACATCGACGAATTTGACGCGGCATTCTTCAACATTCTGCCTCGTGAAGCGGACACGATGGATCCGCAGCAGAGGCTTTTTCTCGAATGCGCCATCGAGGCATTGGACGATGCGGGCCAGGTCAATACTGGCCTGCGTGGTAGCCGCACGGGTGTCTTCGTTGCGAGTTATCACAGCGATTATGCGGGGTTGTCGTACCGCGATCTTTCCAAGGTCGACCTGCGCACTTTAACCGGGACAGTTCATAGCGTCGTGCCCAACCGTCTGTCGTACCTGCTTGATCTGCGAGGACCGAGCGTATCGATTGACACTGCGTGTTCCTCCTCGCTCGTCGCAATCCACATAGCTTGTCAGAGTCTCCGCAGCGGTGAGAGCGATATGGCCATTGCGGGTGGCGTTTCGCTGATGATTACGCCGGACCTAATGGTGTCGTTGTCGAAGGTCGGGTTCATGGCACCAGATGGGCGTAGCAAAGCCTTTGATGCTGCAGCCGACGGGTTCGGACGTGGTGAGGGCTGCGGCGTGTTGGTGCTGCGACGTCTTTCCGACGCAATCGCCGAAGGCGATCAGATCCATGCGGTTATACGTGGTTCGGCCGTCAATCAGGATGGCGAGTCGACCTTGTTGACCGCGCCCAACGGACCGGCGCAAGAAGCCTTGATCCGCGAAGCGCTGGATGCCGCGCGCATCGACGGAGCAAGCATCAGTTTCATAGAAGCTCATGGCACAGGTACGGCGCTTGGCGACCCGATCGAGGTTGGCGCGCTGGTGTCTACGGTGGGGATCGCGGCCGAAGGCGCCGCTCCTTGCTACGTTGGTACAGCGAAAGCCAATATCGGCCACCTTGAGGCCGCAGCCGGCGTCGTTGGGGCCATCAAGAGCGTTCTGACGTTGAAACATCGCGTTCTGCCGCCACAACCGCTGTTTGATAAGCTCAACCCCAACATCGATCTGGCTGGAAGCCGATTGAAAATCTCGAAACAGCCTGTTGCTTTCGATCCTCAGATTGTTTTGCGTTGCGGGGTCAGCGGGTTTGGCGTTGGCGGTACCAACGCTCATGTTGTTCTCGAGGAAGCTCCTAGATTGGCCGATGCCAATACGGCTGAGCCCCCGGTCGGGCCGGTCATTCTGCCGCTAACTGCAAAAACAAATGAAGCGCTGGATGATCTGGCGGGAAAATGGGCCGAGTTTTTATGTAATTCGCCGGATTCGCTTAATGACATTGCTTTTACAGCTTCGGAGCGACGCAATCACTATGATGCACGTCTTGCGGTAGTCGGACATGACAAGGATCAACTGGCAAAGGCGCTGAGCGAGGCGACGGACACCGGGTTCAGCCAAGCCGCGCTGAGGGGAACCGCGAAAGAGCGCAAGCTGGTCATGATCTTTTGTGGACAGGGACCGCAATGGTTCGCCATGGGACAAGACCTTGCTTCGTCCTCGCCGAGTTTTCGCGCAGCACTTGAGGATTGCGATGCCGCACTGGCGCCGCACTGGGATACCAGCCTGAAATCGGAACTCTCACGGAGCGAAAATGACACGCGGTTGCAGCGTACCGAGATCGCCCAGCCCGCGCTCTTCGCCATTCAGGTCGCGCTGGCTCGTATGTGGATGGCACGCGGTATCGTTCCTGACGCTTTAACTGGCCATAGTGTTGGCGAAATCGCGGCGCTCCACATTGCGGGTGTGATTGATCTGGCCACGGCGGCGCGCATCGTTGTCCATCGTGGACGGATCATGCAGCAGGCGGACGGCACCGGCGCCATGGCTGCTGTCGGAGTTACCGAAGAAGAGGCACTACGCCGGATCAGCCCGTTCAAAGGCCAGCTCAGTCTTGCTGCCGTCAATAGCCCACGCATGTGCGTTTTGTCAGGCTCGCGCGAAGCGCTGGACAGGGCGATCGAAGATTTCGCTCGCGACGGGCTAGAGGCGCGCCGGCTGCCTGTGAGGTACGCGTTTCACAGTGTGCAAATGGAACCGTTCGCGCCTGATCTTCGCTCCGCTTTGGAAGGTATTAGGACCACGTCTCCATCGATCCGGATTGTTTCAACGGTTACCGGCAAAACGATGGATCGGGGCTTCACCGCCGATTATTTCGCCCGGAACATGTGTGAGCCGGTACGCTTTGCCGCGGCTATCGAAGAACTTGCAGGCGTCGGGCACGATTGCTTTCTGGAGATTGGGCCGCATCCTGTTCTGGGTGCTGCAATTGCCGCAACGGTGGATAATCCCGAAGTGCCGGTGATTGCATCCTTACGCCGGAACCTGCCAGACGCAGAATGCGTCGCATTGGCAAGTGCCGCGTTATTCGTGGCCGGGGTAGAGCCCGATTGGACGGCGTTCGGGCGGGAAGGCAAGGTCGTACCACTGCCATCCTATCCATGGCAGCGTCGTCGACATTGGTTAGAGAACTCTCCAGCTGTCGAGCCCGTGAACCAACGACTGCATCCTGTGATCACGCGTCGTAGTGTCTTGGCTCCCGGCGATATCACTCAGTTCGAAGGTGATGCTGGAGCAATCTTTGAATGGTGTAATGATCACGTCATCTTCGAAAAGACGCTTCTGCCCGGCGCAGCCATCATCGAAGGTTTGTTGGCAGTTGCGCGTGACCTGCTTGGCGAAGCTGCAGAGCTGTACGATTTGGCCTTACTCAAGCCAGTTGAGGTTACCAGCCTGGATACGAGCTGGCAGATCGTCGCCCGCCGGATTTCTGATACTGAACAGAAACTTGAGTGGTTTATCCCTACTGAAAACACATGGGATTTGATTGCGACGTCGCTCTGCAAGTTGCAAGCAGGAAATAAATTTGAAGGACTGCGCACAGCGTGGCCCACAGGGGTGCCAAGTCAGGCGCGGTTTGAACGTTCTGGTCTTGGATTTGGTGCCAATTTCAGGTTGCTGTCTGATATTCGTATCGATCAGAATTCGGCTTCGGGGGTGGTCTTGGCACCGTCGGGAAGTGCTGAGCATATTCTCCATCCCGCGATACTGGATGCAGCGTTTCAGCTTGCGTTGATCGCCGCTGAGGGTGTGATCGAGGCACCGGAAAAAGCGCCATTCGTTCCTGTCGCTGTCAGATCTGCATCGCTGGCAAGTCCCTTCGATGGGGCGTTGAAGGCGGTAGCTACGCTTACGGAACGCGGCGTAGCGTCGTGCCTGGCTAATATAACGTTATTCGACGCGTCCGGTGCCTGCTGCGCGCGGATCGAGGGATTGCGGTTATTGGAGGCCAAGACGGAGATCGGTGGCGTAGCGGATAACAATCTCACCTACATCCGGGAATGGAAACCGTTCCCAGAGGAAGGGAAATCGGAAGATGTCGGCGACTGGTTGCTGATTGATCTCGGCGGCAGTGCGGAAACCGTTCGTGGCTTGAAGAATCTGTCGCGGTCGACGCTGGATCTTCCAATTCACGACTTTGGTGATCGCGAAGCCGTGGCAAGCGAGATTGACAAGGTTTTTAGACAGTTCAGGCCGCCAAGTGGCGTTGCGCTTTGCCTGAAGCTTGACCCGTTTCAAAATGAGAGTTCTGGTTCAGCTGAAGCAGTCACCTGTGCGATCCATTTGATTCAGTCACTTCTCGCTATAGAAAACGTCTCTGCGCCCCGTCTGAGATTGCTGACAAAGGGTGCCCAAGGGATAACCTCGGACGAACCCGGTTGCCATATTGGGGCGAGCCTGTGGGGGGCTATGGGAGCGCTTGCAATAGAACACCCCGAATTCGGTTTCAGGGCTATTGACGCAGACTGCACCGCTTCGGCTGCTGCAATGTTTGGCGAGTTGACCCGAACCGGGCCAGCTTGGACAGCACTGAGAAATGGCGCTCGTTTTGCGCTGCGTTTGGAACGAGCGCGTTTTGCTAGCGGGGCAAACACACTGCAACGACTTGCGGTGACAGGCGAAAAGGCCATCGAAGCTATCGAACTGTCGCCTATGGATGCAAACGGGGTCGGACCGCACGAGGTCCGCATCGCTGTACGCAGCTCTGGTGTAAATTTCCGCGATGTACTCCTAGCCCTCGGCAGCTATCCGGATGCGTCCGCTACCATTGGTGCGGAATGCAGCGGTGTTGTTCTCGAAGTCGGTAATTCTGTGACCCGGTTCAAAGCAGGTGACCGTGTCATGGGAATGGTGCCTTCCTCACATGCCACCGAGGCAGTGGGATCCGAAGATCTCCTTGTGCATGCACCAGACCGGCTTTCCGATACTGTGGCCGCCGCGCAGCCTGTGGCCTATCTGACCGCAAGTTACGGGCTTGAACATCTCGCTGGGATAAAAAAGGGCGACAGTGTTCTTATCCACGCGGCTGCGGGCGGGGTCGGCCTTGCCGCGCTTAGGATTGCCAAGAACCGTGGTGCCCGGATCTTTGCCACCACGGGTTCCGAGGAGAAGCGTGTCTTCGTATTGCGCGAAGGTGCCGAATATGTCTTCGACTCTCGCAAGGCGGACTTCGCTGACCAAATTATGAGGCTGACGGAAGGCCGCGGAGTGGACATCGTGCTCAACTCCCTCGCGGGTGAATTTATTGCGGAGAGCTTGCGCGCCACCGCCAAGGGCGGCTGGTTTCTTGAGCTTGGGAAGCGCGACATAATGACGACCGGAGAGGTCGCATCAAAGCGCTCGGACATCAACTACGTCCCGTATGATCTGGGCACAGAGGTTATCAAACAAGCCGGTCTTCTGCCTGAACTGATGAGCTCTGTACTTCAACGGTTCGAGGCGGATGAACTGCAACCCTTGCCAGTGCGAGAGTTTCCCCTCGGCTCAGCTAAGTCGGCATTTCGGTTCATGGCCGAGGCCAAGCATATTGGCAAGACTGTCCTGCGTGTCAGTAGCGCGCCGTTCTCCGTCGACCGGGAAGGTGTGTATTGGATCACCGGCGGTCTCGGTGCCATCGGGCTAGATGCGGCAGTCTGGCTGGTCGGGCATGGCGCGCGACAACTGGTACTGACCGGAAGGCACGATCCGGATGACCACGTGGCGTCTGTAATATCCGAACTCGAGTCCTCAGGCGTTCGCGTTCACGTCTTCCGTGCAGATGCTGCTGACCAGGAAAGCATGACAACAGTTCGGGAACAGATAGACGGGCTTGGCATTCTGAAAGGTGTCATTCATGCGGCGGGGGTCCTACGGGATAAGGCGTTTCACCTGCTGACCGCTACGGATGTACGTGAGGTCATGGCCGGTAAATTTGACGGCGCGCTTTTACTCGACGAACTGACCCGGGATCGCCCGCTGGATTTCATGATCTTGCTGTCCGGCGCAGGCCTGAGTCTGGGTTCGCCGGGACAAGGTGCCTATCTCGCGGCCAATGCGGGGCTGGACTCTCTTGCGCATAATCGCCGGTCGCGCGGACTTCCTGCGCTAAGCGTTGCACTCGGGCCGTGGAAGGGCGGTGGCATGGCCGCAAACCTGCAAAAGGGCGGAAGTGATGTTTGGGCGCAACGCGGCGTATCCGCATTACCTCCCGCTGACGCTTTCGCTGCGATTGAAGCAGCAATTTCACAAGGAAGAGCGACGGTAACCGTTGCGCGGATTGATTGGCCGACATTTCTGCAAACTGCGCCGGCGGGACTCGATTTGACGATATTCGAGAACTTTACTCAAAGCGCCCGTATTGCCCCCGAGAAAGCAAAAAAATCGAAAGAAGCACATCATTTGATTGGTCGTCTTCGTGCGCAGCCTGATGCGCTGCGAGCCGAGGCGATGACAGATGCCTTGATGGAACTGGCCAAAAAGGCAATCGGACTGCCTGACAGTGCCTCGATTCCGCTCTTTGCATCGCTAAAGGATGAGGGTCTCGACTCTCTCATGTCGGTCGAATTCCGCAACACGCTTGTACGCGTGGGTGGCGTTCAGTTGCCGGTAACCTTGCTGTTCGACCACCCCACCCTTCACGACCTGGTACTATACCTTGCCGGGGCGTGGTCAATCGATATCGGTCTGACATCGGAAAACCTTGAAAGTGAGTTTACGGACGAACTCAGCGACGACGACATCTTGGCCGAACTTGAAGCGGAACTCGCTAATTCATTGTCTAGTGGGACGGTGTCATGACGCAGGCGAGACCATCGGACGCCCAGAACACGATCCGCCGAGCTCTGAACGAGATTCGGGATCTCAAGGCGCGGCTTGCAAGGGCGGAGCGCGATAGACATGAACCTTTAGCAATCGTTGGCATGGGCCTTCGTTTGCCAGGCGGAGTGAAGGATACGGCCGGGTTTGAAAACCTTCTCTGGTCCGGCCGGGACGGGATCATGCCAATTCCCAAAGATCGGTGGGAAATTGACGAATTCTACAATAAGGATCCTGACGCTGCCGGTTTTATGACCACGCGTTATGGTGGGTTCATCGAAGACGTCGATATGTTCGATGCGGAGTTCTTTGGCATCGCCCCAGAAGAAGCGCGCCATCTGGATCCGCAGCAACGGCTTGTGCTCGAGGTCGCTTGGGAGGCGCTTGAAAATGCGGGAATTGCGGCGACCGATCTGCGCGGTTCCCGCACGGGGGTCTATCTCGGCATCGCAAATGTCGATTACGGGCGCACTGCTTTTTCCGATAGATCAAGTGTCGGGCCATACCATGGGACCGGTACGGCGCAAAGCGTGGCCGCAGGCCGGATTTCATACATTCTGGGGCTGCGCGGCCCGGCGATCTCGATCGATACCGCCTGCTCTTCATCACTTGTCAGCCTGCATCTTGCGGCGCAGGCACTGCGCAACGGTGAGTGTGATCTTGCCTTGGCCGGTGGCGTAAATCTGATCCTTACGCCGGACTTAAATATTGCTTTTTCCCGAGGCCGAATGATGGCCGCAGACGGGCATTGCAAGACATTTGATGCGGGTGCGGATGGATATGTGCGCAGCGAAGGCTGTGGCATGATCGTACTTCGCCGGCTGTCAGACGCCCTTGAATCGCAGGACCCTCTGCTGGCCGTCATGCGCGGCAGCGCGATCAATCAGGATGGTCACAGCGCTGGACTGACCGCGCCGAACGGTGCTGCCCAGGAAGATCTTATCAGGGCTGCGCTGAAGGATGCCAGACTTGAAGGACGCGACCTCGACTTTGTCGAAACCCATGGTACTGGCACCCCGCTTGGTGATCCGATTGAGGTTCGAGCTTTGATCGCAAGTTGTTGCCATAAAAGACCGCCTGAACAACCTTTACTTTTGGGCGCGGCTAAAACCGTTGTCGGTCATCTGGAAGCTGCCGCCGGGATCGTTGGGGTCGCCAAGGCCGTGATCGCATTGCGGCGGAGGGAGCTTCCGGCCAACCTTAATTTCTCCAAAGGGAATCCGGAGATCGACTGGAGTTCTCCGGTTGCTGTTCCCATAACCCATACGCCGCTACACTCTGAAAAGGGATTGCTGCGCGCAGGGGTAAGTTCCTTCGGCTTCAGCGGCACCAATGCGCACGTGATCCTGGAAGAGGTTGATGTGTCTGCGCAGGTTGACAGCGCGTCGACGCATCTCGTCCTGCCTCTTTCTGCGCGGCATCCGCAAGCACTGCGCGATCTTGCCGGAGCATACGCGACGGGTTTGAAAACGGATCAGGCCGCGAAAGATTTTTGCCGGACCGCTGCACTCGGGCGTTCACACCTGCAGCATAGGATTGCTGTGACGGCTGAGAGCGCCGAAGGGCTGCGCTCTGGCTTACGTGATTTTCTGGCAGGTCGACCGAACGAAGGGTGCCATACTAGCCAACTGGGAAATCCCCGGAAGCCGCGCATTGCTTTGCTATTTTCCGGTCAAGGCGGGCACTACCCGTCGATGGCGCGGGAGTTGTTGGCCACCTCACCCGTTTTCCGCCGCAGCTTCGATGCGGCAGATATAGCGCTCAGGGACATGATCGGGGTCCCTCTGATCGAGGCACTGAACTCGAATGCCGAAAATATACTCGTTCGGACCGAAATCGTTCAACCGGCGATGGTTGCAGTGCAATGTGCGTTGAGCGATCTTTGGCGAGCTCTTGGAATTCTCCCGTCGACGATTCTGGGTCACTCGTTGGGTGAATTCGCGGCGGCCTATGCGGCCGGAGTACTCACGCTCACAGATGCCGTAAGAGCTGCTGCGATCCGAGGTAGACTCCTCGCGTCGCTTCCGAAGGGCGGATCAATGGCATCGGTGTCTGCTGCTCCTGAGGTGATCGAAGCAGCACTCAAGCAATATCACGGCCAGGTCTCTATCGCAGCTTATAACAGCGCCCAGAGTGTTACGCTTAGCGGTCCGGAAGCTCTTCTTTCTCAATGCCTTGACGCCATTTGCGACAAAGGAGCGCGTACGCGTAAACTAAATGTGCCTTTTGCGGCGCATTCAGCGTTCGTGGAACCGGTTTGCGATGAAATGCGCAAAAGCATGGAGCACGTGAACCTGCGCCATGCAAGAGTTCCGATTATTTCGACTGTTACAGGAAAATTCCTTCAATCGGAGGCGATGGCCGAGGCCAGTTATTGGTCTGAAAACCTTCGGCAGCCCGTTCGCTTCGCGGAAGCGATGGAAGCGCTTGTCGATACCGGGATCACCCATGCAATCGAAATAGGCCCACATCCAATGCTGCTGAGCTTGGCCGAAGAATGTGCAACCGATAGCGAGATTTCATTGCTTCCAAGCCTGAATCGTGACCGGCGCGACTGGTGCGAAATGGCCAACAGCCTTTCGCAACTCTTTGTAGATGGTGCCGAAATCAACTGGCGTGGATATCTGGAAAACAGCAAGGCCGGAGGACGCCGAGTAGCGGCACCGACTTACCCGTTCCAGCGCAAACAGTTTGCGCTCTCTACGAAGGAACCGGAACCTCGCAGTTACTGGGAAACCGTTTCGGTAGCACTGTCTTTGCAGGCCGAACGCGGGCCACTCGATCTCGATATCAGCAGCTATGATGCGAAATGGGCACATATGACGCGCATCACGACCGCGGTCGCTCAAAAGACGCTTCACGACGCTGGTGTCTTTTCCGTATCGGGTTCGAAGCTGACCTTTGACGAGATCATGGCAGCCCTTAGCGCCAACGAAATGTATCGGCACCTGATCGGGCGATGGCTGGAACGCTTATGTGCTCAAGGCGTTTTGCAGCTTTATGACGGCGAATACGTTGCAACCGCGCCGCTGACAGCGCCGGATATGAAAGTCCTCTGGGAAGAGGCGCAAGGTTTCTTTGCTGATAACACGGCATTGCTGAATTACGTGCGCCATTGTGCCGGTCTTGCGCCAGACGTGATCAGTGGCAGATGTTCGCCGCTGGAAACCCTGTTCCCCGACGGCACATTTGAATTAGCGCAGGCCCTCTACGAAGACAGCGCGATGATGCGCTATATCAACGGGCTAGCTCGGTCGGCCGTGGCATCGATGGCTGGCATGCAGGGTGTCGGTCACGCGCTCGAAGTACTGGAGATCGGCGCAGGCACCGGAGGAACGTCCTCCAGCATTCTATCAGCCCTGCCCCAAGGCACGGCGCGATATATCTACACCGATGTCAGCGACGCCTTTCTGGACCGGGGCCGTGAAAGGTTCGGAGACCGGTCCGATGTAGTTTTCCGTAAATTCGACATGGAAAATTCGCTTGATAGCCAGGGGTTTCAGACTGCAAGCCTTGATCTTGTGATTGCGGCAAATGTGGTCCATGCGGGCTCGGATCTGCCCGAAATCCTTGAGCGCCTGCGCGGCCTGTTGCGCCCCGGTGGCTTACTGATGCTCGTGGAGTCAACCGAGCATCTAGACTGGTTCGACATTACCACTGGGCTGATCGAAGGTTGGCAGAAATTCGACGACGGCTTGCGTATGGATAACCCGCTGATGCGGCCAGAAATTTGGTGCCGTACATTGGAGGAAGCGGGGTTTGTCGAGGCTATGGCATGGCCAGAAGCAGGTTCGGCTGCAAGCGTTCTTGGCCAGCACGTCATTCTTGCGCGTCAGGCGGGTAAAACCCGGCCGCCTCAAGCGGAAACTGCAGTCACCGAACACGTGTCATCGGCGCCTGAACAGGCCCGAACCGGCTTTGCTAAACTGTTTGCCGAAGCGACCGACACAGAACGGCTTGAGATGATACGTGATCAGGTTCGCCGGACAGTAATTCGCGTGCTCGGACGAGAACGTGACGATGCGCCGGGACGGCACGAGAGGCTTATGGATCTGGGTATGGACTCTCTCATGGCGATACGGATCAGAAAACTGCTCACCGAGGCACTGGAGCTGTCGCAACCATTGCCCGCGTCGATCGCGTTCGACCATCCATCGATAGAAGCCATTTCTATTTTTGTTCTTGAACGAATGACAGGGAAAGACGTCGATGACGTGATCGCTGCTCCGAATCCAGTCCCGCAAGTTTCTGACGCACCGGATATCACCGATTTGACGGATGAAGAGGTCGAAGCCTTGCTGCTTGAGAGAGTTTCCCGACAATGACCCAGACACCGGAGAATTCAGGGGAACTCAGCCCGATCAAACGTGCGTTTCTTGCGCTGGACGAGGCCCAGTCGCGGCTGGCCCGGGTCGAAGCTGCCGCCTCCGAACCTATCGCAATAACCGGGCTGGGGTGCCGGGTGCCCGGTGGTGGAGACAACCCGGCAGAATTCTGGAAGTTATTGCTCAATGGTACCGACGCTATCAGCGAGGTACCTCGGGATCGGTGGGACCATGATGCGCTTTACGATCCGGACCCTGGCGTTCCGGGAAAAATCTCCACACGTTTCGGGGGTTTCCTGTCTTCTGTTGATCGCTTCGATCCTGGGTTTTTCGGTCTGGCCCCTCGCGAGGCACAGGGGCTTGATCCGCAACATCGGCTGATGCTTGAGGTCTGCTGGGAGACGCTGGAGCATGCTGGTCAAGCCGCTGACAATCTTATCGATAGCGCTACTGGCGTTTTTGTCGGCGCAACTGGAAACGATTACAGCTATGAGCAACTGAAGACTCGTGATCCTGCGCTTTTGGACGCGCATTTTGCGTCTGGGATTGCCCACAGTACGCTGAGTGGCCGGCTGTCCTATATCCTTGGTCTTCAAGGCCCTAGTGTCACGATCGACACGGCCTGTTCTTCCTCACTGGTGGCTGTGCACTTGGCTTGTCAGGCACTTCGAACAGGTGACTGTCGCATGGCATTGGCAGGGGGCGTCAATCTGATCCTCGGACCGGATATCTTTACGGCCTTGTCGCAGGCCCGGATGCTGGCCCCTGATGGGAAATGCAAAGCTTTTGGCGCGGGTGCCGACGGGTTCGGGCGCGCAGAAGGTTGCGCGGTTGTCGCTCTCAAGCGCTTGTCCGATGCACGCGCAGATGGCGACCGGATCATCGCTCAGATCCTTGGCAGTGCTGTCAATCAAGACGGGGCAAGCAGCGGTTTGACGGCGCCGAATGGCCCGGCTCAGGAAGCGGTGATCCGCATGGCGCTGAAACGCGCCGGAGTCACACCTGAAGAAGTTGGTTATGTCGAAACGCACGGCACCGGAACTTCCCTTGGTGATCCCATCGAGGCTGGCGCTCTTGCGGGCGTGTTCCGTAGACATTCCAAATCCAATCCACTTTTGATCGGTTCCGTAAAATCCAATCTCGGACATTTGGAGGCGGCAGCCGGTGCTACCGGCCTCATAAAACTGGCTCTGTCTTTGCAGAATGGACTCATCCCCGCCAGCCTGCACGCTTCGGAACCAAGCCCTCTGATCGACTGGGACAACATGCCGATTTCCGTATCCAGCCAGCCTTACGAATGGCAGGCTCGCAATGGTCGGCGTATCGGCGGTGTCAGTTCGTTTGGCTTCAGCGGGACAAATGCTCACATCGTGCTCGGAGAAGCAGATCCCGCGCCCGTCTACGATTTTGGTATTCCTAACGTACCTATGATCCTGGGTCTGTCTGCCGCTACCGAAAACGGGGCAATTAGTGAATTGGCAAGAGCTTATGCTCTGAAGCTGGCTAACCCTCAAACCAACGTTGCGGATTTTTGCTATACTGCGACGGCAGGCCGTGCACAGCTAGCGGTGCGGGCAACCGTTACCGGCGCCGATAGCGCCGAGCTTTGCGAAGGTCTTCGGGCTCTGGCACAAGGGCGCAGCGCAAAAAATATTTCTGGCCCCGCCCCAGCACCTCGCGATCCACCCAGAACCGCGTTCTTGTTTACCGGGCAAGGTGCTCAGTACGCTGGAATGGGCAAAAGCCTGTACGACACGCAACCTATGTTTCGCGCGGCGTTTGACCGTTGCGCTGCCCTGCTCGACAAAGAATTCGAGATACCGCTGAAGACACTCGTGTTCGAGGCACGTGATGACAAGCAAATCAACCTGACAGGAAACGCGCAACCGGCACTTTTTGCGATTGAATACGCTCTGGCCGAACTTTGGGATGCCTTTGGCGTCAGGCCCGATATCGTGGCAGGCCATTCGCTGGGTGAGATCGTGGCAGCGACCATTGCCGGCGTATTTTCCCTTGAGAACGCGCTGCGGCTGGTTACCGCGCGGGGGAAATTGATGCAGGCGCTTCCGGCAGGTGGCTCCATGGCAACCGTGTTTGCGCACGAAACGAAAGTTCAACACATACTGGATGCGCTTGCCAGTACCGCAGTGATTGCGGGCGTGAATAGCCCGACCCAGACCGTCATTTCCGGCTTGACCGAGGATATTGCCGGCGCTTGCGAGAAACTCGAAGCCGCTGGAATAGCTACCCGGCCTCTTACTGTTTCTCATGCCTTTCATTCGTCGCTTATGGAACCAGCTTTGGATGATTTCGAAGCAGCGATCAAAGACATTCACATGCAGCGTCCGCGCCTTCGGATCATGTCCAATGTCACCGGCCAACAGGTGACGGATGAGATCGCGACACCACAGTATTGGCGGCGACACATGCGAGAAGCTGTGCGTTTTGGCGATTGTCTGAACAATATTGCTGCGCTCGATCCCGGCCTCGTCATCGAAATTGGTCCGCATGGAACGCTGCTGCCGCTGGCGGTCGAGATATTCGACGAAACCAGCACGACAGTCGCTGCAACACTACGGCGCGGCAAAGACGACCGAACCGCTCTTTTTGCGACGGTATCAGATGCTTGGCGGGCAGGCGCTCAGATCAACTGGCGCGACGTCAGTGGACCCGGCAGACGCATCGTGGATGTGCCGACCTACCCGTTCCAACGCGAGCGGTACTGGTTTCGTGCAAACAAACGGATCGCGACCGGCGACACGACTGAAATGCATCCATTGCTTGGCGAAAAACTACAGGTCGCCATCGATGGCCACAGTGTTTTCCAAAAGCGCCTGATGGCCGATGACCTTAACCATATCGCCGATCACGTGGTTCACGGACGTTGCATCGTTCCGGGCGCATCCATGATGGAGATGGCCTATGCCGCCGCTCAGTTCACGCTTACCGGGCGGTACAGCCTCGCGGATCTCACGCTGCTGGAACCGCTGGCACTCGTCTCGCAGGAAGAGATGTTGATCCAGACAGTCGTCATTCATGACGAAAGTGGTGGCCGTTTGGATATACTGTCTTCCGAAAGCAACTCCGGCGCATGGCGACGCCATGCCTCCTGCCGGATTGTGCCGGAAAGTACGATCTCACAGAACGTATCGACAGTGGACCTTCAAAGCTATGAAAATGATCCCAGGGATGGGAAGACCCATTACGCCGATATGTCGGCACGCGGCTTTAATTTCGGCCCCAGTTTGCAACGGGTTGAACAGATTTTCCGTAAAGGAGAACGTGAAGCCCTCGGAGATGTGAGCCCTCGCGATACAAAAAATCGCTACTTTTTCGATCCTGCACAGCTAGATGGCTGCCTTCAGGTCATCGCTGCGGCTCTTCCTGCGGCAACTGATGAAGCTACTGCATACCTTCCGTTTTCTATCGGAAGTGTATCGATTTTTCGCAGCCCCGGCCCCGGTCTGCGTGCGTTTGCCCGGACAGAGCCAGCAGGCAGATCAGCCGACCCGACCCTGCGAGCGTCCGTCACGATCACAGATGATGATGGACTTGTGGCAGAGCTGTCTGACATCGTCTTGCGCGAAACCCGACAGGGGCCAACGGACGCCTTCTATGCCGTCGATTGGACTGTACTTAGATCGCCAACTTCTATGCCTTCTCCCACAAGTCTGACCGCTGATGCGCGCAAAATTCTTGATTCGTTTTCGGAAGAGTTGGATCTTGCCGGGTACGATGCCGCGAACACAGCGCTTGATGATCTAACGACCATTTGGATCTCTGATTGTCTTCAGAACCTTGGCTGGGTGCCAAAGATCGGTGATAAGGCAACGTTGGAAGGCCTCGCCAGACAACTTTCGATCCCCAAGCGCCTCTGGGGGCTACTCGCGCGTTTTTTTGAAATCTTGACAGAGGATGGAATTCTTTGGCGCGATCAGCAGTCTTGGGTCGTTCTGAACAAGCTGGTTGAGGCAGATCCAATTCTTGCATCCAAAGCGGCCCTCGCAAGACACCCCCATGCCCAAGTGAAGCTTCGGTTAATGGAGAACTGCGGTCCGAACCTGCCAGAAATTCTGCGGGGCGCTCGCAACCCGATATCCGACTTGTTCCCGAGCGGCGACCTTTCGATTGCCCGCGAGCTTTACCGCAATAGTCCCGAGTCGCTTGCATTCAACGGCACAATTGCCGCTATTGTCGAGAATCTCTGCAAAGCGCACTCTGGGTCAGATGAACCTTTGCGCATTCTCGAGATCGGCGGAGGTTCGGGCGGAACCACGGCAACGGTGCTTTCCCAACTCGAGGGCATGAATTTCTCCTATACGTTCACGGATATCGGTCCGGCGATGGTTCGTGAAGCCGAAACCGAGTTCGGCAACCGCAACGGTATGACTTTCCGCACGCTCGACATTGACGACGACCTGTCGGCGCAAGGCATCACGCGCCAAAGCTATGACTTGGTGATTGCCGCCAATGTCCTGCACGCCACCACTGATTTGCGGAAAACAGTGGAGCGTGCGGGTGACGCGTTGGCGCCAGGCGGAATGATGTTGCTATTGGAAGTTGTCGCTCCGGAACGATGGGTTGATGTTACCTTTGGTCTGACCGAAGGCTGGTGGTTTTTTGAGGACAAGGAGCTGCGCCCCAACTACCCGCTGATTGACGCCAAAAAATGGATCGCTCTTCTTGAGGACTGCGGGCTTGAGGCACAGAATCTATCTGGTTCTATTCCTTTGTCACGGCAATCAATTTTTGCTGCGCGCAAGCCAATTTCAAAAGTTGGGAATACCAACGAAAGATGGCTTATCCTCGCTGATGGCGCAGCAGGCAAAGCCGCCGCAGAACACCTTGCTATAGCGGGCATTTCAATCGAATTGCGAAATTTGCCTAGCGAATGGAATGCCGAATATGATGGATCCTTCGACGGCGTTCTTGATCTGAGACCGCTTGGGGCTGACATGAACGACGGCGGGCCCGAGCCACATCTTTCAAGTTTGCGAGAAACCGTTCAGCAACTTGTTCGGAACGGCCCGGTCGGCGACATGCCGCGCCTTGTCGTCGCGACTTGCCAAGCTCAGAGGATCAGGCAGTGCGATCGTCCAGATCCGGCCCAGGCTGCACTCTGGGGCATGGTTCGCGCCTTGCGAGCGGAATTTCCTGATATGGATACGACACTCATCGACCTTCCACAAGACAACGACGGACAACCAATCCTGGCTGAACTTGCCGACGTGTTGTGGGGGCTTGCAGGTGAAACAGAAGTTGCAGTGCGTAACAGAACTCGACATGCGTCCAGGCTTACGGCAATCGCTCCTGTCTCGCCCAATCACCACAACGTAGCACTTAGGAAGTCGCCAGACGGTGTACTTGAAAATCTGCAACTTGTGCCGGTGCCAGAACCGCGCCCGGGGCCGGGCGAAGTGCTCGTTGAGGTCCTCGCCGCAGGTCTCAACCTTCGTGATGTAATGAATGCCCTTGATATGCGTGACGATCCCGAACCGCTTGGCGGTGAATGCGCGGGTATCGTGCAGGCTGTCGGCGATGAGGTAGAAGGATTGGAGGCAGGTGACCGGGTGGTTGGCATTGCGACCGACTGCTTTGCAAACCGCGCAATCGGGCGTGCTGCTGAGCTGACGCATATTCCGTCCGGAATGTCTCCGGCCGAGGCCGCTACCCTGCCGTTTGCATTTATGACAGCCCATCACGCCTTAATAGACATCGGCAAATTGCGTGCAGGGGAATGGGTTTTAATACACGCTGCTGCCGGGGGGGTCGGATCGGCGGCAGTTCAGATTGCTCAGGCAGCGGGTGCCCGGATTATCGCGACCGCAGGCAGCGAAACCAAACGGAGATGTTTGCGGGCGGCCGGGATCGAACATGTTTTCTCATCGAGGGAGACAACTTTTTCGGAAGGAATTCTAAAAATTACCGGCGGTAAAGGGGTCGATTTAGCGCTGAACTCTCTCTCGCGGTCGTTCATTGACGCGACAGTTGACTGTCTGGCCAAAGCGGGACGGCTTGTCGAGATCGGTAAGCGCGATCTCTGGACACATAGCAGATTTCGCGAGAGCTGCCCCGAGGGGGATTATCACATTCTCGATCTGTCCAAGATCCGCACAGCGTCACCTGAAGTGTCGGACGCCTTGTTTTCCAAGGTGATGAAAGCAGCGCGCGAGGGTACAATCCGCCCCCTCCCCGTCACCAGCTTTCCGCTGATGCAGGCAGGCGAGGCGTTCGAATACATGGCGCAGGCAAAGCACATTGGAAAGATCGTGCTACTGCCATCTTATAAAAATCAAGGTTTCGCAAAACTGAACCCGGAAGCAAGTTACCTGATCACCGGAGGAACGCGTGGGCTTGGGCTCGAAACAGCCCGTGAAATGGTACGAGGCGGCGCTCGCGCTCTTATTCTGGTTTCGAGAAGTGAACCTGAAAGCGCAGCCTCTGATGTCCTGAACGAGTTGCGCTCACAAGGAGTTCGCATCGAGACCTATCAGGTAGATATCTCTAACCGAGCGGCAGTTGCCACTCTCTTCGAAACCATCAAGCGCGATCTGCCGCCGCTACGAGGCATTGTGCAGTCAGCCGGGCAGCTGTCGGACGCAAGCATTCTGAACATGACACGTAAGGAGTTTGGCGTACCGCTCAAACCAAAGGTAGACGGGAGCTGGAACCTGCATCTTGAAAGCCTCTCATGCGAGCTGGACTTCTTTGTGCTCTATTCATCCGTTGCCGGAACACTAGGCTCAGCAGGCCAAACCAACCATGCGGCAGCAAATGCTTTCTTGGACGCGCTCGCGCAATATCGACAATCTCTCGGGCTGCCCGCAACAAGTATCGCATGGGGGGCATGGTCCGAGGCTGGCATAGCTGCCGAGATTTCGGCTGACCAGACTGCGGGCAGACTGGGCATTCGCCCGATCAAGACCTCGGCTGGTTTGGAAATGGCGCAGGCCGCAATCACGTCTGGTCGGGCGCAGGTTATGGCTTGCCCGATGGACTGGAAGACCTTCCGCGCCCAGCGACCTGACATGAGCGCTTCGCCATTTCTTGAACGATTGGGCCAATCTTCGTCCGAACTTCGGAAGACGGCTAAACTTCGAACACCCCCTGCCCGTGTGATTGATGAATTAACCACCGCAAACGGGGCGGCGCGGCGCAGTATCGTATTGGAGTTCGTCGCGGAACAAGTTGCCTCAACGCTCGACTTGGTAAATCAGAACGACATCGACATTGATCGACCCTTGCGCGAGATGGGCCTCGACTCGCTCATGGCAGTGGATCTTCGCAACAAGCTGTCCGCTGGCATGGGGAGTAACCTCAACCTCCCTGCTACGGTGGTCTTTGACTATCCCACAGTGACAGCTCTTGCTGATGGACTGCTAGGCCGGCTTGCAGCGACTCTGCCTGAGGAAACCAAACCCGCGTCTGCCGTTAAGGAAACCGGTGCGGCCGACATCGAAAATCTTGAAGACCTGAGCGAAGACGAAATCGAGGCCCTCTTTGTCACTGCCACAGGAGGCTCGGCGTGAGCGATTTCCTCAAAAGGATCAGCAGTTATTCTCCCAAGCGACTGGCGCTTCTTGTGGCGCAGCAAAAAGCCCGGATTGATGCACTGGAACTGCGGTCACCGATCGCCATAGTTGGAATGGGCTGCCGCTTTCCCGGCGGGGCCGATACGCCTGCTGATTACTGGTCGCTGATCAAACGAGGCGCCGAGGCGATCACCGAGGTGCCCTCGGATCGCTGGGACGTCGACGCCTATTATGATCCGGACCCGGACGCTCCTGGAAAGACCGCAACCCGGTGGGGCGGCTGGATCAAGGACATCGACAAGTTTGACCCGCAATTCTTTGGCATAGCACCTCGCGAAGCACAGTCTCTGGACCCGCAACAACGTCTCTGGCTCGAAGTCGCTTGGGCCGCATTGGAAGACGCCGGTATTCCTGCAAAGTCTTTGTTTGGTACAAGAACTGGCGTGTTCTGCGGTGTCTCAGGCAATGACTATCACGGTATACTTCGCGATGCGGGGCATGCAGATTATGACGCTTATACCGCCTCCGGAATTGCCCACTCGATGGCATCTGGCCGTTTGTCCTATGTGCTTGGCACGACTGGACCAAGCGTTTCGGTGGATACGGCCTGTTCTTCTTCGCTGGTTGCGATCCATCAGGCCGTTCAAAGTCTTCGGCAAGGTGAATGCGATGCCGCACTGGCGGGTGGCGTCAACCTGATTTTGACGCCCGAAACGACAATTGCACTGTCTCGTTCGCACATGATGGCACCCGACGGGCGTTGTAAGACGTTCGACGCGAGAGCCGACGGGTTTGTGCGGGGCGAGGGATGCGGTGTCCTAATGCTCAAGCGATTGGCGGACGCTCAGAATGACAAGGATCGCATCGTGGCGGTTATCTCTGGGTCGGCCATCAATCAGGATGGCCGGAGTAACGGATTGACCGCTCCGAATGGCGTGGCGCAGCAAGCGGTGATCAAGGCTGCACTTGAGGATGCAGGTGTTGAACCCTGCCAGATCGGATTTGTGGAAACCCACGGAACCGGCACAGCGCTTGGCGATCCGATCGAAGTACACGCCTTGGGTGCAACGCTTTGCCCAAGTTCAGAACGTGAGGAACGGTTGCGGCTAGGCTCGGTAAAATCGCAGATCGGACATCTTGAAGCCGCGGCGGGCGTAGCCGGAGTGATTAAGGCTGCGCTGTCCATAAGCAATCGGTTCCTGCCGGGCCAAGTCAACCTGAAAGAACTCAACCCACTGATAAGCTGGGATGATCACGCACTTGAGCCGCAGCGCGTGAACGAGCCATGGCCGGACAGCTTACCGTTGCGGGCGGGTGTCAGCTCCTTCGGGTTCAGTGGCACGAATGTGCATGTTATTGTTGAAGCTGCACCGGCATCGAACGCTTCGACGACCTCGGCGAATGAACGCCAGCATCAAGTGCTGACCGTTTCGGCGCGAAGCAGTAGAAGTCTCGCCAATCTGATCGAAGCGCGGCGCGCCGATCTCGCCAGCACCGAAGAACTGGCCGAAATCGCTTACGTCGCAAACGCTGGTCGCGATCATTACGCGCAACGTATTGCCGTCGTCGCACAAAGCACTGCAGAAGCGGATGCCTTGCTGAAAGCGCGGGACCGAACAGATGCGCGCTATGCAGAAGGCGTGATTCCTCAACGTACGCCAAAGCTGGCTTTTGTCTTCAGTGGCCAAGGTGCCCAGTATGCGGGTATGGCCTCTCGGCTTTACGCAAGCCATCCCGTTTTCCGTGCTGAAATCGACCGCTGCGCCGCGATCTTGGAAGGCAAAATTCCAGTGCCACTTCTAACGGTGCTGGAGGGTTCGGCGGTCGAGGTAAACAAGACCGCTTTTGCTCAACCCGCTCTGTTTGCTGTTGAATGGGCCTTGGCCAAACTTTGGAGAAGCTGGGGCGTTGAGCCCGACATGGTGTTGGGACACTCACTCGGCGAATACGTGGCAGCCTGCGTCGCCGGAGTATTTTCTCTCGAAGAAGCCCTCCATCTTGTCGCGACACGTGGCGCACTGATGCAATCGCTTGAGGAGCCCGGCGCAATGTCGGCGTTAAGGATGACGCCAGAGGCCGCTGGCGTTCTGATAGCTCCTTGGCGCGGACAGATTGACATTGCCGCGATCAACGGTCCGCAAGATATCGTCATATCCGGATCACTCGACGCGGTAGACGCAGCGGATACAGCGGCAAAAGCACTCGGCATCATCCCAAAGAGACTGCATGTTTCGCACGCCTTTCATTCGCCTCTTATGGACCCGATTTTGAGAGAATTTGAAGCTGCGGTCAGCGCCTGCAGCCTTTCCGTCCCCACGATAACGCTGATCTCAAACCTGTCCGGAAAGACTACATCGAACGAAATCTTGCAGGCGAGCTACTGGCGCGAACATGTGCGCTCACCGGTACGCTTCGCCGACGGACTCCAAAGTGCCAAAACAGCGGGCGCGCGCATATTTCTCGAAATCGGTCCGCACCCGGCTTTGTTACCAGTGGGGCAGGCCAACCTCGAACCGGACCGTACGACTTGGTTGACCTCCCTGCGTCGCGAACATGATGACCTGCAGGAAATGTTGTCGACGTTGGCCAAGTTGTATGTGGCCGGTGTAGACATAGACTGGCGCGCCTTTGAGGCGCCTTGGCCACGGGAGTGGCGTCGGATTTCAGGTTATCCGTTCGAGCGGGCGCGCTATTGGATAGATCCGCCTTCCATTCCTAAAGAAGAAAACGCCATGACTGGTCTGCCGGGCCGTGAAATCGTGCACTCGCTCGGTGATACTCGGCTCTTTGAGATCGACCTGAATCCTGCAGCACTGCCATGGCTATTCGATCAATCAGCGCATGGCCGTTCGATGCTGCTGTCAACGTACCAGATGGACTGGGCTTGGCAGGTAGCACAACTGCATTTTGGTTGCAAACTGGTCGAAATTCGTGATTTGCTTCTCCGCCGTCCGCTTATTCTGACCGAGGGCGAAGTTCATAAGTTGCAGCTTTCGATGATCCCGAAAGGTGAGACTTCAGCCAGTTTTCGCATCTCCGCAAGAAAGACCGAAAATAACTGGGTTACGCTATGCGAAGGTTCGCTCGGTCCCGCCTCTGATGTTTCTCCCGCTGAGGTAAGTGCGGATAAGGCGACGTCTCCGATACCAGTCAACGAATTCTACGCGAACCTTGGGTCGCTCGGCATCAACGTCGGCGAAGCATTCAAGATGATTGACACGTTGAAGGCAGGCAATGGTCTGGCGGTCGGCGATATCACCGTCTCCAAAGTATCCGGCCCTCAGTTCCTTGCAGATCCGGTCTCAACCGACACTGCTTTGCAGGTGATCGGCGCGGCTCTGGATCTCCCCAACTTGGACGATTCCTACATGATCTTCGGAGCCGCGCGCGTTGTATGGCACGCGCCGCTTACGGACAGGTTTCGAAGCAAGGTGAGGGTTTCACAATCCGGGGAAACGAACAGCCTTCTCGCAGACGTCTGGCTGGTTTCTCCAGACGGCGCGCCTCTGGTGTCTTTCAAGGAGGTCACCCTGCGAAAAGCCAGCGCGAATGATGCAGGAGGGGAAGCCGGATTATCAGACGTCAAACGGATCGTTCAAAAGGTTGTCTGGCGTCCTGATAGCGTTCCAACTCGACCGTCCGAATTGATGAAGTCTGCGGCCCCTTTGCTAAAATCTTTGTCCGCGACTCTTAAACTTGAAACTGATTATGCGAACTTTCTTCGCCGATTGGATAGTCTGTCCTCAGGCTTTATTGAAGCCGCGTTAGAGAATCTCGGTGTTCCGCTTACAACGGGCGACCAGCTTGCAGCGGCCGACATAATATCTGGCGTGCGTGTCCTGCCGAAGTATCAGCGCTTGGTAAATCGTATGCTGGAAATACTTGCGGAAGACGGCACCCTGACACCAGCAGGCGATGCTTATGAAGTTGTAAGGCCCCGCAAACGCCGTGATATGCTGGCAGTGGCCGCCCGGTTGCTGAAAGATTTCCCTGAATGTGCCGCTGAAATTGAATTGACTCAGCGCTGCGGCAGCGCTTTGGCAGAAGTTTTGCGCGGCCGAACGGATCCGTTGACCCTTCTGTTCCCAGAGGGCTCGCTTGAACTTACCCAAAACCTGTACGAACTTTCGCCGCCTGCGCGCGCCTATACAGCTGCCTTGGCCGCGATGGTCGGTCAGATAGCAAGAAACTGGCCTAAAAACCGCCGCCTGCGCATCCTTGAGATCGGGGCTGGTACGGGCAGCGCCACGGCGCGCATCCTCGAACAACTTGGCGATCAATCAACCGACTACGTTTTCACAGATATTTCCCCACTGTTCCTGAATCGGGCGCGAAGCCGTTTTGTGCAGTACGACGGAATGGACTTTCGTCCGTTGGATATCTCTATGCCTCCAACCGAGCAGGGATTCGCCCGAGGAAGTTTTGACGTGATCCTTGCTGGCAACGTCATTCACGCAACCCCTGACCTTGAAACCTCTCTCGGCCACGTCCGCGACCTTTTGGCCCCAGAAGGTGTCTTGCTCATGCTCGAAGCGACCAAGCCTCAACGCTTCGGGGACCTGACGGTTGGAATGCTGGAAGGCTGGTGGGCATATGAGGATACTTCACGCAGGTCATACGCGTTGCTTCCGCTGCCGGAATGGCTGGCCCTATTCGACGAAATGGGGTTCCGAGAGGTCGAGTTCCTTCCGACGGGTGAGGCAAAAGGCGCCTTGGCAGAACAGACGATTCTCGCCGCAAGGCGGCCTCCTGAATCGAGCTCAACTGCTCGCTGGGTCATTTGTCCCGGCGGTAACCTTGAACAATCTTTGAAGACTGCGTTGGAGGCTTTGGGCGATGAGGTATTGATCGCATCCGACAGTCTCATGTTGCGTGACTACCTACACCAGAGTCGTGTGGAAGGGATAATTCATCTTGGTGCGTTGGATGCGACGACAGATTTGGAGATGAGCACCAATGCGGTAATGGACGGTCAGAAAAAGCTATTCGAAGACCTGCTTGGCACGGTTCATACTGTAACAGCCGCTTCTGGTGCTTCGCCACAGCTTTGCATAGTGACTCGCGGTGGCCAGGCGACACATGACGGCGCTGACGCCGAACCCGCACAGGCAGCAGTCTGGGGCTTCTCACATACGCTAGCACTTGAACATCCAGAGATGGCTGTCAGGCGAATTGATCTTGATCCAGATGCAGACAATGACGAGAAAGTCTCCGCCGCCGAGTTAGCGGCTACGGTGCGCTACGCGACGGACGAGGACCAATTCGCGCTACGCGGCAGCGCAAGACTGGTTCGACGGCTGGCTCCGGCGGGTAATTCTCTAAGCCTTACAGCCCCGGGTGTTACCGCGGATGCTACCTGTCTTATAACGGGCGGGCTTGGCGGTCTGGGCCTGGCTACAGCGGAATGGCTTGTAACCCAAGGCGTCAAGCATATCGCGCTTCTGGGTCGGTCGGAGCCGAATTCGGCGGCGCAGAAACAAATCGACAAATTGACCGCGAGTGGTGCCGAGATCCTCGTATCGCGTGGCGATGTGTCGAACCCTTCCGATCTGGAGCGTTGCCTCGACGAACTTGCAGAGGCGCTGCCGCCGGTGGCTATCTCTATCCATGCGGCGGGCGGACTGGCTGACGCTGCGGTGCTAAATCTTGATTGGCCGCAGATCCAAAAGGTGATGCAGGCAAAGGTCGCCGGGACATTAAATTTATTGCATTCTTTGCCAAAATCAGCCCGTTTCATCATGTTCTCTTCGGGTGCATCGGTAGCCGGATCGGCCGGGCAGGCAAACCATGCAGCCGCCAACGCCTTCGAGGATGCGCTGGCATACCGGCTGCGTGCGGCAGGCCGAGATGCAGTGACTATCAATTGGGGGTTATGGGCTGACATCGGTGCAGGCGCGCGCCAGAGCAGCCGTGGTTTCCAGTCATTGCTCCCCATTGACCCGGAGGTCGGATTGCAGGCGCTCGGCGCAATTCTGGCAAGCTCCAAACAGATTGGGCCTCAGGTGTGCGTCATTGATGCCAATTGGCGGGATGTCGCTATCGGGCAATCAGCAAGATTGTTTGCCGAGTTGACACCCGAAGTTCCTCCATCGGCCCCTGATGAGAAATCGACGCGAAATGAGGATGCGATCAGTGGTCCATTTGATCTCCCCGCGCTGATCGTAGCAACGCCCCGAAATAGGCAGCGCACCGTCCTCGAAGGTGCGGTACGTGATTTTGCGCGCAAAGTTCTGGGACTCGCTCCCGAAGATAGTATCGACATAAATGAGCCTCTCCAGCAGCGAGGACTCGACAGTCTCATGGCCGTGGAACTGCGAAACCTGCTTAACATCGCTTCTGGTCTACAACTGCCCGCGACAGTCACGTTCGAATACCCCTCAATTGCAGCGCTCGCCGAGTACATCGGTGAAAAGATCACGCCCGATCAACAAAACACGCGAGTTAAGCCACCAGAGAAGCACCAGGAAAAACTAATCGTTGAAACAGCGTCTGAAGAAGACCTCGCGGCACAACTTGCGCTCCAACTGGATCGACTAGACAGGACCTTTAATTCATGAGCGACAAACCAAGCCCCGACTATCACGGACTGCTGCAACGTTCTGTCGTCACGATCCAGCGCCTTGAAGAAGAACTTTCGCAACTCAAGGCACAGAACTCCGAACCGATTGCCATTGTCGGAATAGGATGCCGCTTTCCCGGCTCCGCCAACACGCCGGAAGCCCTATGGGAACTACTAAGCGAAGGCCGCGATGTCGTGACGGAGGTGCCGCCACATCGCTGGAACATTGAATCGATCTACGACCCCGATCCGGATGCCCAGGGCAAGACTTATGCCCGCTGGGGTGCCTTCCTTGATGACGTAGAAGGTTTCGATCCGGCTTTCTTCGGCATAACACCACGAGAGGCCATCAGCCTTGATCCTCAGCAACGCCTTTTACTTGAGGTTACGTGGGAAGCACTCGAAAATGCCGGCATCGCGCCAGCCTCGCTTTCGGGTAGTAATACCGCAATCTATGTCGGCATGACCGCGCACGACTATGCGATGCGTTCCGCCAAGTTTCAGGGCGAGTTGACCGCCGACGCATATGAAGCATCGGGTTCGTCCCATTCTATCGCCTCTGGCCGTTTGTCCTATTTCCTTGGCGTGCATGGCCCAAATTTCGCGCTGGATACAGCCTGCTCATCGTCAATGGTGGCCGTACACGAAGCAGTCCGAGCTTTGCGAAATCGCGATGCAGGCATGGCTCTTGCGGGTGGCGTGACGCTCACGCTATCGCCGACCGGCTCCATCCTGACGGCACGTGCACGGATGATGTCGTTCACAGGTAAATGTCATACCTTTGATGCTTCTGCTGACGGTTATGCCCGCGGCGAAGGCTGTGCAATGATCGCCCTGAAACGTCTGAGTGATGCGCAGCGCGACGGAGACCGGGTTGTCGCCGTCATTAAAGGGAGCGCAATCAATCAGGATGGGCGCAGTACCGGTATGACTGCGCCAAATGGACGTGCCCAAGTTGCGGTTTTACGCGCCGCACTGAAGGACGCAGGGCTGGATCCTTCGGATATCTCTTACATAGAAGCTCACGGTACCGGCACATCCCTCGGCGATCCAATCGAGATCAATGCGCTTGGCGAAGTCTTTGGAAACCGTCCGAAGGACGCGCCACTTGTGGTTGGCTCATTGAAGACGAACATCGGCCACACAGAAGGCGCTGCCGGAATTGCCGGAATAATTAAAGCCGCACTCGCTCTTCAGCATCGGCAGATACCGGCCCACCTCAATCTTGAAAATCCCAACCCCCTGATCCCTTGGGACAGTCTTCCTATTAAGGTGCCTGACAGGCTCACACCTTGGGTAGCACCGAACAACGGCAAACTTCGGGCCGGTGCCAGTTCATTCGGATTCAGCGGCACCAATGCGCACATTATTCTCGAAGAAGCGCCGTCAATCGAGGAGCAAAAGCCATTGGCGGAACGGTCGCATACCATCCTGCCGATGACCGGACGCAGCGATAAGGCACTGGCATCGATCGCTGGACAGTTGGCAAACCACATACGCTCACACCCGAACGCCAGCGTATCTAAATGCGCCGCGGAACTCTCTCTTGGTCGGTCGCATTTGAACCGGCGGATCGCCTGCGTCGTATCAAACCAGGAAGATGCGCTGGCAAAACTCGATGGCATCGCAAAGGGCGATTCCCTGACCGGCGTAGAGCGCGGTTCGGTCCCCGGCGGCAGCGCACCCGAAGTGGTCATGATGTTCACTGGTCAAGGTTCACAGTACCCCGGTATGACCCGAGATCTATACGCCCGCGAACCCGTGTTCGGTGCCGCCCTTGATAGATGCGCAGCGGAATTGGACAGGCAACTTCCGCGCCCGCTTTTGGACGTAATTTTCGACGAAGATGCGACCTTGCTGAATGATACAGCCTACACACAACCAGCGCTCTTCGCGGTAGAATGGGCACTGTTCAAGCTTTGGGAAAGCTGGGGTGTAGAACCTGCGGCGGTCATTGGCCACAGCGTTGGGGAGTATGTGGCCGCCTGCGCGGCCGGCGTCTTTACACTTGAAGATGCACTGCGATTGATAGCGACCCGCGGTCGCCTGATGAGTGAATTGCCGCGCGATGGAACAATGGCTGCGGTTTTTGCCGATGTCGAAACGGTTCGCCCTGCTCTCAAGGGGTACGAATCCGCTTGCGGTATCGGCGCGATCAACACACCGTCGAACACGGTTGTTTCGGGCCGTCGCGAAGCCGTATCTGCCGTGCTCAAACGGTTACAGAGCGATGGCATCACCGGACAGGAGCTTACTGTCTCGCATGCCTTCCATTCACCGTTGATGGAACCGATGCTAGATAGCTTCGCGGCAGTTGCCTCGGAAATACATTATAATTTTCCAGAAATATCGCTCATCTCGAACCTGAACGGAAGAATCGCAGGACCGGAGATTGCCGATCCCGATTACTGGTCGCGTCATATAAGGCAACCTGTAAATTTTGCCGAGTCTATCACAACATTGCTGCAGTCCGGTTTCCAAACGTTTCTCGAGGTTGGACCTTCGGCGAGCCTGATTGGCATGGCAAGACAATGCGAGAAATCCGAAAAAGCACACTGGGTGAGCTCCTTGCGCAAGGGTTGCAATGATAACGAAACTCTAAAAGGAGCTGCAGCCGCGCTTTATGTGCACGGCCAAAAATTGAACTGGGACAACCTGCTCGGCGGCGGTCTATCTCCGGTATCACGCCAAGCCTTGCCAACTTACCCGTTTCAACGTGAACGCTACTGGGCGGAATTCGACGAAAATCAGACCGCTGTTAAGACACGGGGAAACCACCCATTTCTTGGAAGTTCCAACCCCGGACCTGTTCAAGTATTTCAGAGCAGCATCGGAATTTCGACAGATGCATGGCTGGAAGATCATCGTATCTACGATCATGCACCTTTCCCTGCAGCCGGGTTCATTGAAATGGCGTTAGGCGCGGTAAAAGAGGCAACCGGTTCCTCTATGCTTGCGTTGAAAGAAATCGAGATTCGCAATGGATTGATCCTGCCAGAGGACGACAGCGTCGAGATGCAAGTTGTCGTAAATACCGAAGGCTCCTCCAGCCAAAACGATATCCGGATCTATAGCCTGCCCCCATCCGATGGCGAAGAAACCTCTCAATGGCGGCTGCACATGCGAGCCAAACTAACTGAAGCCAAGACACCCAAAGATGGACTCGCACTGCCGGAAATTCCCAGATCCGCGACCCGCATTAATACAAACGACTTTTATGGCTGGTTGGTTTCGTTTGGCATCGATTATGGCCCGGCTTTCCGCCCGCTCAGCGACATACGCTGCTTTGGGTCCGAAGCCTGGGCACAGATCGAACTGTCAGACAGCTTATCGGACAAGGGATTCATAGCGCATCCCTCTCTGGTCGATGGCTGCGCTCAGTTGCTCGGCGCGCTCTTGTTCGAGTCCGAGAAAAGTGGCGATGCATACATGCCCGTTGCTATGCGTGATTTCCAGGTATTAGCTCCGGTGCCTCGCAAAGTGCATTGCCATCTAACCCAGCGCGAAACGGCCGAAGCAGATCAGTACGAATGCGATTTCAATCTCTTTGATGGCGAAGCGAATGCGGTTCTGTTTGCAAGGGGATTCCGCTTTCAGCGCGTCAAGCGCAGCACCCTGCGTCGTATGCTAGGGGCGCAGGATCGTGGCGAGTGGCTTTCCGACATCACTTGGAAAAGTGTGCCGCTACCAGAAGCGCCGGTTGATCAGTGCATCGGCAAATGGCTGATCCTTGCCGATGAGTCAGGAACGGGCGAAAAGCTTGCAAATCGGCTGCGTGCTGCCGGCGGCGAAATCTGCATAGCTCGGCAGGGACCTGAACTTGGGATCGGCGACCCCAAAACTACGGTTAGTGGGCATAACAAAGGGAACATCGAAAAACTGCTTGAAGACGCAGGCTCGGTAACAGGTATCCTGAACTTTTGGCCTTTGGATGCCCATGGACATGACGCGCTTCTCGGCACGGCGCTTGGCTTGGCGCAAGCTGTTCCGGATGGGACAAGGCTGTGGTTCGTCACGCGTGGTAGCCAGTCCATCTTTGGCGAGCCTCCGAACCTTGCACAATCGCCAGTGAATGCCTTTGCCGGCGTCGTAGCATCAGAAAGACCTGAAATTCATTGTGTCCGTATCGACCTCGACCCAAGAATTTCGGACAGCGAAATCGAACAGTTATTCCTTTCAGTCAGCAACCCGGATGACGAGGATCAGACGGCATTTCGCGGCGACTCGCGTTATGCTGCGCGCCTCGCCCCGGGACGTACCTTACCTTCTGCTGGCGAAGAATCCGTAATGCTCGACATCACCAAGCGTGGGATGCTGGAAAACCTGACGTTGACCAAGGTAAACCGCGTACCACCGGGTCCGGAGCAGATCGAGGTGCGAGTCCGCGCCACTGGGGTCAATTTCCGTGATGTCTTGAACACGCTTGGAATGTATCCCGGCGATCCCGGACCGCTGGGAAGCGAATGCGCGGGCGTCGTAACCGCTCTAGGTCCCGACGTTACCGAATTTGCCATTGGTGACAAGGTCGTGGCCATGGCAGACAGTAGCTTTGCCACCTATGTGACGGTGGATACCGCGCTGGTGGTTCCCAAGCCTTCCAATCTGACTATGGCGCAGGCGGCGGGTGTTCCAGTTGCCTATCTTACTGCGGGTTATGCGCTCAAGACTCTTGGAAATGTCAAACCGGGCCAAAAGGTTTTAATTCACGCTATAACCGGTGGTGTTGGCATGGCCGCGACACAAATCGCTCTGAATATGGGCGCAAGGGTCTTTGGAACTGCCGGCACACCTGAAAAACGTGCTTTGGCTCTTGAACTGGGCGCCGAAGGCGTCGGCGATTCCCGCTCCCTGTCGTTCGTGTCGGACCTGCAGGATGCGACCGATGGCACAGGATTCGACTTTGTCCTCAATTCTCTCGGGGGCGAATTCATTCCTGCCAGCCTTGGCCTTTTGTCGGAAAGCGGCTGCTTTGTCGAAATCGGCAAGACCGACGAATGGGATCAAGCGCGTATTGACAAAGAATATCCGGGCCGCAGCTATCATCAGCTTTATCTGGGTGACATCACGGCTGCGGACGCTGGGTTGGTGCGCGGCCTGCTACAGGAAGTCTACGATCAGATGGCAAAGGGTGCACTCACGCCAATGAGCCATCGAGCCTGGCCGCTTGAACAGGCTCAGGATGCTTTCCGATTCATGGCCCAGGGACGTCACACCGGCAAGATTGTTTTGACACAAACCCGGCCTCAAGGAATTTCCTCCGACGGGAGCTATCTGGTTACTGGCGGTTTGCGAGGGATCGGATTGCGAACAGCCAGATGGCTTGCCGACTCCGGCGCTCGCAACCTCATCCTGATCAGCAGATCCGGCGAAACTGCAGATGCCAAGCTGGAAATCGACAAGCTTAGAGGGCTTGGTGTGACGGTCCTCACGCGCGGCGTCGATGTGGCGGACAAGGATGCAATGGCAGAGGTCATAACCGAAGCGCAACAAAATATGCCACCGCTTAGGGGTATCATACATGCCGCAGGTGTCCTTGATGATGCGATGATTTCGGAAATGACACCCGCTCGCGTTCACAAGGTCATGGGCCCAAAAGTTGACGGTGCCCTTGTTCTGCATGCACTGACAGCGGAGCAGGATCTGGATTTCTTCGTGATGTTTGCCTCCGGTGCAGGATTGATGGGTGCGGCCGGGCAATCGAACTACGCCGCCGCCAACGGCTTTCTTGACGCCTTCGCGCACTGGCGGCGTGCGCAAGGTCTCCACGCGTTGAGCGTGGACTGGGGAAGCTGGGCCGAAATCGGCATGGCATCAGAGGTCGACGATCGGCACCACAAACGCTGGGAAGCCATGGGCCTGAAGATGATCCAGCCCGACGATGGCGTAGAGATGCTGGCAGATGCATTATTTGGCAGCCCGTCGCCGCAGGTTGGTATCGTTCCGATGAATCGTTCCAAGCTGCCGTCCACCTCGGGACCGCTATTCAAAGATATCATCAAACAGACAACGAAAGCGGAAAGTGCCCCAGAAGAGGATGTACTGGAAAAGCTTGCCACAGCGAGTAGTGATGAGCAGCCGGGGCTACTGGCCGATTGGTTGGCGGACCAGATTGTACGTGTTCTGGCTCTTGAACCGGGAATGGCCGACCAGCGGGATCGATCTCTGATGGATCTCGGCATGGATTCCCTGATGGCGATGGAGCTTCACAATCGGTTGCGTACTGGTCTTGCCCAGACGATTCAGGTCAGCGAACTCCTCAAGGGGCCAACGGTAAATGATCTGACCGAGATGTTGCTGAAGGAGTTGAACGGCCCGGACCCGGCCGAGGTCGAGGTCGAGGGTGAACGAGAAGAGGCTGAAATTTGAATGCGTTCTCATAGCGAAAGCAACCGGTCAGCGATAACTTTCATGTTTCTGTTTGCTGTTGGTTGGTTTGTCGTCGAGAATGTCTTTGGCCATCGAATTCGACAGCCAATCAACCTGTTGCAAATCGTCTGGTGCCGTTATCTCGTTCATATCATTGTTGTGATGTTGGTGTTTCACAGACAGACTTTCTGGCGCACAGGACGACCCGCCTATCAGCTTTCCCGTTCGGTATTAATGTTGACGATGCCGCTCGGCTTTGTTGCGGTTATGTTATCCGGCGCATCTGGCGGGCAGGCATGGGCGGGCTTCTGGGTCGCTCCGCCACTAATGCTGGTTTTTGGGTGGTTGATTAATCACGAACCGCCTCGTCCGATTATCGTTATCCTAGCCTGCATCAGTTCGATGGCGGCTATCGCAGTCATCGGGAGCTTTCCGTCTCTGGAAATTCTGCCCATTACAGGATCGATTATCATGGCAGCTTCGTTTGCTGCCTATGTGGCGATGACACGGTCCCTGCAAAGCGAACCAATTGCGACCAATCTCTTTTATACCGCGATAGTTCCATTCGTAGTGCTTGCGCCTGCAATGCCTTTTGTTTGGGTAACACCCGAATTGCACGATGCCTTCGCGATTATCGGCATCGGTGTCACCGGCTTTGTTTCGCTCTATTTTCTGGATCTTGCGAGTGGGGCATCACCCATAGCGTTTACTGCACCTATATTGCCTCTGCTTGCGGTGTTCCCATTACTTACCGCACTCGGAGATACCGAGGGTTTCCCCACGTGGAGCGCGCTATTTGGGGCGACCGCAATCATTGCTGTTGCAGCTTTTTGCCTCTTGTCCGGGAACCAAAAATCAAGAGCTTTAAGCTAGATAGGTTTCTTTCAGCTTTTCCTCCACCACGAAATCAGCGACCGCCGCCGTGCTCAATTCGACCGAGCAGATGCAGTTCCGGCAAACGTAAATAATGGCTTGCACCGGTTCCTCGGATGCGTTCGAAAGTATTGCGGCCGTCGCGAACAAATGCGCGCCAAGGTTTTCGCATAGCTGACAAAAGGACAATGACATGCTGGATTTCCCCTATGATACCGCACCGGCTCCGGGTGAAGTCGTCACTGTTCGCCCAGGACTGCTCTGGGCGCGGTTGTCGCTACCTTTCCGGCTGGATCATGTGAACGTCTATTTTATCGAGGATGATACCGGCTGGGTCATAGTTGATACCGGTATCGACAACAAAGTCGGCCGGGCACAGTGGCGTGCCTTGTTCGATGGACCTTTGAAAGACTTCAGGTTCAGCGGCCTTCTCGTGACGCATCACCATCCTGATCACATTGGTCTGGCAGGCTGGCTTTGCTCGACTCTGGAAATTCCCCTGATCGCCAGCCGCACCGCATTTCTTTCCGCCATGAACTTCTACAACTCTCCAGAGCTTCTGGCTGCGACCGCATATAGCCGGTTCTACGCGAGCCACGGCATGACACCCGAAGTTGCGGCACTGGTAAGCACGCAGGGGCAGGAATATATGCGGATGCTTTCAAAGCCGCCGTTTACTTACCGCCGGATTCAGGATGGCGACGTTCTGGAACTGGGCACGCGGAGGTTCAAGGTTTTGACCGGGGACGGCCACTGTCCCGAACAGGTTATGCTGTACCTGCCGGAGGATGGATTGCTGCTTGCCGCCGATCAAGTCATTGAGAAAATCAGCCCGAACGTTTCCGTTATGGCCTTTGAACCCGCGGGCGATCCGCTCGGAAATTTCATCGAGTCGCTCGCTCGGATCCAGCGAGAAATACGAGACGATGTTTTGGTTTTATCAGGACACAGATTGCCGTTCTACGGACTGCACGACCGCTGCGCCGATCTGATTGCACACCATGAAGAGCGCTGCGATATCATTCGAGAGGCCGTTTTCAACGAACCGAAATCCGCAGCGGAACTTGTGCCCATCATGTTTCCGCGAGAACTAAGCCCGCATGAAATGAGCTTTGCCTTTACCGAAGTTCTGGCACACACGAACTACCTTGTTGCGCGCGGTGGTTACACTTGGGTCGATCGCGGTAACGGTACGCAGGCCATTGCCGTAACGTAATTTTCTTCCAGCATCTCAACGCAAGAGTACCCCCTCCGCCGCCGGATAGAAAACGGCGGTAACGATGGAGTCTGCCGCTGCATAATGCCTCCTTTACCAGGCTGTTGCGACGGAGGCCCGAACGACGGGGGCACCTGAATATGTCGGAAAAGCTGCGAGGCCGAACTGTTTTCATAACCGGTGCGAGCCGAGGCATAGGTCGAGAGATCGCCCTGCGCGCCGCGCGTGACGGAGCCAACATTGTCATTGCCGCCAAGTCCGCAGAACCACATCCGAAATTTCCCGGGACCATTCATTCCGTAGCTGAGGAAGTTGAGGTGGCGGGCGGACAGGCCCTACCGGTCCAGCTTGATGTACGCGATGACGCTATGATCGCAACAGTGATGGAGCGCGCCGCAAAGCAGTTCGGCGGAATAGATGTCGTGGTGAACAATGCTGGCGCCATCCGGCTCGACCCCGTGGAAAAGATCGAGATGAAACGCTTCGATCTCGTTTTCCAAATTAACACGAGGGCCGTTCTGGCGGTCACCAAGGCAGCCCTGCCCTATCTCGCCAAATCCGATCATGCCCATGTGCTAAGCCTCTCGTCCCCGATCAACCTCAATCCAAAGTGGCTGGGATCGTACATTCCGTATACGACGACGAAATACGCGATGACTTTGTTGTCGCTTGGCATGGCTGAAGAGTTTCGCGATCGTCAGATCGGGGTAAACACGCTTTGGCCGCGCACGACCATTGCCACGGCGGCCGTCGAATTCGAAGTCGGAGCGGAGTACATCGCCCGTTCGCGCACTCCGGCGATCATGGCGGAAGCGGCACATGCCATTTTGGTTTCGGACCCCGCAGAAATGACGCGCCAGACGTTTCTGGACGAAGAGATACTTCGAGAGCGGGGCGAAACGTGTTTCGACCAATACCTTAACGACCCGGCATGTACGCAGCTCATGATGGACTTGTACGTCGACGATCGAAGCGAAGGCACAGGCATTAGAAACGAACATGCGTAATTGCGTCACCACGATGGAGGTTTATTCTTGCAGTTGACCCATGAGCACGAGGCAGTGCGACGCTCGGTCCAGAGTTGGATCGAAGACAAAGTGAACCCCTATGTGGATGAGTGGGAAGCCGCTGGCATCTATCCCGCGCGCGAGGTTATGGGGACACTTGGACAACTTGGCATGCTCGGCGTCTCAAAGTCCGAGCAATTCGGCGGGTTGGGACTCGATTTTTCCTATGCCGCTGTGCTGGCTGAGGCATTGGGGGCCATCAAATCTGGCGGCGTGGCCATGAGCATAGGTGTACAGACCGACATGTGCACACCGGCTCTTGAAAAACACGGCAGCGACGAACTGCGCGAGGCATATCTACGGCCAGCGATTGCCGGCGAGATGGTCGGGTGCATCGGAGTTTCTGAACCGGGCAGCGGATCGGACGTAGCCTCGGTCAAAACAGTAGCTCGGAAAGATGGCGGCGATTACGTCATCAACGGCACCAAGATGTGGATCACGAACGGCACTCAGGCCGATTTCTGCTGCCTGCTGGCTAACACGGGCGATGGGCCGGTCCATCGAAACAAATCGCTGATCGTGGTGCCGATGAATACGCCGGGTATCGAAGTCGCCAGAAAAATCGAAAAGATCGGGATGCGGGCCTCGGACACAGCGCAACTCTATTTTGACGATGTGCGCGTGCCACAGTCCAACAGGATCGGCGAAGAAAACATGGGATTCATCTACCAGATGGAGCAGTTCCAGATCGAACGGCTCTGGGGTGCACTGAACAATGCAGCTATGTTGCAACGCGCAATCGATTGCACAATTGCGTATACGCGCGAACGCCGTGCATTCGGCAAACCAATTATTGAAAACCAGTGGGTTAATTTCAAACTGGCAGAAATGCAGTCCGAGGTTGAAGCGCTAAACGCGCTTAACTGGCGCGCCGTCGAGATGATCGTGAATGGCGAAGACGCTACCAAGCTTGCGACGATGGCCAAGCTAAAAGCGGGGCGACTGGCCCGCGAAGTGGCTGACGGCTGCCTACAATTCTGGGGCGGTATGGGTTATAGCGAGGAAAGTGAAATCTCCCGCATTTACCGCGATACGCGATTGACCTCCATCGGAGGCGGCGCGGATGAGGTCATGCTGCGCATTCTGACGAAATACATGGGGATCGCGGGTGACGGGAACGCCTAGCTTATTGCCACAAGTTTTGCCCGCCCTGCCTGTTAGGCTCAGCGCAATGTCGGAGTTCAACAGGGGAGGAGCATATGGCAGGCCACAATATCGATGGAGGCGTCACACCGCCCCCCTCCTGTATTTCCCGCATCGCGATCGGCGACATTCTGCGCCGTACTGCGCGGCGTATGCCCGGGAATATCGCTCTTGTCGATGGCAAGCGCAGGATATCCTATGGCGAGTTGGATGCTGCAGCCAACAGGATGGCACACTACCTGATAAATGCCGGCTGCAAGCCCGGGGACCGCTGTGCCATGATGTTCGGCAACTCCATCGAGTTGGTCGTGACGCTTTTCGCGATCCATCGTGCCGGGCTGGTCTGGGTCCCTATCAATCTGATGCTGGATGATGAAGACGTAGAATTTACGCTCACCCATGCCGAAGTAGGTCACGTGGTTATCGAACCGGTTTTCGCCGACCATCCGAACCTTGGCGCTGTTGCAAAGAAATTGGGGTTCCCCATAACGGTCGCCGAGCAGGGTTTTTCGTTCTGCGCGGACCTTCCCGAGAGCGAGCCGCAGGTCGAGATCGACCGCGACGACATTGCCGCAATCATATACACGAGCGGCACGACCTCGAAACCGAAAGGTGCGATGCATTCGCATTTGTCCATCTACATGTCGATCATGGCTGATGCGGTCGAATGGAGTCTTACGCGCGAAGACGGCATTCCGCTCCAGCTCCCTCTGTTTCACTGCGGCGCGCACGTGTTGCTTTTGTCGTTCATGCTCGTCGGTGCGAAATGCGTTTTGCTTCGAGGGTTCGAACCCGCAGCCTTACTTGCAGCAATCGAAGAGGAAGAACTGAGCGTCGTTGTCGGTTTACCGATGATGTATGCAGCGATGCTGGATCATCCCGATATGGAAACGCGCTCACTGAAATCGCTGCGCTTTGGGCTTCATACTATGGCGCCAATGTACGAGTCTCTGATGCGCCGCATGATCGACCGGATCTGCCCGACATTCATGCTGACGTCGGGCCAAACAGAGATGTACCCTATCACAACCATGTCGCGGCCCGAGATGCAGTTGAAACGCTTTGGCAATGTCTGGGGCGAGCCAACTTTAATATGTGATCTGGCTATCATGGGACAGGATGGAGAGCTGCTACCACCGGGCGAAATCGGTGAACTCGTGCATCGGGGCCCGAACGTCATGTTCGGCTACTACAAGAACCAGGATGCGACGGATGAGGCGCGGCGTTTCGGTTGGCACCATACCGGCGACGTCGGCCGTATCAACGAGTGGGGCGAATTCGAATTCCTCGACCGTACAAAGGACATGATCAAGAGTGGCGGCGAGAATGTCTCCTCCATGCAGGTTGAATCACACCTTCTGAACTGCTCCGGGGTGCTTGAGGCAATTGCCGTTGGTATCCCCCACGAGAGATGGGGCGAGGCGGTCACGGCGTTTGTCGTTACAAAACCCGGTGCGCCGCAGGATCCGCAGCCAATCATGGATGAACTGGGAAAGCATCTTGGTGGCTTTCAATTGCCCAAGAAGATAGTTTTCGTGGACGAGGTGCCTAAAACCGCGACGGGCAAATTGCGGAAGGTCGAACTGCGTATGGCGTATGCTGAGCTATACACCGACGAAATGGCCTGAAACGGCGGTACCGCCAACAGGAGTAGGAAGAGTAACCGTGTCTCAAACTCAGACGGCGGACAAGGCACAGTGGCCCGACGTAAATGCGCTCTCGAACTGGATGCAAGCAAACGTCGAAGGTTTTTCCGGCACTCCGGCCCTTAGCAAGTTCGAAGGCGGGCAATCCAACCCGACATTCCGTGTGTCCTCGGAATACGGTGAATACGTTCTGCGCCGAAAACCCGAGGGCCCAGTGCTGAGCAGCGCTCACGCGGTTGACCGCGAGTTCAAAGTTTTAACCGCAATGAAAACAGCGGGAATTCCAGTGCCAAAGGTTCATGCGCTGTGCACCGATGAATCTGTGATCGGCAGTATGTTCTATATCATGGACTTCGTCCCCGGACGTGTTTTCTGGGATCCGCGCCTGCCTGAACTGACCAAGTCCGAACGGGCGGGTGTCTTCGATAGCATGAACGAAACAATTGCCCGCATTCATCGTCTCGATCCCGATGAGATCGGTCTAGAAGATTTCGGTCGCAAGGAAGACTACCTCAAACGACAGATCTCGCGCTGGACCCGCCAGTACGAAGCAGCCCGCATCGGCCAAAATGACAACATGGAGCGGCTGATCGAATGGCTGCCAGAGCATTTGCCAGACGAACATCCAGCTCGTATCGTGCATGGTGATTACCGGCTCGACAATGTTCTCATCCATTCGTCAGAACCGCGTGTCATTGCCGTATTGGACTGGGAATTATCGACCATCGGAAATCCGATTGCGGATTTCGCCTATCATCTCATGACGTGGCGCTTTGCACCTGACTTGTTCCGAGGTTTGGCCGGAACAGATTTCGCGGCAACCGGCATTCCTGATGAAACAGAATATGCGCAAAAGTATCTCCAGCGTGTCGGGCTAAAGGCCCCGAACAACTGGGAATTCTATCTTGTCCTCAGCATGTTCCGAATTGCCTCCATTCTACATGGTATCGCAAAGCGTGCAGTCGAAGGAACCGCTGCGGACGAACGTGCCAAAGATGTCGGCGCTCAGGCCGGCCCTATTTCCGAAGTCGCCTGGAGGCTTGCCAAGAACATGTGAGTAAGTTCAAAACTTTATGAATGTTGTCCATTCCCTTTGAGAGGTATCCGGATGCCTGAAGGCATCGAAAAGACAGACAAGGGCTCGAGTACATCGAGCTATATTGTCCGCGATGTGGTTCGTGGACTTTACGAAGGCCGGTATGTGGCCGGTCAGCGTCTGGTCGAACCGGACCTCATGTCACATTACAACGTCGGCCGCAGCACCGTACGGGAAGCTCTCAAGGAACTGAGTTCCGACGGGATTGTCGTTCTTGCCGCCTTCCGCGGTGCCCAGATACGCAAGCTGAGCCGGGAAGAAGCCGCAAACCTCTTTTCCATAACCGAAGTCGTGCTGGGCCTTGCAGCCCGACAGGCCGCCCAGAAGATCGAAGCACCCGGAGCCCGCGAGAGCATCGAAGAGCTTTTCCGTTCGATCGAAGAGTATCGTGACGAAGAAGGTCGCTTCGAGTTTCTCCGTCGCCGGAACAGGTATTTCCGGCAGCTTGTAAAAATCAGCGGCAATGAGGAAATTCACCGTATCCTGCCGCGTTTGCAGGTGCACCTGATCCGAAATCGGCTGTCCGTACCCTCGGTAGAACGCATAGAAGGCTATCGCAAGATAACCGAAGCAGTGCTTTCCGGGGATGGAGCGCAAGCGGAACAGATTGCGCGCGCCTATGTGGCCAAGACCGCCGCATTCATCGTGCCACATTTTCCGGAATGATCTTGGCAGCTAAATGTCTTGAAATTCTGAGCTTAAACGCCGCGCCATATTGGCGACCGTTTTTCCAGAAAGGCCCGCGCGCCTTCCTGCGCGTCTTCTGACCCGATGGTTTGATCCAGGTATTTACCGTTGAGATGCCACAGTGCCTCTTCATCGCCACTGGCGGCCGTACGTGCGAGGTCGAGGCTGAGGCTTACCGAGAGCGGAGCGGAAGCTGCGATTTTTTCAGCTAGTTCACGGGCTGTTTTCTTAAGACTGTCTGGTGCTACTACTCTGTTGATCAGACCCAGCTCGAGCGCGCGCGCCGCAGTGATCGGATCACCAGTCAGGATCATCTCGTTCACCAATGCGATGGGCAGTCGCTGTGAAAGCCGGAACACGCCCCCTGCCCCGGCGATCAATCCACGCCGAGCCTCAGGCAGGCCAAAAATTGCGGTATCCACAGACAAGGCAAGGTCACAGGCAAGCAGGATTTCGAAACCTCCTGCCATCGCCGGACCATTCACCGCCGCGATCACAGGCTTGCGGCGTTTCACGCCGACGAACCCTGCAAATCTGCCCGGGCCGTGCAGTATCGCTTTGCCTTCACCGTTCCCAAAAGCAACAAGATCCATACCTGCGCAAAAGGAAGAACCTGCGCCTGTCAGGATGGTCACCGAGACCGAAGAGTCGTCTTCACATTCCTCGATTGCCTCGTGCAATGCCATTGCTAGTCGGGCGTTTACCGCGTTCCGGCGTTCGGGGCGATTAAGCGTGATCGTCGCGGTATTCCCGTCGATCTCTAGCAGGACAGCAGGCTTTTCACTCATGACTACTTTCCGGTAAATTTCGGCGACCGCTTCTCATTGAATGAGGCAAGCCCCTCCTTGGCGTCTTCGGTCAGGGTCATCAAGCCCAGCTGACCTTCGGCAAAAGCAATGGCCTGATCGAAACTCATCGCTTCCACAACGCGCATTGCATATTTCCCTCGACGCAGTGCAGAGGGTGATGTCTTGGCAAAGCTGGCAATGAGCCCGTCCGCACATTCGGCCAGTTGTCCGGCCGGAAGCACACGGTTCAGCAGACCCGCCTCCATCGCGTCTTGTGCCGAAAACAACTCCCCGGTCAGCATCCATTCCCGCAATGTCCGTGCAGGGACAAGTGCCTTCATCAACGCCAGTACCTGCATCGGGAACAGACCGATCTTGGCTTCTGGTAGACCAAATTTCGCCGTATCTACGGCAATGGCCAAATCAGCCATCGCAACAAGACCGATGCCGCCCGCCACACAAGTCCCGTTGACGACTGCGAGAATCGGCAAGGGGCAGTTCTGAGCCTGGCGCAGCAGGTTTCCATATACGGTAGAAGGCTCGGCAAAATTGAAATTGAACCCGCCCCCGGGCTGAAGATCGCCTCCGGCGCAAAAGGCCTTATCGCCCGCGCCGGTCAGTACAATGCACCGGACGTCTGGGTCGGCCTCGGCCTGTTTGATGCCGTCGGATATGCCTTCGATCAGGTCATTATTGATCGCATTGCGCTTTTCCGGGCGATTGAGCGTTATTCGAAACGCATGGTTCTCGCGGCTGTACAGAACGACGGCGTTAGTCATGCGGCGTCGATCTCTACCAGGACGGCATGGGTGCTGACCTGCATACCTTTCGTAACGTTCACTGCCGTCACCGTTCCGCTAAGCGTACTGGCATGCGTGTGTTCCATCTTCATCGCTTCTACCACGACAAGCTTTTGTCCCTTTTCAACGGTGTCGCCGACGGCGATATCAACAGAGACGATATTGCCATTCATCGATGCGCGAACTTTGCCATCGCCACCTGCGGCCTCGGCAGCAACGGTCGGCTGAAAAGTGAGATCGAGAAAATCATAACTGCGCCCCTGATAGTGAACTGTAACGCGGGTTTCGTCCTGCCAAAGCAATGCTTTACTGGTTGCCCCACTCAGTTCGAGCGTAACTCTAGGCCCGTCGACCGTGGTCATGCAAAGCTCAAGAGGTTCCTCACCCGACATTTCCACATGACATGCCCCATTACGGAAAGCTTGCACGATGGGGGCAAACGCGCGCTCTCCACGGGCCAGACGCAACGGTGTATAAAACCCGTGGGTCAAACGATTGCCCGGACCCGCACGCATGAGAGCTGCGGTAATCATCGCAGCATGGGCTTCGCGGGTTGTTTCGACTGCCATCAGATCGTCGCCGTGATCAGCGATGAACGCCGTAGTTGCCCTACCCTCCGCGAAAACCGAGTGGGACAGACAGTCAGAAAGGAAGTTCTTGTTGGTCCGAAGACCGATCGCCACAGTGTGATCCAGTGCCGAGACTAATTTTCGCCGCGCATCGTCACGAGAGCTGCCATGGGCGATGAGCTTAGCGATCATGGAATCGTAAAAGGGCGGTATTTCGGCACCACTGCGCAGCGCATGGTCTACCCTTACGAATGACACCGGCTCCCATAATTCCAGTCGACCGCTTTGCGGCATGAAACCAGCGGCGGGGTCTTCGGCGCAAAGGCGAACCTCGATTGCATGGCCGCTGTAGGAAACATCAATCTGATCAAGCGGCAGCTTCTCTCCAGCGGCAACCCGCAATTGCAGTTCTACCAGATCAAGACCGGTGATCATCTCGGTGACAGGATGTTCAACCTGAAGCCGTGTGTTCATTTCCATGAAAAAAAAGTTACCGTCACCGTCGAGCAGATATTCAAAGGTTCCCGCACCCGCGTAGCCAATGGCCCGAACTGCATCGATCGATGCTTTACCCATCCGCTCTCTAAGCTCAGGGTCGACAGCGGGTGACGGCGCTTCCTCGATCACCTTCTGATGGCGGCGCTGCACCGAACAGTCCCTTTCTCCACAGTGAATGGCGTTGCCATGGTGATCCGCCATAACCTGAATTTCCACGTGGCGCGGGTTCACGATGGCCTTTTCCAACAGGACGATGTCGTTACCAAAGGCATTCTTCGCTTCGGATTTCGCCGACTGCAGATGGTTCAGAAAATCCTTTTCCGATAAAACCAGCCGCATGCCGCGCCCGCCACCGCCAGCCGTCGCTTTGATCATGACCGGAAAGCCGATGCGCTTGGCTTCTTTCAATAACTTGTCGCTGTCCTGATCTTCACCCTGATAGCCCGGCACGCAGGGCACGCCAGCCTGTTCCATCAGTTCTTTTGCGCCTGCCTTGTCGCCCATGTTGCGGATGGCTTCGGCACCCGGCCCGATAAAAACGATACCGGCCTGCTCGCAGGCAAGTGGCAGAGCCTCATTCTCGGCAAGAAAGCCGTAGCCAGGATGAATCGCATCGACACCGGTCTGGCGGGCGGCATCGATTATCGCCTCGATTTTCAGATAGGACTCTGACGGAGCGGCCATTCCAATACATACCGCCTCATCGGCCAAGCGCACGTGTTCTGCCTGCGCATCCGCTTCCGAGTAAACGGCGACCGTTCCATATCCCATGGCACGGGCGGTTTTCATGATACGGACTGCTATTTCGCCCCGGTTCGCGACAAGCAGCTTCTGGAATGATTTGGGTCTGGTCATCATACGTCTCGCGGTTATCAGGGGCGCGCCACGGCGAACTGGATTTCATTAGGCCTGCGATCGTCGGCTTCACGCGCGATCTGCATCAACTCGATCATAAGATCACGAGTATCCCGTGGATCGATCACCCCGTCGTCCAGCACTCGGGCAGAGGTATAGAATGCGTCCATCTGACGGTTGAAGTTTTCGGTGATCCTGGACTTGAGCGCATCCAGCTTTTCGTGGTCGACGTCTTCGCCCAGCCTTTCGGCGCGCATTTCCTGCACCACGGCCATGGTTCCGGCTGCCTGCTCGCCGCCCATGACGGCCGTCTTCGCGTTGGGCCAGGAAAAACAAAACCGGGGATGAAACCCGCGCCCGCACATGCCGTAGTTTCCAGCCCCGAAAGACGCGCCACAGTAAATAGTGAACTGTGGAACAGTGGCAGTCGTCACTGCCTGGATCATCTTGGACCCATGCTTGATACTCCCTGCTTCCTCGTAACTGCGACCGACGAGGAACCCCGTTGTATTATTGAGGTAAAGGATCGGTGTTCGGGCCTGACAGCAGGCCTGGATGAAGTGCGTTGCTTTTGCCGCGCCATGCGGATCGATAGGTCCGTTATTAGTGATGATACCGATCGGCCAGCCTGCAATCTTGGCATTGCCACAAACAGTCGCGCCGCCATAGCGCTCACCGAATTCGACAAAATCGGACCCGTCCACAAGTCGCGCGATGATTTCTTTCATATCGACTGGTCGGCGGTGATCCATCGGCATCAAGCCAAGCAGGTCTTCGCGGTCATAGGCCGGTTCGGCGTATGACTTCGTTTCCTTTGGCGTGGCGTTCCATTCGATATTCTTCAGGATAGATCGCGCCAACCCAATGGCCTCACGATCATCCTCTGCCATGTAATCGCCCAGCCCCGAAATCCCGGTATGCATTTCGGCACCGCCAAGTTCTTCCTCTGTGGCGACCTCGCCGGTCGCGGCTTTGAGCAGCGGTGGACCAGCCAGAAAGGCCCGGGTGCGGCCGCGCACCATGATAATGTAATCGGAAAGCCCGGTCTGATAGGCACCACCCGCAGTCGAGCTGCCATGGGTGATCGTGACAACCGGCAGCCCTGCCGCTGAGAAACGGGCAATGTTGCGAAACAGGTTACCGCCGCGCACGAAATCCTCGACCCGGTACGCCATGAGATTGGCACCGGCACTTTCGACTAGCTGAACATAGGGAAGCTTGTTCTCGAGAGCGATTTCCTGAATGCGAAGCTGCTTGTCCAAGCCCATAGGTTGCAGCGCCCCCGCAGCGATGCCCGAATCCGAAGCGTTGATCATGCAACGTGCGCCCGAGACATAACCGATCCCCGCGATCACGCCGCCGCCGGGAACCGATTTTTCGGTATCCTCCTGATCAAGACCATAGCCCGCCAGCTTGGACATTTCGATAAATGGCCGACCGGGATCGAGCAAAAGAGCGACCCGGTCACGGGGCAAGAGTTGGTGCCGTTTCTCGAAGCGCTCGCGCGATTTTTCCGAAGCCTTTCGGGTGCGGGATTCTATGTTTTCCATTTGGTCGAGCAGATCGGTCATACCTTTACGGTTGGCCACGAAGGTCTCTGCGTCGGTGGAAATGGAGCTTAAAATCTTTGCCATGTCTAACCCGGATTATTGCTTGAAAGTTCGATGGACGCAGGCGTCCCGATCAGTTCCATTGTTTACTGACAGTTCATACCGGCTGCGGCTTGCGTCGTTTAGCTGAAGCCTCAAAAGAGCAACCTAGGCAGAAAGAGCGATATCGCCGGAATCGAAGCGATCAACGCTATGCGCAGTATATCAGCGATCCAGAACGGTGTGACGCCTCTGAAAATGGTCGTCGTGGCCACGTCCGGCAGAACCGAGCGCAAAACAAAAACATTTATGCCGATCGGAGGCGTCAGCAGCCCGATTTCTACCGAAACGACAACGACGATTCCAAACCACACCGGGTCGAACCCAAGTTCGACGATGATCGGAAAGAAGATCGGCACCGTCAATAAAATCATCGACAGGCTTTCGAGGACGCAGCCGAGGACAAGATAAATGCCGACGATTGCCGCGATCACCATCCAAGGTTTCACCTCCTGACCGGTAACCCACTCAAGAAAGCTGGTATGCATGCCGGTGTAGTTGATGAATTCGCTGAAGATTGTCGCACCGATCAGTACGCCAAACATGATGCCGCTGGTTCGGGCGGAATCGACCAGCACCTCGACAAACGCGCGAAAATTCATCGAACGGCGCAGCAGCGCAAAGACAAAGCTGATGCCGGCCCCCACACCCGCCGCCTCGGTCGGCGTGAAAAAGCCGCCGTAAATTCCACCGATGACGATCAAGAAAAGCGCAAGCACGGCCCAGACACCACGCAGCGCTGAGATCCGTTCCGACCAGCTCATTTTCGGCCCGGCAGGTCCCATGTCGGGATTGCGCCAGGTTACGTAACGCACGGCGAACATGTATCCGATGAGACCGATTAGACCCGGTATCATGCCAGCAGCGAAAAGCATGCCGATGTTGGTTTCGGTGATTACACCGTAAAGGATCAGGATAACGCTTGGCGGAATAAGGATCCCGAGCGTACCGCCTGCAGCGATGGATCCGGTCGCAAGGCGGTCGTCGTAGCCGAATTCGCGCATGGAAGGCATCGCGACCTTGGCCATCGTGGCAGCAGTCGCAAGCGACGATCCGCAAACGGCGCTGAACCCCCCGCAGGCTACGACAGTCGCCAGCGAAATCCCGCCCCGCAGATGACCCATAACGGCGTAGGCGGCAGCGTATAGCTCGCGAGAGATTCCTGCCCGGGTCAGAAAATTACCCATCAGTACGAAAAGAGGGATAACCGAAAGATAATAGTTCAACAGGCTCGACTTGGCAGTCAGAGCTACCATTGCAAATGCTGGCTTCCATGAGATCAGCAGACCAAAACCAATGAACCCGACAAGGCCAAGCGCCACAGCCAACGGGACACGCGCAAAGATAAGGATGAATGCGGCGAGTACGCCGATAAGTGCTTCGGTCACGCCTCTGTCACCTTGTAAGGATTGAGTATAGCGAAAAGGAAAGCCAGCGCCGAAATTCCGAAAAGAACGGCGACGCCGTAGAGGACGGGTGCCATGGGGATTTCAAGAAGCGGCGTCTGCCCGCCGAAACGAGCTGTCTTGACGCCTTCGATCCATACCCGCCAAGCGACAAAGGCAAAGCTGACAGCACAAAGCAGGTTTGAAAGACCAACCTGCCATGGCCGAAACCTTTCGGGAACGAACACGTCAAGGACATCGATCGTCGCGTGAAGGCCGCGCCAAGCAAGCGAGGGAAAGACACAGGCGATTGTTGTGGCAACTGCCAGTTCAGTTAGTTCCGTCGCCCCCGCCATCGGGGATCGGAAGAAACTGCGCCCGACCACATCAAAGAACGCGATTCCCATCATACTCAAAAGAGCCAGTGCGGCCAGACCATCGGTCAGCGAAATGACCAGCCTGCCCGCACTAAACCGCTTGGTATTACTCGCCGGCAAGTTTCGCCTCCTCCTTGGCGATCTCCGCCCGGAATTCGGCAAGCACGCCCGCCGCGTCTTCGAGGCCCATTTCCGTTGCCTTGTCGATCCACGTCTGGTCGATGGACGCCAGATTTTCCTTGAGTTCTTGAATCATTTCTTCGGAAGCCGGTGTGATCGTGCCGCCTTCATCAAGCACATCCTGCCGGCCCCGCACGTTAAGCTGATGATAGACTTCGGCAATACCGGTCGAGAAAACTTCTCCCGATACGCTCCAGAAAGCTTCCTGATCGGCTTCGGACAGTTCAGAGAGCGTGTCCTCATTCACCACAAAGGATATACCCGCACTGCCGAGGCCACCCGGAACAGTCAGGAGATTGCCGATGGATCCGGCGATCTTGAAGCTGTTGATGGTTTCGGTCGATGAAATCATCCCGTCCACCACACCGGTGGAAATGAGTTCATACATCTCGCTGATCGGCTTGTTGACGGGCGCGCCGCCCAGCGAAACAACAACCTTTGAACCGGTTGCCGTCGGCACCCTCAGCTTGAGACCATTTAGCTTGTCCATGCTGTCGATGGGTCCGGGTCCGGTTGCAAGGGCCATGGGCCCAACCGAAGATTTCGCGACGGGAATTGCATTCTCGTATTCGGCGAATTGCTCGAGATATTTCTTGTAGATACGCCAATAGGCTATGCTGATCGCCCGCGCATCGTTGCCGAGGAAAGGTAGCTCTACGATGCCATTCAAGTTAAAGCGCCCTGCGGAATAGCCATCGACAATAAGCGACATGTCGGCCAGCCCGTCGCGCACCACTTCGAACTGGGTCGGAACCGTTCCAACGACCTTGGGCAGGATTTCAACGGTGACACGGCCTTCGGTTGCCTCGACCACATCTTCGATCCAGGGCTGGATCACTTCAGACATGAAAGGATGCGTTGCGGGCAGCCAGTTGGAATAGCGCAGTGTCGTATCGGCGGACAGGGAAGTGGCCGTCAGGCAGATCGCGATTCCCGGGGCTAAACTCTGAAAATATCTCATGTGGTCCTCCCAAAATGCTCTGACAGGACTGTCTCACCTGGTTTTTTCCAAAACTTGCGTCGATACGTTGAGACCGGGGAATTGACCTGACCAAACGAAACGCGACCCGATTAGAAGTGGGTGGCGTTAACGGTTTGACCGGCGATTCACGCGCAGGAATAGGCTATCATTCGCGCGCTGCTGTCCAAGCGGAGGTTCTGCGAACCGATCCGGATCGACCGGGGCTGCAGCCCGAATGTCTTGCGGATCGAGTGGCTGAAATGGCTTGAGTCCGGATATCCGAGGGTCAGAGCCACGTCGGTAAGGCTGCTGCTGTTGTTTGCATGCAAGAGAAAGGTCCGGGCACGCCGCCACATCCGGTAATTGCGAAAGGACACGCCGGTTTGTTCCTTAAACAGATGAAGAAAGCGCGATGACGACAGCCCAATCTTGGCGGCGAGATCTGCGGCCAGCGATTGGCTCTCAAGACCTTCCAGTTCCAGTTCATTCAAAACCGAAACGACCCGCCTGTCGATTCTCCGTGTATCAAGCTCTCGTCCGATCACGATCCGATCGAATTCACGGGTCGTCATCTCACCATCCGGTCTTGACCCGGAAAGCTGTGCCGTAACCGAACGTAGCCTCGCAACCAGACCCGCAACACATTCAGGATCGCGGTATTCGGCAATCAGGCGTGAGAGTTCCGACCTCTCCAGCCGTTCAGGTTCAATCAATACGCTGATGATCTTGCCGCAATCCGAAACCACCTCGTGTGACTGATACGGCTCGACGATAGCTATTTGATGCCGAGACCACTGTCCATTACCTTCCTTGAGCCGAAACTGGCCTTCCGGAGCGAGATAAATGGAAACCGCGCCTAGTTTGCGGGCCTTCATCTTGTGACCAAGGAGGCCAAAGTAGAAAACCCGGTCATCTAAAACCAGCATGTATTTTCTGTCTGCGATATTGTCGATCACGGCTGCCTCCCTACAGCTATTAATCACTTTGGCCGCGACTCTCGCGCTCTCCCACATCGAATTCATCGGCCGTTCAGAACCGTAGACCGCGAAATTTTTAGGGTCAACTTTTTCGTCTGACGTTATTGCCTGTCGAAGATGGTGACGATAGCGTGATCGCCAGCAGAGCAGCATGTCATCTCATAGGGAAAGCTCATTATGATTCCGGAAATTTCGCAAAAATCACAGTCGTTAAAGGCTCGGATCGAGACTTTCATGGAAGAGAACATCTATCCGAACGAGGCTCGATTCTACCGAGAATCAGAGGACCTAGGGCCATGGAAAGTTCAGCCAGTCGTCGAAGAACTCAAGGCAAAGGCGCGCGAGCAGGGGCTTTGGAACCTTTTTCTGCCTGAATCTGATCGGGGCGCGGGGCTATCCAATCTGGAATACGCACCGCTGTGCGAAATCATGGGCCGCAGCCACCTTGCACCAGAAGTTTTCAACTGTTCGGCACCAGATACGGGCAACATGGAAGTTCTGGAACGCTATGGATCCGAGGCGGACAAAAAGCGCTGGCTTGAACCATTGCTGAACGGCGAAATCCGGTCTGCTTTTGCTATGACGGAACCCGCAGTGGCCTCCTCGGACGCACGCAACATCGAGAGCGCGATTGTACGCGATGGCGACGAATACGTAATCAACGGTATCAAGTGGTATACGACCGGGGCGACCGACCCCCGCTGCAAGATCATCATTTTTATGGGTAAATCCGATCCGAATGCGGAAACCTACCGTCAGCAGTCCATGATCCTTGTCCCAAAGGACACGCCGGGCGTAACGGTCAAACGATCACTACCTGTATTCGGGTTTTATGGTGTGCCGGATCGGGCATCGGAGGTCATCTTCGAAAACGCCCGTGTCCCCGCCGAGAACATGTTGCTCGGAGAAGGCCGCGGATTTGAGATTGCGCAAGGCCGCCTGGGGCCTGGGCGCATTCATCACTGCATGCGGCTGATCGGGCTGGCCGAGCGAACGCTTGAAAAGATGATTTTGCGATCCGAAGATCGCTTTGCATTCGGCAAGCTGTTGTCGGAACAATCGGTCACTCGCGAAAGGATCGCAGAATCCCGCATCATGATCGAACAATCGCGTCTGCTGACACTGCGCGCAGCGCATATGATGGACACTGTGGGCAATAAAGAGGCCAAGTCCGAGATCGCTATGATCAAGGTCGCGGTGCCGCAGATGGCGTGCCAAGTACTCGATTGGGCGATACAACTTTTCGGGGGCGGCGGCACAAGCAATGATTTCGGACTGGCCTCTGCCTATGCGACAGCCCGGCTCTTGCGGCTTGCGGATGGTCCGGATGAAGTACATCGGGATCAGATTGCGCGACTTGAGTACAAAAAGCTGCGCAGTCGCAACGACCTTTTCGGTGCCGATGGATGGCAGGCCGCAGTTTCGGACAGGGCTTTGGGCGTGGCATGAGCCATGCTTGACTGGCTGCCCAGCGACTTTGCACAATTCTTCATGCAAAGCTCGGAGCAATCTGCCGCGAACACGGGAGGATGGTGATGCTGCAACTCTGGCATTCAAGCGATGCGCGCTCGTTCCGGGCGCTATGGTCGCTTGAGGAACTTGGCCTAAAATACGAACTGCACGTTCTCCCGTTTCCGCCCCGCGTACACCGGAAAGAATATCTCGGTGAAAACCTCCTTGGGACCGTTCCATTGCTGGTTGATGGCGAAACGCGGATGACCGAATCCTCCGCAATCCCGCATTACCTTTCGACCGTGCATGGTGATGGTCGGCTTGCGCTAAAACCGGGCCATCGCGACTATGGCGCCTACCTCAACTGGCTGCACCATGGCGAGGCGACACTGACCTTTCCACAGACGATCTACCTGCGCTACGCGATGCTTGAGCCGAAAGAGCGACGCCAGCCGGTCGTGGCCGAAGACTACAAGACTTGGTTTTTTGCGCGTCTGCGCCTCACTGAACATACACTGTCCGACGGGCGCGATTACCTGCTTCAATCCGGGTTCTCCAACGCAGATATCTCTGTCGGGTATGCCTTGATGCTGGCCGTCATCATCGGGCTTCGCCACGATCTGCCAAAGCATTGTCTTGCCTATCATGATCGTCTTTGCGCCCGTCAGGGCTACCTTCAAGCCAAGGCGGCGCAGGGCGCAGACCTCGAACTCTCGGGTTTTCAAGAGCAGTCCTGAGACGCAACAGCGCCTATGCGCAAGCGGCAGTGATATTGGTGGGCTATCCTCTCGGAAAAGCTGAAATTTCGGAGTTCTCATGTCCAAGGCCATCATCACATGTTCGCTCAACGGCGTGCTGACCAACCCAAAGCAGCACAATGTTCCCGTCACGCCCGATGAAATGGCGGCCGAGGCGCGGCGGGCCTATGATGCTGGCGCCTCTGTTATGCATATCCATCTGCGTAAACAGGGGCCGGACGAAGGCCATCTTGGTTCCTGGGACATCCGCCTTTCCAAGGCGGTTCAGGCCGCAATCCGCGACGCCTGCCCCGATGTCGTCATCAACCACACGACGGGTGTGGTCGGACCAGATTATCAGCCTGCGCTGGACTGTGTGGCCGCGACCCGTCCTGAAATGGCCGCCTGCAACGCAGGTTCGCTGAATTACCTTAAACTACGTTCGGATGGCAGCTGGGCCTGGCCACCGATGATGTTCGACAACCCGGTCGAAAAGGTACAGGCATTCATCGACGTCATGGCCAAAGCCAATACAATTCCCGAATTCGAATGCTTCGACGTGGGGATCGTCCGTTGTGTCGATATGTATCAGCGCAACGGCATGTTTTCCGGGACGGCCCAGCTCAATTTCGTAATGGGTGTCGCCTCCGGCATGCCCACGAACCCCGACTTGCTGCCAATTCTCGTGGACCTCGCGCCGGAAGATTCTCGATGGCAGGTCACGGCCATTGGCCGGGCCGAAATCTGGCCATTGCACAGGCGCACTGCGGAACTTGGCGGGCACCTGCGAACGGGTCTCGAGGATACTTTCTATCTTTCATCCGGCGACAAGGTGAACTCGAATGGACCTCTGATCGAAGAGATGGCAAAAACGGCGCGCGAAACAGGTCGCGAGGTCGCTTCCCCCCAAGAGGCGCGCGCCATTCTAGGGCTTTGAAATAGGCATAGTTTCAATATCCGGAGCGGAACAAACCGCTTCGGAGAAAAGTAAGAACCGCCTGAACAAAATACTGAAAAGCGCTGCTACCTTCCGTCGTCAGAGAGCAAAACCGCTCTCATGCTTCCCGACGCCAGTCTGAAAGGCGCTCCCCTTTCTCCGCAAGTCGACGCAACAGCGGAGAAACCGTCCAGTATCCGTGCTGATTACCCAGCGTTGCCGCGTAGTAGTCAAGCCGTGCCACGATCTTTTCCAAGCCGATCTCATCGGCCATAATGACCGGACCGCCCCGCCACGCCGGAAAACCATAGCCTGCTGTCCAGACGATATCTACGTCGCCAGGGCGGTAAGCGATTCCTTCTTCAAGAATAAATGCCGCTTCGTTGGCCATAGGAAACAACAGGCGCTCAAAGATCTCCTCGTCCGGTATGTTGTCGCGTCTATTGATGCCCTGCTCGCGCGCAAGGTGGCGGCCAAGTTCGGCTGTCTCTTCGGATGGGACCGGGTTGCGGCCTTCGTAGCGATAATAACCGTGACCCGTCTTCTGACCGTGCTGGCCGCTTTCATACAAGTTGCGGCACATCGCACGGTAAGCAGGATCCTGAGGACCGTCGCCGCCCTTGATCCATTCAATAACCGTCCGCGCGCCCACGTCCACGCCTGCCATGTCGAGCATCCGGCTTGGTCCCATTGCCATGCCCAAGTATTTTGGGTTCTCGATAATGCCATCGATCTGGGCAGGGGTCGCCCCTTCGACCTGCATCGCCTCGCTTTCGCGCATATAGACCTCGGCCATACGATTCCCGATGAAGCCATAGCAGACGCCGCTAACAACGGCTGTCTTCCGGATCTTGCGCGCCAGCAACATAACCGTTGTCAATGCATCTGGCTCGGTGTCCGCGCCGCGCACGATTTCGAGCAACTTCATGATGTTCGCCGGGCTGAAAAAGTGTGTGCCAAGCACGTCACCGGCGCGCCCTGTGGCAGCAGCAATCCGGTTCACATTCAGTGTCGAGGTATTCGTCGCGATGATCGCGCCGGGCTTGCAAATCTCACCAAGTTGCCGCGCCACTGAAAGCTTCAGTTCCATATCCTCGAATACAGCCTCGACGACAATGTCGCAGTCGCCCAGATCGGACATCTCCGTAGAACCGTTCATCGCGCCTAGCCGGGCCATAACCGCTTCTTCGCTCATTAAACCGCGGGACTGGGTCGCCTTGTAAGCATCGGCAATTAACGCCTGGCCGCGCACAAGCGCTTCTGAAGAGGTTTCGACAAGCGTCACCTGAAACCCGGCATTGGCAAAGGTCATCGCAATACCGCCGCCCATCGTTCCGACACCGAGAATACCAACCTTTTCGACCGGTCGTGGCTTGGTTTCTCTATCAAGTCCGGGGATTTTCTGGGCCGCTCGTTCGGCAAAGAACAGGTGCCGCATGGCGCGCGACTGGGTTGTTCCGATCAGATCATGGAATGCGCGCTTTTCCACTGCTTCACCGTCCGGAAACGATTTGCGAGCGGCCGCTTCAAGGCAATCCGCCACGGCTGACAGGGCCGGCAGCCAGGGTTTAGCCTCCGCCGCTCGACGCGCCCCGGCCAGCACCGCATCCGCGTTATCGATATCCGGCGGTGTCAGGGCGCGTGTCCTGCGCGGCGCCATGCCCTGCACGGCAAGCTCAACTGCCTTGCTGCGCGCTGCACGACCAGGTTCATCGTCGAGCATGTCCACAAGCCCCGCTGCCAGCGCACCGGATGCACTCAAAGGCTTACCCTTGGAAATCATGTCACGGGCGATTTCCAGCCCGACCAAGCGCGGCAGGCGTTGTGTCCCAAGTGATCCGGGGATCAGGCCGAGTGTAATCTCGGGAAGACCCAGCCGCGTCGCAGATGCCGCAATCCGGAAATGACAGGCCAGGGCCAGTTCAAGACCGCCGCCAAGCACGGTGCCGAACAAGGAGGCCACCACTGGCCTGTCGCAAGCTTCGATCCGCGCCAATACGCTGTTGTAAGGGGCCGCGCTGAACGCCGGGTCTTCAAACGCCGCGATGTCGCCACCGGCTACGAATGTCCGACCAGCACACTCAATCACCAATGCTGTCAGGCCGGCGTCCTCTTCGAACTCTGTCAACGATCGGTCCAGATCGGCCACGAGTTCCGGAGAGATCGCGTTTACCGGCGGATTGTCGATGCGAAGTATTCCAATACCGTCCTCGCGAAGCAATTCGGCTTTTGCCATTTTTCTTCTTTTCCGTCTTTCAGATACCCAGTTGCGAAGCCGCAAGATTTCGCATGACTTCATCGGTGCCACCGCCGATGGTAAGGACTTTCACCTCGCGATAGATCCGTTCCGACACCGTGCCGCGCATGAACCCCATGCCTCCGAGAATCTGAACCGCCTCATCGGCGCAGAACTTCATCGCGTCGGTGGCGGTGACCTTGGCCATGCTGGTCCGCGCCACATAAAGGTTCAACGGATCAAGGCCATGCATGTGGCGCCAGATAATGTCGTAAGTCAGGCACCGCGCGGCGTCGATCCGAGCGGCCATATCAACAAGCTTGTGACGGATCACCTGATGTTCCGAGAGCGTAGATCCGAAGGCTCGCCGCTGCTGCGCCCATGCCAGTGCCTCTTCGTAGCAGAGCTGCGCCATCGAATAGGCCATCACCGCGATGATCAGCCTCTCGCTGTTGAAATTCATCATCGCGGCCTTAAAGCCTTTGCCCTCTTCTCCGATCAGGTAAGAAGCGGGCACACGGCAGTCCGAGAAACTAAGCTGTGCGGTGTCGGATGCCCACCAGCCCATCTTTTTCAGCTCATGCCGCTGCAATCCCGGCGTGTCGCTCGGCACGAGCAAAAAGGAAATGCCCCCGGCACCACGTGCATCCGGGTCGGTCCGCACCGCAACGGTAAAGAAATCGGCCTGCATCCCCGACGTGATGAATGTCTTCTCTCCGTTCACCACGAATTCGTCGCCGTCGCGGATCGCCATTGTCCTGAGCGCTGCCACATCCGACCCTCCACCCGGTTCGGTCACGGCAAGCGCGGCAATCTTTTCGCCACGGATGACAGGGATCGCGAATGTCCTGCGCAGCTCCTCGCTTCCATATTTCACGACAGGTGGAATTCCGATGGAATGAGAGCCAAGCGAGGCGCAGACACCCCCCGCACCACAACGAGACATCTCCTCGGTCACCACCACCTGCATGAAGAAATCACCGTTCGAACCGCCGACTTCTTCAGGAAAGAGGACACCCTGGATCCCCACCTCGCCCGCCTTGCGGAAAAGCTCACGCGGCAACCGGCCCAAATTTTCCCACTCCCCCACATTCGGTGTCATCTCGCGTTCGACAAAGCTGCGAAGGCTTTGACGGAACGCCTGATGCTCTTCGGTGAAATAGCGGTCGGCGGTTGAATTGTCGTACATCGATGCTCCCGGCGGCGTAGTTGACCGGCAGCATGCCATGCGAAGCGCATTCCGCGCTTGTCTTAACTAGCTGAAACGCTCCTTGGCTGCCGGAACCAAAGGTTCCGGAACAGGCCCCTACGGGACAGTCAGATCAGGTCGCCGCTTGTATCGACCGCGCCGGAATGTGTCACCGCCCCCTTATTGGCACCTCGTACCACCGCAGCATATTTCTCAAGCAAACCGCCATGACGGGCAGGATTGGCAAGTTTCACCGACGCGCGACGCGTGGCAAGCTCATCTTCCGCTACGTCGAGAGTGATGGACGAAACCCCGGCCCTCGCGTCTATTTCGATCATGTCGCCATCGCGAACCAGCGCTATTGGGCCGCCTACTGCTGCTTCGGGACTTGCATAACCGATGCAGAAACCGCGTGATGCACCGGAAAAACGCCCGTCCGTCACGAGGGCAACCTGTCCTCCCATACCCTGCCCATAAAGCAGGGCGGTAATGCCCAGCATCTCCTTCATACCCGGCGAGCCTTTGGGCCCTTCACCGCGCACGATGATCACATCGCCCGTCTTGTAATCGCGTTCCTCGACCGCTTTCTGGCACGCACTCTCGCCGTCAAAAACGCGGGCCGGTCCCCTGAAAACCAACTCTTTTAGACCCGCAACCTTGACCAGTGCACCATCCGGACAAAGATTGCCCTTCAGCACTGTCACACCGCCGCTCTTGGCAATCGGATCGGAAACCGGGCGGACGATCTCTCCATCCGCAACCCCGACGGTCGCCAACCCCTCGGCCAGCGTCTGTCCGCTAACCGTCAGGGCGGAGCCATCGATGAAACCGCCCCGGAGCAATTCTGCAAGGATGACCGGCGCGCCTCCGATCTCGTAGACGTCTCGGGCCAAGTACTTGCCGCCCGGAGACAGGTTACCAATCAGCGGCGTGCGGGCAAAAACCTCGGCGACGGCGTCAATGTCGAATTCAATCCCCGCCTCATGCGCCATTGCCGGAATGTGCAGCGCGGCATTTGTCGACCCGCCGGTAGCGGCTACTAGGGCACAGGCGTTCTCAAGCGCCGCACGCGTCACGATTTCACGCGGCAGCGGCGCCTTGCCCTCGATGACCTGCATCACCAGTCGACCGGCGTCGCGCAGGTAGGGGTTTCGCGCCGAATACACTGAGGGCACCATCGACAGTCCGAGGGGAGACAGACCAATTGCTTCGGAAACCATCCCCATAGTGTTGGCTGTGAATTGTCCGGCACAGGCGCCGCCCGTGGGGATACTATGTTCGACGAACTCTGCCAGTTCCTCACGGGTCTGTTCTCCGGCGATCATTTTACCGATCCCCTCGAAGGCATCCAGAACTGTCACTTCCTCACGGTTCACCCGACCGGGAAGAGTAGCCCCTCCGAAGAGGAAAACCCCCGGTGCATTGACCCGCAGCATCCCCATCATCAGGCCTGGAAGATTCTTGTCGCAGGCGCCCAGCCCGATCATGCCGTCAAAGCAATGCGCCCGCATCGTCGCCTCAACTGAATCCGCGATAAGTTCTCTAGAAATAAGGGAAAAACGCATTCCCGGATGCGCCATGGTCAACCCGTCAGAAACCGAAACAACGGGTGTTTCATGGGCAAAGCCGCCAGCCCCATAGATCCCGGTCTTGATCTGCGTCACCTGCGCGGGCAGCGTGATGTTGCAAGGACTCATCTCACCGCCGGTATGGATGACCGCGACATGCGGGCGCTCGATTTCCTCTTCGCTCAGTCCCAGACCGCGTAGGAAGGCCCGAGAATTGGATCGCATGAGAGTATTGTAGATGGTTGGAAAACGACGCATGGGGCTCCTCCTGATTTCGGCGGATAGAACGTTGTTTCTTCGACCGCTTCAACCCCTCCCCAAATGAAAGAAATGGCATGCCAAAGTGCTGTTCCGCGCCGTAAAGCCCTGATCAAAAAATCGTTTACCTCAAAAAATCGGTTGATCCGTGAATAATGTTTGATATCCATCATTTTCAGAGCGCCGGAGATTCATCCCGGAACTCTTATGGGAGGATATCATGAATACTATTAAAAGCGCGCTTGGCGCGACCCTGCTCCTTGCTGTTCCGGCCACGGCGATGGCTCAGGAGGTCACCCTGCGACTGTCGCACTGGATTCCCGCAAGCATTTCGCCCGCGTCCAAAGGCATCGAGCCATGGGCGAAGGATGTCGAAGCCGCCTCAGACGGTCGGATCTCTATCCAGATTTTCCCGGCGCAGCAACTAGGCAAGGCCCCCGATCACTACGACATGGCCAAGCAAGGCATCGTGGATCTCGCCTGGGTCAACCCGGGTTACACCGCTGGCCGCTTCCCGATCTATTCGCTGACCGAAGTCCCCTTCATGGCCGATGACTCGGTTAAAGGCGCCAAGGCGATCCATGAATGGTACATGGAATACGGTGCCGAGCAGGAAATGGGTGACGTAAAGGTCTGCTTCATCCATCCCCACGCCCCCGGCACCTTGCACTCTAAAGAAAAAATCACGGCTCCCGAAGGGATAAAAGGCAAAAACATCCGTCCTGCGCATGCGACGATGGCCCGTTTTGTCAGCCTTCTTGGTGGCGGACCGGTTCAGGTTCCTGCGCCCGAGGTACGTGAAGCACTGTCCCGCGGAACTGCTGAGGCCGTGACCTTCCCCTGGGGCTCGATGTATGACTTCAAGCTGACCGACGAAGTCCCGGAACACCTCGATATGCCGTTCTACCTTTCGGCACAGGTTATGATCATGAACAAGAACAGCTATGACTCGCTGTCTGATGAAAACAAGGCGGTCATCGACGATCACTGCACACCGGAATGGTCGTCCAAGGTCGCCCAAGGCTGGTTCGATGACGATATGGCCGCCCGCGACAAACTGATTGCCGACCCCGAGCAAACGCTGAACACGCCGACCGAAGAAGAAGTCGCGGCATGGCGCGACGCGGCAGCGCCGCTGGTAGACGAATGGCGTGCAGCGGTCGAAGCCAAAGGCGGTGACGCGGATGCCATCCTCGAAGGCTACACCCAATCGCTCGAAGCGAACGACGCCCGCTACTAAACAACTCTGACGCACTGGCGCAAAACCGCGCCAGTGCGCGACTCAGGCGAGATACTCAAATGTCCCAGCCACAGAACGGTGGCCGCTCGCTCAGCGGCGCAATCCTGATCATAGAACGGATCGCAGGTATCGTACTTGGCCTCGTAACCGTGCTGATCGTAGCTTCGTCCATCGGCCGCTACCTTTTTGCCAGCCCCATCGCGGACACCTTCGACGTTTCGCGTCTGGTTCTGGGCGTTGCCATTGCTTGGGGACTGGCGAGTCTTGGCTATCACGGCACCCATATCAAGGTGGACCTGCTGGCTCATTCGCTGCCCCACAAGCTGCGCAACACCGTGAATTTCTTTGCCTGGTCCGTTCTGCTTGGCTTCACGCTGCTGCTGGTCTGGAAGATCTGGGAACGGGTGCAGGCCGCCATGTCCGGTGGCGATGCCACGATGGAGCTGCGTCTGGCCCACTGGCCGTTCTTTCTGGGAATCTGGCTCGGCATTCTTGCCGCAGTTTTCACGACCGCCATCCGTCTCTGGCTGATTGCCCGCGAAGGGCGTGACCTTGGCGAATACGATGGCATCGACGAGCACCTCTTGGAGGATATCAAGAAGTCATGAGTAATGAATTCGTCGCTGGCGCAGGCTTTGTCGCGCTGTTTATGCTCATGCTGCTTAGGGTCCCCATCGGCGTTGCGATGGGGCTTGTGGGCATTTTCGGTTTCGGTGCCGTCGTCGGCATGGGCCCAGCCCTGAACCTCCTCGCTCAATCGCCGATCAGCACCATCACAGACTTCAACCTGACCCTGATCCCGTTCTTCGTTCTGATGGGGGTTCTAGCCACCAACTCCGGCATGTCATCCGAATTGTTCCGCTCCGGACGCGCATGGCTTGGCGGGCTGAAAGGCGGCCTCGGGCTAGCCTCGGTCGGTGCCTGCGCCGGTTTCGCTGCGATTTGCGGTTCTTCGGTTGCCACTGCCGCGACCATGACCAAGATCGCCTATCCGGAAATGAAACGCGCGGGTTATTCCGACGAAGCATCGACCGGCATCATCGCAGCCGGCGGGACCCTTGGCATTCTCATCCCGCCTTCGGTCGTTCTTGCGGTCTACGGGTTCATTACCGAACAGGATATCGGGTTGTTGTTCATCGCCGGTATCGTGCCGGGAATCCTAGCCGTCTTGATGTACATGCTGACGGTGCGTGTATGGTACGGTGACAGCCTGCCCGCCGGAGACCGATTCAGCTTTGCCGAAGCGATGCGGTCATTAAAGGGAGTCTGGGCCGTTGGTCTGCTATTTGTCGCCGTGATCGTTTCGATCTATTTCGGAATCGTGACGGCGACCGAAGCAGCGGCCGCCGGCGCATTCCTTACGGCGATCATCGGCATTTCACGCGGCAAGCTCTCTATGACAGGGCTATTGGACAGCCTTGTCGAAGCCATGCGCACCTCTGTCGCAATCTACGTCGTGCTGATCGGTGCCACGCTCTTTGGCTATTTCCTTGCGATAACTCAGGTGCCGCAGGAGCTGACGCAATTCTTGATCGATCTTGGTGCGGGGCGGTACGGCACCCTTCTTCTGATCCTCCTGATGTTCCTTGTCATGGGTTGTTTTCTCGATGCGATGGCGATGATCATCCTGATGGTGCCGATCGTCTTTCCCGTCATCACCGAGCTTGGCTTTGATCCGATCTGGTTCGGGGTCATCATCGTGATGACGGTCGAACTCGGCCTCATCACGCCACCGGTGGGCATGAACGTCTTCGTGATCAACTCGATCACACCGGGTGTTTCCCTGCCTGCGATCTTCAAGGGCGTCCTGCCATTCGTCGCCGTCGATGTGCTACGCCTTCTGTTGCTGATCGCCTTCCCGGCCATCGTGCTGTTCTTGCCGATGGGGATGCAGTGACATGGCGCGGGTCATGCGCGACAACACCGATTTGGTCGAGCCGCCAGCGCTTTACGAAAGCGTCTCCTACAGGCTCCGGCTCATTCAGATTGCCGCCTACAAGAGCTTTGAGAAACAGGTCAGCGGATTCGGATCGGCCCCGCGATATTACGGCGTCCTCAAACTCGTTCAGGCCAATCCCGGCATCCACCAGATGCGGCTGGCCGAAGCGATCTATCTCGACCGGTCGAGCCTTGTGCCGATCATCGACACGCTGAACAAGGAAGGCTGGCTCAAGCGCCGCGTGACAAGCCATGACCGCAGGGTAAAACGGCTCTTCCTCACAGATCAGGGCGAACAAGACCTCGCCGCACTCGACACCGAAGTCGGCCGGCACGAATCCATGATGACCTCGGGCTTTTCAATTGGCGAGAAGGCCCGGCTCTTACGGGACCTGGCCCGTATCGACGCCAATCTCCGTTCCTATCTCGTCGACACCAAGGGAGGCCCGGAAGCATGAAGATCGCAAGTTCAACCGATCTCGAAAACCTCGAGGCGCAAGGCCTCGACGCTGTTTTTCCCAACCAAACACCTTGGGACATCCTTCGTCACAGCGCCGCAACCTGGCCTGACCGTACCGCTATCCGCTTTCTGAACGACGCCGACGATCCTGACAAGGATACGCTTCTGACGTATGAGCAGCTCGCTCAAAAATGTCAGGCCGCCGCCCGAATGTTTCGCGAATTTGGCGTCGTACCAGGAAAATCCGTCGCCCTGCTGACGCAGCACACACCCTCGGCGCAGATCGCGCTCTGGGGCGCGCAGATCGCAGGCCACGCCTGTCCGATCAACCCGATGTTGAAGCCCGCCCATATCGCCGCCCTGCTCAAGGCCGGTGATGCGGCAGCGGTCGTCATCACTGGCGTTAATGCTGAAATCGACTACTGGACGGCGCTCGTTCCCGCGCTACGCGCCGAAGGCGTCACCCTGCCGATCCTCGCCTGTGACAGCGATGGCCCCTGCCCCGGCGCTGACGGTCTGTTCGAGGATATGCTTGCTGAAGACAGTGGTGCCGACATCGAACCCGAAGGGGACGAAAACGCCCTCGCCGCCTATTATCACACGGGCGGCACCACCGGTGCGCCGAAACTTGTCTGCCATTCCCGCGGCAACGAAGCGCACGTTGGACAGTCCTGTGCCCTGCTCCACGATCTGAATGAAAACGATGTCGTAGTGAATGGGTTTCCCCTATTTCACGTCGCCGGCGCTTTCGTCTACGGGCTATCTACTTTGTCGGCAGGCGGTACGCTCCTTATTCCCGGCCGACTGGGCATGCGGAACCAGGGCTTTGTACGGACCATCTGGCAGCAGGTGGAACGGCATGGGATCACCATCATCGGCGCCGTCCCCACTGTGCTGGCCGCTCTGAACAGTGTCGAGATCAACGCCGACATATCTTCGTTGCGGTGGTTCCTAACGGGCGGCTCGCCGCTGCCCACGGAACTCGCCGACGCAACCGAAAGGCAAACTGGTAAGGGCGTGCGTAACATCCTTGGCATGACAGAATGCGCCGGAGCCATTGCCGTCGAACCCGTTCATGCGCCCAGAACGCCACTTTCCTGCGGGCTGCGTATGCCCTTTTCCGAAGTCGCAATCTTCGCGGAAACCGAAGGCGATCTCGACCCGGAAAAGCGGATGCAAACTGGCGAAACCGGGATCATCGCGCTCAAAGGACCGAACGTGTCCTCCGGTTATTCGGACCCGGCTCGCAACGCGGGCACTTTTCTGCCCGGCGGCTGGCTCGTCAGCGGCGATCTGGGCAAGCTCGACGCTGAGGGTCGCCTTTATGTAACCGGTCGCAAGAAGGATATCATCATACGCGGCGCTCATAACATTGACCCGCAGATGATCGAGGACGCCCTGCTTGGCCATCCCGATGTCGAAAACGCGGCCGCCGTCGGCATGCCCGATGCTTATGCTGGGGAATTACCCGTCGCCTTCGTCACTTTACGCGGCGGCGCGACCCTTGATGAGAATGCCCTGATCGATTTCCTGCGCAATCGCATTGACGACCCCGTCGCCCTTCCCAAACGGATCGGTATCGAGGCTTCATTGCCTCTCACGCCCGTTGGCAAGATCTTCAAGCCAGACCTGCGCCGCAAAGCCATCGTATGGGCTATTCAATCCGCCGCCGTACGGATTGGTCTTGGTTCGGAAGATATCATGATCGCGGTGGACGAAAACCTGCAGACATCGGTGAAAGCGCCCGAGGCCCGGGTCGAAGAACTCAAGAACGCGCTCTCCGGTATGCCTATCAGCATTTCCCTGGCCGCGGATAAATCATGACCTCGCCGCTCCTCTACGACAAAAACGGTCCCATCGCTGTCATCACGCTGAACCGACCAGACCGTCACAATGCGCTGACGCCGGAAATGATCTGCCGCCTTGCCGACGCCTTCGACGATTTCGAAGCAGACCCCGATCTGCGCGTCGCCGTAATCACCGGTGCAGGAGACGGAAGCTTCTGCTCCGGTGGCGATCTTGCTCTCACTCTTCCTCTTTTGACCGGTGCTCGCCGCCCGGAAACCGACTGGGACCGCCGTCTTGCCGCTGACCGGGAAATCCTGTTCCGGTCCAACTTCAAGGGGGCCCATAGCGCCAAACCGGTCATCTCCGCGATCAACGGTCATTGTCTCGCTGGGGGTTTCGAACTGATGCTTGCCACCGATATTCGTATCGCAACCGAGCGCGCGCGCTTTGGCCTGCCCGAAGCGCGTCATGCGCTCATCCCCTTCGCCGGCGCGCTCGTTCGGTTGCCACGACAGCTTCCCCATGCCGTCGCGATGGAAGTCCTTCTCACTGGTGACCAGATCGGCGTTGAACGGTTGCATGACCTCGGACTGATCAACCATGTCGTGGCCCAGGAAGAGGTCATGCAAACCGCGATGGCAATTGCCGAACGCATCGCCGCCAACGGGCCGGTGGCCATTGCCGAAATCAAGCGCACGGCCTCCGAAAGCACCGGCCGACCCTTGGAAGAGGGCTACCAGATAGAGACGGAGAGCATGGACAGAGTCATGGCGACCGAAGACGCCCGGGAAGGTCCTCGCGCGTTCATGGAACGCCGTCCGCCGGTTTTTCGAGGTAAGTAAAGTAACCTCTCGCCCAGCCGATCCCACGCCGGTGTTGAGCGAAAAGAACCAACTCAGACGGTCGCACAGGAAACAAAATCCAGAACGATCTTTGAAACCTCGGTGGATGCTTCTTCATGGGCCAGATGACCAAGGCCGGTCAGCGTCACCACACGTGTATTAGCCATTCTCTTTGCCAGCCCCGTCGAATGCTCTGGCGGAACAGCTTTGTCCCCGGCGCCATTTATGAACAAGCAGTCCAGGGGCAAGCCCGGCAGATCAATTAGCAACTTGTCGAGGGACCAATGCGCCATCATGTTCAACGTCGCGTCAACATGATCCCGATCCCCGATAAGCCTCGCGTACAACGCGATGCCCTCTTCATTCAGATGAGAACCAGTATTTTCGATGAGCGTTCGCGCGCGCACCAGCCGACCTCCGCCAAGGGTAAAGGCCATCGCGGTCAATGGTGTGGCGGCAAGCGCCTTGGCAATTAGCGGATATAGCAGACCTGCCAACCCGTTGAACCGGCTGAGCGCCGGATTGATCCCGATCACCTGCGGCGCTCCGTGTCCTTCATCCGACAGCCGATCCGCGAGACGTAATGCGACAGCCGCACCCGCCGAATGGCCGACGATGGCAACCGGCTGCCACGCGCAGTGCCGACAAAGCGACTCCAGATCTTCCGAGGTTTCCTCAAGTCCAAACCGACTGCGGCTTCCGACCCGGGTAAACCCCTGCCCCGGCATATCCACAGCCACGACGCGATGACTGACGGCCAGCAGCGGTATCACGTCACGCCATGTATGCGTCGATGCCCCCGCGCCGTGAAGGAGCAGTACTGTGTCCCCTTCCCCAACATCCTGAACATGCCAGCGGTGCGGTCTCACCGTGACCTGCCGCGAAAACTCGGATAGCGGCCACGAGGGCAAGTCCCGTTCCCAGTCCATCCTAACCAAGACCTGTTGCGCGAATGGCAGCACTCATCTGTTGCGCATCGGCGCGCGGCAAGGGGATGTATTTTGCCCCCATGGCCTGCGCGATTGATTGCAACTGTGCGCCGGGCCGGTTCGCCGCATCCAGAACAATACCGTCCGCGATCTGACCCCGCAACCAGGCCGCGGTCTTCATCGCATCGTCATAGGCTGCGGCCCGATCTGCCGTCCCGTTAAGCGCAACGTTCGTCCGACCGTCCGTCAACAGTACGACCATCGAGGTCAGACCTTTCCGCCTCTCTTGCATGGCTAGTTCCGCAGAGGCATGCAACCCGTTCGCAAGCGGCGTGCCGCCACCACCGGGCATCGCTGCAAGACAGCGTTTCGCCTGAACGAGCGAGCGTGTGGGCGACAGCAAAAGTTCGGCCGAAGTGCCGCGAAAGCCGATCAAGGCCACCTGATCGCGCCGGGCATAGGATTGCGCCAAAAGCAATTCCACCGCGCCCTTCGCTTCGGCAAGCCGGGTCACGGCGGTCGAGCCAGAAGCATCCACGACAAAGATCAGAACCCGATCGCTATGCTCTTCGAAGCGCTTCTGGCGAAGATCGGACGGGTAAAAGACAACCTTGCGATGCCGTGCCATGCCCGTGCCACGCAACACCTGCCACGGGGCGGCGGCCTTTAGAGTTGCCAAAAGATCGATACGGTTGCGCCCGTCGATACGACCCGGCCGGGCCGGCAGTGGACGCCCCCGGCGGTTGCCAGTCTTGCGCAGACCCGCGCCGGCCCCCGACGGCCCTACCCCTCGTACCTTGCCCTGAGACGAATCTAGCAGATGCTCCGGCAGCATGGCTTTGACTGCCGCGACAATCAGGTCATCAGGGATCTCAGCGGAATCCACATTGCCGTTTTCCGCCCGTGCTTCCGATTCCTCAGGAGGCGCGGTCTGCTCCTGATCATCTCGTTGCGGAGCAATCGTCGCACGGTGCGGATAGACCAGTTCGGCGGCGATCCTCATGTCGGTCTCTTCCACGCTGGATTGCCCTGACAGCGCAGCATGCGCCCGAGCGACCCGCAAGGCGAGCACAGGAGCACGCAAGCTGTGGATACCAAAACAGGCTGCGAGTTCGACCAGCCGCCGTTTATCGCCGGGCGCGGAAAAGACGCCCCTGTACCGATCACGTGCCGCTCGCAGATCGGTTTCACCGGGCCAAGCCGCTTCCGAAAAGGCGATACCACCAAGATCGATATGGAAAGCCAGTCTTTCGCTCAGGACAGTCGGTACAGCTTCCTCCGGCTCGGCCCCTTCGTCGAGCAGGATCAGGCAGTGCATTCCACCGTCTTGGCTAAGGGCAAGCCGCGCGGCGAAATCAGCGCTGCAACGTTCCGCCATGGGAACTATGACCACTCCGCGTTGCGATAAGAGACCCGGATTATCCGCGAGTTTACCCGCAGCCAGCGTCCGCGCCACGTCGATACCGCCGAACAGGACATCATCGCCAGTCTGCGGGTGTAAACTGATCCGGCGCATGGCAAGTCGATCCAAAAGAGACGTGAACGCCTCCCGCGCGGGTCCTGCCCTTGCACGCACAGTGATCCCGCCAAGCCCGATGGGATCGATGCATAACAGATGAAGCGCAAGACAGGCACGGTCCCAAGGGGCGTGTTCCATGCTGTCCGTCGCTGCCACGCCATTCAATGCAAGACCTCCTCCACTGCACGCGAGACACGCGCCGTCGACCCCGCCTCGTCCATAGGATCGCGGCGCAACCGGTGGCTCAGGGCAAGACCGGCAACCGCGCGCAGATGGTCCCGGTTCAGCGTCTTGTCCCTCTGATAAGCGGCCAGCGCACGCCCTGCCCTCAGCAGGGTCAACTCACCACGCAATCCATCCGCGCCAAGTTTCATGCAAAGCGCAGCGCAGTCCCGCAGCACTGCCTTGGGCTTTCGAATGGCTCCCAATTGCTCTCTCGCGGCAATGATGCGGTCGCGGACCTCCCGCTCCCGCTTTTCCCATTTTTTCGCAAACTTCTCGGGGTTTGTTTCGAATGCTTCCCGCCGTTCAACCACTTCGACCCGCTCATCGATACTGTCAGGCGAGCCAACCTCAACCAAAAGCCCGAACCGGTCCAGAAGCTGGGGCCGCAATTCGCCTTCTTCGGGGTTGCCGGACCCGATCAAGACAAAGCGCGCCGGGTGCCGGATCGAAAGACCATCCCGCTCGACCACGTTCTCGCCCGACTGGGCCACGTCAAGCAGCAGATCGACAATGTGATCCTCGAGCAAATTGACTTCGTCGATATACAGATAGCCCCGGTTCGCCTGTGCCAGCAGCCCCGGTTGAAATGCTTTTTCGCCCTGCGTCAGCGCGCGTTCGATATCAAGCGCACCTGTCACGCGATCCTCGGTCACGCCAAGCGGCAGGTCAACGACCGGTGTCTGGCGCTCTTCGGTCTCGGTGCAGCAGATCTTGGCCCACGGGGGGCAATCCGCCGGGGACGCCGCATTGACGGGGCACCCACGCACGACCTTGATCCTGGGAAGCAGGGCGGCGAGGGCGCGCACGGCGGTCGATTTACCGGTGCCCCGGTCACCGAAAACCAAAACTCCGCCTAGGCTCGGGTCGATTGCCGTAAGGATCATCGCCAGTTTCATCTGCTCCTGCCCGACAATCGCGGAAAAGGGAAACGCGCGTCCCATCATACGGCCGCCTTTCTGCTCAGGGGGCTGCCCCCGCCCCAGGCACCGCATTCGTCGATGACGGAAAAACGCGCGTAAAGCTCTTCGCGGAACCAGTTGTTTTCCCGGACCGCCTTGATCGCCCTTGCATGCGGACCGTCCGCCCTTGCAAACGCTACCATGCTGGAAAGGTCCGGCCAGATCGAAAAGGTGACTTGGTGCAATAGCGGCACCTCGCCGATACCGATCTTGAACAGGACGTCGCGATTTTCACCTATAACCGCGCTGATACCGGGAACACGCCGCCAGAACCTGAGCGCAATTGATGGCCTTATGGTGGCCCGCGTCAAAACCGCAATCGGACCTTCAAGCTGTTTCGGAGCGCTTGCACAAAAAGGTTTTGCGCCAGACCATTGCCCTCGCACCGACACGGGAGAAAGAAACACGGTCCAATGATCCGCAGCGCGCCGATGAAACCGGCAAAAGACCGGGTGGGCCAGCCCTTGTTGGGCCGCAGGGTGATCATGCCAGACGCATAGAATGGCATAGACCGACGTATTGGGCACGGGCGTAAACCCTTCATCCGTTCCCGAGCCGCAGAGCTTCCAGAATTGTAGCCCGGCGATTCGAGACAGGGGAATTCGCGCAGCGCCCATCATCCACAGCGCCCAGACTTTTGCCGAGCGGCAGTCAAACCTAAAGAAGCTGAGTGTCACGACTTGAATGGTCCTTCCTCCCAAGTGTCAATTATTTCTGACACAACGCTGGCAGTTTGGAAAGAAATTTCGTAAAGATTGTAAATCAGATTAGACGCTCCTAGTGTGATTCTATCATGACGCGGTTCGAACCCTCTCTCCACGACTTGGCAAATTTTGCTGACCGCCCCCATGCGGTGGTCATCGGCGCAGGTCTGGGCGGGCTTGCCTCGGCCATGCGGCTGGGAGCGAAAGGCTACCGGGTGAGCGTTTTCGACCGGCTTGATGGCCCGGGCGGGCGTGGTTCGGCATTGGTCGAGAACGGGCATCGGTTTGACCTTGGACCGACAATCGTGACTGCTCCGCACCTGTTCGAAGAGTTATGGAAAACCTGCGGCCGCGATTTCGACGCGGATGTCGAGTTGCGGCCGCTCGACACATTCTACGAAATCAGATGGCCCGACGGCAGCCGTTTACCGGTAAGTCAGGACACCCAAGCGATGCGCCAACAAATCGCCCGCCTCTCACCGAATGACGTGGCGGGCTATGACCGCTTCCTGCGCGAAAGCGCCGCTCGATACACCTATGGATTCGAAGTGCTCGGCCGTCAGTCAATGCACAAGCTCAGCGATCTACTGCGTGCCTTGCCTGTCTTCGTCCGCCTTCGCGCTGACCGGTCTGTTTATGCTCACGTCGCCAGATGCTTCCGCGACCCAAGACTGCGGATGGCGTTCAGCTTTCATCCCCTCTTCATCGGCGGGGACCCGTTCAGTGTGACATCGATCTATACGCTGGTCAGCCATCTCGAAAAGACTTTTGGCGTCCATTACGCGATTGGAGGCGTTGAAGCGATTGCCAAGGCGATGGTCAGGGTAATCGACGAACAAGGGGGGCGGGTGCATATGGATGCGGAGGTGGATGAAATCATCACGCAGAACCACAAGACCATTGGTGTCCGGCTAAAGAACGGCAGGATGGTCAATGCCGATATCGTGGTCTCCAACGCAGACCCGGGTCACACCTATCGCCACTTGCTGCGACATCACAAAAGGTCGCGCTGGACAAACACCCGGATCGCCAAGTCCCGCTGGAGCATGGGTCTATTCGTCTGGTATTTTGGCACGCGTGGCACGCGGGACCTCTGGCCAGACGTCGGTCACCATACGATCCTGAACGGCCCGCGCTTTCAGTCGCTGGTACGCGACATCTTTGTGCGCGGCAAACTAGCCGATGACATGAGCCTCTATGTTCACCGGCCAAGCGTCACCGATCCTGGCGTCGCCCCTGACGGGGCCGATACATTCTACGCACTCAGCCCGGTGCCCCATCTGGGACATGAAGACCCCGTCGACTGGTCAAGCATAGCGGAGATATATCGCGACCGCGTCCAAAACGTGCTCGAGGAACAATTGCTGCCCGGTCTTGGCAAATACCTGAGCGCCTCAAAGGTCTTTACCCCTGAAACCTTTCGCGACAGATACCTGAGCCCCTACGGCGCCGGTTTTTCCATCGAGCCGCGTATCCTGCAAAGCGCATGGTTCCGTCCTCACAACGTCAGCGAAGAGGCAAAGGGCCTCTACCTTGTCGGCGCTGGCACCCATCCCGGCGCCGGACTCCCCGGCGTCATTTCAAGCGCCGAAGTACTGTCGAAACTTGTCCCCGATGTATCCATGGCAGGTATTACATGATAGAACCCAGCGATATCGACCACTGCCGCGAGGCAATCCGCCACGGATCCCGGTCTTTCCATGCCGCTTCGAGCCTTTTGCCCGCGAGAGTGCGCGACCCGGTTTTGGCGCTTTACGCCTTTTGTCGTTTGGCCGACGATCAGGTCGATCTGCAACTGGAAAAATCGGCGGCTGTCCAGTCCCTGCGCGAACGGCTCGAACTTGTCTACGAGGGTCGGCCCCGCAATCTCGCGGCTGACCGGGCCTTTGCCGCCATTGTCGAACATTACGCAATGCCGCGCGCCTTGCCCGAGGCCTTGCTCGAAGGTCTGTCCTGGGATGCGATGGGACGACGGTACACAACCCTATCCGAACTAAGCGGCTATGCCGCCCGGGTTGCTGCATCGGTCGGGGCCATGATGTGCGTTTTGATGCAGGTTCGGGACCGCTATGCTCTGGCCCGCGCCTGCGATCTTGGTGTCGCGATGCAGTTGACGAATATCGCGCGGGACGTCGGCGAGGATGCGCGTGAAAACCGCCTTTATCTGCCGCTCGACTGGTTACACGAGCTCGGCATTGATCCCGAAACCTTTCTGTTCGACCCGCATCCAAGCGCCCGGACCACGCCCCTCGTTCGGCGCCTGCTGGACCACGCGGATACACTTTATGCCCGATCCGAAGCGGGCATCAGCGCCCTGCCCTTTGATTGCCGGGCCGGCATCTTTTCGGCGCGATACATCTACGCCGGTATTGGTGGGCGCATCCGCGCCAATGGATATGACACGATCACCCGTCGCGCCCGCACGGGCATCGCGCAAAAGATCGGCTGGCTCGGTCTTTCCGCGGCACGGAGTCTTGCAAGCGTTGCCACGCCGCAATCATCCATCCTTTACGCCAAGCCACTGCCAGAGACTGCCTTTCTGGTCGATGCAGCAGCGGAACCGTCAGTTAAGACAGATTCATGGAGCGATACGCTCTGCACCGCCTTTACCCAGCTGGCACATGCCGACAACTCTCGCAAAAACGCATTTGTCGAATCCGCCGCCCGGTTTAAGTAACCCTCATGTTCTGGATTTTGTTCATTGTCTTTCTGGCAGCCTGCATGGGCGCGGGCGCAACCGGTGCCGCGTTCAAACCCGGCGCGTGGTATCAAAGCCTCGACAAACCATCCTGGACGCCGCCAGACTGGGCGTTCCCGGTCGTCTGGACAACGCTCTACATTTTTATGGCGGTCGCGGGCGCGCGCGCAGCCTTGTTGCCGGACAATAGTCTTGCCATGGCATTCTGGGCCTTGCAGATTGCCCTGAACTGCCTCTGGACGCCGGTGTTTTTTGGTTTGCACTGCATCCGTGAAGGCATGCTGGTGCTTTCCTGTTTGTGGATTGCAGTGGCTGCCACGATGATCGCCCTATTCCAGATCGATACCATAGCCGGGTTCCTGTTCGTACCCTACCTCATATGGGTCACCACCGCGGGTGCCCTGAACCTTTCGGTCTGGCAGCGTAACCCGGAAGAAGCACGCAACCCGCAGACGCCTAGCTAACCTTCCACCCAGCCCGCCTCGGCACCCGCACGGCAAGCATCGCCTTGATCACCCGAGAGCGGAAACGCCTCAGATCAAGCGTTTCATGCACACCGGTTACGAGATTGCCGTCGATGCGCGTGCGCACCATGGACCGATCGTAAAATGGCGCATCCAGCAGGCCCATGACACGCTCTGGATCGCTGCCCGTGTCGCACCAGGTCGACCGCTCCAGCCCCCAAAGCGAACGGCCAAGCCTCGCTTTGGGCACTTCTATGACTTGCGCGATGCCCTGACCATCGAAACGGACCCCTGCCCGCAGTGAAGTGCCATCGACCCGCTGAGCCTGGTAAAAACAGGCGGCACCACCCCTGGTCGGAAACCGCGCCCAACTCCAGCTGTCGAAATCCTGTTCCAACGCCCGCGTGCCGAAATTCGCATCGAAATAGCCGTCTCCTTGCCACTGCCAGCCCTCGGCATCCAGACAGACATCGGTCTTTGCGGATGGTCCGAAAGGCCGCCAGATATGGGCACCATCCGGCGTCAGTGGCATCTCGACTCCGGTCACGGCCACGGGCGTTATGGTGACACGCCCCTTGATCCGGCCAAGCCTTGGCAATGCGCCTTTTTCATCCAGCTCGATGCTCAACACACCGTCGTGCCATCTCATCGAAGACGGCCCGATGCGAAGTGTGTCCGATGACTGACGCAAGGCCTGCCGCCCCCGGTCAGTCATCGCAAAACGTCCGCCGGGGCCATAGGTCGCAACATTGATACAGCAATGATCGGCGGGATCCCGACGCCCCGACCAGGCATACCACGGCGAAAAAACCGAGCCGATAAAACCGATCACGGAAATAGCGCGGCTTTTATCATGGCTGATGCCATCCACGTACCACCATGCATATCCGTTGGCCGGGACAATCAGGTCAAAGCGTGGTCCTGCATGATCGCCTCGACCGCGTGCCGGGCGGAAAGCGCCGCCATCGGTACCCCCGCTCCCGGATGCACGCCGCCCCCCACCAGATACAGACCCCGCACCGAAGTCCGCGCCTGCGGACGGCGAAACGTCGACATCATGCCATGCGGGCTCTGCCCGTAGAGAGACCCCGCACTGCCCGGAAACAGTCTCTCGAACCCCGCTGGCGTCGTTAGCGCCCCTTCTCCCGGTTCTGGAGCAAAGCGCATCCCGAATCGTTCCAGCGTCTTGAAAGTGATCCTGCGACATATATCAAACTCCGGTTCAGGCTGTTCGGAAACTGTCAGCGGCGGGGCGTTGGCAATGATCTCGAACCGTTCCGGTTGGCCGTCGACCTTTTTGTTCGGACCCGCCCGATCCTGCGCACAGACGTAAAGCGTCGGCGATTCCGGCGTTTGACCATCCCGAAGCGCGTCGAATTCCGCCTTTGGCTGCTCTGTGAAAAACACGTTATGCAGCGCCAGCTCCGGCCCAGAACACTGCGCGGCAAAGCTCCAGACGCGAGCCGACAGGCTGCGGGGCGCGTCAACTATGGTCCTGGCTATCCTACCCGCGTCCTTACCCAGATGACCCAAAGCCAGGGCCCGGGGGTCACCGTTGAAAACCACCGTATCGGTCGCAATGCGCGCCCCGGATTCGAGAACAACGGCACGAACACCCGAGGGCCCGGCCTCAATCCGGTCCACCTGCGTGTTGAAGTGGAACCTGACCCCCTTGGTCTGGCAAAGCTCTGTGATTGCAAGGGCCAGCCTGTGCATACCGCCCTCTACCGCCCAGACACCCGACGCTTCGGCCTGCCAGATCAAGGACAGGATTGCAGGCGAGCGATACGGATCACCGCCGACATAGGTCGCATAGCGTCCGAAGAGCTGGACGAGGCGCGGGTCAGAAAACCGCCGCGCCAAGCTTTGATGCAGCGTCGCAAGGGGTGAGATGATCGATACCAGACCGATATCCGAAACTGTGCGCTTCAATATGCCCGACAACGAAGGGCGCTGAAATCGCATGACAGGTCCGTCGAAAGCGGCGAACAGACGGCGCGCATCAGCGCAGAATCGTCTGAACGCCTCGGCGTCTTGCTGGCCTGCAAAGGAACGCACGGCCTCATAGCTGCGCGCCTGATCCGAAAACAGATCAAGGCTTGAACCATCGGGCCAGAAATGCCGCGCGATCATTTCCTGCGGGATCAAAGTGACATGGGCGTCCAGCCGCGTATTCGCCGCTTGGAACAAGTCGTCGAACACCCCGCGCAGCGTGAGGACGGTCGGTCCGGCATCCACGGGTCCGACCGGAGTATCGACCACCCGCATCTTGCCACCGGGCGCGCTATGCCGCTCGCACAGGGTAACATCGGCACCGGCCGAGACCAGACGCAGCGCGGCAGCCAACCCGCCGATACCCGCGCCAACGACCACAGCACGATTTCCTGCAAACTGAGAATGCGACAGCTCCATTAAAGAAGAGTTGACTCGTTACGCACATGTGTCCAGTATTATTTACACTTTAGTGTCAATACTTGATTACGAAAGCGAGGCTACATGCCCTTGGATGACCGCATCAACGCCGCCGTGTCCCGGGCCATCAGCCTGAGCAGAGGTCCCGCAGCCCCCGGAAAACTTTCAACGTGCCTTCACTATGCCACCCATCCGGGCGGGGCACGGATACGCCCGACCATTCTGGTCTCGGTCGCGAAGGCCTGCGGCGATGATCAACCGGAGCTTACGGATCATGCTGCTGCGGCACTTGAGTTGATCCACTGTGCAAGTCTCGTTCACGACGACCTTCCCTGTTTCGACGATGCCGCTTTCCGGCGCGGCAAGCCGTCGGTTCACTGCGCCTTTTCCGAACCTCTTGCGGTTTTGACCGGTGACAGTCTGATCATCCTCGCCTTTCAGGTTCTTGCCCGGGCCACAGTCAGCCATCCGGAACGCGGTGCCGAGCTTTTGCTGACGCTGACCCGGTGCAGCGGTATGCCTCACGGTATCTGCGCAGGACAGGGCTGGGAAAGCGAAGAGGTCATCGATCTCGCCGCCTACCACCAGTCCAAAACCGGCGCCCTTTTCATCGCCGCAACCCAGATGGGCGCCATCGCGGCAGGGCAGGAAGCCGAACCCTGGTACGAGCTGGGCGACCGGATCGGAGAGGCCTTTCAGGTTGCAGACGACCTGCGCGACGCGCTTTGCGATGAAACAACGCTGGGCAAGCCGCAGGGTCAGGACGACTTGCATGGACGGCCGAATGCCGTAGCCACACTCGGGGTGCAGGGCGCGTATGACCGGCTCCGGGATATCCTTGCCGGGGCCATCGCGTCTATCCCGTCCTGCCCGGGGGAAGCCATGCTCGCGCATATGGTGCGCGCCTATTCGGAGAAGGTGACACCCGCGATGCCGGCGCGCCACCGAGCCTGATGCGATGGACGTGCCCGACAGATCTGGCCGCTCAAAACCACGCAGAGGCACGAACTGGCTCTACAGGCTGATCGCGAAACCCGCATTTCAGGCATGGGCCGCGCAAAACCCCTTCACCCGGTCGATTTCGCGTCGCGAAGGTGCCGATCTTTTCAATCTGGTACAAGGCTTTACCCACAGTCAGACGCTGCTGGCAGTGGTCGAGCTGCGCCTCCTTCATCGCCTGTACGACGCGCCCGCCACACCGTCCGACCTCGCCAGATTGTGCGATCTGAAAGAACCCTCGATGGTTATTCTCTTACAGGCCGCCGCTGCGCTAAGACTGGTGAAACGTCAAAAAGACGGTCACTATGCCCTTGCTCGAAAGGGGGCCGCCCTGCTGGGTGTCCCGGGGCTTGAAGAGATGATCCGGCATAACCGCCTGCTCTACCGCGATCTGGAGGACCCGGTTGCCTTTCTGCGCGGGGAGACCACACCGGAGGTTGCCGCTTTCTGGCCCTATGTCTTTGGCGAGGGTGCCGCGATCAACCCGAAGGCATCGCAAGAATTTTCGCGTCTCATGGCCGACAGCCAAGCCCTAGTAGCACAGGAGATCCTGTCAACAATCTCCCTCAAGGGCATCAAGCGCTTGCTGGATGTGGCCGGCGGCAGCGGTGTGTTTCTATCCCTCGCCCTGCGCCAGTATCCGGGCCTGATCACCGATCTATTCGATTTGCCCCTCGTCATTGATACTGCCCGGACTCGTCTTGATGCCCATCCGGGCAGGGTGCAATTTCACTCAGGGGATTTCCGCAATGATCCGCTCCCGACCGGAGCGGACGCCATTTCCCTGATCCGGGTTCTGTTCGATCATCAAGACGATACCGTCCGCGCGCTGTTGCGAAAGGTACACGAGGCTTTGCCCCCAAACGGGCGTCTCATCATCGCCGAACCGATGTCTGGCGCTACCCGACCGGACCCGGCGACAGACGTCTATTTTGCGTTCTATACCAAAGCAATGGGAACCGGCCGGACCCGGTCGGCCGATGAGATCATGACGCTTTGCGCGGCAGTCGGTTTCCGTGGCCTGCGCAATCCGGCGACGCACCGAAGCTACGTCGCTTCGGTCGTGACCGGGTTCAAATAGGTTCAGCCGCTATTACAACACTATGTCAGTTTTAGTTGACAGTTATATATGTAATGATAGGCTGACATAAACACTATACCGAGTCCCTTTTGACGGGACCGCCCATCGGAAGGGGACCATCCGTTGCAGACCGCCGCCATCGTCCTTCAAAGCCCGCGACATCTCGGTCTAGAAACGATTGGCCTGCGTGAGCCGAGCGACGGCGACGTGGTCGTTGAAATCTCTCACAGCGGCATTTCGACGGGGACCGAGAAACTCTTCTGGACCGGTGACATGCCTCCTTTTCCCGGCATGGGATTTCCGCTTGTGCCCGGGTACGAGGCCGCAGGCGAAGTGGTCGAGGCACGCCCCGAAACCGGTTTCCGGCCCGGCGATCACGTGTTCGTTCCTGGCGCCAATTGCTACGAAGGCGCCTTTGGCCTGTTCGGCGGATCGGCCCGGCGCATTGTTACCCCTGCCGAACGGATCACGCGCGTCGACGCAGCACTTGGGCCCCAAAGCGCGCTTCTTGCGTTGGCTGCGACCGCGCGTCATGCGATAGCCGGGTTAAAAAATTCAGTGCCAGATCTAATCGTCGGCCACGGGGTTCTGGGACGCCTGCTGGCACGGCTGACTATTGCCGCCGGTGCACCCGCCCCCACTGTCTGGGAAATCGACCCGATCCGTCGGTCAGGTGCCGAAGGCTATCAAGTCATTGCGCCCGAGGCGGACGCCCGGCGCGATTACCATGCCGTTTGTGACGCCTCCGGCAACGGGGCGATTTTGAACGACCTCGTGGGGCGCATCCAGCGAGGCGGCGAAATCGTTCTCGCGGGGTTCTACGCCGCGCCCATCAGCTTTGCCTTTCCGCCCGCCTTCATGAAGGAGGCCCGGTTCCGCATTGCAGCGGAATGGACCCGCGACGACATGACCGCGACACGCGCGCTGATCGATTCCGGGACGCTGTCGATGTCTGGCCTGATTACTCATGAAAGCCCGGCGAAAGATGCGGGGGCGGCCTACCGACAAGCCTTCGAAGACCCATCCTGCCTCAAAATGATCCTCAACTGGAAGGACGTATCATGAAAGACGACGTGCCGAACCTCAAGGATTTCGACAAGCGTCTGCGTGACGAAGCGCATGAGGATCTGGCCGATGTCATTGCCTCGGAAGCGCCGAAAAGCAAAACGCAGATCATCGCGATTTATGGAAAGGGCGGCATCGGCAAGTCATTCACACTAGCGAACCTCAGCCACATGATGGCCGAGCAGGGCAAACGGGTCCTGCTGATCGGTTGCGATCCGAAATCGGATACCACCTCGCTCCTCTTCGGGGGAAAAGCATGCCCGACGATCATCGAAACTTCGACCCGCAAGAAGCTGGCGGGCGAAGAGGTGAAGATCGGCGATGTCTGTTTCAAACGCGGCGGCGTTTTTGCCATGGAGCTTGGCGGTCCGGAAGTCGGCCGAGGCTGCGGTGGGCGTGGGATCATCCACGGGTTTGAGCTGCTTGAAAAGCTCGGCTTTCACGACTGGGATTTCGACTTTGTCCTCCTCGACTTTCTGGGCGATGTGGTCTGCGGCGGTTTCGGCCTGCCCATTGCGCGGGACATGGCGCAGAAGGTGATACTTGTAGGATCGAACGATTTACAAAGCCTCTACGTGGCGAACAACGTCTGCTCGGCGGTTGAATATTTCCGCAAGCTGGGTGGCAATGTCGGCGTTGCCGGGCTGGTCATCAACAAGGATGACGGATCGGGAGAAGCACAGGCCTTCGCGACTGCGGTCAACATCCCGGTGCTCGCCTCGATCCCGCAGGATGACGATTTGCGCAAGAAATCAGCGAATTACCAGATCGTCGGCACCGGGAAAAGCCCGTGGGGCACCCTGTTTGCCGAACTGGGTATGAATGTCTCCGAGGCGCCACCGATCCGCCCTGCACCGCTCGATCAGGACGGGCTGCTGGCGCTGTTCGACAGCAAGGACACCGGCGGCGACATCGTGCTGGAACCGGCAACGGACACCGATATGCGCGGCAAATATGCGGCTGCGAAGCCGTCCCTCGAAGTGATTTATGACGAGGCCTGAATGAGCAATGACCGGACATATGACAGCGCAAGCCAGCCCGAAGCCCTGAGTGACACCGGCGGCTGTCACGGAGGTGGCGCGCTTGAGGATGCCGCGCGACAGGCCGGGCACTCCGCGTTGCTGGATCAATTCGCAGCGGATTATCCCAAGGGCCCCCATGACAAACCGCAATCCATGTGCCCGGCATTCGGCAGCCTGCGTGTCGGGCTGCGCATGAAGCGCGTAGCGACGGTTCTGAGCGGATCGGCCTGCTGCGTTTACGGGCTGACTTTTGTTTCGCATTTCTACGGCGCGCGGCGCTCGGTTGGCTATGTACCGTTCAATTCGGAAACGCTGGTCACCGGCAAGCTGTTCGAAGATATCCGCGAAAGCGTGCATGAGCTGGCCGATCCGGACCGCTATGACGCCATCGTCGTGACGAACCTTTGCGTGCCGACGGCAAGCGGCGTGCCGCTGCGGCTTTTGCCGAAGGAAATCAACGGGGTGCGTATCGTCGGCATCGATGTGCCGGGATTTGGCATTCCGACCCATGCCGAGGCCAAGGACGTACTGGCCGGTGCCATGCTGGATTATGCGGCCCGCGAAATCGCTGCCGGCCCGGTCGCCGCGCCGTTAACCGGGCGAGATGATCGCCCGAGTGTTGCCCTTTTGGGCGAGATGTTTCCGGCCGATTCGATCATGATTGGTGCGATGCTGGCGCCAATGGGATTGGCCGCCGGACCGGTGGTGCCCTGTCGCGAGTGGCGCGAGCTTTATGCCGCGCTGGATTGCGGCGCGGTGGCGGCGGTGCATCCGTTCTATACGTCTGCGGTTCGGGTGTTCGAGCGGGCCGGTCGGCCTGTCGTCGGCAGTGCCCCGGTGGGTCTGGAAGGCACCGCTGAGTGGCTGGCGGCCATTGGTGAAACCTTTGCTATCGCTGCGGATAAGATCGCCGCTGCCCAGAATGCCTTTCTCCCCGCGATCAAGGCGGCGTTGGCGCAGGCGAGGGTCGACGGAGTCATCACGCTCTCGGGGTACGAGGGCAGCGAATTGCTGGTCGCGCGCCTGTTGATCGAAAGCGGGGCGGATGTTCCCTATGTCGGGACCGCCTGCCCCAAGACACCGTGGAACGCGGCGGATGCAGCATGGCTGGCCGACCGGGGTGTCAAGGTGACGTTCCGAGCCTCGCTGGAGCAGGATTGTGCCGCGATGGAAGCGATCGGCCCGGATCTGGCGATTGGTACGACGCCTGTCGTACAAAAAGCGAAACAGCTCGGTATTCCGGCGCTTTACTTCACCAACCTGATTTCCTCGCGGCCGCTGATGGGACCCGCCGGTGCGGGATCGCTGGCCGAAGTCATCAACGCAGCCATCGCCAACAAGGGCCGGATGGACCGGATGCGCGCGTTTTTCGAAGGGGTCGGCGAAGAGGATACCGCCGGGATCTGGGAAGGCGCGCCGAACCTGCGCCCCGATTTCCGGGCGCAGCATCAGAAGAAGCTCGACAAGCTGGCGCGCGCCGCCAAGGCACAGGAGATGATCTGATGCGGCGGGGTGAAGCGACAGGGATCGGGAGAGCTGAAAACGGAGGGTGTTATCCGTGCACGATCCGTACACCATCTGTACACCGCCGCAGCGCAGCATTTGATGGACAGAGGTGCCAGGGGGCGCTGCCCCCGTCCTGCGGACTCCCCCGGGATATTTCCGACCCAAAGAAGACAGGGGAGGCGGTCCCATGCTGATCCAGGACCATGACCGGGCGGGCGGCTATTGGGGCGCGATCTACGCGTTTTGCGCGGTGAAAGGGTTGCAGGTCGTGATTGACGGGCCGGTGGGTTGCGAGAACCTGCCGGTGACGAGCGTGCTGCATTACACGGACGCCTTGCCCCCCCATGAATTGCCGATCGTGGTGACCGGTCTCGGGGAAGGCGAAATGGGATCTGGGACCGAGGAGTCCATGAAGCGGGCCTGGGAGACGCTCGATCCGGCGCTTCCGGCGGTGGTGGTGACGGGTTCGATTGCCGAGATGATCGGCGGCGGGGTGACACCGCAGGGCACCAATATCCAGCGCTTTCTGCCGCGCACCATCGACGAGGACCAGTGGCAGGCCGCGGACCGCGCGATGACCTGGATCTTTACCGAGTTCGGCATGACCAAGGGACGGATGCCGCCGGAGAAGAAACGTGCCGAGGATGCGCCTCCACGTGTGAACATACTCGGGCCGATGTATGGCACGTTCAACATGCCCTCGGATCTGCACGAGATCCGGCGGCTGGTGGAAGGGATCGGGGCCGAGGTCAACATGGTAATGCCGCTTGGCGCTCATCTGGCCGAGATGCGCAACCTTGTGAACGCCGAGGTGAACATCTGCCTCTATCGCGAATTCGGGCGCGGGCTGGCCGAAGTGCTGGGCAAGCCCTATCTGCAGGCGCCGATCGGCGTCGAGTCAACCACGCGTTTTCTACGCCGCCTTGGCGCATTGCTGGGGCTGGACCCGGAGCCCTTCATCACCCGCGAGAAACATTCGACCATCAAGCCGGTCTGGGATCTCTGGCGTTCGGTCACGCAGGATTTCTTTGCCACCGCCTCCTTCGGGATCGTGGCCAACGAGACCTATACGCGGGGCATCCGGCTCTTTCTCGAGGATGACCTGGGATTGCCCTGTGCATTTGCCGAGGCGCGAATGGCCGGACGCAAGACCGACAGTGAGCGGATAAGGGCGATGATCGCCGCGAAACGGCCGCTGGTCCTGTTCGGGAGCGTCAACGAGAAGATGTACCTTTCCGAGTTGAAAAGCGGGCACGGGCCGAGCCCGGCCTTTATTCCCGCCAGCTTTCCCGGCGCGGTGATCCGCCGGGCGACGGGGACACCTTTCATGGGATATGCCGGGGCCACCAATCTGGTGCAGGAACTGTGCAACGGGCTTTTCGATGCGCTGTTCCATATCCTGCCGCTGGCGAGCGCGATGGATGCGACCGAAGCCACGCCGACGCCCCTGCGCCGCGATTTCCCTTGGGATGCGGATGCGCAGGCCGAGCTGGACCGGATCGTGGCCAGCCACCCGGTGCTGACCCGTATTTCAGCTGCGAAATCCCTGCGTGATGCCGCGGAAAACGCCGCGCTGAACCGGGGCGATGAACGTGTCGTGATCGAAACGATCAGGGCGCTGGCGCCGGACGGCGCCGGACCCGGACGACCGAGAAGAGGAGGAGACCTCGGATGACGATGAACAGCAATGTTTCCCGCGACCCGCATTTCCGGGCGCAGCGGGCGGAGCGCTTTGAATACAGGTTGTATTTCACCCTTATCTTTCTGCTCGCGCTGCCCTTTTCGACCGTCGAATGGATGCTTTGCATCAAGCGACAGCGCACCCTGAATCTGCGCGGCCCTCTGGCGCGCGCCTGGCTTGAAGCGGACCGCATCACGCCAGTCATTTTCTCGGCCTGACGGCCGGGCCACGAGCTGTACGCCCGAAAGGGCGGCCAGATCCGGCGGGGCAGATCTCTGCCCCAAAGGGACCCCGCCGCAGGGTTTGCGGTGTCAGCGTAACTTTCCGGAGGATCGTTCATGGCTGATAGAACCGACCTGTCCTTTACAGGTCTTACCGACGAGCAGGCCCAGGAGCTGCATTCGGTCTACATGAGCGGCCTCTGGCTGTTCGTGGCGATCGCAGTGGTCGCGCATATCGCGACATACATTTGGGCTCCATGGTTCTGAGGAGGATTGACACATGGCAAAATTCTACAAGATTTGGCTGATTTTCGATCCGCGCCGCGTGTTTGTTGCACAGGGCGTCTTCCTCTTTCTGCTCGCAGTGATGATCCACCTTGTGGTGCTGAGCAACGGTCTCAACTGGTTTGAAACCGCCGCAGCAGAACAAGGCATGTGATCGCGCGCCGCACGACTTCTCGTTCGTGCGGAGAAACAACAAGGCTGCGGGCGGGACGCCCGGCCGCAGCCGCATAGGGACACCCATGACGGCTGGCGTCCGACCGGACCGGCCGCCCAGTGCGGAGGCGATCAAAATGGCACTGCTGAGTTTCGAGAGAAAATACCGCGTCCGCGGCGGCACACTGATCGGCGGAGATCTGTTCGATTTCTGGGTGGGTCCGTTTTTCGTGGGCTTTTTCGGTGTCACCACGGCGTTCTTCGCCCTGCTCGGCACGATCCTGATATTCTGGGGGGCCGCGCATCAGGGCACTTTCAATCCATGGCTGATCAACATCGCGCCGCCTGACCTGTCCTACGGGCTTGGCATGGCGCCGCTGATGGAGGGAGGGCTCTGGCAGATCATCACCTTCTGCGCGACCGGCGCCTTTATAAGCTGGGCCCTGCGCGAGGTGGAAATCTGCCGCAAGCTTGGCATTGGGTATCACGTGCCCTTTGCCTTCGCTTTCGCGATCCTTGCCTATGTGACGCTGGTGATTTTCCGCCCGCTGCTGATGGGCGCCTGGGGACATGGATTTCCCTACGGGATTTTCGCGCATCTCGACTGGGTGTCGAACACCGGCTACGCCTATCTGCATTTCCATTACAATCCCGCCCATATGCTGGCGGTGACCCTGTTCTTTACCACCTGCCTTGCGCTGTCGCTGCATGGCGGGCTGATCCTGTCGGCCGCGAACCCGGAAAAGGGCGAGACCGCGAAGACGCCGGATCATGAAGATACCTTTTTTCGCGATTTCATCGGCTATTCGATCGGCACGCTGGGAATTCACCGGCTTGGCTTTCTGCTGGCGATCAACGCGGTCTTCTTCTCGGCCGTCTGTATCATCATCAGCGGCCCGGTCTGGACCAAGGGCTGGCCCGAGTGGTGGAACTGGTGGCTCGAACTGCCGATCTGGCCGTCTCAGGTGGGGATGTAATCATGGCTGATTATCAGAACATATTCACGCAGGTTCAGGTTCAGGGCCAACCGGAATGGGGCATGAACGACAACGGCCGCATGATGGAAGAACGCATCGGCAGGCCCGGCTTTTCGAAGCTGTTCGGCTGGTTCGGGAATGCGCAGCTGGGGCCGATCTATCTTGGCTGGACCGGGATGATTTCACTGGGGGCCGGCGGGCTGTGGTTCTTTATCGTCGGTCTCAACATGCTGAGCCAGGTAGACTGGTCGATCTCGGAAATGCTGCGTCAGCTGTTCTGGCTGGCGCTTGAACCGCCGAGTCCGGAATACGGGCTGAAGATCCCGCCGCTGAACGACGGGGGCTGGTACATCATTTCAAGCTTCTTCCTGCTGGTCGCGGTCTGCACGTGGTGGCTGCGATCCTACCTGCTGGCGCAGGAGCATAAGATGGGCAAACACGTTGCATGGGCCTTTGCCAGCGCGATCTGGCTGTTCCTTGTGCTGGGGCTGTTCCGGCCGATCCTGATGGGGTCATGGTCCGAAGCGGTGCCCTACGGGATCTTTCCGCATCTCGACTGGACGGCGGCATTCTCGATCCGCTACGGCAACCTTTACTACAACCCGTTCCACTGCCTTTCCATCGTCTTCCTTTACGGCTCGGTTCTGCTTTTCGCGATGCACGGCGCGACGATCCTTGCGGTGACGCGTTTTGGCGGCGACCGCGAGCTGGAACAGATATTCGACCGGGGCACGGCATCGGAGCGGGCTGCGCTGTTCTGGCGCTGGACCATGGGGTTCAACGCCACGATGGAGGGCATTCACCGCTGGGCGTGGTGGTTCGCCGTCCTGACGCCGATTACCGGCGGGATCGGCATCCTGCTGACCGGCACGGTTGTCGACAACTGGTTCATCTGGGCACAGGAGCACAATTTCGCACCGATGTACGACGGCTCCTACGGCTACGAAGCCTATGGCACCTACGAGGGCTTTATCGGGGAGGGAAATTGACATGTTCAGTTGGTTCACCGAATGGAACAAGAGCCATCCAGTCGACGTCTACCGGCCGGCCATTCTGGTCGGCGTGGTCGGCGGCGGCGTTTTCGTCGCGACCATGCTGGTGGCCTGGGGTCAGCCCTTTGCCACCAAGAGCCTGCAGACCGGTCCGCGCGGCACCGGCATGTCGGTGCCGGAGTTCGTCGCCGATCTGGCCACGCCCGATCCGACCATCGATGACTATTATTCAGACAGCCCCTACCCGCCCGAGGGCGGCGAGGCGCTGGCGGGCGATGTCTATCAGAACGTCCAGGTGCTGGGCGCGCTGACCGAGGACAATTTCAACCGCCTGATGCTGGCGATCACCATGTGGGTCTCTCCCGATCAGGGTTGCGCCTATTGTCACGGCGATGGCGACCTTGAGACCTATTCGGAGGACAATCTTTACACCAAGATCGTGTCCCGCCGGATGATACAGATGACGCAGAACATCAACGAAAACTGGGATGGGCATGTGAATGCCAACAAAGTTGTCGGCGTCAACTGTTACACCTGCCACCGGGGGCAGAATGTGCCCAGCGGCATCTGGTTCCAGTCGACACCGACCGTGACGAACATGGCGGGATGGTCGGCCAACCAGAACTACGTGACGCCGGTCAGCCAGTACACCTCGCTGCCCTCGGATGCGCTCGAGACCTATCTGGCCGAGTATGGCAACATCAAGGTGCACGATCTGGAAAGCCGCGTCGCGGGCATTCCGGGCCAAGACGATTACCCGGGAATCCAGAACGCAGAGCGGACGTTTTCGCTGATGAACTACTTTTCGAACTCGCTGGGTGTGAACTGTACCTTCTGTCACAATTCGCGCGCGTTCTACGACACGGCGCAGATCACTCCGCAATGGGCAACCGCCACGCTGGGAATTGCGTTGGTTCAGGAATTGAACATCGAATATCTCATGCCGCTTCAGGATGTCTACCCGCCGGAACGGCTTGGCCCACTGCATGGCGACGCGCCCAAGGCGGCCTGCAACACCTGCCACAAGGGCTATCAGCAACCGATGCAGGGGTTGAACGTGATCGAGAACTACCCGGAACTCGCGACAAGCGGGGAACCGGTCTACGAATAGAAGACCGGCGGACGGTTTCGCGCCGCCCCTCTTCAAGCTAGGCACGGGCTCATTGCTTCTCGGGTCCGGGCGCGGATTCCTCCCCGGTTTCCGTAACGCCCTGTTGGCGACAGGGGCGGGCGCCGTACCGATCATTCCCTTTCGGCTACGGCGCCCATGCATCACCGACGAAGCGCACAGGAGGCATTTACTCATGTCCCGACCTCATTCTTCTCTTCTTGATGGCATCGCCGGACCGGCGGACCTGAAACGTCTGAGCGATGCGGAACTTGGTCGCCTTGCTGACGAGTTGCGCGCCGAAGTCATCGCGTCAGTATCCGAAACCGGCGGGCATCTTGGTTCCTCGCTTGGGGTGGTCGAACTGACCGTCGCGATCCACGCGGTGTTCAACACGCCGATGGACAAGCTAATCTGGGATGTCGGGCATCAGTGTTATCCACACAAGGTGCTGACGGGGCGGCGCGACCGTATGCGGACGCTGCGCAAAAAGGACGGGCTGAGCGGGTTCACCAAGCGCGACGAGAGCGTCTATGACCCGTTTGGCGCGGCGCATTCGTCGACTTCGATCAGTGCGGCGTTGGGATTCACTGTGGGCCGCGACATGGGTCAGCCGACAGGAGACGCCATCGCGGTGATCGGCGACGGCGCGATCAGTGCCGGCATGGCCTATGAGGCGCTGAACAATGCCGGGGCCGAGGGTCGTCGGCTTTTCGTGATCCTGAACGACAATGAGATGAGCATCGCGCCGCCGGTCGGGGCCATGTCGAATTATCTCTCGGGTCTATATGCACAGGAACCGCTGGCCCGGATCAAGTCGCTGGCCGAAGGTTTCGAGTCCGCGCTGCCCGCGCCATTGCGGGACGGGGCGCGGCGTGCCCGTCAGCTTGTCACCGGTATGCCCGGCACCGGGGCGCTATTCGAAGAGCTTGGGTTCGAGTACATCGGACCGATCGACGGGCATGACATGGCACAGCTTTTGCCGGTGCTGCGCGCCACGCGGACACGGGCGATGGGGCCGGTTCTGATCCATTGCTGCACGGTCAAGGGCAAGGGCTATGCGCCCGCCGAGAGCAGTGTCGACAAGTATCATGGCGTCGCGTCCTTCGATATCGGCACCGGGGCGCAGAAGAAATCGAAGGCGAGTGCGCCTAGCTATACCAGCGTCTTTGGCCGGAGCCTGTGCGATCTGGCCGCGCGCGACCCGCGTGTCGTGGCGGTGACCGCCGCGATGCCATCGGGGACCGGGGTCAATATCATGGCCGAGCGCTTTCCGGCACGGGTGTTCGACGTCGGTATTGCCGAGCAGCACGGGGTGACCTTTGCCGCCGGGATGGCGGCGAGCGGGCTGCGGCCGTTCTGTGCGATCTATTCGACTTTCCTTCAGCGCGGCTATGATCAGGTGGTCCATGACGTGGCCTTGCAACGGCTGCCGGTGCGGTTCGCGATTGACCGCGCGGGGCTGGTGGGGGCTGACGGTGCGACTCATGCGGGGGCGTTCGACCTTGCCTATCTGAGCAACCTGCCGGGGTTCACGGTGATGGCCGCCGCAGACGAGGCCGAGTTGATGAACATGGTGGAAACCGCCGCCGCCTTTGACAGCGGACCCATCGCCTTTCGCTTTCCGCGCGGCAACGGGGTTGGTGTGACGCTGCCCGACCGGGGCCAGCCGCTCAAGATCGGCAAGGGGCGGGTGATCCGCCGGGGCGAGGACGTGGCGATCCTGTCGCTTGGGGCGCATCTTAGCGAAGCGCTTGCCGCGGCGGATATGCTGGAAACTGAAGGCATCGGCGTAACCGTTGCGGATGCGCGCTTTGCCAAGCCGCTGGACATCGAACTGCTGCTTGAACTGGCAGAGACTCACCGCGCGCTGATCACCCTTGAACAGGGCGCGCGCGGCGGGTTCGGTGCGATGGTGCTGCATGAGCTTGCCGCAAGGGGTGTCTTTGATCGGGGCCTCGCCGTGCGCACGATCACCCTGCCCGACCGGTTCATCGCCCAGGCCTCACCTGCGGAGATGTATGCCGATGCCGGTATGACGGCGGCGGATATTGCGCAAACGGTGCGCGGAGCGTTCCGGCCCTCGGGACAGGTGGTGGTGCTGAACGCCGTGTCCTGAGGCACGCGGGCGCTGCGCCGCGTTCTTCCTAAGAAACAGCCGGTTCAGGCGAAACGGGCGCCAAGGCGTAGCCCAGGGTCTTGGCGCGCCGCTGGAGGTTCGCGAGGACGCGCTGGCGGTGCCTCTCGTCGTATGCTGCCGCGCCTTGATCCTGATAGGTCATACCGTGCCGGATGGCGTTGTAGAACAGGACGGCGATCTTGCAGGCGGTCGCCGTCACCGCCTTCTGCTTGCCGATCCGCGCCGAGAGACGGCGATAGAAGGCACCCAGGGCGGTGTCACTCCGTCCGATTGTTGTAGCAGCCAAACGCAACAGGGCCGCCGCCCGGCTCGAGCTGCGCCGCGTCTTCGAGGACAGGAGCTTGCCGCCCGATATGTTGGCGCCAGGCAGGGCCAGGACGTGAAGTGCTTGGCCGTCTTCCAGGCGTGCAGATCCGTTCCGCACTCGGCCACCAGCTTCAGCGCCAACGAAGGGCCGAGGCCGTGGATCTGGGTGAGGTCAGTTCCCAACACCCCGTAGAGCGCTGCCCGCACGTCAAAGGCCAGTGCATTGACCTGCCGACCTTTGATCCGGACCTTCGGTTGCGGCGGGGGTCTTCCCCGCCTTTGACAGACAGGGCGGTGACGGCCTCTTTCAGCCTGTGGTCGCAGTCCGCGATCTTCGCCTTGTAGAAGTCGTAAAGGTCGACTGACTGGGCCAGAGCGAAGACGTGCTCGGCACGGTCATTGCCGATAAGCGCAGCGCGGATGATCTTCATGCCGGTCGCCCCGGTGATGTCGGAGACCACATGATGGAGTTGGAGGTTCATCTCCATCAAGGCCTTTTGCATGTGCTGGATATGGGCGCGGCATACTCGGTCAGTCGCTCGGGCTGGCGCATGTAGACACGCAACGTCGCGATCTCCGCGTCGGGGCGGAAGCTGCCGCGCAGCAGGCCGTAGGAATGCAACTGCCGCAGCCACCCCGCATCGCTGACATCGGTTTTGCGGCCGGGCACGTTCTTGGCGTAACGGGCGTTCACCAGAATCACCTCGAGGATCTCGAAAGCCGGGATCCAGTAGACGCCCGTCGACTCCATCGCCACGCTGGTGAAGCCGCAGTCGAGGAACCAATCCGCCAAGGCGTGCAGGTCTTGGGTAAAGGTGCCGAAGGTGCGCACCGGCATGTCATAGGTGGAAGGATTGACCGTAGCCATGTGCATCGTGGATCCGATGTCGATGGCGGCCGCATTGGGATTGACCATCTTCAGGTCCGGGTGGTCGCCGTCGTAGGTCTGGGCATCACATCTCCTACGTTCAGAACGAAGGGCGTGGGCCATGCAAGTTCGTCATCTTCCTAACCGGGATTGCCGCTATCGCGCCGTCACCACTCTCAAGTGCGCAACAGCCCATGTGCCACGTTTTTTAACGGGGTCAAACCCACCAATAAGCCATCGGCAACTGCCCTTCGACATGAGCATAACTCAGGCTGTTACTACCGCGCACAGGCGGGCTGCGGCCCGGAACGGTTTTTTAGAAACGGGAAATTCGGCGCTCAGACGTAGTCGGGTCTGACGATGCCTGTCAGATGCGCAAGGTTCTTGAGCCCGATCCGAATATGCGCCATGGGGCGGGACCGGACGATGGCCTTGTTCATATAGGCCTCGAATGTCAGGCGCTGCACATCCACGTCGTGACAAAGTGAGACGAAACGCTCGCGCCGGTCGTTCGAGCGGTAATAGGCATCCTGCATCGAGGCCAGTACACGGAACACCGTCTTGTGTTCGCGCATGAACAGTCGCCGAGCGAGTTTCAGATCGCTGGCCCGCCCGGTCGTCAGGCAGGCGGCGGCGGCGCTGGCCGCGACGCGCCCCCCGAACATCGCATAGTAAATCCCTTCGCCGGAGCTGGGGGCGACAACGCCCGCCGCGTCGCCTGCCAAGACAGTATCCTTGCCGTTGTCCCAGCGGTCGAGCAGTCTGAGCGGAATCGGCGCACCTTCGCGGCGGATCGTGCGGCATTCGCTGAGACCGGAGGCTTTGCGCAGGGCGGCTGTTGCGGCTTTGAGGTCGAAGCCCGAGAGACCCGTGCCCATGCCGACGCTAGCCTGCTTGCCATGTGGAAACACCCAGCCGTAGAAGTCGGGCGAGATGTCGCCGTCGTAGACCACGTCGCAGCGGACCGGATCGTAACCTGCGCCGGTTTGCGGCGCCTCGATGATCTCGTGATAGGCGATGACGTAGGGGATAGTGCTGCCACCGGGCACCTCGGCACGGGCCACGGCAGACCGCGCGCCATCCGCACCGATGATCAGGCGGGTGGGAATGCTGCGCAGTTCACCGCTTGCCTTTTCGCGATAGACTACGCTTGGGTTCGGCCCGTTACGGTCGACCTTGACGAAGGTGCCGGTGAGCCGCGTCGCCCCGGCCCCTTCCGCGCGGTGGCGCAGGAATTCGTCGAAATGCTCGCGGTCCACCATGCCGATAAAGCCGTTTTCAATGGCCATGTCGACGCTGCGCTGGGTGGGCGAGATCATCCGCGCCATGGTGATATGCGCCACGAGCTGATCCTCGGGAATGGCGAAATCGGCGATCAGGCGCGGCGGGATCGCGCCGCCGCAGGGCTTGATGCGTCCGGCGCGGTCGAGCATCGCGACCTTGTGGCCCGAACGGGCCAGATCCTCGGCGGCGGTGGCACCGCTTGGCCCCCCGCCGATCACGACGACATCATACATGGCTATTCTCCCGGTATCAGGCCGGCTGCGCCGGGGTGAGGTTTCATGATCTGGGCCGCCAAAAGCGCGGCGGCCGTGAACAGAAGGGCTTCGCCGACAAAGACGAGCCCGAAGGATTCCGCGTCGCCAAGGGTGGTGCGGCGCAGGATGTCCACGGTGGCAGCCCCGGCGAGACCGCCAAAACCGGCGGCGATGGCCTGCGCCCCACCCCAAAGCCCCATCCGCGTGCCTTCACGCGTTTCCCGTCCGCGCCCCGCCAGAGCCATCATCGCACCGATGGCGGCGACCGCGAACATGCCGTTGAAGAAACCAAGCGTAACGACGGCGGGCACCAGCGGTGCGCCCGGCCCGACTTGGCCGAGAAAGGTGATGACGACGAGGCTGGCGGCAGAGCCGATACAGCCCGCGACGACCCAGCCGCGCAGCGATCCGATCCGCAACCCGGTCACCGCGATTCCGACCGTCAACATGCCAAGGAAGACCCCGCCATTCTGCGCGCCCGAGAGTTGCGTCGACTGGCCGGGCGTATAGGCAAAGACCAGACCTGCGTAGGGTTCCAGGATCAGCTCCTGCATGAAATAGGCGACCATCGAGAGGAAAACGAAGATGGTGAAATGGCGGGCCTCTGGTTCGGCCCAGATCTCGCGCAGTGCGATAAGAAAGGGCACCGGTTCGGGCTGCGGCTGGCGGATCAGGTCGTGTTCGACACGCCAGACAGCGACAGTGGTCAGCGCCACCGCGCCCAAGGTGACGATGGCCACGATCCGGAGCAGCAAGCCCGGACTGTAGGGATGAAGAAACGCCCCGACGGCGGCCGCCGTCACGGCAATGCCAGCGATCATCATCAGCCACGTGATCGTGGCGGCGGCGGCGCGGCGTTCGGGCTTTGTGGCGGTCGCGAGCAGCGCCAGAAGCGAGGTGCCGGAGGCCCCCACGCCAAGGCCGATCAGCGCATAGGAAACAACGGAGAGCGCGAGACCGGCGGCATAGCTGCTTGCAAAGAGAACAACTCCGAGAGCTGCCCCGAAACCGCCAAGCGCAAGGGCGACCATGCCGCCAATGATCCATGCCGTGCGGCGACCGCCGGTGTCGGAATGATAACCCCATTGAGGCCGGGTGATCTGAATGCCGTAATGCAGCGCCACCAACAGGCCGGGCAGCACGGCGGGCAGAGCGAGTTCCACGACCATGAGCCGGTTCAGAGTCGAGGTTGTCAGCACGACTATGGCACCGAGACACATCTGGACCAGACCAAGGCGGATGATGGAAAACCAACTGAGTGTCATGGCAATACCTCGAGCGTTCGGATGGCAAAGGCGGTGACCAGCATGCCTGAGACGTAAAGCGTCACGCCGACCCCATTGTACCAAGGCGCCCTGGCGCGCGGGTCGCGCAGAAGCACGCGCATCGCCGCAAGCTGGCCGATCAGCACAGCGAGAATGGCAGCGGCGTGCAGCGGCCTGTCCCACGTAAACAAGAGCGCGATGACCAGAACCTGCGGCAGCACCATCACCCAGCAGGCCAGATGGGCAGCGCGCTCCGGACCCATGGTGACCGGAAGCGAGTTGACGCCCATGCGGCTGTCGCCCTCAAGCGCCTTGAAATCGTTGAGCGTCATGATGCCATGCGCGCCTATTGCATAGAGCAGCGCCATCAGGATCACCGGCGTTTCCGGCAAGCCTGCGGACAGGACCGCCGCGCCGGTAAACCACGGCAGGCCTTCGTAACATAGGCCCACAAGCCCCGGACCCCAGAGGCCCGAGCGTTTGACCCGGATCGGTTCTGCCGAATAGGCCCAGGCCGCCAGAACCGCGAGGACAGTCGCGGCGAAACCCCAGGGGCCGAGGGGAATGGCAAGCAGAAGCGACAGCACGGTCATCGCCAGCGCGATCCACAGACCCCAGCGCCCCGGTATGCGGCCCGAGGGAATGGGGCGGTCGGGTTCGTTGATCGCATCGACGAACCGGTCGCACCAATCATTCGCGGCCTGGCTCATGCCGCAAACAACGGGGCCGGCGAGCACGATGCCGAGCACTACCAGCGTCCAGCGGCCTTGGGGTGTTTCTCCGGAGGACACGACCCCGCACAGATAGGCCCACATCGGCGGAAACCACGTGATCGGCTTGATCAGCTGCAGCGCCGCGGCGGGCTCGGGAAGAGACCGAGGATGTGAATCCAAGATGACACTCATGTGTCTATCTTGATTTACATGCTGAGTCGTTGCAAGGAAAAGGATGGCCGGCGCTGCGACCGGGGGTCAGCTTTCGGATTCGCTGTCGTGCAGCCCGTACTTACGCAGCTTTACATAAAGGCTCTGGCGCGAAAGGCCGAGCATTTCTGCGGCGGCGGCGCGGTTGTTGCGGGTCAGTTCGATGGCGGTTTCGATGCAAAGCTTTTCGACGACATCGTTGGTTTCAGCCACGATGTCCTTGAGCTTGGCCGAGCCAACCAGTTCGACCACGTTCTGATGCACCGCTTCTTCGGACTGGGGGTTGAGCGTGGTGCGCATGGCTTCCACACGGCTGGCGTCGCGCACGAGGAAAGCCAGCGAGGGTCGCGCCCGCAGGTTCAGATAGGAGACCGAGATCTCAACAGCTGTCCAGCCGCCGAGTTCGTTCTTGAGACGGGTGGAGTAGACACGCATGTGGCCTGAACGCGCGGCGTTCTCAAGCAGGATCGTCATGTCGATCTGTCCGCGCGACAGGTAGTCGGCGATGCTGCGGCCCTTGACGTCGGAAGCATTGCCGAAATCGATCATGTCGACAAAGGCTTCGTTCGCGGATTCGATCACGCCCTTGGTATCCGTGAAGACGATGGCGTCCTTGCCGTCACGGAACAGGGCGTTGAGGTTCAGGCTGAGCCGGTCATCGACGAGGTGCTCCGTATCTTCGGCATCAAGCCTACACAGAAGGTAACGCTCGCCCGCGGCGCGGAACAGGTTGGGCACGATGGAGATGAATCGCCGGCTCGCGCGGGTCATGACCGACAGATCGGCCGGCTGTTCGGACATCGCGAGGCTGAGCAGGCTTTCGGTGAACTCGGTTCGGCGGCGATCCTTGAATTCCTGTGCGAAAGCCCCCCCTTTCAGTTCTTCGACACCGGAACCGAGGAGATTGGCGGCGGCATCGTTGAGATCGCGCACCCGCCCGTCGTTCACATTCACCAAGACGAAGGCTTCGCGCGTGGAGGCCATGACCATGCGGTAGCGGGCATCGAATTCGCGCCGTTCCTCGTAGCCGCGCTCGAGTGAAATCTGGGCCTGAACCAATTGTTGCTGGGCCTCTGCAACCTGCTGGAGATCGCGACCGATCATCAAAAGCGTGCCTTCGCGGCTTACCTTGTGGACGTTGTAGCGGATCGGGAACTGCCAGGTGGCATTGTCGCGGTGATTGAGCTCGGCCGTGATCGACTTGTCATGACCTTTGGAAAACCTGTCGAGCACCGACTGGAGTTTCGGCCGGCTCTCGATCGTCAGGAATTCGCTCAGCGGTCTTCCCTTCCAGTGATCGAGATTTCCGTACCGGCTGCTTTGCTCTTCACTGAGAACCGAGATGACCTCACCATCATGGGAAACGACCAGCGCGATGTCGGATGCCGAGGCAAGGACCGTGGGCAGGTATTCACTGTCGATACCGGGAATAGAAAAATCTTCCATCACGTTCCGCTGGTCAGAATTCATTTACGGTCCATTACTCTTTCATTTATGTCGCAGTCGATTGCCGCCAGAGCGATATTATAGTCGCTGGTCACCAGATCAACGCCGGTCTTTTCGATAAGGTCTTCTTCGCATTGAATGATCGGACCACCAAGGACAATGCGAGGTGTTTTTGCAAGCCTGGAACGCATGACCTGCACGGTTTTCACCACATTGTCCAATGCGACGGACCCGCTGCACGATATCAGCACGGTTTCGAAAGGCTCTGACGTCAGCTTGCTGACGATCTTTTCGGGCAAAGCGGGGGCAATCAGATGAACCGAATAGCCCGAACGCCTTATCTTGTCGGCGAGCACGACGGGGCCAATCAGATGGTCTTCCCTGTCGCAAACGGCGATCAAAACAGATGCCATCGGGGTGAGATTGCTGCTGTGATGCCAGTCCGCCGAGAGGAGCTTGCATAGCCCGTGCAACCGGGCGGATCCCAGCGAGACCGCCGCAAAGCTGGCCTCGTCCTCTTCCCACTGCCGGCCCATCTCGCGGGCTGCATCGGAAATACAGTAATCGATGATGTCTGCCGGGCTGAGATCGCGGGAGAGCAGCGCGTTTCGCGCTTCTTCCAGAATGAAGATATCTTTGGACATGGCGGTTCGAACCAGCCAGTCGGTCGCATCTGTGACTCTTTCGCGGAATTCTTTCGGTGGTTTGTTGCGGAGTTCTGATATGACGCGGCGCGCTAATGCGTCGACGTTTTTGGCTGCGACCCCTTTCAGCCCATTGTCCCTCTTAGGTATTGGCATTGACGCGCCTCCCCAGCCCAACACGGCGACGAGCACGGCGATAGGGCCAAAATTTCCTCCAAACGCCCCTCAAGTTTCATCCAGAGGCTGTAAAATGTCAAAGAGATTAGACAGACCGGGGAATTTGTAAGGAGATTCAAGGGGTGCAAATAAACTTATGGGTCTAAATTGCTTTATTCACTGGCTCTGAAAGAAGGAATCGGTCCCACGAGTAGTCGAGTGTCAGGTTAAATGTGTAAGTTTTGATTGACACTTGTCCGACACGCCCGTTAGATTTTCTCACAAGCAAGTGAGGAATCGGATATGTCCCGACGCCACAATGCACATCCAGGCCCCCTGTATACGCCAGTTCAGCGTAAGAGGCGCGACGCCTCCCGCTGGACGCTGGTTCAGAGCATTCTAGCGCCCCTGCAGTTCGCGGTGTTCCTGATCTCGGTCATTCTGGTGCTGCGCTATCTGCTGACCGGCGAAGGATATGCGCTGGCGACGCTGTCCATCGTCGTGAAAACCGGCGTGCTGTTCCTGATCATGATCACCGGCGCCATCTGGGAAAAGGTCGTTTTCGGCCAGTACCTTTTCGCGCGGGCCTTCTTTTGGGAAGATGTGTTTTCATTTGCCGTGATCGCCCTGCACAGCGCCTATCTCTACGCGCTCTGGGCCGGGTCGCTGTCCCCCGAAGGGCTGATGGCGCTGGCGCTGGTCGCCTACCTTGCCTACGTGATCAACGCGGGTCAGTTCGTCTGGAAGCTGCGCATCGCGCGGCTGGAAGACCGGGTGACGGAATGACCGGGCGCGCGCTCAGTTGTGCGGAGATGCCGGTGCTGCGCCAGCGGGGCCAGCGCGAGGTTTTCTGCGGTCTGACCTCGATCATCTGGCTGCATCGGAAAATGCAGGACGCCTTCTTTCTTGTGGTCGGCTCCCGCACCTGCGCGCATCTTTTGCAAAGCGCCGCGGGGGTAATGATTTTTGCCGAACCGCGTTTCGGTACGGCGGTGCTCGAAGAAACCGATCTTGCCGGGATGGCAGATGCGCAGGAAGAGATCGATCGCGAGGTCGAGCGTCTCTTGTCGCGGCGTACTGACATCAGGCGGTTGTTTCTTGTCGGGTCCTGCCCGTCGGAAGTGATCAAGCTCGATCTGTCGAAAGCGGCTGAAAGACTCAGCAGGAAATACACGCCGCAGGTGCGCGTGCTCAATTTCTCCGGCTCGGGTATTGAGACGACGTTTACCGAAGGCGAGGATGCCTGTCTTGGGGCGATGGTGCCGGATCTGCCCGAAATCGATGACCGGCAGTTGCTGATGGTGGGCGCGCTGCCCGACGTGGTACAGGATCAGGCGCTGAGCCTACTGGACCAGCTTGGGATCGGCCCGGTCACGGTACTGCCGTCGATGCGCGCGGACGATCCGGTGGGCGTGGGTTCGAAAACCGTCTTTGCCATGACGCAGCCGTTTCTGGGCGAAACCTGCGCCGCACTTGAGCGTCGGGGCGCACGCCATATCCCGGCGCCCTTCCCCTTTGGCGAGATCGGCACGACGGCGTGGTTACGTGCGATTGCGGATGAATTCGATGTGTCGGATGCCGTATTCGAGCGTGTCACTGAGGCGCCGCGCGCCCGGGCGCGCAGTGCCGTGGCGCGGGCGTCAGAGGTTCTGCGCGACCGTTCGGTGTTCTTTTTCCCGGACAGCCAGCTTGAGATCCCGCTGGCCCGGTTTCTGACCACGGAATGCGGGATGCGCGCCGTGGAAATCGGCGCGCCTTATATCCATCGACAGCTTGTCGAACCTGATCTTGAGATCATCCCCGAGGGGCCGGTTCTATCCGAAGGGCAGGACGTCGATTTACAATTGGATCGGGCGCGTGCTGCGCGGGCAGATCTAACGGTATGCGGGTTGGGACTGGCCAACCCGCTGGAGGCCGAAGGGCTGACGACCAAATGGGCCATCGAACTGGTATTCACCCCGGTTCATTTCTACGAACAGTCGGGTGATCTGGCAGGCCTTTTCGCGCGGCCCCTGCGGCGACGCGATATGTTGCGAGTGGCGGCGGAATGAAGCTGACCGTCTGGACATATGAAGGACCGCCCCACGTGGGAGCCATGCGTGTCGCAACCGCGATGAAGGGGCTTCATTACGTGTTGCACGCGCCGCAGGGCGACACCTATGCCGATCTGCTGTTCACGATGATCGAACGGCGCGACCACCGCCCACCTGTCACCTACACGACCTTTCAGGCGCGCGATCTGGGTGCCGACACCGCAATGCTTTTCAAGACCGCCTGCCAGGATGCTTATGACCGATTCCGCCCGCAGGCAATGATCGTGGGCGCATCCTGTACCGCTGAGCTTATCCAGGACGATCCAGGCGGCATGGCCGAGGCGATGGACCTGCCGGTGCCCGTCATCGCGCTGGACCTGCCGAGTTATCAACGCAAGGAAAACTTTGGCGCGGATGAGACGTTTTTCCAGATCACCCGCGCGCTTGCGCGGCCTGTGAATCGGACGGAACGGGTAAGCTGCAACCTGATCGGGCCGACCGCGCTTGGGTTTCGTCACCGCGATGACGTGACCGAGTTGACCGGGCTGTTGTCGGATATGGGCATAGATGTGAATGTCGTCGCCCCGCTGGACGCGACGCCCGCCGATATCGCCCGACTTGGAGCGGCGCATTTCAACGTGCTGATGTACCCGGAAACCGGCGAGAGTGCTTGTCGCTGGATGGAGCGCGAGCTTGGCCTGCCCTTTACCAATATCGTGCCGATCGGCGTCGGCGCGACACGCGATTTCGTGGCGGAGGTGGCCGATTTGTCAGGTTTGGCCCCGCGTCTGGACACGGAACGGCTGCGTCTGCCCTGGTACACTGCCAGCGTGGACAGCACCTATCTGACCGGCAAGCGCGTCTTTATCTTTGGCGATGGCACGCATGTGGTTACTGCGGCGCGTATCGCGCGGGACGAGATGGGTTTCGAGGTTGTCGGCATGGGCTGTTACAACCGCGAACAGGCCCGCGCCGTGCGCCGCTTGGCCAGCGATTTCGGACTGACGGCGCTGATCACCGACGATTACCTCGACGTAGAGGCGGCGATTGCGGATCTCGCGCCCGAGCTGATCCTTGGCACCCAGATGGAGCGGCATATCGGAAAGCGGCTTGGCATACCCTGTACCGTGATCTCGGCACCGGTGCATGTGCAGGACTTCCCCGCCCGTTATTCGCCGCAGATGGGGCTGGAGGGTGCGAACGTCATTTTCGACACATGGGTGCATCCGCTGGTGATGGGGCTTGAGGAACATCTGTTGCACATGTTCCGCGACGATTTCGAATTTCACGATGACGCGGGCGCGAGCCATCATGGCGAGCCAGCGGTGCTGCGCGGCAAAGCAGCACCGGCACCTGATCCGATCCAGGCGGCAATTGATGCCGCTGCCGATCCAGGGACAGTCATCTGGCTGGCAGAGGCAGAAACCGAGTTGCGCAAGGTCCCGTTCTTTGTGCGCGGCAAGGCGCGGCGCAACACCGAGGCTTTTGCCCATGACCGGGGCCAGCACGAAATCAGCGTCGAGACGCTTTACGAAGCAAAGGCCCATTATGCGCGATGATTTCAACATCACGGCCAAGGCCTATAACGTGGTGATCATCACGCTGGATTCCCACGCGGCGGGGCCCGTGACGCGGGCAAGCCTGCGCCTTGCGCAGGACTTTCCGGGGCTGCGGGTAACGGTCCATGCGGCGGCGGAATGGGGCGAGAACCCGGAGACACTACAAAAGGCCAAAGTCGCCATCGCCAGCGCGGACATGATCCTGGCCAACCTGTTGTTCCTCGAGGAACATGTGCGCCAGATCCTGCCCGACCTCAAAGCGCGGCGCGATCATGTCGATGGCATGATCGGCGTCATCGCCGACGCCGAAATCGTCAAGCTGACGCGGCTGGGACAGCTCGACATGGCAAAACCCGCCTCATCGATGATGAAACTGGTCAAACGGCTGCGCGGATCGAGTGCGCCCTCGACCGAAAGCGGCGCAAAGAAGATGCAGATGCTGCGCCGCCTGCCGCGTATCCTACGGTTCCTTCCCGGCAAGGCGCAGGACCTGCGGTCGTGGTTCCTTGTGATGCAGTACTGGCTTGCCGGATCGGACGACAATATCGAGGCGATGGTGCGCTATCTGCTGGGCAGATATGCAAACCGGCCCGAATGGCAGGGGGCTGAGGCCGCAGCGCCAGTCGAGTACCCGGAGGCTGGCCTTTACCATCCCGATCTTCCGACACGCATCACGACCTGCGAGAGAGATCTGCCCGCACTTGGAAAAACCCAAGGCACCGTGGGACTGTTGTTGATGCGCTCTTACGTGCTGTCCGGTGACACCGCGCATTACGACATGGTCATTCGCCGGATGGAGGCGGCGGGGCTGCGGGTGATCCCGGCGTTTGCCGGTGGGCTTGACGGGCGACCGGCCATCGAAAGCTATTTTCGCAAGGCCGGTGCCGTACAGATCGACGCGCTTGTGTCGCTCACCGGTTTCAGCCTTGTCGGCGGGCCGGCCTATAACGACAACGCCGCCGCAATAGAAGTTCTGAGGGCGCTGGATGTGCCCTATCTGGCGGCGCACCCGCTGGAATTCCAGACGCTGGGTCAATGGGCCGAGAGCACGCAGGGGCTTGGTCCGATCGAGACGACGATGCTTGTTGCCCTGCCCGAGCTGGACGGGGCGATCAACCCGACGGTCTTTGCCGGGCGTCATGGGTCTGACGGATGCGCTGGTTGTGCGCATCGCTGCACGAATGGGGCGGGCACCAAGTCGATGGCCCCTTGCCCCGAACGTATTGACAGCCTTGTAGAGAAGACACTGCGTATGGTGCGGCTGCGGCAGCGCGAACTGTCAAAGAAAAAGGTCGGGATCGTGCTGTTCGGCTTTCCACCGAATGCCGGGGCGGCGGGCACGGCGGCCTATCTGAGCGTGTTTGAATCCCTGCATAACACGCTCCGGGCGATGGCCGCGCGGGGCCATACAGTAGAGGTTCCCGAAAGCGTCGATGATTTACGGTCGGCCGTGCTCGAAGGTAATGCGGGGCGATACGGTCAGGAGGCCAATGTCGCGGACCGGATCAGCGCGGAGACCATCGTGCGCGGCACCGCTCATCTTGAGGCCATAGAGGCGATCTGGGGCCCGGCTCCGGGGCGGGTGCAGACCGACGGGCGTGACGTCTTTGTACTGGGGCAGCATTTCGGCAATGTCTTTGTCGGTTTGCAGCCTGCGTTCGGCTACGAGGGCGATCCGATGCGCCTGCTGTTCGAGCGCGGCTTTGCCCCGACCCATGCATTTGCCGCGTTTTACCTATGGCTGAGAAATACCTATCAGGCCGATGTTCTGCTGCATTTCGGGATGCACGGGGCGCTGGAATTCATGCCCGGCAAACAGGCAGGGATGGGGGCCACGGACTGGCCGGACCGGTTGATCGGCGAGATGCCGAATGTCTACCTTTATGCCTCGAACAACCCGTCCGAGGCGACCTTGGCAAAACGGCGCAGCGGCGCGGTGACGGTAAGCCATCTGACCCCGCCGCTGGCCAGGGCCGGTCTCTACAAAGGGCTTGCCGAGTTGAAGGACAGCCTGACCCGCTGGCGCGGCACCTCGCCCGACGCGGTGGAGCGCGCTGAGCTGGAGGCCCTGATCCGCGAACAGGCTGACGCCGTCGATCTGGCGGAAAGCGATCCGCAGGTGCTGTGGCTGCGCTTGCTGGAAACCGAGGATGCGCTGATCCCCGATGGGTTGCACGTGGTTGGACGAGCACTGAGTGCTGAGGCCAAGGCGGAATACCTCGAGCTTGTGGCGGATGCGCCCGAGGAAACGCGCCGGATGGTCGAAGCCCATCTGGATGGTGACAGCGAAATTGACGCGCTGATGCGAGCTTTGGAGGGGCGGTTCATCCCGCCGGTGCCAGGCGGCGATCTGATCCGCAATCCCGAGATCCTTCCGACCGGGCGCAATATACATGCCTTTGACCCGTTCCGGATGCCGACCGCCTTTGCCTGCCGCGAGGGCGCGAAACAGGCGCAGCTTTTGCTGGAAACCCATGACGGGCTGCCCCGGTCGGTCGCGCTGGTGCTCTGGGGCAGCGACAACATCAAGTCCGATGGCGGACCTATCGGTCAGGCGCTGGCGCTGATCGGGGCCACACCCCGGTTCGACAGTTTCGGCCGTTTGAGCGGCGCTGACCTTGTCCCACTGGCCGAACTTGGCCGTCCCCGGATCGACGTGGTGATGACGTTATCGGGCATATTTCGTGACCTGCTGCCGCTGCAATCGCGGCTGCTGGCCGAAGCGGCGCTTTTGGCGGCAACGGCCGATGAACCGCTGGAGCTGAACTATGTGCGTGCCCATGCGCTGGCCTATGCCGAGCGTATGGGTGTCAGTCTCGAAGTCGCAGCCCTGCGCGTGTTTTCGAATGCCGAGGGTGCCTATGGGTCGAACGTGAACCAGCTGGTCGACAGTTCCGCCTTTGGCGATGAGGACGAACTGGCCGATGCCTATCAGGCGCGCAAGAGCTTTGCCTATGGCGTGAACGGGAAGGCGCAGCAGAATCCGGCGTTGCTTACCGAGGTGCTGCGGGATGTTGAGGTTGCCTATCAGAATCTCGAATCCATCGAGCTGGGCGTCACCACGGTGGACCACTACTTTGATACGCTGGGCGGGATATCGCGCGCGGTGAAACGCGCCCGTGGACAAGAGGCCGCCATTTACATCAGCGACCATACGCGGGGCTCGGGCCAGGTTCGAACGCTGGCGGCGCAGGTCGCGCTGGAAACCCGGTCGCGGGCGCTGAACCCGAAATTCTATGAGCCGCTGCTGTCCCACGGCTCGGAAGGGGTGCGCCAGATCGAAGCGCATCTGACCAATACGCTGGGTTGGTCCGCGACCACCGGACAGGTAGAACCTTGGGTCTACCAGCGGCTGTCTGAAACCTTTGTGCTGGATGCGGATATGCGCGCGCGTCTGTCGGCTTTGAACCCGGTGGCAAGCTCCCGGATGGCCAATCGCCTGCTTGAAGCGAACGACCGCGCCTATTGGCAGCCCGATGCCGCCACGCTTGCCGCGCTTCAGGACGCCGCCGACCTTCTGGAAGATCGCATGGAAGGGATTGCCGCAGAATGACCCTGTTGACCCCTAAGCCGAAAAGGAAGCCCTCATGAGCCCGCTCGACAAAGGCGTTCCGTCCCTGCGCGGACTGGACGGAGAAGGATCGGTGCAGGTGCATCAGGACGATGCGCTGAAGATCGAAGGGGCCAAGGTATTCTCGGTCTATGGCAAAGGCGGGATCGGAAAGTCGACGACTTCGTCCAACCTGTCGGCAGCGTTTTCCATGATGGGCAAGCGTGTTCTGCAGATCGGGTGCGACCCCAAGCACGACAGCACCTTTACCCTTACCGGTACGCTCGTGCCGACGGTGATCGACATCCTTAAGGAGGTCGAATTCCACACCGAAGAGCTGCGCCCCGAGGATTTTGTCTTTGAGGGTTTCAACGGTGTCAAATGCGTCGAGGCCGGCGGGCCGCCCGCCGGCACCGGCTGCGGCGGGTACGTCGTTGGCCAGACCGTCAAGCTGCTGAAACAGCACCACCTGCTTGATGACACCGACGTGGTGATATTCGACGTGCTGGGCGATGTGGTCTGCGGCGGCTTTGCCGCGCCCCTGCAACATGCGGACCGGGCGGTGATCGTGACCGCCAACGATTTCGACAGCATCTACGCCATGAACCGCATCATCGCGGCGGTGCAGGCGAAATCGGCCAATTACAAGGTGAGGCTGGCGGGATGCGTCGCGAACCGTTCGCGCGAGACCAACGAGGTGGATCGTTATTGCAGCACCGTCGGGTTCAACCGGATCGCGCATATGCCCGATCTCGACGCGATCCGCCGGTCACGGCTGAAGAAAAAGACGCTGTTCGAGATGGACGCCGACGAGGACATCGTCGCGGTCCAGAAGGAATACATACGTTTGGCGGAAACGCTCTGGAACGGAACCGAGCCGCTGGCACCTGCACCGCTGCCTGACCGCGAAATTTTTGAATTGCTGGGATTCGATTGATGACCTACGAGGCGACACGCAACCGCGTCGAAACCTATTTCGACCAAACCGCGACCCGCACATGGGAGCGTCTGACCAGTACGGCCAAGGTCAGTCGTATCCGCGAAACCGTGCGCCGGGGACGTGACCAGATGCGTGCCCGGATGTTGGCGCGGCTACCGGATGATCTGCACGGCGCTCGGATATTGGATGCCGGCTGTGGCGCCGGTCAGATGACGGCGGAACTGGCCTTGCGCGGTGCCGACGTAGTTGCCGTTGATGTCTCGCCCGCGCTGATCGACATCGCGCGGCGACGGCTTGACCCGGCATTGGCGGGCCGCGTGCGCTTTGCGGTGGGCGATATGCTCGACGCGGAACTTGGGACGTTCGATCACGCGCTGGCGATGGATAGCCTGATCTACTACGGGCCAGAGGATATAAGAGCCGCGGTGGCCGGGCTTGGTACGCGCTGCAGGCAGTCGCTGGTTTTCACCGTCGCACCGCGCACGCCGCTACTGATGGCGATGTGGCACAGCGGCAAGATGTTTCCCCGCGCCGACCGGTCGCCCGTCATGGTGCCGCATTCGCCCGGACGTCTGGTGCGCGAGCTTGGCGGACCCACACATATGACCGATGTGGGTCGTACAAGCTCGGGCTTTTATATCTCGCACGCGCTGGAGTATCGCTCATGAAACCCCGGCGCAGCCCCCTGACCCTGTTGTCGCCGAGCGCCCTCCCATTTGCGGACGCGGCCAGCCCGGGACTGACGATGGGACAGTTGCTGCGCCTTTCGCTGTTTCAGGTTTCGGTCGGCATGGCCTCGGTCATCTTACTGGGGACTCTGAACCGGGTGATGATCGTAGAGCTAAACGTCATGGCGAGCGTGGTGGCGGTGATGATCGCCCTGCCCGTTCTGATTGCGCCGTTCCGCGCCCTGCTTGGATTTCGCAGCGACACCCATCGCAGCGCGATCGGATGGAAGCGGATTCCCTATCTCTGGTTCGGCTCGCTGTGGCAGATGGGCGGCCTGGCGGTGATGCCCTTTGCGCTTTTGGTCCTTGGCGGCAACCCGGTTCACGACGTGCCCTTTGCCGGCGAAGTGTTGGCGGCATTGGCTTTCCTGATGACAGGGCTGGGGCTGCATATGACGCAGACCGCCGGCTTGGCGCTGGCAAGCGACAGGGCAAGCGACGAAACCCGGCCGCGCGTCGTCGCCCTGCTCTATGTGATGTTCCTTGTGGGCATGGGTCTGTCGGCGGTGATCATCGGCTGGCTACTTAGCGATTTCTCGGGCCTGCGGCTGGTGCGGGTAGTGCAGGGCGCGGCAGTGGTCGGCATCGCGCTGAACCTGATCGCGCTTTGGAAACAGGAGTCCGTTCGCCCGATGAGCCGGTCCGAACGCAGCGCGCCGCGCCCAAGATTTGCGGATGCGTGGACCGATTTCGCCGCGCGCGCCCAAGTCGTGCGCCTGCTTGTGGTCGTCTTTTTCGGCACCATGGCATTCAACATGCAGGATGTTCTGCTGGAGCCATACGGCGGCGAGATCCTTGGTCTTTCGGTCGGAGCGACGACCATGCTTACGGCCGTCTGGGCATGTGGCGCGCTGGCGGGATTTTGCGCGGCCGCGCGGAGGCTGGCCCGGGACGGCGATCCGTTCCGCATTGCCGCGCTGGGGCTGATGGTGGGGCTGGTTGCCTTTTCGCTGGTCATCTTTGCCGCGCCGATGCAGTCGGGCCTGTTGTTCTTTGCCGGTGCCGGGCTGATCGGGCTGGGCGGCGGGTTCTTTTCGGTCGCCACCCTCACTGCCGCCATGGCGCTGCCGGTGGGAGACGTCGCCGGCCGTGGTCTTGCCCTTGGCGCATGGGGCGCGGCGCAGGCCACTGCCGCCGGGCTGTCGATCGCGATTGGCGGCACGCTGCGCGATGTCATCAACACGCAGGCGCTGGCCGGGCATCTGGGTGCCGGGCTGAACAACACCTCGACCGGATACTCCTTTGTATACCATATCGAGATCGGACTGATTTTTGTGACCCTCGCGGCGCTTGGACCGCTTGTGCGCAACGCGATCCGACCTGCCCCGCTATCTGCAACCCCGAAACGGATCGGCCTTGCCGATTTCCCGACATGACATCTTTGACGCCGGAAAGGATCATTCCATGACACAGACATTCTTTGGCAATTTCGATCTCGCCAGCCTGTCGATCTGGCTTTTCTGGATCTTTTTCGCGCTGCTGATCTACTACCTTCAGCGTGAGAACATGCGCGAAGGTTATCCGCTGCAGAACGAGAATGGCGAGCCTTCGGCGAACCAGGGCATGTTCCCGGTACCGGATGACAAGACCTTTATCCTGCCGCATGGCCGCGGCATCGTTTCGTTCCCCAAGGACCAGAAGGGCGAACGCGCCGGTCTTGATATGGCGCTGGCGCGTACGGCGATCAGCGAAGGTTTTCCGATGGTCCCGCTTGGCGATCCGATGATCGACGGGGTGGGGCCTGCCTCATGGGCGATGCGGCGCGACGTGCCGGAACTGGACGGGGCCGGACACCCGAAAATCGTGCCGATGGCCGCTTCCGAACATTACCAGATCGTCGCGGGCCGCGATCCGCGCGGGATGCCGGTTGTCGCGGGAGACGGGGTGATCGTGGGACGGATCAAGGATCTCTGGCTCGACGAGCCGGAACAGATGGTGCGCTATCTCGAAATTGAGCTGGACGGCAATATCGGGATGGGTTCGCGGCTGGTGCCGATGCCGATGGCAAAGGTGAAATCGAACCACGTCGCTGTACGCTCGATCTTTTCCAGCCATTTCGAAGCGGTTCCCAAACATACAGCGCCCAATCAGGTGACACTGCTCGAGGAAGACAAGATCAGCGGCTATTACGCCGGGGGTCTTCTGTATGCGAGCGCGGAGCGACTTGAGCCGCAGCTTTGATACCCCGACTTAAGGAGACGACGCCATGAACCATGACGATTTCGCCGCAGAACCGGTAAAAGGCCTGCCGGAGCTGCCGCCGGAAGGCGAAGAGATCCTTTGGCAGGGGCGTCCGGAGACTTGGGCGCTGGCGCGGGAGGCGCTGAATATCCTTTGGGTTGCGGGGTATTTCGTTGCGCTCACGCTTTGGCGGTTTGTCACCGTAGTCGATCAGATGCCGCTCGACCTGGCCATTGCGGCTTCCATTCCCTTTCTGATCCTTGGCGCGATCAGCTGCGGGCTGCTCTGGATCGTCGCCTTTGTGCAGGCACGGTCCGCGGTTTACACGCTTACCAATCGACGGGTCGCGATGCGGATCGGATCGGCCCTGACGGTCACGCTGAACATGCCCTTTACCCGTATCGCGACAGCCGATCTGTCGCTGCGCCGCGACGGGACCGGGACGATCGCGCTGAAGCCGGATGGCAGTGTGAGGCTGAGTTACCTCGTCTGCTGGCCGCATGTCCGGCCCTGGCATTTCCTGACACAACCGGCCCTGCGCTGCATTCCCGACGCCGAAAAGGTCGCCGCGCTGCTGGCCGATGCCGCCGAAACCCGCGTCTCGACACCCCGGATCGAACGGCGCCCGGCGCCGCAGGCAATTGCCGCAGAGTGAGATGAGATCATGAACATGTACGCCAGCGCAGAACGCAGATCCGCCCCATACGGGAAAATCCCGCGCTATCTGCTGCGCGCGATGTTCGCGCTGGTTGTCTGTGTGCTGGCCCTAGTCACCTATGCCCGGTTGAGCGACGTGCCCCTGTCCGCCACCCCGCCCGAAGGCGCGATTGTCGCAAAACGCGAGATGATCCTGTCCTTCAACGATCTCAGCGGCGCGGTGCAGGTGCTCAACCCCGACGGCAGCCTGATGGTCGACCTTGGACCCGAAGAAGGCGGGTTTGTCGCCGGGGTCGCCCGGGTCATCAACCGCGAAAGGATCAAGAACCGGTCCGCGCCGGACGGGCCGGTCGTGCTGGTGCGCCGCGACACCGGCCGGATTGCCATTACCGACCCCAGCACAGGCTGGAGCGCCGACCTCATGGGGTTTGGCGCGGATAATGCCAGGGCCTTCGCCAGGCTTCTGGACAGATGAGAGGGAAGCAAAAATGGGACTGATCACTAAGGAAGTCGAACGGGCACCCTGTACCGTCGAAATCAGCCACAGGTTCGAAAGCCTGCACGCGCATGTACGATTCAGCAACGGAGTCACCGTCAATCCGGGTGACGAGGTTCAGGTACAGGGCCCGGAAATCATGGCGCCCTTTGGCGAGGTCGTCAGCGAAGAACGCGAGGCCGTCATTTTTCGCGCCAGTGCGCTGGAGCGGTTCTGGACCCGTTGGACCGGAGATCTGGAAGTGATGGAGCTTTGCGAATTCTCATTCTCGGAAGAGGTGACGCTATGAACATCCAGACCATGCACACCGCCGACATGACCAATGCCGAAGAGTCGCTGGCGCTTCAGCAGGCTCAGTCGGACATCGACAGCACCTCGGCCACGGACGTGGCCATGCAGAACACGCTGCTGACGCCCCGGTTCTATACGACCGACTTCGACGAGATGGACGCAATCGACGTGTCGCCTGTTCGCGCGGATTGGGACGCGCTGATCGACGAAATGAAAAGCGACCCCAACAAGGGCCATTTCAAGAAAAACGAAGACTGGGACCATGTCGACTGGGACGGGATGGAGCCGGCGCTACGCAAGGAATTCATCGATTTTCTGATCTCATCCTGCACGGCGGAGTTTTCAGGCTGCGTGCTTTACAAGGAAATGAAACGGCGCGGGACGAACAAGGACATCACCGAGCTTTTCCAGCTTATGGCGCGGGACGAGGCACGGCATGCCGGGTTCATCAACGACGCGCTGCGCGAAGCCGGTGTGGCGATCAACCTCGGCTTTCTGACGCAAAAGAAGAAATACACTTATTTCCGGCCGAAATTCATCTATTACGCCACCTACCTGTCGGAAAAGATCGGCTACGCGCGTTACATCACGATTTTCCGGCATCTGCAGGCGCATCCCGAGCACCGGTTTCACCCGATCTTCAAATGGTTCGAGGAGTGGTGCAACGACGAGTTCCGCCATGGCGAAGCCTTTGCCCTGCTGATGAAAAGCGACCCCAAGTTGACCTCGGGGATGAATGTCTACTGGATCAAGTTCTTCCTGACGGCGGTCTACGGCACGATGTACGTGCGCGACCATCAACGCCCGGCTTTCCACGAAGCCCTAGGCGTCGATCCCGACTGGTACGCGCGTGAAGTGTTTACCAAGACCTCCGAGCTGACCAAGCAAATCTTTCCGGTCACATTGGATATCGACAACCCGAGATGGCAGCGCGGCTGTGAGAAACTCCAGCGCGCCAATGCCCGTATCGCCGAGGGCAAGCGGCGCGGCGGGCTGGGCGGCTGGCTGACCAGCACGCTGAATTCAGCGCGGGCGGCGATGGCCTTTGCCGGACTTTATACAATCCCGGTCAAGCGCCATGTGGTTCCAGCCTCGACCCGTCTGGAGCCTGCTTACTGATGGAAACCCCCTGGATCGCCGCACTGTCTGCATTGTTTCTCTGGTGGTTCGCCACCGGCGCGATCCTGATCGTTGTGCGGCGTGCCGGGACAGCCAGAGCCAATGTCGCCCTGACCGCCCTGCCCTTCCTTGGGCTTGGAATCTGGGGATTCACGGCGACATTGCAGGACACGAGCAGCATAGGGGCCTATGGCGGCTTTCTTGCGGCGCTGGCGATATGGGGCTGGATCGAGCTTGCCTTTCTGACCGGGCTTGCCACCGGTCCCAACCTGCATCCCTGCCCAAAAGACATTCCCGAATGGGAAAGGTTCATTCGCGCATGGGGCACCATCGCCCATCATGAAATGCTGATCCTCGGCTTTGCGCTGGCCATGCTGGCCCTTGGATGGGGGGCAGAAAATCAGGTAGGCGTCTGGACCTTCCTCGTGCTTTTCGCGGCTCGGATCTCGGCCAAGCTGAACCTCTATCTCGGCGTGCCACGGATCAATGTGGAGTTCCTGCCAGAAGCCCTGTCTCACCTGCCAAGCCATTTCCGCATGGCGCCGATGAACTGGCTGTTCCCGGTGTCGGTAACGCTGCTGGCCTTTGCCACCGATTGCTGGCTGGAGCGCCTGCTGGCGGCCGAGAGCACTGGCGCGCGCACCGGCTATGCGCTTGTTGCCGCGATTACCGGGCTGGCGCTGGTCGAACACTGGCTGATGGTCCTGCCTTTGCCCGACGCGAAACTTTGGCGCTGGATGCTTCCCGCGCCGAAACCCACACAAACCAAGAAAACAATACGGGAGGTGCATCATGGATTTTGATGCCATGTTCGACACGCAACTCGACGCTTTGAAGCAAGAGGGGAATTACCGCGTTTTCGCCGAGCTGGAACGGCGCTGCGGCCATTTTCCCCGCGCGAAAAGTCATGATGACAATGCGCCCGACGAGGTGACGGTGTGGTGCTCGAACGACTATCTTGGGATGGGTCAGCATCCGGTGGTGCGGGAGGCCATGAAGCAGGCCATCGATCGTTGCGGCACCGGCGCGGGCGGGACGCGCAATATCTCGGGGACCAACCACCATCACCTGCTGCTGGAGCGGGAGCTGGCCGATCTGCACGGCAAGCAGGACGCCCTGCTGTTCACCTCGGGCTACGTGTCGAACTGGGCCGCTCTGTCGACGCTGGGCAGCCGCCTGCCCGATGCAGTTATCCTGTCGGATTCGCTCAACCACGCGAGCATGATCGAAGGTATCCGCCAGTCCCGCGCCAACAAGGTCATCTGGAAACACAACGATCCGGAAGACCTAGATCGCGCGCTGTCGGCCTTGCCGGCCAATACCTGCAAGATCGTCGCTTTTGAATCAGTCTATTCGATGGACGGCGATATCTGCCCGATGCAGGAGATCGTCGAAGTCGCCGAAAAACATGGCGCGATGACCTATCTGGATGAGGTTCACGCGGTCGGACTCTATGGGGCGCGCGGCGGTGGTATCAGCGAACGCGAAGGTCTGGCGGACCGCATTACCCTGATCGAGGGGACGCTGGGCAAAGCCTATGGCTGCATGGGCGGCTATATAACCGGATCGGCGTCGATGTGCGATTTCATCCGCTCTTTCGCCTCGGGTTTCATTTTTACCACGGCCCTACCCCCGGCCATAGCGGCCGCCGCACAAGCGAGCATTGCGCATCTGAAGCAGTCCGATGAGGAACGCAAAATCCAGCGTGACCGCGTGGCGAGACTGCGGTCGATGCTTAATGCGCAGGGCATTCCCCATCTCGACAACCCCAGCCACATCATACCGGTGATGATCAAGGACCCGGTCAAATGCCGGATGCTGGCCGATATCCTGATGAACGATTACGGAATCTACGTGCAGCCGATCAATTATCCGACCGTCCCCAAAGGAACGGAACGTCTGCGGTTTACGCCATCGCCGCTGCACAGCGACGCGGATATCGATCATCTGGTGCAAGCGCTTAAGGTTCTGTGGAAGCAATGTGCGCTGGCCCGGGCGGTTGCCTGATCACGAAACGCAGGTCTCTTTTTCGTGCACTTGACAACTAATATGGTGCGCTAGGTTTACAGATATCATTTTGGGAGGTTTAAATGAGAGTCGTGTTTTTGGTTTCGGCGGCAGCCCTTAGCTTGGCTGTTCCCGCTTTCGCGCAGGACGCATCCGGAGACCCGGAAAAAGGCGCCAGAGAATTCAATAAGTGCAAGGCATGCCATTCCATCGTCGATGCAAGCGGCGAAGCCATTGTCAAAGGCGGCAAGGTCGGCCCCAATTTATACGGTGTGGTCGGTCGGAAAGCTGGCAGCGTTGAAGACTTCAACTACTCGGAGTCGATAGTGGCAGCCGGGGAAGCGGGTCTGAACTGGGATCTGGAACATTTCATTCCCTATGTCGCAGATCCAACAGGTTTCCTGAGAGGCTACCTTGAAGACGACAAGGCCAGAGGCAAGATGATCTTCAAGCTCAACAAGGAAGAAGATGCGCAGAATGTCTGGGCCTACATCGCTTCCGTCAGCGAGTGATCGAATCGCAATCGGACCGGCAACTTGAAGGATTTCTCGGGGTAATTTGTACCCCGCCATAGTTCCCGTGTCCTCGCCGCGATGTCACGGGAACTAATGACGAAGGATTATCGCTTAGGTGACTTAAAAATTGCTCCGCGCCCTGCGATGCCTTGCGACGATGGAAGGTACCGATAAAGGCCTTTGAGTCGTATCGTCATGCCACGGACAGAACAGCTGTCTCCTCTTCCGCCGCGGAAACCGGGAGGTCGAATTGGAAGCGGCTGCCCTTGCCGACTTCGCTTGATGCAGACATCCGGCCTCCGTGAGCTTCGACGATCTGCTTAGCGATGGCCAGCCCAAGGCCAAAGCCGCCATGCGCCCGGGTCGGCGAGTTATCGACCTGCTGGAACCTTTCGAAAATGCGTTCAAGATCCTCACGCTCGATGCCGCAACCTGTATCTTCGACGCTGAAGAAAACGCGCCCCTTGTTCTCTTCGGCAGCTATGGTTATGCCGCCCTCTGTGGTGAATTTTGTCGCGTTGCCGACGAGGTTATACAGAACCTGACGCAGGCGCTTTTTATCCGCAAAGGCGGTGGCCGCGTTCACCTCTGCGGTCAATGTCAGCCCCTTTTTCTTTGCCATCGGGGTCAGATCATCGAGGATGGACTGAACCGCTTCCTCGACATCCACATCAGTGAAATCGATGTCGACCTTGCCACGTTCTACTTCCGCCCAATCCAGCAAGTCGTTCACAAGGGTGAGCATGTGGTCGGCCGATTTCTCGATCTTGGTCGAATAGAGTTCTACGGCCTGATCATAAGCGAACCCAGCCTTTCCCAGCCCTTGTTCCTGGTCGGTGATCTCCAACTCGGAAAGGAAAGCTGTTCGCTGTGGAAGGAGGCCTTTTTTTGCGAGAAACTGTGCGTAGCCAATGATTACCGTCAGGGGGGTACGGAGCTCATGTGTGACATTGCTAAGGAAATCGGACTTTTGTGAGTTCGCGGCCTCGGCTGCAATCTGGGCATTTTTCAACGCCGTAACTTCCGTCAGAATCGAGACCGAAAAACCATCCGCGGTGCGACTTTCAGAAACGCTCACCCAACTTTCGTCCGGGCGCATATAGACGAACTCCTGACCGTCCTTGTGCGCGTCGAGCCGTTCCCGGACCCATTCTTCATCAGAAACCAGATCGCGATTGCGGCGGCCCTTGGAGGCAATGCGGATAAGGGTTTCGTACCGGATTCCCGGTCCGACATCGCCGAGGATTTCTTGGAATGGAGCCGCGAAACGCGAATTACAGACGAGCAGGCGATCATGTTCGTCATAGAGAACAAAACCTGCATCGATGGCTTCGACCGCATTTTTCAATAACTTGTGCGCGCGGACTTTCGCGCGGGAAAGACGCCGAACCCATTCCAGGGCAATCGTTACAAGAGAAATGACGAGAACGATTACTGCTAGCAGGGGCAGGAAATAAGCCGAAATAGAAGGCCACCCGTCTGATGGGACCGCGAGAAGTTCCCATTCGTTCGAGCCCAACGCAATCGTTTTACTGACCGGCTCCATCGTCAAAGCTCTTTGGCTGCCGAGAAGCGTTTGACTTGCCGAGGATGGATCGACGGATCTTAACGCGACGAGCAAGTTACCATCGTAGCTTTCCTGCCCGGTCGGAACCGTCAGGACTTCATCATCGCGGAAGGCGACAAGAATCGAACCCCATAGCCTACCCGTCGTGGCGCCAACTTTTCTGTAGATCGGATAGGCGACAAGTTGGAGCTTGGAGGCATCGCTGCCCTGGATGGTTTCACTTATGAATGGTGACGGAAAGACCGTAAACTGCAATGCGATATCTGCGTAAACAATCATTTCCGGCGATTGAAATCCGTAGCTGACCTTGCTTCCGTTCTGGTTATCGAGAATGGACACGCCCGCGATGCTTGGGTGGAGCCCCACGAGGACTTGAGCTGCGTTTGACGCGATTTCTGCGGTAACGCCCGCATCTGAAGCCGCAGCTGTTCCCAGACGTCCTGCCGTCACATCAAGACCATAGAATTTGCTCTGGAGATCTCGGGCAATATCCTGCAGATCGTCCTCAACCTGAGCGAGGACCAAGCTGTTATAGCGTGAATTTTCCAGCAGCAGGAGGCCGCTGCCGAGGGTGCCGAGGATCAGCGTCAGAATTACGATGCCTGCACCAGACAAGCGGGCAATAGTTTCGGAATTAAACATTCTCTCCATCCCATATATTGCCAGCGTTTTAGTAAGCCCCCTCCTCCGCGAGGACTTTCAGCAAGCGCTAGCAATACATTATTCGAAAATGTTTATTTTATGACGAATGCTTGATTATTAAAAAAACCCGGCAAATACAGCGGTGCGAATTTCTTACAATATTTATTATAGTGTCACGCCGCAAATTAAAGTTTTTATTTCAATTCCTTACCGATACTACCGATGTTTCTTGACGGAGCTGTTCCTGAAAAAAACCGGCAACATACACACGTCGGTCCTCAGATTTTCCCGGCGTTTCGCAAGCTTTCTATCGCGCCATCATCGTAGCCCAGAGCGCCAAGCACCGCGTCAGTGTCGGCACCAAGTTCCGAAGGCACGCGGGTAGCCGTGGTCGCTTTGCCATTCGCAACGAAGCTAAGCGAAGGCACGTGGACCGGGCGATCAATCCCCTCGATCTCAAGCGTGGACATCAAACCGCGCGCAGCAATCTGGTCTTCGTGCAGTATTTCCTCCAGCCCGCGTATGCGTCCTGCGGGGACTGTTACGTCGGCGAGAATTGTCTCCCATTCGGCGGCAGGACGGGTCAAAAAGATCGTGTTCAGTTTTTCACGTAACTCTGCGGCATTCTGACTTCGGTCCCCGGGCGTACCCCAACGCGGGTCCTGCAGGATGTCGGGTGCGCCGATTGCGTGGCACATACGCTGGAACTGCGGTTCATTGTTGGCGGCCAGCATCAGCACGCCGTCTGCGGTTTCAAAAGCACCGGACGAAGGGCTTTGGCTCCAGGCTTCATTACCCGATTGCTGAGGGATCCAGCCGGTTGTGAGATGGGTGCTCATCAGGGACGCCATCAGCATCAGCGACGTATCGAGCATCGACACGTCGACCTGAACGGCTTCGCCGGTGCGTTGGGTTTCGAGCACGCCGGAAACAACGGCCAGGGCTGCGTTCATTCCAGTGGCATAATCGACATAGGGCGATCCCACCTTGTTCGGCCCCGATCCGGGCTGACCGGTGGTCATCATGATACCGCACATGCCTTGGATGACATGGTCATAAGCCGGACGGCCGCTGAATGGGCCGTTCTGCCCGAAGGCGGATATGGAGCAATAGACGATCTTGGGCGCCAGCGCCTTGACCACCTCGAAACCCAGACCCAAGCGTTCGGCAACACCCGGCTTGAAATTCTCAATGAAGATATCGGCGGTCGCGACGAGTTTCTTCGCGACCTCGAGACCTTCCGGGCTTTTGAGGTCCAAAGTGACCGACTTTTTGTTACCGCCCTGAACGAGGTAACCCAATCCCAACTTGCGTTCAGCCAGTTCAGGGACGCCGCCGCCAACGCGGGTCCAGTCGCCCTCACCCGGTTTCTCAATTTTCATCACTTCCGCGCCCATCAGTGCGAGAAGATAGGTAGCATATGGTCCGGCGAGCACCTGCGACAGGTCGACGACCCGCAGGCCCTTGAGCGGTTGGAACATCGGTAGAGTCCTTATGAAACGTTCGGGTAAGGGAATGTGCCGCACAGCCCTAGCCAGGGCCGTGCGGTCGGGTGCAGGCAATTATTGCGGTTCGATACCCGCTTCGCGGAATATCTCGCCATGCACCTTGTAGGTCCGATCCATCTCGGCGCGGGCTTCTTGTGCATTCATGTACATGACCGGAATGGCGGCCGAGCCGGTGACCTTGAGAAAGGTCTCATCGGTTTCGGCCTTGGCCAGCGCATCGGAAATCTTTTGCACGATCTCCTGCGGCGTGCCCTTGGGAAGCATCACCCCAGCGCGGCTGTCCATGGCAAGTGGATAGCCGTATTCCTCGATTGACTTAACATCGGGCCAGGACGGCTGGCGATAGGTGGTCAGCGTGGCCAGAGTTTTGATCTGGTCAGGATACTTGACGTGGATGCCCCCGGAATAGGCCGCCGCCACCTGATTTCCCAAAAGCGTATTCACCATGTCGCCGCCACCCTTGACCGGGACGTAATTGACCTCCAGTCCCTCTTTCTTGGCGATCTCGTTCATCATCATTCTTGCCGTAGGGCTGAGAGATGCGACCGAAAAGCCGGGGTTTTCTTTTCCCCAAGCGATGAACTCGTCGAGATCGTCATAGGGCGCACTGGCGGGCGCGGCGAGGCTGACCTGATAAGCCGTTATGAACCCGGCCCATTCGAAATCGTCCGGTGTGAAGTTCACGCGCTTCATCAGGAAAGGTTCGGCATTCACGACCGAGTTGGCATGGAACAGCATCGTATAACCGTCAGGCTCGGCCTGGGTTACCTCACGTGCGGCAACAGCCCCGCCCGCACCCGGGCGGTTTATGACATTGATCGGTTGGCCGAGTTCGGCCGACAGGACCTGCGCCGCAGCGCGGGCGACCAGATCGGTCTGTCCGCCGGCGTTGTAGCCGACCAGCATCGAGATCGGTTTGGTCGGGTAGTCCTCTTGGGCCAGCACGGGGCCGGTCAGCCCTGTTGTGCCCAGAAAGAGCGCGGCAAAGGCCGCTGCAAGATGGCGTCGGTTCAGTTTCACGATATCCTCCCTTCGTGATTTTGTCCAACGGCGGGTCCGGTTTCGTGGGACGCGCTTTTGGTGCGGCCCCGCGCGAGGATGACAAGCGTCACCAGCGTAAGGGCCATGAAGACAAGCGCGATCGGGTGATCACCCAGATTGCGCCAGTCGTGGTTCAGAAGCTGAAGGGACTGCCGAAAGGTCAGCTCTGCCGACGGGCCAATGACAAAGCCGATCAGGAAAGTGACGAACGAGAAGTCCAGTTTCTTGGCGAAGAAGCCCAACAATGCAAAGCCAAGCATGATCCATATTGGGAAGAGGCTGCTGGTTTCCATATAGGAACCGATGCAGCACAGCAGCAGCACACCCGGAATGATCAGCCGGATTGGCACCCGGACGACCTCCGAAAACAACCGCTGCCCTGTCAGGCCGATAGCGAGCAGCACGACGCTGGCGCAGAGCATGGCGGCATAGACTGCGGCGACCAACTGCGGGTCCTCGCGGAACATCAGCGGCCCTGGCGTCAACCCGTGTAAGACAAACGCCGCGATCAGGATGGCCGCAATCACGCTGCCCGGAATTCCGAGGGCGAAGAGCGGGACGAAACTTGACGGCACCACGGCATTGTCGGCGCTTTCGGCAGCAGCGACGCCTTCGATCCGGCCTGTCCCGAAGCTGTCGGGATCGTCGGATGCGCGACGTGTAGCCCCATAGGACAGGAACGACCCGACACTGGCGCCAAGGCCGGGCAAGATACCCACGAGCGACCCGATGAACGTGCCGCGCAGGATCGGCATGGCGCAGCGACGCCAATCATCGCGTGTGACCGTACGGTCGGCGGGATCATTGCTCTCGGCCATGGCAGCTGTCTGCTTGTCCAGTTGTTCCATGTTTCCCGCCTGGATCGCCATTTCGGCAACAGCGAGCATACCGATGGCAATCGGGATCAAGGGCAGTCCGTCATCTAGTTCGAGGAGTCCGAAGGTCAGCCTTGGAATGAAGCTTTCGGTTTCGAGCCCGACCGTGGCGGCAAGGATCCCGAATGCGGCGGCGATCAGGCCTTTAATCAGGGACTTGCCGGACAGACCGCCGATAAAGGTCAGGGAAAAGACTAGGATCGCGCAAAGTTCGACCGGACCGATCAGCAACGCATATTGGGCCAGTGGCGCGGCAAGGGTGATCAGTACGACGGTAGACAGGAAATCGCCGATGACCGACGCATAGAGTCCCATCTTTAGCGCCTTCTGCGCCTTGCCCTGCCGGGCCAACGGATAGCCGTCGAGTGCGGTCGGAGCGGAAGACGGCTCTCCCGGCGTGTTCAACAGGATGGCCGATACGGCGCTGCCTGCGGCTGATCCCTTGGCGATGCCGATCAAAAGCGCGATGGCGGCCACGGGTTCAAGATAAAAGGTCAAGGGAATGGCAACGGCGACACCGGTGCCTTTGCCGAGACCCGGGAGCGCGCCGAGCACGTAGCCCGTCGTGACGCCGACCAAGATCCAGAACAGGGTGTAAAAATTCAAGACGTCATTGAAGCCGCCGATCAGGGATTGCATATCAACCTCACAGGATCGGAGTTCGCAAGATCTGGTAAAACAGAACCCACGCCGCGCCCAGCAGCGCTGCGGTCATCACCGCAACCACAAGGAGTCGTCGTTCGCCTAGCAGCAGGAGTGTGCCAGCGACCAGCGCGATCCCGGCCCAAAGTGGACCGGCCAGAAAGAACAACGCCAGCGCGACGGCGAAGGCTACCATGAATTTCAGCAAGGCAAACATCTCTGAACGAGAAATCGGTGCAGGACCTTCGTCTGCAGTACTGCGCAAGTTGGTCACGATGAGGAGCAGCGACAGTCCGGTAATCGACCAGAGCATGATCTGAGGCACCAAACGGGGCGAGACCATCCCCGGCGGTCCTTCTTCAATCTGAATTGGGATAACAACAAAGATCATGAGCAGCCCGAACACCGCCAAGGCAGCGCCGGAAATTATGTTTGCGGTTCTCATCTATTCCTCCCTTGGAAAGGACGCGCCTTTCCGACCAGCTCGCCCTGATGATGAAAACGGCTGGTTTTTGAAGACAATCAAATGGTGCATGATAAGAAAAGATCGAACTTTCTATCATGTGATCAGGAAAACTGATGGCTAATCCCCGTTACTATCGTCTTCGTCTGCGACACATCCTTTTGCTCGAGCTGATCGAGGAGGAAGGATCCCTTCGCGCCGTAGCCGAAAGACTGAACATCAGTCAGCCAGCCGTTTCGGCCATGCTCCGCGATCTCGAGGAAGCCTTTGGAACCGAGCTTGTGGAGCGTTCCGTCCGCGGAGTCGTCCTTAACCAGGCGGGTCAGCTTGCGCTGACGCGCAGCCGTCCCAGCCTTGCGTTCATCGAACAACTGGCCGACGAAATCGCGATCAAGGACATGCCCGAGCTGAGAGTCGGCGCCAACCCGGCCGTCATGCTAAACCCAATTCCAATGGCGCTCCGAAGGCTTATGGCAGGAAACATTCGCAACCGGTTCACCTTTCGAACCGGACTTGTCGGCGAAATGGTCGATGCCTTGGTGAATGGAGAAATTGATTGCTACATCGGCCAGGTAAACTGGGCGGGCATCGACCCGGATGCTGCCGATATGCTGAAGTGCCGCCATCTTGGCCAATTCGGATTGTCAATCGGTTGCGCCAGAGATCACCCGCTGACCCGGAAAGAGGTCGTGCGTCCGGAAGATTTGTTAGACTACCCATGGGCTTCCGCGTCGGAGGCTTCGGCGAACTGGCAGGCCATCAGCGCCCAGTTCCGCCGAAACGGGTTGAAACCGCCCGACGCTCTGGTGACAACCGGTTTGATCGGGATTCTGTCCATCTCCGCCGATACAGATTGCCTATTCTGTGGTCCCAGTTGGGTCATCCGTCATCGGATCACGGGCGGTTCTTTAACGAGTCTCGACGTCGACGATTTTGACATGACGCCCGCCGCATTTGATTTTCTTTCTCTCGTAGAACCGAGGCCTGGATCCGCGATGGGTGACTGGCTGGCTGCGCTCGAAGCCGAATTGACGGCGCACGAGATCAAACAATTTTGAAAACGTCCCATGCACCGGCTTTTCCGAAGCGCGTTGACACACACCGAATACCTTTGGACGGAGGATTTTTATTCGGCTTGCGTATCGACTGTGGGCGGAAAAAGAGATCAGTCGCGATTCCCGGGCAGACATGATGATCCTCTCTTACAGGAGGGTTCCGCCATGGTGCTCAGGAAAACGGAAGCCGGATGGATCCGAAACGCTAGGATCTGTAAGAGATCATCATGAACTTGCGGGATCTTTAAATGGGTATCGTGCAAGGAATTGGAGATGCCTTCAGATCATCAAATAGCTCTTCTTTTTTCTTCGTTGGCTCTCATTTTGTTTCGTTCGCGTAAACCGGCCGCTCAAGTTCGAACAGGTCGCGTGCCTGAGCATACCAGCCCGCGCCGTGCATTCGTGCGATCAGATCAAGCGCGACAGTGTCGACATGGCCGCGCTTCGGGTCGAGCAGATAAGCATCGGCGATGTAGATTGCCTTGACCTCGCCGATCAGGAGACGCTGAACAGGCCCGGTTTCCACCACCTGCTGCATCACGCATTCGAACGACACTGGGGCCCGCGCGATCCTAGGTGCGGCCACATGCGCGCCGGGCAGGGTTTCAAGCTTCGCAAGATCGACTTCGCTCACGTCGGGCGGCGCGTCGATGCAGGTGAGGTTCATCGCTTCGGTCAAGTCCCTGCTTACCAGGTTTACCACGAAGTCCTTTGCCGAAAGGATGTTGCGCGCGGTATCCTTGAGGCTGCCGTCGGACTTGCCCATGATCCCAAGCGCGACGACAGGGGGCGCATCGCCCATCACGTTGAAAAAGCTATAGGGTGCAGCATTCACGATGCCTTCGGACGAAACACTGGTGACCCACCCGATCGGGCGAGGCGTCACGGTGGCGGTCAGCAGCTTGTAACCCAAAGTGCGCGTTTCAGGTGTCAGATCATAGCGCATTGTGGCGTTCCAATCGTGGTGTTGCGGTCACACCGAGCAGCGCGGCGGTATTCCTCCGCGAAAGACGATACCGGTCAGCACGCATCTCATTCTCCCGGCGGCGTGTTGTCGACAACCGGGTGCCGCAGGGTGCCGACGCCTTCTACACAGGCCACGATCACGTCACCCGGCCACATCCATTCCTGCGGATCGCGACCCGCGCCCACACCTTCGGGTGTACCGGTGGCAATGATGTCGCCAGGTTCAAGCGTAATGCCACGGCTGATATCCGCGATCAGTTCATCGACTTTGAAAAGCATCTTCGCAGTACTCGAATTCTGCTTTTTCTCGCCGTTCACCGTCAGCCACAGGTCAAGCGTATGCGGATCGGGGATTTCGTCGGCGGTGACGATGCAAGGGCCGAAGGGCGCATAGCTGTCCATCCCTTTGGAAAAGATCCACTGCCCGGCACGACGGTTGTCACGGGCCGACACGTCGATCATCACTGAATAGCCAAAGACATGCGACAGCGCGTCTTCCCGGCGCACCCGTTTCGCGCGGGTGCCGATGATTGCGGCCAGTTCGACCTCCCAATCCAATTGCTTGGTCATACTGCTGTCATGCAGGATCGGCTCACCCGGTCCGATAACGCTAGTCGGGGGTTTCGAGAATACAACCGGCTCGCGCGGCAGATCGGGGTTCGTGTCGAGCGTCTTTGCGCTTTCCGCCACGTGCTCTGTATAGTTCAGACCAATTCCGAAGATGTTCTTGCGCGGCCGGGGGATCGGCGCCAGCAGTGTTACGTTGGCCAGCGCGGTCGCGGTGCCCGCCGGCAGCGTCTCACCCACGCGTTTCATAAGTGCGCGCAGCGCATCCAGCCCGGCCTGACCAGAATCGATGAGCCCCAGCATCGTGTCCGGCAGCTTTTCCCCTTGCGAGGCCGCCAGCGCCGCCACATCGACAACCTGATCCTCATGGCACAGTCCGAGCCGAGCTGCGGCCTCAACACCGCTGCGAAACGTAACGAGTTTCATGTGTTATTCCTTTATTAGAGTGCGTCACGGGACAGGTTGGTAGCCGCCGTTTTCGCCAAAAGCCTGTTCACGATAGAGCCCCATGGCCCGCATGACCGGCAGGTCGTTCAGACAGAACAGCACGGCATCGTCGCGGTCCGAGGCATTGGCGTGTTCATGCCACGCCCAGGACGGAACGCAGAAGATATCATGCTCATTCCAATCGAAGCGCTTGCCGTTGATGATTGAATGGCCACTGCCTTTGGCGACGTGATAGAGATAACTGCCGGTATGACGATGGGCCTTGGTCCGCTCCCCCGGCCGCAGCATCTGCATGCTCGCCCCCATGGTCTTCATCACAGGTCCGTTCGTGACAGGGTTGACGTACTCCATCAGCACGCCGTCGAACGGCGATCCGTCCGAGCAGCTGGCAAGTTTGGTAAGAGCTTCGTAGGTCGGTGCCCATTCGTACTTGAACATTGGGCTGTAGCCCTTCGTCCAGTTTCCGCCGCCCGGCGTCAGACCGGGATTACCCCATGTCTTCGTCATGTCGTCGACCGGATAGGCGACAGCCTGACTCAGATCCGGATGAACCTCGTAGAAATTGGCCTCCATCGCATTGACAAAGGGAATATCGAGCCCGTCCTGCCAGATGCAGGGTGAGCCATCTGACGAAACTGCATGTTCGTGCCATGTACCGTTAGGCGTCAGAACGAAATCGTTATGGCCTAGCGTCATCTTGTGGCCGTCGACTACGGTGTAGGCTCCGGTGCCCTCCATGATGAAGCGAATCGCGCTGGCCGAATGGCGATGCGCGCTGGCCTGTTCGCCCGGATGCATTACCTGCAGACCGGCGTAAATCCACCCCACCGCGGCCGCGACATCGCTTCGACCCGGGTTATTTAGGTAGATTACCCGTCGTCCGGCTTTTTCAGGCGTCACCAGTTCGACTGAACGCAGCACATGCTCGCGAAGGTCTTGGAACCGCCACAGCACCGGCTTCGAGCTGCTCACGGGCTCCCAAGGTTCGATCTTGTTCGCGACAGTCCAGAGAGCGCCCGCATCATAGCTTTCAAGCTCATCGTAATAAGCCAGCAACTCTGGCGTATCCTCGACGTTAGCGCGTCCGGCAACGTCCTCGCGGTAGCTGTCTCTCGGCTTGCTCATCGATTCCTCCGTTCGCGTTCTGGAAGCGACCATATCGGCGTTCAACACAAAATCAAAATATTTTCGAAAATTTTATTTTATTGCTATTATTACAGGTATCAGCGAAAATATTCTATGATTTCGGTACTATTGGCGCTTGCTTCCGCTGTTCAGTGCCGAGCAGAGAGGACAGTTCGTGGGCAAGGCTTTGAGCAAATCAACCAAATCGCGCGGCGAGCAGGCCTATTCGCTGCTGCGTCACGAGATCATTAGGGGAGCCTTTGCCCCCGAACAGCCATTGCGATTGGCTCAGTTGCAGGAGCGCTGCGGCGTTGGCTTTTCCCCGCTGCGTGAAGCTTTGACACGGCTGGCGGCCGAAGGTCTGGTTACCTCCGAAGCTATGCGTGGCTTTCGCGTTGCCCCGCTATCGCTTGACGATCTGCGCGACACTATGGAAACGCGGACCTTTGTCGAAACCGAGGCTCTGCGCCGCTCGATCATGCGCGGCGACGACGATTGGGAAGGACGTATCGTCTCGAGCCTGCACGCGCTGGGTCGCCAGAACGAACGCAGCCATCCTGACGATCCCGACAGCCTCGCCGCGCTGGAAGACCGTCATCGCGATTTTCACGTGGCCCTGATCTCGGCTAGCGGCTCTCGCAGGCTGGAGCAAATTATTGATAACCTGTACCTCGGGTCGGTCCGTTACCGGATGCCCGGCCTCAGCAACCTTTCGTCGAACCCAGCCCGCGACCTGATGATCGAGCATGGCGCGATTTCAGACGCGGCGCTTGGCCGCGATGCGCCGCTCGCCGTCGAACTGCTGACCGCTCATTACTGTCTAACCGCCGAATTGCTGATCCAAGCTCATTCTGACCGGTTAGGCCGGGCTGCCAAGGGCTGAGAAGAATGAGGAAGAGACGTTCCGGACCTGGGACATTCGGACCACAGCTGAACCGATCGGCCCGCGTCCGTACCGGTGATTTATGGAAGACAGCTTAACATGTGGTCTCGGACCTGACTCAAGTTCTGAGTGCTGAAATCATACCCGCATCTTCCATTTGCTCTCTGTCTGGAAGGTCGCGTAGGCTCTGCAACCCGAAGGCCACCAAGAACTGCTCCGTGGTCACGTAAGTGTAGGGTGCGCCCGGCCGTGGCGATCTCGGCCCGGTCGCGATCAGGTTTCTCCCGTGCAGCCGACCGATCAGGTCACGGCTGATGTCTTTGCCGAAAATATCCTTTAACCCGTCGCGTGTAACCGGCTGATCATAAGCGATGGCAGCAAGCACTGCGATGTCGAATTCAGCCAGGTCCAGAAGTTGCTCGGCAACGTCGGCAGCGGCGCGAATGGCAGACGCGTAGGGAACGCGCGTCCGGAACAGCCAACCACCGGAAACCTTCGCAAGCTCAAACGCCCGCCCTTCCAGATCGGCTGCCAGATCATCGATCAGAAAGTCGACCGAGACCCCCTGCCCTACCACCCGCGCCAGATCTTCGCGCGACACTGGTGATCCGGTTGCGAACAGCACGGCCTCGATGCGCCGCATCCATTCACGCCAGCGCAACTCCGGTGACAGATCAACCAATTCTCGGTCAAATTCAGGCTTGGATCGATCCTTTGTCATCGCTTAGACGCCGTATAGCCGGAACGTGTCACGCCCCGTAAGCTCCCGCACTGCACCGAGCTGAACCAGACGGTCGCAAAGGCGGCGCGCCGCACGGTTCGGCAAGGGTAGAGCCGATGGCATGACGGCATCGCGTGTCAAGAAGATCTCGACTGCTCCCCCCGCGCCTTTGGACCGGAGCTTCGGCGCGACCGCCTTTAAGCGAATGGTGCGCCGGGCAAGATCGGCGGCAAGAGGTACGACATCGCTCGCCGAGGTGATGATCGCCCGATGACAGGCCTGTCGAAGTTCTTCACCCCGCTTGCGCAGGTCTGCGCGTTTCAACCCAAGTGCCAAAAGAGGTACGACATAGTCCCAACCAAGCGCTTGGGACAGAGCGGCATCAGCCATGATCAGCGCCAAAGTTTCGGTATTCGGCACGTCCTCTAAAACGGTTTCCAGAACCGTAGCCACGCGAGACACAGGGGCACCCCGCGCTGCGGCAAGCCAGCTGGCAATCTGGCTTTCGCTTAACTTTGGCAATATCCGGTCCAGCGCGTTGAGCTTCACCGGACGCTCGACTGCACGACGCCAGCTAAAGCATATCTCTCCAGCCGGACCGGGAAGATCGCCGGGGCGCAGAAGGTGCAGCGCATCCCGCAATTCCCTCTCGCGCTCCTGCCGGCCAGAGAATGCAACACAGGCCGTCGCAGCTCCGAGTGCCAAGCGGTCTCTTAACAAGGCTTGGGGGACATCGTTCTGACTCAACACCAGATGCAGGTGGCTCAACGCCGCACCCGACAAAAACGCCACATCCTCAAGCGTTTCGACACGCGTCGAGGTGACCCAAGAGGGTACCCGAGATATATTCTCGAGACCGCCAGTCAGCGTCATCTGGGAAAACGTCATTCCCAACTTCTACCCGACCACGGCGCTTTTGCCTACATTTTATTAGAGAAACCGCCCGTCCCTATTGGGTCTTGCTATGTCCGATAATCTTGATTTGGTCAAAGGCGATCCCTACGGTTAAAAGTAGCGTTTAGGTTAGACGCAGTCCGAAAATCGAACTGCTTCCGAAAAGAGAGCATTGGTATCGGCTTTCAGGTCTACCCGACATAATCTCGATGCCGGCATAAAGGTAAAACAATGAGAGAGGGTAAAACAAATTTTCGATGGGCGGGATAGCGTCAGACACCGTCGATGAGGATGTCCAGAGCGCGCTTCAAGGCGTCCCGGTGCGCCGCCAGAGACCCTACCACTTCACGCAGCTCCGATCCCGGCACCGCAGCCATTTCCTGCACACGAACGATCCAAACACTCCCTGCAACCTCAACAGACGGAGTGAGACCTGGAAACGCCGCGTACCGTCCCGCGTCACGCAGAGGAGCCACGATCCGAGACGCGTCAATGCCAATCAGATCAGTCTGAAGATCCACGACAAGTTGACCACTTGCGAGGCGGTAGAGGTCGAACTGCGCCATAGTCCACCTACCCTAAAAACTTCTGTAGCCGGCCAGCGGCAACCCTTCCTTCGCAACCTCCTCGGCATAAGCTTCGATCGCAGATTTATTTTCAGTGCGCCACAAGCGATTTCGCTCCAACTTTGCGGCATCGGCTATCGCTGCTTCGGCGAGACGCGACATATTGAGCCCAAGCGCGCGGGCGGTTTCCGCGACATCGGCATCGAGGGTCAAATTGACTTTCACGCGTCCCATGGTAGCCTCATATGTAATACATACAATTTAGGAGTATAGACCAAGCTCATCGTCCGAGCAAGACGTTGCGGAAGACTCTGGTCTTCCCTCGGATGTAGCAAAGGCGCGCTCATTTGATTTGCGGGCAGAAACGAAAGCGATTGCGATTTGCTGTCAGTGTCAGAAAACACGCTGAAGGCCTACACTAGGGACTGGGCACATTTTTCGCGTTGGTGTCGGTTGAAAGACATCGACCCCCTGCCCCCGTCGCCAGAAATGATCGGTTTTTATATCACCGATTTGGCTGCTGGCACTAACGCTTCACCTGTACTGTCGGTTGGCACGATCGAACGTCGTCTCGCGGGATTGGCTTGGAGTTTCGCGCAGCGCGGATTCCATCTGGAACGCACGAACCGTTACATCGTGACCGCGATGGCTGAGATCAAGCGCAAGAATGCGCGACCAAAAAGACAAAAGACCGCTGTCTCAGCCAACGATATCTTAGCGATGATTGCTACCTTGCCTTTCGACCTGCGCGGGCTTCGCGATCGAGCTATTTTGTTGATTGGCTTCGCTGGTGGGTTGCGCAGATCAGAGATCGTAAGCCTCGACCTCCTTCCGTATTCCACGCTTGAAGGCGGCAATCGCATCGAAATTTTGGAAGAAGGGGCATTGCTCACCCTCCGTGCCAAATCTGGTTGGCGTGAGGTCGAAATCGGTCGAGGGTCTAGCGAGCAGACGTGTCCGGTTTATGCTTTGGAACAATGGTTAACCTTTTCGAAGATTGGTGTCGGGCCGGTGTTCGTGGGAATATCGCGCGATGGCAAACGGGCGCTTGAGACAAGGTTGAATGACAAGCACGTGGCACGGCTCATCAAGCAGGCGGTTCTTGACGCTGGCATCCGGTCCGAATTGCCGGAGAGTGAGCGGCTGGCGCTTTTCTCCGGTCAATCGCTGCGCACCGGTCTTGCCAGTTCAGTTTCAACTGAGGAAAACGAATTGCCGAATCTACGCGGGCAGACCTCGTTCGACATCATCCGCAACTCCAGGCGTCGCCGAAAAAGATTTGGAGTGAATTTGACCAAGGCCGCCGGTCTATAGGAGATCGTTCAATTTGGCCGCGGACTGCTTGGGTTTCGCGGCGAAACCTTATGACTTTTCCAGCAAGAATTGTATTTCGGTCAACAGGCTGTCCATACGTTCGGCGTCAATCGCCCTGCCCTCGAACCTGACAACAAAACCTTGGCTATCTTGCATTGATCGGATTGTGATCCCCGTAGATGTTTTGACGCTCTTCGCGCCCGCCCAGTTTGATGGCTGCTTTTCAGTCTTTGGCCTGCCGCCTCGGCTCTTGTCGCGCGGCGCGGACTCTAATGCGACAATGACAGGTTCCATCAGCGCCCATTCCTGATCCGCGTCGTCCGCCGAATGGTTCGACAGCGCGTCACGTAGGCGAGCTTCGGCTCCAAGCCTCAAAGCCGCAGCAAGCCGCAGGCCGCGCTTTTCGGTCAGCAGCTCAGCGTGTTCAAGCATATCGCCAAGCTCTTCGAAGATCAGAGCAAACGACCGCACCTTGGACCGCTTGGCCTTGGACCCGTTTGCGAACAGTTTCGCAACCGCTTCCTCCGTATTCGCAAATGCGCCCTGCTGTGCCGAGATAACTGCAATTCGACCACGCTCGAAATGGCTGAGCTCGGAACGGATCTCATTCTCTTCGACCATCGAGACAAAGGCAGCATCCATCCCGGTTCGAGGACGAAGGATGGCTCGGATCCTTGTGTATTTTTCTGCCTCGGTCAGATCGTACAAACCGCGCACAGCGAGGAGACGCCGATAGCCCGAAATCAACCCGTAGCGGACACCGTCAGGACGGGGCTTTTCCAATTCATAAACTTCAATCGGCAAACGTAGCCCGCTGGAACTGATCGAGAGGCGCAGCTCAAGCATTTCGGCTTCGTCGACGTTCATCCGGTCACGTATCATCGCACTCTCGGCGATCTCACGCGTCGGAAGTTCGGTTATCAACAGACCTTCTTCCTGTGCCTTGTGATACCGTGCTGCGTCGGCCTCGGTGCGCGCCCGGACCGCCCGGACGTCGGCCCCCTCTGTATGGACCTGAGATGCGGTTTCGGCGGCAACCTGCGCGATCGGCGCGATCGAGTGCGACAGCGGCGGGCGAGGGGAGGTTTCGCTGCGAAACTCCTGCTCGATCCGGTCGAGGTCGGCGGTGCTCGGTGTTTCCAGACGTCTTCGCTTAACCATTGCCTTACTCCTCCTTCTCTGCGTTTGCCATCTGCTGGTCCCGCCACCACGTCCCCAGAACGAGTTCCTTTATCTCCGCCCAGGTCTGATCGAAGGTCTCGCGACCGCGAACATACGTATCGCGATTGAACTCCCTGTAATCAGCCTCGTAGATGCCGTTGACCTGCTCGCCAGCTTGGCCGACCATCGCTGTCATTTCCTGACGGTACGTAGTCATGAAATCCCCGAAATAGGCTTGGATGACATTTGCCAGATCCGTCTGCTGGCCTGCGTCGAACCTGGTAATCAAAGCTCTCACAGCGTCCCATTCGAATTTCATTTCCGGCAAACCGTCTCGTCGACGGGCGGCATTTTCGCCATCTTCGACGCTGGCAAAAGTAGAATAGAGCATATCGAAAAAGCGACCAGTCGAGTCGAATTCCAGAAAAGACGCCCCAAGTGGCACCAAAAGGATATCGGCAGCAGCCAGTGCATTGATCGTCAGGTAGCCGAGGGCAGGCGGCGTATCCAAAATGATGATATCGTATTCATCAACGATCGCCTCTCTTGTCAGCGCGTTGTTCAACGCATCCCAGAGCGGCCAGTTGCGAAGACCCATTCTCCAGACGGGAACTTGAAACTCGGCCCAGTAGAGATTGAGCTGCGAACCCATCAGATCGATGTTCGGCCAGTGAGTCGACTGAATCACATCGCGCGCAGACACATTCAACGCCTCCGACAGTGTTTCGTCGAAGGGCAGGGGGGCTTTACCCGCAGCTTCCCGAACACGATTTTCATCCTGTACGGAGAGCGCGTAGTCCTTGGCCAAGAGAGGAAAAGCAGTCGACCATTCGTCGGGCACAACCCCTCCCATGATCGAGGTCATGCTGCCCTGACTGTCAAGATCTATGACAAGAACCTTGTACCCGTCCAAAGCAGCGGACATTGCCAGATGAGCTGCAGTAGATGTCTTGCCAACACCGCCTTTGAAATTTGCCACCGCAATCGTTTTGGCGGCCAGGCCCTCAGGGCGCCATGGTCGATACTCCCGGCCTGCCGCGCCCTCGGCAGCAAAATGGTCTCGCAAAGCAAGCACTTCTTCCAGGGTGAACCACTTGGAATTTCCTTCACCTGTGCCTTGCGGCAAATCCGGGTGGCTTCGTAAAACCCGTCTGAAATGACCGGGCGCAACCGGTATCAGATACCGGCAAACTTCCCACGTGGAAAATCGGCGCAGCCTCTTGCGTCCGTCAGGAGCGTATCCACGCTCTGCAAGATCCTGCCTACCCTTGGATGCAAAAGCGGCAGCCTTGGCGAATCGTGCTGTATCGATAGGCTGTGACAAACGCTGCGCTGCCTTGGCCGGATCAATGTTGAAATATGGCGGTATATCGTCTTTGCCTGCAGACATGTCGTATCCTTGAGGATGTTCGTTATTATTTGGGTTTTGCCAAAATCTATCGCACATCAACAGCTCTATGTGAATCCTTTCCGAGGATTCAGACCCTGTTTCAGCTCATTTCATTGAGAGAAGGCATCAACAAGTTTGTAGAGTCTTTGAGTAGTTTAGACTCTTTACTTCTAATAAACCTTTGCTTCACAATAGCTTAATCGACTTTCGGTACCTGGATACAGGTGCAAGGGTACCCGTCAACAGGATGTAAGGTACCCGGTTGCGGGCGGAAAGGTGGCGATTCTCGGTATTAAGGGTCTCCGCAAGCGGTAAGAGTCTATTTTGCGGTGAATTTCAAAGGATCGCGTGGTTTTCGCTTCGGTTAATACCGTAACAGGGTACCTTAGGCTCCCCGTTCGCAGGTGATTAAAGCGTTAAGGTACCCATTCTCGGGATCGGTAATTTGGCGTAGAAGGACCCATATGTCAGTTGCTATAGGGTACCTAATCGGCCATACTGCGCAAAAAAGCCTAGAGCGAGCAGGGACATGGACGACATACCTCGGGACAAGCTAAGCGGCGCATTGCGCCGTGGTGCAGTAAAGAAACACGTCGCCGCTATCCACGTATCGGGGAAGTTGACGCTTCTTCAAAGAAAACTCTCGAACGTCTTGCTGCTTAATGCCTACGATACCTTGGTAACACGTAGTAAGCACCAGATAGACGCGCGAACTCTATGTTTGATGATCGGCTATAATTCCAACGATATGGATACCCTAAAACAGTCTCTGAAGGGTCTGGCAGAGACTGTCGCTGAATGGGATATGCTCGATGCCGACGGCGAACAGGAGTGGGGCATCTCCAGTCTCCTGAGCTATGCCAAGCTCAAGGGAGGTGTCTGCGAATATGCCTATTCACCCGCGCTTGCCGAAAAACTGAACGACCCCAAGGTTTTTGCCCTGATCAACCTTAACATCCAGCGCCGTTTCACATCCGGCCATGCACTGGCTCTTTACGAGAACTGCTATCGTTTTGTCAGGACAGGATCGACGGGATGGTGGCCGTTAGATCTGTTCCGCCGGCTCATGGGTCTCGATGGTTCAAGTTATTATGAAAGCTTCAAGCATCTGAACGCCAAGGTCATCAAACCGGCCGTTTCAGAAGTGAACAAGACCAGCAATATCCTGATCACGCCCGAAACACGCAAACAGGGCAGGGTGGTCACCGAAATCAGGTTCCGGATCAAGGAAAACCCGCAACTCGCTATTCTCGACATCGATGATGGTGAAGCGGTTCGGCACGGTGCTGTCTATTCGCGACTGCGCGAGCTTGGTGTAAGCGATCGACTAGCAAGACAGTGGTTGAACGCTCATGGGGAAGACGAGGTCTCAGCCCGGTTGGACTATGTGGAGTCGCGTCGAAACGTCAAAAGCAAGGTCGGCTACCTCAGCGCTGCATTGAGCAATGATTTTGGAGGGGAACCCGCGGCTAAGCCGCAGCCGAGTGAGCGTGGGGAACGTCTGCGTCGGGTTCAGGATGCGATCAGGAAACGGACACCGACGCAGAGAGACGCGGACAAGCGACTCTTTTTGAGCCAGGTCCAGGATGCAGCCGCGCGGCAGGATTTCGAGAATCATGGCTGGATGTCACCGCTGAACGCTACGCTTATCGCCTTGTTCTGGGAAGAAATGTCCCCGGGTATTTTCGACGGTTTGCCGTCGTCAGAATAATCAGGCGTCGCCCTTGGGGAGAGCTACTTCGACACCCGCGTCACTCAGCAGTTGGTAGATGTGTGCGAATGTTTCGTCGGCCGTCATCGATTCCGATTTGCGTTGGTTCAGGAACTCTTCAGCAGGGGCGAAAAAGCGGATCGCGGCATCGACCTCGCGATCGGTGCCCTGACGATAGGCTCCTATGCGGATGAGTTCTTCCATATCGGCATACCGTGCCAAGGTACGTCGCGCCGCCTGCAAGACCGCGTATTCCGCTTCGCTATGGCAATCCGGCAGCATCCGAGAAACGCTCTTGTAGAGATTGACCGCCGGGAACCGGCCGCGCTCTGCGATTTGGCGATCAAGCACGACGTGGCCGTCCAGAATGCCTCGGACTGTATCCGCAACGGGTTCGTTCATCTCTCCGCCGTCGACCAGCACCGTATAGATGGCGGTAATGTCACCGCTTGTTCCGATGCCCGGACCGGCTCGCTCCATCAGCTGCGGTAATTCAGAGAAAACGGTGGGCGGGTAACCTTTAGAGGTGGGCGGTTCGCCTCCTGACAGACCGATTTCGCGCTGCGCGGTTGCAAAACGGGTCACACTGTCGAGCAGCAAGAGCACCTGCAGCCCTTGATCACGAAAATATTCAGCAACGGTTGTCGCGGTCCAGGCTGCCTGCCGACGCATCAGCGGGGGCTCGTCGCCGGTCGAGACCACGATAACCGATCGGGCCATGCCTTCGGGACCGAGGTCATCCTGAATAAAGTCCTGAACTTCCCGCCCCCGTTCGCCGACAAGACCGACCACAATCACATCCGCCTGTGCCCGTCTGGCCATCATAGCCATCAAGGTGGATTTACCGACGCCGGACCCGGCAAACACGCCCATCCGCTGCCCTCGGCAGAGTGGCGTGAAGACGTCAAATATCTTGATACCGGTATCCAGACGCTCGCCCGTGCGGCGTCGTTCAAAGGCCGGGGGAGGGGGAGATTTCACATAGCGGGGATCGTTGCCTTCGTGCAGAGCGCCCTTTCCATCGATGGGTGCTCCGAGTGCGTTGACCACCCTTCCTTTCCAAGAAATGTCCGGCCTGACGATATTGGCATCGGCGCAGAGCACGACTTTGTCCGCGACGGCGACGCCGGCCCAGGTGCCAAAGGGAAGCACATGTGTGCCATTGCGATCTATACCGACAACTTCGCCCATGACTGGCCCGCGATGCCCATGAACTATGCAGCGCTGCCCGATGCCCATCGCCCGTTCGATTCCGGTAACGGTAAGGTTCAAGCCGGTGACAGAAGCGACTTGTCCGACTATTCTTGAGTTTTCCAGCGTTCTGGCAAGAGTAGATAGTTCGGAGAATGCAGTTGTCATGTATAAACCACTGGAATTCAGATTTAATACATGGTACTTCTTAGGCGACCAAAAGGAAAGAGCCCTTGAAGCTGGAATCTATTTCATATTTTGGCCTTGCATCGCAGCGGATGGAATGGCTTGGCGCGCGGCAGAAAGTTCTGGCCGAGAACGTTGCCAATGCTGACACGCCGGGCTTCAAGGCGCGTGAGGTGAATTCCTTTGAGGATGTACTCAGCAAGACGGTTTCCGCCGGGCAGGTGACGGTGACGGCGCCCGGACATATTGCCGGTACGGGAGCCGGTGTGGATGGGGTTCGGGTCGAGGAAGACCCCGAAGCGTGGTCGAACAGCCCGGATGGCAACAGCGTTGTGCTGGAGCAGCAGACAATCAAGGCAACCGAAGTGGCTGAAAGCTATCGGTTGGCGGCAACCCTGTATCGGAAAGGGTATGAGATGCTCACCCTGTCCGTGACGGGCATGCGGTAAGCAGGGGTAGCGAATGGATCCGCTTCAGACGATAGCAAGAATTGCCGCCAGTGGCATGCATGTACAGAGCGCGCGACTTCAGATCGTGGCGGAGAACGTGGCGAATGCGGATTCCACCGGTAATACGCCAGAGGCCGATCCTTATCGCCGCAAGACGATCTCCTTCGAGGAGTTCATCGATAGAGAAACGGGCATGACTTCGGTTCGCGTGGCTGACGTTGGGCGCGACGAACGGCCGTTCACGTTGCGGCACGACCCGTCTCATCCGGCGGCAAATGAGGATGGTTACGTCAAGGTTTCAAATGTCAGCCCAATTCTTGAGATGGCCAACATGCGTGAGGCTTCCCGCAGCTACGAAGCGAACATGAACCTGTTCGAGGCCGGGCGCCGTATGCGTAGCCAAATGATTGATTTATTGAAGTAATTTAGGGAAAGAGAATGGCCGAAGGTATTTCAGTCATATCCAGCGCCTCGGTTCGGGGCGCCTATGGCGCGTCGAAATCGATGGTTGCGGAAAAGTCGGACGCTACAGAGGCGACGAGCTTTACTCAAATGGTTGAAAAGGCCGCCGGGGACGCGGCCCAGACGGTGCGCGAATCCGACATGGTCGTTCGTTCCGGTCTGGCTGGCGAGGCAAGCACCCAGCAGGTGGTCGAGGCGACAATCGCGATGGAATCGACGGTGAAGATCGCGGTTTCGATGCGCGACAAACTGGTCGCAGCCTATCAGGAAGTTCTACGGATGCCGATCTGATCCGGAGGATCCTGGGCAATGAACGAAGCTGACACCTATACGATCTTATCACAGACGTTTCTGACAGTGCTTTATGCTTCGGGGCCAATCATGGCGCTTGCGCTTGCGGTCGGGTTGGTCATCGCCTTTTTTCAGGCTCTTACGCAGATCCAGGAAATGACGCTGACCTTCGTGCCAAAGATTGTCGCGATCTTTCTGGGGTTGCTGGTCGCTACACCTTTGGCATTTGCCGTGCTCCAGCGCCTGTCCGACAGGATTTTCGATATGATGGTTTCGGGAACGGTATGATCCGGGCGGCTGCCATCATATTGATCCTGCTGATGCTGGCGGTCCCCGTTGCGGCAACAGGCTGGCAGGGGTTCTACACGCCGAGTGAACGGGCGGGCTATGCAGGCATGGCCATTGATGACGATGCGGTCTGTGTGCGCGAAATCCTTAAGGCTCAGCTTCGCTATGGAATTCCCAGCAACATATTGCTGGGGATCGGGTTGCAGGAAGCCGGGATCAGGCGCGAAGGCAGCCTGACAGTATGGCCATGGTCGGTGAACGCAGAAGGTGAAGGCCGGATTTTTGCCAGCCGTGAGGCAGCCAACGACTGGGTTCAACAGCGTCGCGCCGAAGGCGTTCAGTCCATCGACGTCGGTTGTCTTCAGGTCAATCTGCACTGGCACCCCGAGGCATTCAGCCATGCGCTCGAGGGTTTCGATCCGGCGGTGAATGTCGATTATGCGGCGCGGTTTCTCAAATCCCTCTATCGCAAGACGGGGGACTGGGAGATTGCGGCGGGCTCTTACCATTCCTTCACGCCTGAGCGTCGCGAGGTCTATCTGTCCTCGTTGCGCCAGAACGTAATGGTGGCCAATGGCCGGCTTGAAGAGTTTCGCGTTCTGGCCGGTCAGGCGCGTCCTCGCGGCGAACAACAGTTGGAAAGGCCGGAACTGCAGACAGGCATGGTCTGGTCATCGGGGTTGAGCCGCAGCCAGCAAGGCAAAAACGGCGCACGCAGCATCTATTCGCAGCATGATATGCAGCCATTGTTGCCGCAGTTTCTACAAGGGCCGGATTGATGGCAGCAACGGATCAGGGTGGATTCATGACCAGTTTCGCGCGCGGCTTTGCCGGGCGCGACGTGGGTTTTGCTATTGGCGTGACCCTTGTTCTTGCTGTGCTCTTTGTGCCGCTGCCGGCAGTGATACTGGACCTCGGACTGGCGATTTCACTTTCGGTGTCGGTTCTGATCCTCATGGTCGCGCTCTGGATACCGAAACCGCTTGAATTCAACTCTTTCCCAACGCTGCTGCTGGTGGTCACCCTTTTGCGCCTTTCGCTCAACGTGGCGTCAACCCGGCTCATTCTCTCCGAAGGCCACACCGGGGCAGGGGCTGCCGGCGGTGTGATCGAAGGGTTTTCGCGCTTTATCGTCGCCGGGAACTTTATCATCGGCATCGTGATCTTTGCGATCCTCGTCGTGATCAATTTCGTCGTGATTACAAAAGGTTCGACCCGTATCGCCGAGGTCGCGGCCCGTTTCTCGCTCGATGCCTTGCCGGGTAAACAGATGGCAATCGATGCCGACCTTGGATCGGGGCTGATCGACGAGGCGACTGCAAGGGCGCGTCGCAAAGAGCTTGAAGACGAGATGGGATTTTTCGGCGCGATGGATGGTGCATCGAAATTCGTCCGTGGTGACGCGGTTGCCGGGATCATCATCACGCTTGTCAACGTCATCGGCGGTATCCTCGTCGGGGTGACACAGCACGGCCTGTCCCTGTCGGCCGCAGCAAATTCCTACACCACGCTTACCATCGGAGACGGTCTGGTATCGCAGGTGCCCGCGCTGATCGTGTCGATGGCAGCGGGCCTGATCGTGACCAAGGGCGGTACCGAAGGTGCCGCGAACGAAGCGGTGTTAGGTCAGCTTTCCAAGTTTCCCAAGGCCCTCTTCATGGCCGCCGGTCTTTTGATGGCAATCGGACTGTTACCGGGCTTTCCGATGCCGATCTTTTTCATTCTCGCCATCGTAATGGTTTCGCTCGGGTATGCCATGCATCGGCGTGTTATCCGCGAGAAAGAAGAGGAACGGCGCGCCCAGGCTGCGAGTGAGCGGGCAGGCGCAACGAATCCTGAAGAAGATATGCGTGCCAATATGAAGCTTGATGATCTTAGGCTCGAACTCGGCAATTCGCTGGTACCATTGACCGTCGGGTCCGATGCAGTTCTGCCCGGCAAAATCCGTAGTTTGCGCGGACTTTTCAGCCGAGAATACGGTTTCATCCTGCCATCTGTTCGTATCAAGGACGACGCGAACCTTCCAGCCATGGTCTACACAGTGTCGATTCAAGGTGTTGAAGTGGCCCGGGGCGAGGTGAGGCCGACGCTCATGATGGTCATCAATCCCGCCGAAGCGCCGATCCAGATTCCCGGAGAAAAGGTCAAGGATCCGACGTTCGGGCTGGATGCGGTCTGGATCGATCACGCCAACGCGGCCGAAGCCGAAAAGCAGGGCTATACTGTCGTCGATCCGGAGAGTGTGATTACGACTCACCTGACAGAGGTCATCAAGGAGCACATGCCCGAGCTGCTGACCTATTCGGCGACGCAGGAACTGGTGAACGGTCTTGATCGCGAGTATCAGAAATTGATCAATGAAGTTTCCGGAAAAACGCCGGTGATCACCCTTCAGCAGGTGTTGCAGACGCTGTTGTCCGAGCGGGTTTCGATCCGAAATCTGCCCTTGATTGCCGAAGCCATGGCAGAGGTCGGACATTCCACCAATAACGTCGTCACCATCACCGAACACGTACGCAAACGTCTGGCCAATCAGATCTGCCGCGCCCTGACCGACGAAAGCGGTTTTATCCCGGTCTTCACGCTCAGCGGGTCTTGGGAAAAGGAATTCGCCGAAGCCGTTCGCATATCGGGTGATGAGCGTAACTTCCTGATGTCGCCGCAACGGGTTCAGGAATTCGTGCTCGCGGCACGTCAGCAGATCCAGAAATGCGCGGCAAGGGACGAATGGCCTGCCTTGATGGTGGCACCCGAGGCGCGGAGTTTCGTGCGTTCCATGCTCGAGCGGGTAAGCCCCAACACCCAGGTCATCTCGCATAACGAAGTGCATCGAAAGGCGCATATGCGCACCGTTGCGACGATCGGCAGCTAAGCCATGGATCTGACCGCCCTGTGGACCTCGCAGATCATGGGGTTCGCGCTTGTGTTCGCCCGGCTGGGTTCGATTATCGTTTACATGCCAGCCCTCGGCGAACAGCTGGTTCCAATGCGTCACCGTCTCGTCTTTGCGCTGGTTCTGACATTGGCACTGTACCCTGCGACGCCAGTTGGCTCGCTGTCGATAGGATCGCCGCTGGAACTTTTGCCCCTGCTGTTGATCGAGGTTTTGATCGGCATCTGGATCGGCGTCACGGGACGTATCGTTCTGACCGCGTTGCAACTTGCGGGCTATCAGGTGGGCATCGTGTCGGGTTTGTCGAACGCTTTCGCCCCGAATGTCGGGTCGTTTCAGGGTTCAACTCTGCTCGCCACTGTGCTCATGCTGACCGGTGTCACCCTCATTTTCGTGACAGATCTGCACCATGCCATCATCGAAGCAATGCTCATGAGTTATGATGTCTTTCCCCCGGGCGGCGCCATCATCGGGGATATGGCCGAACAGGTAGTTCTGGCCGCGAGCAAGAGCTTTTATATCGGCACCATGATCGCGGCACCGTTTTACGTCATGGGGCTGGTTCTAAACGTCGGCCTTGGGCTTACAAACCGCATGATGCCAACCCTGCCGGTGTTTTTCGTCGCCGCGCCTTTGCTGATTGTCTGCGGCCTGTTCGTGCTGGTCATGTCGTCTCCGATGATGCTGCGCTCATGGCTTGGCTTCTTTGCCGACTGGCTCGGCCTTCTGGCATTCTGACGGGAGGCGGGCATGGCAGAGGAACAGGAAGACAAGAGCTCCAAAAGTCAGGAAGCGACCCCGCAAAAGCTCAAGAAGGCGCGCGAGCAGGGAGACGTACCGTCTTCTCAGGAAGTGGGCATGATGATGACCGTCGTGTCACTGCTTGCGCTGACAGTTTTTATTCTGCCGGCTATCGGTCCGCAGCTTGCAGGCATCCTAAAGCAGATGCTTGAAATCTCCGGAACAGCGCGCATTGGCGAAGGTGGCGGCGGTGTGCGGGACATCGGTTCGTCCGTGACCGCTTTTGCCGGACGTATCAGCCTTGTTCTGGCACCAGTCCTTGGGGTTTTTGTTGTCGCTGCCATTGTCGGCGTGGCCATTCAGGGTGAAACGGTTTTTGCGGTCGAGCGTATCCGGCCAAAATTCTCCAAACTGTCCCCGGCAAAAGGCTTCACGCGGATCTTCTCTGGCGGCGCACTGGTCGAGTTCCTGAAAAGCGTTGCCAAGGTTCTGGTGGTCGGCACGCTGGCCGTCTGGCTGACGTATGTCTCGATCACCGAGATCTGGCAGACCGAGAACTTTCTGCCTGAATTCCTGCTTGGTTACGTTCAGGGCTTTGTCCAGCGATTGCTTTTGATCGTTGCGATCTTTGCAGTGGTCATCGCTCTAATCGATGTCATCGTTAAGCGTGTGCGCTGGCTCATCCGTCAGAGGATGAGCGTCAAGGAAGTGCGCGATGAGCATAAGGATCAGGAAGGCGATCCGATGATCAAGGGCAAGCGCAACCAGATCCGCCGCCAGAATTCGCGCCGACGCGTTGCTGCCGCGGTATCAGAGGCGACCGTCGTCTTGACCAACCCGACCCACTACGCTGTGGTGCTGAAATACGAACCGGGCGCAGATTCCGCGCCGGTCTGTACGGCAAAAGGGGTGGAGTTGATGGCCGCACAGATCCGGCGTCTTGCACATGAGGCAGAAGTGCCCGTTGTCGAGAACCGACCCTTGGCCCGAGCGCTCTATTCCGTCGCCCAGGTCGACGAGGTGATCCCCGTCGAGCACTGGCAGGCGGTGGCCGGAATTATCCGCTACATTCTGGACATGCGGGCAAACATCGAAACGAAATTGCCCGAGGGTTCAACGCTCCGCGACGACTGACACCTTTAAAGCTTCAGGTCGTGCAGACGCTGGTCGCCGGGCAGTTTGGAGCGTTCGAGAATGATCCGTGAAATGGCGCGTGCGCGGGTTCGGTTCAGTTTCGCAAGGATCGGCGCTGCATCCCGTTCAGGCATCGTGGCAAGCACCATGACGGAAACCTCGATATCGAGATCGTCCATGATCGCGGCGGCTTCTTTCGGTTTCATCGCGGCGTAAAGCGCGACCAACCGGTCGACGTCATCGGTTTGTGCCTTCTGGATGCGGTCGAACATCTCTTCAAGTTCAGCTTTCAGATCAAGTAGGTTCGCCTGATCTATCGCCAGCTTCTCTTCGGCAATTTCGATTTCGGCCTTGCGCTCGGCCAGACGTTCTTTCTGGCTGTCTAAAAGGTCGCGTTCCTCGCTCATCGCCTGCAACATCATTTCGGGCGTTTCGCAGATCGGGCGCGGTTCGGGCGAGCAGCTTTGCGGTGCCGTCGCCGTCTCTTCTGAATCGGCCGCAAACGCAGCAGAGATAAAGGCGCTCTGGATAACATCGCCCGATTCACTGTCGAGGTTCATGATCGAGCTGCCAGTCTTGGCCACGCCGGCAACTGCCAGCGCACCCAGCATCAGAGTAATCGGACGGGGGCCTCTCATGCTTCGCGGCTCCGGACGGTGTCAAAGAAGCTGCGAACCATGTCTGCTTTGCCGGTAACAGACGCAACGCCAGCCGGTTTTTTTTGAGACGTGGGACGGATCGAATGGAACGACGGGCTGTCCGTCTGGCGCGGCGCGGCGGCTGCGGCGGCTTTCTGTTCCTGCAGGGACTCGGTTACCGATTTCATGGCCGCAACCGAATCTTCCGATTTATCCACGGCGGCTGAAAACTGACCTACGACGGGTTCAAGATCGCGCAAAACGGCAACGAGGTTTCGAACCCGACGATCGACCAGATAGGCATAGCCCAGAACGCCAGCCAGAAGAGCGAGGATGAGAATATCAATCAAAAGCGACATCTGTAGGTTCTTCCTTTTCACTAAAGTCCCGCGTGACACGCAGCGCGACAGCGCCATTTCTTCTATGTCCGACCGCCGCATTGAACATTTTCAGCTCTCCGCAACTTACGGTCACTTCCTGATCTGACTGGATGCCAAGATCGACAACCTGGCCCGGTTTCCAGCCAAGAATGTCGTTTAGTTGAATTTCCGGTTCATGCAGCACTGCATCGACGGTTACATCCGTACCCGACAATGTTTCCGTAATAAGTTCTCGCCATGAACTGTCTCCACCAAGCTGACCGCCACGAAAGGGTTGCGCAAGGATATGGCGGATTTCTTCGAATGAGGAATGTGGCAGTACGAACGTCAGTTTGCCGCCGCGATCATCTTCAAAAACGATGTTCATGACCAGCTTGATGCAGGCCGCTGCCGGCTGCGCAAGCACCATCGTATGCGGGCTGGTTTCGGCGCGTTCAATTTCGAAATCGATCTCACTGACCTGGCTGAACGCGGCGGTTAATTCGTAAAGCACGGTTTCGCAAAGCCGGATTCCGAGACGTTTTTCAATTGCTGAATAGGCGCGCGGGGTCCAGTTGCTCTGGCTGACCATGCGGCCGCCGAGGTTGATTTCGAGCGTGGTGAAAAGAAGCTTTGGGTCGATGACCACGCCGATTGGCGCGCCCCATGGAAGCACCGAAACGACGAGAGGCAATTCGTCGGTTGGCAGGCTTTCCAATGCCGCGCCGCAGGACATGTATTCGAAGCTTTCAAGGGATGCTTCTGCGCCGGTTCCCGAACAATAGCTTTTCATTACCGGACCAAGTGCCAGAGCAAAGCGGTCGAACAGGACTTCGAGCACCGGGAGCCTCTGGTGGCTCGTGCTTGCCGAGCGGATGATCAGTTCCTCGACCCTTTCGGACGAGGACGTATCGATCTGTGGGGATGTCTGTGTCTGAGCCATGTTATTGAACAATCAGATCCGAAACGAGCATTTCCTGCGGTGAATCGCTTTCGGTGATGGTGCGGGCACGGTGCAGCAATTCCTGTTTGATGGTGATCAGTCCGATGGACCCGCGCAGGTCACGCTCGTTCAACTGGCGAAGATAATCCTGAAAGGAGTCCCGCAAGAATAAACGCCGTTGTTCCACGCGTTCCGACCCGGCAATCTTTGGATCATACACCATTGCGATGTTCAGCTTCATGAAACGGCTGGTGGTACGCCCGGTTGCTGTCGTCGCATTGATGTTCACGATGATTTCCCGGAACGGCGAAACAGTCATCGCCGGTTCTGCGTCAGACGGAGAACCATGGCCATCGTCCGTTCCATGCGCCGTTTCCGCCGTTTCGACCTCGCCGTGATCTTCCTCGGCTTCGACCTCTGGCTCCGTGCCCAAAATGCCTGCAATTACGTCGTCCCGCCCGGGCGACAGCATGAGGCCGCCAATGGCGCCGACACAGCCAAGCACCAGCAACAGCAGGTAAATCCCAAGCTTTTTGCCCAGACTTATACTGTCCGAAGGGTGCGAGTCTGTTTCCGCTGCCATTTTGAGCCTGTCGAGACCATGTGTAATTAAGAATAATATCGCGTTTTTACAGTAATTGTGCAAGTATAATATTAACATCTTTACTTGATCTTCAAGAATAGTTTCGGTTAAATCTTTTTATATTCTTCGAGTCCAATAGCCGAGGCGCGCTGCTTGAAACCAATTCTGGATAACCTGAAGTCTCTGGGCGGGGCGCGTCTGGCAATCCTGGGCGGCACCGGTCTGGCCCTTCTGGTCGCGCTGTTCGTCGGGATGCGGCTTGTAATGGCGCCAGATTTTGTCGAGCTCTATGGCGGGCTTAGCCCGTCGGCTGCAAACGGCGTGGTCGACACGCTTGAGCAGGCCGGTTTCGATGTGCGTCTCGATGATGCCGGATCGACGGTCAGCGTGCCGCGCGAATCTCTGCCTCGCGCAAGGATGGCGCTTGCGGAGCAGGGTCTGCCCGGTGATGGCACACCGGGCTGGGAACTCTTCGATGATCAGAGCGGGTTGGGCATGAACTCTTTCCTGCAGCGCGTGAACCGGCTTCGGGCGCTAGAGGGCGAGCTGGCCCGATCCATTCAGACAATCGATGGCGTTGCAGCCGCGCGCGTGCATCTCGTTATGCCTGAGCGTGAGGCTTTCTCGCGTGAGCGCCCCGAGCCGAGCGCCTCGGTCATTGTGCGTGGCGCGGCAAGCAGCAACATCAGTCGCCGTCAGGGGCATGCCATCCGGGCGCTTGTCGCGGCGGCCGTTCCCGACCTGTCCTCGGGCAGGGTCACTGTACTTTCCGCCAGCGGCGAAACTATTCTTGCAGAAGAGGGCGACAGCACTAGCGACATCACCCTTCAGTCTGTCCGTACAGGCATAGAGGAGCGCATGGCGCGCAACATCGCGGCCATGCTGTCGGCCCGTGTCGGTGCCGGGAATGCGCGTGTTCAGGTCAGCGTCGATCTGACGTCCGAGCGCGAGGTCGTTCGCCAAAGAAGCTTTGATCCCGCGCAGCAGGTTGTTCGCTCGACCGAGACCCAGGAAGAGACCCGCGAAGATCGTGACATTGCCGAGGGTGAAGTCGGCGTCAACGGGAATATCCCGGCGGAACTGGCCGATGATGTCCAGGGCGGTGGCGAAACCAACTCTAGCGAACGCACGCGTGAGATCGTGAACTATGAAATCGGCAATACCGAGAGCGAAACCGTTCGCGAACCCGGTGAGGTCAAGCGCATCTCGGTCGCCGTGCTGGTCAACGGGATCTATAATGTCGCTTCGGACGGTGAGGTCGCGTATGAGCAGCGCACGCCGGAAGAACTTGCCAGACTTGAGGAGCTCGTGAAATCGGCGGTCGGGTTCGAGGAAGCGCGGGGCGATATCGTTTCCGTCGATAGCCTTCGTTTCATGGACTATTCCATGGATGTCGGTGACCCGTCGAACCTGTCGGTTGCCCAGCTTCTGTCGGAAAACTTCACGTCGATCCTGCGCGGCATGCTCGCGCTTGGTCTGGTCAGCCTGATCCTCATTCTGGGTGTGCGTCCGCTGATGCGCCAGATGCAGGAATCCGGTGGGGCAGGGGGGCTTGCCCTCGCAGGGCCGGCACCCGCCATCGGCAATGATTCAGAACGCGCAGGAAAGAAAACCGAAGTCGCCGTCGCGAACCAGGCGGCGCCTGCAGGAAACGTGACCCAGGTCGCGGCCCCGGGTGTGGCGCATACCGGCACGGTTCTGCCCCCTACCGGCGAAGCGCCTGAGCTTGTGCGGCTGGCATCGGTAGCCGGCGGCGTCAACCGCGGCTGGATCGATACGGTCGGCCAGACGCTCGAACAACATCCCGAGGAATCCCTTCGGGTCGTGAAATCGTGGCTGGCAGAGGACTGATAGGTCATGAACAAAATTTTCGAACGCGACTTTGATCAGGAAATCGAACTGGAACATCTTGAGGTTCTTCGGAAGCAGCGCGCCTGCTACACGCCCGAAGATCTGAATGAAGCTGTGGAGCGCGCCCGTAAGGAAGGTTTCGATGCGGGCAGGGGCATCGGCAGGCAGGAAGCGGCCGCCGAGGCAGCTGAAACGGACAGGCTGCGCAAGGTAAAGGCGCTCGAAGAGGTCGCTTCGGGCATCGATTCCATGTTCCGGACCGCGGACGAATACGTATCGGCGCTTGAAAAGCAAGTGTTGTCCTTTGTGCTGGCGGTATTCGAAAAGATCGTCCCCGAAGTTATGGACACGCGCGCCCGCGTTCGCGCGGAAACCGAAGTGCGCGCCGCACTGGCCGTGGCACTCGGGACGTCGGCTTTGCGTATCTACCTCTCCCCCGTTGCATGCGAAGAGATGGCTGAAAAGCTCGAGGAAAGCGCACGACAACTTGGCCATAACGGCCGCGTTGAAATCTCGCCCGATCCGGAACTCGAACTCGGAGACGCCCGGGTCGAGTGGGACAACGGGTTCATGCAATACAGTTTTGGATTGATCTGCGAACGCATTCTGACGGCGCTCAGGGCCGCGGCGCTCTTGCCCGAAGGCGAACAGAAAACTCCGGCAGATGACAGCAAGGGCCTCGGCCCCGATGAGGAGAAACTCGCGTGAGTGACGAAACAGAAACCACAGAGCAGGAAACCGTGGCCACAGCAAACCCGGGCATCCTCGGCGGCGACATCCCTGAAAGCGGGGAGGCACCGCATTCCGAGGGTCGTAACATCGATGCGATGCTCAATGTCGGATTGCAGGTGCAGATCGTTCTGGGCCGCAGCCGGATGCCGATTTCGCAACTGCTCAAGCTGACACGTGGATCTATCATCGAACTCGACAAGAAGATCGGCGATCCGGTCGAAGTCATGATCAACGACCGCCTCGTGGCGCGCGGCGATCTTGTAAAGCTACAGGACGACCGGCTTGGTGTTTCGCTGACCGAAATCGTCAAAGACTACATCCCCGGAGAATGACGCGGAGATGAATCGCCCCTTGCCCGCGGCCCTGCAATGGGGCGTTCCTGTCCTTGTTGTGGCTGCCCTTATGGCTATGGCTTCCCCGGGTTTTGCGCAGGACGGGGCAGGGGGGCTCTTGTCTTCGATTTCCGACGCGATAAGCGACGCGCCTGCCGGTTCCGACGAACAGGCCAGCCTTTCGGGACGCATCATTCAATTGATCGCGCTGATGACGGTGCTGTCGATTGCGCCCGGTCTTCTTGTCGTGATGACCAGCTTTACGCGTTTCGTTATCGTGTTTTCGATGCTCCGATCGGCTCTCGGGTTGAACCAGACGCCGCCCAATATGGTACTGTCGTCGATGGCTTTGTTCATGACCTTCTTCGTCATGCAACCGGTATTTGAGGACGCTTGGGACGGCGGCGTGCAGCCCCTGATTGACAACGCGATCACCGAGGAACAGGCGCTGGCGCGCATCGGGGAACCGTTCAAACGGTTCATGTACGCGAACACGCGTGAAAAGGATATCGCGCTTTTCGAAAATATCGCGGCCCGCAGCGAAGGCGCCGAAGAACCGACCGAAACGGCCACCAGTGCCGAGGCGGCAAGCTGGCGCACGCTGGTGCCCGGGTTTATGATCTCGGAGTTGCGCCGCGCATTTTCGATCGGTTTCCTGATCTATCTTCCCTTCATCGCAATCGACCTGATCGTCGCGTCGATCCTGATGAGCGCAGGCATGATGATGCTGCCACCCGTGCTGGTATCCTTGCCGTTCAAAGTGATTTTTTTCGTTCTGATCGACGGTTGGTACATGCTCGCCGGCAGCCTGATGGAAGGTTACCTGCCGATGGCGGGGAATTAGATTTAAAATGGAGATGGCACGATGGCAGTAGCAGCAATGAAGCGCGCGAATGCAGAAGTAGCAGAGCAACCGCGTCGCAAGCGTCTGAAAGGACCCGAAAAAGCGGCCATTCTCTTTCTCTGCCTCGGCGAACGTCGCGGTTCCGAGCTTATGCAGCAGCTCGATGAAATGGAGATTCAGAAAATCACTCGCGCCATGTCTCGTCTGGGTGTTATCGACTCGCCGCAGGTCGAAAAGGTGCTGTCGGAATTCGTCGAAAGCGCCGCGAATGGCGGGGCCATTGTAGGATCTTTCTCGGTTGCCGAACGTCTTCTGCGGAACTTCCTGCCGGGCGAACAGGTGGACGGAATTCTCAAGGATATCTCTGGTCCGTTAAAGGTCCGCGATCTCTGGGACCGTTTCAGCACGATCAACGAAAACGTCATCGCGAGCTATCTCAAGGGCGAACACGTCCAGACGGTCGCTGCGATCCTGACGAATGTGAAAGTCGACGTCGCCGCCAAGGTCCTTCCGCTTATGGGAACCGAGAAAATGCAGGACGTTGTCGAACGTATGATCCGCATGGACGCTGTACCCCAGGATCTGATGAAGGAAATCGAAGAAACGCTGAAAGCGGATCTCATGGGGTCCGCGCTGGAATCCAACGGTCAGGACATGCAGCAGCATATGGCGGAACTGCTCAACAAGTTCGACCGGGATACGTTCGATGCAATCGCGCCCGAGTTGGAAAAGCGCGTTCCCGAAGCCTTTGGGAACATTAAGCAGAAGATGTTCACCTTCGACGACCTCATCAAGCTGGACGGTATGTCCCTTGCCCGCGTGATGCGTGGCGTACCCGGAACGACGCTGCCTCTGGCCCTGCGCGGTGCCAGCGAAGAGGTGCGCAACTACTTCCTCGACGTTCTGCCGGGCCGGTCGCGCGACATGCTGGTCGACGAGATGGAAAACATGGGACCGGTGCGTGGCCGTCACGTCCGCGAGGCGCAATCCGCCATGGTCGATTACGCCAAGGAACTGGCCGAAGAGGATGTGATCTCCTTGCCATCGGATGATGAAGAGGATGATTTCATCGACTGATCAGGGGTTTAGCTGAGACCGGGCAGTGGCGCGGTCTCAGCGATATGCTTTCAGCGAAGCAAAATCGATTGTGCTGATATTAAGCGTGATCGGTACAAAGCGCCCCGCCCCGATCGATGTCGCACCGCTCATCATCTGGACGATTGGATTGTTGGCGACGTTGGACCCGTCCTTGGCATCCGAAATGATCGTGAAACGTTTGATCAGTTTTTCGACTTCTTCCGGGTCTTGCAGCTTGGACAGGTCGTAGGCTTCTTCGATGAACTTGGCCTGCCGGTCGATATCGACCTGCGCCATCGCAGCCGGAAAACCAAGTGCCGTCCGCATGAAAGAGGCCATTTCCCTGTCCTTCAGGATATCGAAGGGATTCCGGACATCGGCGGCTTTGGCTCGAAACTCAAGCGCGGTAGCGACCGTTTCGTTCTGGTCGGCCTGGTTGTTCACAAAGATGGTGTTGGTGTACCGCTCGACCATTTCGTTCTGCCAGGTCGGCAGCAAGGTATTGATGTTCGTGGTACCGCCGTTGCCAAAACCCATAACTTCGTAGAGGTCCTTGAAACGGCTGTCGGTCAGCTTGTTGATCAGTGACTCATCATCCTCGATTTCGCTTTTCAGGATCGACTTGATCATCGCCTTGCCAAAGATTTGGTCCTCTAAATCAAAGGCTTTCATGACGAAGGTGTAGAGTTCATAGTCATCGACAAGCTGGTCGACAGTTTCCACATCACCGATCCGTTCAAGAAATGACTCAATGGCACGGCCGTGTTGGGCCGTGTTCTTGATCGTTTCTATCTGCGTATCCTTGGTCGCGTCCGCGATTTTCAGACCCAACAGACTCGATGATGCGCTGATCGGAATCATGCCCGAATTTTCTCCACGTCCGGTTCTTCCGCTTCGACACGGGTTGGCGCGGCGATATCGTTCATCAGCATGCGTTCGTAATCCAGCACCGGACGCAATTCACGCAGCGCCTTGTAGTAGTCAGAACAGCTCACATAGTTCGCGGCCTCGAAAATGTGGTGGACACGAGACGGGCCAAAGACTGTCGCCAACTCGGCAAGGCTTTTCTGGATGGTCGGGATCAGCTTTTCGCGCAGGTCCGCCCGGGTGAGCGCGGTCTGAACCAGATAGTAGACCTTGCTGACCGAGGTTACCGCCGATGACGTGTCCAACAAATCCTTGCCGCGGACCACATCGGCCTTTTCCTCGATGATGATGGTGTGGCGGCGGCCCGAATTGCGCATCGGGCAGCCGTTAACGATTATTCTTTCGTAGGGTTTGAGGGTGAGTTTAAGTGCCATGTTTCACGCGCTCTCTCTCAATTGCTGAACTGTCAGCGCCTCGATGATATTGTTGTTGACGGTGGTCAGGGCGCGGACGCCGGCGGTGCCGCCAAGAATATTTGAGGTGGTCTTTTCGACCCAGATCGCGAGCGACAAAAGTCTGGCGCGAAGCTCATGCGGAAGATTGTTCCCCTCGTCCGTGAGATCGTATTTCATGGCGCTCCAGAGCCGCTGGTTCTCTGCCAATGCGGCGCGTAACCCGGTCGCCAGTATCACTAATCTTTCATAGGAACTTTCGGCGTTGTCGAATTTGTCTGCCATTTGTTCCATTCGTCCCGTAACCGTGGATAACAAGCGACGTTCGATTTGACGCGGCGTCTCAACTTCTCGGAGCGTGCGCCGATAAGCATTAATGCTCATATTCTGCCTTTCCTTGCCGCACTTTCTGTACGGACTGGTCGTTGTATGTGCCTTCCGTGTACGGAAGTGCGTTATGAATCGTGCCCCAACTTGTGGAAGGGCCCGCATACGGGCCCGACCGGTCTTATGTTACGCCAAGGCGTAAGCCAGTGATCCTGGTCTGTTAACGGAACAGGCTCAGGATATTCTGTGGCGCTTGGTTCGCAATCGAGAGCGACTGCGTGGCCAGCTGCTGCTGAACCTGGAGAGACTGCAGACGTGCCGCTTCCTGCTCCATGTCAGCGTCGACCATCGAACCGACGCCACTATCCAGCGTATCGGTCAGTGCACCCAGGAATTCTTTCTGGGTTTCGATCGACTTTTCGGCGATGCCGAGCGCGGTTGCTGAAACGATAGCAGCGTCAAGCTGGGTCTCTGCCTCTTGCAGCGCGGTCTGCATAAGTGCCGTGGTCGATGCGGTGGTCAGGTCGATCGCGCCCAGCGTCGAGGCGATAGCGCCAAGGTCCTGCTGGTTGAAAGTGATCGTGGTGGTCGAGATCGAACCTGCCGCGCTGCGGCTGATACCGGTCACAACCGTCACGGTCGCGGTTCCTTCGACAAGGCTGGTGCCGTTGAAGGTAGCCTGCGAGATCGACGTGTTGATACGTGCAACCAGTTCATCCAGTTCGTTCTGGATGTCTGCACGTACTTCTGCAGTGCCGCCCTGTGCAAAGGCAACACGCTCTGCGAACAAGCTTGCCACTTCCTGAACCGTTTCCGCGCCAAGGCGGGCGGTTGCAACAGAGTTTTTCTGAAGCGTCAGGCCTTCATCAATCGCTTTGTACATGGACGAGTCGCCCTTCATCGTCTCGGAGATCGAGAAGTAAGCAGCGTTGTCCTTGCCCGAAGAGATCTGCAGACCCGAAGAGATACGGCTCTGAGTGGATTCAAGGTTCTTGTTGATGGATTGCAGAGTTTGCAACGCGGTCATTGCCGAGTTGTTCGTGAGAATAGAGGACATCTTCTGTTCCTGTAAGAATTTTCTCGAGATCGTCTTTCTGACGAAAACGGGACATGCCCGTGAAAGGGAAAATTGGAGCAGAAGTTAAAGCAGGGTTAAAAATCAGATCGACTGATCTATGTGTTGCGGTCGCGCCACATCATCCTTGCGTAGAGTACCCGATGATTCATACAATCCGCCAAGCCCGTACCGATCCCGGATCTTGGCTATTTCCTGCGCCGCGCGACCGGTCGCATCCGCCATCCGCTCCAGCAAAAGCTGGTCTTTCCGGATCAGAGCGTAAAGATTTGTAAGGTCTTCGCGCAGCTTCGCGGATTGCTTTCCGTCCTTTTTCAGGTGTGCTTCGATCTGTCCCGAAGCTTCTTCGAGTTCGTTCAGCAGCGCGTATTTTTCGCTATAAAGTTTCCGCACGACTTCCAGCTCGCCGATAGCGATGGCGGAGATCTCGTCGTGAAGCAGGCGGGACAGACGTTCAATGATCTGATGGGCTGCGCTCATTTTTCATCCTCGGAAAGGCCGGCAGAAAGACCGGATTGATAGGCCTGGATCGTTCCCACGACCTGCTGTGAAATTCCTGTAAGACCCTGTCCGGCGATTTGGTCCGCATAGGCCCGGGCGAGGAACCCGCGCCATGTCTCTTCTGCGTGACCGCCGCCGAACTCGCCGATATCAACGCTCTTCAGCATTTCTTCGACTGCATTGGTCAGGAAAACGGATTCGAACTCCCGCGCGGCCCGCTGTTCAGGCGTTTCGCCGGAATGCCCGATCTTGTAGGTTGCGGCAGGCGTTTCTGCCGCCATTTTCGAACTGATTTCCATTGCCCGTGCCCCCGGTCCGGTCTGATCAGATGATTTCAAGGTCAGCGTGCAGTGCACCGGCGGCCTTGATCGCCTGCAATATAGATATGGTCTCGCTTGCACCGATGCCAATGGCGTTAAGTCCATCTACAAGCCGCTGCAGGCTGACATCTCCTTCGAGAATGGTGAATTTTGCTTCCTTTTCATTCACGGCAACCGAGGTTTGCGGCACGACAATAGTGGCACCGCTGACCGAGAAGGGTTCTGGTTGGCTGATCACAGGATCTTCGCGTACGACGACGGTCAATCCGCCCTGGGAAACGGCAACCTCGTCTATCCGTACGTTTGAACCTATAACGATTGTCCCGGAGCGGGCATCAATAACCACCTTCGCCGCGCTGTCCGGTTCGACCGTCAGGTTCTCGATTCCCGCCATGAGCTGCGGCACGTCTTCCTTGTTGTTCAGCGCTATTTCGATTGTGGTCGGGTCCAGCGCGGCTGCCTTGCGCTGTCCGAGCTGATCGTTGATGGCATCGGCGACCCGGACGGCTGTGGTGAAATCCGGTGTACGCAGAGCGATCCTGAGCGAGTCCATATCGTTGAGGCGAAAATCGATCTCGGCCTCGACGGTGGCACCGTTCTCGATCCGGGCGACGGTCGGCACACCTTCAACAACTGATGCGTTGATGCCCTGCGCCGCAAAGCCAGCAACGGCAATCGGGCCCTGCGCGACAGCATAGACTTCGCCATCCGCGCCAGTAAGCGGGGTCACGACCAGCGTCCCGCCGCGCAGGCTGTCAGCATCCCCCAGCGACGAAACCACGACATCGATGGTCGATCCACGCCGCGCAAACGGCGGAAGCATCGCCGTCACCATGACGGCGGCGGTGTTTTCCGTCTTGATCTTATCCTCGCTCAGGTTGCCGACACCAAGGCGTTCCAGCATGCCTTCAATGCTCTTTTCGGTGAAAGGACTGTTGCGAAGCGTGTCTCCGGTGCCGTTCAACCCGACCACCAGCCCGTATCCGACAAGCTGGTTCTCTCGCACGCCCTCGAAGCTCGCGATGTCCTTGATGCGGACATCGGCGTGTGCGGAGCCGATATTCAGAGCGATCACAATAGCGATCGGCAGGAACTTGAGCGCAGAAAGAATAGCGTAACGCATGGCTTTTCCCATGTCGCCCAGAAGGGCAGGGTGAAGATTTCAAGCATTAAAGTACTATTAAACGTAAGGATTGCAAGAATAGATTGGCGCATCGCAAAGGATATTCATAGTTTTTGTTGACTATACTTCGAGTAATATTTTATCCTTGTAAATGTTGCCGCGAATAGTGTGCGGAGATTTCGGACAGGGGACGCGATGAACGTCTATCTCTACCATAGCCAGGACCGGCGGCAGAAGTTGCTGGATGAGCTACACGCTGATCGGATCAAGGCGATCGAGATCGGCCCCGCGTTCTTCAGGGGTGACCTTCGTCTGTTGAACCGGGCCGGGCATGAAAATCATGCGATCCTTCTGGTCTCGGGCCCCGATGTTATCGAGCAACTGCGAAAACTGCGGCGCGCTGGTTGCGCGCAGCCGATCATTGTCCTGCGGGACACGCGCGATGCGCAAGAGGCGGTCACCGCTCTCGATGCGGGTGCCGATGATGTTCTTGTCATGCCGGTTCGCGCGCCCGAAATCCGGTCGCGTATTAACGCGGTGTTGCGCCGCATCCACGGCCATTCCGCGGACAGCGTGACGGTAGGCGAGGTCACCGCGTTCTTTGACGGGCGGGATCCGGAGGTCAGTGGGCAGCGGGTAAAGCTTTCGCGCCGCGAACATGCGATCTTCCAGCAACTGGTGCTGAATTCGCGGCGCGTCATCTCTAAAGCTGCCATTTATGACGCAGTGTACGGAATGGCGGAAGACCAGCCGTTCGATAAGGTAATCGACGTCTATATCTGCAAAATCCGCAAGAAAATCGGGCAGGCCGCGCTCTCGGGTCATCCATATATCGAAACGGTCCACGGGCGCGGCTACAAACTCGACACGGCCGAGCGTGACGCCACGTCTGAACGCCGTCATTCGGCCGGGGTTACGCCGATACAGGCGGCGCTCAGCTGATTACCCGAGGTAGTTAAGCAGCGTCATATTGGCGAGACGTGACGTCAGGACATAGCTCGACTGAAGCTGTGTTTCGAGAAGCTGAAGCCGCGTCGCGGCCTCGTAGGGGTCCACAGCTTCAAGCGCAAGAACGCGGGAATTCAGCACGCTCAGCAGGTCTTCCTGACCGGTGACAGTGTTCTCCAGCCGCTGCTGCTGTGAACCAAGGCGCGCTTCTGCTTCGAGTACACCGCTGGTACCGGATGAAATCGCCGACACGGCCTCTGTCATGTAAGCGGTATAGGCGTCACCATCGCTGATCTGCGAGATATCTACCGAGGCAAGCATCGTCAGCCCCTTGATCACGTCGCGAAACGCCTGATCGTTCGCTTGTACGCCGTAGGCAAGCGTTACACCTTCTTCGATCCGCGCAGTCACACGTTCGCCTGTCGCCGCCGGTGTTCCGTTAAAGAACACGTTTTCGTAGTCGGTAGAGCTGAACAGCGTGTCGAGCGATGCGATCATCGCCGTTGCATCCGCAGTATTGACCGGTCCAGTGCCGGTAATGGCGGCCAGAACGGATTCCGGCGTGGTGCCCATGCCGTCAATGTCCTGATCCCACTTGTTCAGCGCGATCTTGTCATCATCGACACCGGCGAACAGGGACTTGCCTTGGTACTGGGTGTTTGCAAACCCGATGAACTGCTCAAGCGCTGTCCGGGCTGCGGCCTGAACTTCGGGCGCGGTTGATACGGGGCTTTCCTTGTTGGCGACAGCCATCGCCATCACGTCCCGAATGGCAGTCCGCATTTCAGTCATCGCATTGACTGTTACGTCCATCCGACCTTCGAGCAGCTTGTTCGATGTCACAAAGGATTTGGTCCGGTCGATCTGGTTGCGCACCGAAATCGAACTTGCGGCGCGGGCGCCAAGGTCGCGAAACACATCCGCGCGAAGCCCCGTTGTCGCTTCTTCTTCGGCTTTCGAAAGTTCCCGGGTGATCCGCAACGCCTGCTGTTGGCGCGCCAGCGAGGACTGAAGGTTCGATACATTGTTTACGAAAGTCGTCATGGCCGGTTTTCCCGTTAGACCGCTGCAAGCAGCGAGTCGATCATTTCGTTAAGAGTGCTGATCACTTTGGAGTTCGCCGCATAGGCTTGCTCGATCATCAGAAGATCCTGCAGCTCGGTATCAATGTTCACGCCCTGGGCGTTCAGCCGGGCGGAATTCAGGCTCGACGCCGAGGCCGCCAGGCCTTCCTGTTCTTTTTCCGCGGTTGCCCGCGTGTTCTGCTGATCCGCAATCAATGCCGAGGCATAATCTGAAAGGGATATATTCGTCGGCAGTGAGGTTGCGCCGTCAAATGTTTGGGGCGCGTCGAGACCATCAAGGAATGCGCCAATTTGTGTGGCGGAGCCGGAAGGACCGGGTGTCACCGCGTTCATGCCGTCGCGAATACGTGAGATTTCACCGCCCTGTTCCGGCAGGACCGCGTCGTTGATTTCGATCCGCGAGGCAAGACCTGTGATACGCGCCGGATCATAGGCAAGGCCTTCATCCGTGAACAGCCCGGTATCCCCTGCGCTCAGGCTCGCATCGGCTGCTTCAAAGGTCTGGATCAGCGCGCGGGCAAATTCATCAAGCTGCAGCTGCATTTGCGGCATGACGTCTTTAACCAGTTCGATTTGTCCGGCAAGACGACCTTCGGCAATACCGTTCGGGGGCGTGATGTCGACGGTCCCAGCGGTCAGGACACCCGAACCGACATTATAGTCGAGGTCAAAGGAGGCGTCGTCTTCGACGAGTCGGTAGCCGTCCGTGGTCATCACGTCGACACTGCCATTACCGTTCGTTTCGGTCCTGAAGTCGATGAATTCGGCGAGCTGGTTCAGCTTGTCGCCCATCTGGTCTTCAAGCGCTGCGCGCTGTTGCGAATTTGGCAGGGTGTTCTCAAGGCGCTGGTTCAGCAGAGCAACGTCGCTCAGCAGATTGTTGACTTCATCGACACTCGCCAGCAGAGAGTTGCGCACTTCCCTGAGGCTCGTATCCAGATCTCGCGACAAGGTGTTGAGCCCGGTCGCGATTGCGCCCGCTGACTGAACTGCGGCTTGTTGCACGGAAGCGTCCGAAGGATCGTTATAAAGCAGATCAAGGTTGCTTTGAAAGTTTGTTAGCAGCGCTGCCGGTGAACTCGGATCATCCACGTCGCCCAGCGACGTTGCGTATGCCGAAACTCCGTCCGCGATCGCGTCCTGCCGTGTCATCCGTGCGAGTTCCGAATGATACATGCGGGTTAGCGACTGATCGACCGCACGGTTCACGCCGTTCGCCACGGCGGTTCCCATCGCGGTCGTCGTTTTCGAGAGGGTGCGCCTTCCATAGCTGTCGCTATCGGCATTCGCGATGTTATTGGACACCAGTTCGGCCCACTTGCCCGTACTTTTCAGCCCGGTGTTCGCGATATTGTATGCGCTATTGATACTCATCCAGCGCCCCTTTCAACTTTTTGGTACCGATTAACGTTTCAGACGGGTCGTTTCATCCATCATTTCATCGGCGGTCGTGATGATTGTCGCGTTCGAGGAATACGCCTGCTGTGTCCGGATCAGCTGGGTCAGTTCCTCCGCCAATTCGACGTTCGAGGATTCAAGTGCGCCGGTCGCGATGGACCCGATCGACCCCGTGTTGGCAAATCCAAGGTTGAAGGCACCCGAAGACTGGGTCGTGATATAGGCGTTGCCGTTAACCTGCTGAAGGCCGTTCGGGTTTGGGACTTCGGCCAGCGGGATATTGTAAAGCAGGCGGCGGGCGCTGTTGTCGAATACACCGTAAAGGTCACCGCTCTCGTCGATTTCGAATCGAACGAGCTGACCGGTTTCAAACCCGTCGACATCGGCATCGACCGGTGTATAGTCTCCCGCGAACTGCGTCATGCCGTCGGTCGAACCCGGTGCGCCAACCGATATGTCGATGGTCTGGGGCGTTGTCCCGTTATCAATCGTCAGGCTTGCAACCCCGGTGGCGGCGTCAAAACTGAACGCGGCCGGAGCAGTTGCGAGAGAGGTGATATTAGTGAAGGAAGCAGGTGTACCGGCGGCCGCGCCGCTGTCGTTAAAGGTGACATCCACCGATCCCATTGGGGATCCCTTGGCCGAAATCTGCAAATTCCACTCGTTCGGTGTGGTCGAGGGGGTCCACTGGAACTCCATCTGCTCAACCGCACCCAGGGCGGTATAATAGTCCTGTGAACTGACGAACGCCTGACCGGTGCTCGACGCGCCCGTTTGCTGTGCAGGAAGATTGCCGCTGATACCAACGGTTGTAGACGCCTCGCCCTTGATGGTGGCCGATGCGACGTTGACGGTGGTCAGGTCGCGAAAGTTCGACCGGTCGACCGAGCCGAGATTGCCGTTGCTGTCATAGGCAAAGCCGGAAAGAAACAGGCCCGCCGCGTTGACCAGATTGCCTTCTTCGTCGGCGCTAAAGGAACCGGCGCGGGTAAAGGCGTAGTTTGTCGAAACCGTTTCATTCGGCGAACGCGATACAACGAAGAACCCGTTGCCGCTGATCGCAAGGTCGGAGGCGACCCCTGTCGAACGGGTGGTGCCGTCGGTGTCGATTTCAGAGCGTGCAACCGCGTTGACCCCGCCTACGCTGCCGTTCGGTGTGGCGGTCGTAACCATCTGGGAAAAGCTGCGGCGATATCCGTCCGTGTTCGCGTTAGCGATGTTTGCCGAAATCTGACCGACTGCGGTCGAGTTGGCCAGCAAGCCGCTGACACCTGACTGCATTGCGTCCGAAATACCCATACTTTTCCCCGAATGCCGTTTACGTTTTCTTCCACCGTAAAGATAGGCAGAGAGATTTTCATGCCGGTTAAAGAATTGAATTTTATTTTGCTCGACGAATCTTGCCCCAAGATCAGACAATACTTGGTTCCGGCCGTGAGGTCAGTCAGTACCAGGCTTCAGACTGTTCAGCGTATCCAAAGTCTCGCTTGCTAGATCGACCCGCGCTCTCGCCGTGTCCGAGCGGAGCGGCAGAAGGGCAGGGGCATCGTCGCTAAAGCCGCGCGCGATCTGCTCCCACTGCGGGCGGTCGTTAAGGTCGGGGTATCTTTGGACCAGTTCGTTGACCTGCCCACGGTCGCCGGAACGGTGTGCAACCAGCAAAAGTCGGACCACATCCACAAAATCAACGTTATCCGAGGTCTGGTCGACGATTTTAGTATAAGCGGCCTGCGCTTTCTCCCAGTCCCCTTGATCAAACAGGGCTGCCGCCCGCAGCCGCTGATAGTTCAGGCTTGGGTCGGTCTGGCTGGTTCTTACGACATCTTCCGCGTCGCCCTGATCGGCGAAAAGCTTCGCCTTGAGCATATTCAACTGGTCCGCAAGTTCGGTGTCGTCGCTTAGCAGGCCTTCGGAAAGAATGTGTTCCGTTTGCTCAATCTGACCACCGCGATAGAGCGCCTCCGCCTGTTTCAGCTTCAGTGAATCCAGCTTGACGTCATCGACCTCAAGCAGCCCAAGGTCTCTTCCGACTAAAAGGTAGTCATGGGTTTCCCGGTACTCATCCGCCGCCACGACGGTCGAACCGGCTGCCATGAAGCGATCGGCGAGTGCCTCGGTCTCGGCGCCAAAACCCGGTTCAAACCGGTAATCCATCGAGATTATATAGTGTCCTGCAAGGAATTCTGTCAGCGAAAGCTCTTCGTTCCGTCCCTTCGCATAGAATGTCGTCCAAAGGCTCCGCGCTTGTTGCCGCGCGAGAGAGGCGGCCGGCGTGTCTGGATGGCGGGAAATGATGGCGCCCAATGTCCCCAGCGCAGCGACCGTATCATCGAGTTCTATTTCCAGTTCGACAATGCGCTGCAGCAACTCAATCCCGTTGCGATCACCGCTCCACGACCGGCTTGCCTGTTTCATCATCGACAGCGCGTCTTCGCGGCTTAGCGTTTTGCTTTCGAGTCCCAACTCGATCAGGGAAAGCCGTGCGTGATGGGCCCAGATATCGTTGCCTTCGCCGGCTTTCTGGAAGTTCTCAAAGGCCATTAGCAAGTCGCCCCCTTTTTCGGCGGTCTTGCCCAGAAGGTAAGGATAGGCTGGCAGTTTCGCGAGTTCCGGGTCTTCCTCGAAACGCGCAGCCAGGTCCTTTGCGGTCGACCATTGCGACGTTCTTATCGCCAGATCGAGGAACCTTGGCAGGATACGTTCCACCAAGGCGTCGGGATAGGCGGCAATCCGGGCCGACGCCGCATCAAGCCGCTCAGCCGCTGCGTCGTCATCTCCCTGCTCATAGGCGTTCAGAACCTCGAATACCGACCGATCCGGCCAATCGAGGCTCTTATCCGATAAAAGCCGCTCTGCATGGGGGCTCAGATCTCGTGTTCGCGTGTCAAGCATGCCTAGCGCAAGTTCAAGTTGCGCCCGTTGCCGCGCCATATGCTCGGGGAGATCGTCACCGAGTTCCGATAAAACCGAAAGCCCTTCGGGCATCAGCGCGTGGGCGAGGTAAAACTCTGCGAGGTTGAGCAGATTACGGGGTGCTTGCCCGCGATCAGGTGACAGCTTTGATTGCAGCCTTCGCCGGTCGCTCAGAAAGTTTTCCGTCTTGTATCTCGACAGCCGAAAAGCCGGCTGACCGGCCTCGGCGTGGCTCACCGTTTCCGGAGCGCCGGACGTTGCTGTTGATGCCTGCGGCGTAAGCGCAATCATCGTCGCAAACAAGGATATACAAGTATTAAATCGCAAAACCGCCCGCATATCTTATCAAAGTTCTTGCGTTATTGTAGAATAGAATTCATTCTATGCAAGAACAGATATGCACTTGATCATCGTAAGCGGGGGCAAGCATGGATAACTCGACCTACGTGGCGCTATCCCTGGCGCAGGCCATGCGCCGTGATCTAGATGTGACGACGAACAACATTGCGAACGCAAATACCGCCGGGTTCAAGGGCGAGCATATCGTCTTCAACAACTATGTTCATAGACCCGAGGATACAGCGGACGGTCAGGACATCAGCTTTGTCATCGAGGACGGGTCTTACCTTGACAATCGGCAGGGTCCGATTGAGCAGACCGGCAATCCCTTGGATGTTGCTGTGCTCGGGGAAGGCTGGCTTTCGTACCGCACGCCCGACGGTCAGACGGCGTTCGGGCGCGATGGCCGGTTCACCATAAATGCCGAGGGCAACCTGATCACGCTGAACGGGTCGAACGTTCTGGATGCGGGTGGCGGAGAGATCGCTATTCCTCAGGACGCGGGCGAGATTACGATTGCGCGTGACGGAACCATATCAACTGAAAACAACGGCGTGGTCGGACAGCTTGGACTGTTCGATATCGCCGATTACCAGCGGCTTGAACGCATTGGCGGCGGTCTGCTGGTGCAGCCAGAAGGGTCGGGTGCGCCCGTCCTGATCAACTCGATCACCAGTGAAATCGTGCAGGGCTCCATCGAAGGGAGCAATGTCGAACCGGTCACAGAGATGACCCGGATGATCGAAATCCAGCGCGCCTATGAGCGGGCGATAAACCTGATGAGCAGCGAAGACGACCTGCGGCGCGACATGTTGCGCCGTGTTGGCCAGACGACGTGATAGGGGACTGAACAGATGAGAGCTTTGGGAATTGCAGCCACCGGGATGATGGCGCAGCAGACGAATGTCGATGTCATCTCGAACAATATTGCCAACGCGAACACGACCGGTTTCAAATCCAGCCGAGCCGCGTTTCAGGATCTGATCTATGACAGCCAGACCCGTGAAGGCGCCATCACGGCCGAAGAAGGCACGGTACGCCCGACTGGCGTGGACGTCGGCCTTGGCGTTCGCACCGTCGGCACCGTCCGGCTCAACGTGCAGGGTGGTCTGATCAGCACCGAGAACGAGCTGGCGATGGCAATTGATGGACGCGGCTACTTTACCGTCAACTTGCCCGACGGAGCGCAGGCCTATACCCGCGACGGGTCATTCCAGCTATCGGCCGAGGGCCAGATCGTGACGCTTCAGGGGTATGAAATCGATCCCGGTCTCGTGGTGCCCGAGAACACGGTTCAGCTTGAAGTCAGCGAACAGGGCATCGTCAGCGCCTATGTCGAAAATGATCCGGTCCCGGTAGAATTGGGTCAGATTACCCTAACGACCTTTATCAACGAAGCAGGTCTGCGCCCGCTCGGGAACAACATGATGGCCGAGACAAACGCCTCGGGCGATCCGATCCAGGCGGTGCCGGGTGATCCCGGTGTCGGCATGATCCGTCAGGGTTATCTTGAAAACTCGAACGTGAACATCATCCAGCAGATCACCGATCTGATCTCGGCTCAGCGCGCCTATGAGATGAACTCGAAAGCGATCGAGACCGCTGACCAGATGATGTCCTCGACCAACCAGATCAAGTAACATGCGTTTTCTGGCCCTTCTCTCCATCGCATTGATAAGCCTTGGGTTTTCCGCCGGAGCAGAACCCGCGCGCGAACTGGTGATCGAAAAGGCGCGCGACACTTACGGCGCAGAACTGCCCCAAGGTGCCGAATTCAACGTCTCCTTCCAGCGCGGCGAAGGCGTTGATGCGCTCATGCTCTCGGCTTTCTGGATGGATAAATCTACCGGGCAATTCCTTGCTAACGCTGTTACGGCTGACGGAACGATCGAGCGTTTTCAGGGGCTTGCGATCTTGTCGGTCAAGGTCCCGGTTCCGACACGCCGACTTTTGCCCGGTGAGATCCTCAAGGCGAGCGATATCCAGATTGTTGACATGCCCTACGCGCGGATCAGCGCTTTTGCCGAAATCGATGAAACCAAGCTGGTCGGCAAGGAAGTGCGCCGTGTGTTGACTCAGGGGCGTCCGGTTATGGTGCAATCGGTGATGGAGCCGCTGGTCATCACGCGCGGCGACCGGGTGTCGATCCGTTACAGTGATGGCAGACTCGCCCTGACGGCACCAGGACGCGCGATGCAAGATGCGCATCGCGAGCAAGAGCTGAGTATCATCAACCTTGTCAGCAACAATCTCGTAACTGGTATTGCCCGCGCAGAAGGCGTGGTGGAGATTATAAGATGAAACATGGAATTCTCCTGTTGGCCTCGGCCCTGACCGCGCTTTCTGCTTGCGGTTCCGACCCGTTCAACCTTGATCCCGAAGTGTCGGGCATTCAGTTCAACTCGGGCACCATGCCCGAGGCTACACGGGTAAGCGTACCGATGCCCGTGCCTGAACCCGAACGCCGGCCTGTCCGTGCCGAACGCGCCTCGCTTTGGGAGACGGGATCGGCCGGGTTCTTCGCGGATCAGCGGGCGAGCACGGTTGGCGACATCCTGACCATCCTGATCGAGATCGAAGACGAAGCGCAGCTCAGGAATGCCTCGACACGCGCCCGCAGCGGCGGCGCTTCCATCGGCTATCCAAAGCTCTTCGGCTATGGCACACAGATCGACAAGATCCTGCCGGGCGTCGGGCCCGAGGATCTGCCATCGGATGATATCGTCGACATCTCGGGCGAGCTGAGCGCGCTTGGGGCAGGGACGATCAACCGGAATGAATCGATCAATCTCAAGATTGCCGCCCTGGTCGTCCAGGAACTGCCGAACGGCAATCTGGTTGTGGCAGGACGTCAGGAAGTCAAAGTAAATCAGGAACTTCGTGAATTGCGTGTGGCGGGGATCATCCGCCCCGAGGATGTCCAGATGAACAACACCATTCCTTACGAAAAGATCGCCGAAGCACGGATAACCTATGGCGGGGACGGATCGATTTCGCGTCAGCAGCGTCGCAGCTATGGCGAAGGTGCTCTCGACATTATTTTGCCTTTTTAGGACGCTATTTTCGCCTCAATAGGCATTCATAAAGCTACTTGAATCAAATTTACTCGAGTGGCGGAATGAAAAAAATACTGATCCTCGGCGCCGTCCTACCTATCGTAGGCATTGGCATCGGCTATGGCGCGGGCCTTCAGATGAAAGGCCCGGAAGCCAAGGCTGCCGAAGTCGCCGCTGCCGATATCCACGAACCGGCGCCACAACCTAATCTCTTCGACGATGCGGCGGAGAAAGCACCGCAACCGGCGAAGAAGAAAGAGGTGCTCCACCTCGCCAGTGTGCACAAGTACTCGGGCAAGGAAGAGGCGCTGATCGAAACCGATATTGAGGACGCCAAGGATTCCAAGAACGTCGTCCAGCTCGGCTCCATGATGGTGCCGGTCTACAAGGCGAAATCGGTAACCTACGTCGTTGCCGACTTTGGCGTTTCCATGCCGGACTCGACCTCGGCGGCTCATTATCGGATTGCCGAAAACTCGGCGCGTCTACGCGACAAGATCCTCGTGTCCTTCCGCGAAGCAGCCGAAAATTCGCGCATGAAACGTGCGGCAATCGATTCCGACTGGCTGTCGGAAAAGATCACGGACAACGTGCGTAGTGAATTCAAGGAAGCACAGGAAGTTCTGTTCCTGTCGCTCTACAAGAAAGACGTGCCGCGCAGCTAAGCGCGGCACCCGATCTTTACCTGATCGAGATCACGCTTCCGGCCAGTGCGACACTGCCGTTATCCAGCATCAGGACTGATTCACCTGTCTCAAAGTTCAGCTCCTTGACGGTCGAGGCCGTATAGGTGCTGGCGGATACGTCCGCATCTTCGGCTGTCGTCGCAGTCATCCGGATTGTATAGACGCCGTCCTGCACCGGCAGACCGTCGGTATCCATCCCGTCCCATTCAACCTTGTGCACTTCACCCGCCGTTCCCGAGAGATTCTTGAGCGTGCGGATAACCGTGCCATCGGCAGTCGTGATCGCCGCGGAAACGGTCGAGGCTGTCTCGGCCAGATCGTATTCAAACGCGGCGGCTCCATTGCTCAGGGTCAGCTGGTCGCTGGCAAGAGTGACTTCGTGCCCAATCAACTGGATATCCGAAAGCGCGCCATAGGCCGCGAGATAGGCGTTCACCTGTTCCAGATTCGAGTTCGTCTGGATCGACTGTTCAACTTGCGAAAGCTGCGCCAACTGGGACACGAAGGTCGTCGAATCCATCGGTTCAAGCGGGTTCTGGTTTGCGACCTGCGCGGTCAGCAGCTTCAGGAAGCTTTCGTAATCCGCAGTCAGCTTGACCTGGGCGTTGCCGGCGGCTGAATTGCTTGCAGTCGTCGCGCCTGTGGTTGGATCGATTGCCATTTCTCTGTTCCTTTTCGTCGCGACGAGGCGTTACGTGATGATATCGACGCGGCCTTCACCGACCGTGGCAGTCATTGCCTCTGGCGTCGCCGCTTCTTCTTCGGTCTCGCCCATTACTATGGAAATCTGTTCGGACGGCTCATTGGCGTTGCGATTGCCCTGTCCGAAGTCTTCAAAACCAAGGCTGTTGTTTTCGAGGCTGACGCCACTGTCGCGCAGGGCCAGCAAGAGAGCTTCCCGGTTGTCCCGCAGCGCGCCCATTACGCTGGGGTTCTCTGCCCGGACCGTCACTTTCAAAGTGCCTTCATCGTCGCGGGAGAGATCGATTTCGATTCCTCCCAATCCGCGCGGAGATAGCTCAACGCGCGTCGTGCCGTCGGCGATCTGCGTACCCTTTATCTGCCCGACCAGATTGGCGGCAAAGCCGGAAACCTGCGGTTGCTGTTGGGGCGTCGGGCCGTTTGACGCGCTGCTTGGGGAAGGGGAGGACGGTTGGGTTTGCTGTGCTTCAACCGGTCGCAGGTTCAGCAGTTCCTGAAAAGTTACCGGGTGGCGTGTTTCGCTCGTGCTTTGCGATGCCGTTTGTGTGACAGCCTGCTGCGCCTGATCACTGGCGACTTTGCTTGCGGTGCTGCTCCGAAGCTCGACAGGTTGAGCGCTGGCAGCAACCGAGCTCAGCGCAGGCGCTGTCGGTGCGGCCGACGGCTCAAGCCCGATCAGCACCCGCGCCATCCCAAAAAAGGCTTGACCCGCTTTGGCGCTGTTCTCAGGCAGGGCGACCTCAGGCAGCATGGCCGCGTTCTTGAGCAAAACCTCACGTGTGTTCGCGCCATAGGCCTTGTCGAATTCTGAAAGCAGCGTGTTCAGCTTTTCGGCAAGCTTGCCAATGTCCAGCCCGGTACCGGTATCGCCCGGTTCAGTGGTCACGGTATTTTGTTGCGTTCCTGTTTGCGCTATCATCCATGCCGCGAGAGCATCCAGATCGTCCGCAAGATCTTTGAGCGCGAATTCCCGCTGGGTGGAGTCTCCGGGCAACTTTAGCGTGGCACCGCCCGTGTTCGGGTCTTGTGATGCCGTCGACGCGCCAAGCCGCGCGAGGAGGGCGGCAAAGCCCATTGCCGCGGTGCCTTCGGTCGAAGTCAGGGAGGTCGTCGAACTGGTTTTCGACGCGCTTGCCGAAGCAAGGCCGGGCAGAGAAGTAATTGATGAAAGTGTAGACAGCATAATAATTTCCTCAGGTAAGAGCGTGAAGCCCAAAGCCGCCGTCAATCAGGCGTTTTCGCAGGCGCAACAGGGCGCGGCCTTCCAATTGTCGCACCCGATCGCGGGTAATCCCCATTTCCTGCGCAAGTTCTTCGGGTTTCATCGGTGGATCGTTCAGTTTTAATTTCTTGATAATATTTGCATCTTCCGGTTTCAGCTGGTCCAGCGCCGCGCGCAGCATCCGCCTTTGTTCGTCCTTGCTGGATGACAGGGTGGCTTCTTCCTCGGGCGTCAGACTTGGGCAGGCCATGCTCAGCAGGGTTTCACCTGCCACGCCGATTTCCACCGTACTGTTCATCGCGACCTGCGCGATTTCCTTGCGTTCTCCGTCCAGCCGTCCTCCGCTGGCGTCCAGAAAGGTTCTTACCGGAATATCCACGACGGTCTTGATCTTTACCATCGCCGAGGACACACCGTTAAGAACCCACCATCCGGCATAGGTCGAAAACCGGACATCCTGCGACAGGTCGAAATTATCGGCGGCGCGCATCAGCCCGATCATGCCTTCGGCCACCATGTCTTCGCGGTGCGAGGGATTGTCCGACCAGCGGGACGCCTGTGCATAGACCTGTCGGGCGTGCGACCGGATTAACAACTCCAGCGCATCGCGGTCGCCCTTGTCCTGCCAGTTCCTGACTGCCTCGCGCTCTTCTTCGACCGACAACATCGGTTCGTTCATCGCCGCGTGGCGGGTGATAAACATCATGGATGTATGCCTGATAATTCATACCTGCATGAACAGATAATCATAAGACATGATTAGATGAAAGATTTGTTTGATTTAGCGATGGTTAAATTGCCCCTGAGAAGGAGCAATTTATCATCCTTCGATCAGGCGCTGCTGGCGGGGCATCATCAGGCTGCCAACGGCTGCGCTTGCTTTCTTGAGCCAGTCGCCAAAGCCCAGCTTGTCCTTGGAAAAGTTCAGCAGCCCGGTCGGGACAAGGTGATACATAGGCGCCGAGAATCCGGGATCGAGGGTTGTGAGGTACTTGCGCAGCTGGGGCCCGTGCAGACAATCCTCTGTCGCGAAAAGACGTGCGGCCTGGCAATCCTTGCCGCGCGAACCGGACCAGTAATCGCCAAGACACGCCGCGAGGCCCTTTGAGAACTCCTCGGGGACAAGCCCGAGATTGCGAAGCTCGGCTGTTCGCGCCATCTGATCGAATGCGCAAGCCATGATGTATAGCGCCTCGTTCTCGCGTTCGAGCGGAAACGCTCCGACGCGGAGAACGCTGAGAAGTGTCTGACCGACTGCCATGCCAATATCGTGGGAGAACGCATGGGGAGAGCTCATCCGGATAGCATTATCAGGCTCGGAGACCAGCAGCAGCGAACCATAGGGGACATCTACGGCCAGTTCCTCGACAACGACATCGCCCAGTGGCAGCGCGGGCATTAATTCGAGTTCGTCGGGAAGGATCATAAGTCCATCAATGCCTCGCTCGGCGGAAAGGCAGACAAAGTGCATTGGCAGAAGCACTTTCAATACCCGCATTAGGCGATCAGCCTGCTTGCGTTCCATAGGCAGGATGGCACCCTGCCATATGAGCTCTAGCGTTCGATTTGACATTTTACTCCCCAGAAAAATTCCGTCACACCCAACACCAAATTAACCCGTTATTTACTGTGTATTCCAGTTTCAAACGGTTAACTGGAACAACTATATACACCCTTGGTTGCGCTAAAATCACACAATATATAGTCGATTTCCTATATCTAGCGTAGGTTTTCAGCGATGCTTATGGCCTTGTGTTTTATGGAGTTTTTAATTGGGAAGGGGAGGCTGCCTTAATTATGCCTTGAAATTGTAGCGCCGGAAACCCGCATTAGTTGTGAAAACAAGCGTTTACAATTCTTGGGATTGACACCAGTTTTTTGTGGATAAGGGGCAGAATTTTACGTTTCCAGTGATCATCCGCTCGCCCGGAAGGAGAAGATGCGGGATTTCCGCCTATGGGAGAGAGCCTGGCATCGGATCGGGATAAGCGAGCAGAATGTCGATACGGCGGTTCTGTGGCGCTTCGGGTGTTTCGGGCGACAACAGCTTGGTATCTGCCATGCCGGAAATACGTTCGATCCGCGCGGGATTAATTCCATTGCTGACCAGCACGCGTCGCGTCGCGTTTGCGCGATCTGCGGAAAGTTCCCAGTTTGAATAACCCGACGCCCGGCTGAAAGGCACCGCATCCGTATGGCCGGAAATGGTAACGGGATACGGCATGTCCGAAATTGCATCTCCAACGATCTGGATCAATTCGCGGGTGTGGTCCTCGATACGCGAACTGCCGCGCGGGAACATGGAGCGTCCCTCCTGATCGAGGATCTGCACGTTAAGCCCCTGCGGCGTGCGTTCGAAGTTGATGTTCTTCATCAGATCGATCAGTTCCGGCTGGCCGCGAACTGCTTCGCTGATCATCTGCTCGATCTCGTCGAGGTCACGTTCACGCTGATCATGCGCTTTAACAATTTCGGTCATATCCGGGGGCATCGTCTGATCGCCCGGAACCTCTGTCTGTTCCTGCGGTTCATCGGCGATTTCCGCGCCGTCCCGCATATTTTCTGCGGCAGGCTCGTATTCGACGATCACTTCGGGCTCGGCCTCGATGCGGCTGTCGAAAACTGACAGGGGGTTTTCCTGTCCAAAACTTGGAAGCTGGATTTCGCTTTGTGGTCCGTCTGTCCCGCTGAGCACGCCGTCCGGTCCCAGCACTTCGCCGCCGAGCACGCCATCGCCGCGTCCGCCCGATTCCGAGAGCGACGGGGTGAAATAATCAGCGAGTCCGCGCAGTTTTTCCTCATCCGATGCGGCGAGAATCCACAGAAGCAGAAAGAACGCCATCATCGCGGTCATAAAGTCGGCATAGGCGACTTTCCAGCCACCGCCATGGTGCCCGTCGTGCGAATCTTCTTCGACACGTTTTATGATGATGGGTTCGTTGGACATTGCTTACCTGCTCGACAAATCGTCACCCGGGCGCCGGTCTCTCGCGGACCGGTCGCCGGGGAGACGAAAATTGTTACGTGATCGTTTCGCTTTTGCCCGCGCCGGCTCGGCCTTCGCGAGAGTATTTGCCAAACCCGGCTTCTTTTGCGTAGGCGGCTTTTTTCTTGGAGTAGCTGGGCGCAACAAGCGGCAGATCATCCGGGAGGCTGAACATCGTACGATATTCAGCCTCGGTCAGGCCATGCTCCGCACCAAGATGGCGTTTCAGCATCTTGAATCCTTTGCCGCAGCAAAGACAGAACACTTTATCTTTGGTAATAGCCTTGTCCAATGGCACAGCTGGTTCAACCTGAGATGGAGCGGTTGGTGCAGCTGTAGCAAAAGAGGGTGATGCGCCGTTGACGAACTCGGTCAGGCGCGCGAGCAGGTTCATGATGTCGTCAACTGAGACATCGGACCGACCCGCATAGGCAGAAACGATTTGCGTTTTCATAAATTCGTTGGAGTTTTGGTCGAAAAAATTCTTGGTATTACTATCACTCATTGTGTTGTCTCCGGAACGAAGTTTCGTGGCAACTAAATCTATGGTTGTAAGTGTGCCCTAGATTCGAACGCTTTACCACTATCTTTGTCATCATGGCCAAACATCTTTCGGTGATGTTGGCAATTCTTGATAAGTTACTCGTGTTGTTCATACGATGACTCTTTTATTGCATGGCGCCGACGCAAATAGGAACGGGCGATCATAGGATAGTCGTCAGGGAGCCCCCAGCGTCGGCGGTACTGCGCTGGCGTCATGCCCAAGGTTTCGGCAATATGCCGCCTGAGCAGGACATGCCTTGTTCCGGTTTCCAGGCAGATCAGGAAATTGTCGGTCACCCCGTCTTCTACAGAGAAGTGATTGGAATCATTAAGGTTGCGGCCGCTAATGCAAAACCGCCAACTTTGATGCGTTGCGATCAGTTTCTGCCAAATTTTCCTGACAGTGCTGACCGTCATGCATCATCCTCCGTTCGGTTTGCCTTTTTTCAGGCGCCACCTTTGTGTATGTTCAAATCTGATTTAGGGGTGCTGGGTTAAGAATAATTCAAAAAGTTGGATATTTTTGTTCATCGACGGCATAAATAAAACGTTTTCAAGCTATGATTGTTCCATCGCCAGATACACTCTATTTGCGCAAATCTTAGGGGGCTGACCATGTCTGGCATTTCTATTGTCGTTGATCCGGTCGATGCCCGTCGACACCAGATCCTCGCCGGTCTTGCCGAGGCAGGGCAGCAGGCGATCATCGAAAACCCTGACGAGACGTCCCTTCAGACGCTTTTCGATGATCTGCCGCCGCTCGACCTTGCCGTGATCGCGGTGACACAACCAACCGATGCGCCGCTGTTTTTGATATCCCGGCTGCGTCTCGTGTTTCCCGGGTGTCTGATCCTTGCAATTGATGACGTGGATTCCGAGGCAAGTGTTGCCTGGGCCTTTTCCGCCGGCGCTCACGATGTTGTAAGGTTGCCGTTCAGAAAGGCTGAATTCGACGCGCGGATGGCTCGGCGGCTGATGTGGATTGCGCCCAAAAGTGCCAGATCCGGAAATGATGCGGACCCGCTGATTGCCAAGCTTGACCTGACTCCGGCAGAGCAGCGCGTTCTGCGCGTTCTGGTGTCTCACATGGGCCGGATCGTGACCCGGGACGAGCTTTCCCAGCATCTCTATGGGCGCGACTGGGATTACCAGGATCGGCGGTTCGACGTTCATATCGGCAGAATCAGGCGCAAGATCAGGGATACCTTCAAAGGGCTCTACGCGATTCAGACAATCCGTTCGGCCGGATACATGTTCGAGGTCAAACAGCCGGATTAGCTTGCGGAAAGTTCGCTTTTCAGTACCGCAAGCGGCACGCTCCAGTCGCCGGAAACTTCTTGGCGATGCAGGTTGAGGGCTCCGTACCACGGATCGGCACCCGGTTGATCGCCCCAGTACCACATGCATTCCGCCCCAGTGGGGATAAGAACATGCGTCGAAGGGTGTCCGATGGCCCCGGCCATATGCGCCGTCGTGTTGTCGATGGTCGCGATATGATCCAGCGCGGCGATCTGCGTGGCGAAACCGGCGAGATCGTGCATCTGGTCAACCGTGTCATCGGATATGATCCGCAGGTCGGGGCGGCGGGCAAGCGCGGCTTTAATATCGGCGTTGGTCTCGCCGTATTGCAGGTTCACCAGTAGTGCGTTCTCGGGGAGGGCATCGACAAGTTCTGCCAATTCGATGGAGCGCAAGAGGCCGATAAGGCTGACACTTTTCCACGCCACACCGACAACCGGCGCGCCTTGGGCCATCTCGGCATATTTGTCGCGAAGGATCTGGATACGGGCGGGGTCGGGACGCAAAAAGCCGCCGGTCCAATCGCTTTTGCCAGCACCGTCAAGATAGCGTGTAAGGTCGCCGACATAGACCAGTTCGCTTGGGTTAAGCTCTTGCGCTGACGTGGTGAACTCCGCCATGTCCACATGTTCGACGTTGAGCATGTTATCCGCCAAGAGCGGTTTGAACCGCGCTTCTGAGACAAAGCGGACGGGTACATCCTTGGCGATCGGTGCAAGCGGCAACAGAGACAGAAGCGCAAGCTGGTCGCCCACCCCTTGTTCGGCCATCAATGTTACGCGGTTCAGACCAGACAGGTTTTCCGGCGCTGCGTTTGCAGCTGGCAGCCGTGCGCGTTGCTGATCGCCAAGACGTCGTTCGAAATACTTGGCACCCTTGGCGTAATCCCCTGACCGGAAAAGGAAAACACCATAGGCCTTGTTGATGTTGCCGCCGTCACCGGTAACGTGAATCGCTTCGAGATAGGCGGCGTCTGCCTCGCCCCATTCGGCGCGGTCCTGATGGATGTTCGCCATCACCCCACGGGCGAGCGCATACCCTTCGGGCGTCTTGAAATCGTTCTCTTCCGCCAGCTTCTCGGCCTCGTCATAGCGGCGCGAACTGCGCAGAAGAAGAAGGTAGAGGCCGACCACGGAATCGCGATCTTCGACCTTGTCCAAAAGATCGAGCGCCAGCTTTTCTGCTTCGTCAAACCGGCACTGGATCACCAACGCACGGAGATAACCGATCTTATACTTTTCCGGTGCCGGATCGAGTTGCCACGCCTGTTTATACCATGGCGCCGCCTTGCCGTTTTCTTCGGCTTCGACCAGCATTTCCGCAAGGCGGAAGCTGAGATCGGCGTTCTTGAGGCGATGGGCGACGGGTGTCAGAACCTCGGCCGCCGCCAGCCGCCGTCCGAGCCGGGACATGAAATCAAGATAGATCCCCGCCAGCCCAAGATCGTCGCTTCCGGCGTTGAGGGCCTGTGCCGCGAAGAGCACTGCCTCTTCGACCTGGGCTTGCAGAACATGCGATTTGGCCAATCCGGCAAGCACCACGGGATCTTTAGGCCGGATCTGGCCGGCGAGGGTAAAGAAGGCCTGCGCCGTCTTGCCTTCACGTTGCCCAAGCGCCGCGCCACCCATCACGACCCATGCGTGGTGGTTGGTTGGATGGCTCTGCGTGATCGGATGCGATAGTCTGACGGCTTCGGCAATTTCGCCGCGCGCCAGCGCGTTATAGGCGTTGTGCAGGTCCAGCGACTCCTGCCCCTTGATTCCGTAGATCCGGGCCGCCTTGGCCATCTGGGCGCGACGATCCTTGCGACTTGGCGCGGCGCTTTGCATGGTCAGGAACCTTTCGGAATAGCAAAATAATCGACGGTATTCATGTAGGCGGTGCTGTCCACGACGCGATACCCGGCCTTGCGGCACCAGCCCTGAACGAAATCCATCATGTTGGCGCGCAGAACCTCGATCCAGATCACCGGTTTGTCGCGCTCGATCAGCGACATTGCCCCGGCCAAAACATCCATCTCCATGCCCTCGGCATCGATCTTGATGAAATCGACATGATCCTGCCCAAGAAGCTCGTCGAGGCTGCGGGTTTCGATCCCGCCTTCGTCACTTGCGACAAGCCGGGTGGCGCCAAGGTTGTCGGCATCGTCGGTGACTGCCGAGAAACGGCCCTCGCCCCGTCCCGCGCCAAGACCCCAGCCACGCCGGTCGATCCGTTCGGAAATACCGTTGGCGTCGATGTTCTGCTCCAGCAGGTTCAGCGCCTCGGGGTTGGGTTCGACCGGAAAGATACGGGATGCGTCGAGATGCCGGGCATACCAGATGACGTGGTTCCCGATATTTGCACCGACCTCGACGATGGATGGATTTTCCGATTTCAGCAGCGACTTGAGCTTGGCCAGAGAATCCTGTTCGAAGAATTCTCCCCGCAGATGCGCCGCCTGAATAAGGTCGCGCGGGTTGGTGACGCGCATCCTTGCCGGCACGTCGCCGCCGTCAGGAATCTCGGCCCAGACGGGGCTTTGGGCAAGTTGTTTGGCCCATTGCTCATGCACGGATTTCGACCAGTCCGCGCCCGTCGCGCCGCGCGGGCCGCCGGAGTGCTGGCCGCGCCGGTTGACGAAAAAGATCTCGGGGCGCTTGGCGCAGCGGCAGTTGGCCCAGAGCTGATAGTAGAATTTGAAGTCTTCGCCCGTATCCATGTCGGGGTCGAACCCGAATTTTGCCGCCCATTCGGTGCGGATGAACGCGCCGATCTGGAGCGAGAGATAGGGCGCGACCCGCAACAAGGACTCACGGCTGTCGATCCGTTCGGGCTGGCCTTCGCGCAATTCTGGATTGCCCGCTTCGTCAAAGGTGCAGATCAGTCCCCAGATCGCATCAAGATCTGGCTCGGCCGCAAGAACCGCGCCAAAGGATTCAAGGGCGTTGGGGGTCATGACGTCATCGGCGTCAAGGAAGAAAACCCAGTCGTACCCGCCGCTTAGCGCCTGCTGCAGAGCCTCGTTCCGCCTGTTCGAGCGGCCGTGTTCGCCCCTCGTGTCATCCATCACCAGATGGTCGACAGCTTCGAACGGGCCCTGTCCGAATGCCTTGGCCTGCGCGATCGAGGGCGCGCAGCTTTCAGCGAGAAGGGTCTGGTGCCCCGGACCTACCGGGGTAATGACCGCACATTTCATTGGTCGTCCCAGAACGCGAGATCGATTTCGGCGATATGATTGGCGTCCTGCTGCACCGCGAGGGTTGCCAGTGCGCCCCCGGCACCGATCAGGGCCAGAGCGGCAACCGCTGCCGCCCGCAGAGGTAGACGGGACCGACGCTTGGGTACGGCGGTCGCCGGTGTCTCTGCGGGCACAGCGAGACCGTGTGTCAGGAACACGCCCTCTGAGGTAACCGTTGCATCGATCATGAAGCGCTGTTTGAGAAAAACCGCCCGCAGGGCAGGGGGAAAGCCTTCGGGATCGATATCGATGATCGCGGCCTGACCGGCTTTCCAGCCCTTGAGCACGGTGCGCGGCAGAAAGAAATGCCTAAAATCCGAGCTGAAGCCGATGGTGGTCGCCTTGGCGGGCGCGGTCTGGATCGAAACCTGATCCGGCAGCAGCATGACCCGGATCATCTTGCCGTGGCCGCCGATATGGCCGGTGGAAAACTGGCAGTCGCGGCGGCTTGGCGCCTTGAGCGAGGCGAATCCGGCGGGCATGCCTTCGCTCGATTCAGCGGGCTCGGCGGCTTTCGGTTTCGCGATATTGCGGTTGGCAACAAGGGCGAGGTTCAGGCGACGGCGAACCGTACGGGCGACTTCTTCGCGTGTTACCTCTTCACTTGCGTTCGCCTCGGCGCGCTTGGGATCCTTGGCAAACTCTTCCGCGATTTCAACCAGATGCTGCGCTTCGGAGACGAGGTGCAGGATGTTCTGCTCTTCCGAGAACCGCACCGCACGAGTTGGCCAGCCTTCGACCTGCGGGGCAACCTTGAAGCTGCGCTCAGGGCGTTCGATGACGCTGGCGACCCGCGTCAGAAGTTTTGCGGTCTCTTCGCTCTGTCCGACGATCATTTTGCAATCGCCATCTGCGCTCAGGCAAACGGCAAGCGACATCCGGGCCGGCCAGTCGGGCAGGGCGATCTGCACCAGGTCGCTGTCCAGGATATAGGCAAAGAAATCGTCGCTATCCATGTTTGCTCGCCGAGATTGAAATTGTTCTACAAACTATTCTTGTTTATACTTGTATGAAAGTCAATTATCTTTATCTTATACATGAAAGTACAACAACGCCTGCGGGCAACTTGTTCAGACGGATGTGTAGATGACTTTATTCCTTGGCCTTGCTCTCGTCTTCGGGCTTGTCTTCGGTGGCTTCATGCTGTCCGGCGGCAAGATGGATATCGTGCTCCACGCGCTGCCATTCGAAGGAATGATGATCGGGGGCGCCGCCATCGGCGCGTTCGTGATCGCCAATTCCTTTTCGGTCGTCAAAAGCAGCCTTGCAGGTATCCTTCGCGTGATCAAAGGATCGAAATGGAAAGCCGCCGACTATCAGGATCTGCTGAACCTGATGTACGAACTCGCACGGATCTATAAGCAAAAAGGCATCCTTGCGCTGGATGACCATATCGAGAATCCGAGCAACAGCGAGATCTTCAAGCGCTATCCCAAGATCCAGAAGGATCATTTTGCGACCGAACTGATCACCGACAGTTTCCGCATGTTGTCGATGCAGTTCGATGACAAGTTCCAGACCGAGGAAATCATCAATCGCAAGATCAAGAAGCATCACCATGAATCCCTAGCTTCGGCAAATGCCATCCAGACGATGGCGGACGGTTTGCCCGCGATCGGGATCGTCGCGGCTGTTCTCGGCGTGATCAAGACGATGTCTTCGATCGACCAGCCGCCAGAGGTGCTTGGCGGGATGATCGGCGGCGCGCTTGTCGGAACCTTCCTTGGCGTGTTCCTTGCCTATTGCATGGTACAGCCGATCTCTGGTCGTCTCAAACAGATCGAGGATGAAGACGGCGCGTTCTACCACGTGATCCGCGATATCTTTGTCGCCATCGTTGCGAACCATTCGCCCAACATCTGCGTCGAGATCGGTCGCGGGAATATCCCGACTCGGATGCAGCCCGACTTCTACGCTGTCGAAGCGTCGCAGAAAGAGCTTTCGGTCTCATGAAACTGACGTGCGCCGCGCTGGCCGGATTGCTCTGGGCCGGGGCGGCCCTTGCCGCTGGTCCGGCGCCGGCGCCCGAAGAAACTGCGGAAGATGCGCCCGAGGAACCGGTGGTGACCTACCCTTCGCCACCGACCTATGAGACGACGATGCCCGCCGCCCGACACCGGTTCCCCAGTACGATATTGGAAGACATGCGCCGGAAAATCCTCATTAAAACCGGGCAGTTGGAAGAGGAGCCTGAGGAGCAGGCAGCTCCCAAACCGGCCTCTGGTCACTGACATGGAAGCGCGACGCATCCGGGCGCTGGGTCTGATTGAACGTTTGAAGCGGCACGAGATGGAAGCCGAGGCGCAGGAGATGGGACGGCTGCGCAGCGAGGCCAACAGGCTGGAGCGCCGACGCGAGGAACTGCTCGAACAGTCGCAGACGGCGAGTTACAATTCCGACCCGTCACTCGTGCCTTATCTGGGCAATTACATCCGATCACTGCGCAGCGAAATCGGCCGTGCCGAGCGCGACCGTGCGCGGATCGACCCCGATCTGCGGGCCATCGAAAACCGCATGTCACTGGCCTTTCGCGAGATGAAAACCTATGAATCCGTGCGCAAAGCTGCCGAGGCGCGGCTGCGGCAGCAGGTTGAACAGGCCGAGGAGTCCGAGAACGCGGATCAGGCCTTGAATCAATGGTGGCGCAAGCGTGGACGCAGCCGGTGAGGCAGCCCAAAACCGGGGCACAGGCTGTATGATACCCGTACACCCCCTGTACACCTCCCGTATGACATTTCGGCATGTGCGGGCCAATTTCAGTTAACAAGCGATTGATGACGCGCTGATGCGAAGGGCTTGAAAATTCTTATTTTGCCTTCGTCCATGGATGGAGCTTGGAGAAAACAGCGGAACCGGAATTCCGGTGAAAGTTCTCTTGATATCTGGCCGGTCAGATTGCGTTTGTTGGCATCAGGACCCCAACGGGGGGGTCCTCGCCGGTGATGGTGCCCACCTGCGCGCGGCGGTATTCCTGCGGGCCAAGTCCGCGTCCGGCGCGCAGGGCGCGGGCAAGGTGGGGCGCGTCGCAAAAGCCGGTCGCAAGGGCGATGTCGGTCACGGTTTCCTGCGTCGTGCGCAGTTGCAAAAGCGCGCGCTCGAGCCTCAGTTCGAGGTAGATGCGCGACGGGGCGAGGTTCATATCCTTCTGGAAGCGTCGTTCGAGCGACCGCCGTCCGACGCCCAGCCCTTTGGCGAGATCCGAGACCGAAAGCGGCGTTTCGATATTCTGCTGCATCCTGAGGATCGCTTTTTTCACGAGTGCGTCCCGGGGCTGGCGCAGGGATTGCTGACCGGGCTGCGGTTTCTCACCGCTCAGCGCCCGGTCGATCATCATGATGTTGAGGCTTTTCGTGGCGGCGGACTGTCCGATGTGGCGCTCGACGAGAAAGGCGGCGAGATGCGCCGCTCCATGCCCGCCGGAACATGTCAGCCGGTCACGGTCCACGACGAAGATCTGGTCCGACACCAGTTGCTGGCTCTCGAAACGGTCCAGAAAGTCCTGATGGTGAAACCAGCTGACGCAACACCGGTACCCTTCAAGCAGCCCGGCCTCGCGCAGGGTGAAAACGCCGGTACATAAGCCGACAACCGGGACGCCCGCTGCGGCCCGTTCCTGAAGGAATCGCAACTCCTCCCCGGCGAGCGTATTGTGATCGCCGATCAGCCCGCCAACCACGACGATATAGTCGTAATGACCGGCCTGCCGCAGCCTTGTATCCGGTTGCACTTTGACGCCGCAGCTCGACGGAACAGGGGTCATATCCGCCGATAGAACCGACCATTCACAGAGAATCGGACGCGAGCGGTCGGCCTCGTCCGCGGCAAGGCGCAGCACGTCGACAAAGTTCGCAAAGGCCGAAAGCGTAAAGCGATCGGCAAGGAGAAAGGCGACACTCAGCCGCTTCTTGGTACGAACCTCTGGCATGACGCAAATATTCACTCGGAAAGACGCAAATGTCCAGTGCGGGAATGTCATAAAACGGTAGCAGGCTCTTTCAGTCTTCCCCTCAAGAACAGGCTCGCAGATGACACGTTTCAATGCTCTCAATCTGTTGCGACATGCCATGTCCGGTCACAAGAAATGGACCGAGCAATGGCCCGACAGCCAGCCAAAGAACGAATATGATGTGATCATCGTCGGGGCAGGCGGGCACGGTCTGGGTGCGGCCTATTACCTCGCGACTCAGCATGGGATCACCAATATCGCCGTTATCGACAAGGGCTGGCTTGGCGGTGGTAACACCGGTCGGAACACGACGATCATCCGGTCGAACTATCTCTATGACGAGAGCGCGCGCCTGTTCGATCATGCGGTCGATCTCTGGCAGGATCTGAGCCAGGAGCTGAACTACAACGTCATGTATTCGAACCGTGGCGTGCTGATGCTGGCGCATAACGTGCATGACGTCCAAAGCTTCAAGCGGCATATCCATGCAAACCGGTTGAACGGCGTCGATAACCGCTGGCTGACAACCGAAGAGTGCAAGGAATACTGCCCGCCGCTGAATATCTCGGACAAGGCGCGGTATCCTGTGATGGGCGGTGCCTTGCAGGAGCGGGCAGGGACCGCGCGTCACGATGCGGTCGCGTGGGGCTATGCCCGTGGGGCCGCCGCGCGTGGTGTCGATATCATTCAGAACTGTGCCGTGACGGCGATCCGCCGGAATGTCGATGGATCGGTGGCCGGTGTCGAAACCGAGAAAGGTTTCATCAAGGCCAAGAAGGTCGCCGTATCCGCCGCCGGGCATACCTCGGTCGTGATGGACAGCGCGGGCGTGCGTCTGCCGCTGGAGAGCTATCCGCTGCAGGCGCTGGTGTCCGAGCCGGTCAAGCCGATCTTTCCCTGCGTCGTGATGTCGAACGCGGTCCATGCCTATATCAGCCAGTCCGACAAAGGCGAGCTGGTGATCGGCTCCGGCACTGATCAATACACGAGCTATTCGCAGCGCGGCGGGCTTCCCCTGATCGAGCACACGGTTGCGGCGATCACGGAAATCTTCCCGATTTTCAACCGCATGCGGATGCTGCGCAAATGGGGCGGTATTGTCGATGTGACGCCTGACCGGTCCGCCATCCTTGGCAAGACACCAGTGCAGAACCTTTACGTCAACTGCGGCTGGGGCACCGGCGGCTTCAAGGCCACGCCCGGTGCGGCCCATACCTTTGCCTGGACCATCGCCAAGGACGAACCGCACCCGATCAACGCGCCCTTCACGCTTGAGCGTTTCCGCACCGGCCGTCTGATCGACGAAGCCGCCGCTGCCGCCGTTGCGCACTGAGGATTACCGACCATGCTGCTGATCCATTGTCCCTATTGCGAAGAGACCCTGCCCGAGGCCGAATTCGCCCATGCCGGTCAGGCTCATATCGTCCGGCCTGAAAATCCCTCGGCGCAGACAGACGAGGAATGGGAAAATTTCCTGTTCATCCGCTCGAACGTGAAGGGGCCGCATTACGAACGCTGGCGCCATCTGCATGGCTGCGGACGGTTCTTCAACGCTGTCCGCGATACGGTCAGCGACCGGTTCCTGACCACCTACAAGGCGGGCGCGCCGCGTCCGGATCTCGAGACTCTGACGGGAGAGGTGAAATGAGCGAATACCGCGTTTCCGGCCGGGGCCGTGTCGATTCTACCCAGCCTGTGACCTTTACCTTTGACGGCGCCACCTACCGCGGTTTCAAGGGCGATACGGTGGCCTCGGCCCTGCTGGCCAACGGCGTTCACCTGATGGGCCGCTCTTTCAAGTATCACCGTCCCCGCGGGGCGGTCGCCGCCGGGTCCGAAGAACCTAACGCGCTGATCGGCACCCGGCGTGGGGCAGGTCGGTTCGAACCGAACACCCGCGCGACGGTGCAGGAAATCTGGAACGGTCTCGAGACCAGCTCGCAGAACAAGTACCCAAGCCTGAAATTCGATGTCGGCGCAGTGAATGACGCGGCCTATATGCTGTTTTCGGCCGGGTTCTATTACAAAACCTTCATGTGGCCCAAGAGCTTTTGGGACAAGGTGTACGAACCCTTCATCCGTGCGGCTGCGGGTCTGGGCGTCAGCCCGACCGAGGAAGATCCCGATACCTATGCCTCGCGCAACCTGCATTGCGACGTGTTGATCGTGGGTGCCGGTCCCGCAGGTCTTGCGGCAGCTCGGGCAGCGGCCGTAAAGGGGGTCAGCGTTGTCCTGGTTGATGAAAACGCCGAGGCCGGTGGCACACTTTTGTCCGAACCGCAGGCGAAGATCGATGGTAAACCTGCCTGGGACTGGCTCGCGTCGGAACTGGCCGCGCTGCGCGAAATGGGCGTGCGGATCATGACACGCACCACCGCGATTGGCTATTACCACCAGAACATGATCGGGCTTTGCGAAAAGCTGACAGATCATCTGGCGGAACTGCCCGCCGACACCCCGCGCGAACGCCTGTGGCGCGTGCGGGCGCGGCAGGTCGTACTGGCGCAGGGCGCGTTGGAAAAGCCGCTGGTGTTTCACGGCAATGATCGTCCCGGCGTCATGCTGGCCGGATCGGCGCAGACCTATCTAAACCGCTACGGCGTCTTGGTCGGCAAGCGTCCTGTTGTGCTCACATGCCACGATTCCGCATGGTATGCGGCGTTCGATCTGCACCGCGCCGGTGCCAAGATTCAGGCCATTGTCGATACGCGCGGCAGCGTGCGTGATGAGCTGGTCAGCGAGGCGAAATCGCTGGGCATCCCGGTAAAGCTGTCGCACACCGCCACGGCCACCTCGGGGCGCCTGCGGGTGAGTTCGATCCGGGTGAACCCAGTCAGTGGCGATACGGTCGGCGCAGGGGAAAAGATCGCTTGCGATGCCGTGCTCATGTCCGGCGGCTGGACGCCGTCGCTGCACCTGTTCTCGCATACCAAGGGCAAGCTGGCGTGGGACGATGACCACACGACATTCCTGCCTGATGTCACGCCCGAAGACTGCGTGATCGCCGGGGCGAGCCGGGGACTCTGGGGGATCGAGGCGGCGCTGACGGACGGGGCCGAAAAGGGCCGTGCCGTGGCCGACGCGCTTGGCGTTACCGGCAATGCGGTGGCCTATGCGGTGGAAGCGGACCGGACGGGCACCGGCGTTTCGCACAAGGAACTGCCAACGGATCGCAGCCCCGGCAAGGCGAAAGCTTTCGTTGATTACCAGAACGATGTGACGGCCAAGGATCTGCGGCTGGCGGTGCGCGAGGGCATGCGTTCCATCGAGCATGTGAAGCGCTATACCACCAACGGTATGGCCACCGATCAGGGCAAGATGTCCAATATCAACGGGCTCAACATCGCCTCGGATGCGCTTGGCAAGAAGCAGCCGCAGGTTGGTCTTACGACCTTCCGCCCGCCTTACACGCCGACCTCCTTCGGGGCGTTCGCGGGGTATCATCGCGGGGCGCATTTCGAACTGACGCGGAAGACCCAGATCGATGCTTGGGCCGAGGAAAACGGCGCGGTGTTCGAACCGGTGGGCCGGTGGCGCCGGGCTTGGTACTTTCCCAAGCCGGGCGAGGACATGGACGCCGCCGTACGTCGCGAATGCAAAGCTACCCGGTCCAGTGTCGGCATCTTCGATGCCTCGACCCTTGGCAAGATCGAGGTCGTTGGCCCCGATGCGGTTGAGTTTATGAACCGCATGTACACGAACCCCTGGACCAAGCTTGCGCCGGGGCGCTGCCGCTATGGCCTGCTGCTGGGCGATGACGGCTACATCCGCGATGACGGTGTGATCGGTCGCATGAGCGAGGACCGTTTCCACGTCACCACCACTACGGGCGGTGCGGCGCGGGTTCTGAACATGATGGAGGACTACCTTCAGACCGAATGGCCCGATCTCAATGTCTGGCTGACCTCGACGACCGAGCAGTGGTCGACCATCGCGCTGAACGGACCCAACGCGGCCAAGCTGCTGCAACCTTTTGTCGAGGGCGTGACGCTGACCGAAGAGGCTTTCCCGCATATGTCCTGCGTGGAATGCACCGTGGCCGGTATGCCCGCACGGCTGTTCCGGGTCAGCTTTACCGGCGAGATCGGGTTCGAGGTCAACGTGCCTGCCCCGATGGGTCGCAAGCTGTGGGAGACTCTCTGGGAAGCGGGCCAGCAATATGGCATCACGGCCTATGGCACGGAAACAATGCACGTTCTGCGCGCGGAGAAGGGTTACATCATCGTGGGTCAGGACACCGACGGGACGGTTACGCCCTATGACTGCGGCATGGGCTGGGCTGTGGGTAAGAAAAAGCCGGACTTTGTTGGCAAACGCGGTCTGGCCCGCCCTGACCTTGTTGCCGAAGGCCGCAAGCAGTTCGTGGGCCTGCTGACCGAAGACGGATCGAAGCTGGAGGAGGGCGCGCAGATCGTTTTCGATCCGAAACAGCAGATCCCGATGACGATGGTCGGTCATGTCACCTCTTCCTACGAGTCCGAAGAGGTCGGCCAGCCGATTGCGTTGGCGCTGGTTCAGGGGGGGCAGAACCGGATGGGCGATACCGTCTATATCCCGATGCCCGACCGGACCATCGCGGCCAAGATCACCTCGACAATCTTTGTCGATCCCGAAAACGCCCGTCTGAAAATCTGAAACGGAGGCGATGATGAACGCTCCAATTTCTTCCTTCGATCCCTTCGCGCTGGTTGAGACCTCGGCGGCGCAGGTGCGTGTGGCGTCGCCCTGCGGGCGGCTTTCCCTGCGGGCCCGTGGCGATCTTGCACCGCTGAACGCGGCGCTTGGCCTGACCCTGCCCGAAAAGATCGGACAGCGGGCCTCGGCGGCCAATGTCGAGGCGATCTGCCTTGGGCCCGACGAATGGAAGCTGGAAACCGAAACCGGCGCCGTGGCGGGTATCGAGGAGGCCTGCGCCAAGGTCTATGCCGAGCTGCCGCATGCGCTCGTCGATGTTTCGGCACGTGAGGTCAGCTTTGTGATCGAAGGGGTCCGGGCGGCTGAACTGCTCACGCTGGGCTGTCCGCGCGACATTGCCACTCTCGAGGTTGGCACCGGTCGCCGGACCGTGTTCGACGGGGCCACGGTTCTGATCTGGCGTGACGGCGAGAACAGCTTTCGCATGGATGTCTGGAACAGCTTTGCGCCGCATCTTTTCGCGCTGCTGGATACAGGGTGCCGTGAACTGGCGGCCGAAGCCGCCTGATCCGACCCTATTCCGCCGGTTCCGGGATTGGTTTTCCCGGTGCCGTGCGGTGCACCAGATCTTTCCGGTCGCTATGAGCATGGGCGTCGGCCTGTAGCTGCAGCGCCCCGTGATGTGGTGACTTGATGCAGACCGGATCGGTGGCCGCTGCATCCCCGACGATGGCCATCGCCTGACAGCGGCAGCCGCCGAAATCCTTCAGCTTGCGGTCGCAGCTTTGGCAGGGTTCCTGCATCCAGTCGGTGCCGCGATAGGCGTTGAACGCCGATCCGTCATACCAGATGTCACCCAGGTGACGGTCACGCACATTGTCGAATTGAAGATGCGGGATCGTCTGCGCCGCGTGACAGGGAAGGACCTCTCCATCCGGGGTCACGTTCAGCCCGGTTGTGGCCCATCCGCCCATGCAGCGTTTGGGATAGTCCGAGTGGTAATCGGCGGGCACGTAGTCGATCACCAGCACGCCTTTCAGCCGTTTGCGGGCCTCGGTCACGATGGCATCGGTTTCCCGCGCCTGTTCCATTGTCGGCATCAGCGTGTCGCGGTTTTTCAGCGCCCAGCCGTGAAACTGCACAGTGGCGACCTCGATCCGGCGCGCACCCATTTCGACCGCGAGCTCGATCGAGCTGGGCAGCTGGTGCAGGTTGCGACGGTGCATGACCGCGTTCAGCGTCAGGGGAAAGCCGATCTCCTTGATCCAGCCCGCCACCTGCATCTTGCGGTCAAACCCGCCACGGTAGCCGCCAATGTCGTCGGCCATCGCCGCATCGGTGCCCTGTAGCGAAAGCTGGATGTGATCCAGCCCGGCCTCGTCCAGCTCGTGCAGGCGGCGTTCGGTCAGACCAATGCCCGAGGTGATAAGGTTGGTGTAAAGCCCGGCTTCGCGCGCGGCCGCGATAAGCTCGGTCAGGTCGCGGCGGCTTGCCGGTTCGCCGCCCGAGAGATGAAGTTGCAGGACGCCGATCTCGGCCGCTTCACGAAAGACACGCTTCCACGTTTCGGTGTCCAGCTCGCTGTCGATCCGGGCCAGTTCAATCGGATTGGAACAGTAGGGGCAGGAGAGGGGGCAGCGATGGGTCAACTCTGCCAGCATGGCAATGGGGGGACGGGCGTTCATCGGCGCAGCTCCAGAAAACGGCGGTCGAGCAGCGCGCCAAGAAAGCCGCCGGTATCCTTTGCGATTTCCTCGACGGGCGCGTTGTAGCGGCTGGCGAGATCCTCGGTGATCGTTCCGAATGATCTGATGCCGTCGAGTTCCGACAGGATCGCCTGACCGACCTGATCCAGTGTCACTGCGCGTTCCGGGGCCAGCAACACCCATTGGTCGCGCACATTGTCAAAATGCAGACGAACGCCACGCGGCAGAAAGGGTATGTCTTCTCTGTCAATCATGAGGCCCGTGCCAGTGCCATGCCTTCGCCAGGCACCCATGCGCCCGGCGGTATCCGTCCCGGTTCAACATAGGCGCCGTAGAGCGCATCAAGTTGCGACCAGAGTACATCCGTCTTGAAGATCAGCGCCGCTGCGGCCTGATCCTGCTTTTCCGCCGTATCCGCGTGATCCAGCACCCATGACAGGCCAAAGGCCACGTCCTGCGGCGCTTCCTTCAGGCGGTTGCGGAAGTAGCTGAGGCTGCTGTCATCGGCGAAATCGTAGTTCTTCACAAGGCCTTCGATCCGGTCGGCATGGATCTTTGGCGCAAAGAGTTCCGTGAGTGAGGCCGCGACCGCTTCGAGCAGGGTCTTGTCGCGCACGAAACGCACATAGGCATCGACGGCAAATTTGGTGGCCGGCAGCACGCCCCTGGTCGAGGCGACGTAATCGGGGTCGAGCCCCACGGCGCTTGCCAGTCGCAACCAGCGGCGGATACCGCCTTCGTTTTCATCGGTCCCGTCGTGGTCTTCGATGCGCTTGCGCCAGATGCGGCGCAGGTCAGGGTCTTCGACGCGGGACATAAAAGCGGCATCCTTCATCGGGATCGAATGCTGGTAGTAATAGCGGTTGATGACCCAGGCGCGCACCTGATCGGGATTGCATTTCCCGCCGTGCAGCATGTCGTGAAACGGGTGCTTGTCGTGATACCGCTCGGCCCCGATCTGGCGAAGCCGGGCCTCAAAATCCTCACGTGAGGCGGGTGCCTGTGTCATGGCGTGATCTCCATTCCATCCTGACCAATGGTCCATCCGGCGGCTTCGGCCTTGGCGCGTTCCTCTGAATCGGGGCGCAGCACCGGGTTCGTGTTGTTCATATGGACGAATATGCGTTTGCCGACGTTCAGCCCGTGAAAGGCGGCGATGCTGCCGTCGGGTCCGGACATGGACATATGGCCCATCCGCTTGCCGGTCTTTTGTCCCAGACCGGCGCGTACCATTTCATCATCTGCCCAGAGCGTTCCGTCAAACATCACCAGTGCCGCACCGTCAAGCCGTTGGCGCAGGTCGTCGTTCATGCGGGCGCAGCCCGGAATATAGAAGGCATCCTTTTCCCCGGCGCGGAGATGCACGCCAACCGTCTGTTCGCCCATCATATCGGTCTCGACCTCATCGCCTTCGAGATAGAGCGGGACCTTGCCGGGCACAGCAAACAGCTCGGCGGTCAGTCCCGGTGCGATTTCGACGGGCGTGTCGAGGCTAACGGTTTCCCGCCGGACAACGGAGTCATTCAACGCGGAGAACACCGGGTTCTCTTCAAGCACGTCATGGATGCCCTTGGTGGCGAATATGCTGAAAGGTTGCATCTCGCGCAGCGTCAGCAATCCGGCGACGTGGTCGATGTCACCATTGGTCACCAGAACGGAATGCAGGGGGAGGTTCCGCAATCCCGTTGGGTGCAGATCGGGACAATCTGCGAACTGCTGTCGGATATCAGGTGATGCGTTTAGAACAGCCCAGTCCTTACCATTGCCGGTAAAAGCGACCGAGGACTGCGTTTGCGAAGGGATCTTTCCAGCGCGAGCGAGATTGCAATTCTCGCACCCGCAATTCCATTGCGGCAGCCCCCCTCCGGCGGCCGCCCCAAGTATTCGCGCGCGGAATTCCATCAGGCCCTCCGCGCGGCAGTATTAGAACAGTACGCCGTCGTCGTCCGCGTCGGGTCCGTACATGTTAATTTCCATACCGCATTCGATTTCGCGGATGATCGGTTTGTTCCAGGCCATTGTTCATCTCCTCCTGAGTGAAGTGACATGTGGGATGTCTTGCTCATCATGTGGCTTGCTTGCCCGTTTCGTCAAAGGGAATGTTATAAGAAAAAATAAATGTTACTGTTGTTCAGTATGTTGTGAGATTTTTGGTGCCGTGCCATCGAGCATGAAGCCCTGATTCCGGATTGTCTTTATCTCGAATCCGAACTCTTGCGCCGGGTCCAGCTTGCGACGCAGGTAGCCGACATATACATCGACCACGTTTTCCGAGCTTGCGCCCTGGCTGGCCCAGAGCTGGTCGAAAACCGTTTCGCGTGACAGGGGTTTGCCCGCGTGCCGCGATAGCAGCGCCAGAAGGTTGACTTCGCGTTCGGTGAGTTCGACGCGCCGGTGGTCGGATGCAAGGATCCAGCTTGCCATGTCCAGCGTGGCGCGCGGTTTATCCGGGCGGGCGCGGCGTTGCTGGACCTTGAGGCGGGCGACGAGTTCGTCGAAAGAAAACGGTTTGACCACGTAATCATCCGCCCCGGCTTCAAGCCCGCGGGCGCGGTCCTCAACTTCGGAAAGGGCGCTCAGCATCAGGATCGGGGTCTTGTGCCCCGCATTCCGGACGTTGCGCACAAGGTCGATACCGCTGTCCGAACCGATCATGACGTCGATGATCGCGGCGCTGATCGCCGTATCGGCAAAGCGTTCCAGCGCCGTATCCACACGGTTTTCGCTGACGCTGCGCAGGCCGTGGAGGGCAAGCCCCCTCGACAGGGCCGAGGTGATTTCAGGGTCGTCATCCACGATCAGGACTGGGTCTTCGATGCTGCTCATACCGAAAGCCTAGCCTTGGGCCACGGGGAGGCATAGCGTGACTTTCGTACCGGGTGCCGTGCTTTTGCGGTCGGCCCTGGGCAGGGGGCTTTGCAGGTCGATCCGGCCGTTCTGCTGCTCGATCACCCATTTGGCAAAGGCCAGCCCGATTCCGAACCCTTCGCTGGCGGTATTACTGGAGCCCTGCCGGAACCGGTCAAAGATCCGGTCCTGATCCGCAGGGTCTATGCCGGGGCCCTGATCGATGACATTGATGCAGACCCGTTCGTCTTTTTGCGCCAGCGTCATGGCGATTTCCCCGCCTTCCCTTGCATGGCGTATCGCGTTCTGGATCAGCCCGGCCACCACCTGTCGCACCCAGTTGCGATCCCCCTGTGCCATCGGAGTCGCTGCCCCGCTCAGGGTGATGGTCATCCCGGCGCTTTCGACCTGCGGGCGCATGTCTTCGAGCGCCTCGCTGACGGTTTCACCCAAATCGAAAGGCCCGGCGTTGAGTTGCAGCAGCCCCGTTTCGGACCGGGCCAGCCTCAGCAGGTCGTCGATCCGCCGGTTCAGCCGCAGCGCCCTTGTCCGGATCGTCTGAAAGGACTCTTTCGAGACATCGCTGCCCTTCAGTCCGATTTCGCTCTCCATCAGGATCACGCTGAGCGGGTTGCGAAGCTCGTGGCTGATATCGGCAAACAGGCGACGCCGGTTTTCATCGGTCCGGGCCAGTTCTTCGACGGCTTCGCGCAGCTCCTCGGTGCGTTCCTCGATCGTGTTGTTCAGCCGGGTCCATTCCGCCTCGACCTCATCCCTTCGGTCCGAGAGCGTTTTTGCCATGCGGTTGGTTTCGGCAAGGATGTGGCCGAGCTCATCGTCCTTTTCGGGCAAGGAGACCGAAAAATCCGCTTGACGGATCTGCCGGGCGGCGTCGCGCAAAAGGTCCAGCCGTCGGAACAGGGGTCGGATCAGCACAAGGTAGAAGCCGATCAGCAACAGGATGGTGGCCACGGAGATGGCTAACGCCATCGGGATCAACTGTCGCCGCAGGTCGGTGATGCCGGCGATGATTTCACGCCGGTCACGGATCTCCTCGCTGATCACCGAATTCAGCAGCGGATCGAACCCATGCGCGAAACTGTCGATATGCCCCTGCAACTGTTCCGGCCCGGCGGTCTCGTCCAAAAGCCCCTTTAGCGTGGTATCGAAAAGCGCCTGCATCCGGGCCAGTCCGATGCTTTGCGTTGCGCGGCGTGACTGTGCGTCGAGCCCCGAGGGCGCCGCACCGCTTACCGCTGCTTCGTGGTCGCGCCGGAGAGACTCGAATGTGTCCGAGATGTTCACGGCGAGCCGGTCGAGCCTGTCTGCGCGCGCCTCTGGCGACAGGCCGGATTGTGCGGCCTCGGCCGCGACCACGATGAAACTGGTGACCTGCGTCGACAGCACCGAATAGCGCTCGACACGTTTTTCTGCCTGAACCGAGGCCTCGATGCGGCGCGAGACGATTTCCATGCTGATGATGCTGAGCGCGGCGCCAAGCAATGCAACCAGCGCCACCAGCCCTGCCCCAAGGGCAAGTTTGGCCTTGAGTGAATTGAATTTCAGGGACACGTGCGGCGGCCCGCCTGCAATGCGAGTGAAATCTGTGCAATCCCCCGGCTTTGGGCCTGTGATACGGGCTTTTGTGACTTAAATCGCAGATTGTGCGTTTTCGTGAGGGTTATATTTACCGCAGAGCTTTACATTGAGGACCGCTACTAATGGTTGTATTGACATGAGGCTATGATGATTGAGTTGATTTTTGTTGCCTGCCTGAGCGCATCGCCCGCCGAGTGCGAAAGCAGAAGTATGCTTTATACTGATATTTCCCCGATGACTTGCCTCATGCGCGCCCAGCCGGAGCTCGCCAAATGGACCGAGGCGCATCCCAACTGGCAGATCGCCAACTGGAAATGCAAGTCGGTCAACCTGGCCGAGAAAGAAGCGTAGCAGCTCTTTCTTACGTTCGCCTGACAGCCGCGCTGTCTTCGGTAAGGTTCAATTTCGATCCGGACTGAGACTTTGGGCTGTGTTTGCCTGACCTCGCTGAAGAGATAGCATCCCGCCTATAGTCGCCTGAGCGATCAGGGGGAGGAATGCGGCATGGATGTTCAGGCAAAGACCCGCCTGTCAGGGCTCGACGATCATCTCGTCGCCGGTCTTGTCGGCCATGACGTTCTGATCGAACGTCTGCTGATCGGGATCCTGTCGGGCGGTCATCTTCTGATCGAGGGCGCGCCCGGTCTTGCCAAGACCCGCGCCGTAAAACGACTGGCCGAGGCGATCGAGGGTGGGTTTGCCCGGATCCAATGCACGCCGGATCTCATGCCCTCGGACCTGACCGGCACGCCGGTGTTTCGCCCCCAGACCGGCGATTTTGAGTTCGTTCCGGGACCGGTTTTCCACAACCTCGTTCTGGTCGACGAAATCAACCGCGCTCCGCCCAAGGTCCAGTCCGCGCTGCTTGAGGCGATGGCCGAAGGGCAGGTTACCAGCGGGAACGCGACCCATAGGCTGCCGGACCCGTTCCTTGTCGTCGCGACGCAGAACCCCATCGAACATGATGGCACCTTTCCCCTGCCGGAGGCGCAGCTCGACCGGTTCCTGCTTCATGTCGTCCTGTCGTTGCCAGACGCGGAAACCGAACGGAAGATCCTTGATCTTGTCGAAGCCGAAAATCAGGCCCCTGTCGCGGCGCCGGTCAGGCTGCACCTCGACGATATGCGTGCGGCGCGGTCCGAGGCGATGGCCGTGCATCTTGCCTCGCCGCTTAGAGATTACATCGTGCGGCTGGTGACGGCGACGCGGCAGCCGCCATTTTCCGAGGATATCGACCACCCGGTGTCGCCGCGCGGGTCGCTGGCCCTTGCCGCCGCGGCCAAGGCGCGGGCCTATCTGAAGGGGCGGGACCATGCGTTGCCGGAGGATGTGCAGGCGGTGGCCGCGGATGCGCTGGCGCACAGGCTGGTGATGGCATGGCGGGCGGTGGCAGAGGGGAGGACGGCGCGGGCCTTGATAGCCGATGTGCTGAAAGCCGTCGAACCGCTGTGAACCCGGCCCTGCAGGCGCCGGGAGTCTGGCTGGATGCCCGGTCGCTGATCGCGCTTCGCACCCATGTGCTGAACGGTGCAGAGACCGAGGCGCAGGCCGCCTTGCCGGGCGGGTTCGTCACCCGGCGGCGCGGACAGGGGCAGGAGGTCGCCGACGTGCGGCAATACGTGACCGGCGACGATATCCGGCATCTTGATCGCGGCAGCACCGCCCGCACCGGCGTGCTCCACGTGCGCTCGTTTCAGGAGGAGCGGGACCAGGTGACCTTTCTGGTTGCCGATTTCAGGCCTTCGATGCTCTGGGGGACGCGGCGCGCCTTTCGATCCGTTGCGGCGGCCGAGGCGCTGTCCCTGATCGGGTGGCGCGCCATCGAGGAAGGCGGCCGCGTCGGGCTGCTGGTGATCGGTCCGAAGATGCCGGTCGTGACATCGATCCGGGGCAGGGTGAGGGGGATGCTTGCCGTGATCGGCGCCATGGCCCGCGCCCATGCAACGGTTCTGGAAGAGGCGCAAAGTGGGAGGCTCGACGACGCCGATCTTGACGGCGCGCTGGCCCGGGTGACGCGGCTTGCCCCGGCGGGGGCCGAGGTGGTGATTGCCTCGGGCTTCGACCGACCGGGGGGCGATCTTTCGGACCGTCTGGGCCAGTTGGCGCGACGGCGTCATCCCCGGATGGTGATGGTTGGCGATGGCATCGACGCGCTGCCGCCGGGCAGCTATCCGATTCGGCTTGCCGACGGGTCGCACCGGCTGGGCCGTATCGATGAGGGGCTCGAAGATATCCCGCTGGAACCGCTCGCCGGGTTCCCTTTGCTGCGTTTCGACGCCGCCGCGCCTGTGGCGCAGATGGCGCGGGTGATCAACGGCGGTTTTCCGAGGCGGGAAGGCATGTCTCATGGCTGACCGCGCCCTCAGTCAGGAAGCGATGTTGGCCGGGCTGCATGACATCCGTCTACCTTCGCAGGCTGCCGGGAGTGTTCTGGCGGATCTTCTCGCGGCTGTCGCGCTGGGGCTTTTTCTTGCGGTTGTTGTCGCGTTGGTCTTGCGGTTTCTCCTGCGGTCCAGACCGTCGACCAAGCCGATCAGCGTGAAAGACAGGCTGACGCGCATTGGCACGTTGCCCGAGGACGACCAAAGGCTGGCGCTGCTTCATCTGCTCAAGCAGGACCACCCGCACGTTTACGCGCGGATATCGGCGCGATTGTACGAACCCGGCGGGTTGCCCGATCTGCATGGCCTTGAACGCGAGGTCTCGGGGCGTGATTGATCTGGCCGATCCGCTGTTCCTGATGCTGCTGCCTTTGCCGGTCGTTGTCCTGTGGCTGATCCCCGGATACGCTCATAGGGGCGCGGCGCTGACCGTGCCGGATGGCGTCGCCAAAAGCCTGCTTGGAACCGGCCAGAATCCAGTGCTGAAATCCGGGCGCCGGTTGCTGCTGCCGGGTCTGGTCTGGCTGCTGCTTGTCATCGCGCTGGCCGGACCGCGCCTGCTTGAACCGGTATCGGCCCTGCGCGTTTCGGGGCGCGATCTTGCCATCGCCATCGATCTGTCGGGGTCCATGGTGCGCGATGATTTCCACCTCGATGGGCAGCAGGTTACCCGGCTTGAGGCGGTGCAAAAGGTAGGGTCGGATTTCGTGCGGCGCCGGGCGGGGGATCGTGTTGCGCTGATCGTATTTGGCTCTGAGGCCTATTACGCCGCGCCGTTTTCCTTCGATACCGAGGCCATCGCGCGCCGGATCGAAGAGGCGAGCATCGGTATTTCTGGACGGGCGACGAATATCTCTGACGGGCTTGGGCTTGCGCTGAAGCGGATGGAGCATTCCGACGCCGCGACCAAGGTGGTGATCCTGCTGTCCGACGGGATCAGCAACGCTGGGTCCACCAATCCGCGCGCGGTGGCCCGTCTTGCGGCGGATATGGGCGTGCGCGTGCATACGATTGCGCTTGGCCCGAAGGACCTTGAAACCAGCGATCCGGGAGAGCGGGGCGTCGTCGATGCGGCCACCCTGCGTGCGATTTCCGAGTTGAGCGGCGGCACCAGTTTCCGTGTCCGCACCAGCGAGGATCTTCTGGAGGTCACGCAGGCGCTGGACCGGCTCGAGGCCACGACAGGCGATGGTCTTGCCGCCGAGGTCTACCGCGAACTCTGGATCTATCCGGCGCTGCTGGCCGGTCTCGGCTGTCTTTGGATCGGGTGGAGGGGAACGCGATGAGCGATCTAGAGCTTCTGCGCCCGCTCTGGTTGCTGCTTCTGCCGGTCTTGGCGGTGCTGGTTCTGGTGCTTCGCCGACGCCCCGCGCGACTGGGGGGCTGGGACATGGCTCTTGATCCGCATTTGAAAGCGGCTTTGCAGGCTATTGGCCGGGTGGACGCCGGGCGTCATGGGTTTGCGGCGCTGGCACCTCTGCTTGCGGCAGGTCTGATCTTTGCCGCCCTGTCCGGTCCGGCGGTGGAACGGCGGGACGCCGCCGCCTATCGCAATCTCGACGGCGTGGTTTTCGTAATGGATGCTTCGGAGTCGCTTGAGGAGGACGGCAACCGGTTGGCTTTACAGACGGCGGGCAGGGTGGGGGTGGCGGCCTTGCAAAGCCGTTCCGCCGCGCTGGTGGTCTATGCGGGCGACGCCTATGTGGCGACCGACATGACGGCGGACACACGGCAACTTGGCCAGACCCTGTCTCTTGTCGATGGCGAAACCGTTCCGGACAAGGGGTCGCGGCCCGAGCGGGGATTGTCCCTTGCGGCGACGATCCTTGCTGAATCCGGTACGCTTGCCGGGGATGTCATCCTGTTGACCGATGGCGCGGGCATCGGCCTCGACGCGATGCAGGCTGCAGCAGAAATTGCGGGGCAGGGTGCGCGGCTTTCGGTCGTCGTGCCGGGAGATGTCGCCGCTGGCGAGACGCTGGCCCGCACCGGGGGCGGAGAGGTGTTTCGTAGCCTCGATACACAGGCTTTGGCCAGCTTTTTGCAGGACGATGCGCGGGATCGGCTTGAGCGTCAGGATTACCCGCTGCTGTTCCGGATGGATCTTGGGCGATACCTTTTGCTGCTTGCGCTGATTCCTGTGTTGCTGATGTTCCGCAGGGCGTCGGCATGAAACGTCCCGCCTATATCGCGGTGGCGGCGATCATCTGCCTTGTCCTTGCGCTGCTTGCGGGGCGCGGGACCGCGCCGCTTGGCCGTCTTGCGCTTGGCCTCGGGATGAACCGCCTTGCCGAGCCTTTGCTGGCAGAACCGGGTTGGAAAGGCATCGCGATGTACCGGGCTCGCGATTATGCGGGCGCGGCGGAGGAATTTCGACGGGCGGGCGATTTTTTCAATCTCGGCAATGCCGAAGCGCAGGCAGGCAATTATGCCGCCGCGCTCGAAGCCTATGACGTTGCGCGGCTTGCGGGCGATGAACAGGCGGCGGCCAATTTCGACCTGCTCGCTGCCTTTTACGCGGGCCTCGCGCTTGACCCCGAGGCGCCGATTGCGTGGTTCACCGAAAAGGACGGCGGAGAGGGAGCGGTGGTGAAATCTTCCATTGCGCAGGGCAACGCCCGCGCCGCCGGGGCAGGGGACGGCACCACCAATACCGGCGCGCTGTTGGGTCTGCCGGAACTGGCAAGCCACGGCGACGAGCGCATCCGCAAGATTTTCGACGACCGGTTCATGATCGCCAACACCCGCTGGCTGGCTACGCTGTCGGACGTGCCCGGCGAATACCTCAAGGCACGGATCGCGCAGGAACATAAGCGCCGCAAAAAGCTTGGTCTCTCTCCACCCGAGCCGGAGGATCCGCGATGAGACTCCTTTTGCTCTGCCTGATGCTTTTGCCCGGGCTGCCCTGTGCTCAGACCCGCGCCGTCAATCCCGGTGAACTGGCGCTGGAGGTGAGCGTTGAAACCTCGGCCGATGATATCCTGAAGGGCGAAATGGTGCTGGTCACCATCCACGGTCGCTATCGAAGGCATATCACGCTGGAAAAGCTCGAAACGCCGGAACTTGACGGTTTCAACTGGATGCAGCTGGGGCAGGACACGTGGTACGAGACCCGCGAGCGTGGCCAGCCGATCAAGAATTTCCGGCGTCGCATGGCGTTGTTTCCCGACCGCACCGGGACGCTGACGATCCCGTCTTTCGTGCATCATCTGACCCTGACGGATGAGGGCGATGATTGGTTCGAGCATGACATCGCCTCGGCCCCGGTTTCGCTTGACGTCGGCCCTGCGCCTGCGGTCGAGGGCTGGTGGTTTCCGGTGCGCCAGCTTGAAATCTCAGATCAATGGTCGAACGCGCCGGACCAGCTCAAGCCGGGCGAAGGCGTGCTGCGGGTGATCCGTATTCAGGCCATCGGCGTGTCGCCGGACATGATCCCGCCGATGCCCGAACTGCATTCACCCAGTGCGATGATTTTTCCGCACCCGGACAAGCGGTTTGTCGAACTTTCACCGATGGGTCCGGTTTCCATCGCGTTCTGGCGCTGGACGATCCGGCCCACCAACAACACCTCGGCCATCATCGAACCGATCGAGTTCGACTATTTCGATACCACGACCCGCAAGATGCAGACGGTCACGATCTCGGCGCAGCGGATCGCGATGGAGGAAAGCGCGGCACCGCCCAGCATGCCGACCCCTGAACCCGCCCGGCTGCATCCGCTGCTGATGACGCTGGCGTTTGTCGTGGCGCTTGGGGCGGGCACATGGCTGCTCTGGCCGGGGCGCGATCTTGCGCTTGCCACTGACCGGTTCGGCCCCTTCGATCCGCTGCGGTTCAGGCTTCGCCAGTCCGCGCGACGCGGCGATCTTTCCGGCCTTCGCCATCATGCGGCGGCACTAATCGCGCGCGAAGGAACGGGGCAGCATCTGCTTCGCGAGTTCGACGAGGCCGTCTTTCGCAAAGGCGGCATCGCCCCGGATCAGCGTGAATTCGCACGCGAATTTGCGGCCCGGCTGAGCCGTGAAATACGCGAAAACAGACGCGAGTTCGCGCGATCTACCGCCACCTAAGGCTGAATTGTCCGAATCCCCGGCATCGGCCACGCTCTGTCGGACTTACGTCCAAGAGCAACCGGAAAGGTCATGGGAGGAAGTTCAATGACATTACTATCTAAAATGCTGGGCGGCGGCGGCGATGGGGGCGGGGCAAAGTTCAGCCACGTCAAAATTCATCCCGCTGTAGATGGCGGGGTCAAACCCGGATCGGGCAGCTTTTCGGGCGGTACGCTGTCCTGCAAGTGTCCGAGCAACAAGGTGACTGTCGAGGTGTCGGGCCAGACCGCCCATAACCACGTCTGCGGATGCACCAAGTGCTGGAAACCCGACGGCGCGGTATTTTCACAGATCGCCGTGGTTGGCCGTGACAACGTCAAGGTCACCGCGAACGAGGACAAGCTGGAAGTGATCGATGCCTCGGCGGCGATCCAGCGCCACGCCTGCAAGGAATGCGGCACCCATATGTACGGCCGGATCGAAAACACCGGGCACCCGTTCCACGGGCTAGATTTCGTTCATACCGAGCTTTCACCGCAAAGCGGCTGGTCCGCGCCCGAGTTCGCGGCCTTTGTTTCGTCTATCATCGAATCCGGGGTGTCACCGGACCGGATGGACGGGATTCGGGGCCGGTTAAAAGAGCTCGATCTTGAACCCTATGACTGCTTGTCGCCGCCGCTGATGGATCTCATCGCGACCCACACGGCCAAAGCGAACGGCGTCCAGTTTTCATGAGACCCTGACCGCGAGGGACAGGCACCGCCGCATGCCGGCCCAATCCGGTGTGCGGTGGTATGCAACTCTTGCGCGAATCTTCCGATGGTTGTTAGATTCCCATCGGGAGGAACTTTCATGAAACACGAACCGGTAAGGCACTCACCTTGCCGCGTGCAGTCTGTCATGGTGATCGACGATCATCCGCTGTACTGCGACGCGCTTGCGACGACCCTTCGGCACGCATTTCCAAGTTGCCACATCGAAACCGCTTCCACACTTTGCGACGGGCTCAACCTGCTGACCGGCGATTTTAAGCCGGACATGGTGATGCTTGATCTGCGGCTGCCGGACGTCACGGGTATCAGTGGATACCTGCGTCTGCGCGACCGTCTGCCGGACACGCCTATCGTGGTGATCTCGGCGCTGACCTCGGCCGACGTGGTGCATACGCTGATGGACGCGGGCGCTGCGGGTTTCGTGCCAAAGGATATCTCCTCTGAAGTTCTGCAAGAGGCGCTATGCGAGGTCAGCATGGGCCGTCGCTATTTGCCGAAAGAGCACCGTCAGAGCTATCGTCCCGCCGCGCGTGCCGCCGCCCTGCATGATGTAAGCTGGAAGATCGCGGAACTGACACCGCAGCAGACCCGAATCATGAAACTCATCTGTGCAGGCAAGCCGAACAAGCAGATCGCCTACGAGTTGTCTCTCGCCGAAGCGACGGTAAAGGCGCATATCACCGCCCTGCTGCGGCGGCTTGGCGTACAGAACCGGACACAGGCGGCGATGCTGGTCGAAAGCGCGAATCTCGAAGGGCAATCCCAAAGCAGTGACGCGGCTGCCCGGGCCTTCCTGAGCCAGTAGTGCCCAAGGCGCCCTGATGCTTCAGATCGCCCCGCAGCAATCCTCGATCCGCATCGGCATTTCCTATCTGTCCGATGCGGGAGAAGCCGTGCGTGAACTCGTCGATACGCTCGACACCTCGGACTCCTGTTTTCTGCTGGTGTTCGCCCCCGACCGGCTTGATCCCGATGAACTGGCCGAGGCGCTTAATCAGGGTTTTGCGGGGGTGCCGGTATTTGGCTGTACCACGGCGGGCCAGATCACGCCCGAAGGCTACGAGGATGACGCGCTTCTTGTCGTCTCATTTCCGAAATCCCGGTTCCGCTGCGCGACGCTCCTTGTGTCGCCGCTCAAGCCGCTCTCGATCAAGCAGATCGCGGCGGATGTGCATCGCCTTTCTGCCCAGTTCCAGAAAACGGCGAACTGGAACCGGCTGGCGCTGACATTCACCGACGGGTTGTCCAAGCAGGAGGACATGCTGGTTGCGGCGCTTGCCGCCGGTCTTGGTGAAATGCCGGTCTTTGGCGGCTCGGCTGGGAACGGGTTGCAGTTCCGCGAGACATCCGTGCTGCACATGGGCAAGTTTCACCGCAATGCCGCGCTTGTGCTGATCCTGGAAACCGATCTCGAATTCACCGGGCTGGGCTTTGACCATTTCCTGCCGACCGACAAACAGATGGTGGTGACCGAGGCCGTTCCCGGCGAACGGATGGTTCTGGAATTGAACGGAGCACCCGCCGCCGAGGAATATGCCCGGCTGATCGGCGTGCCGGTCGATCAGCTTTCGCCGCAGGTCTTTGCCGAGAACCCCGTGCTGGTGCGCAACAACACGCTTTACCACGTGCGCGCCATTCAGGAGGTTCAGGAAAATGGCGGGCTTTCGTTTTTTTCCGCAATCGACGTGGGGCTGGTGCTTACCCTTGGGCGGGGCCAGGAAATCCTGCGCACGTTGGACGAGGAACTCGACGTGCGCAACGCGCGCGGCAAATCGCCGGAATTCGTTCTGGGTTTCGACTGCTTCCTGCGCAAACTCGAGATCGAACAGAAACAACTGAAGGAACCGGCCTCGCGCATTCTGCAGGCCCGCAAGGTGATCGGTTTTAACACCTATGGTGAGCAGCATTGCGGCGTGCACGTGAACCAGACCTTTGTCGGCGTAGCATTCTTTGAACCTCAAAGGCGGGACTTGCATTGATCAACAGCGCCGACCCGCTCGAAGTACAGGTAGCCAAGCAGGCCAAGATCATCGAGGCGCTTGTGCGCCGCGCCGGACGGCAGAACGACGTCGGAAGCTCGGCCTATTCCGCCTTTCAGTCGGCCATCGCGCTGCAAGGCCAGATCTGGGCCAAGACCCGCGATCTTGAACGCGCCTCGAACGAACTTGAACTGCTGCGCTTTGATCGCGAACGCACGCAGAAGAACCTTGCCGATGCGCTTTCGGTCATGGAAGGCGGATTTGCACTCTTCACCAACGGGCGTCTTCAGGTCTGCAACGATCTTTTCAAGACCCTCCTCCCGGATATCACCGACAAGATCCTGCCCGATCTAAGCGTTGCCGATTACTTTCAGGCGGTGCGCAATAGCAGCCATATCGTCACGCGCGATGACAAGACCCGGCGCAACCTGCGCCGGGCGGGCAATGCCACCCCCGGTTCCGCGTTGATCTCTTTCGTGCTCGAAGTGGTCGGCGACCGCTGGTTCCAGATCAGTCAGCAACACGCAAGCGCTGATAATATCGTCGTCCTGCAAACCGAGATCACCGATATCGTTCGCAAGAACCGGACCGAGAAAGACCTGCTGATCGACCGGCACGCGCATTATTTGCAGGCGGCCATCGATCACATGAGCCTTGGCATCTGTACCTTTTCCAACGCGGGCACGGTGATGATCCACAACGCCCGGTTTTGTGAGCTTCTTGGCCTTCCGTTTGTCCTCGCGCAGGACGGGACCAAGTTCTCGCGTATCCTGCGTTTCATCAAGGAAAACTACGAGGTCTCCGCCGACGGGCTGAACGCCAATGACGGCTGGTCGCGCAAGCTGCGGCGCGAGGGCCGGTTGCGCGAAAGGCTCCGCCATCGCAGCGGAAATGTGCTTGACCTGCATGTTCACCTGCTGCCGGATCAGGGGTTTCTGGTGGACATCAAGGATGTGACGCTGGAATCCCGCACCACGGCAATGCTGGAAAAACGCGTGCAGGAGCGGACCTCGGAATTGACCCGCGCTAACGCGCAGATGACCGAGCAGTATCAGGAACAGGCCCGCGTCGAAGAGGAACTGCGCCTCGCCAAGGAAGAGGCCGAAGCGGCGGTTTCCTCAAAGACCCGTTTCCTTGCGGCGGCCAGCCATGACCTGTTGCAACCGATCAACGCGGCCAAACTGCTGATCTCCACGCTCAGGGACATGTCGCAGGGCACCAACATGGAATCGATGGTCGAACGGCTCGACGGGTCGTTCAACTCGATGGAGACGCTGCTGCACGCGCTTCTCGACATATCGAGGCTGGAAAGCACCGGCAGCGGGTTGTCGCCGTCAGATTTCTGTCTGGGCACGATCATGCAGACCGTCATCGAGGACCAAGAGCCGATTGCCCGCAAGAAAGGCGTGCAGCTCGACATGGTGCCTTCGACGGTCTGGGTCCGCAGCGACCAGCGCTACCTGTTGCGTTCGATCCAGAACCTCGTGGTGAACGCGATCCAGTATACCGAAAAAGGCCGTGTCCTGATCGGTTGTCGCCGCCGTGGCGACAAGGTCGTGCTCGAAGTCTGGGACACGGGCATCGGCATTTCGCATCGCGACCAGAAACGCGTTTTCGAGGAATTCACGCGCGCCGAAAACGTGCCCCCCGGATCTGGCATGGGGCTTGGCCTTTCGATCGTCGACCGTACCTGTCGCCACCTTGGCCACAAGGTGGGGGTCCGGTCCAAACCCAATGTCGGGTCGGTCTTTTCCATCGAGATGGACGTGATCGAGGAACGCCCGATGATCACCGCCCCGTCGCCGGATGTGAAAAGCGATCAGTTCGCCGATATGGACGTGATCGCGCTGGTGGTCGAAAACGATCCCGATGTGCTTTTTGCCACGGTCCAGAAACTCGACAGCTGGGGGGCCAGCGTTCTGGGCGCGCAGTCCACCACGGAGGCGCTTGAAATGGTGCGCGACCTCGGGATGCCGCCCGATATCATCCTTGCCGATTACCAGCTCGATGGCCATGCCACTGGGATCGAGACGATACAGGCGGTGCGGGCGGAAACCGGCTTTCACGTGCCTGCCATCATGATCACCGCCAACCGCAGCGCGTCGCTTGTCGATACTGGCAGCTTGCATGATTTCACCGTGCTGCCCAAACCCGTTGAACTCTCGCGGTTGCGCAGCCTGATCGGCTGGAAAACGCGCGTTTCGCCTGAGCGCGAACCGCCGTCACCGACAAAAGTCTCGGATGACGCCCGGCACGCGTGATCTAGGCTGATCCGAAAGGAGGACTCTATGCGACTGTTGCGGCTTTTCATCCTGGCAACCCTGCTCTCTGGCCCGGTTCTTGCCGACACGACCCAGACCACCAAGACGGAAACCTACGACCTGTTGTTCCGTGACGGGACGCTTGATGACGTGTCGCGCGACATGTCGCTGGTATACGATCGCCACGTCAGCAACCGGCTGTTGCCCGAAACCGCCACCCGCGACACCGGACGCATCGTTCTGGAATTCGGTGGCGAGGATGCGGGGCAGGCCAATCTCGAATTCCAGCAGGACGGCAAGTATCGCAACCTTGGCAGTTTTCCGGCGAGCGTCGGCAATCCGATCATCATGTATTTCGTTGAAACCGTTGTCCGCGACATGGCGGAGTCTGCGGGTGGTAGTCCGTTTTACATCCGCAACCGGGTGAAAGAGTCGCTGATCCGCCCCGCCGAACGCCATGAGGAGGGCGACAGCGTCGACGTGATCCTGCGTCCCTTTGACGGAGATCCCAACGCGGCGCGGATGAATGGTTTTGGCGATCTTGCGCTAACCGTCACCATGTCGGACGAGGTTCCCGGCTGGTATCGTTCGCTTTCGGCCAGTGTTCCCGCCCCGGATGGCGGCGCGCCGATCTATTCCTCGACGCTCCGCTTTGATGGCGTGGAAGACAGCGAATGAAACCGCTCGCTGTCCTCCTGAGCCTGATTGGCGGAGGTCTCTATGCACAGACCTCGGTACAGGAGAGGCTGAACGACTACCCCACCGCCGCGCGGGCGGATTACGTCTTTGCCTGCATGGCGGTGAACGGGCAGTCGCGCCAGGTGCTTGGGCAGTGTTCCTGTTCCATCGACGTGATCGCCTCGATCCTGCCTTACGACAAATATGTCGAGGCCGAGACGGTGCTTTCGCTTCAGCAGACCGGGGGAGAGCGCATGTCGATGTTCCGCTCGGCAGCCATGCCCCGCGCCTTTGTCGCAGACCTGCGCCGCGCGCAGGCCGAAGCCGAAATCGTCTGTTTCTGAATCCTCAGATTTCGCCATCCTTGGGCAGTATCTGTTCAAAGATATTGCCTTCGGTATCGTGCGCGCGAACCCGCAGCGCAAGCGCGCCATTGTCGCGATAGGCAAAGCGGAACACCGGGTTCTCGCTAATGGAAATCCCGCCTTCCATGGTGAAAAGCAATTCCTCGCCCTGATAGACCTCAAGTTCATCGATGAAATGCGCGTTGATGAAAAGCTGTGTGATTTGATCGCGTTGCAGCCCTGAGTAATTCGGATGCCGGATCATGATCTGCGCCTCGCGCCGCGTGTTCGACATCGCGGGTTTGTCACCAAAGGACCGCAGCCGCATCTGCCCCATCGAGGCCAGTGCCACTTCGGGGTCCTTGCTGGCCGGGGCCGAGCATCCGCCCGAGGCTTTGACAAACCGCCCTGTCATCACCAGCCCGTCGCCCGTATCCGCGATGACGCGGATGTTGGAATATTGATTGACGCGCACCCGGAGCTCGAAATCCAGTGGCGCCATGCTGGGACCAAAAGTGAAATCGCCCGCCAGAGGGGCGGGGTTTTCATCTATCACGATCATGAGGCTGTCGATATCTGCATCCGGATCGGTCTGAGTCAGGTGCAGCGGAACGATGGCCGCATCTTCAGCGCGATAGGGCGCATCGAGCGCGATCAGAGCTGACCCATCCGCGATCTCGCGATCCCCGACGATGTCATATTTCAGATCCGCCCAAGTCTCACCCTCGACCAGCGGGTTCTTGATTTCCGGGTCGGCAGCCATTGCGGCGCCTGCCGCGATAATCGCCAGCGCGGCGGCTTGTATCAGTTTGAAGGGCATTCCGGTTCTCCTCACGACGCGGCATGCATGGCTGATCTTACGCCGTAAGCGGGCAAAAATCACTAATCCCTTGGTCGGGGTGGTCTGAAATCACCGTGATCGGCCAGTCTTGGCCAAGGATCATCCAGCGGAGCTACCCCATGTTCGAGGCCGTCGTGACCCTCTGCCTGGTTCTTGGTAGTTCCGACTGCCGGGAAGTGTTATCGTCGGGCTACGAAGCCACGGACAAAGCCGGATGCGAGGCGGCGCTGATCGAACGACCGCCACCGGAACCGGGAGCGTTCTGCAGGGAATCTCCTCCGGGACTAGGTTTTGAAGACGTCGGGGCAGGTGTCTTTCTGCACCGTGGAGAAATCGCGGAACCCGATGCTGGCAACCTCGGCGATGTCTCGAACATCGCGTTTATCATTGGCGCACAATCGGTCGCGGTCATCGACAGCGGCAGCGCCGCTTGGATGGGGGAGGCGATCTGGCGGGCGATCAGGGCGCGCACCGACCTGCCGGTCAGCCATGTGATCCTGACTCATATGCACCCGGATCACGTCTTTGGCGCCAGCGTTTTTGCCGGTGCCGGGGCGCAGGTTGTTGCGCATGCCGGTCTTGAACGCGCGTTGGCGGACCGGCGCGAAAACTATATGGAAAGCCTGCGTACGCTTATCGGTGCCGTTCCACTGATCGGCACAGAAGCGGCGAAGGTCGATATCGCGGTCGAGAGTACGAGGGAGATTGACCTTGGCGGCCGGGTCTTGTCACTCAGGGCATGGCCGACCGCCCATACCGGCAATGATCTGACGGCTTTCGACCCGACGAGTGGTATCCTGTTTGCCGGTGATCTTGTCTTTGCCGAACATACTCCGGCGCTTGATGGGAGCCTGCTCGGCTGGCTGACTGTAATTGATGAACTCAAGCCCCTTCCCGCCGAAAGAGTCGTTCCCGGTCACGGCGGTCCGCTTCTGGATTGGCCGGAAGGGGCTGACCCGCTCGAGGCTTATCTGAATACACTTGCCCGCGATACACGCGCGGCCATTGCCGAAGGACAGCGGATGGGTGACGCGGTTACAGCCATCGCCACGTCTCAGGCGCCGCACTGGCAGTTGTTCGACGCCTTCAACCGCCGCAACGCCACGGTGGCCTTTTCGGAACTGGAATGGGAGTAAGCTATTCTTCGGCCGCCGCGAGCAGCATCTGCGCGATTGCATAGATCCGCTTTTCCAGCAGCACCGGCGTTTCGCAGACATAGGTGAGCGATTTCGCGCGGTCGGTATAGATACGCTCGTCCCAGTCGGCCTGTGCCTCAAGCGCGTCGACCTTGTCGAAATCGGGCTTTTCCGCGGCCATCAGTTCGGTCATCTCGGTCCGCGCCGCGTCGATCTTTTCTGCAAGCGCAATCTGCGAGAAAGAATAGTCGCTGATTCCCTTCATGATCACCTTGCGCGTCGCCGATAGCCGGTCGAAGGCATCGACAAAAACAGCGCCGAGTATATCCGGGTTTCGCCCATGCGTGGCGGTGAACGCGGCCAGCGCGGGTTCGATTTCTTCCAGCTCAAGGCGGCGCAGGGCGAACCGGCTCGCCAGTTCGTCTATATCGGCCTGAACGTCGGCGGATATTTCTGTTTTTTCCACGGGGTAGGGCCACATCAGCCCAACGGAGAGAGATTCAACCTTTCGTTGAATGCAGGGCCAGCCTGGATCGGAAAAATCCGCCCCCTGCGCCGATGCGCCAAGGCCTAGCACAGCGCATAGAACCATCGTTCCCAGCTTTGGTTTCATGGCCTTCCTCCCTGCCCGGAACTCTAGCAGAGCGTGTTTCGAAGTCCATCTCGCCGAATACCAACCAAGGTCGCAATTGTTCGGTTTCGACCCCCACTTATACTCGGGATCAATCGCCCAGATAGCGGCGTCAAGGGAGGAGAACGCGATGAAAACCCGCGCCGCAGTCGCCGTTGAAGCCGGCAAACCGCTTGAAATCATGGAGGTG
>JAAEZD010000026.1:0-55216 GCA_018223035.1 Paracoccaceae bacterium
GTTCTGCCTCGATCACGTGCTTGTCGAGGTCTTTCCCGAACATCGGAGCTTTGGCCTATCGGCGCTCGAGCCAGACGGGACGCGGGCGACGGCGGTCCTCTTCTCCGGGTTCGTGACGCTCGAGATGTCTGCCGAGCTGCGGCGCCTCGCGGACCGGCTCGAAGAACTGGCGAGGGGATCCTCATGATCCTCGTCGGTGCGGCGATGGGCGTCTCCATCGGCTTTCTGCTGGGCCTACTGCATGCCGAACGGCGTTTCGCGCAGGCGAAAGCGTGGCTCGACCGGGCCAATGCCACCTATGACCGTGCCTTTGCGATGATCGACGCGGCGGACTGGCAGGCGGGAGATGCGCCATGACCCAGTCCCCCGATCTGCGCCTCGTAGATCCGACCGAAGAGATCCCCGAGTACCCGGTCGAGCTGACCGAGGCGCGGATGACCTCGGATTATTTCACGATGTTCTGGCATGACCGCTGGCTCTATTCCGAGACCTGCCTGAAGGCGGATCTGGAGGTGCAGGGCGCGGCGCTGAACCTGTTTTTTCTCGCGCGGAAGCAAACGCCTGTCGGCAGCCTGCCGGACGATTCCGCGGTGCTGGCCAGCCTGCTGCGTATCGACCTCGAGCAATGGGGCCGGCTCTGCGGCCGTGCGATCACGCCGCTGAACAACTGGCGGCGCTATCGCTACGGCAACAAGGTGATCCTCGGCCATCCGGTTGTGATCGAGGTGGCGCTCGACGCGGTGCACCGGCGCGAGGTGCGCGAGGCGGCGCAGAACGACAAGGCGACCTCGATGCGGCTCAAGCGGCTCGGCGAGCTGATGATCGAGATCGGCTGCGATGCGCGCATGACGCAGGACAAGATCCTGCTGGAACGGCTCGATGCCTGGCTCCTGGAAAACCACGTCGGCCAGCGGCGCATGCCGCGCTTCGAGACGTCGCTGAACGCGGCCTTGCGGCATGCGGTGCAGGTCGGCTGGATTAACGGAGGGCGGTAAGGCGCTGTAATCAGGACTTAAAAATCTGTGGAGTAACAGAACGGAACAGTTCCGTAACAGTTTGGAACAGTTACGCACAGAACGGAACAGTTCTGCACAAAGAAGAAGAAAAGAAAGAAGAGAAAAAAAGAACCACGGAACGTGACGGTTGCGACCAGGCGGGACGGGGCGAGAAGGGCGAGAGCGAGGACGGGCTATGAGCAGTGAAGACGGGGAAACCAAGCGGGACCGGGTGCGCCGGTTGCTGATCGGGCCGCTGCAGGCAGCGGGGTTCCGGTTCAAGAAAGGCACCGAAGAAGCCAAGGCCAAGTCGGAACTGGACCGGATCGCCGATGCGCTGGCCTACATGAGCGACGCGGATCTGGAAACCATGGCCGAGCTGATGCTGACCAAAGGCGAGGGGGCGCAGCGCTGTTTCTGGCCGGCCTTCGCGACCTTCGCCTTCTGGGCCGATCACGTGAACCCGCGCCCGCTGGAAGAGCATCCGCGCTTGTTGTCCTGGTTCCGCTCCCGCGCCGGCGAACGCGCCCTGCAGAACGGCGCACTGGTCGCCGAATACGCTTACTGGAAACAGCACAAGGCGCCGCCGGTGAAACCGCAGGCAATCCGACTGGTCGAGGACAAGGCCCGGACCTACAACGAACGCGCCGCGCTGATCCGCGATCGCCAGCGCAGGAACTTCCAGATTCCACCCGAGGATCTCGACTGGCTGGCCCGGTTCGACCGCGCGGCCGAGCGGCTAAGCCGGATCGTTGCCGAAGGTATCGAGGATCGGGAAGGGGACCAGGCGGCATGATGGCGGTGCGTCACATCCAGCCGGCGCGCGGCTCGGCGCAAGCCACGCCGGTCAGCATCCAGGAATTACTTGAATGGGCGTTCCGATCTGAATGCGCACAGCTCGAGTTCGACGAGATCCGCGCGAGCTCCGGCGCTCCCATACAGTCCTACGGGGCAGAGTATCTGCTAATTCAGCGCCAGCTGCTCGGTTGTAAGATTGATGGCGGCGGAAGGTCCGAACCGCATCCAGATGCAGAGATCGTGGCTTCGGCCGTCGCAGCCCTGCCGGTCAGCCACGGCGGTCGCCCGATGGCAATCCGGATCGCCGAGCTGGCGCGCGCTGGCATGGTGCCGGACTGGGCGCCAGGCGCACGGATGATCTGCGAACCCGTCCAATGGCAGTCGCAGCTGAAGCATGGGCGGCGTCACGCGAAGACAGTGGCCGTTGGGAAGGAACGCTATGTGTATCGCGGCAGGCTGCGGGAATACGAGGTCAGGCTCTGCCCGGTCCGGTTCCGCAACGATGCGGACTACTTGGCGTCGCTACGTCGTGAGTATCTGCGGTGGTGGAGTGCGCTGCGGGAGCTGCGGGAAACGTTTCGGGTGTATGGTGGGTTGTCGGCGTTTGCCGTGACAGGGACGATGCCGGTGATGTGGCCTTGGACTGAACGACAAGCGACGTCGTAGAAAATGGCCATTTCAACTAACGGTACCTACCGGACCTTTGACTTCATGGGCTTCGCCGCGGCGTGACTTCCTCAAAAAGGCTCTTCGTTGTTCGTGCTAGCATCCCCAGGCAGGTGACAGTCCGTAGTCGGGACACAACTTGCGCTCCTCAGATCCTAGTATAGCGAGAGGTTCCGTCTTTTTGATAACGGGGGAAATGGTCGGGTTTCGCTTAGCTCAACACCCGGTAATCGGTCGGGAAGAAGCACACGCCTAATAAGTTGCGATGACTTTCACTATTTGTGGTGCACAAGCCATACAGCCCATTGAGGATATGTTGTTGTTATGCTGTTCTTTTTAGAAGACCTTGGCGGTGTTTTACAGCAAGGAGCAAACCGTGAGTGATCTCACTACAAGAAGGGATGATAAATCCATTCAGATTACGGCAGAAGACTCTGCGCGGTTCTTCGTGCGTGTGACATCTTCCGTTAGCAATAATACAAAGATCGTTTTCTCGGACTTCATTCTGAATCCAGATGACGAAGCTCGAGCGGTTGACGCATTACACCTTCTCAAGAAAGATGGATTCCCGTTCTCTCCAGCAGTGAAGCTGGTTTTTCAGGATATACATCCCTCCTATGCGGATGATGGCGATCGGACAGAGCTGGTCCGGCGACATGATCAGATTGTGGCCGTTGTGAAAAACTTTGCAGCAACGGTTGGTCTAGCGGTTGAAAATGCGTTTCTTGAACCAACAGCGGGAAAATTTGAAACGATGGTTTTTATCAAATGAACAGAGAACATACAGCCAAGAGAACTCGTCGCAGGATAGACATCCGGCTATATACGATTTTCTGGTGGGCGATCTTGGTGCTCAGTGTTTTTGGACTCGTGTTGATGGCAGTATCGGGTCTGGTTGTCGATGACAGCAACACATCTTCCGCTGCCTCAACTCTTAGGAATATAGTCTCTGTCTCCGGCTTTTCCCCTCTTGTTGAAGAAGTGGGAGGGTTAGCAGCCAATGGTGTGGTTTCCGGAGTTTTGTTTGGGTTGATGTCTTCCTCGATTACCCTGTCTCTCATTTACATCTACAAAATCCCCTCTATTCGTAGAATCACAATTCAAATTCTCGCAGCGGGATACTATGAGAACTTTTTACATAGGGTGATCCAGACGGTCTATTCTCAATCTGGCAGTACAGAGAACAGCGTCATCATTATTCTCCCAGGATTTGCCCTTGTTGAGAATAAGGCCATTTATTGGAAAAGCTTCCAGTCTTTTGCAGAGAAGCATGGATTTAGGTTCGTTCAAGAAACAACTGACGCGGATTTCGGACGCAACGTATTCACCATTCAGAAGAATGATAAATCGCCCATTCCAATCTTCATTGACATGCCAACCACACTGACGAACCTCAAGAAAATCATTGAGCTTGAAGAACACTCGCCAGTGGGGACGACTTCGAGTCGTAAGCGAATTAAGGAGCGTTTTTACTTCCTTAGAGACGCTTTCGAGGATGAGCTAAGGACGTATGTCAGAGAGCACGACTGGGGGAACGTTCGCATCGTTGAGGGACGTTCATTGCGTGGGTTTGAGCAGGAGATTGGGCAGATCATGGACGATATAGCAAATCGTTCCGGCGTTTAAGGTCATAGGTGGTTTGGGGAATCGCCATCTCCCGCGCGCCATTTCTCGATAGGGTGCATTCAGGTCGTACCGGCAACCTTTTGTTGTGGCCGTTGTAACGAAGAGCTTCAGAACTGACCCAACAGGTCGGATTTCTCGCGCAGCCATGAGGCCGTCGTTCACGGCCCGAACCGGTCTTTAATCGTATCGACTTCCGTCCCAGCGCAACTTTCGCATTGCGGCTATTCGAGCACAGCGCAGAATATCGATCATGGTTGTAACGTAGCTCAGACCAAGTGGAGACAGTTGCCATGCTTTGAGTTGCTATTCTTTGCCTACTCGCTGGAAAGAATCCTACCAATGAGTCGGGTCAAAACGCGTCGCAACGGATTGGTTAAACGCCGTATTGGCTGAAACTGAAACAAGTCGAGTACTGCAACCGAGGTCAAAACGACGAATGCGAAAGGTTGGAGCCAAGTTTTGTAGCTAATTGGATCAAAATTCCCTAAACCTAGAATAAGGATAATCGTAAATGGTATAACCAAAACTATTTCGAGGACGCGTACCACAGCGTTAGCTAAGCGTTCGGAGTGACGCTCGATCTCTTTTGCGATGCGGCGACGCTCATCCTCGCGAGCGGATTTTGCACTATTCTCGGCCTGTCGCTGTAGTTCCGATTTGTGCTGTTTTGCCAAATCGGCTAATCTCTTTTCTTCTGCAGCTTTTGCTCTCGTCAGCATTTCGTTTGGGTTCAATTTTCGGAGGATCGTTGGATTCCCAAGACTTTCGTCTCGGGCAATAGAGCGGACCGCGTGGATAATAGTATGATCTTCTTCAGCAATCTCCGCTTTCTTCAAAATCTCGATGAAGCCGTCGACCCATTCCTTTGATACTTGTTGTGCTGACATGCAATTCGCCAACAGCTCGCGTGAAATTGCACTATCTTGAAGCCGTGTTTCACTTGATATCCATGCTGCGGTACTCATTTGAGAGTGCGTTAGGATCGGTGGAACATACTGGGGTGTATGGCCAAGTTCGTTTCTGACAAAAAATCGAGCACTACGAGCCAAATGCGCATTGGCAGTAACAAAGACATACTTTGAAGTACCCAAATCGTGTGATTTGGAGCTCTGGCGAAGTCTCATTACTACAGCTAGAGATTGAGCGTCACTTATTCGGTTCTGCTCTCCGTAATAATTGTCTTTATCACCTGCTAAAATATCCTGAAACTTGACTTCATCAATCTGATGGTAATTTGCAGTTTTGGTGTTTTGAAAAGAGTACTTCGATGAAAAAATGTTGAGTGCGGCTAGTGCCTCTGGATAACCTGTATTGAGTTCACGAAGAACACCAATTTGAACGCCCTCCTTTCCTTTGGAAAGCGCTTCGCCAGTTTCCCCAAATATCAACTGATGTGAATCGTAGCGATTGATGATAGTGTCCAAGATATTGCATAGCTCGGTCTCATTGTTGGACAAGTACTCGGTCTTGCAACCAAGAGATTGGAGGTCGCGATGCATCTCCATTGTGGCAGCCCAAAGCTCCGGACCGGAACAGCCGAGCAACCTAAGCAACACGGTTGTATCATAAAGAACGGTCAGAGATCTGAAAGATTCAGGGTTTCCTGTTGATTGTATATTCTGGAGAAAGTCTCCCAAGAGAATGCCTCCATATATCTCAACCAATACTTCATACGTATTTTGTTTTTCCTCACTTTGGCAAAAGAGAATAAAATTCGATACAATTTTTCGAATGATATCGTCAAAATCGGAGATTAGCGTCCCTTTTATCTTTTTGATTGATTTGGATGCACTGATTGAATCTGGGTGTAGAAAATAGACGATCACATCTGACCAGTTTGGGAAAAACGGCGGTTCGTTGATGTTAAAGGTTTCCTCTGCGTACTCCGATATACTCCTCTCCAGATGGCGAATTTTTTCGATTGTGGTAGCCTCTTCCGCGCCGTTTGAAATGGAGCCGCCACCTTCTTTGAAGTATGCTTTTTGATCTTTGTCATAGGTCACCTTTCCGATCTGTGCCAACCGTCCCAAGACATGCTCGATTGTAAAAGTCGGCATCTTAAAGCTAAACCGTTCGAAGATCGCTTGACCCAAGTCATTTAGAATAATCTGACCAGTCGGGAGTTGGCTCAGTGAATCGCCTACGATTGGGACAACGCAGTCAAGAAGGTCTTGTATTTTTCCGTCGCTCTTTTCCAGTGAGGTCCGTAGATATATGGAAGTCCGAAGAACTCTGCTCGAACTATCTACGCCCTCAAGTGGTGTGATTGTTGACATGTGTTGTCCCGCCACTAAATTTCATTATCGTTCAGCCGAGGTTGCACCAAGAAATCGGCCTTTTCAACAAGCATACCAATAGTTTGCGTTTATTCTTGCTATTGAAAGGCAATCGAAAGCGCATCACCTACTTTTCTACCCAAGAGATTTCGGCCTCCGTATTCAGGTTCGCACCTTGTAAGGAGCCGTGCCCTGAGGATGAGAACATGCTGCGCCGAAGTCTCGATTTTTGGCCAAACTGTTCGTTCGTGTTCTCAAGGTCCGCTCTTCTCGTTTGTCATGCTGCAGATACGTGAATTCACACTTCCCGCTCAAGTGCTCCTCAGATAACTTCCAGGAAAACAATTCGTTGACTTGAGAATGTGAGGCTGTTTACAAAACGCCAGCAACTGATTTGCGCTCGGCGGAATGATCCGACCGGGCGCTTTGCTTTTCTGCACATCTGAAAAGTAAGGGAGTGACCGTTGGGCGCACTGAAAGGACGCGGCCTGCCGAACCGGTTGAAGGCTGCGCCACCTCGCATCACGTCGAAGCCTGTGACTATTGGCGAAGGGCCGGAGCGTCGCTCGAAAGACTGGCTGAACACGGCGCGCTGGCAGCGGCTGCGTAAGAAGATCCTTAAGCGCGACGGGTTGATCTGCCAGCAGACCGACGTCGCCCTGCTTGGAAAGTACCCAGCGGGAAACAGCCCGGTGGTCGATCACATCAAGCCGCATCGCGGTGATCCTGCGCTGTTCTGGGATGAGCAGAACCTTCAGGCGGTCAGCAAGGAATGGCATGACCGCACCAAACAGAGCCTCGAGCGGCGCGGGCTGGCCTAGGGGTAGGGGGGGTGCAATCGCTTGAAGGGCTTTGCCCCCAGACCCGCATCCCCATCATTCGGAGATTTTTTTTGGCTGAGACGGAAAATTCTGGCGAGGATCTGGTTCAGGACCTTTGGGGAAACTGGGTCTATCGCGAGAAACGCAAGCGCGGTCGGCCACCTTTTGAACGCACCGAAGAAAATGCACGTAAAGTCAGTATGTTACTGAGCCTCGGTTGGAGCAGTGCCCGGGTGGCTGGATGCATCATCGATCCTCGGACCGGAAAGTCGATCTCCGAGCCGACGCTGAAGCGGTATTTTAGATCCGAGCTGCAATCGCGATCCGTCGCGCGGGACCAGCTAACGGCGCGACGCTTCGCCCGACTTTGGCAGGCCGCTGAGAATGGCAACATCGGGGCCGAGCGGCAAATCGACAAGATGATCGAGAAGAACGACCGCGCTCTGGCGGATGCGGCCATCGGCGACCGGCCGCGCGACAAGAAACCGGAGAAGCTCGGCAAGAAAGAAGTGTCGGCCGAGCGCGCCAAGAGCGCTGAAGAACGGCTGAAAGACGAAGCTACCAGAGCGCGTAAGCACTAGGAACCTAACCAGACATGTCCCTTACCGAGCCGACACCGCGTTTTGCCTGCCTCGACTGGTGGGACAAGATCAGGGCTGGTGAAACACCGATGGCCGATGTGCCGGTAAACGAAGAGAAGGCCGAAGATGCGATCTGGTTCTTCAACCGGCTAAAGCTGCCGGACGGAGACAAGGTAGGGACACCGCTCAGCGAGGCTTGCGGGGACTGGTTTCGAGATATCCTTGTTGCGTTTCTGGCGAGCGAGGATCCGGAGACAAAGGAACGGCTGGTCTGGGAATGCCTGACCATGGTGCCGAAGAAGAATTCGAAAACGACATATACGGCAGCTTTGTCTCTAACCGCTCTTTACTGCACCTCGGCCAGAAACGGACAGATGCTAGTGATCGGGCCGTCGCAGAACATTTCGAACCGGTGTTTCGACCAGGCGCAGAAGATGATCCGGCTCGATCCATTGCTGGTCGAGGCATTCCGCATTCAGGATCACCTGAAGACGATCACCCGACACGAGACCGGGACCAAGCTCGAGGTGAAAACTTTCGATACCTCGATTGTGACCGGCGAGATCCCGATGCTGACCATCATCGATGAGCTGCACGAACTGGGGAAGAAAAACGGCGCTGCGGCGGTGATGCAGCAGATCCGCGGCGGGGGTATCACAACGACCGGCGGCCAGTTGATGATGATCACAACGCAGTCCGACAAGAGACCCGCCGGGATCTGGGAAACCGAGTTGCAAAAGGCGCGTGCGATCCGCGATGGCAAGAGCGGCAGGAACCCGATCCTGCTGCCGGTGCTCTACGAATTTCCGGAGGAGCTTCAGAAGACGGAGACCTTCTGGCGCGAGCGCAAGAACTGGCCGCTGGTGCTGCCAAACCTCGGGCGATCAATTAGTCGTCAGCGTCTCGAAGATGACTACGACAACAACGGCAGCGCCAATGTCGAAGCTGAGCAGATCTGGGTCAGCCAGCATCTGAACATCCAGATCGGCCTGGGGATGCGCGGCGATCGCTGGATCGGAGCGGATTATTGGGAAAATCAGGCTGTGCCAGACATGGACCTGGAAATGATCCTCGACTCGTCGGAGGTCTGCGTCGTCGGGATTGACGGCGGTGGCCTCGATGACCTGCTCGGTCTGTCGGTGCTGGGGCGTCATCGCGACACCAAGGCCTGGCAACATTGGGGCAAGGCCTGGGCGGACCAGGAAGTGCTGAAACTTCGACAGTCGATCGCGACAGAGCTCGAAGCCAATGTCGAGGCGGGTGACCTGGTGCTGGTCGAGAACATCGAGGATGAGGCGAACCCGGAAATTGTCCAGATCTGCGAGCGCATTCGCGACGCGGGTCTCTTTCCGGAGAATGACGGGATTGGCATGGATCCTGAGGGCGTCGGGTCGATCATCGACGCGCTGGTCGAGGCGGGCTTCTCGATCGAGGATATCCGCGCGATCAGCCAAGGGTACAAGCTGAACGCTGCGATCAAGACGGCTCCGGTGAAGCTGAAAAACGGCAAGATGGTGCATTGTGGCCAACGCCTGATGGAATGGTGCGTCGGGAATGCGCGGGTGGAGCCACGCGGCAATGCCGTGATCGTGACGAAGGCGCAGAGCGGGACGGCGAAGATCGACCCGCTGATGGCGCTGTTTAACTGCGTCCAGCTGATGAGCTGGAACCCGGTGGCGGCAAACGGATCGGCCGTGACGATCCCAGATGATTACGAGGTGGCCTGACGTGGCGCTATTCAACATCTTTGGTGGCCGCGACTTGGCAGATGCCGGCGACGTCAAACGCGATGCGAGCGATGATCGGTGGTTCGCGGGCGCTGGTCGGCGCAGCGAGATCATGGTCGATGTCTCGGTCAAACGTGCCCGGCAAGTGCCGGTGATCCGCGATTGTCTGAAGATCCTCGCAGAATCCGTTTCCGGCCTCGAGTTCGGGGTGTTTCGCCGGGTGGACAGCACGACGGTCGAACGCGCGGATCTGCATCCTGTCGCGCGGCTGCTCGAGGATCCGAACCCGCGCCAGACCAGTTTCGAGTTCCTGTTTCAGCTGGTCGATGATCTGCAGGCCGAGGGTGATTTCTACGCTGAGATCATCCGCGACGGTGCTGGCAATATCGCGGAGCTCTGGCGGTTGGAGCCGTCCCGGGTCATCGTCGACGAGTTATCAACCCGCGAAAAGCGCTTCCGGTTCACCGATCGTTGGGGGCGCGAGCGGGTTCTGCTCTCTGAAGAGGTCTGGCACATCCCGCTGCCGCCAATGGTCGATGACCTGAAGGGCACGTCGCCGATCCTTGACGATGGGCGCGAAGCGGTGGCCGTGGCGATCGCGCTGCAGCGCTATGCGAACATTCTCTTCACCAACGACGCGACGCCGCCTTACGCCTTTACGATGGAGTCGAGCTTCGCCAATCCGGACAGCAAGAAGAACTTCATCAACGCGATCCGGAAATGGTCGACCGGCAAGAACCGGCACCAGCCGGCGGTGCTCGAGCATGGCATGAAGCCGCACCGCATGGGGCTGACGGCCGAAGAGGCGCAGTTCCTCGAGACGCGCAAAGAGCTCTGGATCGATCTCACGCGGATCTGGCGGGTGCCGCCGCATAAAGTCGGGATCATGGATCGCGCGACCTTTTCGAACATCGAGCACCAGAGCCTTGAGTTTGTGACCGACACGCTGCGCCCGATCCTTGAGCTGATCGAGCGCTCGGTGCGCAAGTTCCTGATCGAGGATCCGGCGCATTACTTCGAGTTCAACGTCGAGAGCCTTCTGCGCGGCGATCTCAAGTCGAGGTACGAGGCCTACGCGCAGGGCCGGCAGTGGGGTTGGCTGAGTGTGAACGACATTCTGCGCGCCGAGCGCAAGAACGGCATCGGTCCGGCGGGTGATCGCTACGTCGAGCCGTTGAACATGGTGCCGGTGGGCACCGGATCCGATCAGAGAGAGCGCGACAAGCGATCCTCGATCGAGAATTCGATCGCATTCCTGCGCGGCTCGGTCGCGCGCAACGGGGGCCGACCAAGATTGGAGCTTGTGAAAGATGCCGCATGAGATTGAACGTATCCTCGCCGCTGCCGCGCAGCGCACCTGGCTGATCGACGAGGCGAAAGCCGACGAGATCGTCAACCTGCTGGCTTTGCGGGCGTCGAACAGCGCTGGCGACTGGGGCGGCGAGGACAATCAGCCGATCTATGCGGCCGAGCCGGTTGCGGGGCGCCGGGGCCCGGTGCATGTGCTGCGCCTCGAGGGAACGGTGTTTCCGCGCGGGGGCATGATGACGCGCATGTCGGGCGGGGCGTCCCTCGAGCAGTTCGGCAAGGCGTTTGATGCGGCGGCCGAGGATCAGAATGCGCAGGCGATCGTGATCGGTATCGACAGCCCGGGCGGTGTGGTCGATCTGGTCGCGGAGACGGCCGAGAAGATCTACGGCGCGCGCCGGCCGGATCGGCCCATCATCGCTATCGCGGATACGTTGGCGGCATCTGCGGCCTATTGGCTCGCAAGCGCGGCCGACGAGATCGTCGTGACGCCGTCGGGCTCGGTCGGCTCGATCGGGGTCTACGGCATGCACGATGATCTGAGCGAGGCGCTGAAGAAACAGGGGATCACGCGGACGCTGATCAAGTCGGGCCCGCGTAAAGCAGAGGGAGCGGTCGGACCGCTCGACGAAGCCGCGCTGAAGCACCGGCAGGCCGGGGCCGATTACACCTATGACATGTTCGTCAAGGCGGTGTCGCGCAATCGCGGCGTGCCGGTGGCAACGGTGCGTGCGGATCCGGAGAAGACCGAGACGCATTTCGGGGGCGGGCGTTCCTATCATGCCCGCGACGCGATCCAGCTCGGGATGGCCGACCGGATCGACACTTTCGAGGCGACGCTTCTGCGCGCCGCCAAGGGCGGGCGGCCGAGGCGCGCCAGCACGGCACGGGCAAGGCTCGCGCTGCTCTGAACCAACCCAACATCGACCATTGGTCACCGAGGCGATGCGCGCCGGGCGCAGCGTCAAGGATATGCTTTGTCCCGGTGCAACAGGAGTAACTTCAGCATGAAAACACTCGCTGAACTCAAGAAGCGCCTCGCTGAGCTCAAGGCGGAAGGCAACACCATCGTCAAGGCAGCAGAAGTGGCCGGCGGTGAATTCACGGCGGAACAGGATGAGCAGTTCGCTGCGATCGAGGATGAAATCGAGGCGGTTAATGCGGATATCGCGAAGGCCGAAAAGATGCAGGAGCGCCGTCGCAGCATGGAAGGTCTGCCGGCCGGCGGATCTCCCGCGCCGCGCACCGGTGGCCGTAATGCCGTGCATGACAGCGATCCGGCGCTAACTGGTGGTTTTGCTGATATCGGTGAATTTGCCGTTGCCGTGCATGGCGCGGTGCGGGCCGGTCAGGTCGGCGGTATTGTCGATGAACGTCTCGGCGCGCTGACCAATACCCATGAGGGCGGTGGATCCAGCGGCGAAGGTTTCCTTCTGCCGCCACAGTTCCAGAATAACATCTGGGATTTGATCACGCCTTTTGATGAGTTCGGGCCGCTGATTGATGAAGAGCCGACCAGCGCGCGAGAGGTCAAGCTGACAGCGGATGAAACGACACCGTGGGGCACGGCCGGCATCAAGGCCTACTGGCGCGCGGAAGGCTCGAAGATGGAAGCGAGCAAGCTCGCTGATGAGGGGCGCAACGTGCCGCTGCACCAGCTCTACTGTCTCGCAACGGCGACCGAAGAGCTGCTTGAGGATGCCATGCGCCTGCAAAACCGGCTGACTAGCAAGGCGGCGATGGCGATCGGGTGGAAGAAAAACCTCTCGATCGTCGCTGGTACCGGTGTCGGTCAGCCGCTTGGCTGGATGAATGGCAAGGCGGCGCTGGTCGTTCCGAAGGCGAACGCGCAGGCCGCTGACACGATCCTGCCGATCAACGTCATCGAGATGTATTCACGGCTTCTGATCGTACCGGGTGACAAGCCGTTCTGGCTGATCAATCAGGACTGCCTGCCGCAGCTGGTGACCATGACGCTTGGCGACAAACCGATCTGGATGCAGCCGAACGGTCTGGCCGACGCGCCGGGTGGATTCCTGCTCGGTCTGCCGGTGCGCTTCAGCGAGTTCGCCAGCACCCTAGGCGACAAGGGCGACATTCAGCTCGTCTCGCCGAAAGGCCAATACGGGGTGCGTCGGGCCTCGGGAGCCAAGTTCGCGACGTCGATTCATCTCTATTTCGACTACGGGGTGCAAGCTTTCCGTTGGACGTTCCGCTATGGCGGTCAGCCGCACCTCTCGGCGCCGGTTATGCCGTTCAACGGCAGCGCGACCAAGTCGCATGTGGTCATGCTGGCCGAGCGCGCCTGATTTAACCAAGGCGCGATCTGATTCGGGTCGCGCCTTTGCCTTTCCCTTAAAGCGGAGAATTCCTCATGAAAACGCAACTTCCCTCTGATCGCGTCGCCGTTGTTGGCGTTATCGATCCCGATGCCAACGCGGCCGGCACGCTCACAACCGGCTGGATCTCGATGTCGGATTTCCAGTCCGTCATGGCCGTGGTTCAGGCCGGTACGCTCGGCAGCAATGCGACGATCGATGCCAAGCTCGAGCAGGCCTCCGATGCCAGCGGCACAGGTGCCAAGGATATTGAGGGCGCGGCGATCACGCAGCTGACCAAGGCGGGCGGTGATGACGACAAGCAGGCGGTTATCTATTGCAATGGTGAAGACCTGGACTTGAAGAACAACTTCAGCCACGTCCGGCTGTCGATGACCATCGGCACGGCGAACAGCGACAGTAGCGCGATCGTGCTTGGTCTCGATCCGCGCTATGCGCCGGCCTCGAATGGCGACCTCGCCAGTGTCGCCGAGATCGTCGGCGTCTGATCCGGCACTTCCTGAAACAACCTGACACGACGGGGCCGGCTTTTGTCGGCCCTCTTCGTTTGAGCCTTGAAAGGGGAATGACATGGCGGATGCCGAGAAGAAGGTCATCGTTAAGTTCACGCGCGATTACGTGGTCGACGATGAGCGCAAGGGCACGGCGGACGAAGAGAAATACGCCAAGGGCGCGCGACGTGCGCTGGTGGCAAGCTCGGCGGCGCATTTTGTAAGCCGCGGTGCGGCCGAATACGTCAAGAAGAGCTGAGACAGCCTTGTCTGTTACCCTGATCAGCGGGCCCGACGCCAAGCCGACGACCAGTGCCGATCCGATCCTGCGATCGCATCTGCGCCTCGAGGCGGATGAAACCGAACAGGATGAGCTGATCGATAGCTTCATCGGGCTGGCGACGCGCCGGATCGAGAACTTTACCCGGCAGCGGCTGATCACGCAGACCATGCGGCTGAACCTGAACGGTTTCGGGCGCTGTGGCATCGAGATCCCGGTCTGGCCAGTCCAGTCGATCGCTCAGGTGACCTATGTCGACGGGGCAGGCGATACGCAGACACTCGATGCGGCTGATTATCGCCTGATCACTTCGGAAATGCCGAATGAGTTGCATCCAGCTTATGGATCGTCATGGCCGGTAGTTCGGGAAGATCTGGGCAGTGTCAAGATCGACGTGATCGCGGGATATGGCGACGCCGGGGCTGATCTGCCTGACGAGCTGATGGGAGTGCTGCGCCTGCTCGTCGCGCATTACTTCCTGCACCGTGAAGCGTTCTTTGCCGGTGGTTCGGTCGAAGAGATCCCGCACGGGGTCACCGATATGCTGCGGGAGCTGGTCTTTTGGGTGTGAGCGGCAAGAGCGCCGGCCCGATGCGCGATCGCGTCGCCTTCGATGCGCCGATCTCGTCGCCGGATGGTCGCGGTGGTGTCGAGACCGCATGGGAAGAGCAATTCGAGCGGTTCGTCGAGGTGATCTACCAGCGCGGCTCCGAGGGCATCGAGGGCGCGCGTCTTTCGGGGCGTGCCAGCTATAAAGTCCGGCTGCGCCAGAGCGCCAGCGCGCGGCAGATCACGACCGACTGGCGGCTGCGCGACCTCAAGCGGACCATGCCGGACGGAAACGGGGGCACAAAGCCGGTCGAGTATAACCTGCGCGAGGTCGATGCGATAACCGATCGTCAGTACATCTGGCTGGTTGCCGAGAGTGGGGTCGCGATCTGATGTCGATCTCGGATGAGCTGCAGGAGTTGGTCTATCAGACGCTCGTCGCGGATGCCGGCGTCGGGGCACTGGTTGGTGACAAGATCTATGACGGCATGCCGTCTGGTCGCGGCTATCCCTGCATCACCTTCGGCCCGTCGGACACGCTCGAGGATGACAGCGAGGGCATCAACGGGCGGATCGAAACGCTGCAGCTCGACTGCTGGTCGCGGGATCAGGGGCGGCTGAGCCCGTGCAAGAAGATCTGCGACGCGGTTAAAGCTGCGCTGCACAAGGCCGAGCTCGAACTGAGCGTCAATGCGCTGATCCTGATCCGTATCGATGGCATGCGGGTGTTCAGGGATGCGGACGGCACAACCGCGCATGGCGTCGTGACCGTGGTCGCGGATCTCGAAGAGCTCTGATGGTTCAGGGGCTCGACAGGTTCAATGCGCGCTGGAAGGCCATTCCGGTCAATGTGCGCATGAATGTGCGCGCGGCGATGGAAGATGCCGCGAATGATCTGGTCGAGGAAATATGGGCCCGGGCGCCTTATGGCGAGACCGGACGGGTCGCGGCGTCGATCGGCTGGACATGGGGCGAGGCACCGGCCGGGACCCTGACCATCGGCAAGGTCGGCGGCACGGAATACGGCGCGATGCGGATCACAATCTACGCCGGCGGCGGTGACGCCTTCTATGCCAAGTTCCATGAGTTTGGCACGTCGAACATGCCGGCGCGGCCGTTCTTCTACCCGGTCTGGCGGGCGCGCCGGCGTAGCGTCAAGTCGAAGATCTCGCGCTCGATCAGCAAGGCATTCAAGGAGAGTTAAAAATGATGGTTCGCATTCTCAAGGATGCGCATTCTCGGATTTCGTCCGGGAAGTCGCAGAGCTTCAAGAAGGGGGCAGAGGTCAACCTGCCCAAAAAATCGGCCGAGGCTTTGGTTGCCAAAGGCGACGCCGAGTTAATCGAAACTGCCGCTGCGGCAAAGAAAGGATCCTGATATGGGAACAGGCAATCAGACAACGCGGCTGGTCATCCAGCTTGGCGACGGCGGCGATCCAACCGAGACCTTCGCGCATACCTGCGGCGCGAACTCTTTCGGCGTCACACTGACCAACAATCTCGGCGAGGAAACGGTGCTCGACTGCGACGATCCGCTCGACGTGCCGGCCGCGATCGTGCGTCACCTCGAAAGTCAGGATACCTCCGCGACGATCTCCGGCATGGTCGCGACCGAGGCTTGGCCGACGTGGCGTGCCTGGGCCGATGGCGGCACCGAGAAGAACATCAAGATATTTCTCGACGAGAGTGCGGCCAATAACGGCGGGTTCTGGACGCTGCCGGCCTATCTGCAGCAGCTCGAGATCAACAAGGAAAGCTCGGGCAAGGTGCGTTTCACCGCGTCGATCTCGGGTGCCGGTCAGCGCGTCTGGACTGACGCCAGCTGATGGCTGATCTCGTTTTGGAGTGGGCCGGGAAAGAGAGGCATTTCCGTCTCGCCTTCGGTGGCGTTCTGGATCTCGAGGAAGCGATCGGGGAAGGCATCGGGCATGTGTTCCAGCGGGTCACGGTCGGGCGCTTCGGGATCAAGGATGTCTATCACACGATCCGGCTTGGCCTGATCGGGGGTGGGCTCTCGGTCGTCAATGCCGATCGCCTGATGAAGAACCACTTCGATACGCGGCCTTACATGGACAATGCGCGCATTGCCGGGGCGATCCTTGCCGATCTCATGATCGGTGTCGAAGAGAGCGACGAGGACAGGTCCGAGGGCGAGCGGGATGTGCCCGCGCCGCATAAGTTCTCGGAGATCTCGCAGATCTGCAAGGTGTTCAACATGTCGCCGCAAGATCTGCGCGCGCTGCGCTATTCGGATTTGGTCAATCTGGTGCGCGGCTTCAATGCAGGGTCCAAGCAGCAGGCCGACTTTATCAGTGAGGAAGAGTTCCTCGATATCCTCGATCGCTATGAACCGGAGGCCGTGAACTGATGGCGCAGGCGGTCGAAGATACCCTTCTGGTCCGGATGGAAGCGAGCCTTCGCAAGTTCGAGCGGCAGATGGAAGACGGTCGCAAGGCAGCAGTGCGCGCGGCGCAGGGGGCCGAGCGCGCGTGGGATCAAGGGGGCAAGGGGATCGTCGCGAATTCGAACCGGGCAGTGACCGGCTTGAATAAAATGACCGCCTCGGCAGGGGCGGGCCGGTTCGTGCTGCAGAACACCGCGAACCAGATTGGCGATATCGCGGTGCAGCTGCAGGGCGGTGCCGGTGCAGCGCGGGCCTTTGGTCAGCAGCTGCCGCAGTTGTTCGGCGGATTTGGTGTCCTTGGCGGATCTCTGGGGCTTGTCGCACCTTTGCTCGGCACTGTCGCGGCGATCGGGATCCCGGTCGCGGCCGCCTTCCTGATGATGGGTGACGGAAGCCAGACGCTCGATAATCGCATCAAGGAACTCGGCGAAACCATCAAGCTGCTCGAATCCGGCATCGGGTTCCTGCAGCTCGACATGGAAGAGCTGACGCAGAAATATGGCGAGGCGGCGGACCGGGTGCGCCAGTTCGCGCTGGCGCAGGCCGAGATCCGCGCCGATCAGGCGGCCGAGCGTCTGCGCGAGCAGGTCGGCCTGCTCGATGATTTGATCACCGGCTATATGTCCTCGAGCGACGCCGGGCTGCGCTACGAGAATACGCTTGAGCGCATTCAGGAGGATCTGAAGGTCGGGCGCGAAGATGCGCAGAACCTGAAGTCGCTCTTTGAGAACCTCTTCACGGCCGAAGGATTTCCGGAGCAGCAGGCGGCGCTTCAGGCGATCCTGACAGTGCTCGAAGAGGCGCAGGTACCACTGAGCGAGATCCCCAATGATCTGAAACTTGCCCTGCAGGAAATGATCAACCTGTCGAATGAAACCGACCGGGCGGCTAAGCTGATGGCGGATCTGCGCGCCGAAGCGGCAGGGGTGACGATCGGGGTGCCACTTTACGATCAGGGATTGTCTGGCAGCGAGTTGTTGCCGCCGGATGAAATGCCGACGAAGCCAAAGCCGGGGCGCGGCGGTGGGGGCGCCGCGCGGACCGCGATCAATGAAGGGCTGCAGGAAGTCGAGCGGCTTTACGACAGCACGCGCACCAATGCCGAGAAATACGCGATCGAGCTCGAGCGGATCAACGAGCTGCACCGGCTGTTTCCGGAGATCGTGACCGAGGACGTGCGCGATCGGGCGGTGCAGGCGCTGGATGACAGCACGCGGCAGCTGAACGACACAACCAAAACGCTCGAGAGCTCACTTGCAACGATGTTCACGTCAATCGTGACTGGATCCGCCAGTGCCAAGGATGCGCTTGCCGGGCTGCTCGGCACATTGGCGCAGGTCTTTGCGAACCGGGCCTTCACCTCGCTCTTCGGCAGCATCAACATTCCGGGCTTTGCCACGGGCACCAGCTATGCGCCGGGGGGCATGGCGCTGGTCGGGGAACGGGGGCCGGAACTGGTCAACCTGCCGCGCGGCTCGCAAGTCTTCAGTGCGGATCGCAGCAGCCGGATGACGTCGGGCGGCGGTGCTGTTCACGTCACGGTCAGCGTGGATCAGAGCGGCAATATCGTCCCGGTGATCGAGCGTGTCAGCGGTCAGGTCTCGGCGCGCACGGTTCAGAACGGCCTGAAGGAATACGACCGCAAGGTCGCACCGCAGACCGCGCGCCGGACGCAGTCGGATCCTCGGAGGATTGGCTGATGACGCTGAGTTTTCCGCTGAACCGTCCCGGCTTCATGAATAAGCTGAAGTTCGTCTCGGCTCGGTTCGAAGCGCCGACACAGCGGCAGGCGACCGGCCTTGGTGGGGGCGAGGTGCTCTCGGCCGAGATTGCGCCGGCCTTGTGGCAGGGTCAGTTTACGCTTGCCTCTATGTCGATCGTCGACGCCGCCGAGATTCGCGCGCTTTTGTCGATGCTCGAGGTGCCGGGGCGCGCGTTCTTTGCCTATCATCCGGATCGCGCTGGTCCTGCACTGGATTCGGACGGCTCGGTCGTCTCGGGCCATTCGCCGGTGATCTCGGATTGGGATGCGAGCGACAGCACGATCAACCTGTCCGGCTTGCCGGATGGGTACGTGATCAGCGCAGGGGACATGGTGTCCTGGGAATACGGATCCAGCCCGGTGCGCTATGCGCTGCACCAGTTTGTCGAGGGGTCGACGGTCAGCGCCAGCGTCACCGGCAATCTGCAGGTCTATCCACATATCCGGGGCACGATAGCGGCGAATGAGCCGGTGCACCTGCGCAAGCCGTTTTGCAAGGCGATCATCGTGCCGGGCTCGACCGACTTCGGTGTGACGCAGGGGCGGCGCGTGACCGGCGTTTCCTTCAGCTTCCGGCAGAGTTTGAGGTGATCGATGCGTTCTTATGATGCCGGCACGCTCAGCTTCCTTGGCGCCCGCGAGGGGCTGGTCGCGCACCGCCTGATCTGGATCTCGGCGCGCAATACCGCCAGCGGATTGATCGAGGATATCGGGATCTGGTCGGGCGAGGACGATGTCGCTTTCTTGATCGACGGCGAGACGCGCAGCTATACTGGAGCGGGGGCGCTGTTGACCGTCGAGCCGATTATCGCGGGCAAGGGGCTCGATGTGCGGATCACGCAGATCTCGCTCTCGGCCGTGGCGCCGGAGGTCGAGGATCTCGTAAAGGGGTATGATACCCGCTTCGCGCCGGTGGAAATGCACCGGGCGGTTCTGCGCGCGGATACGCGCCAGCTCGTCGGCGCGCCGCATCGGGTGTTCCGGGGTATGATCAACAGCATCGAGTTTCCGACCGGCGAGCCGGGCAGTAATCCGTCTTGCGTGATCTCGGTCGCGTCAGAGACCCGCGTGCTGACCCGAAGCCTCGCTTTGAAAAAGTCCGATGAGACATTCCAGGCAGGGGGTGGCGACAAGTTTCGCAGGTACGCGGATGTCTCCGGCTCGATCCCGATCTACTGGGGCGAGATGAAAGTCAGCGCGCCGGCAGATCCCAAGCCGAAGCCGCCGGCCGACGAGCCTTAGACCGACGAAAACGGCTATATCATCTATCCCGGGCGATAACTTACATGGCAATTCAACAGATTTACCGGCGCGCCGATTGGCGCGGCCGCCTGACGACGTACCTGTCGCAGAACGCCATGCGACCGTTCCGACCCGGCAAGAATGACTGCGCCTTGTTTGTCGCGGGCGCGATCGAGGCCATGACCGGCGAGGATCTGGCGCGAGGCTGGCGCGGCTACCGGACCTTGAGTGAAGGGCGCGGTAAGATCGCCGACGCCGGTTTCGCGGATCACGTCGCACTGATCGCGGATCTTCTGCCGGAAGTCGCACCGGCCTTCGCGCAGGTCGGTGACGTGGCGGTCCTGCCGGGCGACGAGGCGGCTGCGCTCGGCGTGGTGCAGGGCGAGAATGTGTTCTGTCTTGCGCCGCAGGGCATGGTTCTGGTCTCGCGGCTCGAGATCCAGCGGGCGTTCCGCGTATGATGGGGCTGTTCTGGGTCATCCTCTCGCTCACGCTGGTCACGGCCGGGCCCGCTGCGGCCGAGCCGATCTCGACGCTGATTGCGACGGTGGCGGGGGCGCTGAGCGTTTCGGCCGCGACCGCGACCTTTATCGTGCAGATCGGGTTCTCGCTGGTGTCCTCGGCGCTGGCAGCGGCGCTGCAGAAGCGTCCCGACAGTCCGCGTCGGCCCGGGATCAAGACGGATAGCACGTCGACCGGCGGCAATAATCCGGAGACCTTCGTTCTCGGCAAATACGCGACCGCCGGCAACATGGTGGCACCGCCGTATTCGCATCCGAACGACGGCAGCATCCCGAACCAGTACCTGACTTTTGTGATCGATGTCTCCGGCGCGCCGGGTGTGACTCTTAACCGGCTGATGGTGGCGGGGGAGTATGTCACGGATCTGCAGGCGAGCGATGGCGATCATGATCTCGAGGGCATGATCGAGGACGGTTTGCCCTACATGTTCCTGACATGGCACGATGGATCGCAGACGGCGGCCGACGCCTACATGATGGCGAATTATGCCGATTATCCTGAACGGCCGTGGTCCAGCGACATGGTCGGGGAGGGGCTCGCCTATGCGGTGGTGACCTTCCGGTATAACCGCGAGCTGTTCAATCAACCTCCGGGCGTGCGCTTCGAGGTGCTCGGTATCCCGCTTTATGATCCGCGCCTCGATACAACGGTCGGCGGCGATGGGGCGCAGCGTTGGGATGAACCGGCGACATGGGCGCAGTCTGACAACCCGATCGTCATGATCTATAACATCCTGCGCGGGATCACGCTGCCGGGCGGCCGGGTCTGGGGTGGGCGTGTCCCTGTTGGTGATCTGCCTCTCGCGAACTGGTTCGCGGCGATGAACGAATGCGATGTCGAGGTCACGCTGAAGGGCGGCGGGACGCAACCGCAATATCGGGCGGGATACGAGGTCGCGGTGAATGAGACGCCGGCCTCGGTGATCGAGGAACTGCTGAAGGCTTGCTCGGCCGAGATCTCGGAGTTCGGCGGCGTCTACAAGGTCCGCGTCGGACCGCCGGGCCTGCCGGTCTATTATTTCTCGGATGATGACATCGTCATCGACCAGCCGCAGACCCTGCAGCCCTATCCGGGACTCGATGGGGTTCACAACGGGATCCACGCCTCGTATCCGGCGCCGCAGGCGCTCTGGGAAACCCGGGACGCGCCGCCGCGCTATAACGCGGCATGGGAGGCGGAGGACGGCGATCGGCAGCTGGTGGCGCAGGTCGATCTGCCGGCGGTGCCCTATGGTCGTCAGGTGCAGCGCCTCATGAAGGCATGGATCCGCGACGAGCGACGATTCCGACGGCATAACCTGACCCTGCCGCCGGAGGCTGCGATCCTCGAGCCGCTCGACACGGTTGCCTGGACCAGCGCGCGGAACGGATACACGTCGAAGGTCTTCGAGGTGGGCGAGGTCACCGATGATCTGACCACGATCCTGCAGGGCGTATCGCTGCGCGAGCGGGATCAGGGCGACTTCGTCTGGGTGCCGACTGACGACGAGATCGATGTCGTGCATCCCTCGACGCTCTACGTGCCGCCGGTGCTGCGCACCGTGCCGGGCTGGGATGTCTCGCCGGCCTCGGTGAAGGATGCCTCGGAGACCGGCCGTCGACCGGCGGTCCTGCTCGCATGGGATCCCGACCGGATCTCGGATTCGGCGGCGCTCGAGTATGAGATCCGCCCGGCGGGTTTGACCGAGTTGGTCGCGTCTGGATCGATCACGAACCTGCAGAAAGGATCGGTGAAGATCTCCGAGGGGATCCTGCCGGGGGCAGAGCTCGAGGTGCGGGGCCGGCTGCTGGTGCGCCGGGCGCGGGCGTGGACGGCGTGGACGGCGGTCACGGTGGATGATATTCGACTGAGCTCGGGAGATCTGCCAGCGGATGTCGATGACTGGTCTAAGGCGACGGACGATCCTGTTGCGGTGTCACTTTCCACCAGCCTAATCGCGGATGGCCGCGCGGAGCTCACGGCGACATGGGTGGCGGTGACGGATGCCGCCTATTACGAGCTTGGTATCACGCGCACGGGCGGCAGCGAGAACATCCTGCCCGTAGACGGCACCTCCTACAGCTTCGAGAGCGCAACGGGCGTCGAATGGTCGGTGCGGCTGCGCACGCGTAATGCGTTGAACAAACCCTCGGGCTGGACGGCGAGCGAGACGCTCACTGCGGCCAGCGACAGCACGGCACCGCCGGTGCCGGGTCAGCCAAACCTGACGCCGAGCTTCCGGAGCATCTGGGCCGACTGGACCTTTGCCGGGGCGAGCGACTTCAGCCACTTCGAGCTGTGCTATAAAGCGACGGCCGGCACGCCGGCGGTCAGCACCACGGCGCCGATCATCAAGACGGCATCGCAGCGCATCGAGATCGGCGGACTGGACGCGGCGACAACCCGTTATGTTTTTGTGCGCGCGGTCGATACCTCGGGGAACAAATCGGATTGGTCCGTTGGCAGTTCCGCGACGACCCTTGCTGGCACTTCTGCGGTCACGACGGAAGATCTTGAGGGGCTGATCGATCAGACCTCCTTCGCCTCGGGGCTCGCCGCGATCGAGATCGTCTCGTCGGTGCCGTCCGGGTCCGATCTGGCGAACTTTCCCGGCCGGTCTGTCGTGGATACCAGTGACGGCATCGGAAAGTTCTATCGCTTCATCGACGGCACATGGACGTCGGCGGTCGATGGCGGCGATCTCACGATCAATTCGATCCAGACAGCATCCATCGCAGCCGGGGCGGTGAAGGCCGCGCAGCTCGACGCAGGGGCGGTGACCGCGCGGACCGTGGCGATCGGCGACTTCACCAACCTGATCCTGAACAGCCGGCTTGAGAATGACGAGGGATGGGCATTTAACGGCAGCGTCGGGGTCGGCACCGATAGCGTCGCGACAACGCCGGGCGTGTTCGTCTATCCGGTCGATGTCACCAACCGCTACGCCTGGACCGCGACGCGCATCCCGGTCGAGCCCGGTGACCAGTTCTTTGCGCGGGCGAAAGCGCGGGGCACCGGCTCGTTTGAGGCGCGGATTGTGTTCCGATTTTACGACAAGGACGGGAACGTGCTCGAGCAGCCGTCGAGCTTGCTGGCGGCGACCTCGAGCTATCTGTCCTTCAATCTCAGCCATACGGCGCCCGCCGGCGCGACGGAAATGCGCTGTGACTTCGGCCGCTCTGGGGGCGGCAGCGGCACGGGGTTTATTTCGGCGCCGTTCCTGATGCGCAAGAACACCGGCGAGATGATCGTCGACGGCGCTTTGAAGTCGAACCATTTTGTCACCGACGAGGCGGTGATCACGGTCACCGCGCAGATCGCAAACGCGATCATCACGAGTGCGAAGATCTCGGATCTCGAGGCGAGCAAGATCACCGTCGGTGCACTTAACGCCGGCATCACCGTTGGTCCAACAGGTGTCACCATCGGAACCGTCGAGAGCCGCGCGGCGAACCCTGCCGCAAGGGTCAACGCTGGCACGACCCTGATCGAACCGGGCAAGATCCAGATCTCCGGGTCCACGACCATCGAAGACTGGCGCCGGGCCGGAGATCAGACCAAGATCGATGGTGGTCAGATCTCGACGGCGACGGTCTCGGCCGAGAAGTTGCAGATCGGTCTGCGCGGTCTCGCCGTCAGCGAGTTGAACTTCTCGACCTCCGGAGATGTGCTGAGCTGGACGGCGGGCCGGATCAAGTACATCGATGATAATGGCACTGAAAGCACCCGCTTCCTGACGGCGAGCAGCTTCAATTATGCGGGCAAGTCCGGCATCTGGTACATCTATTGGACGCGCGGCGGGACCACGCTCAACAGCTCCGATGATCTCGCAACTGCCAACACGGGCGAGAATGTCGTGCTCGCGTCGTACCGGGGCGGTCAGGATGTAAACCCGAACTTCGGACGCACCATCATCGAGGGCGATTACATCGCCACCGGTGCGATCACGGCGGACAAGGCGAACTTTTCCTCGCTGGCCGCGCTCGGTCTGACCGTCGATACCGCCGACATCGAGAACCTCGCTGTCAAGAACGCCCAGATTGACAACCTGACAATCACTGCGGGCAAGGTCGAGTCCAATGGCATCACCAAGGTCCGGAAGTCGACCGGCACGAACCCCTCGATCACCTTCACGCCAAGCATCGACGGAGAAATGACCGCGATGGTCTGGCTCGATATCGAAACGGAAGGCGCCGGCGCTGCGACCGGAATTGTCACTTTGCGGATCGATGGCGACTCCTACGGGTACCTGAGCGTCAGAAGAGAGGATCTCGCGCCAAGCACGAGCTACGCGCAGGAAACCGGCATGATTGTCTGGAAGATCAACACCAGTGCTGGCGTTTCAATGACCATCGACCTTCAGAACTCTGGCGCGACCATCAACGCCGCGTCGATCGTGGCGATCGAGACCAAGAGGTAAGACATGGACGTCGTCTATTTCGACCCTGCGACGGGTTTCATCGAGGCGGTGAATGAAGTGCTCGATGCGGACGAAGCCGAGGAAAACATTCGGCCCGGCATCACCATGCTGTTCGGTTCCGCCGATCATCGGACGCAGTTTGTGTCAGGAGGCGTTGTAACGGACCGCCCGGCCGTCCCTCCGATGACCGGCGCCTCCTATGACCTCAACCAGCTCCCGGACGGATCTTCGCTGGTGGTCACGGACGAAGAGGGTACGGAAACCACGATCGCGGCGCAGGATGACACGCTCATGCTCATTGATGCCGGAACCTATCACGTTCGGTCGGTTTCGCCCTTTCCTGCGATCGATTTTGCAAGCGAGGTGACAGTGCCATGAGCCCCATCGAAGTTGGTATCGATCAGGTCGCCCGCAAAGAGCGCATGACCGCGCTTGTTGACGCCGAGCGCGACAAGCGCATCGCGGCGGGCTTCGCCTATGCCGGCAAGGTCATCCAGTTCCGCGAAGAGGACAAGGCGCGGATCACCGGCGCGGCAACGTTGGCGGGCTTTGCGATCGGGCAGGGCGCGCTTGCGGGCAACCTGCTCTGGCATGGCGGCGTCGACCCGTTCGAATGGATCACGCTCGACAACTCGACGATCGAGCTCGATGCGCCGTCGATGTTCGCTGTCGGCCAGAGGGGGGCCGAGCATGAGCGGGCCCATATCTTCGCCGCGCGGACGCTGAAGAACATGACCACGATCCCGGCCGATTTCGAGGCGGATCTCTACTGGCCGGCGCGCCCGTAAGCGCAACAGGGGGCAGACTTGAACGACTTTTTCGGAGACGAGACCCGCTGGATCGCGCGGGCTCTGGGGGCGTGCCTTGGTGTCATCGCCTCGATGATCATGGTGGCGCCCAAGGGCACGAAGAACGCCTTCTATCGCTTGTGGATCGGGATCGTCATGGGCGCGATCTTCGCGCCGGTGGTCGATGACATCTGGTTCCTCGGGGGTCTTGGCGGGGATGACTTCGATCATACGCTGGTGCGCTCGGCCGTAGCCGGGTTCGGGGTCTGGTTCGTGCTCGAGTTCACCGCGCGGATGATGAGTTCGACCGATTGGCTGGTTGAGCTGGCAAAGGAAGTGCTGCGCCTGCGGGCCAACGGGAGTGACCGGAAGTGATCCTCGGTTTCCTCTTCCTGACCCTCGAGCCGATCTCGGCGCTGATGCTGCTCGCGCTTGTGCTGCGGTACCGGCACACGATGGGGATCCATCGCTATGCCCGGTTCTTCCTGGCGATCCTTGCCGGCGGGCTGGTGCTGCACGCGGCCGGGCAGGTCGAGATCCTGATGCACTACCGACCGCCGCGCACCTATGCCTGGGTGCCGATGTATCTCGCGCTGAACGGCGCGATCTGGACCTCCTACCTGACCGATCGATATCGGCGCAAACGAGCCTAGAGGAATTTTCCATGAATTTTGATGTGCGCCGGGTGCAGTCCCGGCTCGCGGCTCTCGGATTCAAGCCGGGACCGATCGATGGCCTGCGCGGTCCAAAGACCGACGCGGCGATCATTGCCTTCAAGCGCTCCAAGGGGCTGCGCCCGCGCGCCTACGTGGGTCCGATTACCCTTGCCGCGATCGAGGCGGCATGGCGCGCGCAGCGCCAGCTGGTGACCGATGCTGCGCTGCCGTGGATCGATATCGCCGAAGGCGTGCTCGGGTTGCATGAGACCCGGGACAATGCCGCGCTGAAGCGCTTCCTCGCGAGCGACGGCCATGCGCTTGGAGATCCGGCCGTCTACCCGTGGTGCGGCGATCTGATCGAGACCTGCATCCGCGTCGCGCTGCCGAATGAGCCGTTTCCGGGGGCGCTCGGCCAGAACCCCTATTGGGCACTGAACTGGCGGCTCTTCGGCATTGAGACTGTGCCGACCGTTGGCGCGATCTGCAGCGTCGAGCGCCAGGGTGGCGGGCATGTGTTCTTCCTGATCGGGGAAGACGAGACGACCTGGTACGCGCTTGGCGGCAACCAGTCGAATTCGGTCAGCCGGGCGCGGATCTCGAAGAGCCGCAAGCTCGCCGGTTGCCGTTGGCCCGCGACCTATCCGGCGCGGCCGATCTTCCTGCCGAGGATGGAACTCGGCGATCTCGTCATAACCACGAACGAAGCCTGAAAGGAGGCTGACATGACTGCTCTGTTTAGCGGGCTGTCCTTGCGGATGGTCCTGTATCTCGTCTTTGCCATGATCGCGGGGCAGGGGATTGCCGTCTTCGATCCCGAGGCCGGCACGCTGACCTTCCACCTGAAGGATCTCGAGACCCTGCTGGTAGGGCTGGGGGGCTACATCGCGACCTTCGCCGGCGGCCGTGTCGCCAAGGCCAAGGGGGGCACCACGTGATCGAGGCGCTGATCGCGCAAGTATTGCCGTGGATCGTGACGGTCCTTGGCGGGATCGCGGCTGCGCTCGTCTACGGCCGGCGCGAGAGACGGAAGGGCCGTTTGGAAGAGCGGCAGAAAGCCAAGGAACAGGATCATGAAAAGGCGACTGCCATTCGCGATCGCGTTGATCGCGATCTGCCTGAGCGCGTGCGCGAGTACGACGGGGCCGGCTACCGAGACTGAGGCCGAGATCTGCCGTCAGTGGGGCGCTTCCCTGCCGACGAGATCCCGGCACGACACCAACCAAACGCAGGACGAGATTCAGACCGCCTATGCGGCCTTCGCGCTCGCCTGTCCGGATTGGGCGCATCTGGTGCCCTGACCGACTTCACCTTGTCCATGAAAGGGAAAACAGATGGCCAAGCACGCGCTTCAAACAGTAACGGCGGCCGCGCCGCAGGAGATTACCGCCGGGGATGTTGCGACCATTTCGGTTCAAAACCAATCCGGAGAGTTTCTACTACTGTTTCCTGGTGTCGACGGTGCCGCGCCCGAGACCGATGCGGCACCGATAATGCTGCCGCCAGCGCAGATGTTTGTAAACGAGGCGCTTACTGATCTCTTTCCGGGGGTCAGTGGGGTCAACCGGGTCTTTGCGCAGGCGCGTAGGGGTCAGGTTTCGGCGCTGGTCAGCCATGCGTGACTTCATCGTCGGGCGCGGCGGCGGAAGTTTCGGCATCAAGTCGAAGCGACGCTTTCTGCGCAGCGTTTTGCAGTCGGTGCTTGAGCGCGAAGGCGACGGCACCGTCACAATTTCCACTCTTGCTAAGCCTTGGACCGCCCGCGTCACGCGGGAGGCCAGTGGCGAAGTCACGATCTCGGAGTAAGCAATGGCACCTAGAGATTTCCGCTATCAGATCGACGATGGTCCGTGGGTCTACGAGACGCAGGAGCTACCGTTCACGATCGAGGGCGTGACCAACGCGAATGCCGTCAAAGTCCAGCCCATCGGCGCCGTTGTTTCTGTCGATCCAATCGCCACGATCACCGCCGTCATCACGCCGGTCATGCCACGTGTCTATGAGGGTCAGACCCTTAGCCAGATCGAAAACTGGACAAGTTTCAGTACGCCTACGGGTTTTGAGTCTAGCATCGGTGAAATCGTTGACGTTGAACTTACCTTCACCGGTGATGCGGTGGACGCGGCCACGCCTTTTGTTTTGGGCGAAAGTGTCGGTTTCACAGCGCGTGCCGTCAACGAGTTCGGGCAGGGCGAAAGCTTCCCGACAGTTCAGAAGATCGTTGAATACCGCGAGATTGTCACCATTGCCGGTGCGATGATCGATGTGGACGTGAACGACATCGTGCCTGATGAGGTTGTTCTCGATCCGATCACGCTGGAAGAAAGCGGCACGTCCTATGATGCCACCTATACTGGTCTGACCGCCGGAGACACGCGCGATCTCCCGTTCAACTTTGGCGTATTGAATGACGCGGGCTTGCCGTCGCTCGAGATTGTGGATGGGGTTGCCACTGGCGATATCGGCCTCTGGATGTGGGACACGTCAGTCGCCGAGGAACTGACCGTCACCCACCGCTGGACGTCGGACGGCACCATCATTCCCGGCGAGACAGGGCCGTCTGTCGCGGATGTCACCGCCTATCCCGGTGTCCTGAAGTATTTCCCGCAGGTCAGCGATGGCGTGACGACACGCGAGGCGCTTTCGCTTGGGACGTTGATCGAGGGCGGTGCAACCATCTATGCGCCGACGCTGACCAAGATCGGCGACGCACCGTCGAACCTCTACACGGCAGAAGCAATTTCCACCAATCCCGATACGGATTCCTTCGACTGTGGTGCGGCTGAAGCAGGCAAGGAACTGGTTATTGTTTACTTCTACGGGGTCAATTTTTCACGTGGCGGGGCAAACTTCCCGCTCGATATCACCATGAACGGTACGGACACGCCTCAGACCATCCTGAGCGTGGCTGATGATCGTTTCCGGGTTGCCTTTGCGGCCCGGTATGACGTGTCGGCGGGCGGTGTTCACACCATGAGCACCATTCCCCATTCGGAGACGGCCGACCCTGAAAGCTGGAATGGGTACCAGCGGCAAGCATACCTGGTCAGCAACCATACCGTTATTCAGGCGCTGCCGCCGACAGGCACGAAGGCGACCTTCGGCAACAAGCCAACGGATCTTTCGGCCTCGGTCAAGAACGGCTCGAGGATCATTGGTGGCTGGCGCGGACTGAAAGATGCCGCTGGCACCGATGCCGACCTGACCGGGCTGACCCAAGACGGGCCGTTCTGGTGGACCGGGACCAACCAGGATCAGGGCTGCTACTTCCTCGAGGCGACATCCGGCGCCGAAGAGACCCGCGCCATGTCCTTCAACACCATCACAAACGCGGCGAGCTACAACGGCATTCTCGCGCTGCTGGAGATTTACTGATGCCTAGAATTTCTGGACCTAAACTAATCGGCAGGAGCGGTCGCGTTCGTCAGGGCAACCGCGCCTCGATCGACTTCTCCAATTTCGGCATTCCGGCCGCGCCGGCGGCGAACTTCTCAATGACGGGCAGAAACATCGGCCGTTTTGTCGATGCCGAAGAACCCGACAGCATCGAGATCACGCAGCAGCCGGCGGTTGGGGAGGCGGCGGTGCGTCCGGATGGCACGATCACGCTCGATCTGCGTGAATACGATCCGGCGGGCGAGGTGGCGTTTCAGTATCGAAAAACCAAAGGCGGCGTCATCACGCTGGTCGATGCGGCAGTCGATGTTGCCAACGCCCGCAAGAAGGGCGGTTGGGGGAGCGGCGTCTATTACCGGCCAAGAGCGGACTCTCAAAACCGCCTGATCGCTCGGCCGCGCCGGAACACCAAGCGCATTTTCATCGATGAGGAAAATGGCGACGGCTACGGCAGTATCGTGTCGAAAGAGCCGGGGGTTTCGAGCACGGGGCAAGTCCTGAATTGGATCCTGAACAACGAGTCCAGTATTCCGGTTTCGGATGGCGATGGCGGTCAGATCTACGTCAAATATGGGGAACACAGGGACAAGCCCATAAAGCTTGATCTGGCCCTGTCGCTCTACGGGTATTACTTCAAGCCCGAAGAAAATGAGCACGCGCCACATCTGATGTTCGCCGGCGGTCAAGACTATAACGCGGACGTTGCCAGCCCGAACTCGAAATGGATCTGGCTAAGAGCGCACAGCGCCAGTCACCCGATGCTGATAAGCGCTTGGGGATCGGGAAAGCCGAACTTCACGAACATCCCGTTCATTGGCCGCGTTGCTCGAAACATCATCTGGCAGGATGCGACCATCGAGGAAGTTGTTCCGTGGGATGCTGGCGCGTCAAACATGATCCTCGACGGTATCCGTGGGAATGGCATCGCTGACACGATCAAGCTCGAGAGCTCTCCGACAGCGCGCCAGATCACCATGCGCCGGCTTCATATCACCGATGGCTATGAACATGCCCCGCGAGAGGGCGGGAACAATGGCCCGAACGGCTGGGACACGGACCGGAAGGACCGGACCGGAACAAGCTATTTCTCGGCTGTTGATGGCCTGCTGCTTGAAGATATCTACATGGATACTGCCGGTTATGCGGAAGGCTACCGCGCAGACTTCACCTATTTCGATCCCGACTCAGGGCTGTATTTTCCCCAAACGCCGACAGTCTTCAGCCACTTGATCTATGCGCAGGGCAACTACAAGAACGCGATGTTCAGGAACATGGTGCTGTCCCGTTCTTCGATGAGTGGCGCGCAATTCCGTGCGGGCGGTATTGTTCTTGGGTTGCTGGTCATCGAGGCCAATTCCGGATTTTCGATCGGGAACGGTGAGTACGTCAGGAACCCAAGCGACGATTTGGGCATGCCAAACTATCCGGGGCAAAGCAGCGGCTTCGCTCTGGGGAACGCAAACACGTGGTCGCTGGTCTATGACGCCGTGGTTATGAAAGGCGGGTTCCACCAGCATTGGCGGGATGCGTTCTACGACACCCAAGGCAATCTCATTCCGGCCGGCCCCAACCGCGACCAGCATCTCTGCTATGGCATCAGCTTGCAGGATCTCTACGTCGGGCTGCGCCATGTCCTTGTGATCGATCACGATCCGAACCGACCCGGTCTCGTGGATCTAACCGGCCCGGAAACCATTGGGCCGTGTGTCGAGTATATCCCCGGCTATGGGTCGAACACGCGGGCGTTCAGCCAGACCACGGCAATCTTGGATCAGGTCGATAACAATCAGCAGCCGGACCCGGAGCAATACGATGTTCAGTTCTGCAATTGGGATGCGGCGACACCTGATTACCGGGTAGATGGCATTTCGCAGCTGATCAAGGACGGAACGACGCTCGAGGCTTACGAGGATCAGAAGACGGGTTCCTCTGGCAAGACGCATTACGATTTCCACAATCGCATGCGGGCATCCGAGGCGCCGTGGGAAGAACGCCGGGAGATCTCCGATTGGTTCCGGGGGCGCATGGGCAATAACGTCACGCGCCGCACCACACCGAAAACCATGCAGTTCAGGCCGAACGCCTGGAAGTACACACCGGGCTTCATGGCGTGCATCGAGCTCGATTGGTCGGCCGACGGCCTCGAAGGTCTCCCCGGTGACGTCGAGGGCGACAGCGTCGACACCTACGGCGCGCCCTACATGAACTGGAACCTCGACCCGAAGTTTGACTTTGAGGGCCTGACGCTTCGGCGGATCCTGATGGAGGTCACGCAGGGCGCACTTATTGCGTCCGATCCGGTGACGGTCATTGGCGATAGCCGGGTCAATCCTTCCATGGGCACCATCTTTGGGATTGGTGGATATAATGGATCGGACAAGCTCGCCGTCGATTGCTATGACGGCATGTTCATGAACACCGGCGACGTTCAGGGAAATGTCGATATCACGGCGCGAGCAAACAGCGATGTTGCCTTGGTCATGGATGACGGTGATTTCACGCTGTCGAGCGGCAACAGTCTGACCATTTATGGGATGTCGAATGTTGGATTCGATGGGGTCAGCGCGACGACGCGGACGCTCACGATCGAACCGGGATCGACCGTTTCATTCAAACCGACGCTTCGGATCTGGTGTCAGGAAAATGGGGCGAGTTATTTCTTGCCAAAGCCGGGTCATGAAATGACCGGAAGCGGCGGCACGATCGGAACGGTTCGTGAGTTCCAGCCCCGGATTGAGGATGATTTCATGGCCGTCCTCGATGACATTCAGTATGTCCCCGCGAACGCTGAAAACGTGTCGGGGGTCGTGATCCGCGGTCTTGACGATGATCAGGGCGAAAAGACTGATTACGCGCGCCTGGACTATAACGAGCACGCGCCTGAAGTCTGGTTCGATGGTTCTATTTCCGAAGTCGTCACCGGCATCAAAGGTTTTGACGACTTCAAGACAGATAAAGTCATCGAGCCTGATTCGCCGAGCGCGGTCGTTATCAACGGGGGAACTTTGCACCTAGATGTCACGGGGGTTGCAAACGGCACCTATACTCTGGTCAACGTGGATAGCGTGTCAGGTGCGTTCGATGCCGTGACTGCCGCAGGGAACGGCGCCAAGGAGCTAACAATCGCGATCACCGCGAGCGCTGTTACTCTCCTCGTCGAAGACGGCGATGGGACCGTGACCGGCGGGACATCATGAGAAGTGCTGAAACGAGAAGCACGCCCCCAGAAGGGAGTGGCGTGTTCACGATCCGGACAGCCAACCGTGTTTGATATCCTCCGCAGACCATGTCCTTCCCCTGTGGGTTCGTTCCACAGTTAAAGAGGCCGTCATAGGCTTCTGTGATGCCGCCACCGTCGACCAAGTATGCGGAAAAGTATCCGTAGACGTCTGGACTGGACAGATAGTTTTCAAAGGTGAACCTACCGGAACTAGCGTAGCATCTAACTCCTCCGAGAGAGCATGTTGAGAAAAAGAAAATTTCGTTTCCATACGGGTCCGGCCTCAGCTCGATGATCGCATCGTGCCACTGACCATCCCGAATAGCGGAATACTTGTAGTGAAAGCCGTAAGGGTCATTGTCATAGGTGACGGTGTGAGTTCCAGGATTGTTTGTCCAGTCTCCCGGACTCCAGCCACGTGATGTATAAAACGTTTCCTCGATCACCTTTACTTGGAACTCATAGCGCAAAGTGGCCGCTTCGGCCTGCACAGCAAAAAGAAGGGCGCAAAGCGCCAGCACAAATTTCATAATGAACCCCCCAGTTCTATGTCAATTTCACAGTTTAGGGAGCGAAGATTCGAGTCAATGAATTTGTTAAGTTATCGCTTTGATTGGAAAATCGAACGCATCGCGAGGCCAGAAAGGACTATTAGACCGATCAAACCAAGGAAAGTGTAGCGAAACAGGGACTTCACGAAGCCGAGTGGTTCGAGCGGGGCGATGGATTTCCGGCGACTTGTCGCGTCAGCGATATCGATCGATACGACTGCTTCCTTCAAGATGTCGTCGTGCTTCATGCGTCTCCCCTGAGCAGCGGCTTGTTCCTACTTTCGGCTAACGATCAAGTGCGTCGAAAAAGGGGCTGTGAACTGTTGCTTTTGTGCTGCCGGGGTGAATGGCTGGACTTTGTTGCTGCCGAGCGGCAGAGGTCGGCTTTGAGCCCACAGTACCGGATGCTGCCATTCGCATGAATGTCCGGTCTTCACCCGAAGGCCAAAAAGGTAACTAAACCAAACTGAGCTTCGCCAAGGCTTTTTGACCCAAGATCTTTCAATAATTCTGGTTAAAGACTGGCCAGTGACAAAAACGACCGTTTTTGGCTCAAGGGTTCCGGCACGGGGTTTCTGTCCCGCGACAGCCGATGCTGCGCCGCGCTGCGGACATGTCGATCACAACTACAATCAACTGCGGGGCCCAGTTGCGGAATGCTATTTGCCCAAAGTTAGAGTTCCAGCACTTCGGCTGCTTCAGTCTTTCACCGCAGGTCCAAGCGTATTAAACGGAAATAATCCAAAAGTCAGCTCTCTAAGCATGCAGCGCAAGAAATCTTCTTGGAGCGTCGGAGTGCTTTCTTGATCTTCAAGTTTGTCTAGACATACGAGCGCTTCGTAGCTTGTTGCAGCTGTTCGTCCAGGCGCTGCAATAACTCGTGAAGGATCGTTTTTTAGTTCCGCTGCAGCTTCTGACGCAAGGTTGCCCTGTATGACCAGTATATCGACAGCCCAATCGCGCAATGGATCGTTCTGTTCAGTAGCCTGTGAAAGTACTTCTACTGCAATACTCACCATATCCGCATTCTGCTGTCGCTCGCTAACCTGCGAATTGAACCAGATGGTCGCCGCCGCAATGACAACAGGCAATGCCACTTTCCCGATGATCTCAAGCTTGTCCCACCAGTCTTTAGCTTCAGCCATCTGAAAATCCTCGTATTGTACAACCTTCACGTGGTCAGTTTTTGGGCTACCTTGCGTATCGCCTGCTGCATGTGAAGCTGCGGGAACATTTTTTTTTTTGTCAATGATAGAAGGCGGCCGTGTGCTCGCCTCCGAACTGAAAAGGCGGTCACTAGCGGAGCCGCAGCGAACTGAAGAATTGCTCCGACACCCTGTCGTTGACCGGCCCCCTGAGACGGGAAACGCTTCAGGCCGCATTGTGGCCAAACCTCATCGGGCGCTACATCCTAAGCCTGCCAGGCGCTAGGGTTACATTTGAAAATGGGCGCCTTAATGACGCCTACTTTGAAACGGCGAGCGTCTTTTGCGAGAAGTTTTGCACCGCAGCCGAGAACTGGCTTGCATCAAATGCTTCTGATCCTACCGTTGCCGCGAACTTGCTGCGCGTCGTCAGAGTTCACCCGAAGGGTCTCAAGCCCTACATTCTGGGTGCACCAGTTCTTGCGTGATGTACGATCCAGAGAGGAGGATAACGCATATGGAGAAAAGTCCGTTGTATGATTTCGCGGATGGCATCCTGAAAGCAACGGCTTTGCTGGCCGTTTGTGCATATCTTCGTAGTGCGATCGCCAGTTTCTATGCTTGTAACCAAACTGATGGTGCAGGTTTGTTTTCCGTTGCAGCCTCGATCTTGGTGCTGTTCCTCGGTGGACTAGCGGTGCTTATCGTGTTGGATGCATCGCGCCAAGCGAATGAGAACTTAGCAAAGCGTGCGCCAAGGCTAGGCTCGACCCTCGTTCGAGCTCAACCAATCCTCTTCATTATGTTTTTTTTGCCAGCTGTTTACATAGTCACTGAGGATTTTAATGCTAGACTCAGCTTTTCCGAGTGTCAGCAAGAAGGGGACAGGTCGCCAAGAACTAGTTCCTAGTGGACTTTCCACGGACTAAATGGTGGAGACTTAAATGCTTCAGGGCTTGAATCGAGATAGGAGTAGCTTGTGTCGTGGCCATCAAATATCCCGCACGATCTAAGGTTGAAGCTCGAAGAGCTTGATCGCAGCCGGTGGCAACCAAAGCCGGCCGACATCTGGGGCGCGGTTAAGGAGTGGCTGGAAAAGCATGAGGTCGAAGCGCCCGCAGATTTGCCTCGACGCCCGCATCTCGAAATGCCGGGGAATGAGTGAGGGCATCTGGACCGGTTGGTTTCAGTCCGTTTGGACCGGTTTCGGCAGGCCCAAATGAATAGTAGGTATTTGGTTTTTCGTATCTTTATTAAATAAGCTGCCCTCCGAAAGCAGAGGCTGAGGTCAGAATTTTGACGGCTGTGTTGAATTGCGTGATTTACGCTGTCCGACCTTGTTCTGCACTCAGCGTGCTACGTCGCAATCAGAATTGTCGATCTCGTCCGAGGCTGTTTGCGTGTTGCAGAGCCTCGCCGCGTCGAGATCGGTGCCCTCGAGAATGGCGCCGTCGAAGACCGCTCCCTGCAGGTCGGCCTCTTTCAACGACACGTTTATGAGGCGAGCGCCTACGAAACTGGCGCCGCGCAGATTGACCCCAGCGAAGCTTGTATTCGTTAGGACTGCATTCTCGAAAACGGCCAGGTTCATGTTGGAGCCATCGAATTTGATCAGCTTTAGGTCAGCCGATGTGAAATCGATCCCCATGAGGTTGCGTCCACTGAAATCATTCTGCTGCAGAACGCACTCAGCGCAGCGGCCTAGAGCGCGCACATCCTTCGAACGATCAATGTCTTCAGCATGAGTGGGGGCCGAACCCGTCAGAAAAACTGTCAGGGTTGCGGACAAGAAAACGGCAAATTTGTTAGCCACCATCGGAGCACCTTGGGTAATACGCGAAGCGCATGTTTGTGAGTTTTGACCCTGGAGGTTGTCCTTGGTCAATCGGTACGAGCGCCCGCGAAAAGAGAGACACGAAGGTGTATCTTGATCGATGGTTTGTCCGTATTGATCTCAGCTAAAGTCTGCATGCGCCTTTCGTCTTTCAAGGTATCGCGGCCACTTTTTCGCGTAGTTAACCTGCTGTGGTGCTACCATCAAACAGCCAAATTTTGCTCAGCTTCAAAGCGGTGCTGACGTAAGGGAGCATCTGGTTCTGGTCGCGATAAGCGTGCAAATTTCAGCGCTCACACGGTCACCTTTTGTTCATGTTTTGTCGCTGTGACGCAAATCAGCTCAACTATATGAGATACATTGGTTTCGACCCAATTCAAAATCCCCCGTCCTAACGGACGTGCCGGTTCGAGTCCGGCCTTGGGTACCAATATCTTTCGGGGAACATTACCCTGATTGTCGCAGGCGGGAGACCAGAGGCGGTCTGGCTCCCTCATGCACCGCAGGTCAGCTTTCGATGACCGGGCGCACACTTGCCAAGCTGTGATCGATCGGCGCTCTGCAAGACTTATCAAGCCTTGCCTGAAGCACGGATATTCAACCTCCGTTGGTAAGATTCAGTTCGTGCCATTCTGAACGTGCTGCTCTCGGTGGATAAAACCCGAACAAAACCTGAAATTCGAATTTAACCTGACAACAAAGCGTACAGAGGCCATTTATGTCTCTCGTTCATAAGTTTTTTTCAGCAGAACGCGCGCGACATTCCAACTGCCGCCAACTAGCTTGCGGTGACCGCACAGGCCGGTCCACGAGCAGGAGAGTCATTTCATGTTTGCCATTATCGTCGGGATCGTTGGTGCCTATGTCGCGCTGCGCACGCTTGTTCCGCTGGGCATGCCGCTTTGGTGCAAGGTTCTGGTCGCCCTCGTGATCTTCCTTTTGGCACAGAACCATCTTCTGACCAAACTGGCCTATGGCAACATGTTCTCGCTGGAATTGCCGCGCGCTGTTGTGATCGCGGTAAACCTCGGTTTCGGGGCCATCATCATTACCGCCGCTCTCTACGCGTTGCTTGATATCTTCATGCTCCTGCGCTCGCTGGTAATCTGGCAATGGCGACCGCTTGCCCCGGGCTGGAGCTTTGCGGCGCTGGCCCTCGGCATCGCGTTTTCCAGCCTTGGCGTGGTCAACGCCATTCGCCAGCCCGCGCAGAAAGACATCGCCTTTGACATCGAAGGCCTGCCTGCCGGGTTCGATGGCTATTCCATTGTCCACCTGACTGACCTTCACCTCAGCCGGTTGTTTCAGCGTCCCTTTGCGGAAACGCTTGTGGCGCGGGTGAATGCGCTCGACCCGGACATCATCCTGATCAGCGGTGACCTGATAGATGGGTATCTTGATGCGCGGCGTGACGATGTGGCGCCGCTGGCCGCGCTTTCGGCGCGGGATGGGGTTTATGTCAGCCCCGGCAACCACGAATACTACTTCGACTACGACACATGGTGGGCGGTCTATCAGGATCTCGGGATGCGTCCGCTTGCCAATGCCCATGCACGGATCGAGCGGGTAGGGGGAACTGTAGTGGTTGCGGGACTGACCGATCTTGCGGCCACGCGGTTCGGCTTTCCGGCACCGGATATCCGCCGGGCGCTGGACGGCGCGCCCCAAGATGCGCCGGTGGTTCTCCTCAATCACCAGCCCATTCAGGCGCGGATGATGGCCGCAGAGGGTGTCGACCTGCACCTCTCCGGGCACACGCATGGCGGTATGGTCGTGGGTCTCGCCTCACTAATTGCCCGATTTAACGAAGGCTTCATCTCCGGTTATTACGCGGTCGATGATATGCATCTCTATGTCAGCAATGGTACCGCGCTCTGGCCGGGATTCGCCCTGCGCCTTGGCGTTCCGTCTGAACTGACCCGCATCACCCTGCGGTCGGGTGGCAATACAACGCCGCGTCAGCCAGAGGAAAACGCTACCGGCGGTTGAAACAGATAGGGACCGCTGCCGGCCCGCCTTTCTGGCTCAACACCCGGTAAGAAAACTTAAAATGGCCAACGTGAAAGCCACCTTCCAGCCTCACGTCAGCAGTTCAGCGATTTTAGGGGTGAAACTTGCCCGACCGGTCGCGCGAGCTAATTCTCGCGTCCGGTCGGGACGGTGGCGGCCTCTGCCGAATGTCGGTCGTGAGTGGTGGAGAGGCGCCTTTACTTGGCGTTTGTAAGTGGGCGCGCTATTAGCGCAAAGCACCCCTGAGTTGAATGGGTGACGTAGAGACAACTCAGGGCTTTTTTACGGTTAGCCGCGCCATCCTCTGGGTCTCTTCGTGGCCTGCGCAAATGACAACCCGCTTGCCCTTGCGGGAAGCCCGGCATATCCCGTCGACACCCTCTATTCAGGAACCCTTTCATGACCCTCGACAGACGTACTTTCATGCAAGCCCTCAGTGCCAGCGCCGCCATTTCCCTTCTGCCGCGGGGCGCTTTGGCGGGGTTCGCGCCGATGCCCTCGGGTTGGCGGCGGTTCGAGCTGACTACCAGTGTCGAGATCGCTCGCGATGGCGCGCCGGTCGACCTCTGGGTGCCGGTTCCAGCCGTCACCGAAGAAAACTGGGCGCGGGCAGGGCAGGCGGACTGGGCCACCAACGCCGATCGGGCCGAGCTTGTGACCGATCCGGAAAACGGGGCACGTTTCCTGCATGCGGCCTGGGACGCAGGCAACGCCCCGGCCAAGCTCGAACTGGTCGCGACGGCCGAAGCACAGGACCGCAACGCCGATCTTTCCGATACCGGCGCGGCCCCGCTGTCGGCAGAGGACCGGTCCTATTACGCGGCACCCACCACGCTCGTGCCGACCGACGGTATCGTCAAAGAAACCGCAGAGTCCATCATCGGCGATGCGACCGGCGATCTGGAAAAGGCGCGGCTGATCTATGACTGGATCGTGTTGAACACCGCCCGCAATCCCGAAACCCGTGGCTGCGGGCTTGGCGACGTGGCCTCCATGCTTGAGATGAACAATCTCACCGGCAAATGCGCCGATCTGAACACGCTCTTCGTCGGTCTGGCCCGTGCCGCCGGTCTGCCCGCGCGTGATGTTTACGGGTTGCGCGTCGCACCGTCCCGCTTTGGTTACAAAAGCCTCGGTGCCGGATCGAACGATGTGACCAAGGCGCAGCACTGCCGCGCAGAGGTCTTTCTCGACGGTATCGGCTGGACAGCGGTCGATCCGGCCGATGTGCGCAAGGTCATGCTTGAAGAACCGCCAAAGAACCTTTCGCTCGATGATCCCAAGGTTGCCGATGTCCGTGCCGGTCTGTTTGGCGCATGGGAAGGCAACTGGGTCGCTTACAACTTTGCCCATGATGTCGCCTTGCCCGGTGCGGCCTCCGGTCCGGTCAGCTTCCTCATGTATCCTGAGGCGGAAATCGACGGTGCGCCGCTTGACGCGCTCGACCCGGCAGGCTTCGCCTATACGATCAACGCGCGCGAAATCGACCTCTGATTGCGATCCTTTTCCGTCCCGCCCGCTGCGCCCGGCGGGACGGCGCCGCACCGGGCGATACGCACTCTTGCGACAGCATCACGAAGATTTTTCAACTTTCGATTGATTAACCTTTGTTGATCCGCAAAGATCGACAAGGGGATAAGCACCCATATTTATTAGCTTCTTTGGGTGAATTTCGTGCCGTTGTACCGCCATACGCCTTTGATCCGCCCCGGTTCACGCCCTTCGACAGGGCAAGTCGAAAGGCGCGTGCCATGCGCTGGGTAATCGCTTTCGCTTTTCTGATTGCCGCGCCCGCCGTCTCGGCGCAGGACTACATCGGCTCGGACCGCTGCACCGCCTGCCATCAAGATGCGTTCGAGGCCTGGGAGGGGTCGCATCACGCGCTGGCATGGACCCCGGCAGAAGACACCAACATCCTTGCCGATTTCAATGACACGCGCTTTGCCCAAGGCGATTTCAGCGTACTGTTTCACCGTGACGAGGATGACAATCCCCGCATCGAGGTGACGGAAAAAGATGGCGAGACCACCGACTACCCGATGCATTCCGTTGTCGGCATCGAACCGCTCCAGCAATACCTGCTCGAAACCGAACCCGGACGCCTGCAAAGTTTCGACGTGGTTTGGGATACGGAACAGGGCGGCTGGTTCCATCTTTATCCCGACAGTGATTACGCACCGGACAACGGGCTGCACTGGAGTGGTCCTTACAAAACCTGGAACAGCCGTTGCGCCACCTGTCACGCGACCGGCTATGCCACCAATTACGATTCAGGCACGCAGAGCTTTGCCTCGACACAGGTCGAAATCGGTGTCGGCTGCGAAGCGTGCCATGGTCCGGGGTCCGATCACGTCGGCTGGGCCGAGACCATGGAAACCACCCAGACCCCGCCCGAGAATTACGGGTTTACGGTCGATTTCTCCAACGCCGAAGAGGCGATCCAGCAATGTGCCGGATGCCATTCCCGCCGCGAGGCTTTCCTCGATGGCAACCCGATGCCGGGCACCGATTTCGACGATGCCTACAACCTCGCGACCCTGCGCCCCGGTCTATACGAAGCCGATGGCCAGATATTGGACGAGGTGTATGTCTACGGCTCCTTCCTGCAGTCCAAGATGTATGCCAAGGGCGTCTCCTGCTCGAACTGTCACCTACCGCACGAAGCCGATCTCGTTGCCGAGGGCAACGCCGTCTGCACCCAGTGCCACAACCCGGCGGGAAATCCGGAATTTCCGACGCTGGTGAAAGCCGATTATGACAGCCCAGAGCACCACCGGCATGAACCCGGAACCCCCGGCGCACAGTGCAAGAACTGCCATATGGTCGAACGCGTCTATATGGGCATCGACTGGCGCGCCGATCATTCCTTCCGCATTCCACGGCCCGATCTGGCGAAAACAACCGGTGCGCCCGATGCCTGCACTACCTGTCACGAAGGGCGCAATCCCGAATGGGCAGCGGGTCAGATCGCCGAGTGGTTTCCGGACAGCACGCATCGCGGTCCGCACTACGGGGAGGTCCTCGCTCATGGACGACGTGATCCCGCAGGTGCGGCGCAAGAGCTCGTTACCCTGTCGCTGAATCGGAGTGAGCCGGGCCTTGTCCGCGCCACCGCACTCTGGCTGCTTTCCCAGAACGGCGAAGGCGGTCCGGCCGATGCTGTCGCTGCGACGCTGGACGATCCCGATCCGCTGGTCCGCGCTGCGGCCGTTCGCGCCCAGCGTATGGCACCGATGACGGAGAGGAGCATGCGGCTGATCGAACTGCTGAACGATCCGTCCAAGTCCGTCCGTATCGCGGCATTTATGGAGCTTTCGAGCGCGCAGATCGCGCATCTTCCCGACAAATATGCAAAACGGATGCAATCTGTCGCTGCCGAGTGGCGCTCTTCAGTGGGCAATCGTCTGGACTATCCTGAAACGCATCTGCAAATCGCTGGCCTCGCGCTGGTCCGGCGAAACCTTGCGGCAGCGTCCGGCGCCTTTGCGACCGCGACCTCGCTCGATCCGCAGTTGGTTGACGCCTGGAGTATGCGCGCCCGTATCGCCGCGGTTCAGGGTCAGCAACGCGAGGCGCTCGATATCCTCGACGAGGCCATCGCTCGAAACCCCGACTCGCTGGGGCTCCAGACCATGCGATCTGAGCTGCTGGGTCAGAATGACGGCAGCGACCTGCTTCCGCCCGCCGCCGACTGACCGGCTCTGTCCGGTTAACCAAAAATCAGGAAATTCGGCGCAGCATGTCCTGCTTGAAGGTGAAATTTGCCAGAAAAGTGCACGCCTGATGTACGGGGGGTGTACAGGGGGTGTACGGCTTGTGCACGCCGTTCAGAGGCTTTTCCCGGCACTCTGCGGCAGAACAAATGGGACCTGCGGCGGCGTGAAACCAACCCGTAGCGGACAATCATAAGCGCGACTCAGCAGGCTGTCGGTCAGCGTGTCTTCGGGGCGTCCCGTACCCAGAACGGCCCCGTCCTTGAGTAGGGTGATCTGGTCCGAGAACATCGCCGTCAGGTTCAGGTCATGCATGATGGCAACCACACCGCCCCCTGCGTCCGCGAACTCCCGCGCCAGTCGCATGATCTGTAACTGGTGCCCGATATCAAGCGCCGAGACCGGTTCATCAAGGAACAGCCAACGCGGCCCGGTCTGATCCGTCGGACCGGATATCTGCGCGAGCACACGGGCCAGCTGCACTCGCTGTTTTTCACCGCCCGACAGTTCTTGATAGGGGCGTTGTTCATAACCCGCCAAACCGACACGCGACAGCGCCTTAAGCGCCAGCGGGTAGGATCGCCTGGCTGGCAGCCCCAGATGGATCACCTCGATCACGTTGAAGGGAAACGCAAGTGCGGTGGATTGCGGGAGCACGGCACGCATGCCCGCCAGTTGCCAATGCGGAATCTGGCGCAACGCGCGCCCGTTAACGGTTATTTCTCCATTGCATTCGATTTCACCTGTAAGCGCCCGGAGAAGCGTTGTTTTCCCCGATCCGTTCGGCCCGACCACCGAGGAGACCTGACCGGGTCTGGCAATGAAACCGATCTCTTTCAGGATCTGCCGCTTGCCAAGGTGGACGGTAATATCGCGTGCTTCGATCATCGCTTACATATCCAACACGCCGCGCTGGCGCAGCAGGATCCAAAGGAAGAACGGCCCGCCAAGTACTGCCGTGATGACCCCGATCGGCAGTTCAGCCGGGGCCATGATGACCCGTGAGATCACATCCGCGACCAGCAGTAACGACGCCCCAAGAAGCGCGGCGTTGGGGATCAAAAACCGATGATCCGGGCCGCTTATCAGCCGCAAAAGATGCGGCACCACGATCCCGACAAATCCGATCCCGCCGGAAACTGCGACGGCGGCCCCGGTGGCCGCGCCGACGCAGAGAATGGTAAGGATTTTAACCCGTTGCACTGGGATACCGATGTGAAACGCGCCGGCTTCGCCCAGCGCAAGTCCGTTTAGCCCGCGGGTCAGAAACAGGGCGCAGATCAGGGCAGGGGTCATAATGACATAGGCCGTGGCGACCTTTGGCCATGTGGCACCGCCCAGCGAACCAAGCCCCCAAAAGGTGAGATCGCGCAGCTGCGCGTCGTCCGCGATAAAGATCATCATACCCGAAAACGCACCGGCCAGCGCGGCCAGCGCAATACCGGCCAAAAGCATCATCGCAACCGAGGTTCGCCCCTGCCGGGTTGCGATGCGATAGAGCAGCAGCATGCTGAGCCACGCGCCGAAAAAGGCCGCAATCGGAACAAGGTAGATGCTGGCCAAATCGCGCAACAAAATCGGCAGCATGCCACCAAGCACGATAGCGCCGATCGCGCCCAGACCGGCGCCCGCACTGACACCGATGATGCCCGGATCGGCCAGAGGGTTGCGGAACAATCCCTGCATCAGCGCCCCGGACACCGCCAGCGATGCGCCCACGGCGATGCCGGTCAGGGTGCGTGGCAGACGGATTTGCCAGAGGATGACAGCGTCACGGCTTGCCATCGGTTCACCGCGCAGCCAGCCCGCCATGACCTCAGCCGCGTTAATGCCGGAGGCGCCTGTCGTCAGGCTGAACACAACCACCAATGCCATCAAGACTGCCAGACAAACCCCAAGGAGACGGGCGCGGGAGCTGCGGTCGCCCGGGCGGTCCATGGTGGGATCGACCCTGATCTCCGACATCGCCACCATGGATCAGGAGCCGAGCCCGTTCAGCGCTGCAATAAGTTCCTGCGCGGCCTCGGGGGTGCGCACTGAAAAGCCGAGCAGGCGCATGCCGTCCATCCGGATCACCGCGCGGTTTTCCCCGGCCGGGGTCGTTGCAATGGCCGGATGGGCAAAAAGATCGTCATCTGCCATCGCGTGATCGCCACTGCGGTCCATCATCAGGATCACGTCGGGCGCGGCGGCGATCACGGCTTCTCCGGTTACCGTCTTGTAGCCGGTGAACCCCTCCATCGCATTGGTCGCCCCGACCAGCCTGATCATCCCGTCGGCCGCGGTATCCAGACCCGAGGCCACGATACGTCCGCCCTGCATCGACAGGATGAAGAGCACGCTTTTCTCTGCCGAAACAGGGGTTTCGAGCGCTGTCTCAAGGTCTTGCATGACCTTGTCGGCAAGGGCTTTGGCAGCCGGTTCGGTGCCCAGCGCCTTGCCGACCGTCAGGATCTTTTCGCGGATCGCTTCAACGGTTGGCGTCTCAACCACATCGACCATCGGAACGCCGGCCTGATGCAGTTGTGCGACGACCTCGGGCGGGCCCGCGCCTTCTTCGGCAAGGATCAGGTCGGGACTGACCGAGAGCACACCCTCGGCCGACAGACGGCGGATATAACCGACATCCGGCAGGTCATTCGCCGTTGGCGGGTAGTTAGAGGTTGTATCGCGCGCCACGAGCCGATCCTCTTGGCCGAGCGCATAAACAATCTCGGTCACGCTGCCGCCGAGCGATACAATACGCGACGGTTGCTCATCCGCGTGGGGTGCGGCGAGGAAGATGACGAACAGGCTGAAAATGGAGCCAAGCGACAAGCGGATCATAGGGCAGGCTCCAGCGCGGGCAGGCTGTCGACGACTTCTGTCCATTCGGGATAGTGATCTTCGGTTTCGCTCCGATGGCCAAAGAACTGCATGATGAGACCGCCCTGGCTGTCAAAGGCTTCGACCGAAATCGCCGGACCACGGCGGGTCGGCTTGTTTACTGCCCAAACTTCGGCGATGTGGTCGCCGCGTAGGTGCAGGTTGAAATCCGGGTCCAGCACGTTGAGCCACGGCCCAACCGGTTTGATAGGCGAAATCCTCCCGGACTGGATCTGGATACAACCGCGATTGCCGACGAACATCATGTGTGAAATCTGACGCTCGGCGAGCGCGTCGAGCATGGTCGCCACGGCACCCTGTTCCAGCGGACGGGCATAGGGCGCGCCTGCCATGCGGTTAGCCCCCAGCCGGTTGATCTTGAGCCGACGGACCATCATCAGGAACTGATGGGTGTCGGTCATCTTGTCCCATTCCTCGCGCAGGCGGCTGGCGCGTTCCGGTTTGACGATGGCATCCTCTACCGGTTCTCGGGCGCTTACCTGCATGGAGTCGGACTGGTTCTGTACGGTCAGTGTATCGCGCAGCGCGTTCCAGCCCGAGGGGTCGGCATCCTGCGGCAGGTAGATCTTGTGAACCGCATCTCCGGCGGCGTCGAATATCTGAAAGGACCGGCGGATTCCGTTCTTGGTCTCGGCCTCGACGGCGAATCCGTGCTGCCAGTATTGGGGAAAGATGCGCAAATCGATTTCGGGCCCCAGCACCATCGAGGCGTGCTCGCCACCGCGATAATCCCGATAGGTGCCATGGCGTTCGCTTACGACGCTTTCATTCCGGGTAAGCGCCATGACCCGGCCAAGTTCGGGTACGGCGGCGATCAGACGGTCAGGGTTTGGGTCGATCCGGGTCACGCCCTGACCCGACTGCGCCGCGAGGAGCTGTGCCTCGCTCACGTTGAGGCTGGCGGCCAGATCGCGCGCGCGCAGAGTTGCACCCTTCACGGCGTCGCGAATGGCTTCGGGGCTGGGTCTTTCGGCAATGTCAGTGGACGGGCTGTCGGCCATTCTTGATCCTTTCGATATTAAGAAAAGCCACATGTCTTGCTGACCTTGAAACCGAGGGAGGCAGGCTCTGCTGGATCGTGACATCCGGCGGTTAACGCATTCTTGACAGAATTACTAGGGTAATTTAACCGGTTGCCGCGAGGCATTGAAAGAAAACTCGATTTTCAATGCCAAGGTGATGCAGCCAGCTTTCTTGCCAGCTTGAGAAAAGAGAATGGACAGGAAAGTAAATGGTGATGAAACCAACCGTCCGGGCATTATTGCTGGGCACAGTGGCCTTCGTTCACGGCAGTTCCGTATTTGCGCAGAATCTTATCGAACTGGCGCCGATCGAAGTGGAGAGCAAACGCGACGTGGCTACGGATACGGCGACCTCGGAAACCACCGTTAATTACGAAGAGATCGAGGATCGGCAGGCGGGTACCATCGCTGAATTGGTCGACAGTGTGCCGGGCGTGAACCTTGTCAACGGTGGCTCGCCGGTGGGCTCGGGGATCAATATTCGCGGTTTCGGTGCCAATGGAACCTTTGGGACAGATCAGAAAGTCGGCATTCAGATTGGTGGCGCCAGTAAAGGCAGCGAGGAGATTTACCGTGTCGGCACCCAGCTTTTTACTGACCCCGCGCTGTACCGCGAAGCGGTCGTGTTGCGCGGTATGGGCGGCACGTTTGAATATGGATCGGGCTATTTCGGTGGCTTAATCCGGCTCGAGCCATTGCAGGCCAGCGATTTCACCCTAGGCGAGCCGGGGTTGAGGTTGCGGCAGACGTTGCAGTTCTCCTCGAACGGGGATGGGCTGACGAGTTCAACCATTGGCGCGTGGCAGGTGAACGAGGATCTCGAGGTTCTGTTCAACTATGTCTGGCGCGAAGAAGGGGTGACGGAGGACGGGGCAGGCAATCCGCGTTCGGACGAGGGGTATGAACTACCGTCCTGGCTGGTCAATACCCGCTATACCTTTGGTGACGCGCGTCAGCATTCCATTGGCCTGCTGATGTCGCGTACACAGACCGACGAAAAGGACGTGCCCTATGACAGTTTCGGGGTGACGGCTGACAGTTTCGGCAACGTGGACCGGCAAACCGACGACAAGACGGCTGTGCTGCGCTACCGCTTTGATTCGCCGAGCACCGAATGGATCAATCTTGAAGTGGATCTGTCCTATTCCGATCAACAGATCGATCAGGAATATGTGCCCGGGTCGTCCCCGCTGGAGGGCACGTCGAGCTTTCCGCTGCTGGTTTCGACCGTAAACGCGGATCACCGGTATGAAACGACGAAACTGCTGATCAAGAACAATGCCTTCTTCGCCACGGGCAATGTGCAGCATGACCTGCGCTTTGGGCTCGATTTGTCAGAGCGGGAGCGGCTGGATGCATCCTCGGCACCGGGCGGCACGGATCGCCGGATTGCGCTGTTCGCTGTGGACGATATCGACCTTAGTGACGCCCTAACCATAACGCCGCAGGTCAGGTTTGAATCTCAGGAAATCGGCGGCGACCTTTACGGGTTCTATGACAACACTGCGTTGATGGGAGGGCTTTCCGCGCGATACGAATTTGCCTCGGGAATTGCCGTAATCGGGGGCGCCTTTTACGGTGAAAGCATGCCGATCATCGATGACCTCGGCACGCCGCTTTACATGACGCAGCCGGAAAAGGCCGTAACTTACGAACTTGGCGTAAGCTATGACAATCACGACATTTTTGCCGATGGAGATGCGCTGGCGGTAAAGGCCGTCGTATATCAGACGCGGGTTTGGGATATCACCTCGTACATCAACTTGACCGATGTCGAACATGAGGGGCTGGAACTCGAGGCGGCCTATTCCACGATGGGGGGATATTACGTCGATATGAATGCCAATATCGCCCGCTCGGAGAACACCACGCCGGGATCGACCTCATACTGGGAGGGAACGCCGGCCGACGAAATCCGGCTGACGCTTGGCAGAAAATGGGACCGTTGGCTGGACCTGAGCTGGGAGGTGGTGGCGGACCGCGGCATGGACCGGAGCGTGACGCCTTCGACGGGTTATAGCGTGCATAACCTGCGGGCCACTTACCGGCCCGACTCGGGGTTCCTTAAGGGTACAGAGTTCCGTGTCGGCATCGAAAACCTGTTTGACCGGGAGTATACCCCGGCGTTGGCGACCCGGACAGCCATGGGGCGGAACCTGAAGTTCACCGTGTCCAAGACGTTCTGATATATGCCCCGGCCAGTTCATGTGGCTGGCCGGGGCAATTGAAGTTGAACTTTGATATCTGCTGGCGAGCAGCCGAGACTTAACGGAAATCCATCGGCAGCATGAACCCGTAGCTGGCATTGGTCAGCCCGGCCGGAGCAGAGGGCATCTTGCCGGAACGCGACACGGCTTGAAGCGCGGCCTGATCGAAAAGCGGGTTGCCCGAGGACCGCGCGACGGCCACTTTCAGAACCTGCCCGGACCGCGCGACGGTGATTCTGAGCACCACACGGCCTTCGCCCCGCGCGCCGCGTGGCGATCGTTTCCGCCTTTCGATTCGAGTGCGGATCTGCCCGCCCCAAGTCGCCTCAAGACTAGCCTTCTGAGCTTTGCTGAGCGTCGCAACCGTGGCACTGCCGGAGTTACCCGCCTGGGTGGTTCCACCTGTACCGGCGGATTTCTGGGCAGTTGATCCCGCCGATTCCTGTTTTGCGACGGGCGCGGGTTTGGCGGCCTTGCGAGGTTTCGGTTCGGGCTGCGCCTGCTCGATATGTTCTGGCCGTTGCTTGGGTCGACGGCTGGTTGCCGTGGCAGTTTTTGGAGGTCGTTCTTCGAGTTCCGGCTCTTCGACGACCTCTGGTGGTTCCTGAGGTTCCGGCTCGTCGATCTTTTCCACCGGTTCAGGTGCAGGTTCGGGCTCCGCGACCTCCGGTTCCGGCTTAAGCTCTGGTGGTCTGGGTGGTTCGGGCGAGCTCATGTCGACCTGCGGCATATCAGGGAGGTCCTGCTCCGCCGAGGGCAGGCTGATCGCGGCGCTGCGATCGGGCGCAAGGTCGAACTGAGCCTGTGGCCGGTCAGGAGTGACGTCCGGCTCGACAGTTTCGCGACTGGGTTGAGCCACCTGCGTGACCACGGGCGGCGGGGCTTCCCACTGCTCGACCATGGTTTCCACGCTGGCGGTTGCCGCGACAAGACTGACCATCTCGGCGCCACCTTCTCCACCGGCATTGGCGCCATTCTGTTCGTCGATTTCCATCGCGAGCACGAGGTGCAAGGCTACGGACAGGGCGACGAAACCGGTGATCTCAAAATACCGCGTCATGGCTGTGCCACCACCAGCGACACATCCCGCAGCCCGGCAGCGGAGAGATCGCGAAGGAGCCGGGCGACATCGCTGGCCTTGGCGCTTGCGTCGGCACGGAGTTGCGGGGTCGGCATGCCATCTTCCGAGACTTGCGAAAGCGTCTCGATGGCCGCCTCGCCGCGCAACTCTTGAAACGCTATCTCACCTTCGGCCGACAAGTAAATGATCGGGCTTGTTTCTGTATCGCTGCCCTGTTCGGCCGTCGGCGGAGTCACCGGAAACGGTTCGGGCTGGCTGAGCCGCGAGGTCATCAGGAAGAACACCAGCAAAAGAAACACCACATTGATCATCGGCACGATGGATTCCGCACGCGGACGTCTTGAGGCAGAGGCGAGATCAAAGCTCATTCGACCAGCGTCAGCCGGGAAAACCCAGCGCTCCTCAGCTGTGCCGCAATGGTGACAAGCCGTTGCAGGTCGGTTCCGTCACCGCCGCGCAGGATGATCAGGTCGTCAGGTCTTTCGGTCATGTCCTTCAGCGCCGCGATCAACGATTGGACGGAAACCTCGCGCCCGTTCAGTTGCAGGGCGTCGGGCTGGATATCGACAAGGCGTGGGGGCCCGGAATAGCCCGATCCGCCGGAGGCCAGCGGCAGGGGCAGCACCTGATCGACGCCAAACCGAGAGGCCAGCATGAAGAAGACCAGCAACAGGAATACGACGTCGATCATCGGCGTCAGGCTGGGTTTGCGCCTTGGACGGCTTTTGGCAAGCGAGAGGGTCATTCAGCGGCGAGCTTCCGGCTCGATTCAGCGACGGTGACGGGCAGGGGGGCGATAAAGATGCGGGCCGCGAGATCCTCGATATCACGACGGATGCTGTCGATGGTCGCTTCGCACCATGTGAGCGCGGCTGAGGCGGGGATCGCGACGGCCATACCGGCAGCCGTGGTCAGGAGTGCCTCCCAGATACCTCCTGCCAGAAGCGAGGGATCGGCGGAACTGCCCGCTTCCTGTAGCGCCTGGAAAGCCGAGATCATGCCCATGACCGTGCCGAGGAGACCGAGCAGGGGGGCAATCGTCGCGATGAGTTCCAGTGCGCGCAGGCCGTTTTCCTGTTTCGCGATCAGGTTCTTGGCAACACGGGCCACATCCTCGCGGGCGGCGGAGTCTTCGTAATTGATCCGCGCCTGCATCGCCGCGCGGGCAAGGCGGCTGCGGATGCCGCGACGCGTGCGGATGATGTCGAGAGCGATGCGGGTATCGCCTGTCTCCCACGCAGTTACTGCGCGGTTCGACATGCGCCTGGACCAGGCACCGGCGAGGATAAACCGCCAGATTTTCCATAGGATAAGCGCGACAGTGATCACTGACAGGGCGGCAATGGCCCAGATCGACGGCCCGCCATCTATCAGGAAGCTACGCGCACGATCGGCTGCAGCGGCAAGTGTATCCACCGGCGGCTTGGCCACGGCTTCGTCTGAACCAGCCGCTTCTGTCGCGGGAGTGACCGTAGAGGTTCCGCTGGCCGCTTGCGATTCCGTTGTAGCCGGATCTGTGGTTGCATCGAGCGACGGCGGTATGGTGACTTTTTCTTCGGCTTGCGGACGCTGAAGGTTGTCTGCCGGTGCCGGGCTTTGCAGGCTGGGAGTCTCGGTTGTGACCTCGGGCGTCGTTGACTGAGCCATTGCCGACAGGGGCGACAGAGAGAGCAGGAAGACAAGCAGGGCGGGGCCTCTCACAAATCGGGTTTTCACGGTGCCAGCATCCCTTCTTGATAGCGGTTCCGGTGAGCGGGGCGTTCTGCTGTTGCGGCGCGTTTGCCCAAGGTTTTGCTCATGCTACGGTGCAATTTTTATCCTGCCTAGTAATATTGATAAAAATAGTCAAGTTTAGTGGCGTAACAGAATTTCTGCCGAGTGATAGGTGAGAATTGCCTTTTGAAAGGTCAGCCGTCGGGGCGGTCTGATTTGTATCGCGACGGCAGGGTTAAGCTCGTGTGATCGAGCGGCTAGCGTCAGCTGGCGAGGATGTTACTTTGTTCCCGCGCATCTGGCGTGCAGGTTTCCTGATCGGTTGAGCGCTTTGCCGCAGGATCAATGTGCTCGATCAGCCGGGCAAAGTCGGTGATCGGGAGGAGGGTGCCATCGCGTCGGCGTCGGGCTACCAGAGCCTGACCCTGATCGTTACTTTCGACCACCTGGGCCTTGGCGACTTCCTCGCATCTTTCGATGGTGAAACCGAACATACCCGGGCCGCGACGCACGACGAGTATGGCAGAGTCCTTGGCCAGCATATGTCCTTCGCGACCGAAAAGCCGGGCCGCGCAATAGATCGGTACGATTTGGCCGTGCCTCGTGATTGTCCCCATGTAACCGCTCTGCGACGGGGATGACGAGAGGATATGTTCGGGTATTTGAATGATTTCAGAGGGTTGCAGGATCGGGCAGCAGGTTCTCATCCCGGCGAAAAACACAAGGTAAAGCTGTTGGGCATCGGTTGCCGCGCTGTCTGTCCGGGCAACGGCACGCTCCGCGATTGCTGTTCGTGACAGGTTGAAAAGGGCGGGGTCTTTGCGGCAGGCCTTGACCTCGACAATCAGGAATGAGCGGCCCGATTCGTCAATATGAGCTTTTTCAAAGAACTGCGGCTTGCCAGAGATCACGGTTGGGCAAACGGCAATCTGGTCGCTTCCCAGTTTGACCACGTTGTGAAACGTGTCGATTTCGAAGGCGATGAACCCGTCGTCGGGAAAACGGATAACGACACCGGCGGATTGTTGGGGAGACATGCGGCGTCCAAGCCCAAGGGCGCTGAGCGTATCGATCATGGGCACATCGCGCCCGTGATAGTGGACAACTCCGTCGCAAATTCCGACGGCGACCGGCGAGGGCGACAAGACCGATAGCGGATGCGTCGCCTCGACCTCGTCGGCGCGAAAGGCAAGGTCATGACCTGCGCAACTGCACAGCAGATACGTCTCATGGCTTTTTTGTCTTTCGGCCATCTGCTCTCTTGGTGGGACCCTGATGGAGGGCAGGCCCAGTGCGCCGAACAGATCGTTGGGCGATAGCAGCGAAACGACTGAATTGTCGTAGGTAAACACCATTTTCTCGTCGACATGCGTCGCGTTTTTGCACGCCCGCATGTCCGATGGATAGACGGTGGCGATCCCGTGGATGGAATCGACGAGCAGTGCAACAAGCCGATCCTCGTGAGAGATAATGACCGCGACATCATCTTCCGGCGTGTCGTTCTGGTTTAGTCCGAGAACGAGGCGCAGATCGACCAAGGGAATGGTGTCGTCGCGCAAGATCATAGCCCCCATAAGACCAGATCCGCCATAGGGGAGTTGGCTGAGATGCGTCGGTCGAGGCACGACTTCGCGCAGGAAATCTGAGGACAAGGCGACGAGCGTGCCTCCGACACGCAGAATGCCGTATGCGCTTCTGTGGCTGGCTTCGTGATCTTTCTGATCGTCGGTCATACCGGTGCTCGCGCGAAGTACCAGAGCGGGACTTCGAGGGCCCTTGGTAAACGCGCAGGTCCTAACCGGAAGTTAACCGTGGTGTCTGGGGCTTACCGGGGCAGGGGATCTTCGGGTTCCGCTTTACCCGTCAACCATTCCCGAAACGCAACAACCGCCGGGTTGTTCGCGCGCGCCCGTGGCCATACGAGGTAATAGGCTCCGCGCATTTCCACCGGGCCGCCGTACACCGGCACAAGCTTGCCCGTCGCGATTTCCTGTTCGACAAGATAATCGGGCATCAGGGCCACGCCGATACCATGAAGCGCGGCTTGGGTAATGGTTGAGAATTGGTCATAGATCATTCCCGGCACCGCCTTGCCAAGCGGTGCGCCTTGGGCGTTGAACCATTCTGCCCAGGCCTTGGGGCGCGTTTTGATGTGCAGGAGGGGCAGGGCAAGAATGTCCTGCGGATTTGCCTGTGCACCGTCGGGCACGAGTGAGGGCGCGGCAACGGCGATGACGGCTTCATGCTTTAACAGGAGCCGGTCTGTGCCGGGCCAATCATCTGTACCGAAATATATCGCCGCATCAAGAGGTTCCGTTGCGAAATTGAACGGTTCAAGTCGCGTCGCCATGTTCAGAGTGACATCGGGGTGCAGGCGCGCGAACTCGGGCAGGCGGGGCATCAGCCATCGCATACCGAACGTTGGCAATATTGCGAGATTGAGCGTGCCGCCGGTTGGCTGAACTTGAAGCCGCATCGAGGCATTAGTTATCTGTGTGAGGGCCTGCCGGATCTCGGCCGCATAATCCTTGGCAGCGGTTGTCAGGGTAAGCCGTTTCTGATCCCGTTGGACCATTTCCGTGCCCATCTGTTTCTCCAAGGCCTGCAACTGCCGGCTTACCGCGCTTTGGGTAAGAGAAAGCTCCTGGGCGACGGCAGAGGCACTGCCAAGGCGATCAAGCGCTTCGAGCGCGCGCAGGGAAGAGATAGAGGGCAGGAAACGTCGGGGTGTCAGCATGTATTCCTTTTATTCATACTTGCATGCGGAAGTCTTGCTGTTTTTCCGGCGATGAAACACTTATAATGCGCAAAACCAGATTTCGGAAGGAAAGCACATGAACGCGCCGACGCCATCGTTGAAACCAAAAGACGCGCCCAATCTTGGTCGGTTCGACTGGACCGATCCTCTGCGGCTTGAAGACCAGCTGACCGAAGACGAGCGGATGATCGCGGCCAGCGCGCGCGCCTATGCGCAGGAAAAGCTGCAGCCGCGGGTAACCGGCGCCTATGAAAACGAAACCGTTGAGCCGGAAATCTTCCGCGAAATGGGCGAAATGGGGCTGCTGGGCGTTACAGTGCCCGAGCAATACGGCGGTATCGGCGCGGGCTATGTGAGTTACGGTCTTGTCGCGCGCGAAGTTGAGCGGGTCGATTCCGGCTATCGCTCGATGATGTCGGTTCAGTCCTCGCTCGTCATGTATCCGATCTATGCTTATGGGTCCGAAGAGCAGCGTGAGAAGTATCTGCCGAAGCTGTCCAGCGGTGAATACATCGGCTGTTTCGGTTTGACCGAACCCGACGCAGGCAGCGACCCGGCGGGTATGAAAACCCGCGCCGTCAAGACCGAAGCGGGTTATCGGCTTAACGGCTCCAAGATGTGGATCTCGAACGCGCCGATCGCGGATGTCTTTGTTGTCTGGGCAAAATCCGAAGCCCACGCCGGTAAAATCCGTGGCTTTGTCCTCGAAAAAGGTATGAAGGGGCTGTCGGCGCCGAAGATCGAGAACAAGATGTCGCTGCGGGCGTCGGTGACCGGCGAGATCGTGCTCGACAATGTCGAAGTCGGCGAAGATGCGCTGCTGCCGCATGTGGAGGGTCTGAAAGGACCGTTCGGCTGTCTGAACCGCGCGCGTTACGGGATTAGCTGGGGCGCGATGGGCGCGGCCGAAGCTTGCTGGCACGCGGCGCGGCAGTACGGGCTGGACCGTCACCAGTTTAACCGTCCGCTGGCGCAGACGCAGCTTTTCCAGCGCAAGCTGGCAGACATGATGACCGAGATCTCGCTAGGCCTGCAATCATCGCTGCGCGTGGGACGTCTGATGGACGAAGCGAATGCCGCGCCGGAAATGATTTCGATCGTCAAGCGCAACAACTGCGGCAAGGCGCTGGATATTGCGCGCATGGCGCGTGACATGCACGGCGGCAACGGCATCAGCCTCGAGTTCCAGGTGATCCGGCACATGATGAACCTTGAGACCGTGAACACTTATGAGGGGACTCATGATGTCCATGCCTTGATCCTTGGGCGTGCTCAGACCGGATTGCAGGCATTCTTCTGATCCTGCTGAAACAGGGATTGATATTTGCGAAGGCCGGTGTGATGCACCGGCCTTTGTTTTTTTGGGGCATTTATTCCGGGAGAAGGCCAACGCGCATGATGGCTCAAGGGTCGTTGCGACAGTTTCCGCTATCTCAGTTTCATGATTTCTT
>JAAEZD010000077.1:0-3995 GCA_018223035.1 Paracoccaceae bacterium
AACGCCTACCCGACCCAAGTTCGAAGAGGAACCTGTGCAATGACCCTGTTGCCCGTCCATACCGTCCGACGGCTCTACGAAGACCACACCCTCGATGTCATCGAAGATCTGATCGGTGGCGGCCCGTTCGACCAAGCGAGCAATCCGCTGGCCAGCCAGTATCTCGACCCGGAGGCTTGGCGCTCCATGCACAAAGGACCGATGATGCTCTCCGCGAATGCAAACCCGGAGACGGCTTGGGTCTTCGCCCGCGCGCTCGCATACGATCGCTACCTGCCGACCGTTGTCCTGTCCCGCGCCAAAAGCATGCGCCAGGCAAGCCACGGACCGGGACCTGTCGAAGTGGTCTATTTCCCGGACGCCATCGGCATCCTGCACCATGGCAACGGACGGACCAGCGATGAAGACACGCTGCCGACGGCCGAGGCAAGAATGTGCCTCGTGACGCGGGATATTGATCGCCCTCGGGACTTTCTGCGGCGCAATGACCCATTCGAGAAGACCGTATGGCGCTGGCTCGACCACCTGCATGCCGCGTCTGTGTGCTGCAAGGGCCTGACCCTCCCAAGGGTCGAAAACCTCGCGCGCGCCGCCGCGGCGGAACCGTTCGAGCTTGCGACGATCGCAGATTGAACCAAACGACACCGGAAAATTGTCGGGGAGCCACCTTCCCCGACAGAGAAGCACAAAGGAACAGACCATGGGAAACGACCGCAGATACAAGGGCCTCCTGCTCGACGAAGCGGATTTTGCCCTGCCACGCGACTGCGACATGGAGGCTTTGACCGAAGCCGTGGAAGACTATCTCGTGGCAGAGTTTAGCGATGAATTTGACCATCCATATCTCGAGATCATCGGAGTGGTTTCGGAAGGGCTGGGCGAGACGACGGCTTGCAGCTCAGACCGTGTGCGAGCGGTATGGGTCAAACCCGACATGCAGTTCCGGGATATATTTCTCGGGATGGCGACCGGGCTTGGCATTCCCGAACCCCTGGCGACCACCACCTTGAAGACGGGTCGCACGGATGGCATCGAGACGCATCTCGAAAACCGGATCAGGGCACATGTCGACGACCGCGACTATGACGGCGCCCAGAAGCTGATGGCGCACTTGCCAGGCCTCCGGTCGAGTGGCGTTCCGGGTGTGATAGAGGCCGGCGGCTTCGACACGCGTGGCGACGATGAGATCGTGGACTTCCGGGTCAACAACTACGGACCGGGACAACGGCTCCTCGCCGAGATCGCATTCGACTGGGGCCAGTAGGCTGATCCCTGAAAACTGATGCACGTCGTCCGTGTTCGGCCTCGGTTCATCAGGATCGGCCGTCGCGATAGACTATATGGGTCCCATCCAGATGGCGGGCACCCACGACGGTCAAAAAAAAAGCCGAGACAAGCTCGGCCGAAGTCCAACAGGGAGGATGGGTGCCTTTAGCCATGATCCGCCTCTTGCACCCAAGCCCAATGTATGCGCCGAGCATGTAATCCGCAAGGTCCTGACCATCGGACAAGGTGATTTAGTTATGTTCGCGTGAGCAAAAGGCAACGCACAAATGCGTCCGATTTGGTGAAACAGCTTGAGTACCCGCTTCAGCCTGCTGACCGGCAGCCCCTCCTTCGCTTCGCCGTTTCGAGTGCAAGCATCGACGATACTGCTTCATCCTCGCAAGAATGACGCTGGATGAGGAATTGGCCCCGCCACCCGAGCCAGCCCCACTCACGCACCACATCGACACCGCCGAAGAGATCAGGCTGCAGGCTCATGCGATAGAACCGCCGCATGTTGAGCGAGGGATCAATCCTCCTGAGCTCGACACTCGTCGGTATCGGCTCAAACTCCTCGACGATATGGAGCATATTGGGAGTCAGCTTCATGATTGCCACAATATCAGGTGGACAGCTATCTTTCCACTATGTTCTACTTCGGTTCGAAGCCAGCTCGGAATAAGACGAATGCTCGCTGAAGGCCGATTCCGTGGAAAAACGCCCGGTCGCGAGCGCAGAATATCGGCCACTTGAGAAGGCGCGAACGCCTTTTCTGTTGGGCTCTTCGCGATTTCTGCGGTGCAGGAAATATCTTGGCCAGTTTCCGAAGGTTCTGGGCGGTTGCGGCGAGGAGGAGGAATTTGCGCCGCATGGGCCGCGTAATCGGAGCCGGTTGAGGCCGAGGATCCGCTTGAGATGGGCAAAGAGCATCTCGACCTTCTTCCTCAGCTTCATTGAGATTACGTATTGCTCGGTTTTGGCTATTTCACGAGCGACCTGCCGGGCATCCTCATGTTCTTCACGGATGATCTTGCGCGCATCCGCGTTGGGGCAGCACTTTGCCTTCGATGGACAGGCCTGGCAGACCTCTTTCAGCGCTCGATAACGGGCAGTTCCCTTCCATGTAGGACCCCGGTTCGGGTCGGAATAGTTCCGGCGGAACTGCTTCAGCTCCTGACCCTCGGGGCAAATGTATTGGTTGTTCTCCGCATCCGATTCAAAGTCGGCGCGGGTCCATGTCCCGTCATTGCGCCCTGACTTGTCGAATACGGGAATGTGGCGCGCGATCTTGTGGTCGACCAGCCAGCCCAGCATTGACGCGGTGCCATAGGCGGTATCCGCGATGAGCCGCTCTGGATGAAGGTCGAACTTGGTCTTCACGCGCTCCAGCATGGTCTCGGTCGAACCGACCTCGGCCTGGCGGATCGATCTGGTAGCTCCAACATCCACGATGACGCCATGGTCGGTGTCGATCAGGTAATTGTCGGAATAGCTGAAGGATGCCGGGCCCTTACGGGCTGCCGTCCATTGGCTGGCCGGGTCGGAATGGGACGTGAACTTGGGCTGGGCCTCGCTGGCCGCGCCGAACGTTGCCTTGTCCAAAGTGTCGAGATACTCACGAACCGCCCTCGGCGCGTCGGTCGGATGGATCGCTGTCGCGTCCCACTCCTCCTTTCCGCAGGCCGTGGGCGATCGGTTGCACGCGGTCCGGACTGACAAATGCGCCGCACCCACTACAAGACGAAGTCTCCCTGCCCGAGCACGCCGAACCTCTGGACAAGGTGGAGGCCGCGGCGGATCTCCATACGCTGCAGGCACGCGTCCTTTTCGTCGGCTGTGGACCGGGCGCAGATTTTCAGGAGCGCGTGGTGAGGAATTTCGAAGTCCTCGCGCCGATCTTTCCCCTCCCAGTGTTCCTCGAGGTCGTCGAAACTGCCGGAAATCCAGAACATGCTGAAGCTCGCGAAGTGAACGGATTCGATCACCTCATGGCTTTCGAACCCGACGTCGCCGTATACCATACGGAACAGGTGCTCTTGCTGGAAGAATGTGGCGAGAACCTCCGACACCTGCGCCCGGCTGACCGGATCAAGATCCTCCATCCGACTCCTGTCTATCCATGGGCCGCGATGGCTGAGAACCGTCACCAGGCGGGAGCACGAATCATACCACGTGTTGCCGAGAGAATGCTTCAGCCAGAGCGCCACCGGAGCGGCAGGCCGGCGTGATCCCTCGATATCGCCGAGACTGGCCAGGAGCACATCCTGCGTGGTACGCGTGAAAACCGCGTCGGCCGACATCTGTTCGGGAGCGTAGTCCGGAAGGTCGTGCAGGAGATCGAAGGTCATGGCGGAGCCTTTCAGTATATAGGGGTTGCGCGGCGGGCACCCGGCGCTTCGCGGCCTGCCGCCGGGCGGAGGTGGACTTCATGAGAGAAGGATGGGCGTCCACAAATGCGCGCGGAAACGGTTCCTCCCATGAAGTCGCGCAATTGCCGCAACGTCAGTCTGGATCGCGGCAGATGAGGCCACCTGGATCGACTCCGTGCGCCTGATCGACAATGTCTTCGTTGCGGGCCCCCAGAGCGTCGAGAACCCGGAAGATCAACCGCTCGAGCTGGTTTGAGGGAGATAGGTGACGATAGGGCGGGGCCATTAGCGTTACCGCCGTGATCGGCTCTGTTGCACAAATCCGGTGAGGGATTCATCTCGTGAATTCAGAGTGGTAGC
>JAAEZD010000078.1:0-3713 GCA_018223035.1 Paracoccaceae bacterium
AGATCACCCATCCGGCGCAGCACGTCGCGGGGCACCATGCCCTCCTCTTCCCAGGCCTCGGCCTTGGCGGTCACCTCGGTTTCGATGAACCGGCGCAGCTGGTCGCGGATCATCTCGAGGTCTTCGTTGAACGGGCCGGAGGCCGCGGTGATGTTGTCTTGTCTGGTCATGTGTTTTCCTCTGGATCGAGTTTGATAAGTGGGGCGTGCCCGGCAACCGTGTCGGCCGGTGCACAATAGATTTCCGTCACCACGCCCGCGACCGGCGCGGGCAGGCTTTGCAACAGCTTCATGGCCTCAAGCACCACCAGCGTGTCACCGGCTTTGACGCGGTCGCCGAGTGCGACGCGCACCTCGGCAACGGCGCCGGGCATGGGTGCGGACAACAGGTCAGCGCCGCCAGATCCACCGGTGGCACGTTGCAGATGCTGGTCTTCCAGCGTGCGCAGGTCTGTCGCGGTCATTCCGGCAGGGGTTTGCAGGTGCACTCGCCAGTGACCCGGCGCGCGCACGACGTAAGTGATGCGCGAAAACGGAACCCCGTCGATGCGTCCGCTCAGACGGCATTCGGTTAAAGCGGCACTCTCGACCGTGATGGTCTGGCCGTCCGGCTGTACGGCTGTCAACACAGACCCGGAGCCGTTTACGCGGATCGGGTCGTCTTTGGTCGTCTCCCAATAGGATGCTGCACCGGGCCACCCCGCAGGTGCCGTGAGCCGCCATGACCCCAGGCTTTCCCAGGGCGACGCGCCCGCCGGGGCGAGATGCAGATACAGCGCCATCGCGGCAAGGGCCATGTCCCGGGGATCAGCGGACGGTTCACTCCAGCCGCCTGGGAACATCTCGGGCAGGCCCGAGGTATGGTGCCGGAACGCCGCAAAATCCGGGTGTGTCAGCAACGCGCGCTGATAGGCCAGGTTCAGACCGACGCCACCGACTGCAAAGGCATCCATTGCGACAACCGCCTGACGGATCGCACCGGCCCGGTCCGGCGCGTGGACGATCAGCTTGGCAATCATCGAATCGTAATGGTGGCTGACGACCGAGCCTGCCTCGACCCCGGTATCGAGCCGCACGCCGGCGGGCGGAGCCCAAAGGCTGATCTCGCCCGTTTCGGGGCGGAAATTCTCGGCCGGGTTTTCGGCGGCGATGCGGATTTCAATGGCGTGCCCGTCAAACTGCACATCGCCTTGCGTCAGCGCCAGCGGCTCGCCCCGCGCGATGCGCAACTGCCATTCGACCAGATCGATGCCGGTGATCGCCTCGGTCACGGGGTGTTCCACCTGCAACCGGGTATTCATTTCCAGAAAGTAGTATTCACCGCGCCCGGGGTCATAGAGGTATTCCACCGTCCCGGCGGAGCGATAGCCGATCGCCTGCGCCAACCGCACCGCTGCCGCACGCATGCGGTCGCGCACAGCCTCGGGAAGATCGGCGGCGGGGGCTTCTTCGATCAGCTTTTGGTGGTTGCGTTGCAGCGAACAATCGCGGTCGCCCAGATGCAGCACGGTGCCGTGAGTGTCGCCCAGAACCTGCACTTCGACGTGGCGGGCACGGGGTGCATAGCGTTCGAGGAACACCGCCGGATCGTCGAAGGCGCTCTGCGCTTCGGCCCGGGCAGATGCAATCGCGTCGGGTGCGTCGCCCAGATCGGAGACCAGCCGCATCCCGCGTCCGCCGCCGCCGGCGCTGGCCTTGACCAGAAAGGGGGTGCCAAGCGCCTCGGCCTCTTGCAGCAGGCGCGCGTCGGACTGATCCTCGCCGCGATAGCCGGGCAGGACGGGCACGCCTGCGGCTTCGGCGGCAGCCTTGGCCTCGATCTTGGAGCCCATCCGCGCGATAGCGTCGGGTTCCGGCCCGATGAACACAAGGCCCGCCGCCTCGACCGCCGCCGCGAAACCGGCATTCTCAGACAGAAAACCATAGCCCGGGTGTACCGCATCCGCGCCCGTCGCCCGCGCGGCCTCAAGGATGGCCGCGACGTTCAAATAGCTGTCCGACGGGGCGGCCCCGCCGATGCAGACGGCATGATCGGCCTCGGCCACGAAGGGCGCGTCGCGGTCCGCGTCCGAAAACACCGCTACGCTTTCCAGCCCCAGTTTGCGGCACCCGCGCTGGATGCGCCGGGCAATCTCGCCCCGGTTGGCGATCAGAACGCGGGTGAAGCTCATTTCACCCGCCATGACGGAACGCCCTTGTTGATGAAACTGTTGATGCCTTCGATACCTTCCTCCGTCTCCCACGCATCGGCCAGCCGGTCGGCGGTGTAGATCATGTTGGTCTCCAGATCGTGGGACGCGACATAGGCGATCAGCGCCTTGGTATCGGCCACCGCACCCGGCGCGGCCTGAAGGTGATCATGCACCACCCGGTTCACCGTGGCGTCCAGGTCGCCCGGCGCGACAACCTCGGTCAACAGACCGATCCGCTCGGCGCGGGCGGTGTCGAACAACGCCCCCGACAGCATGGTCTCACGCGAATGCACCTTGCCGATGCGGGCCACCACGTAAGGCGATATATTCGCGGGCAGAAGGCCCAGTTTGACCTCGGTCAGACCGAAGCGCGCGCCTTCGGCGCCGATGGTGTAGTCGCAGACGGAGATCATGCCGACACCGCCACCGTAAGCCGGGCCGTTGATCCTCCCGATCAAGGGTTTGGGCAGCGTGTCAAGACGGCGCAACAGCCGCGCCAGCGTGGCGCTTTGTGCGACCCTTTCACTACGGGTTTTCTCGACATTAGAGGCGAACCAGTTGAAATCGCCGCCCGCGCAGAAGCTCTTGCCCGCGCCGGTCAGGACCACAATACGCACATCGTCATCTGCAGCCAGCTTTTCGGCGGCATCGTATAGCTCTGCGATCAATTCGCCATTCAGCGCATTGTGTTTGTCGGGGCGGTTGAGCGTCAGCGTGGCGACGCCGCGCGCATCGGTTTCGACAAGGATCGTGTTGTAGGTATTGGTCAACTTGAAGCCTCACATTCTGAATACAGGCGTATGGCGACCGGCTTCGGGCACCGATGTCACGATGGCCAGGCACAGGCCAAGGATATCGCGGGTTTGCGCGGGTTCGATCAGCCCGTCATCCCAAAGCCGCGAGGTGGCATAATAGGGATCGGACTGTTCACCGTACTGGGCCCGAACCTGCTCCTCGATCAGCTTCATGTCGGCCTCCATCTTGCCCGGGTCGCCCCCTTTCTGGCGGCGCAGTTCCAGCATCACATTTGTGGCGATGTCGGCAGACATGGTGGCCAGTTCCGCAGTGGGCCAGGCAAAGAGAAAATTCGGGGCGAAGCCACGTCCGCACATGCCGTAGTTGCCCGCCCCGTAAGAGCCACCCAGCAGCACCGACAGGCGCGGCACCTTGGCCACCGACATGGCATAGACCAGCTTGGCGCTGTCCTTGGCTATGCCGCCGCGTTCAGCGTCGGTGCCAACCATGAAGCCCGAGATGTTGTGCAGGAACAAAAGCGGGATGTTGCGTTGATCGCACATCGACACGAATTGCGCGCCCTTCAGCGAACTTGCGGACAAAAGCGCACCGTTGTTGGCCAGAATGCCAACCCGGTATCCATGGATGCACGCTGTGCCACAGACCAGCGTCTCACCCCATCCGGGCTTGAATTCGCGGAATTCGCCGGCGTCGATCATGCGCAGCAGAACCTCGCGCATGTCATAGGGCTGTTTGCGATCGGCGCTGATGACGCCAAGCAGTTCCT
>JAAEZD010000007.1:0-181452 GCA_018223035.1 Paracoccaceae bacterium
CTGAGCAGGGTAAGCCGACCCCTAAGGCGAGGCCGAAAGGCGTAGTCGATGGGAATCCGGTTAATATTCCGGAGCCAGATGGTAGTGACGGATCGTGAAGGTTGTTCACCCTTATCGGATTGGGTGGGCCGCTAATCGGTTCCTGGAAATAGCTCCATCATGAGATCGTACCCTAAACCGACACAGGTGGACTGGTAGAGAATACCAAGGCGCTTGAGAGAACGATGTTGAAGGAACTCGGCAAAATACCTCCGTAAGTTCGCGAGAAGGAGGCCCAGTTTCAACGCAAGTTTTGGCTGGGGGCACAAACCAGGGGGTGGCGACTGTTTACTAAAAACACAGGGCTCTGCGAAGTCGCAAGACGACGTATAGGGTCTGACGCCTGCCCGGTGCCGGAAGGTTAAAAGGAGGAGTGCAAGCTCCGAATTGAAGCCCCGGTAAACGGCGGCCGTAACTATAACGGTCCTAAGGTAGCGAAATTCCTTGTCGGGTAAGTTCCGACCTGCACGAATGGCGTAACGACTTCCCCGCTGTCTCCAACATCGACTCAGCGAAATTGAATTGCCTGTCAAGATGCAGGCTTCCCGCGGTTAGACGGAAAGACCCCGTGCACCTTTACTACAGCTTCGCACTGGCATCAGGATTGTGATGTGCAGGATAGGTGGTAGGCTTCGAAGCGGGAACGCCAGTTCCCGTGGAGCCTCCCTTGAGATACCACCCTTCGCACTCTTGATGTCTAACCGCGGTCCGTTATCCGGATCCGGGACCCTGCGTGGCGGGTAGTTTGACTGGGGCGGTCGCCTCCTAAAGCGTAACGGAGGCGCGCGAAGGTTGGCTCAGAGCGGTCGGAAATCGCTCGTTGAGTGCAATGGCAGAAGCCAGCCTGACTGCAAGACTGACAAGTCGAGCAGAGTCGAAAGACGGCCATAGTGATCCGGTGGTCCCAAGTGGGAGGGCCATCGCTCAACGGATAAAAGGTACGCCGGGGATAACAGGCTGATACTGCCCAAGAGTCCATATCGACGGCAGTGTTTGGCACCTCGATGTCGGCTCATCTCATCCTGGGGCTGGAGCAGGTCCCAAGGGTACGGCTGTTCGCCGTTTAAAGAGGTACGTGAGCTGGGTTTAGAACGTCGTGAGACAGTTCGGTCCCTATCTGCCGTGGGTGTAGGATACTTGAGAGGAGTTGCCCCTAGTACGAGAGGACCGGGGTGAACGATCCACTGGTGTACCAGTTGTTCCGCCAGGAGCAGTGCTGGGTAGCTATGATCGGACAGGATAACCGCTGAAGGCATCTAAGCGGGAAGCCCCCCTCAAAACAAGGTATCCCTGAGGGCCGTGGTAGACCACCACGTCGATAGGCCAGAGATGTAAGCGCGGCAACGCGTTCAGTTGACTGGTACTAATTGCCCGATAGGCTTGATTTGATCCAGTAAAAGCCAGACAGCTTTTACCGAACAATCAAAAGCATACACACCAATATGTCTGAAACCTCACAGCCGAGGCCAAGACAAGCGTACTGACTTGGAATTTACAGGGTTTTTCTTGGTCTGGTGATCATAGCGAGAGCAAAACACCCGGATCCATTCCGAACCCGGCCGTTAAGTGCCTTTGCGCCAATGGTACTGCGTCTCAAGACGTGGGAGAGTAGGTCATCGCCAGACCTAGTAAAACCCTGTAAACGTATCTCTCTAACGATGAACCACCCTGTCGCGGGATGGAGCAGCCCGGTAGCTCGTCAGGCTCATAACCTGAAGGTCGTAGGTTCAAATCCTACTCCCGCAACCAACTTACCCAACAAGCCGCCGCATGGCGGCTTTCGTCGTTCTGGGTTTGGGAGGTCGGAGAAATTCAACGAACCAATCAAATGATGGGTTTGATCCGTTTCCCCCAAATTATCACCCTTTCACTGTCGGTCTACAACTCAGGTGGAAGCGAAGCGCTTTCCAAGGTGCTTGGTAAAGCAAACGGAGATCGAAAATTGCTATTTGGCATTTATCGGGCGACGTTAAGTCCGGACCGATTTAACACCTAACGTACCCGCATAACGGCATCGCTGATCGAGCAGACCGGCATTCGCAGCACCAGCGGAATCCGATAAAGTGTTTTGCGAATGCCTGTATTTAGAATTGGAACTCGGAGCAGGGCGACGATCCGTGCGATGCGAAACGATCTCGTTGGCAACAATTCGGGGCTTTACCAACGTCGAGAGTAAGTGATCCCGTCTCATTCCTGCGTGCGGAAACGAGAGTTCTGGATGATGAAGACCAGGGCCAGCGGGACGATCACCGTGATCAGGCCGACCGTGATCAAGAGATGCCCGAGTTGGCTGTAATCTGCGACGGAGGTGACAGCGCCCGTTTCCGGGTTTGTAACTGCACGCGTGACGACGAACCATTGGTTGAGGTATTTGGTCCCGAGACTGCTTGCTGACAGGGCCATATTTGTGAAGGAGGCCATGACGGCGAAGAAGGTCGCCTTCAAGTGCGTTGGCGCGTTCCGGGCAATCCAGGCCAGCATCGGCACCATTGCAATCTGGCCGAGCGGAGATTCTACGGCAGTGTCCAGAATGGCGATAAAGCGGGCATCGACGATGCCGCCCGTATGCGCCGCCGTCCATTCATGCACCCCGTAGTAAAGCGCTATATTGGGTAGCGCTAGCGCTCCGGCCGCGATGGTGAGCAGAACGACAACCTGTGCGATTGATCGGTTCGCCATCAGAGGTCTGAGGATGATCAGGCCGAGCAGGGCCAACAGTGAGGTAATGAACGAGAGAATGGCGAGGAACTGTTCATCGAACCCCAGCTCGTCGATTTCGAACCAGGTTTGGCCGGGACCGGGCAGAGGGACCGCACGAAATACGAAGATTATCGTGGCCGTGCCGATCAGGACCCTGGCCTGTTTGGGATCAAGCTCTTTTAACAAACGCGACATGAGATAGAGGATTACCGAGAACGAAACGACGAAAATGCTCTCTTGCGCATAGTCGAAATCGGCGGTTCCCAGCGCGATGCTCAGGATGACGAATGCAAGGCCGCCCAGCAGGATGGGCCATTTCACCTCGGTTGCTTCTTCCGGCACACTCGGGGGTTTACCTTTGCTCGCGCGGCGGCGTTGAATCAAGGTGTGCAGCACCACGCCGCTGACAGAGATCACCGGGATGGCGAGAGCGATCAGGTAGACCCGCCCGTAAAGGGCCAGACGGTCGGCGGTCTGCAAGTCCTCCGTGCCGGAGAATATCCAGATATTGACCGCAGCGACCCCCGCGAATCCGGAGATGATCGCGATGCGTCCAAGGGTTTGCATCGTCGTGTGGCGGGCGCGTAACTCGTCTGGCGGCAGATCGCGGCCATCCGCGTCCGTTGTCGGTACGGCTTCGACTGTCATGGCGTCGGCGACGACATCCTGAATGGCATAGCCTGACGGTGCCAGCAGCAGTGCAATGACGTACCAGTTTTCGAGCGGCATGATGTCGGCCATCGGAGCAGGGGCGGTGACCAGCGCATACATCGTCATCAGCGACATCGTGATCAGGGAGGCGCCGAGCAGAATGAGCAGTGATTTCCAGCGCCAGAACAGATCGACCACGTGCCCCATGGGCATCTTTAGGATCCATGGCAGCCCGGCCCAGAAGGACAGGCCGGCGACAAAAGAGGCGGAGAGATCCAAGTAATCCTTAAGGAAGAAAGCGCCGACGACAGATGTCAGCCCCGACACGCCGGCCGCGAAATAGACCATCAGCGGCGGCAGGTAGGACCATCTCATCTGCTCGGCCAGATCCACGAATGTCCTGTGCCACCAGTTGGATAGCCTCGTTCCGGCGGGCAGGCGTTCAGTCGTCATGGGCATCCAGCGTCCGTTGCGGTCTTTCGATTTACATCTCAAAGAAAGCCGGCTGTCAAAAGCATCGCGCTGGTAACAACCCCGAGAACGGGCACAATGACAGGTACGCGAAAGTGCGGTCTGATTGTGGTCTGCTTACTCTTCAACAGGATCAGCGCGGCATTAACCAAAACAAAAATACCCAGAACGATCTGCGACGTTCGTTCTGCCAGGATATCGATCGGCAATGCCTGAGTGAGGGTAAGAATAATGGCAACGACCAGAAGGGTCGCGATGACCGGTGTCTGCGTCGCGCTTGGAATCAATGCCAGAGCCCGCGGCAGGTGTCCCCGGTCGGCCAGCCCGTAGATTATCCTTGAAGCCATGATCATCTGGATCAGGACGCCGTTCACCGTGGCGACAATTGCCACGGCAGAGAAGCCTTTTTTGACGGCTAGGGGCGCCTCTGAGAACACGAGCGCGAGGGGCGCGGCGGAGACCGATAACGTCTCGATCGGGACGACAAGCAGAACGGTCACTGAAGTTGCCAGGTACAACAGCGCGGCAAGAATGAGAGTGAGCAGAATTGCCTTTGGGATTGTGCGGACCGGGTCGATGACTTCTTCGGCGACATTGGCCATGTCTTCGAAGCCGACAAAGGCGAAGAACGCCAGTAGCGACGCTGCAAATATGCCGCGCCACGTTTCAATCTCAAAAGTCGGGATCATGTCCGAAACCGCATAGCCCTGCGGATCGGGAATGCACATGCCCCAGCCAATGACAAAGAGCAGGCCGGTGATTTCGATGATTGTGATGACGGCAGCGATGTAGACGGATTCTGTAATGCCCCAGAGCGCTACGAGCCCCATCAGCAATACAATGGCGATGGTCAGCCACGAGATTCCCAGCCCCGTCAGGTCGTGAAGGTATGAGGCCGCGCCGATTGCGACGGCCGAGGCCGAGATCACCCCAGAGGCCGCAACGGCGAGGCCGACCAGCACCGCGATCCAATTGCTTTTGAATGCGGCTTCGACATAGGCGGCCTCACCTGCGCTCACAGGGTAGCGGGTCGCGAGCTCTGCGTATGAAAGGGCGGTCAGCGACACGACCAGAGCCGCTACGATAAAAGAGATGCCTGCGAAGGGACCCGCTATATCCGCGGTCGCACCGACAAGCACATAGATACCCGCACCGACGGTCACACCAAGCCCATAGAGCGTCAGCAATGGCGTGTTCAGTGATCTTCTGAGTTTCGGCGTCGCTTGGGTGGCTGTCATGATGTCAGTCTTGTCTGCGCTCCGTCAGGTTTGTGACCACTTGCCCTGTGGGCGGGGTGGCGGTGGTTACTTCTCTTGTGTTTTTACGCCCATCTTTGAAGCGCCGGCAAAACAAGCATCCATTCGTTGGGTTCTACCCTTTGGCCGTGCCCGGCAAGTTGATCTGCATCAAATCCCATCCGGGCCCGATGCGGGAAGGTGGCGGCAGATTTATCGGAATGTCATTGCTTCGGCTGATTTGGATGAGCCGGGCTTGGAAACGGACGGTAGGCCCGACGGTGCAGGAGAGAAAAAACCAAGCCTTTTTGACGCGCGGCCTTACCAAAAGCTATGGTGAGGGGCGTTCGATTGTGCATGCCCTGCGCGGTGTCGATCTCGACATTCCAGAGGGTGAGATCGTGGTCATGCTAGGAGCGTCCGGAAGCGGGAAATCGACGCTTTTGAACATTCTAGGGGGGCTCGACAGGCCAACCGCCGGAACTGCGCATTTCCGCGATATCAACCTTGGCGATCTGTCCGATGCGGGGCTCACGCGGTTTCGGCGCGACCATGTTGGCTTTGTGTTTCAGTTCTACAACCTGATGCCCAGTCTCACCGCCCGTGAGAACGTCGAGCTTGTCACGGAAATCGCCACAAATCCGATGTCGCCGGAGCGGGCGCTTGGGCTGGTTGGCCTCACGAAGCGGCTCGACCATTTTCCGTCGCAACTGTCGGGAGGTGAACAACAGCGGGTCGCGATTGCACGTGCGATTGCCAAGCAGCCGGATGTTCTGTTTTGCGACGAGCCGACGGGCGCGCTTGACAGTACGACGGGGCGCGCGGTTCTCGAGGTGCTCAACGATGTAAACGCGGAACTCGGGGCGACCGTCCTCATGGTGACGCATGCCGCGAATATCGCGGATATGGCCCATCGCGTCATTCGTCTGGTCGATGGTCAGATCGGGCAGATGCATGTGAATGAAACCCGCCGAAAACCTGCGGAGATCGAGTGGTGACCTCGCTCGACCTCAAACTGTTCCGCGACCTCTGGCGGATCAAGGGTCAGGCCGTCGCCATCGCGCTTGTCATCGCCACGGGCGTTCTGCTTCAGGTCATGATGTCCGGTCTGGTCGCTTCGCTGACAGAAACGCGACGAGCCTATTACGAACGCAACAACCTTGCCGATGTCTTTGCCCCGACGGTACGAGCGCCCGATGCGGTGTTGGACCGGCTGGCCGCTATTCCGGGCGTGGCCCGCCTGTCCGGTCGCGTCGTGGGGCGCGCCCTGGTCGACATTCCCGGTGATCCCGTTCCGATCCAGTCGCAGGCCATCGGAATTCCCGACACCGGGCCGGAGGTTCTGAACAATGTCTATCTCATAAGAGGGAGGCTTCCCGAAGAAAGCCATCGCGATGAGGCACTGCTTCTGTCCGGTTTCGCCTCGGCGCATGGTTATGGGATCGGGGATCGGATCAATGTGACGATGAACGGGCTTCGTCGGTCCATCAGGATCGTCGGGCTGGCCCAGTCACCCGAATTCCTGTTTGTCGCGGCGCCCGGGGAATTGGTGCCTGACCCGGCAAGGTACGGCGCGATCTGGATGCGACGCTCCGCGCTGGCCACGGCCTATGATATGGAGGGCGCTTTCAACGAGGTGCTGGTTTCCCTGTCACGGCATGCCTCGCGTGAGGCCGTGATCGCGGCGGTGGACGAGGTGCTGGCACCTTGGGGCGGGACAGGTGCCTTTGGTCGGGCCGAGCTGGTCTCGGACCGTTTTGTCAGTGAAGAGATCGAGGGGCTTGCGACCATGTCGCGGGCCGTTCCGCCGCTCTTTATCACGATTGCGGCTTTCCTGCTTTATATCGTGGTCAACAGGATCGTGCAGGCCGAGCGCGAGGAGATCGGCCTGCTCAAGGCGTTCGGTTATACCAACCGCGAGGTCGGAACGCATTACTTCAAGCTTGTTCTATTGATAGCGGGGGCGGGGGCCTTGATGGGGTGCCTGTTCGGCGTGCTGGCCGGGCGCGCGATGATCCCGATCTACACGACCTTCTACAACTTTCCTTTTCTTGTCTTTCGCCCCGATCCCGAGGCATTTGCCATTGGCGTTCTGGCAAGCATCGCTGCCGCCTCTGCCGGCAGCGTCTTTGTCCTGAGACGTATTTTCGCCCTGACCCCGTCCGAGGCGATGCGCCCGCCGACACCGGCTGATTATTCAAAGACCGTGACGTTCAGAGGGAGGGTCGGACGCTTGCTGGACCAGCCGACACGGATTGTCTTCCGGGGACTGGCCCGGTCACCCTGGCGGGCCCTCGCGCTGTCAGCGGGAATAGCCGGAGGTATGGCGCTCGCATCGGGAATGACCACCATCTACGGATCATTCGACCGGATGATGGACCTGAGCTTCACGGTGATCGACCGGTCGGACGCAACCGTCTTTTTTCACACGCCGCTTGGCGAAAAGGCGGCTTTTGAATTGGGGCGCATTCCCGGGGTCATCACCGTCGAACCGTTCCGAGAGGTCGCGGCCACTCTGAAACATGGGCGCAGAGCCCATCGGGGTAGCGTGTCCGGCATGATCGACAAGCCTGAACTGACACGGGCCATCGACGATAAGCTCTCCGCGATACCGCTTCCGACCCAAGGCCTCGTTCTGGGACAAGCCCTTGCAGAGATTCTGGACGTGCAACCGGGCGACGTGCTTACGGTGGAAGTGCGCGAGGGGCGGCAGCCGACGCTTGCTGTTCCGGTGACCCGCGTCGCGCGCAGCCTGATCGGGGCCCCGGCCTATATGCGGCTTGCGGCGCTCAACGATGTCATGTCCGAGCCGGACCGGATATCGGGGGCGCACATTCGAGTGGATGGCGCTCGGGCCGATGCGATTTATCAGCGGCTCAAGGACATGCCGACCGTCGCGGGGGTGAGCGTTTCTGAAAACGCGCGAGAGTCCTTGCAAAAGTTGATGGATCAGGGAGCGGGGTCGGCGCGCTATATCATGGGCGCGGTGGCCTTTATCATCACCTTCGGCATTGTCTACAACGCGGCTCGGATTGCCCAGAATGAACGGTCCCGCGATCTGGCCTCGTTGCGGGTGATGGGCTTTACCAAGGGGGAAACTGCCTTTGTCCTCCTTGGTGAACTTACAATCATTATTCTCGTCGCACTCCCGGTCGGTTCGCTGGTCGGCTATGCTTTGTCATTTGCGATCGCGCGCGGTTTTTCATCCGAACTCTACCAGATACCCGCCTATTACGACCCGTTCAGCCACGGGTTTTCCGCAGCTTTCATTTTGGTCGCCGCAGCCATTTCAGGCTTGCTCGTTGAACGCGACCTGAACCGTATGGACCTTGTGACGGTCCTGAAATCTAGGGATTAGATGATGGCACGCAAGACAATGTCCCGCCCGATCCTGATTGGCTTTGCCGCCATCCTCTTGGTCGCTGGCATTGCCTTTGCCTTTTGGCCGAGACCGATGATGGTCGATCTTGGAGAGGTCACAAGAGGACAGATGCGTATGACCGTTGATGAGCAGGGCAAGACCCGTGTGCGCGACGCCTTTGTCGTGTCGACCCCGATGGACGGGCGTTTGCTGCGCGTCGAAGTCATGCCGGGCGATCCGATTAAGAAAGATGTGACGGTCGTCGCGCAAATGCGGCCTTCCAATCCCGCCGCGCTGGACATACGGACACGAGGGCAGGCCCTTGCCGCTGTCGAAGCTGCCGAAGCGGCCCTTCATGTTGCCGAGGCAAACATGAAGGCCGCAAGCGCGGATGCTGATCTTGCCAAGTCCGATCTGAAACGCACCGAACAGCTGGCCGACAGCGGAACGGTCAGTCTTGCCGCGCTGGACCGCGCCCAAAGCGCTGCGCGTGCTGCGCAGGCCCGGTTCGATACCGCGACAGCGGCAATCGAACAGCAGAGGGCGGAACTCAGAAGGGCGCGTGCGCAACTGATCGGCTTTGACGATCCGGATTTCTACGACGCGCCGGATGCCCTGCTCGGGGAGGAAATGCCGATCCATGCGCCAACAGATGGCGTGATACTGCAGGTGCTCCATCAGGACGAAACCACGCTCGCCGCTGGCTCACCCATTCTTGTCGTGGGCGATATCCGCGACGGTCTGGAAGTTGTCGTTGAACTGATTTCGCCCGATGCGATCAACGTGCATGTCGGTGATCCGGTGGATATCGAGAACTGGGGCGGAGCGGTCTCTCTTTCAGGCGTTGTTACGCGGGTTGAGCCCTTTGGTGAAACCAAGGTGTCCGCTCTGGGCGTCGAAGAACAGCGCGTGACCGCGGTTGTCGAACTCACGAGTACACCGGAAGAGCGCGCGGAACTGGGGCACGGTTATGCGGTCGAAGCGCGGATCGTCGTCTGGTCGAAAGACGATGCGCTGATGGTTCCGTCGAGCGCCCTGTTCAGGGAACAGCAGGCATGGGCCGTGCTGGTCGCTAATGACGGAACCGCCCGGTTGCGGCAGATAGAGGTCGGGCATGACAATGGCAATCAAGCCGAAGTGCTTGATGGGTTGGCCGAGGGCGATCTGGTCGTGCTGTACCCGCCTGCCAGTCTGACCGACGGGATGTCGGTTGAGCAACGGATCGTTGAGTAACTTCGGCGCAGGCTCCTCGGTTCGGTTCTTGAGGCGAAATGTTGCCCAATATCCTCGTTTCCGCCAATTTCTAGCAAGCTTTATAATATTTGCGACTTCCTCGATCTCCCGGACCATGCGAAAGGTCACGGAATGTTGAAACGGATCGAACCCATAGCTGCATTCGTCTTGATGGCGGTGCTCTTGCTGGCGAGTGTAACCTCGGCTGGCATGATGGCACCCGACCGGCACACTAACGCATACGAGGCTTTCTAACTGATCCACGGGGTCGCCGGAGACGATTTTTGCGGAACCTTGGGACATGCCGAGCACCATTGCCCGTTTTGTCATGGCCTTCCCGAAAGTCCCTATGTCGGACATGAGGGAGAGCTTTTCCTTCTGACGCCGCACGATGGATGGTTGCTGGCCCGCGACCTGCATCGTTCAGCGCAAACCCGCAATATCAATCATTCCCCAAGGGCGCCGCCCGCGATTGCCTGACGGCCTTGTGCCGTCCCTTCCAGCAATCTGCCGTGCAGAGTTTCTGACGGCTAAATTATCGCCCGCCAGACGGGCCAATCGGAATGGATTCATGACTGAACAAACCAAAACAGCGGCGGGCGCCGCTCTCTACCGTGCTGTCTGGAGATGGCATTTTATCGCGGGGCTGGTGATCCTCCCCTTTGTACTGATCCTTGCCGTCACAGGTGGCATCTATCTCTTCAAGGACGAAATCAACGATGCGGCCTATCGGCATCTGCGCTTTGTCGAAGCCTCGGGCACACCACTGCGCCCGTCGCAGATTACGGCGGCCGCGCTTGAAGCGCATCCGGGCGAAATCAAGTCCTACTCACCCGCTGCCGCATCCGACCGAAGCGCGGAGGTGGATATTCTCGGCGAAGACGGGCTGAAGAATACTATTTTCGTGAATCCGTATAGCGGCACGGTTATCGGCAGCCTCTGGGAAAGCGGACCGGCCGGAAGCCCGGCGATGTTCGTCGTTAGAAAGCTGCATTCGCTCGAATATATCGGTTGGTTCGGAAACCGACTGATCGAGGCTGCAGCGGGGTGGATGGTCCTGCTGGTCGGCACCGGCATCTATCTCTGGCTGCCCCGGGGCCGCCAGGTCGGGACAGTCACCGTCAAGGCAAAACGCGGACGTCCGCTGTGGCGCGACCTGCATGCGGTGACGGGTCTTTATACAGGTGTCTTCATCGTGTTCCTCGCGCTGACCGGCCTTCCCTGGTCCTCGGTCTGGGGCGGCAAGTTCTACGACTACAGCTATGCGCTGGGACTTGGCATGCCCGATGGTTACTGGTCGAACACACCTGTTTCGACACAGCCGGTGTCGGACGCGGTCGACCGCGCCCCGTGGATCATGGAAAAGCAGCCAATGCCTTTGTCAGAAGTCTCTGAAGGCCTCGGGCAGCCGCTGGATGTGGTTGTCGAAACGGTTGAGAACCTTGGCATTGTGCCCGGTTACGCCGTGTCCATGCCAAACGGTCCCGAGGGTGTTTTTACCGCCTCGGTCTATCCCGATGAAATCACTTACGAGCGGGTGATCCACCTTGATCAGTACACGGGCGAGGTGCTCTATGACGCCGGGCTCGAAGACCTTGGAACGCTCGGTCGCTGGGCCGAATGGGGGATCAGTGTTCACATGGGGCAGGAATGGGGGCTGGTGAACCAGATCATCCTTTTGCTGGCCTGCCTTGCGATGGTGTTGCTTTGCGTTTCAGCCGCGACCATGTGGTGGAAACGGCGGCCCAGTGGCGCTCTCGGTGTACCTCAGGTGCCGACGGACTGGCGCATACCCCGCGGCTTGCTGGTGATGGCAATCGCGGCTGGCCTGTTCTTCCCGCTGGTTGGTCTTTCGATGCTGGTGCTTGCCGGGATCGAATTGGTCCTTCATTTCACCAGACGTCAGCAACGTATGGCTTAAAATAGAAAACGCCCGGTTTGCCGGGCGTTTTCGAACGGCGAGTGTTACTCTACGTGAATTTCCAAAGTGTTTATACCGACCAGTACATCAATTGCCTACCGGGTCTTCGCCCTCCAGGGTCGCCGCAAGCCTGACAAGTTCGACGAGTGATCGGACCTCGAGCTTTTCAAGGATACGGGCCCGATGGTGATCCACGGTACGCGGGCTGATCCCAAGGGTTAGCCCGATCTCCTTGCTGGAAACCTCGGCCGGGTTGGCAAGCACATGGCTGACGATCTCGGCTTCGCGCTCGGTAAGCCGTTCGAAACGTGCCCGGATCGCGTTTTGTGACGCGCTGGCCTGGTGCCGGCTCTCGGCCAGTTCAAGGGCGACGTCAAGGCGCTCTACCAGATCCGACTGCCGGAACGGTTTTTCAAGAAAGTCTACCGCGCCACCCTTCATCGCCTGTACCGATTCAGGCACGCCGCCATGTCCGGTGATGAAGATGACGGCCAGCGGCCAGTTCTTGTTGTTAAGAATGACCTGAAGCTCGAGGCCATTCATGTCTGGCATCCCGTAGTCGAGAATGACGCAGCCTGCGCGCGAACCATCGTAGGCGGTCAGAAAGCTGGATGCCGAGTCATAGGCTTTGACCTCATAGCCGCGCTGTTCCAGCGCCCGCAACAGCGAGGTCCGGATATCCTGATCGTCATCGACGATGAACACGAGAGGCCGTCGGTCTGTCATGCAATCTTGTTCGAACTATGGAACTCGGGGTGCAAAACCCACCCGGTTGTTCAGGGAAATTTTGTTGCTTTGGTAATAGGTTGTAGCATCTGGCGGATTTGATCAAGTATTCGCGACATCGATGGTAAAATGGAAAGAAGCACCATTCGGGTCGCGATCTTCATGCCAGAGCTTTCCGCCATTGGCCTGAACGATCGATTTGCAGATTGAAAGCCCAAGTCCCATGCCGGTGGATTTGGTCGTTTCGAAGTCGGTGAAAAGGCTGATCGACGGATCGACACCGGGGCCTGTATCCGAAACGACGACAAGCACCTGAGATCCCTCAGTATGAGCCCTTACTGAAACAACGCGCTCTTGCCGCGGGCAGTCACCGATGGCTTCGATGGCGTTGCGGATCAGGTTCACCAGGACCTGTGCAATCTGGAGCCGGTTGGCGTAGACAAGGGGCATTTCGGCGATGTCGGCGTCGATTGTGACATTTGCCGCGCGGGCTTCGGCAATGACAAGGTGGCGCGTCTGGTGGACCAGTTCGGCAAGATCAAACGGTTTGCGGATACCTTCGTCGCGGCGGATAAAGGCCCGCAGCGCCTTGATGATCTCGCCCGCCCGCATGGACTGGGTTGCAATCTCCTCCAGCATCGTGTGCAATTCACTGTCCGAGCCGGCAAGCTGATCGACGGCAAAAAGGGCACTGTCCGCATTCTGCGTTATCGCGGTGAGAGGCTGGTTAAGCTCATGCGCGAGACCGGCCGCAACCTGACCCATCGTATTGTCGCGGGACAGGTTGGACAGTTCCCGGTTCAGTTCGGCAATCTGTTCCTCGGTCTGTTTCGTCTGGGTGACGTCGTCTATAGTCAGAACGTAATGCAGAGGCTTGCCGTCATGGTTGAAGATCATGATGGCATTCACGGCGATCCAGATCGTTTCGCCGTCTTTGCGCTGGCAGCGAAGTTCCGAGTTGATCTCGTGAGGGACGCTGCCCTGTCCTGCATCAAAAAGGAGGAAGGGTGGATCGTCCGGATGGACGAGATCGGAAAACGCCATTTCGCGCAAGGCGTCTGCCGAGTAACCGGTGATCTTGGAAAACCTCTCATTGACCCGCACCAGCCGACCCGTGCCCGCGTCGATCTGTGCCATCCCGCGCGAGGTCAGATCGAAGGTCTTGCCATATTCGATCTCGGTCGCGCGCCGGGCGGCAATCTGTTGCATCATCGTGCGGTTGGCATTTTCGAGTTCTTGGTATGTCTTCGGAAGCGGTTCGGCCGGGTCGAGTTCGCCCTGTGATATCAGGGCGGATCGAACCGCAAAGGCACGAACCGGTTTGTAGATGTAATTCGCAAGGCCAAGTCCGCACAACCCGGTGATGACGGCAACCAGTGCCGCGATCCAGATGTTCACGCGCCGGTTATGCTTGATGACCGAGGTGAAATCGCTTTCGGGCGCATATGCCGCGGTGATCCATGACAGGTTGTCATTGATCGGTGGCATGACGACGGAAACATAGGTCTCGCCACCATAGGTGAACTGCGACAGCGTTTCCTTTTCAACCGAAACCGTGCCGTCCTCCATCAAATAGCCAAATGCGGCGCGGGCGATGGGGTCTTCGAAATTCTGGATATCGACGAAACGCAGGGTTCCATCGGCGTTCTGCGTTTTAAGCAGGTTCTTGTCCGGATGCGCGATCACGTCGCCATTGCTGTGAATGATCAGCGCGCGTCCGGACGTGCCGATCCTAAGCCGCGCAAGAAAATCCGAAATGTCGCTGATCTCGATGTCGACGCCGACGATGCCGCGCACGCTGCCGGTCTCTTCCAGTACCGGCGAGGCAAGCGTGATCCCGGGGCGCTGCGAGGAAAAAAAAATATAGGGATCGGTCCAGATCGTCGTCAGTTGTTCCCGCGCCAATATGTACCAGGGACGGGTGCGGGGATCATACACGTCTTCCGGGTCCATCCGGCGTTCGATGACGTTAAAGTCGTCGTCCCGCCAGATCAGTTCGGTCGTGCGTTGCTCTCCCTCGCTACGAATGATCTTGGTGCGGAATGGTCCCGGCTTTTCGCTGCGCATCACATAGACGAATTCGCCGTTTTCCGTCCCGTGATAGAGACCGGCGAATTGCGGCGCGAGCTGCAATTGCTGAAAAAGCAGGCGTTCAAGCTGTTCCGGAACGTCGCTGGCAATCACCCGATCCTGAGCCAGCCGCGCCGAAAGTTCCGCCGCACCGCGGGCCGGGTTCAGAAATCCGCGCGAATGTTCGATGGCATTGGTGCCGATATCGCTAAGCAGATCACGTGCGTGGTCCAGCAGAGCACGTTCCGATGTGACAAAGGAGGAAAACACCACGGCGAGGATCGCAATAAACTGCAACCCGGCCAGACCAATGGCGAGCATGGCTCCAAGTGAATTCCGCATGGCCGTGTTTCTCCCAGGATGCCGGCCAGCAATGCTTCACCCGCTATATTTGAGTTCCACAAAATTCTGCGTGAGGCAACTGCGGCAGGGCCAAATGCGTATAGGCAATATTACGCAGGCAATCACACGCATTTCCTATGCAATTGTTTCATGCCAGTGTTTGTTTACTTCGCCGCGTCTGCCCATCCATCCCTGGCGTGTAAGCGTGGAACGTTGTTTGTAGTAAATTTATTTCCGTGGCGTTTGTGAGTGCGCGCCCATAGCAATTTCTTTTGTTTTGTAGCCGGTGTCGGGCCCCCATCCCGTCCCGGCTGCAATTTATTCTGGGGGGTACTTTGCCGGAAGCGGGACCCCGAGAGCTTCGGTTGCCTCTACCGGATGCCGCCAGAGCAGCGTTGGAAATGTCGTGCTCAGGGCAGGCGTCAGACGATCAGCCGTCCGCCTGGCAGCGATCTCACCAATGAAAGCGCCTCGGGATCGGTCAGGTTCGACCTTTTGTTCTGCGCGTTCTTGAATGCGTGCTCGCGCATCTGCGCTTCTGCCCTGTGTCCCTGACGTAGTTGCACCGCCATAAGGATACGCCTGTGATCTTCATGGGCCGCCTTCAGTTGTTCCTGGCTGCGCCCGATGTCCCTCCTGTCGAAAATGATAATGCTGGAGGACACAAGCGGAAGGGCTGAAACCTGCGGGATCGAAATCGCGAGAGCCCAGTTCCCGCTGGCCTCGATCAGGAGCGCGTGAAATTCCTCGTTTATCCCGATCCACCGGGCACGCTTGTCGTCATCGTCGACGACGGAGGCAAGCAGGCTTTCGGATTCTTCAAGCAACGCTTCGAGCCGATCGTCCAACGACTTGTCGAGACCCTTTTCAGCGGCGAGGCGAACGGCCATGCCCTCAAGCTCGCCCCTGACCTCGATCGCATCCGCGATCTGTTCGATGGAAAATGCACGCACTCTGGAGCCGCGGTTGGGTTCCCGGACTAGAAGGCCTTCGTGTTCAAGCTGGCTCATCGCGAGGCGCGCGATGGTGCGTGACACGCCAAGGGCCTTGGCCACGGTGACTTCGCGCAATTTGTTCCCCGGGGGGAACCGGCCTTCCATGACCTCGTGCCGCAAGGCCTCGGTTGCGTCTTCGAGAGCGATGCTCATTCGGTGGCTGGTCCATCTAAGTATTATAATCCGAAGAGAGATTATTTGCGGCGAAAGCAAATGTCGAGCGGATTGGACTTGGGTGGCGTTAATTTGCATGCAATTACCTCGTTTGAGTGGGTTGATCTGAATCAAAAACGGAATTATGCATGCAAAAATGATATTTGCCTGAAGAGGATGCCATGAACTACGTCTCCAACACGGAAAAAGCCAAATCGCTTGCACCTTCTTTCGGGCAACCCCCGCTGTCCGGAACGCGTCCGCCGCGCTGCCCGCCCTATGTCGATGTGACCCATCCAGACCAGCTCTTGCCCTATCTCGAGCATGTGGCGAAGCGGCCCTATAACCACGGTCTGAATGCCTGCTGGGATCTCAAGCCGGGCGAGCGTGTGCTGCTGCGGGTTGATAACTGGCACAGCCCGATGGTGATTGAAGCCTGCAAGAAGATTCTTGAAAAATACGGCGTCAAATACACGATTGGCGAGATTGATCGCGGGCCGGTCAAGGAGTGGGTCGGCGCGGACGAGGTTGATTACTATCTCTTCCGTACCAAGGAACTGGCCCAATGGATGGACGAATGGGAAGAAGCGTCCAGAAAGCAGGAATACGACAAGATTTTCATGGGGTATGGCGGTCCGGTGCTGACCGACAAGTTCGTCAAAATTCAGCGCATGCCCTTTATCACTCCCGAGATCCTTGCCTCTCCGGCCCATGCGATGCCGATCGAAGTTCTCAACGCGATGGATCAGTGGACATGGGACCGTATCCGCGCCTCGAAGCGTGCGCGGATCACCGATCCCGAAGGCACCGATATCGAATTCACCAACCATGATGGCTACTGGGACAGCCGCCGCGAGATGTATAACCCCGACCTCGTAAACAGCACGTGGGAAGGGAACCCGAAGTTCGGCGCAACCTATCTGCCGGGCCATATCACCGGCCGCCCGTGGATGTATCTGAAGGGCAAGGAAGATGGCTGCGGCGTCATTGCTGGCACGACCAACCATATCGCGCCCTGCGACTGGACCCAGCTGATCGTCGAGAATTCAAAGATCACGCAGATCAACGCAGGTGGCGACTTTGGAGATCAATTGCGTGCAATCATGGCTCAGACCGAAGACCTGCAGTATCCCGGGTTTAACGGTAAGGGCCTGATGCACTGGTGGGAGGCGTCAATCGGCACCAACCCGCATATTCACCGCCCGCGCAAGGACTTCCCTTCCGGTTTCGTGAACTGCCTCTATGAGCGGGTGCGGTCCGGCGTGATCCATATGGGCTTTGGCACGATCATCTCTTCGATGGACGAACGCAACGCGGCGCGTCAGGGGCTGCCGGTGGGGCACTGGCACCTGCATCTCTATTTCCCGACCTATCATCTGGAAATGGAAGGCGACAACGAGTTGCTGATCGAAAACGGACGTCTGCTTGCCCTGGACGATCCCAAAATCCGCAAACTGGCATCCCAATATGGCGATGCCGACCTGTGGCTGGATGAATCCTGGAACCCTGCTGTGCCGGGGCTCAACATGCCGGGCGATTACTGGAACGACTACGGTGCCGACCCGCTTGCTTGGGTCAAGCACGAGCTCGATATCTGCCGCTACGACCACCCGCGGTTCATGGAGATGGTCGAGGCTGACGGCAAATACTGCCACGGCAAGGGCGCCGAATTCTGGGCAGGCGGTTGCTGCGGGCACAGCGGTGTCCAGCCGGCCAGTTTCAAAAGCAACTGTTGCGGCTGATGGAAGACGCAACAGGCAGCACTAGTGCAGGGGCCGTGCCATCCGGTGCGGTCCAGCATCTTGCAAAGCTGGAGAGCCATTTTCCGATAGCCGGGAAAACCCTGCTGGATATCGGCTGCGGCACGGGCGATTTCATGCGTCTCGCCATAACGCATGGTGCCGATGCCCATGGTCTCGAGGTTGATCGGGATACGATACAGCGCGCCATCGCCGCAGGCTGCGACCCGGCCCGGCTGTCACTTGGCGATGGCACGTCATTGCCTTTCGACGATGGCGCGTTCGACCTCGTTTCCTTTGTTTTCAGCTTTCATCATGTGCCCGCTGACGTGCATGAGGCGATGCTCGGCGAAGCGGCTCGCGTTTTGCGACCCGGTGGGCATCTGGTTGCTTTCGAGCCGCGTCCTTTCGGCATGATGACCGAGGTGATCAAGCTGATCGAAGACGAAACCGAGGTTCGCACCACTGCTCAAGCGCGACTGGATAATCCTCCGGCACCCTTCGAAAGTATTGCGTCCGGAGAGTATGAGCTGCAGCGCGTTTTTGCTGATTTCGATACGTTTCTCACCGCAATCGTGAATGTTGACAAGAAAAGAGCCGAGCAAGCGGAGCGCGATGACACTCGTCAGGAAACGCGGAAACGGTTCGAAGAAATGGGCATGGAGGCCGCTGATGGTGGCAACATCATGATTCAACCCTCCGTTTACTACCTGCTGCGGCGCAATTGAAATGGTGAAGACGCGGGCAAGGGTTTTGGCATATTGGCCGGTGCCGACGCACGCCGCGGCAATGGCCCTTGGGTTCGCCTACGATCTTGCGGATCGCGGCAAGGAAATGCTGTGCGTGACAGACCCGCATTTCGACATCGGGCTTTTCCTGCGCGTATTGACGGATTGCCCGGGCATGATCTGCGGCATGTTGGTCGCTTCGCTGCTGGAACTGGTTACGTCGCCTAACGCCGCTACTGTATTGCGGGGGCTGACGGGATTCGTAGCGGGACTTGTCGCGATGTATTGGGCCGCCATCGTGTTCCCCACGCTCTGGCCGCTGCAGTTCGCGGCCATGCTGGCATCGATGCATGTGCTGTCCGCGCTGGCCGTCATAGGTCGGGTACTCTCATTTTTGCGTGCAAAACTTGGCAATATACCGCACGAAACGCAAGTTATCGGCTTGTAAATGTGAGTTATGCATGCATAATATTGCAGAACGAAATGCTTGGGAGGAGCATCATGAATTCCATATTTAGTCGTACAACAGCGGTTGCCGCACTTTTGATGGCGGGCAGCGTCTCAGCAAGTGCCGAAACGGTCCTTCGGTTTTCCGATTACGGACCGAACCGGGGAACGCGCGCCGAAGCGCTCGAGTGGTTTGCCGCCGAATTGGACAAACGCACGGATGGTGACCTCAAGATAGAGTTCTTCTGGGGTGGTTCCCTGCTTGGCGGGCGCGATACGCTCTCTGGGGTCGGGGATGGTGTGGCCGACTTGGGCACGATCATCGGCTTCTTCACACCCAAGGAATTGCAGCTTTACAACATCGGTGACCTGCCGGTCGAAAACAGCGATATGTGGGTCGGTCTCAATGCCATGTACGACCTCTCAAACAGCGAGATGATTGCCGAGGAGTTCAGTAAGGCAGGCGTCAAGTATGTCACCAATTATACGACAGGGCCGGTACAGCTTATCTGTCGCTCCGAGGTCAACACGCTGGACGATCTGAACGGTCTCAAGATCCGGGCGTCAGGACCGTATGGCGATACGCTTGAACGGCTGGGAGCGGAAATTGTCCGCATGAGCCAGGCAGATGTGTATCAGGCGCTGGATTCCGGTCTGCTCGACTGTAACCAGAACTATTACTACGCCATGCAGGCCTATCGGCAGTACGAGGTCGCGCCTTACGTGCTGGCAATGGACTGGGGCCAGAACATGTCCTTTGGCATCGCGATCAACGAAATGACCTATTCGGGTTTTTCGGATGAGAACAAAGAGGTTTTTGACAAGCTCTCGCGTGACTTCATCGATCACCTCGCCGAACAGATGGAGCAGACCGACGAAGAGGCGCTGGCGTCGATGGTGTCAGGGGGCGAGGGTGCGGGCATTACCGTCGCCGAGCTTTCGGAAGAAGATCGAGACCGGCTGAACGAGGCCAGCGCGCAATCCATCGACGACTGGACCGCTCGCGTCAGCGAGAATGGCGGCGACGGTGAGGCTCTCTTGGCGGAATACCAAAAGCTGATAGAAGACTATAAAGCCAAGCAGTAGGTGAGACTAATTGGTGTCCCAACCAGAGAACGAGCTTGCCCCCGTTTCGCCGACACGTGCGGAGCGGGCATTGGGCCAGATAGCCGTCGTCGGGCTTTTCCTGATGGCGGCGCTGATTACGCTCAATGTGATCAGCCGATGGATCGGTAGGGCAATCATCCCCGACGATATCCAGCTTGTTAAAGAGCTGATGGTGGTGGTTATTCTGCTGCCGCTGGGTGTGGTGACCGCAACGCGCAATCACATCAGCGTCGACCTCTTTACCGAGTGGATGGCAAAACGCGGCCGCCACCGGCTTGCCGTTCTGGAACAGTTTGTCGGGATAGCTTTCGTTTCGCTGGTGTCCTATGCGGCTTATCGCGATGCGCTGGGGGCCTGGGAAAGCCAGGACTATTACTCCGGTGTCCTGAACATTCCCATGTGGCTTGGCCATTTCGTGTTTCTCTTCGGCATGGCGGTGTTTCTGATCCGACTTCTCGTAATGTTCATTATCGATCTGCGCCGCAGTTTCTGACCGGAGGCCTCAATGGAACCGACATTACTCGCCGGCTGCGTCGTGGCTGCCGTTCTGATCCTGCTCGCCCTGCGGGTGCCTATCGCCTATGCCATTGGCGCCTGCGCTGTTGCCGGGTTGCTGTTGTTCTTTTCCTGGCGGCCGGGCGGCGATCTGAATTTGTTGGGCGGCATGCGTCCGGCCCTGCGACTGATCGGTTCGAATACATTTGCCTTCGTGCACAATTATCCGCTCAGCATGATCCCGTTGTTCATCGGCTTGGGCCATGTCGCTTATCATGCCGAGATCACGACCGACCTCTACCGGTCGCTGCGCATCCTGTTGCGGAAGCTTCCGGGCGGGCTTGCGATGGCCTCAGTCTCGGGATGTGCCGGTTTCTCGGCCATCACCGGGTCAAGCGTCGCCTGTGCCGCTGCGATGGGGCGGATCGCGGTGCCCGAAATGCTGCAATACGGCTACCATCCAAGGCTCGCGGCAGGGTCGGTCGCCGCTGGCGGTACACTCGGTTCGCTGATCCCGCCAAGCCTGCTTTTCGTGATCTATGCGATCTTTACCGAACAGTCCGTGAACGGGTTGTTCCTTGCGGGTGTCATTCCCGGTCTCCTGTCGTTGGTCGGCTTTCTACTGACGATCTTGATCTGGTGTATGCTTAAGCCGCAGCATGCACCGCGGCAGCAGTTCGACGAGGTGGTTGACCGCGCGGCTGCGATCCGCGGGCTTTGGCCTGCCTGCGTTCTATTCCTGATCGTGGTCGGCGGCATCTACTGGGGCATATTCACCCCGACCGAAGCCGCGGCTGTCAGCCTTGTGGTGGCAATTCTGATCGGCCTTGCGCGCAGAAAGCTGAACTGGAGCGCGCTGATCGACTCGGGGTCCGAAACGGTCCGCCAGACAGCAATGATCTTCATGGTGGCACTTGCGGCCAAGCTGTTCACGGCATTCATTTCGTTGACCCGCATTACTCCGCTAGCACTCGACTGGCTCGAGAGCCTCGACCCGCCGTTTTATCTCGTGATGATCGCCATTGTGGTTTTTTATCTCGTGATCGGCATGTTTCTCGATTCAATCGGCATCCTCGTTCTGACGCTGCCTTTCACGGTGCCGATCATGTCGAACTACGGGGTCGATTTGATCTGGTTCGGCGTGATTGTCATCAAGCTGCTCGAGATCGGCCTGATCACACCGCCCATCGGGCTGAACATCTTTGTCATCAAGAGCGTGACGCCACGATCTGTCACCCTGTCCGAAGTCTTCAAGGGCGCGGCGGCCTTCCTGACGCTTGACCTGCTGGTGCTGATCCTCTTGCTCTTGGTGCCCGCCCTGTCGCTCTGGTTACCGCAATCGGCATTTGGGTAGGGCAACGTTCGGGTGATTTGATGAAGTTTCAGGACTGGCGGGAAATACCGCCGGTTCGTCCATGGAAGATGTATTTCAGTCGGTGCTACTGGCAGTAAGCCGTTGCCGCGAGGTAAAGCTGATCAACCGTTGGTCCGGATCCCATTCAACCGCCGCGTCGTTGATTTCCACATGGCCAGACAGATCGCTTGATACGTCTACGTTGGAATAATCCCGCTCCAGCGGGTTTATCGTATAAGGCATGAAACACGACGGATCCGTCGAAAGATAATCTCTCTCGTAATAAATGTTGGTGCGTTGGATCTTCAGCGGTTCCGGCCCCGCCTTTTCGATTGTCGAGCGCAGATCTTTCCAAACATTGTCGCATGTTTTCCAGTCATGAAGCACGAACGCGGAATTGGCGGTAAACAGGAATGCCAGCACGATCGTGATCGAATTCCGTACAGCCGAAGAAGGAACAAGCCATTTCAGCATCAAGGCTATGAGATAGATGGCGGGAATGATCAGCAGATAGGCCGAGCGCAACGGCAGTTGCTGGACGATGATCATGACAGCGAACATGCCCACGAAAAGAAACCCGAGGTACAGCGCAGCAAGGCGGCCGGTTGGCGTGATGAGATTATCGGCGCTTGGTCGCCTGCGGATATAGGCATAGATCGCGGCAGCGAAGGCGCAGATGGCGATGATGCCCGAAACATAGGAATAGGGTGTCGGCACGAACAGCGCGAGGATCATCTTGGCCAGTTTCTTTGCTGGAAACCCAAGCGTGCCGCCCATCGACCCGTCGCCCGGCAACTCGACCCCGGCGACAAAGCGCAAGGAAAGCGCAAGCATCGCGAGCGCGATTCCGGCAAGGACATAGGCAAAGCGGATCGGGCGGCGTGAAAGTAGGTCGTCGACAAATATCGCCGCCGCGATGGCAAGCGGCGCAACAAGGTAGAGCTCCTTGAAGAACGGCGCACCGGCAGCGAGAACGATTGCAAGCCAGATGTGTTGTCTCGTGAAAAGGATGCAGCCGGCGGCAATGGCCAGAATGGCGCCGAGAATGTCCTGATAGCGGGCAATGGCAACCAGTATGTCAGCGGCTATCGGATGAACAAAGATCAGGCTTGCGAAGACCGGCCAGGGCATTTCGGGTACAAGGCGCATCAAAAGTTTCGTGCCCAGCAGAACGAACAGGCAGTGCATCACGAAGCCGAAAACGAAAATCGGAGTGAGCCCCCAGGTTTCTCGCACACTGCCGGCCACCCAGTAGAAGACGTTGGAAAGGGGCCGCCAATAGGGGCCCGCAAGGAATTCGGGCGTTGTGGCGAGTATCTTTGCAGAGAGCAGCGATTTCAGATCGGACAATTCCTCGCGCACACCGAGAAGAGAAAGAGTATCAGCGCCCGTCGTCGAAAAATTCCATATCTGGATATAAACAATGAAGGCAGCTGCGGAAACGGCGAATAATACGGCAATGTCGAGACGCAGGCGCATGCTCTTACTCCATAATTCGATAAGTCACTTATTTGTCTAATTGGTTTCCGCTTTGCGGAAACAGGTCGTAAAATTGGTCTTGATATTAGTACTGAATTGTCATGAGCAGGCCGCAAGTCATTGTCTTGAAGGTGCTATTCGCTCTTACGTTGCAATACGTAGCAGCTTGCCGCCCAGATTTCAGCATTTTTCGCCGGGCTCTCAAATGCCGACAGCGCAACTGCTCTTAAATTATGCCAATCCGCGCTCTCAAGCGGCGGGAAGGTGCCGGTCAAGGCAATGGATTCCTAGAAACCGCTGATCCGGGGCAGCCATGTCGACAGGGCAGGAAGGAAGGTAAGCATCATCAGGACGATGAAATTGGCAAGGAAGAACGGCGGCATCTGTTTGATGAGGACCGAGGGTTTCAAGCCGACGGTCGAGGATACCACAAAGATCAGACTGCCAACCGGGGGCGTAATCAGCCCAAGCGTCAGGTTGACGATGACCACGATGGCAAACTGGTCCGGTGCGATGCCAAGCGCATGGCTGATAGGTGCAAGGATCGGGACAAGGATCATCACGCCGGGCAGAGGGTCCATGAACAGGCCAAAGGCTAGAAGTAATACGTTGACCGCCAGCAGAAATGCCAGCGGGGCCAGATCCCAGCTGATGATCGTCTCGGCAAGGAATTGTGGAATACCCTCGATGATCAGAACCCAGGCAAAGGCACGGGCCGCGCCAAGGATCAGGAGAACGGCACAGCTTACAAGCGCGGCACGCAGTATGATTGCGGGCAGATCGCGAAGCCGGAGCGACCGGTAGATCACCATCCCGCAGAAAAGGGCATAGAACACTGCGATCACCGAGGCTTCGGTAGGGGTGAAGATACCGCCACGGATTCCGCCGATGATCAAAACGATCAATCCAATCGCCGGCATGGCGATAATGCTTGTTTTAACCATCTCGCGGCCCGACGGGCGCGGGGCGACGCTTCGGTAGTCGCGCTTGCGGCTGACGTACCAGTTCGCCGCAAGGTTCCCGATGGCAAGCAGCAGCCCCGGGATGACGCCCGCCATGAACAACGAACCGACCGAGACTTCTTCGTCCTGCAGCGCGTAGATGATCATCACGATTGACGGCGGAATGATCGGCCCGATGACCGCGCTCGAAATGGTCAGGGCACCGGCGTAGGATTTGTCATAGCCGCCCTTTTCCATCATCCGGACCATCATCGCGCCCGGACCGGCCGCATCGGCAAGGGCCGAACCGGAAATCCCGGCGAACATGGTCGAGGAGATTACGTTGGCATAGCCAAGCCCGCCTCGAAGGTGGCCGACAAACTGCGATGCAAACCGCAGAAGTGTCGCAGTGATCGCGCCGCCGGTCATGATTTCGGCGGCGAGGATAAAGAACGGCACGGCAAGCAGCGGAAAGCTGTCGAGCCCGGCGAACATCTCTTTGACCACGACGATGTTCGGGTAGCTGCTGCCAAGGCTCAGGGCCAGAAAGACGGAAATAGCCATCGCAAAGGCGACAGGAACGCCCAGCACCATGAGGCCGAACAGGGCGATAAATAGGATCTCAACCATTGGCGGCCCCCGGCTGCGCATCCGCGGTCCCGTCAAGGCCGCGATAGGTGCCAGCCGTGACAAAGGCCCGTGCCATCAGCAGGAGATGCACGATCATGAGGGCAAAGCCGACGGGCATCGCGGCATAGATGTATTGAAATGACAACCGCAGCGCCGGTGTCTTCTGGTATTGGCTCCGCTGCATGTATTCCCAGCCGACCTGTACCATGTAGGCGAAAAAGACTAGCAGGATCAAAAGGATTACGCTGCGCAGGATCATCCGCTTGCGGGAGCTTACCAGATCCTGAAGGTTTGAGATCGCGACATGACCGCCAGTGCGCAGGGCCAGCCCGGCGCCAAGGAACGTCATCCAGATCATCAGGTAGCGGGCGGCTTCGTCGGACCATGAAAGCGAATGGTTCGTGGTGTAGCGCAGGGCGATATTCGCGCCGACGATCAGCGCCATCGCGGCAAGGCAACCTATGACCACGGCGGCATTCACCGCCACGAAAACACGTTCAGCTCTATGCATGATCCCTCTCGTGAAAAAGACGGACCGGCGTCGGGAACGCCGGTCCGCTTCGGGACGTGTGGATTACTCGGTAGCGGCGATGCTGTCGATCAGCTCCTGGCCGTACTGGTCGTAATACCCTTCATAGGCTTCCTCGACTGATGCGCGGAACGCAGCCTTTTCGTCGGCGGAAAGCTCATTCACTTCCATGCCACGCTCTTTCAGCGTTTCGACACCGCTCTGTTCGACATCGTCGACAAAAGCGCGCATGGCGACAACCGCTTCGGTGGCGCCTTTTTCAAACGCTGCCTTGTCCTCGTCGCTCAGACCTTCCCAGAAGGGCTTGGAGACGAGCAGCATCGCCGGCGAATAAACGTGACCGGAGAGCGTCAGATACTTTTGCACTTCGTCCAGCTTGACGGAAACGATCACCGAAAGCGGGTTTTCCTGTCCGTCGATGGTTCCCTGCTGAAGCGAGCTGATCACTTCGGGCCATGCCATCGGGGTCGGGGCGGCACCAAGCGCGTTGAAAGCGGCGAGGTGGACGGGGTTTTCCATCGTGCGCAGCTTCATGCCCGCGACGTCTTCGGGAGTGTGGATCGCGTTGCGGTTATTGGTGATGTGGCGGAACCCCTGTTCGCCCCATGCCAGCGCAACCAGTCCTGCATCGTCGAATTTCGACAGGATGTCCTGCCCGATCGGTCCGTCCAGAACGCGGCGCGCATGGCCGAGATCGCGGAACAGGAAGGGAATGTCGGTCACGCCGGTTTCGGGCACAAAGTTCGACAGGGTGCCAGTGGAAACGATCGTTGCCTCGACCGTACCGATCTGAAGGCCTTCGACCACTTCACGTTCGCCACCCAGACCCGAGGAGGGAAAGTGGCGGAATGCGAATTTGCCATCGGTTTCGGCTTCGACGACTTCCTGCCATTTCTGGGCCGCGACGCCGTAATGCGATGTGGGTGCCAGGGCATAGCCGATCTTGACCTCGGTCTGCGCAAACGCAGCCGTGCCCGCGAAGCCAGCGAAGGCGGCTGTCAGGGCGATGGTCCGAATTTTGAAGAAACTCATGTGTACTCCTCCGGTTAACACGTTGCCCTTATGTCCTACCATGCGGGGAGAACCAAGAGGCGATCACCGGTAATTTCAAGGGATCGATCAGTTCTGCGAGAGGCAGAAGAGACAGTGCAATCGGCCTCTCATGGGCTGGATTGGATTGGCACGCCGCACGCTTTCCGGTGTCATGCCAATCAATAAAACAACGCTTGCGCGAGCCGACTACAACGCGGGCGACAACGCTTGGTACAACGCATGGTAAAGATCAGTCGCCCCGCATCCGGCAGGACGGCGAAAGGGGATGAGACCTCCTTGATGCCAGCGGATGCCAGAAACCGGTCGAGGACCGGTCAAGTGATCTTAGGAGTTCAATAATGTTCAAGGTTTTCACCTCGGGCGCGCTTTTCGTTTTGCTCGCCCAGACTTCTCTTGCGGCCCCGGCTATGTCCGACGCCGATGTGCTTGTCGATGACAGCGGCATGACCGTCTATACCTTCGACAAGGACACGAACGGCACCAGCAATTGCTACAACGGTTGCGCCGCTAGCTGGCCGCCGGTTATCGCCAAGGACGGGGCAGAAGTCAGTGGTGACTTTACCATCGTCAGCCGCCGCGATGGCTCAGCCCAGTGGGCCTACAAGGGCATGCCGCTTTACACATGGGCAGGCGATGCCAATCCCGGCGACATAACCGGCGACGGCGTCGGCGGTGTCTGGCACGTGGTCAAGTGATTGACAGGGCGCGCCCATGTCGCGGCGCGCCCGCTTTTTCAGGCAAATGATTTTCATTAGGCAAAGTTTTTTTTGAACCAAAGGTCTGACCCAAACGACCGAGGATTAGCGACGTCAGAAAGGCGTAGTGCAGCCTCGAAATGGAGATTTAGAGATGACCGATTTTAATGTGACAAATCCCGAAGGCGCCACCGACGGTGACGATCTGATCCTCGGCAACGAACTGCCCGAAGCCATCGACGCGTTCGAAGGCGATGACCTCGTTCTGGCCGGTGGCGGCGATGACAAGGTGAGCGGAGGCGAGGGCGAAGACACGCTGCTTGGCGAAGAGGGCGATGATGTCCTGATCGGTGACCGGGGCAACGACACAATGGCAGGCGGCGCCGGCGATGACCGGATGATCTGGAACAATGGCGACGGCTCCGACATCATGGAAGGCGGCGAAGGCTATGACACCGCCGAAGCCAATGGGTCGGATACTGCGGGCGATGAATTTGAAATCGGCACGGGCGAAAATGGTCGCGTGCTGTTCGAAAGGGTCAATTTCGGGCCCTTCTCGCTGGATATCGGCACCACCGAAGTGATGGAAGTCAACGGTGGTGGCGGTGACGATATCATCACCGGTGCCGAAGGCCTTGCCGATCTGATCAAGCTCGAACTGCACGGTGGCGCAGGTAACGACCGGATCACCGGCGGCGATGGCGACGACGTTCTTGATGGCGGCGAAGGTAATGACGTTCTGGTCGGTTTCCGGGGCAACGACACCATGCTTGGTGGTGCCGGTCGCGACACGATGGTCTGGAACAACGGCGATGGTTCGGACATCATGGACGGCGGCAAGGGCAAGGACAAAGCTGTGGTCAACGGCTCCGACGGCGGCGGCGATGTCTTTGAGATCAAGGCCGGCGAAGATGGCACGGTCGATTTCGCCCGCACCAATTTCGGCCAGTTCACCATCGATATCTCGAACACTGAAAAACTGGTGGTGCGCGGTCAGGGTGGCGATGACGTCATCACCGGCGGCGAAGGGCTTCAGGATCTCATCGACTTGAAACTCTTTGGCGGCGCAGGGAATGACCAGATCACCGGCGGCGATGGCAATGACGTGCTGAAAGGCAATGGCGGTAACGACGTACTTATGGGCTTCAAGGGCGCGGACATCATGAAAGGTGGTGGTGGCCGCGACACGATGATCTGGAACAACGGCGACGGCTCGGACATCATGAACGGTGGCAAGGGCAAGGATACCGCTGTCGTCAACGGCTCGGGCATCGACGATGTTTTTGAGCTCTCCGGCGATGGTAAATCCTTTGACTTTGCCCGCACAAATTTCGGTCAGTTCACGCTCGATATCTCCAAGACCGAAAAGATCGAAATCAACGGCGGTGCCGGTAACGATATCATCACGGCGACCGAGGACCTGTGGGAAAAGGCCAGGCTGTACCTCGACGGTGGCGAAGGCGATGACGTCATCACCGGCGGTAACACGAATGACCGTCTGGTCGGCGGCTCGGGCAATGACGTCCTGAACGGCGGCAGCGGTGACGATGTGCTGATCGGCGGCGAAGGCGAAGATGTCTTTGTCTTCAGCACGGGCATCAACCGCGTCACGGATTTCGAACAGGGTGTCGATAGCGTCCAGATCGGCGAGGATGCGGCGAACTTCGCGGAACTTCAGGAACACCTCAGTCAGGTTGGCGACGATGTCGTGCTCGAACTGGATAGCGGCACGATGATCTTCGAAAACCAGAGCCTCAATCAATTCGGCGCAGATGATTTCAGCTTCCTCGCCTGATAAAGAGCCCCCCGGTCGCCCCGAAATCTTTGGGGCGACGCAGATCCCGCCGACATGGTATGCCGGCGGGGTCATTTTCGTTAATTGCTTGTCGCAGTCGCGATGCGAAAAGATGTGAAACCAGACCTGTGGGAGGTTCCGGTGACAGATGTAGACTTGGTGGCGCGGATCGGTCGCGGAGACAGGATCGCCATGAAGGAACTCTATGAACGGCATCAGGCCGGGCTGTACCACTTTGTCCGCATGAAACTGGGTGATGCGTTCGAGGCGTCCGACGTGATGCAGGACGCGTTCATGGAGGTCTGGCGCCGCGCCGACCGTTTCAAGGGACAGTCATCGGTCAAGACCTGGATCTACGGCATTGCACGTAACAAGGCGGTGGACCGTATCCGCCGGTCGACCCGCATGACCCTGCGCGAAACGCCGGATGATACCGTGCCGGATGAAACCCCCTCGGCGCTGGCGGTGATCGAGGCGACCAGCGAGGCGGCGCGGCTTCGTGCCTGTCTGGAAAAGCTGACGGCGGCGCAGAAATCGGTGGTTCGGCTGACCTTCTTCGAGGACCTGACCTATCCCGAGGCCGCCGAAGTCGAAGGCGTGCCGGTCGGGACCGTCAAGACCCGTATCCACCACGCAAAAAAGCTCCTGATGCACTGCCTTACGAAAGGCGAAACACCATGAGGTCGAATTCAGTCTGCCTGTGTGCTTTCGACGATCCCGCCGCTTTGCGAAAACCGCTCGGTCGCGGCATCGCGGGCGGTGTCATCCGCGAACCCGATACGCCACAACCCCAGCGCGCTGGGCCCGCTGATGATCTGGCCGCCGGTCTCGACGAGCAGGGCGCGGATCTCGGCTTCGGTGGCGCTGGTGGTAAAGGCCACAGTCAGGGCAGGGCCATCCGCCGTGCTGCCGGTCGCGGTTTCGTATCGAGCTTCGCCGTCCGGCATCACCAGCGGTGCGGCCACGAACTGCCAGAGCGCAATCGCCGCCACCGCGCTGGCCGCCGCGATCTGCCAGACGGGGCGCGTCGACAATACGGGCGCGGTTTTGCCCTCAGCGTCGATCTGACGTTCCAGCCGTGCCCATCCGAGCGCGCCGGGCGCGTTCTCCTGCGTGGTCTCGCCAAGAACGCCCCGGGCGGCCTGCATCAGGGCGATATCGGCCGCAAGTTCGTCATCCGCCTTTGCCGCCGCTTCGATTTCCTGCGTCTGCTCCGCAGAACTGCGCCCTGCGATATAGTCGAGAAGGTCTTCGTCGCTGGGTCTCGGCTGATGCGTGGCCATTGGCTGTGTCCTTGTCTGAGCATGGGCGAAACTGCTGCCCTTGTTCCTTGGTCGCATAATATGCCCGATCGGTTCATCCGCGAGGGCAAAAAAATTTCGATTATGTGAAATGCTTCACCGATTTCAGCAAAGGATTGAGATATGATCCGTTCTTCCCTTTTTACTTTCTCCCTTTTCCTGGCCGCCCCGGTCATTGCACAGACCTTTGTTCTGGACCCTCCCGCGCCCGAATTCATCGCGGCGGATGCAGGAGATCTTTACAACACAACAACCCTTGTGGTTCTGGCCGGTGACGCCGCAACGGCGGACCGCCTGATCGCGGCGACTCCGGCCTATGAGTTGCTGAGCCGCGAGAACCTGACCGGCATCGGTGAGGAAATGCTGGTCTTTCGCCTGCCAGAAGGTGTCACCGGCAAAGAGGCCATTGGCGAAATGGAGACGCTCGAGCCGGAGGTAACGGCAGGCGTCAACCATGCCTACCGGGCGCCGCCGCCCGCCGAACTGCCGACGGGTCGTGAATATGCAAACGGGCTGATCGGCTGGCCGCAGCAGGGCTGCGCGGCGCAGGTGCCGATCGGGATCATCGATACCGACATTGCCGCCGATGAGGCAGGGCTCGCCCGCGCGAATATCACGCGCAAGCAATTCGTAGGTGACGGCGGGGTCAGTGGTCACGGCACCGCCATTGCGGAACTGATCGGCGGTCCGGGGCGGTTGACGGACGCCAATATCTTCCACGCCGCAGTCGTCGGGCCGGTAGAAGGGAAATCGCCCGCCGCTGGTGTTGATACGCTGGTTCGTGCCGTCGACTGGCTCCGTTCCAATGACGTGCGTCTTGTGAACGTGAGCCTTGCTGGCCCCTATAACAAGATCCTCGACCGCGCCTTGCAGGCCGCCGCCGCGCGCGGGATGGTGATTGTTGCCGCCGCTGGCAACACAGGGCGCGAGGGGCCACCCCGCTATCCGGCAGCGTTCAAGCAGACCATCGCGGTAACGGCGGTCGATGCGGCGCTGAAACCGTATGAAAAAGCCCCCGAAGGCCGGCATATTGATATCGCGGCACCGGGTGTCGACGTCTTCGTGCCACAGGGCGAGGGCAAGTACCTGTCTGGCACTTCGATTGCCGCGCCCTTCGTGACATCCATCATCGCCGCCGACCCGGTCGCCTCGGGGCTTGGCGATGCGGCCAAGCTGCGCGACTGGCTTAGCGACGGCGCGCGTGATCTCGGGGTTTCCGGCCCCGATCCGATTTTCGGCACGGGTCTGGCCCAGCCGGGAAGAGCCTGCCGCAAAGAGTGATCAGACCTCTTTCGCGCTGACCGCCCCATGTTCCTCGCGCCGCCCCGGCGCAGCGGCCTTCCAGCGGTGCCAGCCCAGAACCAGAAGCGTGAGAGCGATGCCAGCCCCGCTCAGCATCGGCTCTTTCTGGATCACCAGCAGGGCCAAAGCCAAGCGGAGCACGGCCTCGCCCCGGCTGATCCCCCGCGTTTCGAACCGGGCGAGAACGGTGGCCAACAGATAGAGCGCGATGGATATCTTTAGCGATATCCAAGCAAGGTGAACGGGATGTACCTGACCGTCGAGCCCGTCGAGATACCGTGACGCGCCCGAGATCGGGTTGAGCTGGGCCGCCTCGATCAGCAAAAGCTCGGGATAGAAGGCAAAGATAAAGGGGATGACAAAGATCACGACCCCGGCCTTGACCGCGGCGAACCCGGTGCGCAGCGGATCCGCCCCGGTGATGGACGACGCGGCAAAGGCGGCGACGGCAACGGGCGGGGTGATCGCCGAGGCCACGGCGAAATAGAAGATGAACATGTTGGCCGTGAAATCCGCGATGCCCAGCCCCACCAGCATCGGCCCCATCAACAGTGCCACGTTGATGTAGGCGGGGACCGTGGGCATGCCCATGCCAAGGATGATCGCCATCACCATCGTCGCGAAAAGCGCGACGAACAGGAACAGCGGGCTGTCCCCGATGACGCCGCCGGAACTGCGCAGCCAACCAAGGATGTCGACCGCTATGTAGTTGGAAAGGCCGGTGAAGTTGAGGCAGAAGTCGATCACCGAAACGGCTAGGAACATCAGGTAAAGGCGGCTCACGAGGATGCCCGCATCGGCGAGCGCCGAGACGATCTGACCGGGCGCGCGGCGGATTTCGCGGTCAAGGAAGAACAGGATCAGAAGCAGGGCGGCGGCCCACCATCCCGCCGATCCCGCGTCGCCCGCGGAATTCTGGATCAGTTCGAGCAGCCAGGGCAGGTTTTCCGCGCGGCAGCCGTTTTCGGTGATGATTTTCGTCACGCCCCAGAGGGCCGAGAAGGGGCCGCAGCCCACGGCCTCTTTCGGGGTCAGGAGGAGGGCGAGGATCAGCATGATCGGCAGGAAGATCATCAACAGGTGAATGGTGTCTTCGCGCGTCAGGCGCATGTCCTCGGTGGCCTCGCCCACGGCCTCAATCCCTTGTTTTCGCGCCTGAAATACAACCGTGAGGAAGAGGCAGCCGAAATAGGCGAGGGCGGGGATAGAGGCCGCGATGATGACCTCGCGATAGGGTACGATGGTCATGGCCGAGAGCACGAAGGCCGCGACGCCCATCACCGGCGGCATGATCTGCCCGCCGGATGAGGCCGCCGCCTCGATCCCGCCGGCGAAGGTGCGGTTGAAGCCGCGCCGCAGCATCATCGGGATGGTCAGAACGCCGGTAGAAAGCACGTTGACGACCGGACCGCCAGAGATGGTGCCAAAGAGGGCGGAGCTGACAATGGCCGCATGGGCCGGACCACCACGGAGCCGACGGGTCCAGAGGAAGGCGATCTTTATCAGCGACCGCCCCCCGGCGGAGACGCCAAAGAGAGAGCCCAGCACGATATAGGGAAAGACCGTGTTCATCAGGATGCCCATGAACCGGCCAAGCAAGCCTTGGGCGTTGTTCACAAGGATGTCCTGCATGTTCGGGCGCCCGTCGATCAACTGTCGTGGCTCACCGCCCAGCTTGGTGACGAGGTACTTGTTGATGTCGTCCGCACCGAGGAAGTACCAAACCATAACCGTAATCAGCGTATAGCTGGCGATCAGTATGGCCACGGCCACCAGCGGAAAGCCCCAGACCTTGACGTTATAGCCGAGAAACACACCGATGGCGCAGGCCATGAGCGGGAAGATCCAGATGCCCAGCGTGTTGATGCAGCTTGGGTCGTCGACCGAGTTCGGGGGCGGCAATCCCATCGTCTCGGCGAACTCGATTTCTTCCTGAAGTGCGCGGGCGATCAGCTCGGCGCGTTCGCCGGTGAACTGGTCGATCAGGCAGACGGAGTCGATTTCGATGAGATAGGCGAGGGCGACCAGAATGGCCGTCACCACCAGTGCAGCATCCATGCACAAGCCGTACACCACCTGTACATCGGATTTGCCATTTTCGCGGAAATCGCGGGCAAACAAGTTCTCGATGGCGACGATGGCCATCATCACCACGAAGACGATGGGAAAGAGGTATTCGTAGGGAAACCGCCGGATCGCCACGCTGTCGCCAAAGGTGGCGGTGACCCAGCCGTCAAGGCCGGGAAAGGCGGGCATCGTGTTCAACAGCCCGGTAAGCACCAGCAGGAACCCGAGCAGGAAGGCGAATTTGCGCAGGCCGGTGCGTCGGGGCGAAAGCAGCTCGGATGACATGGGCGGGCTCCTTGCCGAAACGGGGGTGTGCCGGGCGAAGGTTCCCGCCCGGCCGGGGGCTGAAACCTACTTGGCGCAGTCGGGCACGGTCACGTCGGCCTCTTCCCATGCGGCGATGGCGCCGGGGTGGTACTTGACCGGGTTTATGCCGCAAAAGCCCGACAGCTTGGGATCAAGGATGCCGACGCCGACGTTCTTCATATAGGCGGTCTTTTCCTTGAGCTGCGGAATGGTGCGGATGTATTCGGCAGTCAGCGCCTTGGCCATCTCGTCGGACATGTCCTTGTGGACCACGTCGGCAAAGGCGGTGCCCAGACCGCGAAAGGTGTTGTCCTCGGACTGGAGCCGGATGCCCTTGCCATCCTCATAGCCCATCTCATCCCAGCCGATCACGATTGGCACGTTCCCCGGCGCGTTGAAGATTTTCTGATAGGCTTCGCTTTCGAAAACGTCCTTGGGCGTGGAGACCATCACCACGTTGCCCGCCGCCTGCATCGTCACCGCGCGGGCCGAGGGAAAGGTGAGCGGAAAGACAAACGCATCCATAGAGCCATCGACCAGCAGGGTCGGCAATTGTCCCCAGTTCGCCTGATGGCCGGTGTAATCCTCGCCATCCTTGAAACCGGCGGCCAGGAAGATCGCCTGCCGTGCGTTGACCAGCGCGGCGCCGCGCGGCGGGCCGTTCCAGACGTTCTTGCCCTTGAGCTTGTCCCAGCTGTCGATACCTTCGCTTTCCAGCGCGATCAGCCCGTAAGCCCCGGCGTTATAAGGGTACAGCGCGCGCAGGTTGGCGGCTTTTTCAGCCCCCGCATCGCCCAGTTTGGAATAGGGGCCGCGCCCTTTGGACATCAGGAAACCAAGGATCAGCGGCATGGCCGAAATGTCGGTGCGCCCCTCGGCGACGTTCAGCACCGAATTGGTCAGCGTCTGGCCGTCCTGCACCTGAAGATCCGCGATACCGGCGGCGCTGGCGACTTCGGCTAGGTGCAGGATCGAGGCGTGCGGGCTGTTGCCCGGGCTTGAGGTTTCGGCGGTCAGGTTGCTTTGGGCATGGGCGGCGGAGACCGCGAGCACGCCGGACAGGCCAAGCGCGGCCAGTCCTCTGATCAGTTTCGTCATTTTTTCCTCCCTCATGAGATAGGTGTCAACGACCGCTCCCCACGGTCTTGTATCGTGTCCTATGGGCGTTTCGGACCGCTCTTCATATCCGGCGCTTTGCGGCCCCGGTATTTCGTGGTCAGTTCCAGCGGGGTGTCATTTTCGTCATAGACGCCGATAACCACGCCGCGTCGGCGCGTCTTGGTGCGCATCTCGATCAGCTGCTCTTCGCTGCGGGTGGTGCGCTGCGACTGGCGGCGCGTCCACGCGAAGAGCTTATCATACATGGTGGCAATGACCTCGGCATGATCCTCGCTGTCGCCGAGATCGGTCAGCTCATCGGGGTCTTTTTCGAGGTCGAAGAGCATTGGGCGATGGCCGCCTTCGAAATGGATGAGCTTCCATTTCTTGTTGGCGACCATGAACATCACTGCATCGCGTACGCCGATATTGTTCAGATGCGCGATGGGCGTGGCCGAGAAATCGTATTCGCAGATCACGAAGTCGCGCAGCGTGTCGTCGCGGGTGCCGTGCAGGATCGGTAGGAGGCTTTCGCCTTCGAGGATGTGCATGGCTGGTTTTTCGCCGGTGACATCGACGAATGTCGGAGCGAGGTCGATACATTCGACCAGCGCGTCGCAGGTGGTGCCACGGGTGGCGTCGGCCGCGTCGGACGGGTCGTAGATGATCAGTGGCACGCGGGTCGAGCTGTCGTGGAAAAAGGTCTTTTCCCCCATCCAGTGATCGCCAAGGAAATCGCCGTGGTCCGAGGTGAGCACGATCATCGTGTCCTCCATCTGGCCGGATTGCTGCATCCAGTCGAAAAGGCGACCCATCTGGTCGTCGGCCTGCTTGATGAGGCCCATATAGGCGGGGATCACCGCCTCGCGAACGTCCTGCCGCGAGAAGGTTTCACCGACTTTCGTGTCCATGAAGGCCTTGAAGATCGGATGGGCGTTCTGTCGTTCCGCATCCGAGCGCACGACGGGGCGGATATGTTCGGGGCCATACATGCTCGCATAGGGTTCGGGGACGATATAGGGCCAGTGCGGTTTGATATAGGACAGGTGGCAGCACCATGGCTTGTCGCGATCGCTCATGAATTCGATCCCGCGCCCGGTGAGATAGGGGGTTTCGCTGTCCTCCTCGGCGATATTGGCTGGCTCGGGGGAGTTCTTCAGGAACCAGCCGGAAAGGACGTTGCCATCCGCATCCAGCCCGGAATTTGCAAAGTCATGCCAGGGGTTGTCGCTTTCATAGCCCTTGGCGGTGAGCCACTTGTTGTATTCCTTTGCACCATCGGGATCGTATGACCCGTCGGGCCCCTCAGGCAACATGCCATCGTCTCGCTCAAAGACGTCGAAGCCGCATTCCGCGACCCTTGCGCCAATGATGCTGTCGGGGGCGAGGCCAAGCCTTGCCATGCCTTCTTCGTCCGCGCGCATATGGGTCTTGCCGACCAGCCAGCAGTCCATGCCTGCCTTGCGCAGGTGGTCGCCCATGGTCATCTCACCGACCTTTAGCGGGATGCCGTTCCAGCTTGCCCCGTGGGAATGCACATAGCGTCCGGTATAGGTGGACATGCGGGAACTGCCGCAGATCGGCGACTGGATATAGGCGCGGGTAAAGCGCACCCCGCGTGAGGCCAGCCAGTCGATATTGGGCGTGTGAAGATGTTCATGGCCATAGCAGCTCAGGTAATCCCACCGGAGCTGATCGAACATGATGAAAAGTATGTTTTTTGCTTTTGCCAAGCTGCTCTGCGCCGGCGCGGTTCATCTTGCCCTGTGGGCAATGGTTGAACGCGTCGGTCCTCCCTCCGTTGCGATTCCCTGTTCAATCTACGGAAGGGAGGGCCTTTTGCGAAATAGTCATTTGGTTTCGGGTATATCGATTTCGTTATGCTGTTGGTCGCGAACTTCTTCGCGGATCGACTCGATCAGGAGCTGCGCAGGCGCTGAAAGCTGTCGGCCCGCCGGGGTGGTGATGCCGACCGATCCTTCGAGTTCACCGCGCGCAAAGTCGAGCCGGACCACGCTGCCGTCTCGCAGCTCGCGCCGCATCGCGCCGAGCGGCTGGCAGACGATCGCATCGCTCTGGGCGAGATAGGCGCGGGCGAATTCAAAGGAAATCGTCTCGATCAGGTTGCTGAAGCGACTTATGCCCTCGGCGATGATAAAGCGGTCGATTTCCTCGCGGATGATGGTTTCGACATTGGGCAGGATAACCTCATGTCGATCAATATCCTGTATTGTCAGGGATTTGCTGGTGGCAAGCGGGTGGCCCTCGCGCACGAAAAAGCAGAGCGGTTCAGAGAAGAGATGCTCGAAATGCATTCCCTCCATGTGTTTGGCGGCCAGCAACCGGCCAAAGCCGAAATCCACGTCGCCTTTGGCGAGATATTGTTGCAAGCCCCCGCCAGTGTTCGGAAGAAAGCGTAGATCGACCTCGGGGTGAAGTTCCTTGAAGCGGCGCACCGCGCCGGGCATCACCACGCTCACCACATTGGGCAGCACGTAGGCGGTAACGCGTTTTTCCGACGTGCGCTGCTGCAATGCGTCGACGCCCCGGTCAAGCTGGCTCATACCGTTGGCGACATAGGCAAAGAGCGTCTTGCCGGCGGCGTTCAGGGACAGTCCGGTGGGGGTGCGGTCGAAAAGAACCATGCCCATTTCATCCTCGAATTCGCGGATCGAGCGCGAGACGCTGGGCTGAACCGTCGCGAGCGCATTGGCCGCGCCCGTCACTGTGCCGTGCTGCGCGACCGCGAGGAAACAGCGCAGGTGGCGCATTCTTATTCGGTTCGTTGTCATGTGAGAGCCTTTCGCGGGCGGGGCGGCAGTCTTTTCGTTATAGCCTTTCGGCCCCTCTGCAAAAGCGTGCCGGGCGCGCAGGTCGGGATTTCAGCAGTTTTGAGCAAAAAATTGTTTGCATGCGGAGCGACTGTGATACGTTTCACAGACCCTTGTCCCTTAGCTTTCTAAACAGGCGCCATATTTCGGCATCCTGCGAGGCTTTTGAGCCCGGGCCGAAGTCGTTTGTGACCGCCGCATGTCGGAATATTAGGGGGCTAATATTGTCGCGGTCCATGGTGAATTTTCCCGGCGTCCAAGTGTATCGAATTCGCAATTTTCTACATTTCCAGTCGCGATTTTAGCGCATTTTATCGAGGAATTTTATCATGGGCACCCAGCTTGATCTCTATCTGAAGAACTCTGCCGCGCATCTGGACAGGCTCGATACGCTGGGGACCGCAACCAAATACCTAGATCGCGGGATGACGGTGGGATCGACGGTCGCGGGCCATTACAAGAAGACCGAGAAGTCAGTCGAATATACAAAGAACTCAGTCTATTACATCGACAAAGTGCTGACGGTTGTCGGATTTATCTCTCCGCTAAAAACGCCGACCAAGGCGTTGCAGCGCGTTCTTGACCGGGTCGAAAAGCCGGTCAAGGAAGTCGACAAGAAAATGGATGCGATCAGCGAGAAGGAAGATACGTCTGATCTTACGCCGGGCGGAAACAAGAAGCTTTACGAGAATGTCGAGACCGGCCTGAAAGACGCCTCGGTCGTTGTAAAGGCTGCCCGCGACAGCATCACCTTGCAAACGCGGCAGGTGGAAATCACGATGGAGGCGCTGAATAACTTCAAGGTTGCGCTGGCGGTTGCGACGGTTACCGACAACGTCGCGTGGAAGGGTGAGTTCACCGCGCTGAACACGGCGGTCGAAAAACAGTTGCAGGCGCGCAATGAGTTGATCGCAGGTCTGAAAACCGTCTTCGACGACATGATGGCCGAGATCGACGATTTCGTCGCGATTTTCGAAGATATCAATTTTGAAAAAATCCTTGGCCAGTTCATCGACATGGAGGCGATATACAAGGCCTTGGAAGTGCTCAAGAAACCGCTGGATGCGGCAGCTGTTCTGATCGACCCGATCATGCCGCTCTTGAATGCGGTCGACGCGCTGGTGGGGCTGATCGTCGATCCGGTCATCGATTTTATCATGGAGACCCTGAAGCTCGACACGGTGCTGGACAAGGCGCAGGAGCTGTTCGATGCCTTGATCCCGTCCTTCGACCTGCTGGAAAAGATGGACAGCCTGCTCCAGCCGTTGAAGGACTTCCTGCTGGAATATGCGATAGACGCGCTGGGCGCGATCCCGTTCCTCGACGTGGCCGAGAACGCATACTTTGGCGATGTGGTCGGCACGCCCGACAAGGGTCCGACTGGCTGGGGTAATGATGTCGCCAATGTGCTGGAAGGCGATAACGGCGACGATATTCTCGACGCGCTGGGTGACCGGGATAAGATATTCGGCCATGGCGGCAATGACATCCTGATTGCCGGGGACGGTTCGGACATCCTAAACGGCGGCACGGGCAATGACATGTTCTATTTCGCGGCGAGCTTCACCGAATACGGGCTGTCGCGTGATCCTGACAGCGGCAATATCATCGTCAGCCACTTAAAGCCCTCGGATGCGGAAAACAGCACGGGCGTGGACGAACTGGTTGCGATGGATGACGGGGATCACGTTGTTTTCACGGATATTTCCTTTACCGGCAAGCAGCTGAAGGAAGCGATTATCGGCGGGTCGACCCTGAATGGGGATGACAAGGAAAATCTGATGTTCCTCAATTCCGACGGCACGCCGGTCAACGGGTTGCACGTGGCGAACGGGTTCGGCGGGGATGACCAGATTTTCGGGTCGACCGAAGATGATCAGTTGAACGGTGGCGATGGCGATGACCTGTTGCTGCCCGGTCTGGGCGATGACGAGGCGAATGGCGGCGCGGGAAGTGATACCTTTCAGGTGCTGGCGGGGGCAAACCGCGAGATGGTGGTCAGCCTGCTGGCTGGCACCGCTTTCGGGCAGGGGCGCGATACGCTGACCTCCATCGAGAACGTGATCGTGACCGCCGGTCAGAACCACGAGGTCGAAGGCAACGATGACGCCAACGCAATCTATACCGGCGACGGGATCGACGTGATCTCGGGCCGGGGTGGAGATGACATGATCGATGCGGGGGGCGAGGACGACTACATCGTCGGCGGCGCGGGTCGTGACGTGATCATGGCGGGCAGCGGCAATATCGACGTGATGATCTCGGGCAGCGCGGCAAAGGCCGGGGTCAGCGATCTGTACCTCGGGGGCGACGGTTATGACGTGGTGTCCTACACGAGCAGTGCCAACACCATTAAGTTCGACGTCAGCGATCAGAGCGACGACCCGCGCATCCTTCAGACGCTCAAGGATTACATGAGCGATATTGAGGACAGCGGCCCGGTGGAGATCCGCGCGGGCGAGCACAGGATTATCCGGTTCGATGACGCGGGCAAGGAAATCACGAGCGATTACACGGTCGAGGTCGAGGGGTTCATGGGCTCGGACAAGGACGATGTGCTCTACGGCGATCCGGGCGCGCGGATGCTCCACGGGGCCGGGGGCAATGACACGATCCATACCGGCGGGACGCAGAATATCTATGGCGGCGACGATGACGACCTTATCCTTGTAGAGAGTGTCGAGGGGGGATCTACCGCGCTGCAAGTCTACGGCGGGAACGGCTCCGACACCATGTCGCTCGATGCGGTGGGAGAGGCGCGCTGGTTCTACAAGGTGGAAAGCGCCATCGCGCTGACGCTCAAGGCGTTCAGCACCTCGGTCGAGGGTGATGACCTGCGCAACACCAGCAACGCGTTCTTCTCGATCAAGCCTTACGGTGTCGAAACCATCTCGCTTGGGAATTTCGCGGACCATGCGATTTACGCGCCGGGCGGAAGCCAGACTGCCTATTTCGATCTGATGGGCGGGGATGACCGGTTCGACGGCGAAAACGGTTTTGCCGATGTGTCGGCGGGCGATGGCAATGACACGGGCGATTTCCGCAAGGGCGGCGGTATTTTCCGTGGCATGGCCGGGGAGGATTACGCGATCTTTGGCGACACCTCGAAAGAAAACCGTGCTTTTATGGGGGCGGATAGCGATCTCCTCCAGATCCTGCGGTTCAGGGGCCATGCGGACGGGGGAGGTGGGTATGACCGGATCTCGTTCGATCCGAGTTTCCAGTCCTATATCGTTGCCGATCTTGCAGCGGGCACGGTCGAGTCTTTCAAGGGCGTCGTGACGAATAACTCTGATCAGGTCGGCATGACTCTTGAGAATTTCGAAGAGCTGATCGCGACGGATTACAATGACGCTATCACCGGCAGCGAGCGTGACGAGCAGTTGATCGGGCGCGGGGGTGCGGATGATATCGACGGGGCCGGCGGTAACGACAAGATTTATGGCGGCACCGGCAATGACGACTTGAAGGGCGGTGACGGCGACGACCTTTTGCATGGTGGCGCGGGTAACGACAACCTCGACGGGGGCGATGGCAGCGATACGGCCTCATACGTCTGGGCGCGGCCGGGTGGCATGGAGGGCGAGTTGTTCGCCGATGTGTTCACCGGCGTCGAAGTGAACCTGAGCGCGGGCACGGCGACGGGGGCCTTCGGGAGCGATACGCTTAAATCCATCGAAAACGTGATCGGGACCGGCGCGGATGACATTCTTCAAGGTGGCAGTGGCAACAACCTCTTGTCCGGTGGTGACGGCGACGACGAGATTTACGGCAACGGTGGGGACGATGTGCTGGTCACCGGCCGGGGCAACGATCTTGCCTCTGGCGGGGCGGGGGATGACACCATCGTTGTGGGGCTTGGCAACAAGACGCTTTTGGGTGGGGCGGATTTCGACACGCTCGACTTCGGGACGGTCGACGGTGTCGTGACAATCGATTTCGGCGCGGGCACCTATGACGCAACTTTTGTCGACGAAGTGCCGCGCTGGCTTGAACGAGATCAGGACGGCGACGGGGTCGAGGAGAGCGACGGCACGGAGGCACGGATGTTCGGTGGCGTTTCCATGACCCCGCAGGACGTGCTCGAGGCGCAGGCGAGCTTTGCCAATGGTGCCGAGGATCTGGCACGGGTGCTGCCGGGTATCGACGATGACGAGTTCGACGATTTCCAGATCGATTTCGTCAAGGTCGATCAGGGCGCCGTTGGGACGTTTTCAGGCATCGAAAAGGTGATCGGTGGGTCGAGCGGGTCCAACATCATCCTGACCGACGCGGTGAACCGTTTCGATGGGCGTGTTTCCAAGCAGGATGTGATCGACCTGACCAGCAGTTCGGTTGCGATGACCTATAATCTGCGCACCGGGGCAAATGATATCAAGCTGCTGGTCGGCGACGATGTGACGGGCATCGAGGGTCTTTGGGGCGGGTCGCAGAACGATACCTTTATCGGGGACGGCAGCGCCAATATGTTCATCGGCGGAGGTGGCAACGACGTCCTGAAAGGTGGCGGCAACAAGGATGAGCTTGACGGGGGTCAGGGTGCCGATGTGCTGCGCGGCGGTGGCGGCAAGGACACGGTCGTTGGCCAGAAAGGCAAGGATACGCTGGTCGGCAACGGTGGCAATGACGACATGAGCGGCGGCGGCGGCAATGACACCGTGAAGGGTGGCGGCGGCAATGACCGGATGGATGGTGGCAAGGGGCTTGATGTCATGCGTGGCGGCGGTGGCCGCGATATGATCTCGGGCGGCAAGCAGGGCGATACGATCAAGGGCGACAAGGGCAATGATCGGATCGACGGCGACGGTGGCAAGGATGATCTGAAGGGCAACGCCGGAGATGACCGCATCAACGGTGGGGGTGGGCGCGACCGGCTTGATGGCGGATCCGGCGATGATGAGATCCATGGTGGCGGTGGCCGGGATGTCATCCTCGGTGGGCGCGGGAACGACGATCTTTACGGTGAGGGCGGCCCGGACCGTTTCGTCTTTGCCGAGCGGGACGGCCAGGACGTGATCCAAGATTTCGAGGGCGGCGTGGACCGGATAAAGCTGCTGGGTGTATCGGCCGATGACGTGCGCATCACGACGCTGTCGGGTTCGACACTGATCGAATACGGGGGCGGCGATACCATCGAGCTTGCCGGTTTCACTGGTGCAATTTCCATCGACGATCTGCTTTAAGTTACCGATTTCGCCCCTTGCGACAATTCGCGGGCACGGCAGGTTGGATTTCCGGACAGCTTCGTGCTATGGCGTCGTTAGCGCTAACTGAGCGTTCAACGTCGACACACACGCCTGGAGGTTTAAATGGCCGTGAAACTTGCCATAAACGGATTCGGACGCATCGGCCGCTGCGTCCTGCGCGCCTGGATCGAGTCCGGGCGTGACGATGTGGAGATCGTCGCGATCAACGATCTGGCGCCGATCGAGACCAATGCACACCTGCTTCAGTTCGATTCAGTGCACGGGCATCTGAATGTCGAGATCTCGGTGCAGGGCGACCATCTGGTTGTCGATGGCCACCCGATCCGCGTCACCGCGCATCGCAACCCGGCGGATCTGCCGTGGGAAGGCGTGGACGTCGCGCTGGAATGCACGGGGGTTTTCAACAGCAAGGAAAAGGCCAGCGCGCATCTTGAGAACGGCAGCGCCAAGGTGCTGTGTTCGGCCCCGGCGAGCGACGCGGACAAGACAATCGTTTATGGTGTGAACCACGATACGTTGACGGCGGCGGATACCATCGTGTCGAATGCCTCTTGCACGACGAACTGCCTAGCGCCGGTGGCTAAGGTCTTGGACGACGTTTTCGGGATCGAAACCGGGTATATGACCACAATCCATTCCTATACCGGTGATCAGCCGACATTGGATACGGCGCACAAGGATCTTTACCGCGCACGGGCGGCGGCGCTGAGCATGATCCCGACCTCGACCGGTGCGGCGCGGGCGGTGGGTCTTGTCCTGCCACATCTGAAGGGCAAGCTCGACGGATCCGCGATCAGGGTGCCGACGCCGAATGTCTCGGTCGTCGATCTTTGTTTCGTGCCGGGTAAGGCCGCGACGGTCGAAACAATCAACAGCGCGGTGCGTGACGCGGCGCAGAGCGGACCTCTCAAGGGGATTCTGACGACCACGGACCTGCCGCTGGTCTCGTCGGATTTCAATCACAACCCGCATTCCTCGATCCTTGCCACGGATCAGACGAGCGTGAGCGATGGCGGGCTGGTGCGCGTGCTTAGCTGGTATGACAACGAATGGGGTTTTTCGAACCGCATGTTCGATACGGCTCTGGCGATGCATCGCGCAGCCTGACAGGCGATTCTACCGGAATCAGCCGGGCCAGATCCGGTTCAGCGGCGTCCCCTAGGGGCGCCGTTTTTGCTTGTTCGTGAACAATGAGCTTCACACATTTCGATTGGTTCCCTCGAAATTAGGAAAATCCAATGAAATCAACAAATGCGATTTGGAAACAATCTGTTTTATTCGGCCCTCGGCAGCAGCGGGAGTAAAGTCATTCGTGACAGATCGGATACCCGGGCGTTGTGATGCAAATTGCCAAATGCGGTGTTTCCTAGTTTCGCGGTCGGGGCCGGTCTGTCGCGGCAAGGGTTCGTGTTTTTGGGCCTGCGCCATGTGTGAAAGTAACGAGTAAACCTGTCTGGGGGCAGCCAGGGTGCCAGGCATTGTCTGGGCGGGCGGTCAGGAGCGTTTGGCGGTGGATATGGGTAAGGGACGGCGAGGTGTGTGTATTGGTGCCTCTTCAGGTATCGGTGTCTCGACGTCCGAATGGGTGGGGATGAGTTATTATCCCGCCCGGTCCATCGCCGGTCCGGCATTGCCGGGCGGACGCCGCTGGCCGCCTGTTTCCCCCGGCGCAGCGATTGCCGGTCGAGTTGCAAGAAATTGAACGAAATTATTCTTGTTGAGCGGACGCCAGGAATTCGGGGCGATGGGTTCGCGGGTTTGAAGAGGGGCTGAAATGAGTGATGACCAGGACCGCGACGGGGTCGATTCCCGTCTGGACGGTTTGTATCGGGACCTGCCCGAGCCGAAATCGCACGGGTTGTTCGGTGCAAAGCGCGGGAAGGCCCAGTTGCGCCTGATCGAGGGATCGGGGCGCGGTGCGGGAGCATCCCGTGAGGGATCAAACGAAAGACCCTTGCTGCAGGCCTTTTCGCACCTGTCTTCAAGCCTTGTGCAGGCGGATGCGTGGCGCGGGCTGCCGGGGGTGCCGTCGGTGACGCGGCGCATCGTGGATGAAGCTCGGAACACCGGCGAAAATGACCCGGTGCGCCTGTCGTTCAACCACCTGCGCACCAGCCTGCTGAAAACGCTGCGCAGCAATGCCTGGAACCGGGTGGCCATTGCCGCGCCGACGCGGGGCTGCGGCGCAACGTTCTCGGCCCTGCAACTGGGGTTGAGCCTGTCCGGGGTGCCGGGCAGCCGCACGGTCCTGCTTGATCTCAACCTTTACCGGCCGGGGCTGGCCACTGCGCTGGGCATGCCGGGGACGGATATGGAAGGGTTTCTGAGCGGCGCATCGGGGGCTGGGGCGCATGTGAAACGTGCCGACGATGCCTTTGCCGTTGCGGCGGCATCGGGGCCGGCGCCGCAGGCGTCGCACCTGCTGCACGGTGAAAACTGCGCGCTGGCCATCGGCAAGCTGATGGATGAGCTGACGCCGGACGTCTTGATCTGCGACATGCCACCGGTTCTGGAAAGCGACGATCTTTTGGCCTTTCTGCCGCAGGTCGACGGGGTGCTGCTGGTTGCGGATGGTACGCGGACCCTGCCGCAGCATATCGCCGAATGCGAACGGCGTCTCGAAGGGCAGGCGCGGATACTTGGCGTGATTCTTAACCGCGCGCGCCAGACCGGCCCCGCACCAGCCTATGCGTGATCGCGGATGCTGAACGATATGGACAGGGGGCGCGAAAGGGTGTTGGGGCAGCTTTCAACGCTTGATGACATGCTGGACATGATTGCGCGTCGCTGGGTGCTGATGCTGGCGGTAATGATCTTTGGGTTGGCGCTTTCTATTGGCTTCGGGCTGGGTCAAAGGCCGGTCTATCAAGCGCGCGAGGTATTGCAGATCGTGCCGCCGAAAGTGGCGCAGGAACTGGCCGCGACCACGGTGGGCGAGCCCTTGTTGCGGCATGTACCGCAGCTTGCGCGCGAGGTGCAGAGCGAAACCTCACTGGCGGAAGTCATCAATGCCTACGGGTTATTCGCCAGAGATGATGAAACCTCGATGTCGGCGCTGACCGAGCGCCTGCGCAAGCGGATCGATATAAGGCTTACCGCCGCTTCGGGCGCGTCGGCGGTTGTGGTCGTCGAGGCGCGGATGGATCATCCGGAACTGGCACGGCTGATGGCGCAGGAATTTTCGCACCGGCTGATCGGGCAGAGTGTCGCCATGCGCATCGGTGAGGCGCGTGCGACGCTGCATTTTCTGATGCAGGCTGAAAACGCGCTGCGTGCAGAGCTGGCCGCGATGGAGGCGCAATGGGCCGTCACGGCGACAGCCAGCCGGGCGGAAACGCGCGAACTGGAGCGTGAACAGCAGCGGCTGCGGCAGGAGCTCGCGCTGGCAGCGCAGCGGCGGGGGCAGGCCCAGATCGGGGTCGATCTTGAGGTGCAGCGGCAGTCGGAGCGGCTGGTCGTGCTGGAGCCGGCGCAGAGGCCGGAACGTCCCGTGACGGACATACGCGGGCTGAGTATCGCGATTGGCGGGGCGATCAGCACGATTCTCGCCTTTGTTGTCGCGTTGGTTGCGGAAGGGCGTCATCCGGTGCTTCGCTCGGCCGGGCAGATGTATCGTCTGACCGGGATTTCCCCCATCATCACGGTGCCTTGTGTAGCGCTTGCGGCCAATGTGCATGGGGCCGGAGCTGCGGAGGGAACTCCGGGGAGCGGCGAAGGCCAAGGATGAAAGAGGTCGGAATCCCGCCGCCTTTACTCTTTTTAATTTGACACCGGAATTAAATCGCGAAAGAGTTCCCGCCACAGGGAGAATTTCGTGATGTTTGTCGGTCTGGATCTGGGCACTTCGGGTGTTCGTGCGTTGTTGGTAGATGCTGATAGGGCCGCCGTTGCGGTGGCCGATGCGGGGTTGAGCGTGTCGCATCCTCACCCCGGCTGGAGCGAGCAGGACCCGGCAGACTGGATCGCCGCGAGCGAGCAGGCGCTGGCCGCGCTGGTCGAGCAGGCCCCCGAGGCGATGGCGCAGCTGCGTGGTATCGGGCTATCGGGGCAGATGCATGGCGCGACGCTTCTGGATGCGGAGGGCGCGGTGTTGCGGCCCTGCATGCTGTGGAACGATACGCGCAGCCATGCGCAGGCGGCCAAACTTGATGCGAACCCGGATTTCCCTAGGATCAGCGGCAATATCGTCTTTCCCGGCTTTACCGCGCCCAAGGTGATGTGGGTTGCCGAGAACGAGCCGGAAATTTTCGCGCAGGTGGCCAAGGTGCTGCTGCCCAAGGATTATCTTTCCTACTGGCTGACCGGGCGCGCGGCGTCGGACATGTCGGACAGTGCCGGTACGGCTTGGATGGACGTGGGCGCGCGGGAGTGGTCACAGGAATTGTTGAACGGGTCCGGGATGCGGGCCGACCAGATGCCCGACCTGATCGAAGGCACCGATATTGTCGGCACGATCCGCCCCGAACTGGCCGACGCACTAGGGCTGCCAGCGGATGTGCAGGTCGTGGCGGGTGGCGGCGATAACGCGGCCTCGGCCTGTGGTGTCGGTGCGTTGGGCGAGGGCGACGGGTTCGTGTCGCTCGGCACCTCGGGCGTGTTGCTGGCGGCGCGGGACGGGTTCGCGCCCAGCCCGGAAAGCGCGGTGCATACGTTCTGTCACGCCATCCCCGGTACGTGGTACCAGATGGGCGTGATTTTGGCGGCAACGGATTGCCTGAACTGGCTGGCCAGCGTGACGGGTGTGAAACCCGCCGAGCTGACCGCTGAACTGGGCGATAGCATTACCGAACCCGGAGCGGTGCGCTTTTTGCCCTACCTCTCGGGCGAGCGGACGCCGCATAATGACAGCGCGGTGCGCGGCTCTTTCATCAACCTTTCGATCGGGACCAAGCGCAGCGATCTGGCGCGGGCTGTACTGGAGGGCGTGAGCTTTGCGCTGCGCGATAACCTTGAAGCGCTGAAATCCACCGGGGCGCGGCTGGATCGCGTTCTTGCCATCGGCGGCGGGGCGCAGTCGCGCTACTGGATCGAACTGCTCGCCACGGTGCTGAACATGCCGGTCGATCTGCCCCAACGCGGCGAGTTCGGCGCGGCGCTGGGCGCGGCGCGTCTGGCCATCTGCGGCATCACCGGTGCCGCCCCCGAGACGGTGATGACCAAACCGCCGGTCTCGCAAACCATCGAACCCCGTGCGGATCTGCAGGGCGCCTATGAGGCCGCCTATGAAGCGTTTGCACAGTCCTATCCAACCCTGAAGGCCATGCCATGACACATCCGTTTTTTGCCGATATTGCCCCGATCAAATTCGAGGGGCCCGAAAGCGACAACCCGCTTGCGTTCCGCCACTACAACCCGGACGAAATGGTCATGGGCAAGCGCATGGAAGAGCATCTGCGCTTTGCCGTCGCCTACTGGCATTCCTTTGCATGGGAAGGCGGCGACCCGTTCGGCGGGCAGACTTTTCAGCGCCCTTGGTATCCTCAGGACGTGATGGCGAATGCCAAGATCAAGGCCGATTGCGCCTTTGATATGTTCGACATTCTCGGCCAGCCCTACTTCTGCTGGCACGACGTGGATATTCGCCCCGAAGGCGACAGCTTTGCCGAGAGCTATGACCGCTTTCAGGAGATTATCGATTATTTCGAAGAGAAGATGTCGACCCGCAAGATCGGTCTGCTTTGGGGTACGGCGAACATGTTCTCGCACCGCCGCTGGATGTCGGGCGCGTCGACCAACCCCGATCCGGACGTATTCGCCTATGCGGCGGCGACGGTCAAAACCTGTATGGACGCGACCAAGCGGCTGGGCGGTCAGAACTATGTGCTCTGGGGCGGTCGCGAAGGCTATGAGACGCTGCTGAACACCGACCTGAGCCAGGAGCTGGACCACATGGGTCGCTTCCTCAATATGGTGGTCGAGTACAAGCACAAGATCGGTTTTGAGGGTCAGATCCTTGTGGAGCCGAAACCGCAGGAGCCGTCAAAGCACCAGTACGATTACGACGTGGCGACCTGTGCCGGGTTCCTGCGCAAGTACGGGCTGGAAAACGAGGTCAAGCTGAACATCGAGCAGGGTCACGCCATTCTGGCGGGCCATTCCTTTGAGCATGAGCTGGCGCTGGCGGTGTCCGAAGGCCTGCTGGGATCCATCGACATGAACCGGAACGACTACCAGTCGGGCTGGGACACGGACCAGTTCCCGAACAACGTGCCCGAGGTCGCGCTGGCCTATTACCACGTGCTCAAGGGCGGCGGGTTCACCACGGGCGGCACGAACTTTGACGCCAAGCTGCGCCGTCAGTCGCTGGACGCCGAAGACCTGATCGCGGGTCACGCCGGTGCGATGGATGTCTGCGCGCGCGGCTTCAAAGCGGCGGCCGCGATGATCGAGGATGGCGGTTTGCAGGCGGCGCTGGACGAACGCTATGCGGGCTGGGGCTCGGATGAGGCCAAGGCGATGCTCGACAGCGATCTCGACACGATCTTTGACAAGGTCAAAGCGGGTGGCATTTCGCCCGAGCCGCGCTCGGGCCGTCAGGAAAAGCTGGAAAACTACGTCAACAGGTTCGTCTGAGGCGGTTGGGGCTGGCGGTGACGCCGGCCCTTTTTCTTGCCCGGCCATCGTTTCGTGAAAGGCTGGCCGCCCGGAGGAGGAGATCGGGATGCAGGGAGAGAGAAAAGTCGAAAGCCACGTGCTGAGAGACGGCAGGCAATCTGTCACTATCTTTGATCTTGGATGCGCGACCCAGTCGTGGCTGGTGCATCATCAGGGGCGCGACGTGCCTGTCGTGCTTGGGTTCAATGACCCCGAAAGCTACCGTGACAATCCGGATTTCCTTGGCTTTATTGTCGGGCGTATGGCGGGCCGGATCGGTGGCGCGGCGTTCGAGATGGATGGCGCGCGCTGGGCGCTTGACGTGAACGAGGCGCCAAATCACCTGCATGGCGGCGCGCGGGGCCTGCATACCCGGCAATGGGACATGTCGCCGGATGGCGCACGCGCGGTAGAGTTGAAGCTGCGTTCGCCGGATGGAGAGCAGGGCTATCCCGGCCAGCTTGATCTGACGGTGGTGATTTCGCTCGAAGACGGTTGGCTGTGTTATGACATGATGGCCGAGGCGGACCGGCCGACTCCGGTGAGCCTTGCGCAGCATTCCTATTACAATCTGGCCGGAGAGGGCACGATCCGCGATCACCGCCTGACCGTACCTGCAACGGAGTACCTGCCGGTCGGGCAGGATCTGGTCACAAGCGGCGAGGTACGCAGTGTCGCGGGCATGGCTTTCGATTGTCGCGCGGAGCGGACGATTGCCGAGATCGATCCGGAGGGTCAGGGGATGGACATGACATTTGCCGGGCTGGACGCGCAGGAAGACCACCCGGTGCGGCTGCGCGCGCCGAACGGGCTGACACTCGAGATGATCAGCGACCAGCCTTGCCTGCAATTCTATTCCTCCGGCAAGTTGATCGCGCGGCACGGTGCCGATCACGGTCGCGAGCGCGGTATGTGTCTTGAACCGCATGGCTATCCGAACGCGATGAACGCCGGGTTCCCCTTGTCGCTGGCGGCCCCCGGTCAGCCCTATCGCCAGCGTACACGCATCCGGATTGCGTCGGAGACATGAAACGGCTCGCGGCTCTGGTTGGTCTGGTTGCGACGGCGGCGGGTGCGGGCCCGCTGCCCAAGGCAGATGCGCTGTATGCGACGGCCAGCCGGGAAGAGATCGCGCTTGGCCAGTTGCTGTTCTACGACACGATCCTGTCAGGTGGGAAGGGCGTCTCCTGCGCGAGTTGTCATCATCCACGCTTTGCCACCTCGGACGGGTTACCGCTGGGGCTCGGAGACGGGGCTACAGGACTTGGGCCGGAACGCCGGGCGATCCCTGAGAACATACCGGAGGAGCGGGTGCCGCGCAATTCGCCTGCGCTGTTCAACCTTGGCGCGGCAGAGTTCACGCATTTCTTTCATGACGGGCGGCTTGAGGACGATCCCGCGCAGCCCGATGGAATCCGCACGCCGCTCGGCGATGACATGGAGCAAGGGTTCGATTCCGCGCTGGCGGCGCAAGCGATGTTCCCGGTGCTCTCGCCCGATGAGATGGCCGGGCATTACTCCGAAAGCGATGTTTCAGCGGCGGTGCGTCAGGGTATCCTGACCGGCGAGGGCGGGGCGTGGTCGATCCTTGCCGACCGGGTCGAGGCGATCCCGGCCTATCGGGAGGCTTTTGACACGGTGATCGGCGCGCGCGACGTGACATTCGCCGACATCGCCAACGTGATCGCGGATTTCATCGTTTTTGAATGGCGCGCAGATGACAGCGCCTTTGATCGCCATCTGCGGGGGGAGGCCGAGCTGACCGGCGATGCGGCGGCGGGGATGGAATTGTTCTATGGCGAGGCTGGGTGTTCAGGCTGTCATGCTGGTCAATTCCAGACGGATCATGATTTCCACGCGATCGGGATGCCGCAGATCGGCCCCGGCAAGGCGGCACGGTTCGAACGTCATGCGCGGGATGTGGGGCGGATGCGGGTGACGGGCGATCCAGCGGATGCCTATGCATTCCGCACGCCGTCGCTGCGCAATGTCACGGCGACCGCGCCCTATGGGCATAGCGGCGCCTATGCGACGCTTGAGGCGGTGGTGCGCCATCACCTTGATCCGGTCGCGGCGCTGAAAGCCTATGACCCGGCGCAGGTGGTTCTGCCCGACCTTGAGGTCGAGGATTACGAGGTTCTGACGGATGCCGCCGAAGTAGAGGCGATTGCCGCCGCCAATACGCTGGCGCCGCAAGAGTTGAGCGATGCGGAGGTCCGGCAGTTGCTGGCGTTTCTTGGCGCGCTGACGGATGAGGCCAGTATCAAAGGGCGGCTGGGCGTACCAGAGACGGTGCCGAGCGGGTTAGTTGTTGAGCGATAGGGTGTCGCCGTGACGGGTCAGGGTGAGGTGTTGATCGGCTGTTTGTTCGATCCAGTCAGACGCGGTGCCATCGGGCCAGATCACGCGCAGCCGCACGGATTGCGCGGGGCCAAGACCGAAATGTTCTGCAATGGCGCTGCCGCCCGCATGGCCACCGCCGGCGGTGATTTCGCGCCGTTGCAGGGTGGTGCCGTCATCCAGTTCGATCCAGCCGCCGATGGCGCGGGTGTTTGGGGCGGGCTGGCGGAGGTCGACGCTGAGCCAGTGGCCGGTGTCGGTCGAGACGTTCTGCCAGACCTCCATCGCCGCGCGACGGTTGACGACAGCGACGTCGAGCAGCCCGTCGCCGTTCAGATCGGTCAGCGCGCCGCCGCGTCCACGGTGGAGGCTGAGCAACCCGGCGCTTTCGCCGGCCTCGGTAAAGCTGCCATCGGCGTTTTGGATCAGCAGGTTGTTGGGGTCTTTCCAGGCACTGTCGGGCATCTGGTCGACATTGCCCTTCGTGATGAAAACGTCATCCCGCCCGTCATTGGTCACATCGCCGAAGGCGACATGCCAGCCGGTTGAGGGGCGTCCGTCGCCTCCGGTATATGGCGAGGTTGCCGTGGAACCCATGGCATAGGGAGCATCGGTGAAATCCGGGCCGGAGGCGCCGTCGCGCAGGAATTGCAACCGCTGGTCGCCCATGGAGGTGAGGAAAACTTCCTGATCGCCGTCGCGGTCGATATCGCGCGCGGCGATGCCCATGCCCCAGAGCCGGTGGGTCTGCCAGCCGTCTTCCTCGCCCAGCAAGCGCGGGGTGTCTTCCATCGCCCACATCTGCTCGGCCCCGCCAGAGACATAGTAGTGCCGGTCATTGCTGACACGCAGATCGGCGCGGCCGGTATTGCCCCAGTCGGAGAACAACATCGACAGGGTGCAGAAACCGGGATCGAGCGGGATGGGCGCGGCGTAGGTGTCTCCGTCAGGTCGGTAGAGATAGCTGGTATCGCAGGCACGGAACGGGCCGTTCGGGTCGTCGCGGTCGACGTAATTGCCAAAGGCGAGGGTGGGGAGGCTATTGTCGCCCTCCCAGGTGGCGGAGAAGGCGGTTGTCCAGTTATCCGCTTTGGCGATGCCGAGATCGGGGAAGGGGGCAAAGCTGCACTCCGGACCGCCTTTCATGATCGCGTTTGTGCCGGCGCGCAGAAGGATCAGGTCGAGGATGCCGTCGCTGTCGAGGTCCAGCGGGTAGGCGCCGGTGACATGGCGCAGGGTCAGCGCGACAGGTGTGTCCTTGCGAAAGGAGATCTGCCTGGCGTCGGAGGTGTTGCGCAGCAGGGTGCCGGGGTTTTCTCCGCCTGCCGCGTAGAGTTCTGGCAGGCCATCGCCGGAGCAGTCGAATACCGCGAGGCCGCCGCCGACGAAATGCTCCCACCCGCCGCCGTAGACGTGATCGGGGACAGCAACCGGGTGGAACAGGGGTTCGGCCTGCGCGGGCAAGGCGAGGAAAGCGGCGAGGAGGGTCAGGTCACGCCGCATTCTCGCCCAGCCCCTCAAGCGCGAGTTCCGAGATATTGTCGAGCGCATAGGCGGCGGCACCGCGCGCCCACATCAGGTTGCCCCATTTGTGGATGACGACCTCGGGCGGGGTCTTGTCGACCTGCACGATGGATTTTCGCATCTCTCGCAGCACGTTCTCGGCATAGAGGTGATCGAACTGCATCCGCTCGCCCGCCATGATGATCAATTCCGGGTCGAAGATATTGACGAGGTTGGCAAGGCCGAGGGCAAAGATCCGGCCCGCCCGTTCGACGATGCGGCGTTCGGGGCCGTCTTCGAGGCGGGCGGCATTCAGCAGGTTTTCGATCTGGGCCACGTCGTTCACGGCGGGGTCGAGATCGGAGAGCGTGCGGGCCTCGCGCAGGAGGGCGTAATCGGCGACATAGGCCTCGAGACAGCCGCGCTGGCCACAGCGGCAGAGCGCACCATCCAGATGCACCTTGGTATGGCCGAACTCCGCGCCACAGCCGCGCGTGCCCCGGTAGAGATTGCCGTTGATGATCAGGCCCATACCGACACCGGCCTCGATGGTCACGACGATGAAATCGGAATGCGCCTGGCCGAGGCCGAAGTTTTTTTCCGCCACCGCAACCAGATTGGCGTCGTTGTCGACAAAGGTGGGACGGTTCAGCTTTTCGCTGAGGACGCGGGTGAAGGTGACGTTGCGCTGGGACAGGGCAGGGGACCAGTAGACGACCCCTTGTTCTGCGGAGACGATCCCGGCGATGCCGACACCGACGCCTGAAATATCGCTGATGTCACGACCGGCGCTTTCCGCAAGCCGGGCGAGAGCCGCGCAGAGTTCGTCGGCCAACCCCTCGGGCGTGTTCTTGCTGCGCGTCATCTCGGTTTCCAGCTCGGCGCGCTGTTTGCCTTCGAAATCGAGCAGCACGAGCGAGAGCCGACGGTCGGAAACCTTGATTCCCGCCACCAGATGCGCAGCGCCTCGGATCTTGAGATCGACACGGGGTCTGCCGCGCCGGGCATCAGGCAGGCCCTCGCCACGGGCGACTTCCTCGATCAGCCCGTGATCAAGCAGCTCGGCGGTGATGGTCGTGACGGTCGCCCGGCTGATTCCTGTCAGGTCGGCCAGTTCGATGCGCGGGATCTGGCCTGACCGGCGGATCTGGTTCAGGAGTCTCCGGCGTCCGTATTCTCTTTGTTGTACTGCCATGCGAGGCTGCCTCCCGTTGCAATTGAGGTAGGTTCGGCCCCTCTCCTCAGGGGATGATCCGATAACCCGACGGCAATTTTTGCAAGCTTAGACGATTTAATTTGATTTTCAAATTAAAATGGACCAACATTTCCGGACTCGCCCCGACGGAGGATCGCAACAGGCTCGGGGGGTAACCAATTTGGAGGGAGATCATGAAATTATTTGCAACCGCGACGGCCGTCATGGTCGGCGCATTTGTCGGAACTGCGGCGCTGGCTCAGGACCTGACCATCGGCGTGAGCTGGTCCAACTTTCAGGAAGAGCGCTGGAAGACAGATGAGGCCGCGATCAAGTCCGCGCTCGACGCGGCGGGGGCGGGCTATATCTCGTCCGACGCGCAAAGCTCGTCGTCCAAGCAGCTATCTGATGTTGAAAGCCTGATCGCGCAGGGCGCGGATGCGCTGATTATCCTCGCGCAGGATTCGCAGGCGATTGGCCCGGCTGTCGCTGCGGCGGCGCGCGAAGGTATCCCGGTTGTCGGCTATGACCGACTTATCGAGGATGACCGTGCCTTTTACCTCACCTTCGACAACGTGGAAGTCGGCCGGATGCAGGCGCGTGCGGTGCTCGAGCAGATGCCCGAAGGCAATTACGTGATGATCAAGGGCTCGCCCACTGACCCGAACGCGGATTTCCTTCGTGGTGGTCAGCAGGAAGTGCTTCAGGAGGCCATCGATGCGGGCAAGATCAACATCGTGGGCGAAGCCTATACCGATGCGTGGCTTCCGGCGAATGCGCAGCGTAACATGGAGCAGATCCTGACCGCTCAGGACAACCAGGTCGATGCGGTCGTCGCCTCGAACGACGGCACCGCCGGCGGCGCGGTTGCCGCTCTGACGGCGCAGGGCATGGACGGCATCCCGGTTTCCGGTCAGGACGGCGACCACGCGGCGCTGAACCGGGTGGCCAAGGGCACCCAGACCGTCAGCGTCTGGAAAGATGCGCGCGAGCTGGGCAAGCGGGCAGCTGAAATCGCTGTTGCGATGGCCGAAGGCACCGAGATGAGCGAGATCGAAGGCGCTGAGGAATGGGAATCCCCGGGTGGCACCATGCTCTGGGCGCAGTTCCTTGAGCCGCTGCCGATCACCAAGGACAACCTGACAGCTGTTGTCGATGCGGGCTGGATCGAAAAGGACGCGCTGTGCCAGGGCGTCAGCGCCGGCCCCGCTCCCTGCAACTGATCAATGTACTATGCGGCCTCATCCCTGTAAGCTGGGGTGAGGCCATTTCTTTTCCCAGGACCAGACCCATGGCTCAGACAGACACCAACAGCGGCCGGGCTCCGGCGCGCAAGAACATCTTTCACACGCTGGAAATCGACCTGCGCCTGCTGGGCATGATCGGTGCCTTCATCGCCGTCTGTCTGGTTTTCAATGTGCTGACCGACGGGCGTTTCCTGACCCCGCGCAACATTTTCAACCTGACGATCCAGACCGTGAGCGTCGCGATCATGGCGACCGGCATGGTGTTCATCATCGTCACACGCCATATTGACCTTTCGGTGGGCGCTCTGCTGGCAACCTGTTCGGCGGTGATGGCGATGACCCAGACGGAGTGGCTCCCTAATGCGCTGGGGCTGGAGTTCGGCCATCCGCTGATCCCCTGGATCGCTATCGGGGTGGGGCTGCTTTCCGGCTTGGTGATCGGCGCGTTTCACGGCTATCTCGTCGGCTATCTTGCCATCCCGGCCTTTATCGTGACGCTGGGCGGGCTGCTCGTCTGGCGCAACGTCGCGTGGTATATCACCAGCGGCAAGACAATCGGTCCGCTTGATGAGACCTTTCAGAAATTCGGCGGCATCAACGGCACGCTTGGCGCGACTGGATCTTGGATCGTCGGCGGACTGGCGCTGCTGGGCGCGCTTTACGGTCTATATGCCGCGCGCCGCAACAAGGTGAAGCATGGCTTTCCGGTGAAACCGGTCTGGGCAGAGTTTCTGCTGGCCGCGATCATCGGTGCCGCGATCCTTGGTTTTGTCGCGATCCTGAACGCCTACGAGGTACCGACCCGCGTTTTGCAGCGTACCTTTGAGCGGGCCGGGCTGGAGATGCCCGAGGGTTATACGCAATCCTACGGCATCCCGATTTCCGTGCTGCTGCTGATCTTTCTGGCCATCGCGATGACCATCGTGGCGCGGCGGACCCGGTTCGGGCGCTACGTCTTTGCCACGGGCGGCAACCCGGACGCGGCGGAGCTTTCCGGCATCAATACGCGCTGGCTGACGGTCAAGATCTTTGCGCTGATGGGGGCGCTTTGTGCGCTGTCGGCGGTGGTGGCCTCGGCCCGTCTGACAAACCATTCCAACGACATCGGGACGCTGGACGAGCTACGCGTGATCGCGGCGGCTGTCATTGGCGGTACCGCGCTGGCCGGTGGGATCGGGACGATCCATGGTGCCATCCTTGGCGCTCTGATCATGCAGTCGTTGCAATCGGGCATGGCCATGGTGGGCGTCGACGCGCCGCTTCAGAATATCGTTGTCGGCAGCGTGCTGGTTCTCGCGGTGCTGATCGACATCGTCTATCGCAAACGGACAGGAGGCGCATGATGGCGCAGGTGCAAAAACAGGGCGTGACCCCGCTCGTCGAAATGCGCGACATCTGCATCAGCTTTGGGGGTGTGCACGCGGTCGACCACGTCAGCGTCGATCTGTACCCCGGTGAGGTCGTTGGCCTTCTGGGCCACAACGGGGCCGGTAAATCCACTCTGATCAAGATCCTCTCGGGTGCCTATCAGGCGGATTCCGGAGAGATCTACGTGCGCGGTGAAAAGGCGACGATCACGAATCCGCGCGATGCGCGCGCTTTGAAGATCGAAACGATTTATCAGACGCTGGCGCTGGCGGATAACCTAGACGCGGCGTCGAACCTTTTTCTGGGGCGTGAACTGGTCACGCCGCTGGGTCTGGTCGATGACGATGCGATGGAGGCCGAGACCCGCAAGATCATGGCCAAGCTGAACCCGAACTTTAAAAAGTTCAACGATCCGGTTTCGGCGCTTTCCGGTGGTCAGCGGCAGTCGGTGGCGATTGCACGCGCCGTCTATTTTGATGCGCAGATCCTGATTATGGATGAACCGACGGCGGCGCTTGGCCCGCATGAGACGCAGATGGTGTCGGAACTGATCGAACAGCTCAAGGCGCAGGGCATCGGGATTTTCCTCATCAGCCATGACATCCATGACGTGATGAAGCTGTGCGACCGGGCAAGCGTGATGAAAAACGGCCAGTTGGTGGGCACGGTGGATGTGGATGACGTGACAGATGACGATCTGCTTGGCATGATCATCCTTGGCAAGAAACCCGGTGCCGCTGCCGACTGAAGTTGAAGATGCAAGAAACGCCTTTACCCGGAATACTCGTCGCCGACGTGGGCGGTACGAATGCGCGACTGGCGCTGGTGGACGACAAGGGCGGGTTTCACGCCAAGTCGCGCTATGCCAATGACGAATTCGGATCGTTCAACGATGTGCTGCGCCGGTTCTGCGCGGACCATTCGCTGGCGGCGGTCGACACCTGTTGTGTCGCGGTGGCGGGTCCTGTCACCTCTGGCACTGCGCGGCTGACCAATCGCGACTGGACATTCGTGCCAGCCGAGATGGCGGAAGTGCTGCCGGGCGACGAAGTACGGGTGCGGCTGATCAACGATCTGGTCGCGCTGGGTCATGCACTGTCGGGTCTTGGCGAGAGCCAGCTGTCGATGATCCGGCCGGGCGAACAGGGCGGCGAAAGCAACGGTCAGGCGCTGGTCTTCGGGCTGGGGACCGGGTTCAATGGCTGTCTTGCCAAGACGGCGGACGGCGAGGAAACCATCGTCGAGGCCGAGTTGGGCCATGCTAGCCTGCCCGCGCAGATCTACCTTGAGTTGGAAAAGCAGATCGGAGCCAAGGTCGCCCGGTTCCCGACCGTTGAACACCTGTTTTCCGGGCGCGGGTTCGAACAGCTTTACGAGGCGCTTGGTGGTTCTCAGCCCGATGCACGGTTGATCGTTGACCGGGCCGGGTACGGCGACGCGGTGGCAGGCAAGACGGTAGAGCTGATGGCGCATGCGCTGGGTCTGCTGGCGCGTCAGATGGTGTTCCAGTTCCTGCCGCTTGACGGGATTTACATTGCCGGGAGCGTTTCGCGAGCCGTGCTGGAGACGCCCGCGCGGGATACTTTCCTGAACGCGATGGCATTCGAGGGACGCTTTGATGAGCTTGTCGCCCGGGTGCCGGTGCGGCTGATAACCGATGATGCGGCGGCCCTGACCGGCATGGCGCGGCTGGGGCTGGCGATCAGTCAGCGCCCGATGGCGTAGGCCTGCATCAGGCGCGGCGTTGCCGCCGCTCGCATCATTCCATCCTTATCGCGCGCGGCGGCGGTCAGGCGACCGACGGTCCATGGCGCGGCAATGTCGAGCCGGTGACCGCGAGCAGCGAGATCGTCCAGAACGTCTTTGCCAAAACCGGGCTCGATCATCAGGTGGCCGGGTTCCGCGACGCGCGGGTAGAAGGAGGCCGTGAAATGCGCGGTGTGGAAGAGCGGCGCGTCGATGGCTTCCTGAAGGTTGGCGGTCTGGTGCGCCAGCCGCAAAAGGAAGATGAGCTGCCACTGATCCTGCTGGTCTCCACCCGGCGTGCCAAAAGCGATCTGACCGCCATCCGGGTCCCGCGCCATCGAGGGCGACAGCGTCGTGCGTGGACGTTTGCCCGGCACAAGCGAGGTTGGCAGACCTTTGTCCAGCCAGAACATCTGCGCGCGCGAGTTGAGCGGCATGCCAAGGCCGGGCACCACCGGAGAAGATTGCAGCCAGCCCCCCGAGGGCGTGGCCGAAACCATGTTGCCCCAGCGGTCGACCACGTCGAGATGCACGGTGTCACCGCGTTTTTCCGAGAGATGCGCCATGGTCGGCTCACCCGCGCCGGTGCCTGCGGGAACCTCTGGCTTGCGCGCCGCGCGGGCGATGGTGGCCTTGGCTAGCTCTTCGTAACCGGACAGCATGCCGGGGCGCTGGTCGAGCGACGCCTGTTCGCCGATCAGGTCACGGCGGGTGGCGGCGTAATCTTCGCTGAGCAGCGCGTCGCGGGCGGTGCCCATGTCCATGCTGTCGCCATAATAGGCTTCGCGATCGGCAAAGCTCAGCTTTATCGTTTCGGTGATCTGGTGCACGACCTGGGCAGGGGACGCGGTTTGCAGGTCGAGGCCACGCAGGGTGCCCAGCGATTGCAGGAGCGACGGACCTTGTGTCCAATAGCCAGGCTTGAAGACCTCCCAGCCGTGGTAACCGGTGCCGAGCGGGGTGTCGTAGCTGGCCTGCCAATTCGCCATATCCTGCCCGGTCAGAACTCCCTTGCGGCGACCACCGGCGGCATCCATCACGCAGGCCTTACGCATCCAGTCGTCGATGGTTTCGGCGATGAATCCCTGCGAGAAGACACGGCGCGCCGCGTCGATCTGTGCCTCTCGACCGGAGGTATTTTCAGCCTCGGATACGAGCCGTTCCCATGTCGCGGCAAGCTCGGGGTTGCAAAACAGGCTGCCGGGGGTAGGGGCCTTGCCGCCGGGAAGCCACGTAGCGTGGCTGGTGGGCCATTCCTCGCGGAAGAACCGGCTAAGGCCGGATATGGTTGCCGAGACCCGCGCGAGCACCGGATGGCCCTGACGCGCGTAATGGATCGCAGGTTCGAGCACGTCGCGCAGCGGCAGGCGGCCATGATCGCGCAGCATCAGCATCCAGGCGTCGAAAGCGCCGGGAACGACCGTTGCGAGCAGGCCCGAACCGGGGATCATATCAAGCCCTTCGCTGCGGTAATGGTCGATGGTGGCACCAGCCGGCGCAACCCCCTGTCCGCAGATCACCGTTGGCGTGGCGTCACCCGCAGGCCAGATCAGGGCGGGCAAGTCGCCCAACGGTCCGTTCAGATGCGGTTCTACCACGTTCAGCACGAAACCCATCGCAACGGCTGCGTCAAAGGCGGTGCCGCCTTTTTCCAGCATCGCCATACCGACAGCCGAGGCGATCCAATGGGTCGACGTGGCCATGCCAAAGGTGCCGGTAATCTCGGGGCGGGTGGTGAAATCCATTACTTACTCTCGACGTTGCCGTGCATTTCTGGATCAGTAATCTTTTTCAAAGAACAGGCCCAGCCCGGTTTCGCCCTCGCTGTCGACCGAGCCCTTGGCGGTGAGGCTGTCGGTGATGTCGAGGTTAAGGTTCACTTCGGTATCGCCTTTGGCATTGACCGAGACGTCGGAGTAGATGTTGTCAGAGATATAGCCGCCGACGCCGACCTGAGCGTTGCCGTCGTCATCGGTACCCACATCGAATGAATCCACGCCAAGCCCTTCTTGTACCGAATTGACAAGCCCGCCACCTGCGCCACCTAGCGTCGCGAGCTGCGCTCCGAGCTGGGCGATCTTGAGGGGCGAGAGATCTTCGAACTTGTCGCCGAATAACAAAAGCGCCAGCGCCTCTTCGGTGGGGCGTTCCGGTGAGGAGGTGACCTCGATCGCGGGCTGGCTGGCAGGGCCGCTGATGGTCAGCGTGGCTTCGCCTTCGGAGGTCGAGGTGGAGGCGACGAAATTCAGGAACGGTTCAAGCGAGCCGGCAAGCTGGACCTGACCTTCATCCAGTTCCAGTCGCCGTCCGAGAATGTCGAAATAACCGCGGATCAGCGAGATGCCTCCCGAGGGGACGACATTGGCCGTGGTGCCGCGCACCAGCACCTGACCGCCCAGTTCCGCGTTCAGACCTCGGCCTCGCACGAAGATCCGGTTCGGGGCGTTCATCGTGAGGTCGAGGTTATAGACCGGTCCCGAGCTACTATTTCCGGTTTTGATCAGGCCGGCGCGGGCGCGGGTGGCGCGTTGGGCGCTACTTTCGCCGACGTGGCGGATTTCGGGGATCGGCGCCGCGCTGACGGACCCGGAAGCGGCCGCGATATTGATGCGAGTTTCGCCAAAGTTGATCTGCCCTCCGATATTGGCGCCGCCGAGCAGCGCGCCGTTAATATTGACGTTCCCGTTTGCCACCGTCTCAAAGCTGATGTTGTCCTTGATGATGAGGTTGAGCAGTTGAATGTCGATACCGGCATTGTAGGGCGCGGCGAGGCTGACCGGCCCCGAGACACGGAACTGGCCACCGTCGCTGAGCGCGCCGGTGGTGGAGATCTGGGCCGAGCCGCCCGAGAGGTTCACGGTTGTGTTGATGCCGGTGAGCGTTTTGCCGACCGAGGCGACAACGGCTGTCGCGCCCGAGGTGCTGACCGTGCCACTGACCGATTCAACTGCGGGAGGGCCATTGACCGAGAGGTCAAAGCTAAGCAATCCGCGCAAGGAATTGGGGCTGATGAATGCATTGGCGAGGCCAAGCTGGGCCTGTCCAGTCGCATCGATATCGGCCTGGTTGCTGGCCTGGTCATAGGACCCGTCCACATCAGCAACGATACCACCGGGGCCGGAGGCAGAGGTGGTGATGGTGTAGACGGTGCCGGATTTGCTGGCCTCGCCCGAGGCGGTGAGGGTGCCCGCGAATTCCGGCACGAGCCGCTGGATGCGTTCCACGGTCGCGTCGAAGGTTGCCGAAGCGTCGCCGCTGGTTTCGTCGAAATCCCCGTCTAATGTCGCGGCGATGCCCGCCGAACCATCGGTGACGAAATTGACGTTCCATTGCTGCTCGGCCGACCGGCTGGCTTGTCCACGGGCCGAGACATCCCCCGCAAGCTGGGGCACAAAGCGTTGCAGACGCTCAAACGTCGCGTCGAAATCGAGCGCGGCGACGCCGGTCGGCTCTTCGAAACTGCCGTCGAAACTGCCGCCAATCCCGGCGCTGCCGCCGGTTTCAAGGTTGGCCGTCCATGTGAGTTCTTCGGATCTTTCGACATTGCCGCGTGCCGAGATATTGCCTTGTAGTTGCGGCACGAGCCGTTGCAGGCGTTCGAAATTGGCGTCGAGGTCGAGCGATGCCGCGCCTGTCGGCTCTTCGAACCTGCCGTCGAAATTGCCGCTGATCCCGGCGCTGCCGCCGGTGTCGAGGCTGGCGGTCCATGTCAGTTCTTCAGATCGTTCCACCCGGCCACGCGCCGAGACGTTGCCTTGAAGCTGCGGCACGAAACGTTCGAGCCGTTCGAATACCGCGTCAAGGTCAAGTTCAGCCGCGCCCGAAACCTGATCGAAACTACCATCGAACTGACCTTGCAAGCCCGCCGTACCGCCGGTTTCGACCGAGGCCTGCCACACGGACTCTTCCGAGCGGCTGGCGGTGCCGCGCGCGGTGATAGTGCCGACGAGTTGCGGGACGAGCCGTTCGAGCCGTTCAAAGGCCGCATCAAAGTTCAGGTCGGCTATGCCGGTTTCTTCCTCGTAGGTGCCGTCGAAATCGCCTTTGATCCCGACCGTACCACCGGTATTGGCCGTCACGCGCCATTCGCGGGCGGCGGTACGTTCGGCCTGACCGCGTGCGGTGATATCGCCGACGAGTTGCGGCACAAGCCGCTCAACACGTTCCAAGCCTGCGTTGAAATCGATCTCGGCAGTGCCGGTGGTTTCATCGAAACTGGCTTCGAGCGTGCTGTCGAGACCGGCAGTGCCGCCGAGTGTGCTGGTTACCGTCCAGTTCGACTGTTCGTTTCGCTCGGCTTCGCCCTCGGCGCTCAGCGAGCCCTGGATTTGCGGGATAAAGGCCTGCAACTCGCCAACGACGAGCTGATAGGTCGTGTCCACGACACCGTCGGCAGTGTAGGAGCCATCGAGATCGAGGCTGGTATCCTGAGGGGCGCGAAGGCTGACCTGCCCGGAAATCGTCTGGTTCTGGTGGGTGACGTCGCCGTTCAGCGTGACAGGGCCGGGGGCTTCGGGCAGAACACGGCCAAGGTCGTCAAGCGCGGCCTCGAAGGTAAAGCTGCTGTTGGTTGAACTCACGCTGCCATTTGCGTTCGCGGTCAGGGCTTCGCCGTTCAGCTCGAATTCCCGCAGGGTGATCCCGTCAGTACCACGGGCCACATCCAGAAGGATGGTGGTTTCGCCGCCGATCACCGCATCGGCCTGTTCGATCCCGGTTTCCAGATCGCGCGCATTGCCGCTGAGGCGGACATCGAAGGAACCGCCAAGCGGTGAGCCTTGTCCTTCGACCTGCGCGGATATCGCCCCGCCGAGGGAACGACCGGCAAGGCCGGAAAAGCGCGACAGATCCTCGGCATTGACCTCGGCGGAGCCGTCAAGCCGAAAGCCGCTGTTCAACCCGTCGATCCGGGTGGTCACGAAAGCGCTGTAATCTGTGCCGGTGAGGGTCACCTCGGTCAGGTCGAGCGTACCGCCGGATTGCCAACCGAACTGGCCGACAAGCTGGATCGCCTCGCCTACGGCCTGTTGCAGCTTGCCATCGGTAAACAAAAGCTCTTGCGCGCGGGCGTCGATTTCACCGGAGAGCGATGTGGCATCGCCCTGTTCCAAGGTACCGCTGCCGGTGAGGGTCAGATTGCCGATCTCGACATCGGGGCGCGAGAGGCCGACAACACGGGCCACCAGATCCCACTGGTTGCCTTCATCCGCGTCAAAGCCGCCCGCGATATCGAGGCGCTGGATGCTGGTTGCCGGTTCGCCGGTGGGCAAAGTCACCGTGGCGCCTTCTGCCGGGGCGATTTCACCCTGCAGCATGACGCGGGAAATGGTGCCGCCGGGGGCGAGGCCGAATTCACCGCTCAGATCGAGCGCGGTGGAGGCGACCGAGAACTGCGGGATGCTCAGGCTGCCGTCGGTGCCGGTTTCGCCCGTCACGGCGATACGGGCGTTTTCGCCGAAGAATTCGTGGAACTTCGGATCGAGCATCGGGGTCAGGTCGCCCTCGATCGTCGCGCCGAATGCGGTTCCGCCGCCGCTGGCTTCGTTCAGGGTCACTTGACCGGTCACTCTTTGGGTGCCGTCGGTGGCTAAGCTGAGATCGGCGGTAAAGTCGCTGACCGGGCCGCGTCCGGCGGCGGTCAGTTCGACCGAGGGTCTGCCGGGAATACCAAGCAGGCCGGAAATCAGACCGTTTTCTTCTTCGGTGATGTCGAGGTCGAGCACGATCTCGTTGGTTTCATTGGCGAAACCTGCGGTGAGCGTGATCCGGTCATTGTCGCGGTCAAGCCGGTTGACGGCCAGATCGGTATCGAGCGCGCCATCGGCCAGCGTCAGGTTGCCTTCGACCGACAGTTCCGCCGCTGTGCCTGCAACAGGTTCGGCAAGGCTGATGCGTTCAACACGCAGGCTTTCGATATTTACCGCGACCGGCAGTTCCGGGATCTGGAACGGCTGCGCCTCGGCGGTGGGCAGTTCTTCGTCAACGGCGGTTGTCGGGCCGGGGCGGCGGGTGACCTCGATGCTTTCCGCCGACAGGTTCTGGATTGAGAGCCGCCCGCGCAAAAGCGCGGAGCGGGTCCAGTCGAGTTCGGCACCGGTCAGGGTCAGCCAGACGCCGTCGTCGTCGGAGATGATGATCTGCTCGATGGTCGCGGTGGAGCTGAGCGCCCCATTCAGACCGATGACCTGCACGCTGCGGTTATCGCCGGAGAGAGCGTTTTCGATGAGCCCGTCGATGAAGCCGCCGGTATCGGTATTTTCGACCTGTGCCGCGACGGGCAGCGGGGCCCATGTCAGGCAGAGGGGCAGCAGGAATGAGCGGGCGAGGGCGGAGATACGCATCAGAATGCCTGTCCTATGCCGATGTAGAATTGCAGCCCGTCATCTGTCGGGCCGTCGACGGGCAGGGCGAGGTCAAGCCGGATGGGGCCAAAGCCGCCAAGATCGTAACGCACGCCGAGGCCCGCACCGGAGTGGGAATAGGCGTCACTGCTGATGAAGCTGGAGCTGTCGACCGCGCCGTAGTCGAAAAAGCCGACAACCGAAATCTTGGCCGTGACGCGGGCGCGTACTTCGGCGCTGGCGTTGAGAAAAGAGCGTCCGCCCGCCACGTCATTGCCGACAGGAATACCAAGCGATTCATAGGGTTGGCCGCGAACGGTGCCCGACCCGCCGGAAAAGAACAGAAGGTCGGGAGAGATCGTCGCCGGTGCGCCACCCGCGACACTGCCAAGCTGCAATCGCCCGGCCAGCACGATTGAACCGGTTTCGGTCAGGCTGTAATAGGCGCGCCCGTCGACCTTTGCGGCGATGCCAGAGGTGCTGCCGCCAAAGCCCGCAAACGGGGTCACGGTGCCGTTGACGTAATAACCGCGTGTGGCATCGGTCGGGTTGTCGCGCCGGTCGTATTCGGCCCAGAAGGGCAGCTTGATCATGTTGAACTGGCGGTCGTCGCCATAGGCGTCGTTAGACCGGCCAACGCTGGCAAGCAGGGTGGCTTCGGCAACAAGCTCGTCGGAAAAGACGCGCCGGACCCCGACACCAAGCTCGAACTGGTCAAGCCGATAGTGTTCGCGTTCGAACCGTTCGAGAGAGCCGAGGTAGAAGAGGTTGTTGTCCGGCCCCAGCCGCGCCGGGTTGTCGAGTCGGAAGCCCAGACGGCCATCGATCTCTTCATCGCCACCGATGTTGCGAATCTCGGCTTCGAGCCGCAGCCGTTCGGCCGCACCGAACAGGTTGCGGTGAATCCACGTCGCCGACAGATCGACGCCGGTGGTCGATTGAATCTCGCCACCCAGGGAAATACGGCGCAGCGGCTGTTCGGTCACCTCGGCGGTGAAATCGAGCGTGCCGTCCGGATTGGGTGTTTCATCTTCGATGATCTGCACGGATTTGAATGTGCCGGTGCGCCGCAGCCGGTCACCAACCTTGCGCACCGTTTCGGGGCTGTAGGTTTCGTCCCAAGGCAGGCCCGCGATGCGCTGGATCGCCTCGGCGCGCATGCGCTGGTTGCCGCGAACGCTGAGCTGTCCAAACCTCAGCTTGGGGCCGGGGATAAGTTCGATATCAGCATCCAGCGTCGACCGCTGGTGGTTGGCGACGATGCTCTGATTTCCGATTTCGGTCTTGGCATAGCCAATGTCGCGCCAGCCGTCGCGCCCTTCGAAGGTCGCTTCGCGGATGATCCCGGTTCCGGCGGGTTTGCCCGGCGAGAAATCCTCGGGCAGCTCAGTCTCCGGGGCGAGAGGCGCGACCCTTGCCTTACCAAACCGGAATTCCGGCCCGGTATTTACCCGGATCTCAACGCGGTTGATGCTTTTGGGGACCGTGACACGAGGGATGTCGGCAGCCTCGCGTCCGTCGACGCGGATGCTGACCTCGGGGCTGAAATAGCCCCTGTCGTAAAGGATCTGAACCATGGTGCGATAGTCGGCCAGCGCGGCGGCAAGGATTTCCTGGGGGCTGGTCAGACCGGTTTCATCGGCCGAGAGCGCGGCGGAACTGTTCTCGAGCGCCTCGGCAAGTTCGTCGGGCGCGCCGGGCGCGGAAAAGCCGGTTTCGAGTGCGTGCAGCGGCAAGGGCAGGCTTAGGGCGGCGATCGTGGCAAAAGAGCCGATTGATCCAGAAAAACGACGGATAAAACCCGGATTCCGAAAGTTAATTTTCTTATGCAATGCACCACCCAACCTGTTCCATGGCCACCAGTCGCCGACCCCAAGATTACCTAGGGGCATGAAACCTTCAAGGTAGGTTAGCACGGATTGACAGGCCGTCCAGCCGGTGAAATCAACTTAAACGAGAGTCCGTGCCGCCTAATCGCAGAGCACGGAATTCAGGGTTGCAGGATCACGGCATCGTGACACGTAGCGAAAGCTGGCCATCGCCGATATTATTCGTTAATCCGGGGTAGTTCTGGAAACTCTCAAAAATATCGAAAAGATGTCATACCTCGATAACATCCGGACCTTCGTGCGGGTCTATGAGCTGGGAAGCATGTCCGCCGCCGGACGCGATCTTCGGATTTCGCCCGCCGTGACCTCGGCGCGGATTTCGCAGCTGGAAAACCATCTGAACGTCAGGCTGTTCCAGCGTACGACGCGCAACCTGACCCCGACAGAGCAGGGGCGGGCCTTTTATGGCGGGGCCTGTGCCGTTCTGGAGAAGGTCGAACAGGCCGAGGCCGAGGTCATGAGCCTGACCGACAATCCGCGCGGATCGCTTTATGTCGCGGCGCCGCTGGGCATGGGCAGGCGGTTGATCGCGCCGCAGGTTGGGCCCTTTCTCGACAGCTATCCCGAGATTGATATCCGGTTGAGGTTGAGCGACCGCGTTGTCGACCTGACCACCGAAGGTCTGGATCTTGCGTTCTTTCTTGGGGAACCGGCGGATAGCACGCTGCGCATCCGCAAGATCGCGGACTGTCGGCGCGTTCTTTGCGCTTCGCCCGAATACATCGACCGGCGCAGCCATCCCGTTACAGGGCAGGACCTTATCAGCGACCGGCATGAATGCCTGAACCTTCGCTTTCCCGGCGCGACCGAATTTCAATGGAAGCTGCTGACGCCGGACGGGCCGCAGAAATTTGCCATCACCGGACGATGCGAATGCGATGACGGTGACGTGCTGACCGACTGGGCGCTGAACGGGCGCGGCGTGGTCATGAAACCTGTTTTCGAGATCGCCGAACATCTGCTGTCGGGCTCGCTGGTCGTGGTGGCAGGCGACACACCACCGACGCCGGTGCAGATGGCCTGCCTTTACACGCATCGCCGCCATCAGGACCCGAAGACGCGTCTGTTCATGGATTACACGGTGGAGCGTATCGGAAAGATTGTTAAAGAGGCCGAGAAACGCGTCACGGACCATTCTAAAACCTCTGTGTCATAGTGCGAAAGCAGGCTTTAAGCCCAAATGATTAGAAGATATGAATCCGTAGGGCGACTGGGTACGGGCATCGGAAATGGACTTTACAAACTCGGAAATTGAACGGCTTGAGGCTTTGCGCAGCCTCGATGTGCTCGACACCCCGCGCGAGGCTGAGTTCGATGATCTGGTTATGCTCGCTTCACGCATTTGCGGAGCGCCGGTTTCGCTGGTCAGCTTTGTCGATGAGGACCGCCAGTGGTTCAAGGCCAAGACTGGCTTTGACAAGGACCAGACGGACCTGAATTCCTCGATTTGTTCGCGGGTCATGTATGACGACGGCGTTATCGAGATCGAGGATACCTGGCTCGACGCGCGCACCTCGCAGAACCCGCTGTGTATCGGCGAGGGATCCATGCGTTTCTACGCGGGAGCGCCGTTGGTGACGGCGGACGGCCACCCTGTTGGTACACTTTGTGTGCTTGATGAAAAACCGCGTGTGCTGGACGAGATGCAGCGCGATACGCTTCGAGTGCTGGCGCGGCAGGCTATGAAGGAACTGGAATTGCGCAAGGCGCTGCGGGAGCAACAAGTCCTGCGCAAGGAAATGGACCATCGCCTCAAGAATTCTCTGCAATCCGTTTCTTCGGTGATGCGGCTCTATGCGCGCCAGATCACCGATCCGGTTGCGACCGAAGCGATCGAGGCGATCCAGCGTCGGCTTCAGGCGATTTCCGCGCTTCATACCGAAATGCAGGTATCCAGTTCTGACAAAGTCATGTCGCTGGACAGCTATCTGGAACGGATCGTCGGGCATTTGCGACTGTCGGTGCCTGTGAATGTTACCATTGAACTCTCGTCCGAACCTGTAGAATTCGGCGCCGAGAAGGCAGCGTCGCTTGGCGTGATCGTCAGCGAAGCTATTGCGAATTCGGTCAAACATGGCTTTCCGGATGATCGTGCGGGCGTCATCTACGTGCGCCTGTCACGTCAGGTGGACGGGGGCCTGCAACTGGAATGCCGTGATGACGGGGTTGGCAATGCCGTGCGGGTCAAAGACGAGTCGGGTGTCTCCGGGCTGGGCCGAAGCCTTCTTGAGGCCGCCGCTTCGCAACTGGACGGCACCTTGGAGTCCTCGTTGGATGAAAACGGCAGCAGTCTTGTACTGACCTTCCCGGTCTAGCTGCCGCGATAGGTCGAATAGCCAAAAGCGGAAAGTAGCAGCGGCACGTGGTAATGCGCCGCTTCGGACATGCCGAAGCGGATCGGGATCATGTCGAGAAAGCGTGGCGTGCCATCCTTGACCGGGTGCTGGTCTAGGTAGTCGCCTACGTGAAAACGCAGCTCGTAAGTGCCGGTGGCGAAATCCTCTTTCGGCAGGATCGGTGTGTCGGTGCGCCCGTCGTCATTGGTTGAAACAGTGGCGATATGGGCGGCATCGCTGCCGTCGATCCGATACAGTTCGATACGGATTCCCTGCGCCGGGCAGCCACGGGCGGTGTCGAGAACATGGGTCGTCAGATAGCCGGTCAAATGATTGCCTCCAGAGCCATGGGTTTTGTGTGACGCAGGTCGCAGCTTTGTGCAAATGCGAAGTTTTTGACAGTGTTATTGCACATTTTTGAAACCGCGCCTGGGAAAATGGCTTAGAAACGGCCCATACCCGAGGGGACTTATGAACAGATATCCACGTGACATGATCGGCTATGGGGCAACCCCGCCGGATCCGAAATGGCCCGGCGACGCGCGTATCGCCGTGCAGATCGTTTTGAACTACGAAGAAGGCGGCGAGAACAATATCCTCCACGGGGATGCCGCATCCGAGGCATTCCTGTCCGAGATCGTCGGCGCGGCGCAATGGCCCGGCCAGCGTCACTGGAACATGGAATCCATCTACGAATACGGAGCACGCGCCGGGTTCTGGCGGTTGCACCGTCTGCTGGGCGATCTGCCGATTACCGTTTACGGCGTGGCCACGGCGCTTGCCCGTGCGCCCGAACAGGTCGCAGCGATGCAGGCCTCGGGCTGGGAGATCGCCAGCCACGGGCTGAAATGGATCGAACACAAGGACATGCCCGAAGACGAGGAACGCGCGGCCATTGCCGAGGCGATCCGCCTGCACACCGAGGTCACCGGCGAGGCCCCGCGCGGCTGGTACGAGGGGCGGACTTCGATCAACACCGTGCGGCTGGCATCTGAGACGGGTCAGTTCGATTACGTGGCCGATACATATGACGACGATCTGCCCTATTGGATGAAGGTGGGGGATCGCGACCAGCTCATTGTGCCCTATACGCTCGATTGCAACGACATGCGTTTCGCGACACCGCAGGGTTTTAATTCCGGCGACCAGTTTTTTGCCTACCTGCGCGATACGTTTGATACGCTTTACGAGGAAGGCGAGGCAGGCCAGCCGAAAATGATGTCCATCGGCTTGCATTGCCGCCTTGTCGGGCGACCGGGGCGTATCCGCGCGCTGGCACGTTTCCTTGAACATGCGCAGAGCCATTCAAAGGTCTGGTTTGCCACGCGGCTGCAGATTGCCGAGCATTGGGCGGCGACCCATCCCCCGGTTGAGCAGACCCGTCCGCACCAGATGGACAAGGACCAGTTCGTTGCCACCTACGGCGGCATTTTCGAGCATTCGCCATGGATCGCAGAACGGGCGTGGGCGCTTGAGCTTGGTCCGGCCCATGATAGCGCGACCGGCGTGCATAACGCGCTTGCCCGTGTTTTTCGCAGTGCAAGCGATGACGAACGGCTTGGTGTGCTCAAGGCGCATCCCGATCTTGCCGGGAAACTGGCCGCGGCCAAACGGCTGACGGTGGAATCGACGGCGGAACAGGCCTCGGCGGGCCTTGATGCACTGACCGACGAAGAGCGCGCGGCCTTCACCGAGATGAACGATGCCTATACCGCCAAGTTCGGCTTTCCCTTCATCATCGCGGTGCGGGACAATACAAAGGCCAGCATCATGGCCGCCTTCCGCGAACGTCTGGGTAATACCCCCGCTGAGGAGCTGGCCACTGCCTGCAAACAGGTCGAACGCATCGCGGAAATCCGCCTGCGAGACATGCTGCGATGAGCCGGAGCGTTTCGATCAAACCGATGGAAGTTGGGGCGTTTGCCGATTTCGGTGACCTGATCGAGGCAAAGGGCGACGCGGACAAGATCATCAACCAGGGGCTTTGCGGCCGCTACCATGACCGCGCCCGGTTTGATTTTTCCGATGGCAGGGCCGGGCTCAGCCTGTTCAAGGCCGAGCCGCGAACCCTGCCGCTGAAGCTCGAGATGGTCGAACGTCACCCGGATGGCAGCCAGACCTTCATCCCGATGAGCGAACATTCCTTTCTGGTGGTGGTCGCGCCGGACGCGGGCGGCGTGCCTGGCCAGCCGCAAGCGTTTCGGACCGAACCGGGGCAGGTGATCAATTTTCATCGGGGTACATGGCATGGGGTGCTGACGCCACTGCACGCGCCGGGTCTTTTCGCCGTGGTCGACCGGATCGGCCCCGGCAGCAATCTGGAAGAACACTGGTTCGAGGAACCGTACATGATCGAATGAAGCCGCGACCGCCCGGCAAGAGGCGGCAGGCAAACCAACAAAAGGGACATGAAATGGCTGATACTTCTCTGGGGACCGCAGAACAGCTGCGCGATCCGAACTACACGCCCGCGCTATATAAGGCCGTGCCGCTTGGCATCCAGCATGTGCTGGCAATGTTCGTCTCGAACGTCACGCCGGCCATCATCGTCGCCGGTGCCGCCGGTTTCGGTTTCGGTTCGAACTCGCCGGATTTCCCGGAGCTGCTTTACCTGATCCAGATGTCGATGCTCTTTGCCGGGGTCGCGACCCTGCTGCAGACCATCACCATCGGCCCGGTCGGGGCGGCGCTACCCATCGTGCAGGGCACCTCTTTTGCCTTCATTCCGATCATGATCCCGCTGGTCGCGGGTAAAGGTGTCGATGGCCTTGCCGTGCTTTTTGGCGGGGTGATCCTTGGCGGTCTGTTCCATGCGCTGCTTGGCACGGTGATCGGCAAGATCCGCTTTGCCCTGCCGCCGCTGGTGACAGGTCTGGTTGTCACGATGATCGGTCTTGCGCTGGTCAAGGTCGGCATCGAATACGCGGCTGGCGGTGTCCCGGCCAAGGCTTCGGGCGCCGAAAGTTACGGCAGCCTGCGCAGTTGGTCCGCCGCGCTGGTCGTGATCTTCGTGACGCTTGGGGTGAAATTCTTTACCCGCGGCATCTTTTCGGTGTCAGCCGTGCTTGTGGGCATTATCGTCGGCTATCTCTATGCGCTGGGCATCGGCATGATCACATTCGATGGAATTGCGACAAGCTGGCAGCGGGCCGCGGCCTTCGCGCTCCCCATGCCGCTGAAATACGGTTTCGAATTTTCGCTGGCCGCGGTCATCGGTTTCTGCCTGATGGCCTTTGTCTCGGCCGTGGAAACCGTCGGAGACGTCTCGGGCATCACCAAGGGCGGGGCAGGGCGCGAAGCCACCGATAGCGAAATCCGTGGTGCCACCTTTGCCGATGGGATCGGCAGTGCGATTGCCGGTGTCTTTGGCGGGTTACCCAATACTTCCTTTTCCCAGAACGTCGGTCTGATCGCGATGACCGGCGTCATGAGCCGCCATGTGGTCACCATCGGCGCGCTCTTCCTGATCTTCTGCGGGCTGGTGCCCAAGGTCGGCGGCCTGATCCGCACCGTCCCGATCGAAGTTCTGGGCGGTGGCGTGATCGTCATGTTCGGGATGGTGGTGGCTTCGGGTGTCTCAATGCTGTCGGATGTAAACTGGAACCGACGCAACATGGTGGTCTTCGCCGTGGCGCTCTCTGTCGGGCTTGGCCTGCAGCTCGAGGTGATGAACCTTGCCCCCGGCGCGCCCAACGCCCTGCAGCACCTGCCGGATTCTCTGCGCATACTCGGCGCGTCGGGCATCCTGCCAGCCGCCCTGATTGCAATCGTCCTCAATCTGCTGCTGCCCGAAGAACTCTACGAAGAATCGACCGAGGAAGTCTCAGGCGGTTTGTCCGGTCAGGCCACCGGTCGGTTCTCGAAGAACTAAGCCAATCGCGCCGGGCAAAAGTCCGGCGCGTTGCTACCCCCGCGCGGCCATCATCGCCGCCACGTCAAGCATGCGGGCTGAAAAGCCCCACTCGTTGTCGTACCAGCCAAAAACCCGCGCCTGCCCGTCAACGAAACGAGTCTCCGGCCCGGCCACCACCAGCGACTCGGGGCGCGCCCGCAGGTCCGATGAGACAAGCGGCTGATCCGTCCAGCCAAGCACCGGCGAAGCCGTGACAGACTCACGAAGGGCTTCATCGAAGCCATCCGAGCTCATCGCGTCACGCAGCTGCACCACTAGATCGATGGCCGACACGCTCGCCACCGGCACGCGGAGGGCCGATCCCGTAAGACGCCCCTCAAGTTCAGGCAGGACCTCGTCGATCAGGTGCGTGGCGCTGCTCGTGGTGGGCACCATTGACTGCGCGCCGCCCCGGCTACGCGCGAAGTCGTCGCGCGGCGCATCCACCATCGGCTGGCTGTTGGTATAGCAGTGAATGGTCGTCATATGACCACGTTCAATGCCGCCAATTTCATCCAGCACCCGAACCAGCGGCGCCAAAGCATTGGTGGTGCAAGAGGCATTGGAAATAACCCGTTCATCTCCCAACAATGCGTCATTCGCACCACGCACAAGCGTTAACTCGGCTGCCGGAGAGGGCCCCGAAATCAGCACCGACCGCGCGCCCGCGGCCAGTCCGCGCCGCGCCACATCCGATGTCCGGGCAATGCCGGTGCATTCAAGCACCACGTCAACACCGGACAGGTCGATCTGCGACAGATTATCCGCCCGGCTCAGCGTCATCCTGCGCCCGTCCACGATCAGCAGGCCGTCCCGTGCCTCCACTGTCCCGGGATAAGGACCAAAGGTGCTGTCAAACTGGAACAGGTAGGCGCACATCTCGGGCGTGGCGATATCATTGATCCGCGCAACCTCGATCCCGCGCGCCGGCTCGCTCAGAACCTGGCGCAGAATTGTGCGGCCGATACGGCCGAATCCATTGATCGCGATACGCATGCGCCTCTCATGTCACCAAGCGCGGCGGGCCTCAATGGGCAACCTGTCGCTTATCAGAGTCCATCCCCTTCTTTGGGTTTCAAATTATCCCCGCCGGAGGCATCGCGCGTCAGCGCGATCCAAGCCGCATGTGCCGGTTCACGTCCTTGTAGAGAAGGTAGCGAAACGGCCCCGGACCGCCTGCATAGCAGGCCTGTGGGCAAAAGGCGCGCAGCCACATGTAGTCGCCGGCCTCGACCTCGACCCAGTCCTGGTTGAGCCGGTAGACCGCCTTGCCTTCCAGAACATACAATCCGTGCTCCATCACGTGTGTTTCAGGAAAGGGAATGACCCCGCCGGGCTGAAACGTAACGATGGTCACATGCATGTCGTGGCGCATGTCCTCGGGCGACACGAACCGGGTCGTGGCCCAGCGCCCCTCGGTGCCGGGCATGGCGATGGGGTCCACCGCCGCGTCGCTGGTGACAAAGGCCTCGGGGGGCTCGATACCTTCGGCCGCCTCATAAGCCTTGCGGATCCAATGAAACCGGACCGGCGCGTCGGATGTGTTGCGCAGGCTCCAGTCCGCTCCTGCTGGCAGAAAGGCATAGCCGCCTGCCTCCATCGCATGTTCGTCACCGGAAATTGTCAGGTGCATATTGCCTTCGACGACAAACAGTACCGCCTCGGCCTGCCTGTCCGGTTCGGGGCGTGAACTGCCGCCGCCCGGCGCGACTTCCATCACGTAATGGGAAAAGGTTTCGGCAAAACCGCTGAGGGGGCGCGCGATGACCCAAAGCCGGGTGTCCTCCCAGTGCGGTAACCGGCTGGTGGTGATATCGCGCAGGGTGCCCTTGGGAATGACCGCGTAGGCTTCGGTGAACATGGCGCGGTCGGTCAGAAGCTGCTCCTGACCGGGGTGGCCGCCCTGGGGTGCATAATAGGTCCTGCCGGTCATGATGTTCTCCTTTGGATCTGCTTCCTTATCCGCCAAACGCCGCGTCGAGGAAAGCCATGGGCCGCCGATAGCATTCGTCCGGTATTTTTGAAGATCGCGGCAACTCGCGGTTGTAACGTAGCGCGGCTTGGGCAAAAGATTGCGTGATTGCAATAGGAAAGCTCTTCCATGACAGATCTGCCCACACCGCCCTCGCAACGACTGGATGGCAGGACCGCGCTTGTCACCGGTGCTTCCTCGGGGATCGGGCAGGGTTGTGCGGTCGCGCTTGCCGATGCCGGGGCGCATGTGGTCTGTGCCGCGCGCGGGGCTGAACGGCTGGACGAAACCGTCGAGGCGATGACCCAAAGGGGCTGGTCTGCTGAGGCGCTGCCGCTCGATCTGGCGGATCTAAATGCCATGGAAACCGCGCTTGAGGGGCAGGTCTTTGACGTGGTGGTCAATGCGGCCGGGACCACTTTTCCGGGCCTTGCCTTCGATACCTCACCTGCGGAATTCGACCGGGTCATTTCGCTGAACCTGCGGGCGGCCTACTTTCTTTCGACCACCTGCGCGACCGCCCTGCGTGACGCGGGCAAGCCGGGCTCGATCATCCATATTTCGAGCCAGATGGGCCACGTGGGTGGCCGAGAACGGACCCTTTACTGTGCCTCGAAATGGGGGCTCGAAGGCATGGTTCGGGCGATGGCGCTGGAATGGGCCGAATACGATATCCGCGTGAACACGATCGCGCCGACTTTCATCCGCACACCGCTCACCGCGCCGACCTTTGCGCGCCCCGAACAGGTGGCCTGGATCGAGGACAAGATCAAACTTGGTCGGGTGGGCGAAGTTTCGGATATAATGGGTGCGGCTCTTTATCTTGCGAGCGACGCTTCGGCGATGGTGACGGGCACTTCGATGCTTATCGACGGCGGATGGACGGCGGATTGAACATGAAGAGACTTCTGATTTCACTGCTCTTGCTTTTTCCCGGCGCGCTGGCCGCACAGGGATGGCAATTGCAGACAAGTGATGATGGGTCCTATTTCGCGGGATTCCTGAACGCACCCGCCGGGGTCGAGATGAGCCTTGTCTGCGGTGAACGGTCCCCGCAAGGCCTGTCGCCACAGGAAACCGGGAATATGGAGCCTGATATCTCCGCTCCCAACACCCTGATCCTTTACATCGGCATGGGACATATTCCGGCGCCGCAAAGCGAATTCAAACGGCAAGATGTCATCATAGGCACCGGGGCGCAGGGCTACCGCATACCCGAGTTGATCTGGAATGAACTGTTCGGGACGTGGGAGGCCCGGATCGCGGCGCAGGACGCGCTTTTGCAATCCATGGCCGCAAGTCCCGGGTTCGAGATCATCACCAACGAGGGCCGTGAACCTATTCCGGCAGCGGGCTTTGCCACCGGATACGATCAGTTGCTCGGGTATTGCCAATCGATGTTCGAAAGCAGCGGTATATCCTGGGATGGCACGCCCCCGGAGCCGCAGGAACAGTCAGATGGCGGCGTGGATTTGCGCCAAGTGGCCGAGGGAACGATAGTCGAGGGGTGCAACGGTGATGCCACCACGGGTGAGAACTACTTACTCAGCGGCGATATCGATGGGGACGGCATCGAGGACGTGGTGCTCGACTGGCGTGAGGTTAATTGCGTCAGCGCCCCTGCGCGGCCTTTCTGCGGTGCCTCGATGTGCTCGGCGGATGTCTTCATCAGCTCGGACTACCCGGTCACCGGGCAGTCCAAGAATCTGCTGGCGCTGGGCGTAAAGCTGATCCCGTTGAACAATGGCAATACCGGCATCATCACCGGTGGTTCGGTGGGACAGTGCGACGCCGATGGGCGCAACCCCTGTGAATACCTGTTCTACTGGGATGGGGCGGATCTTGCTCTTGCGCCATGAACCTAGAGCAAGCGCGTGAACGTCCGGATTTCGATTGAAAAAACATCAGGCTAACCCGTCGGTGATGCAAAATGACGCAACTGCGCGGGACAGTGATTGATCGCCGGTCGCGGATTTTTATGCTGGACGAATGGCCCGCCCCTTTTTCGACCCGGGGTGCCGGGCATTCAACAGATCGGACCCGCTGATTGATGATTAGCCCGCCGCATTCCTTCGACCAGAAGATCAAGGGTCTTCTCGACAGTATCTATCCCGATCAGGACACCGTGATGTTGGCGCCGCAGATGGTTGCCGCCTTTTGGCCCGAGGGTACGCATCAGCGCAAACGATCACGCACGCCGGGGAACAATCTCTGGTCCGAGCAAGATGCACTGCTCATCACCTATGGCAATTCGCTGCTGGACGGGAAACACAAGCCACTCGATCTGCTGTATGATTTTCTGCGCACCCGGCTGAAGGGCGTCGTTAACGGTGTTCACATCCTGCCGTTCTTTCCCTTCACGTCGGATGACGGCTTTGCCGTGACCGATTTCAGAAGCGTCAATCCGCAACTTGGCGACTGGGCCGATATCAACCGGATCGGCAGTGAATTCCACCTCATGTCCGATCTGGTTCTGAACCATGTCTCGAGTCAGGGGCCGTGGTTCAATTCCTACCGGCAGGGCATCGCGCCCTATGACAAGTTCTTTTTCGAGGCCTCGCCCGAGGACGATCTTTCGGACGTGGTGCGCCCGCGGACGACGCCTCTCTTGCAAGAGGTCGAAACGGTACACGGCACCCGCTACGTTTGGTGTACGTTCAGCCATGACCAGATCGACGTCGATTTCCGCAATCCGGAGGTTCTGCTTGAATTCCTGCGCATTATCCGGCTGCATCTCGACAATGGCGTGCGGATAATCAGGCTGGATGCGGTGGCCTTTATCTGGAAAGAGGTGGGCACACCGTCGATCCATCTGCCGCAGACTCATGCAATCATCCGCCTGCTGCGGCTGCTTTGTGATTTCACGGTCGAGCCGGTGGTTCTGCTGACCGAAACCAACGTGCCGCGCACGGAGAACCTCAGCTATTTCGGCAATCGCAACGAAGCGCACGCGGTTTACAACTTCCCGCTACCGCCGCTGATCCTTCATGCGATGATGTCGGGCACCGCGCGCTACCTGCACCGATGGGCCACCGCAATGCCCCCGGCCCAGCTTGGCTGTGCCTATCTCAACTTTACTGCCAGCCATGACGGGATTGGGATGCGCCCGGCCGAAGGTGTTCTGCCCGAGGATGAAAAACAGCGCATGATCGATACGGTGGTCGCCAATGGCGGCCTTGTTTCGATGCGCGCGCTGCCAGATGGTGGGCAGTCTCCGTATGAGTTGAACACCACCTTTTACGACGCACTCGCCTCGACCTTTAAAGGCGCGGACGATCTGCACTTCGAAAGGTTCATCTGCTCGCAGACAATCGTGATGTCGATGGAGGGGATACCGGCATTTTATATCCATTCTCTGCTGGCATCGCCGAACGATCACGAACAGGTCGAGCGGCGCGGCATGAACCGGGCAATCAACCGTCATCGCTGGGACTACCCGTCGCTGCTGGCCTTGCTGAACGCGCCGGATTCGCCTCAGGCCCGTGTGCTGAACGCTATGTCGAACCGTCTGAAGCTGCGCGCGAAACAGCCGGGTTTTCATCCCAACGCCACGCAGTTTACGCTGAAACTGGATGATGATCGGCTGTTTGGTCTCTGGCGGCAGAGCCTTGACCGTGACCAGTCGATCTTTGCGCTGCATAATGTCAGTGGTGAGACCGTCGAGATATCCCCGGCGTCCATCAATCTGATCGATGGCGAGGACTGGGTCGATATCCTGTCGGGCGACGTGATCGATCCGCTGAGCGAGCAGGTCATCATGGCCCCCTATCAGTGCCGCTGGATCACGAATCGACGCCAAGACAGTGACTGAACAGCGCCGGGGCAGCGTGACCTGGCTGTATTGTGTTTTCTCCTAAGGCAATTCTGGGCAAAAGGCGAAATTGTTTCCTGATTTAGATCGCGAAGAACGGTTGGCTTGCTTCAACCTCCGGGGTGCGTTAGCGCAAGCGTTCAACACCTGTTTCCGAGTGGTCCCCATGTCTCGCGTACTCTTCCGCAGCCTTGTTTCAGCTGCACTTCTTTCCTGCTCCATGCTTCCTGCAACGGCCAGCACCGTTTCCGAAACGGATGTTTCGAGCGGCGATTTCTCCGGTGACTGGAGGAACTTCAGCGCAATCGCGACCGGCGCCGGTTCGGTTTCGGGCACATGGTCGGGCGCTAATGATTACGATTTCCTCGCCTTTTCGGGCCTCGGGTCGGGCGCGCAGGAAATCAAACTCACCTTCAGCACGCTCGGCAAGCAGGACTACAGCTTTTCCGCCGGCGGCAAGATCATGTGGTCGACGACGCCGCTCAAGTATAGCGCGTGGGAAGGCCAGACCCTCGGGACCGTCGATTTCAACTATTACAACCAGAGCAACGACCAGACATTCACGCTTGAACTGGACGATGACTTTGCCGGTGATCTTTACCTTCAGCTCTACGGTACCCACGGCGTCTTGGGCTATAACATCCTGACCGCTGCGAATGACTCTGCGATTGTGGTTCCCGACACGCCGGACATGGCGGCTGTCCCGCTTCCCGGTACGGCGCCCCTTATGATCGCGGGGCTTGCCGGGCTGATCGGTCTGGGTGCGCGCCGTCGTCGCCGGGCCGAATAAGAAGAATGCCGGGTGCAGCGTTTAGGCGCTGAACTCGGCCACATCTGCTGCTGCCGCCGCTTTCAGGTCATGCAGGAAACTCGGGTCCGCCGAATGGACCCGGTTCCAGGTAGAGATGAAAGGTGTCTCATGCGGGTTTTCCAAAAAGATCTGCCCCGCCCGCATTAGGTTTTCCGCGAAGAGTTCGATCGTCTGTTCCTCGCGGTGGCGATCGAGCTTTAGCCCGTTCATCTGGGCGTCGTTATAGTAAGCATCCAGCTGGTCGAGCGCGCAGCGGTAGTACGTAGCTTTCAGAGTGCGGAAGACGTGGAAGGTAAAGACCGTTCCATCCGCCGCGAGCTTGCGAAAGATCGATTTGCAAATATCCGTGGACATGCGCGACAGCCCGGTCGAGGCATCTTCCTCGCTGAGCGCCTGGTGCTTGTGGTCATAGGCATCGGCGATCTCCACCTGACAGACCGCCTGCGGCGCAAGGTTGCGCCATGCTTCGGACAGGATGCCGATTTCCAGCCCCCAGTCCGAGGGAATGCGCAGATCTGGCAGGATTCCGGTCCTCATCGCGAATTCCCCGGATAGCGGATAGCGGAAAGAGCGCAGGTAATCGAGGTAATCGCGATCCCCGATCACCCGTTTCAGCGCCATCAGGAGCGGGCTCACCAAGAGCCGTGTGACCCGCCCGTTCAGCTTGCCTTCGCCGATGCGCGGATAGAATCCCTTGGCGACCTGATAGGGAAAGGTCGGATTGGCGACCGGATACACCAGCCTCGCGAGCATTTCATTCGTGTAGGTTAGGATATCGCAGTCGTGGATCGCCATGACAGAGCTATCGGCACAGGAAATCAGGTAACCAAGGCAGCTCCAGACGTTCTTACCCTTGCCGGGTTCGTTCGGCGCAAGCCCGATGTCAGCGAGCCGCTGTTCGAGTTCGCGCATGCGCGGGCTGTCGTTCCAAAGAACGATATGGTTCTGCGGCAGGGCAGAGAAAAATTCGCAGGCACGGCGATATTGCGCGGCGTCCGCCCGGTCCAGCCCGATGATGATCCGGTGCAGGTAGGGGACTTTTTTCAACTCTTCGAGGATATGCGGCATCGCCTCGCCCTCAAGTTCTGAGAACAGGCAGGGCAGGATTAGGGTGATTTTTCGGGACTGGGCAAAAATCTCGAGCTCATAGCTGAGTTCCGCAAGCGATTGCGTGCGCAGATTGTGGAGCGTGGCAACATTGCCGTTTTGATGAAAGTCAGACATGTCACTCGATCTCCGTAAGCAACTGCAATTCTGATAGTAGACCAAGGATCGCGGCATTCCAGCCCGCCGGTCCCGGCAATTCGGTGCGCCGGATACGGCCTTCGTCCTCACCTTTGAGCCGGGGCAGGGAGGCGGCATGGGGGTTGGTGACGATATAGCCGAAATCTGCCCGGTCCAGCATTTCGACATCGTTTGGCGCGTCACCAAGCGCCACGCTGTGCGCGGGCCGGAACCTTTCGACGATGGCATCCATCCGGTCGGCTTTCGTGTGGCCAAGCGACAGGGTCAGGAACCGGCCCCCCATACGGGCAGAGATGCCTTTATCGGACAGGGCGGCGATGAAGCTTTCGCGATCTGCTTCGGATCCGGACCATATGCCCGGTTCCGAATAGCGCCGCTCTCTTGCAAGGGCCGCTTGAGCCTTGGGTAGGCCGGTCGCGTCGGAGATTTCAGCGGCGCTCAAGTCCCCGAACCCGCGGAATGGGGATCGAAGGTTTCCAGGCAGGGAGGCGAGGCCCGTTCGTATCGACGAATAGTCCTCGGCTTCGTCTCCGGCACGGGTTCCGGCTTCGAGCAAGCCTGCGCCGTTCTCCACGATGGCGGGCCAGTCCGACAGGCCAAGGTCGTCGCGCAGTGGTGCGATTTCGGCGGCGGTTTTCGAACTCGCCAGCACCACGCCACCTGAAAGCGCGGCAATCGCATCAAGCGCGGGACGGGCAGGGGCGTAGCTGTAGTCGTGATGGTCAAGCAAGGTTCCGTCCAGATCCGTAAAGACGAGAATCGGAAGAGGTTGCTTCATATTTCTGTCATTCCTGCGCGGCGCCGTTCCTGTTTTCGGGCCGTTCCCGGAAAGCCTAGCGCAGGCCATGGCTCTTCCCAAGAGCGCATCCGCAAAAACGCCATTTATCAAGCAGCAAGCCGGAAACTGACCTCTTTCTGGGCGCGCTAGCGTGCTGCACCGACTTGTCCACAGGCTAGGCGACCCATGTCACGAAACTTTTGCGGAACCGACACAAAGCAGTGACCCAAACGCCCTAGCGGTGGCGCCGGAACGAATGGGGTGCTGAATGCTGTCTGTCGAAAAACTGACCAAACGCTTCGGGGCGAATACCGCCGTTGATGAAGCGTCCTTTACCGTGGACCGGTCCATGATGCTTGGAATCATCGGACGCTCCGGGGCAGGCAAGTCCACCTTCCTTCGCATGATGAACCGGCTGACAGATGCAAGTTCGGGCGAACTGAACTTTGAGGGTCGCAATGTCCTTTCGCTGACCGGCAAGGCCAAGCGAGCCTGGCAGGCCGAATGCGCGATGATCTTCCAGCAGTTCAATCTGGTGCCGCGCATGGACGTGGTGTCGAACGTGCTGCACGGCACGCTGAACCGCCGTTCGAATTTCACTTCGATGTTCAACCTGTTCCCGCGCGAAGACATCCACCGCGCCATCGATATCCTCGAGCGGCTCGGCATCGTCGATCATGCGGCCAAGCGGGCCGAGGCGCTTTCCGGCGGCCAGCAGCAGCGCGTCGCCATTGCGCGCGCCCTCATGCAGGATCCCAAGATCATCCTTGCGGACGAACCCATCGCCTCGCTCGACCCGATGAATGCGCAGGTGGTCATGGAATCCCTGCGTCGCATCCATGACGAGGACGGCCGCATGGTCATCGCCAACCTTCATACGCTGGATACGGCGCGGCGCTATTGCGACCGGGTTATCGGGATGCGCGACGGTCGTATCGTTTTCGATGGCACGCCCGAGCAGCTGACCACGGGTGTCGCGCGCGACATCTATGGTGCTGGCGCCGATTTTTCCGAAGCGGCCACATCCACCGAAATCCGCGATCACACGCCCGAAATATGCGCGGCGGAAGTGGCGGTCTGACGCTTACCCTTTCAACTGATCCGACCCCGGGACGGGGCGGTAACCTACGGAGAAGACCTATGAAAAAACTCATCGCAGCAGCGCTTGCGACCACCGCCCTGGCGGCCCCGGTTGCAGCTCAGGAAATCACCGAATTCCGCATCGGCCTTCTGGGCGGCGAAAACGCGCAGGACCGTCTGGCCTCGAACGAATGCCTGGCCACCTATGCCGAAGAAGCGCTGGGCGTTCCCACCAAACTGTTCGCCCCTGCCGACTATAACGGCGTGATCCAGGGCCTGCTGGGCGGCACGCTCGACATGGCATGGCTGGGCGCGTCGGGTTACGCGGCTGTTTACCTGTCCGACCCCGAAGTGGTCGAGCCGGTTCTCGTCAAGATCAACCTCGATGGCTCCTACGGCTATCACTCCATCGGTTTTGCCCGCAAGGACAGCGGCATCACCTCGCTTGAAGACATGAAGGGCAAGGTCTTTGGCTTTGGCGATCCCAACTCGACCTCGGGCTACCTGATCCCCTCGATCGAAATCCCCGCCGAAACCGGTGCTTCGATGGAAAACGGCGCCTATTTTGGCGAAGTCAAGTTCACCGGCGGTCACGAGCAGACCATCGTTGCGGTGAACAATGGCGATGTCGACGGCGGTGTGACCTGGGCAGATGGCCAAGGCGCATGGGAAGACGGTTACAACTCGGGCGCGCTGCGCAAGGCGGTTGATGCCGGTCTCGTCGACATGAACGATCTGGTCGAAATCTGGCGCTCCAAGCCGATCCCGGAAGGCCCGGTTGTGCTGCGCACTTCGCTGCCTGCCGACGTCAAGGAAAAGATGGTCGCGCTGGTCGATGGGCTCTACGAAACCGACCCGGAATGCGCCTATGGCGTTGCCGCCGGTGACTCCCTGGGTTTTGATCCGATCACCCACGACGCCTACCTGTCGATCATCGAAGCACGCAAAGCCAAGAGCAACTAAGCAAACGGCTTTTTTCCAGACCGGGCGCCTCCCTCGGGGCCCGGTCATTTCAATTTCTGCGAGCACTGCATGGCGAACCTGACCGAGAGCACGGCCTATTCTCATCCCCGCGACAGCTATGTGGCGATGATCCAGCGAAAACGACTCTATGGCGGCATCATGCTGGCGGTCTTCGTGCTGATGCTGATTTCGGGGTTCATGCTCGCCGATGAGCGCAATGCGGGCGGTTTCTGGGCCGGTGTGCCGCAGCTTCTCGATTTTCCCGCCGACGTGGTCGCGGACGCCTCGACCAAGCTGCACCTTTTGCCCGCGCATCTGGTGAAATTCTTCCCGGCGCTGTTGGAAACCATCAACATCGCGGCGGCCTCGACGCTGATCGGCGCGCTTTTCGCGATCATCCTGTCGCTGCTCTCGACCCGGGGGCTGGCGCTCTGGCCGCGCGCCATTCCACTGTTTCGCCGCGTGATGGACATTATGCGCGCGGTGCCGGAAATCGTTATCGCGCTGGTGCTGATCTTTATCCTCGGCGGCGGTCCGGTGCCCGCGATGATCGCCATCGCCTTTCACACGGCCGGCGCGCTGGGCAAGCTTTTTTCCGAAGTGAACGAAAACGCCGATCTGAAACCGGTCGAAGGGCTTCATTCCGTCGGGGCCACGTGGTTTCAGCGCATGTGGTTCGGCGTGGTGCCGCAGGTGTCGCCCAACTATTTCAGCTATGCGCTGCTGCGCTTTGAAATCAATATCCGCGCCTCGGCGATCCTTGGGTTTGTCGGGGCAGGGGGCATCGGCTACGAGCTGCGCAATGCCATGTCCTGGGGCAAGGGCAAGTTCGACGAAGCCGCCGCGATCTTCATCCTTCTTTTCCTCACCATCGTCATCTTCGATCAGCTGTCCGGTTACGTCCGTCAACGTCTGATCCATCAGGAGGCACATTGATGGCCGACGCTGCCCTCTACGCCCGCGCCGACAACCTGTTCCAGCGCAAGAAGCTCATGGCGCTGGCGCTGCCCGCCGTCATCATCGCCTATCTGATCTATGTCTTCTTTGCCTTCGACGTGCCGGGACTGGCCGAGCGCGCGCGTCTCGACAATGCCCGCACCCTTGTCGCGGATATGGTCAGCTACAAGACCCATGTCTCTCGCGACAACCGCAGCGGCGAAGTGACTGTCGCCATGGAAGGTGAACGCAAGGGCGAATATGCGCCCGGTCAGGAACCCGGCTGGGTTGCAATGCGGGGCGCTACGCAGTTGATCGACCTTGGCGATGGACATGTCGTGACCTTCCTGCCGGAAAACGCACTCAGCTATGACGTGCCGGGTTTCGGGCTGATCGAAGCCCGTGTCGACGGGCGCGACATTGTGACGAACCTTGGTGACAATGCGCCGGACTGGATTTCTGCCTCGCGCACAAGGCTCAAGGTCACGACGGAGGCCGGACGCGTCTCGCTGACCCGCAACCGGACCGAGGTGTTCCGCTACTTCACCGGGTGGGAGCTGTTCTTTTTCACACTCGACAGCCCGTATCACGGCCACAGCGTTTCCGAGATTTTCTTTGGCCCGCAGATCGATCCGGCGCGGTCCAACGTTATTGGTGCGTGGCAGGATTTCTGGCACAACGCCATGTGGCGGCATTCCGATGTGGCTTGGGCGCTGTTCGAAACCGTTCTCATGGCCTTTCTCGGTACGTTCGGTGCGGCCATCGTCGCCCTGCCGGTCGCCTTCATCGCGGCCAAGAACTTTGCACCGCTCAGGTCGCTGCGCTTTGTCACACGTCGGGTTTTCGATTTCCTGCGTGGCGTTGACGGGTTGATCTGGACAATTCTTCTGTCCCGCGCGTTGGGCCCGGGGCCGCTTACGGGCTCGCTCGCCATCCTGCTCACCGACACGGGAAGCTTTGGCAAGATGTTCTCCGAAGCGCTGGAAAATGTGGATAACAAGCAGATCGAAGGCATCTCTTCCACCGGCGCCTCGACGCCTCAGCGGTATCGCTTTGGTGTCATTCCGCAGGTCACGCCGGTGCTTCTCAGCCAGGTGCTCTATTATTTCGAATCCAACACTCGCAGCGCGACGATCATCGGCGCGATCACCGGGGGCGGTATCGGGCTTTTGCTGACGCAGGCGATGATTACCCAGAAGGACTGGGAAGAAGTCACCTATTACATCGTGCTGGTCGTGTTTATGGTCATGGCGATGGACAGCCTTTCGGGCTGGCTGCGCAAGCGGCTGATCCAGGGCGACAGGTAAGATCAGGACGGAAATGCTCAGCAAGGACACCCCCCGCATCGAGGCGGATTGCGATATTACCGGCTCGGAATTCGGCCGGTATTGCGAAGTCAAGAAAGGCGGCCGCGTCGCCTATTCGACATTCGGCGACTATTCCTATTGCGACCGCTACTGCGACATCGCCAATGCATCCATCGGCAAGTTCGCCAATATCGCGAGTTTCGTGCGGATCGGGGCCACCGATCATCCGCTCGACCGGGCCAGCCTGCATCATTTCATGTACCGCTCCTCGGATCTCTGGGAAGACGCCGAAGACGATACCGCGTTTTTCGAGCATCGCCGCGCGCGTCGGACGGTCATCGGTCACGATATCTGGATCGGTCACAACGCCCAGATCAAGCCAGAGATCACCATCGGCCATGGCGCGGTTGTCAGCTCCGGAGCCATCGTCACCAAGGATGTCGCACCCTATACCATCGTGACCGGCATTCCGGCCAAGCCGCTGCGCCTGCGCCAGCCGCCCGAAATCGCCGAGCGCCTGATCGCGCTGGCCTGGTGGGACTGGGATCATCGGACCTTACGCGACCGGCTTGACGATTTCCGCAGCCTCAAGGCCGAGGCATTCCTTGATCGCTATGAAAATGCCTAGTCGTTGCTGAAGGTCAGGGTCACCCTGTCGCCCGCGAACCACGTTTGCCCGTATTCGACGGGGTTGCCTTCCATATCCTCGTTGATGCCAACCGTCTTGACCAGCGGATCGCTCTCGCGCAGCCGCAGATGCAGCGCCTGCGTCGCGCTTGGCATTTCCGCCGTGACCCGCGTTTCGCGCCGCACGTAATCGGCCACACCGTTCAGTTTCAGCGCTTCGGTGACCGAAGTGACCTCTTCCAGCGTGTGCAACATGCCGGGAAGTCGATCCTGCGGGAAGACCGAGATGAAATGCGCAATGGGCGTTTCACCCGCCAGCGACAAGCCTTCGCAGACAATCACCATGGACCCGGGCTTCAGCCCCAGCGCCTTTGTCTCGCCGCCATCGCCGGGCCTGCTTTCAAGCCGCAGCACCCGGCGTTGTGGCAATCGCCCGGTGGCGCGGATGCTTTGATGGAACCGGACCCGCTTGCCGATCGGGTAGTCGGTCGGCGGCGCTTCGACGAAAACGCCCGCGCCCCGACGCGACCGCAGGATACCACGCTCGCTCATATCGCCAAGGGCACGCCGCACCGTATGCCGGTTGACGCCGAACCGGCTGGCCAATGCCGCTTCGGTCGGCAGCTTGTCGCCCGCGCCGTAGTGCCCGGCGGCGATATCCGCCTCCAAAGCGGCGGTGATGGATTTCCAGACGGGTGTTCGGGTCATTCTGTTACCAAATCTTCATCTAACCGGGCTTGCCCCGGCAGGAGGGAGCGCGTATGATTTGTCTAGTTGTATAGTTTCTTAGACAAATCTGCAAGGTGTCTAGATGGCGAAAGCTGAACAAGAAAAAACCGAGCGTCAGGCGTGGATGGGCCTTCTGGCCAAATCCAGCCCCGCGCGGCTTGCGGCCCTGATGGAAATGGCCAGCGACGTGCCGGATTTCACCTGGCTGCGCGTGCCCGAGGCGGGCGGCGTCATGGTACGTGGTCGCATGGGCGGCACCGGTGCGCCCTTCAATCTGGGCGAGATGACAGTGACGCGCTGTGCCCTGCGGCTGGAAAGTGGCGAGGTTGGTCATGCCTATGTGCAGGGCCGCGACAAGGCGCACGCCCAGCGCGCAGCTCTGGTCGATGCGATGATGCAGACGGATCGTGCATCCGATTTGCGCGCCAGCGTGCTCGACCCGCTGGAAGCGGAACGCGAGGCGCAGATCGCGACCCGCGCAGCCAAAGCCGCCGCCACCAAGGTCGATTTCTTTACCATGGTCAGGGGAGAAGACTGATGCAGACAGAGGCGCTTACCGGCGGGTTTGCCAACCCGCCAATCGACTCCGCTGCCGGATTTCGCGCGGCACTGAACGCGATGGCCCGGCCCGGCAAGATCGAAACCGTCAGCGGCGGAACCGCGCCCGCGCCGGTGTCGACTGCTGCCGCTGTGCTGCTGCTCACTCTTTGCGATGCGGAAACACCGCTCTACCTTGCACCGGGCGTCGACGGTCAGGCCATGCGTAACTGGGTCGCTTTCCACATCGGCGCGCCGCTGGTCGAGGCGGAAGTGGCGCAATTCGCGCTTGGAGACTGGGCCGCACTTTCGCCGCTTGAGCGTTTCCGGATTGGCAATGCCGAATATCCCGACCGTTCGGCCACCCTGATCGCCGAAATGCCGGTCCTCTCGAACAATGGGGCCATCCTCTCCGGCCCGGGCATTGAAACCACCGCTCAGCTTTCGCTCCCCGAGGTTGAAATTTTCCGGACCAACCGCGCCCTGTTCCCCCTTGGACTCGATTTCTATTTCTGCGCGGGGGAGCGGCTGGCCGCCCTGCCGCGCTCGACCAAGGTGGAGGCTGCCTGATGTATGTTGCCGTCAAAGGGGGCGAGCGGGCCATCGACAATGCGCATGAATGGCTGGCCGAGGAACGGCGCGGTGATCCCGTCGTGCCGGAACTTTCGGTGGCCCAGATCCGCGAACAGATGAAACTGGCGGTGAACCGGGTCATGGCCGAAGGCTCGCTCTACGATCCCGACCTCGCCGCGCTGGCTATCAAACAGTCGCGCGGCGACCTGATCGAGGCGATTTTTCTGATCCGCGCCTATCGCACCACGCTGCCCCGCATCGGCCATTCCGAACCGGTCGATACCGGCGCGATGATCTGCGACCGCCGGGTTTCTGCCACGTTCAAGGATGCGCCGGGCGGGCAGGTGCTTGGGCCGACCTTCGACTACACGCACCGTCTGCTGGATTTCAAACTGGCCGCCGAAGGTGAAACGCCGCGTGCGCAAGAGGTCGATGCCGAGCGCAAGGAAACCCCGCGCATAACGGAATTCCTCAATCGCGACGGGCTGATCCAGGAAGAGACGCCCAGCGACGAGACTCCGCCCGACATGACGCGCGCGCCTATGGAATACCCCGCCAACCGGGCGCTGCGGCTTCAGGCGCTGACCCGGGGCGATGAAGGTTTTGTGCTTGGCATGGCCTATTCGACGCAGCGCGGATACGGGCGCAACCACCCTTTCGTGGGCGAGTTGCGCATCGGCAAGGTGCCGGTCGAAATGGAGATCGCCGAGCTGGGGTTCTCGGTCGAGATCGGCGAAATCGACCTGACCGAATGCGAAACGGTCAACCAGTTCGCCGGATCCAAGACCGAGCCGCCGCAATTCACCCGCGGTTACGGGCTGGTCTTTGGCCAGACCGAGCGCAAGGCGATTTCAATGGCGCTGGTGGACCGGTCCCTGCGTTGGGAAGAACTGGGCGAGGATAATGTCGGCGCACCCGCACAGGACGAGGAATTTGTGCTGTCCCATTCAGACAATATTCAGGCGACGGGCTTCCTCGAGCATATCAAGCTGCCCCATTACGTCGATTTCCAGTCGGAACTGGAACTGGTGCGGCGGATGCGGGCCGAGGCGCAGGCGAGTTACAAGGAGGCGGCGGAATGAACTATTTTTCTCTCTCTTTGTCCCTGCTGCGCTGTCCGGCGACATATGCCACGCCAAGAAACGCAAGGCCAACGGCCAGACCGGAACAGAAACTCACCGGATCCATCGGATATCCTTTCAAAAGGAGCGCGACCCATGACTGAGGAGCGGCCGGGCGTCGAAACTGATGCCTATAACTTTGCATATCTTGACGAGCAGACCAAGCGGATGATCCGTCGGGCCATTCTCAAAGGCGTGGCCATTCCCGGCTACCAGGTGCCTTTTGCAAGCCGCGAAATGCCGATGCCCTACGGATGGGGGACGGGTGGTGTACAGGTAACAGCTGCCTGTCTGACGCCCAAGGACCGGCTCAAGGTGATCGATCAGGGTGCGGATGACACGACCAACGCGGTCTCGATCCGCAAGTTCTTTGAGCGTACGGCGGGCGTGGAGACCACGGAACACACGACCGAGGCCACGGTGATCCAGACCCGCCACCGGATTCCGGAAACCCCGATGACCGAGGACCAGATCCTTGTCTATCAGGTGCCGATCCCGGAACCCCTCCGCTTTCTGGAACCGCGCGAGACAGAGACCCGCAAGATGCACGGGCTTGAGGAATACGGGCTGATGCATGTGAAGCTTTACGAGGATATCGCGCGGCACGGTGAGATCGCGACCGCCTATGCTTATCCGGTCAAGGTCGAGGGGCGCTATGTCATGGATCCGTCCCCGATCCCGAAATTCGACAACCCGAGACTGGAAAGCCCGGCCTTGCAATTGTTCGGCGCCGGACGCGAACAGCGCATCTATGCGGTGCCGCCTTACTCCAAGGTCGTCAGTCTCGATTTCGAGGACCACCCGTTCAACCCCTCCAAGGCGAATCATCCCTGTGCGCTGTGCGGGGCCGAAAATACCTATCTCGACGAGGTGATCATGGATGACGCGGGCGGGCGCATGTTCGTCTGCTCCGACACCGACTACTGCGCAACCCGCCAGGCCGAAGGCCATCGTGGTGCGCAATCCGCACCATTCACGGAGGCCGCAGAATGAGCACGCCCGCTACACCGCTTTTGCAAGTGCGCGACATCCGCAAGACCTACGGGCCGCGGATCGGCTGTACGGATGTGAATTTCGACCTCTATCCCGGTGAGGTGATCGGGATCGTTGGCGAATCCGGCTCGGGCAAGTCGACCCTGCTGAACTGTCTGGCCGGACACCTTGCCCCGGACGCAGGCGAGATCCTGTTCAACACGCGCGCCGATGGTTTGAAGGATACGCTGAAAATGTCGGAACCCGAACGGCGGATGCTTGGGCGGACCGACTGGGCTTTTGTCCATCAGAACGCCCGCGACGGGCTGCGTATGGGTGTCTCGGCCGGGGGCAATGTGGGTGAGCGGCTGATGGCCGTGGGCGCGCGGCACTACGGGAACATCCGCGAGCAGGCGATCGACTGGCTCGACCGCGTGGAAATTGCCGAGGACCGTGTCGACGATCGCCCCGGCGCATTTTCCGGCGGCATGCAGCAGCGCTTGCAGATCGCGAGAAACCTTGTGACCGGCCCGCGGCTGGTTTTCATGGATGAGCCGACCGGCGGACTGGATGTGAGCGTGCAGGCGCGGCTTTTGGACCTGCTGCGTGGACTTGTACGCGAGATGGGGCTTTCGGCGATCATCGTGACCCATGATCTGGCCGTGGTGCGCCTGCTGGCGGACCGGCTGATGGTGATGAAATCCGGGCATGTGGTGGAAGCTGGGCTGACGGACCAGGTGCTGGACGATCCGCAGCATGGCTATACGCAGCTTTTGGTCAGTTCGGTTCTGCAGGTTTAAGGAGGGGGCGCTGCCCCCGTCCGCGCGGAGGCGCGGACTCCCCCGGAGTATTTGGAGCAAGAAGAAGATGATATCGGTCAGAAACGTTGCGAAGACATTCACGCTGCACAATCAGGGCGGAGCGGTGATTCCGGTGATGGCGGGGGCCGATCTGGAAGTCGCACCCGGTGAATGCGTGGCGCTGACAGGATCGTCGGGCGCAGGCAAATCGACCCTGATGCGGATGATCTATGGCAATTACCTTGCGGCATCCGGATCGATCATCGTGGGCGATGTCGACGTTGCGACGGCTGAACCTCGCGAGATCCTGAAACTGCGGCGCGAGACGCTGGGATATGTGAGCCAGTTTCTCCGGGTGGTTCCCCGGGTCGCGACGCTGAACGTGGTGGCCGAACCGATGCTGGCTGTTGGCATGGGGCGCGCGGCGGCAGAGGCGCGCTCGCGGGAATTGCTGACCCGGTTACGGATACCCGAAACCCTGTGGGATCTGTCGCCGACCACCTTTTCCGGTGGCGAGCAGCAGCGGGTGAACATCGCGCGCGGATTTGCTCATGTATTTCCGGCCATGTTGCTCGACGAGCCGACCGCGAGCCTCGATGCCGCCAATCGCGCGACGGTGCTGGACCTGATCGACGAAGCCAAGGCGCGGGGGGCGGCGATTATCGGGATTTTTCACGACGAGGAGGCCCGCGCCCGAGTTGCCGACCGCGAGATCGATGTATCGCGTTTCACCCCAAGGGCCGCGTGATGGCAGGGCGCGTCTTTGCCGTTGCAGGCCCCTCCGGGGTGGGCAAGGACAGCCTGATGGCGGCTGTGCTGGCGGCGCAGCCGGATCTGCATCTTGTGCGGCGCGTCATTACCCGGCGGGCGGATGCAGGCGGCGAAGATTTCGAGCCCGTCATGGCGCAGGAATTCGACTGTCGTTTGGCGCAGGGCGACTTTCTTCTGCACTGGCAGGCGCATGGGTTGAAGTACGGCATTCCGGTGAGCGAGCTGGCCGCGGCGCAACGGGGGCGGGACGTGATGTTCAATGCCTCGCGGGCGGTTCTTGCGGAGGCCGCGCAGAAGATCCCCGGTCTCACAGTGTTGCATGTCACGGCGGATGCGGCGGTTCTTGCCAAGCGTCTCGCGGGGCGTGGCCGTGAAACTCCCGAAGATATTCAACAGCGGCTGGCCCGGGCGGCCATGCCCCTGAAAACCACGCTGCCGCTTGTGGAAATCGATAATTCCGGCCCGCTGGAAAACGCCGTCACGGCGGTTCTGGCGCTCCTGTCACCCGTAAAGGCATGAATGATGCAGATGAGATATGAAACCAGCGAGATGATCCTGACCAACGCGGATCTGGTGCTTGAAAACGAGGTCGTGCGCGGCACGGTCTGCGTAAGTGACGGGGTGATCACCGCCGTCGATACCGGGCGCAGTGCGCGGGCAGGGGCGGTGGATTTCGACGGCGACCTGCTGATCCCCGGCCTGATCGAATTGCATACCGACAATCTCGAACGGCATATCCAGCCCCGACCCAAGGTCGACTGGCCCCACGCGGCGGCGATCATCGCCCATGACGGGGAACTGGCCAGCACCGGCATCACGACCGTTTTCGATGCGCTGAGGGTTGGTTCGGTCGTGTCGAACAATCGAACGAACTATCACGAATATGCGCGACCCCTGGCCAGCGAGTTGCTGGACATGCGGGCGCGCGGCCTGCTGCGTATCAGCCACTTTCTCCACCTGCGGGCCGAGGTCTGTTCGGAAACCCTGACCGAGGAGCTGGACAAGTTCGGCACCGAGGACAGGGTCGGTATTGTGTCGATCATGGATCACACGCCCGGGCAGCGTCAGTTCCGCGATCTGGAAAAACTGCGGGCCTATGTCTGCGGCAAGCACGGGCTTTCCGATGACCAGTTCGAGGAACACGTGGCGCATCAGGTGGCCACCCGCGAAAGGCTGGGCGAGGCGCATGAGGCCGCGGCCGTCGCGGCGGCAGCGCGTTTCGGGGCCGTGCTGGCAAGCCATGACGACACCGATACCGGTCACGTCACCACCAGCGCGGCCCATGGAATCCGGCTGGCCGAGTTCCCGACGACCGTCGAGGCGGCGCAGGCCTGCAAGGACAATGGCATCGCCGTCATGATGGGCGCGCCCAACTTGATTCGCGGCGGCTCGCATTCCGGCAACGTGGCGGCGGAAGAACTGGCGCGGCTCGATCTGCTTGATATCTTCTCGTCGGACTACGTGCCCTCGGCACTGATGAGCGCGGCGCTGCGGCTTGCCGATCTCTGGGGTGATCTGCCGCGTGCGATGGCCACTGTCACCTCGGCCCCGGCGCGTGCGACCGGGCTGGATGACCGGGGGCGGATCGCCGAAGGCTTGCGTGCGGATCTGGTCCGTGTCAGGCCTGTCGAAGGTGTTGCTTCGCTGCGCGGAGTCTGGTCGCATGGGCGACAGGTCGGCTAAAGCGTCCCGCACTGCGGAAATAGGCCGTCGATCGCCCACACCGGGCAGCCCAAGCACGAATTTTTTATGCGGGTTCGGGCGGTCTAATGCGTTACCGGTGTTTACATTTCTCGCAATGCGGAAAATAGTTCCACTCGGTTAGCCAAGGGAGGACATTATGACCGCTTCATCATCAATGCTGAATCGCCGGAGCATGTTGCGGGGGGCCGCACTGGGCGCAATCGCCACGCCGGCACTCGTCGGCAAGGGGATCGCACAGGGCAAGGTAACCTGGCGCGTTCAGTCGCACTGGCCCAAGGCGTCCAGCTCGTTCACCGACAGCCTTGGCGTTCTGGCCACCGTGCTCGAAGAGCGCACAGACGGCGCGTTCAAGCTCGAACCGCTTGGTGCTGGTGAATTCGCCAAGGGGCCGGATATCTACAACATCCTGCGCAAGGGTGTGGTGCCGATGGCGACGCTGTCGCCGTCCTATATCCAGGACCAGGCACAGGCCGCATCTTTTGTTTACGGCATTCCGGGCACGTTCCGTGAGAGCTGGCAGCTACAGCACGCGATCAAGAACCTCGGGCTCGAGGATCTGGTCAACGAGGACCTGAACAAAGAAGGCGTCATGCTGATGGCGGAAAAGGTGCTGCCGGTCGAGATGGTCGTCTCCAAGCGCATCGAATCCGCCGACGATTTCCGCGGTCTCAAGATCCGGTCGTCGGGCACGATGATCGACTACCTTGCCGCCGCCGGGGCCGCGCCTCAGTATGTGCCGGGTTCGGAACTCTATCAGGCGCTCAGCTCGGGTGTTGTCGATGGCGCGCACTGGGGCGCGGCGATCGGTGCCAAGTCCATGTCGCTCTGGGAAGTCTGCAAATTCCACTGCAAGCCGGGCCTTGGCATGACCACCGATGCTTATGCGGTGAACATGGATCAGCTCGAAGCGCTGGACGACGATCTACGCACGGCGCTGATCGACTCGATGCAGAACCGCTTCTTCCTGCGCTCGCAGGAATACCAGCATCAAGAGGCCGTCGCGCTGGCCTCTGGTGTTGCCGAGAATGGTATCGAGGTTATCACCCTGCCGGACGACGTGCTGGAAATGCTGTCGAACGCGTCCAAGGACATTTTGGCGAAAGAGGCCGAAAAAGGCGAACGCGCTGCCAAGGCTGCGGATATCTATCGCGAGCTGATGACGGATTTCGGCTACATCTAAACGGATCTGACAGTTCCTTCGGATGGGGCGGTGCAGCGTACCGCCCCGTTTCTTTGGCCGATCCCCCGAAATGCCGGTATGATCACCGGGCCGGGAGAGCTGGCATGACATTCACGACCATGGGGAGGCAGGGCGATGCAGGCGCTTGCTCGGAGTATAACGCGGTTCAACAGGCTGATCGGCAAATGGGTATCGCTGGCGGTGCTGATCATCTTTGCACTGCTGCTGGCGGATGTGGTGATGCGCTATCTGGTGGGGCAGCCCGCCATCTGGACTGCTGAACTGGCAACGCTGATCTTTGGCGTCTACGCGATTATCGGCGGCGGCTACCTGCTGGCCGAACGCGGGCACGTCAGCGTCGACATCCTCTACGGCTCGTTCTCGACCAAGCGCAAGGCGTTGATCGATATCATCACGTGGCCGCTGTTTCTGCTTTTTGTCGGGGTGCTGCTCTGGCAGGGCTATGACATCGCCTCCGAGGCAATTGCCGATATGGAACGGTCGAACTCTACCTGGAAAGCGCCGCTCTGGCCCACGAAATCGCTGATCCCCGTGGCCGCCATCCTGCTGTTGTTGCAGGGCTTTGTCCGTCTCTGGGCGGATGTGCGCGTGTTGATGGGCCTGCCCGTCGATGAAGAAACCTTTGGCAAGCTGGCCGATAGCGAAACCGGCGGCGAGGTATAATAAATGAGCGTTGAAATCCTTACACTGCTGTTCTTCGGCTCCCTTCTTTTCTTTGTCCTGCTGGGCACGCCGCTCGCTTTCGTGCTGGGCGGGATCTCGGTTGTCTTCCTCTATTTCGAAATGGGCACCATCGGGTTCTACCTGTTGGCCTCGAAAATGTGGGAGACCATGTCGAACCCGACGCTCATGGCCATCCCTCTGTTTGTCTACATGGCGATCCTGCTGGAAAAATCGGGGGTGGCGAACGATCTATACGACATGATGCACCAGTGGTGGGGCGGCCTGCGCGGCGGTCTGGCCATCGGTACGGTGCTGATCTGCGTGATCTTCGCGGCCATGTCCGGCATCTCGGGCGCCGCCGTGGTGACCATGGGCACCATTGCGCTGCCCAAGATGCTTGAACGCGGTTATGACAAGAAACTGGCGCTCGGCGCGATCAACGCGGGCGGCGGCTGGGGTATCCTTATCCCGCCGTCGATCCTTATGGTTCTCTACTCGCTGCTAAGCGAGGTCTCGGTCGGACGTCTCTTTGCGGCGGGCGTCGGTCCGGGCATCCTGCTCTTCGTACTTGTGTCGATCTATATCGGCGTGCGCTGCTGGATACAGCCAGAGCTTGGTCCTTCGCTGCCACCGGAAGAGCGCGCGAACTGGCGCCAAAAATTCGCCTCCCTGAAATCAGTGATCCTGCCGATCCTGATCGTGGTGATCGTTCTGGGCGCGATCTTCGGCGGTTTCGCAACACCAACCGAAGCGGCAGCCATCGGCGTCTTCGGTGCGATGGTCGCGACTTTGATCAACGGCCAACTCTCGTGGAAAGTCATCCACGAGGCGTCAATCTCCACGCTGAAGCTGACCGCGCTGGTGATGTGGATCCTGTTTGCAGCACACGCTTTCTCGACCGCCTATACGGCGCTGGGGGCGCAAAGTCTGATCCAGCACCTGATGGAGTTTATTCCGGGCGGGAAATGGGGCGCGCTGGCCTTCATGCTCTTCGTGCTGTTCCTGTTCGGGATGGTGCTGGACCCGGTCGGGATCATGCTGATCACCCTGCCGGTATTCCTGCCTGTCGTTCAGGCGGCCGGGTTTGACCCGGTCTGGTTCGGTATCCTCTTCATCATCATGATGGAGGTCGGCTATATGACCCCGCCCTTTGGCTTCAACCTCTTCTACCTGAAAGGGGTGGCGCCACCGGATGTGACTATGGGCGATATCTATCGCTCGGTCATTCCCTACGTGCTCGTCACGCTGGTCGGGTTGTTCCTGATCATCGTGATCCCGGGCATTGCGCTCTGGTTGCCGGATTACTTCTACAACTAGCGGTCGGGCGGTACACGGTGGGCAAAGGTCTTGGCCACCGTGACCGACAGCACGATGCGCAGCACGTGATGCGCGGTGACAAACAGAACCGAAACGTGCAGCGAGAGCGCGACAAGCGACATCTCGGCGAGACCGCCGGGGGCAAAGGACAACACGACTGCATTGATATCCTCGTCTACGATCTCGTGCAGCACGACGGCAAAAAGCATCGCAAGGCACATGGTGAAAACCATGTTCTGAAACGCAAGCAACAGGGCGCGGCCAAAGGTCTTTGGCCGCATCCCGACGAACCGGGTGCCCAGCGCCACACCGATAATAAGCTGCGTGACCTGTATCAGCCAGCCGGGCGGCGCGGCGGTGAGCAGCCCGCTCAGGTGTGCAAGACCCGAGGCCAGAACCGGCCCGGTGATGACAAAGGCGGGCAGGCGCAACCTCCGCCCTCCGAAATAGCCGATAAGCCCGACAATCGCCTGCCAGAACAACTCGGGCGCATCCAGCACGCCACGCGACCCGCCAATGACGGCGCCGGCGGCAGAGCCGACCGCATCGCCGCTCAGGATGGTGAAGGCCAGCGGCACCAGCATCACGGTCAGGATCAGCCGCATGAACTGCAGGGCCGTCAGCACCTGCACATCCGCGCCATTCTCTTCGCCCATGGCGATGGATTCCATCAGCCCGCCGGGCACCGCCGCATAATAGGCCGTAGTCCCCGACAGCTTGCCGATACGGCGAAACCCCTGATAGCCGACGAAATGCGCCAGCGGGATATAGATCACCAGCGCCAGCAGCGACGGCCACCAACTGCGCGCCTGCTCGAATATGTCCGGCGTAAAGGACGCGCCAATCGACAAACCGATGATCGGGATAAAGAACAGCCGCAGCCAGAAGGGAATGCGCGGTGGATGACCGCCCACCTTGAATCCGAAAATCGAAATCGCGCCAACCGCAACAACCGAGCCAAGCAACATAGGCAGCGGAAATCCCATCGCCTTGGCCGCGAACCCCCCGGCGATCCCGGTCAGAAAGGAGACCAGTGTCGTTCTCAGGTGGATCTCTTCGCCTGCAATAGTTACCTTCACACTGCGGCCTCGCGTTCTTGATGCCGCTCAACTTGCGGCCTGTTAGCCATAAGAATTCTGCCCACGTGGGGCAATCTCAGGCAGATGTAGGCCAACCGGCGGAAATTTGTCGAAATTCCTTTAATAGGATGCTTGCCCGAAGCGATTCTAGCTTTTAGCCTCCCAGCAGGTGCGAAACATAATTCCGCACCGCGGGAGGAAATCATGAGTAATATTTCGCGGCCAGGCGAGCGCGCTTGGCACAAACACTATGAAACCGGCGTGTCTACGAACTTCCAGCCGGAAGTGACGACCTGGACCGAGATGATGAGCCGGGCTTTCGACAGCTATGCCGACACCATCCTGATCGAATATTACGGCAAGTCCTATACCTTTGCCGAGATGCGCCGTCTGGCGGGGCAGGTGGCCTCGGCGCTCAAGGCCAAGGGCGTGAGCAAGGGGGACCGTGTTGCATTGCACCTGCCGAACTGCCCGTGGCACCCGATTTTCTTCTTTGGCGTCATCGCGGCTGGGGCGGCGGTGACCCATATCAGCCCGCTCGATGCCGACCGCGAAATTGCACACAAGCTCAAGGACAGCGGCGCCAAGGTCGCGGTCACGCTGACCACGCCGGAACTGGCGAGCCATTTCAAGCCATTGCTCGCAAGCGGCGAGACCCCGCTTTTGGTCCAGTGTCCCGATCCGGTATCGGCCATGGGCCGCGACTGCCCGGTGTTCGATGGCGCGATGGGCGTACAGGAGTTTCTCGCGGGCCATGAGAATGCGACCTATGATCCGGTGCCCGTGACCCCGCAGGATATGGCCTTGCTGCAATATACCGGCGGCACGACAGGGGTGCCAAAGGCGGCGGTGCTTACCCACGCGAACCTGACCGCGGCGGTTCAGATCTATTCTGAAAACACGAAAAACGACAGCTCCGCCGAGCCGGGAAAATCCTCGCTCGTCTATTCGCCGCTATTCCACATCATGGGGCTGACGGTTGGGCTTTTGAAACGCGTACATGAAGGCGGCACCATCCATCTCCGCCTGCGTTATGACGCGGCACAGGCGGTCAAGGAGATCGAGGAAAAGCGCATCGCTTCCTTCGGCGGTGTGCCGACGACATGGATCGCGATCCTGCAACTTCCCGATATCGAAAAGCGCGATCTCAGTTCACTGGAATATGTCGGGTCGGGTGGGGCGCCGCTGCCGGTCGAAGTCTACAACCGCATCAAAAAGCTGACCGGTCTGAAACTGCTGGGCGGATGGGGCATGACCGAAACCTCCCCTGCCGGTACCGCCGTGCCGCGCGACATGCCCGATGACAAGCTGGGCACAATCGGGGTCCCGCTGCCAGGGATCGACCTGAAAATCGTCGATGTCGAAGATCCGACCAAGGATCTCGGTCCGAACATGACCGGCGAAATGGTGGTGAAAGGTCCCAATGTTACTGCCGAATACTGGGGCAAACCAAAGGAAACGGCCGACTCCTTCTCCAACGGATGGTTCCTGACGGGCGACATCGGTTACATGGACGAAGACGGGTATTTCTACCTCGTCGACCGCAAGAAGGACATGATCCTGTCCGGCGGCTTCAACGTCTATCCTCTGATGATCGAAAACGCCGTTCACCAGCATCCCGATGTGTCCGAAGCCATCGCCATCGGCGTGCCGGACGATTATCGCGGCGAAAGCGCCAAGGTGTTCGTGAAACTTAACAATGGCGCCAAACCCTTTACGCTCGAAGCGCTACAGGAATTTCTTAAAGACAAGCTCGGGCGTCACGAAATCCCGCGGCACCTCGAATTCCGCGATGAACTTCCCCATACGCCCGTCGGCAAACCCGACCGCAAGGCGCTGCGGCGCGAGCTCGAGACGGTGGGTTGATTTAACAAGGGCCGCCCGCGAATGCGGGCGGCCCTTGAACGCTTTCGGCAAGTTCCGACAGACCCACCAGCTTACGAGGTAATTAAAGCGGAAAGGCCTGCCGGAAAACCGATCAGAAGCGGTACGAGGTTTTGATGTGGAGCGTGTTCACGTCCACGTCGCCGCCGCCATTACCGATGCTGTCGAACGAGTGGTACATGTATTCTGCACCGACCGTCCAGTTCTCACCGACACGCCAGTCGTAACCCAGGCCAACAACATAGCTGTCGCCGCTGTCGTTGAAGAAGTTACCAACTCCGTCAAAGTCGGAATATGCATAACCGAGCGAACCGTAGAGCAGGCCGTTGCCCATCTCGTAACCGGCGATCAGCTTCAAGCGCGCCATGCTGTCGAAGGACGCCGTCTGACCGGTGCCGGGGTCGGTGATCGAAACGTCGGCCCAGTCGTACTGGAATTCCGGCCCGAGGTACCAGTTGTTGCCAAGGCTCCACAGGTAACCTGCGGTCAGACCGCCGATGACGCTGTCGTTGTCAAAGCTGCCGCCAAGGTCGAATTCACCATAGGCATAGCCAAGCTGTGCACCGACATAGCCACCTTCCCAGAAGGGTTTAACAACCGGCGGCGGGGTGTACACAACCGGTTCTGCCGGTGCCGGATCAGCGTTGCCGGCGAACGCTGCTGATGCAGCGGTGCTGCAAAGAAGTGCAATCGTAACAGTGCGGATCATTTATCTACTCCTAGTGTTTTTCATCCGGACACGCCCAACTCTCTGCTCGGGGATTGGTTCCCAAGGGGCGTTAGGTTTACAATTTGTTACTCAGGCGAGATTAATCCAGCCCGACTGTTAACCCCCGGCTGAAACCAGCCGACAGGTTGAATTGATAGGCTGAAATTCGCGTATAAATTGAAATATTTCAGTGCTGACCCTTGAAATTCATTTTCCGAAGCCTTTGAAACAGTTAACCCCTGATCGTCACTTTTGATCAGGGGTTACAGTAAATTAACCGTGACTGAACGGAAATGTGACTGGCTCCGGACCTTTCGCCCTGCGCTCAGGCTGCCGTTATATTGGTCAAACGGGCCTTTGCCGCTTCGTATTCACGGCTCAAGCGAGTAACCAATTCGGCAGCCGGCACGACTTTATCGACCGCGCCGATCCCTTGACCCGATCCCCAGATTTCCTTCCAGCTTTTCGGCTTGGCACTGCCGTCGCCAAAGTTCATCGCCGAGGGGTCGGACCGTTCAAGGTTCTCCGGATCCATCCCCGCCGCCGAAATCGAAGGCTTCAGATAATTACCCCAAACGCCGGTGAAGAGGTCGGAATAGACGATGTCATTGGCACTGCCCTCAACGACCATCTGCTTGTAGCCTTCAACCGCGTTGGCTTCTTCGGTCGCGATAAAGGCCGATCCGACATAGCCGCCATCCGCGCCCATCGCCTGCGCCGCAAGTATGCTGTCGCCGCGCGCAATCGACCCCGAAAGGAACAACGGTCCGTCGAACCAGGACCGGATTTCTTGCACCAGCGCAAAAGGCGACAACGCCCCGGCGTGACCACCGGCCCCCGCTGCCACCGCGATCAGACCGTCCGCGCCTTTTTCAATCGCCTTCTTGGCAAACTTGTTGTTGATCACATCATGCATGGTGATGCCGCCCGAACTATGCGCCGCCTCGTTCACCCATTCCTGCGCCCCAAGCGAGGTGATCCAGACCGGCACCTTGAACTTTGCGCAGATTTCGACGTCGCGTTCCAGCCGGGTGTTCGACCGGTGAACGATCTGGTTAACGGCAAAGGGGGCGGCAGGAGTGTCCGGATTGGCCTGATTATAGCGGTCAAGCTCTTCTGTAATCCGCGTCAGCCAGCGTTCCAGCTCGATCGGCTCGCCTTCCTTCTCGCGGGCATTCAGCGCAGGGAAAGAGCCGACGACACCTGCCTTGCATTGGGCGATCACCAGATCCGGATTGGAAATGATAAAAAGCGGTGCGCCGATTACGGGCAGGCGCAGGTGTTTCAGGGTGTCGGGCATGGTCATCTTGAATCTCTCCTCCTGGAACGGCCGGGCGTACCGCAGCCGTCAATTTGACGGCAAGCTACTCAGTGGAACGCTGTTCCGCAATGCCCGACACTAACGTTCGGGACAAACTCTCGGATAGAGCTTTAGCGTGCCCTTGGCACCCTGTGGCTCATGGTTTCGGCCAGCGCCACGAGTCGCGGTCCGAATTCGCCGATGAGCCGGTCCTGCGGCAGAAAGCTTGCAGGCCCGCCAAGGTTAAAGGCCATCAGAGGCTCGTCGCTCTGGCTGCGAAAGGGCACGGCCACGGCGTTAACGCCGGTATGCCATTTTTCGAGGTTCGCATAGAAACCGCGATCCTCGATCTGGGCGCGGGCATCATCGATCCCCGCCCGGATCGACGGCCAGAGATCCGGGTCGGCGTGTCGTTCAAGGTCTTCCAGCGCCTCGGCCCGCTCCTCCTCGGAACAGGCTGCAAGATAGGCGCGTCCCATCGCGGACCGGGCCAGAGAAATCCGCGATCCCACCCCAAGCTGAAGCGACACCACGCTGCGCGATCGCGCGCAGGCGACATAGGTCATCGTTAGCGCATCGCGCCCACCTAGCGCCACCATCACGCCTTCGCCGCAACTGTCGGCCAGCGTCTGCATATACCCTTGGGCGGCTTCTCTGATCGGCATCCCGCTCAGGCAGGCATATCCAAGGCTCAGCACCGGGACGCCCATGCGATAACGCCCGGTTTCGGCATCATATGTCAGATAGCCGGTCTGCAGCAGTGTATAGGTCAGCCGGGATACCGTGGAATTGGGCAGACCGGTCCGCTCGGCTAGATCGCCGTTCGAAAGCCCAGACCGGTCATCGGCACGAAAGGCCCGCAGGACTTCGAGGCCCCGGTAAAGCGAGGTGATGAATTGCCGCTCGTTCCGCCCGGCCTCTGCCGACAGGGTGTCATCCTCGATATGCGTGCGTTTTCTCAACCTTTGATCCCAGCCTGTTCCGCCCCGGCGTTCTGACCCGTGCCGGACGCAGCGCAAAGGCCGAACGCCCCGTTTTGCTGCCCGTTTCACAGGTCGTCGCCATTTTATCCCGTCAAACAGCGATAAACAGCACAAAGCGCATATGCCAGCAGAGTTTGGCAAATCGCGCTGTGGCGGAACCAGTCAAGGCCCTGCCGTGTTGTGATCGCAACGCTCTATCGACTTGTCGGCCGAACCGGCGCGGAGCATTTTCGGAGTAAAGCTTTTGTATCACGACACACGGCAAAAGGAATCGTCAATCTGTCTGATCGCGAATGACAAGTCAGGCAAAGGGAAGGCCTCGGAGCAGGTCAGCCAGCTCGAGGAATGGCTAAAGCGTCAGCCCGGCAAGACCCGGTTTGAAAGGGTGAGCAAGGGCTCGGATATTCAGGAGATCGCGCAGCGAGTCGCGGCTGGCCCTTTTGAAACGGTGGTCGTGGCTGGCGGGGATGGCACCATCTCCACCGTTGCGGGCGCACTCGCTGGCACGGACAAGGTCATGGGCGTGATCCCGTCAGGCACATTCAACTACTTTAGTCGCAGCCTCGATATTCCCGATGAACTTGAAGACGCCCTGCGCCTGATCGAAGTCGGCCGGAGTAAAGCCGTGAATGTCGGCACGATCAATGACCGGGTCTTTCTGAACAACGCCAGTCTTGGCGCCTATCCGGCCATCCTTGACCAGCGCGAAGATGTGTACCGCCGTTGGGGCCGAAGCCGGATCGCGGCGCACTGGTCCGTCATCAAGGCGCTGCTGACCGTGAACAAGCCACAGTCGATGCGAGTTACAGTGGATGGCACTGTCTACCGCATGAAGACACCATTGGCCTTTGCAGCCAACAGCGCCTACCAGCTCGAAGAATTCCGCCTTGAAGGTGCCGATGCCGTCCGCAACGGCCAGTTTGCCCTCTATCTCGCGAAGGACTGCGGGCGGTTCGAAATGGTCAAGTTCGCGTTCAAACTGGCCCGTCGCACGCTTCAGGCAGATCGCGACTTTACCCTGATATGCGGTGAGGAAATCCTGATCGAAACGCTGCAAGCCCACAGGCTTGTTGCCCGCGACGGGGAAAAAGAGCGGATGCTCTCGCCCTTCCGCCTGCGAGTTCTGCATGACGCGTTGAACGTGATCGTACCCTGAGCCAGACTGGTAGGTATGAAACGGATACTGCATCTTTCCGACCTTCATTTCGGTCGGGACCGGCCAGAGCTTCTTGCTCCGCTGATTGACACGATCAACGGGTCGAAAGCCGATGTGGTCGCTCTTTCCGGTGATCTGACCCAGCGCGCGCGCCATAGCCAGTTCCGTGCCGCGCGTTCTTTTATTGACCGGATAGAGCTGCCGATGATCGTGGTGCCGGGCAATCATGACATCCCATTGCACCGGCCTTTCCTCCGCATGTTCAAGCCGTTCTCGCGCTACCGTCACTGGATCGACCGGAATCTCGAACCCCAGATTGTGACTGACAACGTCGGAATCTTTGGGCTCAACACGGTCACGCGGTGGAGTTGGCAGCGCGGTCGCATGACCGGACACGCCACCCGTCGCCTCTGCCGGATGTTTGGCGATGGCGACGAGGATAGAATCAACGTGATCGTCGCCCATCACCCGTTTCGCCACCCGCCCGGATCCTCCAAGGATGGCATGATCGGCGCGGAAAGCGCTCTTGAAAAACTGTCCGAATGCGGGGCGCATATCCTGCTATCGGGCCATCTCCACTCGTGGTGGACCGAGCCTTACAAAACCAATTCGGGCCATTCCAATATTCTCCAGATTCACGCCGGGACCGGGCTTTCGACAAGGTTGCGCGATCAGGACAATGATTTCGCCATTCTCGACATTGACGGGCGCGACCTTCGAGTAGAGCGTTGGGTCGCCCTGCCTGAGACCGAACGCTTCGTGCACCGTCTCACCACTGACTTCACCCTTGGCGAAACGGGCTGGCAACGCACCGGTGGCAAGACCTATTCCGTGGCGAACTGACGGGGCGCGGCCGACGACACGTTGCACGCGCCCTCACAAAGCTGGCAAGGTCGTCGTGACGTAGACCTGCCGGGCGAACCCGGTCAGCAAAGAACGGGACAGACATGGATCTTAAACTTACCGAAAAGCACGTTCTCGTGACGGGCGGCTCCAAAGGGATCGGTTTCGCGACGGCAATAGCCTTCGCCCGCGAAGGCGCGCGCGTAACGCTGGTGTCGCGCAGTAAGCCGGCGCTCGCCAAGGCGGCGGAACAGATCCGCGCCGAAACAGGGAGTGAAGCGGGCTTTATTGCCGCCGACCTGTCCGAAGATGAAGGCCGGCTTGCCCTTTTCGGTGAGGCCGCTGCCGTCGATATCCTTGTCAACAATGCCGGGGCCATCAAATCCGGCCCAATCGAAGCGCTTGGAATGGATGACTGGCGCGAGGGTATGGATCTCAAGTTCTGGGGCTACATCCACCTGTGCAAGCTGTTCTCCGAACAGATGCGCGCCCGCAAGTCCGGCACGATCATCAACATCATCGGCATGGGGGGCAGGGCGGTGCGCCCGTCCTATATCATCGGCGCAGCGGCAAATGCCGGGCTGATCGGGTTCACCAGCGCACTCGGCGCGGCCACCCCGGCGGACAACGTGCGTGTCTTCGGGATCAACCCCGCGATCACCAAGACCGACCGTATGATCGACCGCCTGAAACAGACCGCGGATCAGAAATGGGGCGACCCGGACCGCTGGGAAGAGCTTGTCGAGCCCGCGAATTACCCTTTTGGCCGTCCAAAGTCAGCCGAAGAAGTCGCAGCCCTCGCGGTCATGTTGTCCTCGCCACAGGTACACTACCTTTCCGGCACGGTTGTCGATATCGACGGCGGGGGGCGCTGGGGCAAGTAGCGCCTCAAAGGCGCAGTTCTTCATAGGACACCATGACATGTTCCCGAAACGCGGGCCGCGCAGATAGCCTTTCGTAATATCCGGCGAGACCGGGCATATCCGCCCGGTCAATGTCGATGTCAAAGTAGCGAAACAGCACATGGCCGAATTGGATGTCGGCCAGCGTAAAGTCATCCCGGACCAGAAACGCCTGTTCGGCCAACCGGGCGTCGGCAATCCGCAATTTCTGTTCCAGCCTCATGACAGCGTCCCTGATCGCTTCCGGATCTCGCTCCGCTTCCGGCGTGCGCACCACCCGCCAGAAAACCGGCGCCGTAAACGCCAGCGCCACATTGATTTTCGCCCATTCCGCCCAGCGATCCACATCCGTTCGCGCGATCAGCTCCTCTGGCCAGAAATCGCCCGACCCATAGCGATTGGCGAGAAAACGTAGGATCGCGCCGGTTTCCCACAACGGCGGATCCGTCCCGTCCTGCACGACCGGCACCGTGCGGTTCGGGTTCAGCGCGCCAAAGGCGTCGGTATCCGTCCCACCGAACCGGTGACCGATGTCGTGGCGGCGATAGGGCAGGCCTAATTCGCCAACGCACCACATCACCGCCTGCACGTTGGACGATGTCTGGCGTCCCCAGACTTCCAGCATGACCTCATCTCCACTCACCCCAAGCAAAACGGGCGGCCCAATGACCGCCCGCCGTCATAACCTGCGCGTCGGACTTTACTTCTGCAAGTCGGTCCAGATGCGGGTGTAAAGCGCCTGCGTGTCGGGGTCACAGGTCGGCAGGAAGGTGCCTTTGTCCTTCAACTCTTCCGGGATGTTGATCTCACGCGCCGTCTTCATGTCCTCGGGCATGAATTCTTCAGATCCCTTGATGCCGTTGGCATAGCGCGCGAATTCCGAAATCAGCGCGGCGTTTTCCGGCTTCATGATAAAGTTCTGGAAAGTCTTGGCCTCTTCCATGTTCTGTGCGTCCTTCAGAACCGCGACAGAGTCCATCCAGACGACGTAGCCTTCTTTCGGATAGCCATAGGCGATGTTTTCATTCGCCAGACGCATACGGAAGGTCGAGCCGTTCCAGTTCACACCCGCCCAGACGTCTTCCTTGGCGAATTTCTCGATGTTGCCGTAATCCATGCCAAGCCAGCTTTTCTTGGCTTCCACCAGACCGTCACGCACCTGCTTGAGGATTTCTTTGTCGTTGGTGCAGGGCTCGCCACCGTAATACATGATCGCAAGGCCCATCACGTCGCCCATTTCCGGCACAACGTTGATCTTGCCCTTCAGCTCTTCCGGCGGGTCCATGAAGATGGCCGAGGTATCGATGTCGCCATCGTAATACTTGGTGTTAACCGCGACGCCGGTCGTGCCCCACTGCCACGGCACGGTGTAATGACGGCCTTCATCCCACGGCACATCGATCCAGACCGGATCCATGTTGGAAAAGTTTTCCATCTGATCGGGGCGGGTTTCTTCAAGCAGACCTTCGGAAATCCAGATCGGCACATAGGTGGCCGAGGGCACGACGATATCAAAACCGTGCCCGCCCGCCTTGACCTTGGCCAGCGCGGTGTCGTTGCTGTCGTAATCGGTGATGGTGACGTCGATGCCGGTTTCAGCCTCGAATTTCTCGATCAGCTTGGGGTTCGTGTAGTTCCCCCAGTTATAGATGTTCAGTTCCTGCGCCATGGCGCCGGTCGCGCCCAGCGCCAGAACGGAAGCGGCTGCAAACAGTTTTTTCATCAAGTAACACTCCATGTTGAGTTGGTTGTTTTTGTTTTATCCCGGCTCTTTTCGGCCGGTATCGGGAAAGGTCAGCGGCGTTCGCGGCTGACCCAGAAAAACAGCGATACCAGAACAGCACCCGACACAAGGATGATGGTCGAAATCGCGTTGACTTCGGGCGTGACCACGCGGCGCAACTGGCCCAGCATATAGGTAGGAATGGTTTCCTGTCCGGCGGATTTCACGAATTCTGTGATCACCACGTCATCCAGCGAAATCACGAAGGCGAGCATGAACCCGGCAATGATCCCCGGCCACATCAGCGGCAGCGTCACCCGGCGGAACACCTGCATGGGCGAGGCATAAAGATCGCGCGCAGCCACCTCCAGCGTGTCATCCATCGTTTCAAGACGCGCCCGGATTGGCAGGTAGGCAAAGGGGATGCAGAACGCCGTATGCGCGGCGACCAGGTAGAGCAGGCTGGTGTAACCGGTCATTACCTTGATCCAGGCAAAAACGATCAGCAGCGCCACGGCGGTCACGATCTCGGGCACCATCAGCGGCTGGTTGATCAGCGCATAGATCATCGTACGCCCCTTGAACCGCCGCGTCCGCGTGGTCGCCAGCGCGGCCATTGTCGCACTGATGCTGGCAATCGTTGCCGCCGACCCAGCAAGGATCAGCGACCGGATCGCCGCGTCGATCACCCGCTCATTGCCCGCCGCCTGCGCATACCACCGCAGCGAGAATCCTTCCCAGATCGCAAGCGAGGTGCCTGCGTTAAAGGAATAAAGCACAAGGATCATGATCGGCGCATAAAGCGCGAAAAAGGTAAAGATCGCGATGATCGAGAAACCGGGCAGGGTGCTGACGCTATACCCCTTTGGCGCCTTCTTTCCGCTTGCAGCGGGCACAACGGTTTCGGTTTCGATCTTGCTGCCGCTCAGGGTGGTATCAGACATCTTCGCGCTCCCGCGAGGTTACCCGCACATAATAGATCAGGGCGACCATCACGATGGCCATCAGGGTCAGCGACAGCGCCGCGCCCAGCGGCCAGTTGCGGCCCGCACCGAATTGCAGCTCGATCAGGTTGCCGAACATCAGGTTCTTGCCGCCGCCCAGCACGCGCGGCGTCACATAGGCCCCAAGGCAGGGGATAAAGACAAGGATCGATCCGGCGATGATCCCCGGCTTGATCAGCGGCAGGATCACCCGGCGGAACGCGGTCCAGCGCCCGGCGTAAAGATCATGCGCCGCCTCGACCAGCCGGAAGTCCAGCTTGTCCACGGCGGCATAGACCGGCAGCACCATCAGCGGCAGGTAGACATAGGTCATGCCGAACCCGATGGCGAAATCGGTGAACATCATCTGGATCGGTTCGTCGATGATGCCGATTTTCAACAGGATCAGGTTGATCACCCCTTCGGAACGGATCAGTTCCTGAATGGCAATCGTGCGCACCAGCAGGTTGGTCCAGAACGGTACAGTGACAAGAAACAGCCAGAACTGTCGTTTTTCGCGCGGACGTGTGGCGATGAACCACGCGGTCGGCACGCCAAAGACCAGCGTCAGAACCGTAGTGATCAGCGACAGCCGCAAACTGCGCCAGAAAATCGACAAATGCGCGTCGGCCCACATCAGCGTGTCGTCAAAGATGTCGCGCTGCAGCAGCACCGCAACCCACCCGTCGGTCGAGAATTTCCAGACCACGTTGCCGTAATCGCCGGGCGTCAGAAACGCGTACACCAGCATCACCAGCAGGGGCAGGGTCGCGAAACAGCCGATAATCAATAGGGCGGGTAGCGCCAAGAGCCAGCGCGAGCGATTGTCCTGCCGCGCTTCTTCCAGTTCCAGCGCGCCGGGTTCGGGCGGTGTGTTGAGGGCCATATCGCTCATCGCTCAGTCCTTCAGAACGGTGACGGCGCCGGGCGCGATGGTCACGGCCGCCGCGTCGCCTTCGCCGAAGGCGGTGCTCTGCTCGGGGCCGTTCGGCATCTTGGTCTTAAGCGTCTCGCCGGTCTTCAGCCGCAGGTGCAGCGATGTGGCGTCGCCCGAGTACACCACCGTTTCGACCGTCGCCGCCAGCTCTTCGCCCGCGGCCTCACCGGGGCGGGCGCTCGCATGTTCGGGGCGTACCAGAACGCTGACCTTGCCATCCGGGACGCCCTCTGGCGCGATGGCTTCATAGGTTCCGCCGCCCGCTTCCAGCGTGACGCGGTTGCCGGACAGATGCGCGTTGAGGAAATTCGACTCGCCGATGAAATTCGCCACGAACCGTTCCGAGGGATGAGCGTAGATCTCGCGCGGCGAGCCGACCTGAAGGATCTTGCCCGCGTTCATCACCGCGATCCGGTCCGACATGGTCAGCGCTTCTTCCTGATCGTGGGTCACGAAGATGAATGTCAGGCCGGTCTCGCTCTGAAGACGTTTTAGCTCGATCTGCATTTCCTTGCGTAGCTTGAGATCAAGCGCGCTGAGTGGTTCGTCAAGCAACAGAACTTCGGGCTGCGGTGCCAGCGCCCGGGCCAGCGCCACACGCTGTTGCTGACCGCCGGAGATTTCCGAGGTCCGTCGCGAGCGGAGCTCTTCCATGCGCACAAGCTGCAGCATTTCGGTGACCTTGTCGCGGATGTCATTCTTGGGTTTGCCCAGCATCTCAAGGCCAAAGGCGATGTTATTGGCCACGCTCATATGCGGGAACAGCGCGTAATTCTGGAACACCGTGTTGATCGGGCGCTGGTTCGGCGCAAGCCGCGAGATATCGCGCCCGCCAAGGTGCAGTGACCCTCGCGTGGGCGGTTCGAACCCGGCGATTACCCGCAGTAGCGTTGTTTTTCCGCAGCCCGATGGTCCCAGCAGTGTAAAGAACTCGTTCTTGCGGATCGCAACAGACACATCGTCCAGCGCGCGGATTTCCTGATTGCTTCCGAACAGTTTCGAGATGCCGATCACATCGACGGCGGTCTCCGATTCGGCTGTGGCGGGACGGGTCTTGAGTGCGGTTTCTGGCACGATATTGATACTCCCAGTTGTTCCGAACCGTCTTTGATTTCGAATTTGATCAAAATTTTTGCGTCCGGTTTTGATCAAATCTAAGCGCCTGTTTCCTCATTGATCAAGCAATATACTTGGCTTTTCTTCTCCTGCCCCCAAGTCAGGCGCCGCGCCTGCGCTTTTTTGTGCGCTCGTTCAAACGCGCTTCAGCTTCTCAATTGAAAAGATCGCGTGCTAGCGTTCCGGCGAAAACAATAAGGAGCCGAACATGACCGAGGCCAGCCTCATAATAGAAAACGCGAAAGTCCTGACGATGGACCCCGCGAAACCCCGCGCCGATGCCATCGCGCTCGGTGGTGCCCTTATTCTGGGCGTCGGGGAAAAGGCAGAGATGGAGGCTTTCGCCGGGCCGAACACCCGCCGTTTCGACGCGCAGGGCAAGACGGTCATGCCGGGCATGGTCGAGGCGCACCTGCATCTGTTCAGCGGTGCCTATGGTCTGCGTCTGTGCCAGCTCGACCGTGTTCAGGGTCTCGACGCGCTGCGCGAAAAGGTGCTGCCCTTTGCCAAGGCGAACCCGGATGAAGGCCTGCTGATCTGCAAGGGGGCGATGTATACCCTTTTCGGCGACAAAGAGTCGATCACCCGCCAGAAACTGGACCAGGTCATCTCGGATCGCCCGCTGGTCGTGATCGCTGCTGACCATCATACCGCCTTCGCCAATACCATCGCGATGGAAAAGGCCGGGCTGATCAATGGCCGCGACGTGCCCCTTGGCAACGAGGTCGTGATGGGCAGCGACGGCACTGCCACCGGTGAGCTGCGCGAATTCGAGGCCTACAGGCATGTCATGGTGCTGCGCACGTCGGGCGGGCGCGAAAATCTTGGCCTGACCGGCGATGAACCCGAAAACGTGACGGCAGCCGAGCGGGCCGAGGATGAGGCCGTGATGCTTGAGGGGCTGAAATACTGCGCCTCCTACGGGTTCACCTCGCTGCACAATATGGATGGCAATATCTACCAGCTCGAACTGCTGGATGCGCTGGAAAAGCGCGGCGAACTGCTCTGCCGGACGGAAATTCCGTTCCACCTGACGCCCTCCAAGCCCATTTCTTCGCTCGAAGTCGCCCGCCAGATGACGACGGATTACAAAAGCGACCGGCTGCGCTCGGGCCGCGTCAAGATGTTCATGGATGGTGTCATCGACAGCGGCACCGCTGTTATGGTCGAGGATTACGCGGATCAGCCCGGCTGGCGCGGCGACCCGCTGCATAGCGTGGAGCGTTTCAACGAGGCCGCGACTGAAGCCGACAAGCACGGGCTGCAAATCGCAGTCCACGCCATCGGTGACGCGGCCGTGCGCCGGGTGCTTGACGGTTACGAGGCCGCGCAAAAGGCCAACGGCAAACGCGACTCGCGTCATCGGATCGAACATATCGAGGTGCTGCATCCCGATGATCTTCACCGGTTTGCCGAACTCGGCGTGATCGCCTCGATGCAGCCCCAACACCCGCCGGGCGCGCTCGACTTCCCGCTGGAACCCTGGACCAGCAAGGTCGGCAAAGAACGCTGGCCGTGGTCTTTCCCGGTCCAATACCTGCGCGACGAAGGCGTGCCGATCGCCTTTGCCTCGGACTGGCCCGTCGCCGATATCGACCCGATGCGCGGCGTTCAGGCCGCTGTCACCCGCAAGCCGTGGCATCCCGATCACCCAAGCCATGCCTCTAACCTGATGCAGTCGCTGTTCGATTACACGATGGGCGGGGCCTACGCCGGATTCGATGAACACCGTCTGGGCAAGCTTGCACCCGGAATGCTCGCCGATGTGGTCGTGATGGACGCCGATCTCGAAAGCCTCGAAGCCGCGCAGATCGGCACCGCCCGCGCCGCGCTGACGCTCTGCGGCGGCGAAATCACTTGGGAGGCATGATCGCTCTCGCCGCGCGGGCCGAATTCCGGCCCGCTGTGCTTTGAAATACGGGATGCCAGATAAAATCGTACTGATTTATCCGGCATCCCTTGACCTTCCAGTTGCTGGAACCCTTATGTGAGCTGCTGTAACGGCAAATCAATGGGGGGTCCATGTCCCGCACCATCTCTTTTCCGGTCAACAATCTGAGCTGCGCCTCCTGTGTGGGGCGGGCGGAAAAGGCCATCAGCAGCGCTCCGGGCGTCACCGGTGCCTCGGTTAACCTTGCCAATGCGCGGGCGAATGTAGAACTGGATGACAATGCCAGCCTGACGCCCGTCACCGAAGCGCTGGAAAAGGCCGGATACCCGGCGGCGACGGCTCAAACCCGGCTCGAGATTGCGAACATGTCCTGCGCCTCCTGCGTCGGGCGGGTCGAAAAGGCGCTGGCCGCTGTGCCGGGTGTTACGTCGGCCAAGGTCAACCTCGTGACCGGGCAGGCCGAGGTCACCCATATCGACAGCGCGGGCATCCCAGAAGCTCTCACAAGCGCCGCCACCGGCGTGGGCTATCCCGGATTGGTCATCGCTCCGGACCAGCCGCACAAAACTGACAGGAAACAGGATGAATACCGCGATCTGCGCCGCGATACCCTTATCGCGGCCATTCTCACCGCGCCTGTTTTCGTTCTGGGCATGGGGCCGCATGTCATCCCTGCGCTGCACCACTGGCTGGGGCAGGGCACGGCACGCGACATCAGCTGGATCATCCAGTTAGTTCTGACCACCGCAGTTCTGATCGGACCGGGACGGCGCTTTTTCCGCCACGGCGTACCGGCTCTCCTACGCGGCGCGCCGGAAATGAACGCGCTTGTCGCGCTCGGCACCTCTGCCGCATGGGGCTATTCGACCCTCGCGCTCTTTGCTCCGCAGCTTTTTCCCATGGGCACGCGCGCCGTCTATTTCGAGGCCGCCGCCGTCATCGTCACCCTGATCCTGCTCGGCCGTACGCTCGAGGCCCGCGCCAAGGGCCGCACCGGCGAAGCGGTCGAACGCCTGATCGGGCTGCAACCGCAGCACGCCACGGTCGAACGCGACGGCGCGCAGGTCGAACTCCCGCTCGCCGAGGTCCGCAAGGGTGACCTCATTCTCGTGCGTCCCGGTGAAAGGATCGCGGTCGACGGCACGGTGAGCGAGGGCCGCTCCTTTGTCGATGAAAGCATGATCACCGGCGAACCGGTCCCGGTGGAAAAGACCGCCGGTTCCGATGTGGTTGGCGGTACGCTCAACGGCAGCGGCGCTTTCAGTTTCCGGGCCAGCGCGGTCGGTGCCGATACGGTTCTCGCCCGGATCGTGCAGATGGTGGAAACCGCTCAAGGAGCGAAACTGCCGATCCAGAGCCTTGTCGACAAGGTCACCGGCATCTTCGTGCCCATCGTGATGACCCTCGCGGCGATCACCGCCGCTGTCTGGTTCTTCTTCGGACCTGACCCCGCACTCAACCTCGCGCTGGTTTCCGGTGTTTCCGTGCTGATCATCGCCTGTCCCTGCGCGATGGGTCTGGCGACGCCGACTTCGATCATGGTCGGCACCGGTCGCGCCGCCGAACTCGGCGTTTTGTTTCGCAAGGGCGAGGCGCTGCAAACCCTGCGCGAGGCCCGCGTCATCGCGCTCGACAAGACCGGCACGCTGACCCGGGGTCGTCCAGAGCTGACCACGCTGCACACCGCGCAGGGCTGGGACGAGGATAAGGTGCTGGCCCTTGCGGCCGCCGTCGAATCCCGCTCCGAACACCCGATTGCGGGCGCGATCCTCCGCGCGGCCAAGTCCCGCGGCCTGACCTTGCCCAACCCCGAAAGCTTTCAGTCCCACACCGGCATGGGCGCGGAGGCCCAAATCGACGCGCAGCGCATCCTCGTTGGCGCCGACCGGTTCATGAGCGCGCAAAAGATCGCTCTGGGCGATCTGGCGGGCGAAGGGGCCAAGCTTGCCTCGACCGGGGCGACCCCGCTCTACGTGGCGGTCGATGGCTGGGCCGTCGCCGCCATCGGCGTGTCCGACCCGATCAAACCCGGAACGCCTTCCGCGCTCGACGCCCTGCGCGCCCGTGGCTTTGAAATCGCGATGATCACCGGCGACAATGCCATGACCGCCCGCGCCATCGCCAACCAGCTCGGCATCGACGAGGTCATCAGCGAAACCACCCCCGAAACCAAGGTCGCCGCCGTCAAATCACTGCGCGAGGAACACGGGCCGGTCGCCTTTGTCGGCGACGGGATCAACGACGCCCCGGTGCTGGCCGAGGCCGATACCGGCCTTGCCATCGGCACCGGCACGGATGTCGCCATCGAGGCCGCCGACGTGGTGCTGATGTCCGGCGATCTGGCCGGTCTGGTCAACGCGGTGACGGTGAGCCAGTCGACCATGCGCAACATCAGCCAGAACCTGTTCTGGGCCTTTGCCTATAACGCCGCGCTGATCCCGGTGGCCGCAGGCGTCTTCTACCCGATCTGGGGCAGCCTGCTTTCGCCGATGCTGGCCTCGGGCGCGATGGCCCTCTCCTCGTTCTTCGTGGTGAGCAACGCCCTGCGCCTGCGCCGCATCCAGCCGGCGCTGCGAGAAGACGACACGAGTGTGGCAGACCGGATGATCCCGGTCCCCGGTGAATAAAGGAGAAAGCTCATGAATATCGGAGACGTCGCCGCCCGGTCCGGCCTTCCGGCCAAAACCATCCGCTATTACGAGGATATCGGCCTCGTCCGTCCGCAGCGTGACCCGAACGGCTACCGCGCCTTTCGCGAACAGGACCTGCACAAGCTGGCCTTTCTGGGCCGGGCGCGTGGGTTGGGGTTTTCTATCGAGGATTGCCGCAACCTGCTGCACCTCTACGAAGACGAAACCCGCACCAGCGCCGAGGTCAAGGACATCGCCCAGCACCATCTTGACGAGATTGACGCGAAAATCGCCAATCTGCGCGAGATGCGCGATACCCTGTCCGATCTGGTGCGATGCTGTGCGGGTGACGACCGGCCCGATTGCCCCATCCTTGAATCACTCGGCTCAGCGCCGGAGACAAATTAATCAGGCGGTGCAAACCACCAGAATGCGCGCATCCTCATCTCCGTTCGACGCATAAAGATGGCCACGCGCGCTGTCGAAATAGATGCTGTCCCCGGCTTCTAGCCGCACAGGCTCTCGCCCTTCCAGATGCACCGTCACCGCACCTTCCATCACCGTCAGGAATTCCTGACCGGGATGGCGCACAAACTCCTCGAATTCGTGCAATTCGCGCGCCTTGAGCGTGCCCATCATTGGCAGCATCGACTTGTTCCAGACCTCGGGGAACAGCATCTCATAGACGTAATGCGTGGTCTCCTGACGCTCGAACTCGCCCTTTCGGGCAACGGCAAAGCTTCCTTTGGCAAAGCTCTCCCCGGAATCGGAAAAGAAGGCCGACATGTCGACGCCAAGGCCCGCGGCCAGAGATGACAGGCGGTCATAGGTCAGGGCGATAACCCCCCGTTCCGCCTTGGAAATCGTTGAAATCGCAAGGCCCGAACGCTCGGCCAGTTCGGCCAAGGTCCAGCCTTTTTCTATACGGAGCTGCCGCGCGCGATGCCCAAAAGCTTCGCGTTCGCCAATTTCCTGAGCATTGCTCGAAGGTTGCGCGGTCATTGTCATGGACACATGATAAGTCCGAACGCCCGCCACGCCAAGCGCGATTTTCCAATGAGAAAATTTACTCTTTTCCAATTGGAAAACGGGTGCTAGCCTCCGAGTCGAACTAGATCCGCTGGGGGACCGATGGCGCAGGCAGAGACCCGATTTGATTGCATCGTGATCGGTGCCGGTATTGCCGGGGCTTCCGTGGCCGCCGAGCTTGCCCCACATCAAAAGGTGCTGCTGCTCGAACGCGAAAGCCAGCCGGGATACCATACTACCGGGCGCTCCGCTGCACTCTTCACCGAAACTTACGGCCCGCCTGTGATCCGCGCCCTGTCGCGCGCTTCCGCCGGGTTCTTCCACGACCCGCAAAGCGGTTTTCTCGACCATCCGCTGCTGCACCCGCGCGACGTGATCTTTATCGCGCGCGACGATCAGGGCGACAGTCTTGCGCATATGCAGGACGAACTCGGCGATGCCGTTACCCGGATCTCCGCACATGCGGTCGCCGATGCCCTGCCACTGATCCGTCCCGGTTATGCATGCGCTGGCCTACTGGACAAGAGCGCGGCCGACATCGATGTGAACGGGCTGCACCAGCACTATCTCAAAACCTTCCGTGCAGCCGGTGGTGTCGTCGAGACCCGCGCCGAGGTTCTGGGCCTGTCCAGCGGTCCCGACTGGGAGGTCTCGACCAGCAAAGGCAGCTTTCACGCGCCTGTCGTCGTGAATGCCGCCGGGGCATGGGCCGATGAAATCGCCAAGCTCGCCGGACTTTCCCCCGCCGGGCTGGTCCCAAAGCGCCGCACCGCGCTGATCGTCTCGGCGCCTTCGGGCATTAATCCGGATCCTTGGCCGATGACCGTGGACGTGGACGAAGAATTCTATGTCAAACCCGATGCGGGCAAGCTTCTGATCTCGCCCGCCGACGCTACACCCTCGGCGCCCTGCGATGCGCAACCGGACGAAATGGACGTTGCCATCTGCATCGACCGCATCGAAACTGCCTTCGACCTGCAGATCCGCCGTATCGAGTCGAAATGGGCCGGGCTGCGCAGTTTCCTGCCCGATGGCGACCCGATGGCCTGCTATGATCCGGCGGCAACGGGCTTTTTCTGGCTCGCGGGGCAGGGCGGATACGGCATCCAGTCGGCCCCCGCGCTAGGCCGCACCGCCGCCGCGCTTGTGATGGGGCGGCCGGTCCCCGAAGACATCGCGCGCGAGGGCGTGACCGAGCAAAGCCTCACCCGCACCCGTGCAGGAATGGCCGCATGATCGCCCTTGTCCCCGTCGCTGCTCTCGTCTTGCTCGCTTCGGGGCTGGCCATCGCCTATGTGATCGGCGGTGCCACGGTTCTGGCCTATTTCGCGACCGATCACTCTCGTTATCTCGCCATCCTGCCGCAGCAGATCTTCTCCAAGATCGACGTTTTCGCACTCATGTCCATGCCGCTCTTCATCCTTGCCGGAGAGCTGATGAACCGGGGCGGCATCACCAGCGCGCTGATCAATTTCTCCATGGCGCTGGTTGGACGCCTGCGGGGCGGTCTGGGGCATGTAAATATCCTCACCAGTGTCTTCTTTGCCGGTATTTCTGGCTCGGCCGTTGCCGATGCGGCGGCGCTGTCGAATACGCTGGTCCCGGAAATGACCAAGCGGGGCTATTCGCTGACCTATGCCAGCGCTGTCACCGCCGCTTCCTCTATCATCGGACCCATCGTTCCGCCCTCGATCATCCTGATCTTTTACGGCGCGCTTATGGGCACTTCTGTTACGGCGCTGTTCCTTGCCGGGATCATTCCGGGCCTGCTGCTCGCCGCTGTACTGATCGTGATGAACGCGGGCTATGCCTCGGCACAGGATCACCCCCGCGTCGCGCGCGAGGACCTGCCGCCGCTTTTGCCGACGCTGATCAAATCCTTGCCCGCCCTCGCGCTGCCGATCATCATCCTCGGCGGCATCGTGCTTGGCTGGATGACCCCGACCGAGGCCGCCGCCGTCGCCGTAGTGGTCGCGCTTTTCGCGGGCTGGTTCTATGACGGCCTCACCCGCGCCTCGATCGTCGAGGGGTTGCAGCGCACGGCGATGCTCTCGGGCTCGATCTTCATCATCATCAGTGCGGTCTCCGCGCTGGGCCATCTCGGTGCGCTTGAACGCATCCCCGAGGCGATCTCGGACACCGTCACCTCGCTCGGCCTCGGCCCGGTCGGATACCTCCTGCTGATGAACCTGATCTTCATCGTCGCGGGCATGGTCATGGACATCCCCGTCGCGCTGGCGCTGCTTGTGCCGCTGCTTGCGCCCGTCGCGCTGGCGCAGGGCGCGGATCCGGTTCACCTTGGCATCGTCATCTGCTTCAACCTCTGCATCGGGCTGATCTCGCCGCCGATGGGGGGCTGCCTGCTGGTGGTCTCGACCGTCACAGGCGTGAACTACTGGAAGCTTGCCCGCGCCACCTTGCCCTTTGTCTTTGCCGAACTGCTGGTGCTCGGGCTGCTGATCGCTTTCCCGAAAATCAGCCTCTGGCTGCCGCAAGCCTTTGGTTTGGCTGGAGGATAGAAATCATAAATCGAATTTACCGCTCACGATAATAAAACCAACAAAGCGAAAAACGTATCAACAGAGGAGTTCAACCCAATGAAAAAACGCACCTTTCTGAAAGCCACTGTCATGGCCGCCGCCATGGCCTTTGCCGCGCAGGCAGCGCAGGCCGAAATCAAGATCGCCCTCGACAGCCCGCCGGATCTCGAGGGTTCGGGCAGCTATGTCTGGGCCCATACCTTTGGCGAATACCTCAAGGAACACGGGCTTGAGGCCGAAGAATACCAGCGCGGCGCGCTGGGCGGCGACGACGAACTCTTCGACCAGATCAGCCAGGGCCTGCTCGAAGTTTCCATGTCCCCGCTGAACATCGTCGGCTCGATCGACAACACCATCTACGGCCTGCGTCTGCCCTATTTCTTCGAAGACATGGCACAGGTGGACAAGGCGCTGGAAGAAGGCGGAATGCTCGCCAAGATAAACGAGGCGACAACCCCCGAAGGCGTCCGCGTTCTGGCTGTCGATACGGTCGGCCAGTCATCGGGCATTTTCAACACCAAGAAGCCGGTGAAATCGGTCGCGGACATGGAAGGCCTGCGGATGCGCGCCCTCGATGAATCCCAGATCGACCTCTACAAGGCGTGGGGCGCGGATGGCACCATCGTCAGCTGGGCCGAAGTGCCGAACGCGCTGCAAACCGGCGTTGCCGATGGCTACATGAACCCCGCCTTCGTGCCGCTGCTGTTCGGCCACACCGACTTCATCAAGTTCTTTACCGACGCCGCTGTCACGCCTTCGCTGCGGATCGCAATTGCCTCCGAGGACTGGTATCAGGGTCTCTCGGACGAGGACCGGGCCATCGTCGATGACGCGGTCGCCGCTGCAAACAAGGCCAACCGTGACTGGCTAGGCACGCAGGACAAGGTGATCGACCAGCTCAAGGAAGCAGGTGTTCAGGTCGAAACCCTCGATCAGGCCGCACGCGAAGAATTCCGCGCCGCCTCAGGCCCCGCCTATGAAAGCGAACTGCTGAGCAAAGAGCAGATCGCTGAATGGGAAAAGGCGATGGGTAAATAATCCGTTGCGGACGCTGGCCCTTTCCCTCGACCGGCTGTCCGCAGCCCTGAACAGGATCGCGCTCTGGGGCGCGGTCCTGGCTGTGCTGGTGATGATCTATGCCGCAGGCTGGCAGGTCGTTGCCCGCTACGTGCTGGACTCTCCGCCAATCTGGACCGAGGAACTTGCCCGCCGGGCGATGGTCTGGGCCGGTATGCTCGGCGCGTCCTGCGCCTTTCGCGCCAAGGCGGACCCGACGCTGTTTCCCGACATGCAGCTCAAGACCGGCGCTTTCGGCGTCGTGCTCACCCTGATCCGGATGGTCGGCGTGCTGCTCTTCGCGATCCCAGTCATCTGGTTTTCGATCTTCGACGGGCGCATGAACCCGCTGCGCGGTTTCCTTGGCCGGTCCCTGAACCGAAGCGCCGAGATGCTCGACGTGTCGATGATCTGGTTCACCATGGCCGTGCCGCTCGCCTTCGTTCTGATCGTGATCCATTGCCTCGCGCTTACATTTATGCGGCTGACCGATACGGCTGCCGCACCCGCCGTCCAGGCGACCCCCGCAACCAAGGTTTAAGACATGAAACTCTTCATCGCCGGTCTCAGCACCGAGACCAATTCCTTTTCCCCGATCCCGACCGGCATGGCGAGCTTTGTCGAAGGCTCGATCCATCACGGCAACGCGACGCAGGACGTCCAGCACTACTGGACCGGCCCGATGTTCATCTGGCGCGAGCGGGCCGAGGAACTGGGCTGGGACGTCGTCGAAAGCCTCTCTGCCCATGCGCAGCCCTCCGGCCTGACGGTGAAATCCGTTTACGAAGGGTTCCGCGATGAAATCGTCGAGGATCTGAAAAAGGCAGGCGGTGCCGACGTGATCCTGCTCGCCTTGCACGGCGCGATGATCGCCGATGGCTATGACGATTGCGAAGGCGACCTGATCGCCCATCTGCGCGAGGTCGCGCCCGATGCCGTGATCGGCGGGCTGCTCGACCCGCATTGCTTCCTCACCGACCTGATGATGGAAAAGGCCACGCTGCTGGTGGCGTTCAAGGAATACCCCCATGTGGACGTGCCGGAACGCGCCGAGGACCTGTTCCGCCTTGCCCGTGACGCGGCCGAGGGCAAGACCAACCCGGTCATGCGCGACTTTGACTGCAAGATGATCCTCGCCATGCCGACGCCCTCCGGCCCGATGCGCAAATACGTTGACGAGATGAGCGAACGCGAAGGCAAGGATGGCATCCTATCCCTGTCGCTGGCCCATAGCTTTCCGTGGGGCGATCATCCCCGCGTCGGCGCCCGTGCACTGGCCATCTGCGACGGCGACACCAATCAGGCGGCGACCGTCGCCCAGCAGCTGGGGCAAAAGCTCTTTGACATGCGGGAAAGCCTGCGTATCGACACGCCCGATATCGACCGCGCGCTCGACATTGCCGAGGCCGAATCCAAGGGTCCCATCGTGCTGGCCGATGTGTCGGACAACGCGGGCGGCGGTGCGCCCTCGGATGCCACTTTCCTGCTCCGCGCGATGATCGAACGCGGCATGACGTCGATTGCAACCGGCCTGTTCTACGATCCCGGCGCGGTTCGCATCTGTCAGGAAGTGGGTGAGGGCGCGACGCTCGATCTGCGCATCGGCGGAAAGTTCGGCCCGATGTCAGGCGACCCGCTCGACCTCACCGTGACGGTCAGGAAATGCTCCTCGGGACTCACCCAGCGTTTCGGCAAACTGCCCGCGCCGATTGGCAATGCGGTCTGGGTGGAATACAACGGCATCGACATAGTTCTGAATGACGTGCGCAGCCAGACCTTCCACCCCGAAGCCTTCGAGCAACTGGGCATCGACCTCTCGCAGCGCCGCTATGTCTGTGTGAAATCCTCGAACCACTATCAGGCCGGGTTCAACCCCATCGCGGCCAAGGTCATTCCCGTGGCCACCCCCGGCGCAATCACGCCGGACTACGCCAATATCCCCTATACCCGCCGCGCCCGCGACTACTGGCCGGCCGTCGAGGAGCCCTTCGCATGAGCAACCCCCTGATCCAGTCGCGCGACGCTTTCGCCGCCGAGCATCCCGAAAAGCGGATTACCCTAAATGGGCGCGAATGGGGCTATATCGACGTAGGGCAGGGCCCTGTCCTGCTGCTGATCCCCGGCACGCTGGGCCGTTGCGACGTGTTCTGGCAGCAGATCGAGGCACTCAAGGGCCGGTTGCGCATCGTCGCCGCCACCTATCCCGCGACCGGCGGCATCGCCGATTGGGCGGGCGATCTCGTTTCGCTGATGGATCACCTTAACATCGACAAGGCGGCAGTGCTCGGCTCGTCCCTTGGCGGCTATGTCGCCCAGTATTTCGCCGGTGCCACGCCCGAGCGGATGACGAAACTGCTTGCCGCTAACACGCTCGATACGGTGGTCGGCATCTCGACCCGCATGCCCTATGCGCTCGACCTGATGAACGCCCCTATCGAAGACATCCGCGCCGGGTTCGGCAATGGTCTCGGCCAGTGGCGCGAGGCGCATCCCGAGCAATCCGACGTGGTTGACCTCCTGATGATGGAGGTCGGTGGGCGCATCCCCGAGGCCGAGCTTCGCGCCCGTCTCAACGCGACAAAGACCGGCCCGGAACTGCCCCCGCCCGCCATCCCGGCCAGCGACATCGTGACCATCGAGGCCGATGACGATCCGCTGATCCCACCGGACATGCGTGCCGGGGTGCGCGCGCGGCTCTCGCCCTCCGTCGCCTATCGCTATCTCTCGGGCGGCCATTTTCCCTATATCGCGCGGCCGGACACCTATACCGCCCTGCTCGAACAGGTGATGGGCCTTGACGTAACCGGCCCCAACTGGGGACAGGAACAGGAGCGCAGCCTGTGATCATTCTCTCCCATGACGACGTGGCGAAACTGCTGCCGATGACCGAGGCGATCGAGGTTGTCGACCGTGCCATGCGCACTGTCTCGAATGGTGGCGCGGAGCTGCCGCTGCGGTCCATCATGCCGGTCGGCGGCAATAACAAGATGGGCATCATGCCCGGCGCGATGAACGATCCGGCCTGTTTCGGCATCAAGCTCATCAGCCTGTTTCCCGGTAACCCGGCGCGGGGGCTGTCCTCGCATCGCGGCGCCTACCTTCTGTTCGAACCGGATACCGGAGCGCCCGTGGCGATGATGGACGCGAGCCTGCTGACCGCGATCCGCACCGCCGCTGCAAGCGGCGTGGCCACCCGCGCCCTCGCGCGCGAGGGCGCGACCCGCCTTGCCATCCTCGGCAACGGCGAACAGGCCGAGCATCACCTCGACGCGATCTGCGCCGTGCGTCCGATCACACAGGTCGCCGTTGCGGGCCGCTCCGCAGAAAAAGCCGCCGCGTTCTGCAAGGCGGCGCAGGCGAAATATCCGGGGATCACCTTTACCTCCGGCGATGAAATGCAAGCCGCCGTGGCCGAGGCCGACATTGTCTGCACGGTCACCGCCTCGCCTACACCGATCCTGAAGGCCGACTGGCTGCCAAAAGGCTGCCATGTCAACGTCGTCGGCTCCTCGATCCCCTCCATGCGGGAAGTCGACGACGACTTTGTCCTCAAAGCCTCGATCTGGGTGGATTACACCCTCTCGACCCTCGCGCAGGCGGGCGAGGTCGTCGAGATGATCGCCGCCGGCAAGTTCAGCGCCGACCAGCTGAAAGGCGAAATCGGCGCGCTGCTGCAAGACAAGATCCAAGGCCGCGCTGATGCAGACCAGCTCACCGCCTACCGCTCCCTCGGCGTCGCCGCCCAAGACCTCGCCTCCGCGCAGCACGTGCTGGAACGCGCGAAAGACACCGGAGCAGGCCAGAGCGTGGATTTCTGAGACTGACCCGTCAAACCAACGGATCCGCGCTTTAGGCGCGGATCCCGTTTTGCGCTTGCCTTGGGGGTACCAAACCCTCCAGCCCTTCATCCGGGCTGGAGCCAGTATTAGTCATAATCTGAAACTTCCTGACCGGAAAAAACCACTCAGCTCCCTCTGCCCATCAACCCGGCCACCTTCGCCTGCGCCTCTTCAGCGGCCTTCTCGCGCACCGGGCCATAGCCCCGGATCTCCTGCGGCGCGGCGAGCAATTGGCGGCGAACCTCTTCTGGCACATCCGCCTGCGCGGCATAGGCCATCACCCCCTCGAACCAGTCGATCAGCGCGCGGTCCAGCTTGCGGTCTGCCGTATAACCGAACGGATCAAGCGCCGTCCCGCGCAGGCCCTTCATGCCCGAGAGGCCGCGCAGAACGGGCGTCATCCAGCCGCCGAAAGTCTTTTTCTTCGGGCGGCCCCGCGTGTCCCGGGCCGAGGGCAGGAAGGGCGGCGCCATGTGATAGCTGACCTTCATGTCACCCTCGAATTCCGCCGCCAGACGGTCTTCGAACCCGGTCTGGGTCATCAGCCGCGCGACCTCGTATTCGTCCTTGTAGGCCATCAGCCGGAATAGCGATACCGCCGCCTCGCGCAAGGCAACCTCGTCGCCCGGCATCGCCACGCGCAGTTTCTCAAGCCGCGAACGGTAACTTTCCGCATAGGCCGCGTTCTGATAGTCGGTCAGGAAGGCCGCGCGCCGCGCGATCAGGTCATCCACCGTCTCGACGGGCTTCTCCTCGTCCCGCTCAAGCGCGTCCGGGTTGGCCGCCATCACCCGGCCCAGATCAAAGGCGCGCGCGTTCTTTTCCACCGCGACCCCGTTCAGCAGGATCGCCTGTTTCAACGCGCCTTCGCTGACCGGCACCAGACCCTTCTGCCAGGCAAAGCCCAGCATCATCACGTTCGCGAACACGCTGTCGCCCATCAATTTTTCCGCCAGACGGTTGGCGTTCAGCGCCGAGAGGTTCTCCTCTCCGACGGTCGCCGCGATCACCTTTTCGCGCTGCCCGATCCTAAGGTCCGCGTCGCGGTTCAGCACCAGATCGCCGGTCGGCATCGCCGCCGTGTTCAGAACCATCCGGCTGCCCCGGCGGTAATGGGCCGAGGCCTTGGGCGCCGAGGACACTACCACGTCACAGCCGATCACCGCATCCGCGCCCGCGTTTTCGATCCGCACCTGATGAATATCATTGGGGCTGCGGCCCAGACGGATATAGCTCAGCACCGTGCCGAATTTCTGCGCGAAACCGGTGAAATCCAGCACGCTCGAGCCCATCCCTTCCAGATGCGCAGCCATCGTCACCAGCGCACCAACCGTTACAACTCCGGTGCCGCCAACGCCTGTCACGAGCAGATCGAACGGTTCATCCAGAGCGGGCAGGGCAGGGGCGTCGACCTCGGCCAGCAGTGCGGCCAGATCCACATCCGCGCCGCTTTTCTTGCGCCGCTTCACGCCCGAAACGGTCACGAAACTGGGGCAGAAGCCCTGCACGCAGGAGAAATCCTTGTTGCAGGTGTTCTGGTTGATCTGCCGCTTGCGCCCGAATTCGGTTTCCACCGGCTCGACGCTCAGACAGTTCGACTGGACCGAGCAATCGCCGCATCCTTCGCAGACCAGATCGTTGATCATCACGGACTTGTCCGGGTCTTCCATCGTGCCGCGCTTGCGACGGCGGCGTTTTTCCGTGGCACAGGTCTGCTCGTAAATCAGGACCGTCACGCCCTTGATGTCGCGAAGCTCGCGCTGGACCGTGTCGAGGTCTTCGCGGTCGTGAAAGGACGTACCCGGCGGGAAATCGCCCTTGGTGAATTTTTCAATCGCGTCACTGACCAGCGCGATCCGGTCGACGCCTTCGGCCCGCGCGTTCCACGCGATGCCGTCGACACTCACAGGCCCGTCGACGGGCTGGCCGCCGGTCATCGCCACTGCGTCGTTGTAAAGGATCTTGTAGGTGATGTTCGCCTTGGCCGCGACCGCTTGGCGGATCGCCATGGAGCCCGAGTGATACCAAGTCCCTTCGCCAAGGTTCTGGAACACGTGCTTGTTGCCATTGAACTTTTGCGCGACGGCCACTGGAACACCTTCGCCGCCCATCTGCGCAAAACCGCCGGTGGAGCGGTTCATCCAGCTTGCCATTACGTGACAGCCGATCCCGCTCATGGCGCTGCTGCCTTCAGGTACCTTGGTCGAGGTGTTATGCGGGCAGCCTGAACAGAAATAGGGCGTTCTGGTCGCGCCGGACACGTTCAGCACCGGCGGCTTCTCCTCGGTCAGGGCAGCGGCGCGGGCGGGCAGGTTTTCATCCGGAAAGAACGCATCCAGCCTTTCCGCGACAATCGGCACCAGCGCCAGCGGAGTCAGCTCACCAGTCCACGGGATCAGGTCACGCGTCGCGGCGGCATCATGCTTGCCGACCATCTTCTGCGGCTTGTCGCCGGGCCAGTCATAGAAATACTCCTTGAACTGGCTTTCGATAATGCCGCGCTTTTCCTCGACAACCAGCACTTCCTGCTTGCCCTTTACAAAGGCCAGCGCATCGCGCCGTGCCAGCGGCCAGACCATCCCGACCTTGTAGATGTCGATCCCCAGACGGCGGCAGGCGCTTTCGTCCAGCCCCAAGAGGCGCAGCGCCTCCATCAGATCAAGGTGCCCCTTGCCGGTGGTAACGAACCCGTAATGCGCCTCGGGCAGATCATAGATCGCGTGGTCAATCGGGTTTGCCTCGACAAAGGCCTCAACCGCACGCAGCTTGTGGCCGATCCGGGTTTCGATTTCGGCTGATGGCAGGTCAGAGCCGCGGATATGCAGGCCCCCCGGCGGCAGGTCGATCTCGGGCAGGGTGAATTCCCGGTCGGCCGGAATTTCGACCGAGCGCCCGGATTCCACGGTTTCCGAGATCGCCTTGAACCCGACCCATGTGCCGGAATAGCGCGAGAGGGCAATGCCGTATTCGCCGAAACTCAGGTATTCTTCGATGCTCGCCGGGTTCAGCGTTGGCATGAACCACGACATGAAAGCCACGTCCGACTGGTGCGGCATGGACGAGGACACACATCCGTGGTCGTCCCCCGCCACAACCAGCACGCCGCCCTTGGGCGACGAGCCATAGGCGTTGCCGTGGCGCAGAGCATCGCCCGATCGGTCCACGCCCGGCCCCTTGCCGTACCACATGGAAAACAGCCCATCGACTTCGCAATCCGGGCTGAGGGGCGCCTGCTGCGCGCCGAGCACCGCCGTCGCGCCGAGGTCTTCGTTCACCGCAGGCAAAAAGGTGATCTTTTCTTTTTCGAGCCGCTTGCGCTCGCGCCACATCTCAAGGTCCAGCCCGCCCAATGGCGAGCCGCGATATCCCGAAACGAACCCGCCCGTGTTCAGCCCGGCCGCCCGGTCGCGCCGTGCCTGATCGAACATGATCCGCACCAGCGCCTGTGTTCCGGTCAGGAAAACGCGACCGGTCTCGAGGTCATAGCGGTCGGACAGTTGATAAGATCGAAACGTGGGGCGTGGCTCGGACATGCTGGCTCCTCCTTGGGCAGGGTGCTCCCGCCCGCATATCAGGGTATGATACCCGGTCAGGGATGGAATTTCCTGCCAGCATTTGCGGATTTTGCTCAGTTTATGATTTTTCCTGTCGATCAGTGAGGAATTTCCGGTATAGAAATTCGCATGAACTTGGATCACAAAGACCGTCAGTTGCTGGCATTGCTGGAACAGGACAGCCGCCTGACCAACGCCGAACTGGCCGAGAAACTTGGCATGTCCACCTCGGCCTGCTGGCGTCGTGTGCGCGCGTTCGAAGAGGCTGGTATCATCACCCGCTACGGCGCGGTGCTCGATCGCGGCCGGATGGGCGAAAGCTTTCACGCAATCATCCACGTGCAGCTCGTGCGCCACGATCCCGAAGGTGTCCGCGCCTTCAACCGTGCGATTATTCAGCGCGGCGAGGTTCAGGAATGTTACGCGACCACCGGTCAGGCCGATTACCACATCCGCGTGCGCTGCGCCGACATCACCGCCTATAACGCGTTTCTCGAAGAGGTGCTGTTTCGCCTGCCTGCCGTGAGCAGCGCCCAGACCAACGTCATCCTGCGCGAACTCAAGGTCTGAAAAAGTTAAAGGCCGCGCCCCGAGGGGAGGCGCGGCCTGCTTCTAACAGGGCTGGCGGGACGGAGCGGTCAACTTCTCGCAGGACGGAATGGGACAAGGTCGCTGCGATTTTTGCGCCGAAATTAACAGCCCGCTTTGGCTGGCCCTCAAGAAACTCGTTACTTCTGGTGTATCGCCGATGCACAGGGGGTGCACAGACGGTGTACGGATTTCACCCCCGAATTTTGCGTCCGGCCCGATGGAGTAATACCGGGTCGGACGCTACGATGGTTTCGCTCAGGCGTTCTCTTCCCCCAGCGTGCCCACCGTCACCTCTTCGGTGACTTCCTTGCCTTTGCGCAGGACCACAACTTGGGCTTTCTGGTCCGGCGTGGTTCCCGCCACCGCGCGGGTGAGGTCGCGCAATTCGGTGATGTCCGTGCCATTGAATGAAAGGATGATGTCGCCGTTTTTCAACCCTCCCTTGTCCGCAGGACTGTCATCGCTGATTTTTTCGATCACGGCACCTTTCGGCATGTCGTAGCCAAGCACCGAAGCGATCTCTTGCGACATCGGTTTGATCTGCACGCCAAGCCAGCCACGGGTGATATTCCCGTCGTCTTCAAGGTCGGCCACGATGTCGCGGACAAGGTCGGACGGTACGGCGAAACCGATGCCTACCGACCCGCCATCGGGCGAGAAGATTGCGGTATTCATGCCGATAACCTCGCCGTCATTGTTGAACAGCGGCCCGCCCGAGTTGCCCCGGTTGATCGCGGCATCGGTCTGGATGAAATCATCGTAGGGGCCTGCGTTGATGTTACGCGACTTGGCCGAGATGATCCCCGAGGTGACGGTGCCGCCAAGGCCGAACGGGTTCCCGACCGCGACGACTTCGTCACCGACGCGCATCTCATCCGAGTCACCAAAGGCAACCGCGGGGAGATCCGCGTCGGCGGTGATCCGCAGCAGAGCGACATCCGTGAGTGGATCGCTGCCGATCACTTCGGCAGACAGGCTGCGCCCGTCCGATAGTTTGACCTTGACGCTGTCAGCGCCGCTGACGACGTGGTGATTGGTGACAACCAGACCGTCGCTGGAAATGATGAACCCGGAGCCGACACCGTGCATCGGAGCGCGCTCGCCGCCCTGCGGCATCATCTTCTCGAATTGCTTGCGCAACTCTTCGGGCATGTTCTCGGGCAGTTGCGGGGTTGTAGCTTCACCGGCCTTTTCGGTGACCTCGATAAAGACGACACTGGGCGAAACCTGCTCGACCAGATCGCCGTAGCCGCCTGCCGGAACGGCCAGGGCTGGCTGGGCCGATACCGCGACAAGGCTGGTAGAGGCCAGCGCGGCACTCAGGACGACCCCGGCCAGACGTGTGCTTTTCGTAGTGATCATGGAATACTCCGTTCCTCAAAAACTCTCCACCCTATCTGGACCCCGATCCTCACAGCCATCTTCGCGGAACTATACAAATATGTTAGCTGCGGATTTTCCGGCAGGATTGACTATTTGTAATTTCCAAACTGGCACCCGATCGGCGCATGTGACTGGATAGAAAGCGCGACAGCGCCTAACTGATGATCCCGGGCGCCCGTGATGCGGGACCGGACTGCGAGGTGGATGATGAAACTGCTTGTCGTGGAAGACGACGTGACAACCGGAGAATACATCGCCCGCGGCCTGCGCGAGGAAGGGGCGAGCGTGGATCTCGTCGCCGACGGGCGCGAGGGGCTGATACAGGCAACCTCCGGCACCTATGACGTGATGATCGTCGACCGGATGCTGCCCGAAATCGACGGCATGACGCTGGTCAAGACCCTGCGCGGCGCGGGTAACCTGACGCCGGTCCTGTTCCTGACCTCGCTCGGCAGTGTCGATGACCGCATCGAGGGGCTGAACGCGGGGGGTGACGATTACCTCGTCAAGCCTTTCGCCTTTGGGGAGCTTTCCGCGCGCGTCGCGGCCCTGTCGCGCCGCCCGCAATCTATCGACCGGGAAAGTGTGCTGCGGGCCGGGGATCTGGAAATGGATCTGATCTCGCGCCGCGTCACCCGCAGCGGGACAGAGATCGACCTGCTGCCGCGCGAATTCGCCATTCTGGAGCACCTATTGCGCCGCAAGGGGCGAGTGCAGACGCGCACCATGCTGCTTGAGGCGATCTGGGACATCAGCTTTGATCCGGGCACGAACGTGGTGGAGACCCATATCAGTCGGTTGCGCGCCAAGGTGGACAAGCCATTCGAGACCGAGCTGATCAAGACCGTGCGTGGCGCGGGTTACCGGATCGACGCATGAGCGTGCGCAGACCTTCCCTGTTGCGCTCCATGCCGCTGCGGCTGGCCTTTGGACTGGTCCTTGTTTTTGCCGCCGTCAGCCTGCTGAGCCTTGGAGCCAGCTATGTCTTCACCCAGCGTTCTATGGAACAGGCGATGCGGGCCGATCTGACGCAGGACCTCGCCGGGTTTCGCGCGGCGCCAAGCGCCAATGCGCTCGCCAGATTGGTGCAGGCCGAGGCCGCAGAAACCGACCCCGAACGCATGATCCTCAGCTATGTTTCTCCAACCCGCCGCCGTTTTGGCAACGCGGCGATCAAGCGGGACAGCGAAGGCTATCACGTGGTATCCTTTGACGAGAACAGCCCGCAGCTGCATGGCCAGTACCTCGCGCTGACAACCCGGCTTTATGGCGGGCAGCTGACGGTGGCGCGATCCAGAAGCGAGATCACCGCCCTGCGTGGCGTGTTTTTCAACATCCTCGTGCTCAGCCTGCTTCCGACCATTCTGATCGCGCTGAGCGGTGGCTATTATCTTGCCCGGCGCGGGGCGCGGCATGTCCAGCAGGTCGGGAACACGCTCGATCAACTGACCTCTGGTAACCTTGCGGCGCGGGTGCGGCCGGGCGAGGGGTGGACCGACGACCTTGCCGAAATCGGCGCCAAGATCGACCAGATGGCACGGGCACAGGAAAGCTCCGTCAATTCGCTGCGGCAGGTGTCTTCGGACATCGCGCATGACCTGAAAACCCCGATCCAGCGCGTCGCCGTGCATCTGGATGACCTGTCCCGCGATGCGCATCTAGATGGCGAGTCGCGCGCGCTGGTCGATGCGGCGAATGAGGAACTGGAACGCATCGTGTCGATCTTTCACGCGCTGCTGCAGATCGCGCAGATCGAATCCGGCTCACCCAAGTCGCAATTCTCCCGGCTCGATATGGGCGCACTTGTAGAAACCTGTGTCGAACTCTACGAACCGATGGTCAGCGACAGCGGCCACAAGCTGACGGTCGAATGCGCCCCCGATGTCGCGCCGGTCCTTGGAGAACGGAACCTGCTGCTGCAACTCATGGCGAACCTGATCGAAAACGCGATCCGCCATACGCCCGCGGGCTCTGAGATATCCGTGCGATTGCGGCAAGATGCCAATGAGGTCGTGCTAGACATGGCCGATACCGGCCCCGGCATCCCCGAGGCAGAGGCGGAAAAAGTCGTGCAGCGACTCTACCGCCTCGACCGCAGCCGCAACACGCCGGGCAGCGGGCTTGGCCTCAGCTTCGTTTCGGTCGTGGCGCAACTGCACGAGGCCAGCATGCAACTGTCTGACAATGCGCCCGGCCTCTGCGTGTCGATCCGGTTTCCCGCGCAGGTCGCGGCGGAAAGCTGATCCTCAGCCCCGCGCGGGCAGGATTTCCGGTGGATTGTGGGCCTGCGTTTCGGGCAGGGGGCCGTCGAAGGCTTCGACCATGACAAGGCAGGAATGCGCGGTCGGCCCCTGCGCAAGGCGCGACGTGCCCTTGTCGAGCGTCACCGCATTCGGGTTGCCATGACGACAGGTATCGCCATCGGGATCGTACCACGCGCCGGTGCTGATCTGGATGACGCCGGGCATGATCTCGTTGCTGATCCGCAGCCCGGCAAGGCAGGCGCCCCGCGCGTTATAGACCCGCAGGATCTGACCTTCGCTCAGGCCCCGCGTTTTTGCGTCCTCGGAATTCATCAGCACCGGTTCGCGCCCCTGAATCCGGTCCGCGCGGCTGACCGATCCGTGGTCAAGCTGTGAATGCAGCTTGGTGCGCGGCTGGTTGGAAATCATGTGCAACGCGCCCTCAGGAGCCGATCCCAGCCATTCGCGCGGCTCTATCCACGCCGGGTGGCCGGGGCAATCGTCATAGGCGAACCCGGCAATTCTCTCTGAAAACAGTTCGATCTTGCCGCTGGGCGTCTTCAGCGGATGCGCCTCGGGATCGGCGTAAAACTCATCCATCATCACCGTTGGCTTTTCCGGCGGCGGGACTCGGAACCAGCCGTCGCGTTGGAAAGTATCCCAGCTTGGCATCTCGACCCCGCTGCGCGCTGCCTGCTGGCGCGACACGTCGTAGATCCAGCGCTGCCATTCCTCGGGGCTGCGGTTCTCGGTAAAGGCCTCCTCGACGCCCATCTCCGCCGCGATACCGCGAAAGATGTCGTGATCGTCGCGGGCCTGTCCGACCGGTTCCATCACCCGGTCCATCACCATCTGGTAGGGATCGCGCGAGGTCAGAGCGATATCCGAGCGTTCCATCGTCGTGGTGCAGGGCAGCACGATATCCGCATGTTTCGCCAGCGCGTTCCAGCACCATTCGTTCGCGATGATCGTTTCAGGCCGCGCCCATGCGCGCCGCATCCGGTTCAGGTCCTGATGATGGTGAAACGGGTTGCCGCCCGACCACCACACCAGCTTGATATCGGGATAGGTGCGGCGCTGGCCGTTGTAGTCGTAAGCTGCGCCGGGGTTTTCCAGCATATCGGTCACCCGTGCGACGGGGATGAAATCACTCACCCCGTTCTGACCCTGCGGCAAAGCGGCATAGTCGACCTCGCGCCGGGTCGCGCCAAGATAGTTCATCGCCGAATAGCCAAAACCGATACCGGTGCCGGGCTGGCCCATCTGACCCAGCATCGACGCCAGCGCGATGGACGCCCAATAGGGTTGCTCGCCGTGATCCTGTCGGGTCAGCGACCAGCTCACCGAGATCATTGTGCGTTTCGCGGCCATCCTCCGGGCAAGTTCTCGGATTTTGTCAGCGGGCAGGTCGCAGATACCGGCCGCCCAGTCGGCATTCTTGACGATGCCGTCCTCTTCGCCGCGCAGGTAATCGGCAAGCTGCTTAAACCCGACCGTGTAGCGATCAAGAAAGTTCGCGTCGTGCAGGCCTTCCTCAAGCAGCACACCCGCAAGCCCCAGCATCAGCGCGGCATCGGTCGAGGGGCGGGGCGTCAGCCACTCCGCGTCCGCATCCTCCATTATGTCCGAGCGCAGCGGCGAGATATTCACGAAGGCAACGCCGTTCTCATGCGCTTTCAGAACGCCAGCTTTCTGGACGTGATTGCCCAGACCACCTTGGGAGATCTGCCCGTTCTTCAACGGCACGCCGCCAAAGGCCACGAACAGCTCACAGTTCTCGGCGATGGACTCCCAGCTTGTGGTCCGGGCCAGATGGTCAAAGAAACTGCCCAGCACATGCGGCACGATCACCTCGGCGGCGGCATAGCTGTATGTGTTCACCGAGCGGGTGAACCCACCGATGCAGTTCAGGAAGCGTTTCATCTGGCTTTGCGCATGGTGGAATCGTCCGGCGCTGGCCCAGCCATAGGATCCGGCATAGATTGCCTGATTGCCGTGTTCGCGGCGCACCCGGTCAATCTCTCCGGCGACCAGACGGCTTGCCTCGGCCCAGCTGACAGGCACAAAGGCCTCCTTGCCACGTTGGTCTCCGGCGGTGCCCGGACCACCCTCTAGCCAGCTTTTGCGGATCATCGGTTGCGAAATCCGGGTCGGCGCATCCAGCACGTCGACGATGCCCTGCCCGATGGGCGAGGGATCACTGTCTTCCTCGAAAGCGCGCAAGCCGGTCACGCGCCCGCCCTCGCGGTCGATACGGTAAGCACCCCAATGGCTTGTAGTCAGCAGGTCGCGTTTCAGGTCGTTCACGCTCTTGATCCTTGAATTCTGGCGGCTTTAAGCATCTCTATCACCGGACCGGCCCAGCTTGAATGGCGCGCAGCCGGGAATTGACGCCGTCGGCCCGAATAGCCCGCATATGTCGGGAACCAGATGAAAAAGGCGGCGTTATCCACGCATGTCAACAAGTTTTGATCAGATGGGCGCGATGCCAGAGGCAACTGGGCCAGGTTCGGTGAGCGATATCGTGGATTCGCTGCGCAATGCGGCCACGGGCGAAAAGACATCGCTTCAGGAAGCGATAAAGTCGCTGGGCGAAGCGTCGTTCGTGCCGGTGCTGATGGCACCCGCCCTGGCTGTGGTTACCCCGCTCTCGGGCATACCGCTGTTTTCGAGCATTTGCGGCCTGCTGATCGCGATCGTCTCGATCCAGATGCTGTTCAACCGGGACCATCTATGGCTGCCACACTGGCTGATGAAACAGCGCATCCCTTCGGATAAGTTGCGCACGGCCACCGAAAAAATGGAGCGGCCGGCTGCCTTTCTCGACCGCCATTCACGTAAGAGATTACGTCTTTTGGTGCGTCGTCCCGCCCGTTGGGTAACCGAAACCGCCTGCCTTGTTTGCGGTGCGGTGATGCCTCTGCTGGAACTCGTGCCGTTCAGTTCCTCGCTGCTTGGCTCGGCCGTGGTTCTCTTTGCACTGGGCCTGCTGGTGCGGGATGGCCTTTATTGTCTGCTCGCTTTTCTGTTTCTCGGCACAGTCGGTTCGATCGGATACTTTGTTGTCATGTAGATCGGTCCCGGTGCCCTCAATCGAGAAGGACGTCTTTCCCAACTGCGGCGGCGCCCTATGTCGGCTGGTAACCGGTTCGATCCAAGGATAAACTGCCTGCATGAGAGATACTCCGTGACCGAGACGCGGCTCGATCCGTCCGAACTTGTTGCCTGCCCGAACTGTGACACGCTGCATCACATGCAGGACGTGCCCGAAGGTGCGCGCGCAAGATGCATGCGCTGCAACGAGATCCTGATGGCCCCGAAGGGCGGTGCAATGACGCGGATCGTGGTACTGGCGGTGACTGCGCTGATCCTGATGATCGCTGTGGTCTTCTTTCCCTTTCTCGACCTGAGCGCTTCTGGGCTTGAACAGCACAGCTCGGTGCTTGATGCGATCATGGCCTTTTCCGACGGCATGCTGCTGCCGCTGACCTTCGCGGTCGCCGCTTTTGTCGTGGTGCTGCCAGCGGTGCGGCTCATGGCGATCATCTACGCCATCGGCCCGCTGATCTTCGACCGTCCGGCGCGTCCCCACGCGGCACGCGCCTTTCGGCTCGCCCAGACCCTGCGGCCATGGTCCATGGCCGAGATCTTTATCGTCGGTGTCGCCGTAGCGCTGGTCAAGATCGCCGGGATGGCGACAGTCTCGGTTGGACCTGCCTTCTGGGCGCTGGTGGCGCTGGTGCTGGTGACCACCATCAAAGATACATTCATGTGCAAGTTGACGATTTGGAAAACGCTGGAAACCCAACGCCGCTCCTGACCGCCCGACAGGCCGGGCTTGTCGCCTGCACCGGCTGCGGTCGTGTGCATGTGCAGGGCGTCGAGCGCTGCGAACGTTGCGGTGCGCATCTTTCAAGCCGCGATACGACCAGCCTGCAACGGGTCTGGGCGTGGTGGATTGCCGGGTTGATCATCTATTTCCCGGCGAACCTCTACCCGATGCTCATCACCAATACGCTGGGTACGGAGTACAAGAACACGATCCTCGGCGGCGTGATCGAACTGATCGACCATCATTCCTATTTCGTTGCGGGGGTTGTGTTCTTCGCCTCGATCATGATCCCGGTCGGCAAGTTTATCGCCATCGCCTATCTCGCCTACAGCGTGCGCCACCGCGCGACCATGTCCGACCATGGCCGCCAGGTTCTTTACGAAGTGGTCGAATTCATCGGCCGATGGTCGATGATCGACGTCTTTGTGGTGGCTATCCTGTCTTCGCTGGTGCAGTTCAACTTTGTCGCCAACATCCATCCGGGCATCGCGGCGATCTCCTTCGCTTTGTCGGTTGTCTTTACCATGCTATCTGCCCAAAGCTTTGACCCCAGAATGATATGGGACGCGGAAGAGGCCGCAACTGAATGACCGATACCCCAAGCCCCGCAACGATGAAGGTCAACCACGGCAAGCCGCCGCCTTGGCGGAATATTTCCATGGTCTGGCTGTTTCCTTTGCTGGCGCTTGCCGTCACGCTCTTCATCGCGTGGCGCAGCTACAGCGATCAGGGCGAGCTGATTCATATCGAATTCGAAAACGCCTCTGGCGTCGCGGCGGGTGAAACCACCCTGCGTTACCGCGACGTGGTTATCGGTACGGTAGATGCGGTCAACTTCTCCTCTGACCTGTCCAAGGTGATCGTCTCGGCGCGGGTCGAAAAAGCCGTCGCTCCGTTCATGGATGCCGATTCGCAGTTCTGGGTGGTCCGCCCCGAAGTCACCGCCGAAGGGGTCAGCGGCCTTTCGACCGTGTTGTCGGGCGTTTATATCGAGGGCAACTGGGACGGCACGCCCGGCGAAAAGCAGACCCGGTTCACCGGTCTCGAAAGCCGCCCGTTGATCGACAATAATGAAAAAGGCACCCGCGTGACCCTGCGCACAGCGGATGGAAACATCATGTCCGCAGGATCGCCCGTCTTCTATCGCGGTGTGCAGGTCGGGCGTACCGAAAGCCCGCAGCTTAGCGAGAATGGTTCGGTGGTAACGGTCGACGCCTTTATCGAGTCGCCCCATGACAGATACCTGACCACCGCGACCCGCTTCTGGGACACCTCCGGTTTTCAGGTCTCATTCGGCGCGGATGGGCTCAAGCTCGACGTGGGCAGCTTTGCGGCACTGATCAGCGGGGGTATTGCCTTCAACACCTTCTTTTCGGGCGGCGAGGCGATTGAACCCGGGCAGGATTACGAACTCTACCCTGACGAGGCAACGGCCCGTGAAAACGCCTTTGCCCGCGTTTCGACCAACACAGTGCGCATGTCTACCGTTTTCGAGGACGGGGTCTCGGGCCTCGCCCCCGGTGCATCGGTGCTCTACGAAGGTCTCAAGATCGGTGAGATCGAAACCATCGCCGCCTTCATGAACGACACCGGGCGTGATCTTCAGGTGCAGCAGATGGTAACGCTTCGGATCGATCCGCAGCTGATGGGGCTTGATGCCGAAGCTACGGCCGACGACGTTTATGACTTTATCGGTTCCGCCGTCGCGAACGGGGTTCGCGCCCGCTTGCAACGGGCCAACCTCCTTTCCTCATCGCTGATCGTCGAACTTGTTGAAATCGAGGATGCGGGGGAAGCGGCGCTGGATCTGGACGCTGAGCCTTTTCCAAAAATCCCCAGTGTCCCGACAGATTTCCAGGATATAAACGCCACCCTCGAAGGGGTGATGAAGCGGGTCAACAGCCTCAAGATCGAAGAGTTGATCGCGCAGGCCACCAACACCCTCGCCAGTATTCAGGCGGTCGCAAGCGATGAGGCTACCCGCGCGGTGCCGGAACAGATCACGGCGCTGTTGGGCGATGCGCGTAATTTCATCGGTGGCGAGGATACGCAGGCGATCCCGGGCGAGCTGCGCGGCACCATCGAAGAACTGCGCAGCACCGTTGCAGAAATCAATCGACAGGGGGCGATTGCACAGCTTGTACAGACGCTGGAAAACGCGGATGCCACGCTGGCCAGCGTCACCGCCACCTCGGACAGCCTGCCCCCGCTGATCGAGGATCTGCGCGCGCTTAGCGCCAAGGTGCAGGGGCTTCCTGCCGACGAGGTCATGAATGCCGCCACCGGTTTTCTCGACAGTGCCGACCGCCTGATCGACACGGAACAGGCGCGCAATCTGCCCAGCTCGGTCAGCGCCGCGCTTGATGAGGTGCGCACAATCCTTGCCGACCTGCGCGAAGGCGGCGCGGTCGAAAACGCCAATTCGGCGCTCGCTTCCGCACAAGGGGCGGCCGAGTCACTGGAAACAGCCACTGCCGATCTGCCGGCACTCACCCAGCGGCTCGATGCGCTTCTGGCACGCTCGGAACGCCTGATCGCCGCCTATGGCGATCGGTCGGATTTCAACCGCGAAACCCTGACCATGCTGCGCGAAATCAGCGCCGCCGCGCGCACCGTCAATTCGCTCGCCCGCGAAATTGAGCGCAGCCCCAATTCCCTTTTGTTCGGAAAGTGACCTGATGACCCGTTTCAGAAAAAGCCTCGTCTCCCTAGCCGCCGTCGCCGTCCTAGCAGGCTGCGGCGCGACATCGGGACGCTACCTGATCGACACACCGGCCCCGACGCAGCAGGTGCGGGTGCCGCTTTCGACCATCGAGGTGCGCGACGTGACGTTGCCGGATTACGTGTCTTCGGCCGAGATCATGGTGCAATCCGAGGACGGCGCGCTGCGCCCCGTCGCCAACGCGATCTGGGCCGATAACCCGGTACGCGGCTTTACCCTGATGCTCGCGCGCAATCTCGATACAGGGTCGAACGCGGCGGCGATGACCGAACCATGGCCGCTCACCGAACCGCCCCATGCCCGCGTCGAAGTCCGCGTTGAACAGATGGTGGCTCAGATCGACGGGACCTTCCGACTCACCGGACAATTCGCGATCGGCTCGCCCGATCTCGTCGTGCGTGAGCGCATTAGCCGGTTCGACATCGTCCAGCCGATCAGCGGCACCGGGGCAGGGGCCATCGCCGATTCCACCGGGAGGGCCCTGCAAACCCTTTCCATGCAAATCCTGCGCCGCATGGGGGGCTGAGCCGCGCGGGCTTTGGTCCCGGGGTCAATCTTTCGCTTAAAAATCCGGCTTGCGCTGCGATGCAGTTTCGGTTTCTGCCCCAAGCCAAGCTTTCCCTGCGTGAGCTTGCTATTCTTGCCGCGCTGCGGCATCTAAAACGATACCATGAATATGAACCTCAAGATTCTGGTCGTTGAACCGGATGCGTCGCGCGCAGAGGAAATCTCGCAGGCATTGCGGGAAGGCGGCTGGGCCAATGTCACCGTGCTGGCCAATACCGGCGGGCTTAGCCAGGGCCTCTCGGAAACCGACCCCGATCTGGTTCTCATAGACCTTGCCAATCCCAGCCGTGACTTGCTGGAACAGGTCAGCGCCGCGTCGGACGCAAAGCGGCGGCCGGTGGCAATGTTCGTGGATCAATCCGACGATGATATGACCAAGGCCGCGATGGCCGCCGGGCTCAGCGCCTATGTGGTGGGCAACATGCAGGCCGACCGGATCAAGCCGGTGCTCAAGACCGCCATCGCGCGATTTCAGGTCATGAGCCAGATGCGCACGGAACTTGACGCGGCGAAACAGGCGCTGGCCGACCGCAAGACCATCGACCGGGCCAAGGGTGTGCTGATGCGCGCGCGCGGTCTGAACGAGGAAGACGCCTACAACCTCTTGCGCAAGACGGCGATGGACAAGGGCCGCAAGCTGATCGACGTGGCCGAGGCGCTGGTCACCGCGGCGGACATGCTGGAATGAGCAAGCGTCATCTGAATTGCGGCTACGTGCCGCTGGTGGATTCCGCACCACTGATCATCGCGCGCGAACTTAAATTCGCCTCGGACGAAGGGCTTGAATTGAACCTGCTGCGCCAGCCCTCATGGGCGGCGCTGCGCGATCTGCTGGCGCTTGGGCATCTGGATGCGGCGCACATGCTCTCGCCCATGCCGATAGCCATGACGCTGGGCCTCAGCGGCGTGAAATGCCGGATCGATGCGCCGATGGTGCTATCGGTCAATGGCGACGTTTTCGGCGTGTCATCCGATCTTGCGGCGCGGATGCGGGCCAATGGCTGGTCAGGCATCTTTCAGGACCCGCTCGGCACTGCCGCGCATCTGATGTCCGCCGCCATGGGACCGCTTAGGGTCGGCGTGCCATTTCCCTTTTCGATGCATCGGCTGCTGTTCGAATACTGGTTCGCGGGCATCGACACCGGCGTGCCGGAATTCGAGATCGTCACCACCCCGCCGCCCCTCATGGCTGACAAGGTCGGGCAGGGGGAACTCGACATGTTCGTGGTCGGCGAACCCTGGGGCTCGGTCGCCGTCGACCGCGGTGCAGGAGAGCTGATCCTGCCGGGCTGTGCGATCTGGGCTGTTTCGCCGGAAAAGGTGCTGGGCCTGCGCCATGACTGGGTCGAGGAACATCCTGACGTTACCGGGCGGCTGATGCGGGCGATCTATCGCGCCGCCGACTGGCTCGATACGCCGGACAACCAGCCGCTGGCTTGCGAAATCCTGTCGCGCAGCGAGCATCTCGACCTGCCGCACGAGGCCATCGATCGCGCGCTCTCCGGCAATATCGTGACACGGCCCGGCGCGCCCGCGCAATCGGTGCCCGGTTTCCTCAAGTTCCAGCGCGGCGCCGCGACCTTTCCGTGGCGCAGCCAGGCGGCGTGGATTTCCGCCCAGATCGCCCGCATCCACGGGCTCGATCAGCAGGAAACCATTGCAAACGGCCAGTCGGTTTTTCGCCCCGATCTCTATCGCCAGCACCTCGGCGGGGCAGGTGTCGACCTGCCCGGCGCCTCGGCCAAGGTCGAGGGCGCGATGCGGAATCGCACCGCTGTCGCCTCGCGCCACGGCCATATGATTCTGGCGGCGGATGCCTTTTTCGATGGTCAGATTTTCGACTTTTAGATAGCTTTTTGTCTAGAAAACGTGCAGAAAGCTGCATCGCAGCACCCTTTTTGCGGAATTCTCAAAAACCTGTTGCGTTTCGAACCGGACTCTTCAATTTAGGTTTAACGAAGCACCGCTGCTTCTGACCTTCCCCCGATGATGGGGGTCTCACCAAAATAAGAGCAAAGCCGCTCGATTTGAACTGCACCGCATCTGCGCGTGGTCAAATCGTACGGCTTTTTTTGTTTTCTATCAACGGGATGAACCGCATGAAAAACGTTTTTGGAATGGCCGTCGCAGCGAGCTTCGTGATCGCGGGTAGCGCCTCGGCCGAGATGCTGGACGTCGAAAAGGACGAGCTCACATTTGGCTTTATCAAATTGACCGACATGGCGCCGCTCGCCGTGGCGTATGAAAACGGCTACTTCGAGGACGAGGGTCTGTTTGTCACGCTGGTCGCTCAGGCCAACTGGAAAGTGCTGCTAGACGGGGTGATCGACGGCACGCTCGATGGGGCGCACATGCTCGCCGGTCAGCCGCTCGCCGCCACCATCGGTTATGGCACCGAGGCGCATATCGTAACGCCTTTCTCAATGGACCTGAATGGCAACGGCATCACCGTTTCCAATGAAATCTGGGAGCAGATGAAGCCGAACGTCCCGACGATGGAGGATGGCCGCCCACAGCACCCGATCTCTGCCGCCGCGCTCAAGCCGGTGGTCGAAAGCTACAAGGATCAGGGCAAGCCCTTCAACATGGGCATGGTTTTTCCGGTTTCGACCCACAACTACGAACTCCGCTACTGGCTGGCAGCGGGCGGTCTTGAGCCCGGTTATTATTCGGATGACAACATTACCGGCCAGATCGGCGCCGACGTGATGCTGTCGGTGACGCCGCCGCCGCAGATGCCCGCCACGATGGAGGCCGGCACGATCTATGGCTACTGCGTGGGTGAGCCGTGGAACCAGCAGGCCGTGTTCAAGGGTATCGGCGTACCGGTCATCACCGATTACGAACTCTGGAAGAACAACCCCGAAAAGGTTTTCGGCATGTCCGCCGAATTCGTCGAGGAAAACCCGCAGACCGCGCTCGCCGTGACCAAGGCGCTGATCCGCGCCGCGATCTGGCTCGATGAAAACGACAACGCCAACCGCGCCGAAGCGGTCGAGATCCTGTCACGCTCGGAATATGTCGGCGCGGATGAAGAGGTGATCGCGAACTCGATGACCGGCACCTTCGAATACGAAAAGGGCGACACCCGCGACGTCCCGGATTTCAACGTGTTCTTCCGCTACAACGCGACCTATCCCTTCTATTCGGACGCGATCTGGTACCTCACCCAGATGCGCCGCTGGGGCCAGATCTCCGAAGCGAAATCCGACCAGTGGTATTTCGACACCGCCGCCAGCGTCTACAAGCCCGCGATCTATCTCGAAGCCGCGCGCATGCTGGTCGACGAAGGTCTCGCGGACGAGGCCGATTTCCCATGGGACAGCGATGGCTTCAAGGCACCGACCTCGGCCGAGGACGTGATCGACGGTATTCCCTACGACGGCCGTCAGCCCAACGCCTATCTCGACAGCCTGCCGATCGGCCTGAAGGGCGACCAGAAAGTCGTCGGCAATCAGGTCGAAGGCTAAGCCTGAAACGCCCCCGCGCGCGCCGCGCGGGGGCACCGCCAGCCCGCCAATCCCGCCAATCCCGCCAGTCTCCGACCCACAAGGACTTGGATCCATGACCGCCATTGACCCGCAAGCACTGCATGACGAAGCGCGCGAGGCCCGCCGGGCGCGCACCTTCACCCGCATCAACAAGGCCGATACCTGGTTCCAGGTGCTTGGTCTTTCCTGGATGACGCCGATCCTCAAGGCCGCCGCCGGTGACAACCCGCGCGCCCAGGCCGCCGAAGTCTGGCGCCTGCTTGGTGTACCGCTTCTGGCCATCGTGCTTTTCCTCGCCGCTTGGTCGGCCCTTTCGCCCACCGTCCAGACCTCGCTTGGCGCCATTCCCGGCCCAGCCCAAGTCTGGGAGCAGGCGGTGAACCTGAACGAGGACGCGATCCGCGAGCGCAAGAAAGAGGCGGCGTTCTACACGCGTCAGGACGAACGCAACGCCAAACTGATCGAGGCGGGCAAGGAAGATCGCGTCAAGATCCGCACCTACACCGGCAACCCAACCTATTATCAGCAAATCTGGACTTCGATCAAAACCGTGTTCTTCGGCTTCCTGATCGCCGCCCTTATCGCCATCCCGCTTGGCATCCTCGCCGGTCTCAGCGCCACCGCCAACGCGGCCATCAACCCGCTGATCCAGATTTTCAAACCGGTCTCGCCGCTGGCATGGCTGCCCATCGTGACGATGGTTGTCTCGGCGGTCTACGTCACCAATGACGGCTGGTTCACCAAATCCTTTCTGGTCTCGGCCATCACCGTGACGCTCTGCTCGCTCTGGCCGACGCTAATCAACACCGCGCTGGGCGTTGCCTCGATCGACAAGGATCTGGTCAACGTCTCCAAGGTGCTCAAGATGAACACCTGGACCAAGATCACCAAGCTGGTCCTGCCCTCGGCCCTGCCGCTAATCTTCACCGGGCTGCGCCTGTCCCTTGGTGTGGGCTGGATGGTGCTGATCGCCGCCGAAATGCTCGCCCAGAACCCCGGCCTTGGCAAATTCGTCTGGGATGAATTCCAGAACGGCTCGTCGCAATCGCTCGCCAAGATTATGGTCGCCGTCTTTACCATCGGCATCATCGGCTTCCTGCTCGACCGGGTCATGTACGCGATCCAGTCCGCCTTTACCTACTCGGCGCAGCGGTGAGCGGTATGAGCATCCTCAGCTTCAACAACGTCTCCAAGGGCTTCGGCGAAGGCACCAACCGTGTCGAAGTTCTGCGCGACATCACCCTCGATGTCCGCGAGGGCGAATTCCTCGCCATCCTCGGATTTTCCGGCACCGGGAAATCCACCCTGATGAACATGATCGCGGGCCTGCAGAAACCCGATAGCGGCACTGTCACCTTCAAGGGCAAGCCGATCACCGAACCGGGGCCGGAACGCGGGCTGGTGTTTCAAAGCTACTCGCTGATGCCTTGGCTCACGGTCGCGGGCAATGTCGCTCTGGCGGTCGATGCGGTGTTTCCCAAGCTTTCGAAAAAAGAGCGCGCCGACAAGGTGGCCCATTACGTACAGATGGTCGGCCTCAGCCACGCGATGCACCGCCGCCCGTCCGAGCTTTCGGGCGGTATGCGCCAGCGCGTCGCGGTCGCCCGGGCGCTGGCCATGAACCCCGAGGTTCTGCTGCTCGACGAACCGCTCTCGGCGCTCGATGCGCTGACCCGTGCCAACCTCGCGGACGAAATCCTGCATATCTGGGAACAGGATAAAAAGACCTGCATCCTGATCACCAATGACGTGGACGAAGCGATCCTGCTGGCCGACCGCATCGTGCCGCTCAATCCCGATGGCACGCTGGCCGATCCGGTCGAGGTGAAAATCCCGCGCCCCCGCGACCGTCACGACATGAATGACGACGAGAGCTTCAAGGCGCTGCGCGCCCGGGTGACGAAATACCTGATGGACGTGGGCATCGAGGCCAAGGTCGAAGGCACGCGGCAACTGCCGAATGTCACCCCGATCCATGGGGTTCCGGCCGCGGTGGCCGAGGCGCAGGAGGGTCTGATCGAGGACCGCTTCCTCGACTTCTCGCAGCTTCACAAGGTCTACCCGACGCCAAAGGGGCCGCTCACCGTGGTCGAGGATTTCGATCTCAAGGTCAATCGCGGCGAATTCATCTCGCTGATCGGGCATTCCGGCTGCGGGAAGTCCACCGTGTTGACCATGGCCGCCGGTCTGAACGCGATCTCGAAAGGCGCGATCAAACTTGATGGCCGCCATGTCGAAGGCGCCGATCCCGAACGCGCCGTGGTGTTCCAGTCGCCGAACCTTTTCCCGTGGCTCACCGCCAAGGAGAACGTCGCCATCGGCGTGGACAAGGTCTATCCAAAGGCTAGTCAGGCCGAACGTCAGGATGTGGTCGAATACTACCTCGAACGGGTGGGGCTTGGCGATGCGATGGACGCCAATGCGGCCTCGATGTCGAACGGCATGAAACAGCGCGTCGGCATCGCGCGGGCCTTCGCGCTCTCGCCGAAACTGCTGCTGCTCGACGAACCCTTCGGGATGCTCGACAGCCTCACCCGCTGGGAGTTGCAAGAGGTGCTGATGGAGGTCTGGTCCCGCACCAAAGTCACCGCGATCTGCGTCACCCATGACGTGGACGAAGCGATCCTGTTGGCCGACCGCGTGGTCATGATGACCAACGGCCCGCAGGCCACCATCGGCCGGATCGTCGATGTCGATCTGCCCCGTCCCAGGACCCGTGGCGCCCTGCTCGCGCACCCGGATTACTACCGTTACCGCAAGGAAGTGCTCGATTTCCTTGAGGAATATGAACATGGCGCCAAGCCAAAGCCGAAACCGGCTTCGATTGCAGCGGAGTAAGTTAATGACCCTAACGCTTTCTCAACAATTTGGGTGTTTGCTCGCGCCGTCACGGCTGGAGTGCGCGCATGACCCCCGAGGAAATCAAGGCTTTGCAAGCGAATTTTGCGCGCGTCTACCCGGTCAAGCACAGCGTCGCCAAATCCTTCTACGACAAGCTTTTCGACCTGGCACCCGAAGTGCGGGATCTGTTCCCCGAGGATATGCGCGCGCAGCGGGAAAAACTGGCGGATACGCTGGCGTTTATCGTCAAGCACCTGAACCAGCCGGACAAACTGGAACTGGCCGTGGCCAGCATGGCGCGACGGCACGTCGGCTACGGTGCGGTTTCCGTGCATCTGCCTGTGGTTTGCGCGGCACTTCTCTACGCGCTCGAGGAGCAATCCGCCGGGAAAATGACGCGCAAGGAACACGATGCCTGGGCCAAGGCCTATCAGAATATCTCGGATCTGATGGTCGCGGAACTGCCCTAGTAGCTGATACGATCCGCACCCGCAGCCCTCTCGGGACGGGAGGTGCGGCATGAGACAGAAACTCATTGTGATCGGCGCCGGGATGGCCTCGGGCCGGATGATCGAACATTTGGTCGAAACCAACCCTGATGCCTATGACATCACCCTTTTCAACGCGGAGCCGCGCGGCAACTACAACCGCATCATGCTCAGCCCGGTGCTCTCCGGTGAAAAGACCTATGAGGAAATCGTCACCCATGACGACGCATGGTATGCCGCGCATGGTGTGACCTGCCGGTTCGGTGAGCGTGTCGATCATATCGACTGTGCAGCGAAAACCGTCACCGCCGCCAATGGCGACGTGCTGCCCTATGACAAGCTGGTCTTTGGCACCGGCTCGAACCCCTTTATCATCCCGCTGCCGGGCCATGATCTGGAAGGCGTGATTGCCTATCGCGATCTCGAAGATACCCAGCGCATGATGTCCATGACCTCCGGCAACAAGGTCGTCGTGATCGGCGGCGGGCTGCTTGGGCTCGAGGCTGCCGCCGGCATGGCCTCGCGGGGTGCCGAAGTGACCGTGGTTCATATCATGGGGCACCTCATGGAACGCCAGCTTGACGAGGCGGCGGGCTATCTGCTGCGCAAAGCGCTGGTAGACAAGGGCATCTCCGTGCGCTGTAGCGCAAACTCCAAGGAGATCCTCGGTGAGAACGGCCATGTCAGCGCGCTCTTGCTCGACGATGGCACCGAACTGCCTTGCGACCTGCTGGTCATGGCCGTCGGCATCCGTCCCAACACCAAGCTCGCCGCCGATAGCGGACTGGCCGTCGGTCGCGGCATCCACGTGGACGACCAGATGGTGACCTCGGATGAGGATATTCTCGCCGTCGGTGAATGCGTTGAGCACAACGGCGCGATCTTCGGCCTCGTCGCGCCGCTTTACGATCAGGCCAAGGTGGCCGCTGCCACCCTGCTGAACGAAGCCGCCGCCTTTGAGCAGAAAGAGCTTTCGACCAAGCTCAAGGTGACCGGCTGCGATCTCTTCTCGGCGGGCGATTTCGCCGAAGGCGAGGGGCGCGAAGACATCGTGTTCCGCGATCCCGGCCGGGGCGTCTATCGCCGCCTCGTAGTCGAGGAAAACCGCATCGTCGGCGCGGTCATGTATGGCGACACGGCCGACAGCAACTGGTTCTTCGGCCTGATCCGGGACAAGACGGATATCGCCGAGATGCGCGAAATGGTGATCTTTGGCCCCGCCTATCAGGGAGGTGCCCCGCTGGACCCTTTAGCGGCCGTTGCAGCCTTACCGCCTGAGGCGGAAATCTGCGGCTGCAACGGCATCTGCAAGGGCAAGATCGTCGAAGCGATCGAGGGAGGCGCGACTGATCTTGGCGCGGTCCGGGCGGTCACCAAGGCAAGCAACTCTTGCGGCACCTGCACCGGTCTCGTTGAGCAGGTGCTGGCCGTCACGCTGGGCGACGATTTCGTCCTGCCCACGGCCCAGCCGATCTGTGGCTGCACCGATCTCACCCACGAGGACGTGCGCCGCATGATCAAGAGCCAAGCGCTGAAATCCATGGCTGCGGTCTGGCAGGAATGCGCGTGGAAAACCGTAGATGGCTGCCATGTCTGCCGCCCGGCGCTGAACTATTACCTGCTCGCGGACTGGCCGATTGAATACAAGGACGACCCGCAAAGCCGGTTCATCAATGAACGCAAACACGCCAACATCCAGAAGGACGGCACGTTTTCGGTTGTGCCGCGCATGTGGGGCGGCATCACCAACGCCCGCGAGTTGCGTGCCATCGCCGATGCGGCGGACAAGTACAACGTGCCGACCGTCAAGGTTACCGGTGGCCAGCGCATCGATCTTCTAGGCGTCAGGGGAGAGGACCTGCCCGCCATGTGGGCCGATCTGAACGCGGCGGGCATGGTTTCGGGCCACGCCTATTCCAAGGGGCTGCGCACGGTGAAAACCTGTGTCGGCACCGACCACTGCCGCTTTGGCACGCAGGACAGCACCGGGCTTGGCATCAAGCTTGAAAAGGCGCTTTGGGGGTCATGGACACCTCACAAGGTCAAGATGGGTGTTTCGGGCTGCCCCCGGAACTGCGCCGAGGCGACCTGTAAGGATGTCGGCATCGTCTGTGTCGACAGCGGCTACCAGATCGGCGTCGGCGGCGCGGCGGGCATGGACCTCAAGGAAATCCAGCCGCTGGCGCAGGTCGCAACCGAGGAAGAGGTGACGGCGCTCACTATCGCCTTTGTCCAGCTTTACCGCGAAAACGCCAAGTATCTCGACCGGCCCTACAAGTTCATCTCCAAGGTAGGGCTCGACTGGATCAAGGAACGCATCGTCGATGATCTTTCCGAACGTGCCGCTTTGGTTGAACGCTTCGGGGTCTCGCAAAGCGTCTACCAGATCGACCCGTGGGCCGAACATGCCCAGACAAAAGCGGAAACTTATCAACCGCTTGCCAATCTTACGCTGGAGGCGGCGGAATGAGCGACTGGATCGATATCGCCCCGCTCGACGATGTGCCCCAGCGCGGTGCAAGGGTGGTCAAGACCCGCGCGGGCTGCGTTGCGGTGTTCCGCACAGCCGATGACTCGGTCTTTGCGCTCGACAACACCTGCCCGCACAAGAAGGGCCCGCTGGCCGAGGGCATCGTGCATGGCGCCGCCGTCACCTGTCCGTTGCACAATTGGGTCATCTCGCTTGAAACCGGGCGGGTTCAGGGGCCGGACGAAGGGCAGGTGACCACCTATCCCGCGCGGGTCGAAAACGGCCGCATCCTGCTGGACGGTGCGTTCCTGCCCGCCCGTTCGGCGGCATGAGCACGAGCACCACATGCCCCTATTGCGGCGTCGGCTGCGGGGTTCTGGCCGCGCCCGACGGTACGATCAAGGGCGACCCAAAGCATCCGGCCAATCTCGGCCGGCTCTGTTCCAAAGGCGCGGCGCTGGGCGAGACGATTGACCTCAAGGGCCGTCTTCTCGCCCCCCGCATCGCTGGTAAGGACGCAAGCTGGGACGCCGCTCTCGATCTCATAGCGACCCAGTTCAGCGCCGCGATCCGCGCCTACGGGCCGGACTCGGTCGCCTTCTACGTCTCAGGCCAGTTGCTGACCGAGGATTACTATGTCTCCAACAAGCTGATGAAGGGTTACATCGGCTCGGCGAATATCGACACGAATTCAAGGCTTTGCATGGCCTCTTCGGTGGCGGGGCACAAACGCGCCTTTGGAACGGACACCGTCCCCGGCACCTATGAAGACCTCGAACAGGCCGATCTGATCGTGCTGGTCGGCTCCAACCTCGCGTGGTGCCACCCGGTCCTGCACCAGCGTATCTCGGCGGCCAAGGCCGCGCGGCCCCACATGCGCGTCATCAATATCGATCCGCGCCGCACGGCCAGCTCGGACCTTGCCGACCTGCACCTGCAAATCGCGCCTGACGGTGACGCCGCGCTCTTCAACGGGCTGCTGGCGCATCTCGCCAAGACTGGCCGCCTAGACCACACCTACCTCACCGAGCACGTGACGGGTTTCGACGCGGCTCTCGCTAGCGCCCGCACCACCGATACCGCCACGACCGGCCTTACCCCCAATGAGCTCGCCGAATTCTACGCCCTCTGGGCCAGCACGGAAAAAACCGTCACGATTTATTCGCAAGGGGTGAACCAGTCCGGCTGCGGCACCGACAAGGTCAACGCAATCATCAACTGCCACCTCGCGACGGGCCGCATCGGCCGTCCCGGCATGGGGCCGTTCTCGGTCACCGGGCAGCCCAACGCGATGGGCGGGCGCGAGGTTGGTGGGCTGGCCAATATGCTGGCCAATCATCTCGATATTGAAAACCCCGATCACCGCGCCGCCGTGCAACAGGCATGGAACAGCCCGACCATTTGCACGACGCCAGGTCTCAAGGCAGTCGACCTGTTCGATGCCTGCGAAAGCGGGCGGATCAAGGCCCTCTGGATCATGTCGACCAACCCGGCCGTCAGCCTGCCCGATGCGGACCGGGTGGCCCGGGCCATCGCCCGCGTGCCCTTTACCGTGGTGAGCGACATCATGGCACGCACCGACACCGGCGATCTGGCCGATGTGCTGCTGCCCGCTGCTGGCTGGGGAGAAAAGGACGGTACGGTCACAAATTCCGAACGCCGCATCTCGCGCCAGCGGGCCTTTCTGCCGGTGCCGGGACAGGCGCGCCCCGACTGGCGGATCATCTGCGATGTGGCTGCCCGCATGGGCTGGGCCGATGCTTTTGCCTACCACTCGCCTGACGAGATTTTTGACGAATACGCGCGGCTTTCCGCGCTGGGTCCAAGGTTTGGACGCGACCTTGACCTTACCGGCCTCGCCGGGCTGGGTGAGGCAGGCTACGAAACCCTATCCCCCGTGCAATGGCCGGTCCCGGCAACCGGGCAGGGGACTAAGCGCTTCTTTGCAAAGGGCGGTTTCTACCATGCGGACGGCAAGGCCCGCATGGTGGCGATCACCCCGCCCGAACCTGACAGCCGCGACGGTTTCCGCCTCAACACCGGGCGCATCCGCGACCAGTGGCACACGATGACCCGCACCGGGAAATCCCCGCGCCTTGCCGCGCATCTGGCGGAGCCCTTCGTTGAAATCCACCCAAAGGACGCAGCCGAAATCGGCGTAAAACCCGCCGATATCGTCCGCATCAGCGCCACCAACGGCGGCAGCGGTCTCTTCCGCGCGCTTGTCTCGCCCAAGGTGCGCCGGAACGAAATCTTCGCCCCGATGCACTGGACCCGCCAGCGCAGCTCGGCGGCATGTGTCAACAGCTCGGTCGGCGCGGTCTGCGACCCGGTCTCCGGCCAGCCCGCGCTCAAGGGCGCGCGCGTGGATGTCGCGCGGTTCGACGCCAAATGGTACGCCTTCGTTGCTGCCGATACCGACCTCATCCCCGGTTTCGCCTATTTCGCCGCCTCGCCGACAACCACCGGCGCCCGTGCCGAACTCGCCGGAACCACGGATATCTCAAAGGATGCGGAAACGGTGCTGCGTGCCGTGACCGGGATCACCGGCGGCACCACCAGCCAGTTCCGCGATGCGGCCACCGGCCAGACCCGCTTGGCGATCAGCGAAAACGGCATCCTGCGCGCGCTGCTCTTTGTGAGTAGCGACCCGGTGGCGCTGGCCCGCTCCCACGCCATCGAGTTGATCGGGACGGAAACCCCGCCGCTTCAAGCGCTTACCGGGCGTCCCTCGGCGGATATGCCCGACCCCGGCGCAATCGTCTGTTCCTGCATGTCGGTCGGCATCAACATCCTGCGCGACGCCATCGCCGCCGGGGCGCATGACGTCGAAACCCTTGGCAAGTCCACCTGCGCAGGGACCAATTGCGGCTCCTGCAAACCCGAACTCGCGGCGCTCATCCTCGCGTCGAAAACCCCGCTCGCGGCTGAATAGCCCAATCTGAAAGGACGCCGACATGAAGACATTCCCGATGTTCCTGCGCATGAACGGCCGGACGGTTGTGATCGCCGGTGGTGGTGAGCAGGCCGCGCAGAAATGCCGCCTGATCCTCAAGACCGAGGCGACCATTCGCCTTCTGGCTCCGGCGCTCGATCCAGAACTCGGCGCCCTGCATCGCGCGGGCCGCGTCGAATGGGATGCCAGCCCCATTACCGAACAAAGCTTCAGCGGTGCCGCGCTTGCCTTTATCTGTACCGAATGCGCCGAAACCGATGCCGCGCTGCACGCTCTGGCCCGCGCCGCCGGGGTGCTGGTCAACGTCGTCGACCGACCCGATCTTTGCGAGGCGATCACCCCCTCCATCGTTGACCGTGACCCGGTGGTTGTCGCTATCGGCACCGAAGGCACCGCGCCTGTTCTGGCCCGCCAGATCAAGACCCGGCTGGAGGAAACGCTCGAACCGCGTCTGGGCGACCTTGCGGCGCTTGCAGGCCGGCTCCGCGACCTCGCGGCAACGCGCCTCTCCCCTCGCGCGCGCCGCGACCTCTGGGCGTGGGTGTTTGGAGGAGAGGTCCGCCGCACCCATGCCCGGGGACTAGAGGCCCATGCCGCCCTCAAGATCAAACAGGCCATCGAAACCGGCGAGATCCCGACCGAATGCACCGCGCCGGTGGCGCTGGTCGGGGCAGGGCCGGGGTCGAGCGACCTGATCACCCTGCGCGGCGTCAAACGCCTGCAAGAGGCCGATATCATCTTTTACGACCGGCTGATCGACCCGGAAATCCTTGAACTCGCCCGCCGCGATGCCGAACGTGTTTATGTGGGCAAGGCACCGGGCTGCCATTCATGGCCGCAGGACCGTATCAACAGCGTGCTGGTCTCTGCCGCCCGTCAGGGCAAACGCGTGGTGCGCCTGAAATGCGGCGATCCCGGCGTCTTTGCGCGCGGCGCCGAAGAGGCCGACGCCCTGCGAGAGGCCGGCATCGACTATGAAATCGTCCCCGGCGTGACTGCAGCGAGTGCAGCAGCAGCGGCGCTTGGTGGTTTCCTCACCGAACGCGGACGCACGGATTCGCTCGTCCTCACCACCGCGCGGCGGCGCGAGGGGGATGAAGGCGCCGACTGGCTTTCCCATATCCGGCAGGGAAGCAACGTCGCGGTATACATGGGCGTGCAGGCCGCGCCCGAGATTCAGGCCGCGCTGGAAGAGGCCGGTCTGGCCGATGCGGTCGCGGTCCGGATCGTGAGCAACGCGCAGCGCGCCAACCAGCAGATCGTGACCTGCCGCGCCGATGCGCTGGCGGACACGATCACGCGCGAGAACGTGGCCAACCCCGCGATCATCTTCCTCACACAGGATCGTCCGGCCACGGTTGCCCATCGCCCCCTGCCAATGCGTACGGCACCGGATCTCTCTGTCGTGGCCTGATAGGCCCGGCACTACCCCCGCGCTTTCCAGTGGCGGATCCGCTTTTTTCGCGCTAGGCAAAGGACATGCGCAATAATGGATCCGCACCTTGTCGCTGACGGTCATCTGGTCCGCCTTTCTCGGGGTACTCGCCGTCATCATTGTCGGCCTCTGCGTCTGGCGTGCGATCAGCTCGGCCCGGACGCCTCAGGGCGCGGTGGCATGGGTGATCTTCCTGCTGGCCGCCCCGTGGTTCGGCGTGCCCGCCTATATGATCTTTGGCCATCACAAGCTGCATTCCTATACCGAATCCCGCCGCCGCTCGCGCCGGTTGATCAGCGAACGCCTCTCGGCGGAACCGGTCTCGCCCGATTCCGCCAACCCCGACTCGCGGCTTTATCGTTTCGAACGGCTGGTGCGGATGCCGGTGGTCGCCGGTAACGATGTGCGCCTGTTGATCGACGGGGAAGAGACCTTTAACGCGATCTTTGCGGCCATCGACGCGGCTAAGACCTATGTCCTCATTCAATTCTACACCATCGCCGACGACGATCTTGGCAATGCGCTGGCCGACCGGCTGATTGCAGCGGCCGAGCGTGGCATAAAAGTGCGTGTGATCTGCGATGGGGTCGGCAGCTACGGGCTGCCCCGAAGCTACCAGCAAAGGCTGGTCGAAAACGGCGTGCGTTTTCTCGACCCCGGCGAGAACCGTGGCCCCAGCTCGCGCCGCCACATCAATTTCCGCAACCACCGCAAGACCGTCATCATCGACGGCAGCATCGGGTTCATCGGCGGCCATAACGTGTCGGATACCTATGTCGGCGCAGATTCGCATTACGGGCATTGGCGCGACACCCATCTCGCCTTGCGCGGCCCCGTGGTCAGCCAGCTCCAGCTTGGCTATGCCGAAGACTGGCACTGGGCCTCGGGCGATCACATCACCGACGATCTCATGTGGGCGCCCGAGGCCGAACCCGCCAATGTCGAGGCGCTGACCCTGCTGATGGGGCCCAGCGACGAAATCGACACGGGTGCGCTGTTCTATTTCTCGGCCATCAATGCCGCGCAAAGCCGGGTCTGGATCGCGTCGCCGTACTTCGTGCCGGATATCGATTCCCTCTCGGCACTCAAGGCGGCGGCGCTGCGCGGCTGCGATGTGCGGATCATGGTGCCGAATACGCCCGATCACTATCTCACTTGGCTCGCGGCCTTTTCCTTCTTCGACGAAATCCGCGCCGTCGGGGTCAAGGTCTATCGTTACACCAAGGGCTTCCTGCATCAGAAAGTCGTGCTCATAGACGACGATGTTGCCGCAATCGGCAGCGCAAATTTCGACAATCGCTCTTTCCGGCTTAATTTTGAATCCATGATTCTGGTCCATTCTCCCGAGTTCGCGCAGGATGTGGCCCGGATGCTGGAGGATGACATGCAAGACAGCTATCTGCTGGAAAAGAACCTTTCCGCTCAGAAACTCTATATCCGGATCGGCGCGCCGGTGGCGCGGCTGCTCAGCCCGATCCTCTGATCGCAAGCACAAGGTCAGGGGTATGAAGATCGTCAGTTACAATATTCGCAAGGCCGTGGGGCGCGACCGCCGTCGCCGCCCGGCGCGCATTCTTCAGGTTTTGAACGACATCGCAGGCGACGTGGTGATCCTGCAAGAGGCTGATCTGCGCCTTGGCGCACGCCCCTCGGCCCTGCCGCGCAACCTGATCGAGCGTGAGACGGATTATGTCGTGGCCGAACTTGGTACGGATGTCAGTCTTGGCTGGCACGGGAATGCGGTGCTGGTGCGGCGCGACCTGCCGATTGAGGCGACCGAACAGTTCGAGTTGCCGGGGCTCGAACCGCGCGGCGCGGTGATGGTCTCGGTGGCGGGCCTCGTGCTGGTGGGCGCGCATCTCGGCCTGCTGCGCGTCTGGCGCCAGCGGCAGATGAACGCCATCCTCCAGCATCTTGGCGATCACCGGGATTGTGCGCTGGTCGCGGGCGATTTTAACGAATGGTCCGGCTCTGCCGGGTTCGAACCGTGGGAGGGGCGGCTGAACGTGGTCTCTCCCGGTTTCAGCTTTCACAGCGCGCGACCCATCGCCCGGCTCGACCGCTTTGCCCATGGTCCGTCCCTGCGCATCGCGAAAATGGGCGTCGTGCGCGACGGTGCGGCGCGGCTTGCCTCGGATCACCTGCCGGTCTGGGCGCAGGTCGAAACGGTGGATGCTGTTAAAGAGTGAACCACAAGCCCGGCCTCTGCGTATCATTCTGAAAGCAGGAGCCATTCATGACCGTCATCATTCTTTACATCATCACCTTCGCCGTCTTTCTCGGGCTCGACATGCTGGGGCTTCGCTACATCGTAAAGCCGACCTTTGAACGTGACATCGGCGAGATGCTGCTCGACAGCCCGCGTTTCGGACCGGCCGTCGTGTTTTACGCCTTCTACGTGGCCTGCCTGCTCTGGTTCGTCAGCTGGCCCGGCATCACGCAGGACAAGCCGCTCCTCTGGGTGTTCGGTTCAGCGGCGCTGATCGGCGCACTTGGCTACGGGACCTACGAATTCACCAATCTCGCGACCCTGCAGGGGTGGAGCTGGCGCATGGTCGCGACAGACCTTACATGGGGCACCTTGCTGACAGGGACTTCGGCAACCATCGGCGTGCTGGCCACCCGGGCCATCACCGGTGGCCAGGCAGGCTAACGCCGGGTCAGAGCGCCAAAGACGGTGGTGATGGAAAAGATCACCGCCGCCGCGCAGACAATGCTCGGGCCGGTGGGGGCGTCCAGAATGAAGGCCGCCCAAAGCCCGCCAAGCGCCGAACAGGCCCCGATCAGGCCGGCCACCACGGCCATCGCTTCGGGGGTGCGCACAAGCGGACGGGCCGCCGCAGCCGGGATCACCAGCAGCGCGGTGATCAGTAGAACGCCGACCACTTTGATCGCCACCGCGACCACCAGAGCCAGCGCCAGCGTCAGGCCAAGCTCTTCGCGTCGCGGATCGATCCCGCTTGCCCGCGCCAGATCGGGGTTCAGCGTCGCCATCAACAACGGCGACCATCGCCAGAAGGTCAGACCCAGAACCAGCAGAACGCCGCCCCAGATGGTCAGCAGGTCCATCTGGCCCACCGCAAGGATATCCCCGAAAAGGAAAGACATCAGGTCAAGCCGCACATCCGCCAGCAGCGACACCGCCACCAGCCCGGCGGCCAACGCGGTATGGGCGGTCACGCCAAGAACCGTATCGACCGCGTAGCCGCGCCCGGTCAAAAGCGTAACGCAGCTTGCCATCGCCAGCGCCGCCAGCAGGATCATCGGCACAAGCGGCAGGGACAGGGCCAGCGCCAGCGCCACACCAAGCACAGCCGCATGGGCCGTTGCCTCACCGAAATAGGCCATCCGTCGCCATATCACGAAACAACCCAGCGGCGCGGCGGCAATCGCGACGCCGAGCCCGGCCAGCGCCGCGCGCACAAGGAAATCGTCCAGCATCAGCGTCTGCTTTCGTGGTGGTGATGGTCGTGATCATGTCCGTGATGCCCATTTTCGTGGACATGATCGTGGCTGTGACTGTGCTGGTGGCGGTAAAGCGCGAGCGCGCCCTGCGTACCGGAGCCAAACAGGGCCCGGTATTCCGGCGCGCTGGCGACGATCTCGGGCGCGCCCTGGCAACAGATATGCCCGTTCATGCAAAGCACCCGGTCGGACGCCGCCATCACCACGTGCAGGTCATGACTCACCATCACCACCGCACAGCCCAGTTCCTCGCGGACGTCCGCGATCCGTTGGTAGAACGCGGCGGAACCGGGCTGGTCCAGCCCCTGCGTCGCCTCGTCCAGCAGCAAAAGCTGGGGACGTTCGAGCAGCGCCCGTGCCAGCAGAACGCGCTGCAACTGGCCGCCCGACAGGTCGGTCATCTGCCGGTTGCCCAGATCCGCTACCTCGGCCGCTTCCAGCGCTTCCTGCAGGCGCGCGCGTCCCGGATTGCGGGGCAGGGCAAGGAAACGCAGCACAGTCAGCGGCAGGCTCGCATCAATCGCCAGCTTCTGCGGCACATAGCCTATGCGCAGCCCCGGCGCGCGCCGGATTTCGCCGCTCTCAAGCGGCACCGCCCCGATCAGGGCCTTGAGAAACGAGGACTTCCCCGATCCGTTTGGCCCGACAATCGTTACGATCTCGCCCGGCTGGATCGCCACCGACACGTCGTGCAGCACCATCCGCCCGTCCAGCCGGATCGAGACATGCTGCGCTTCGATCACCGGCGATGCGGCGGCACTCATGCAGCGGCCCCGGCGCAGCTCGGACAGAGGCCCTCCGCTTCGACCACCACCTTTTCTATCGTGAACCCGGCGCTGGCCGCCGCCTGTCCAAGTCGGCCCTGTGCGATGCCCGTATCAGTCTCAGCCACCGCCTTGCAGGTCCGGCAGATCAGAAAGGCCGGAACATGCTCGTGATCCAGATGCGCGCAGGCGGTATAGGCGTTCAACCCCTCGATCCGATGTGCAAGCCCATGTTTTACAAGGAAATCCAGCGCCCGGTAAACCACCGGCGGCTGCGAACCCAGCCCCTCCGAGGACAGCACTTCTAGGATGTCATAGGCGCCCATCGCCCGGTGTTCGTGTAACAGGATCTCAAGCACCCGCCGGCGCACCGGGGTGAACTGCAGCTTTTGCTGCGCGCAGATATCCGTCGCGATTCCAAGCGCGTCGGAAATACAGGCGTCATGGTTGTGTGAATCGAATCCGATGGTCTTCATGTTCGGAATCTCCTCTCCGGGTCAATTTCACGTATTGATATGTTATAACATCACGGTTATCAAGCGGTCCTGTCGAAGAATAAGGAGACTCAGGATGATCCGCAAACCGCTGGCGCTTGCATGTGCCATTGCAGCCGCACCGGCAATCGCCGAAACGCCGCAGGTCGCAACCGACATCGCTCCGATCCATTCGCTTGTCGCGATGGTCATGGGCGATCTGGGCACGCCGGATCTGATCGTGACGCCCGGCGCTTCTCCGCATACCTACGCGCTGCGCCCGTCACAGGCGCGCGCGCTGCAGAACGCCGATCTCGTCGTCTGGGTCGGGCCCGAACTGACGCCATGGCTGTCGAAACCGCTCGACTCGCTTTCCGACAGCGCCAGCGAACTGGCCCTGCTGAAGGTGGACGGGCTCGAGTTGCTCGAGTTCCGAGATCACTTCGAAGGTGCAGAGGGCGAGGCGGATCACGGGCACGATGACCATGCAGACCACGATGACCATGAGCACGAAGAGCATGGGCACGACCACGCCGAGCATGACCATGACGATCACGACCACGATGGCCATGATCACGCCGAACATGATCACGAAGAGCATGATCACGAAGAGCATGATCACGAAGACCATGCCGAGCATGACCACGCTGATGGCGGCCACCATCACGAAGGCACCGATCCGCACGCGTGGCTCGATCCGGAAATTGCCCGCGCCTGGCTTGCCGCGATTGCAACGGAACTGGCCGAGCTTGACCCCGATAATGCGGAAACCTACGCGACCAATGCCGCCAGTGCAGATAAGGCGCTCGAAGAGCTTGAAAGCCGCATGACCAGCCAGCTTGAAAGCCTTGGATCAATCGAGTTCGTGACGCTTCACGATGCCTTCCAGTATTTCGAACACCGCTTTGACATTCACTCGACCGCCGCGGTTAGCCTTGGCGACGCCGCCGACCCCGGTCCGGCCCGGCTCAAGCAGTTCAGGGAAAAGGTGACGGCTGGCGGGTTGTCTTGCGCCTTTGCCGAACCGCAGTTCGACACCCGTCTGCTCGACGCTATGCTGGACGGGCAGGGGATCGAGATCAAGACGCTCGATCCGCTTGGCAGCGCGCTGCAACCGGGACCAGCGCTTTACCCGCAGCTTTTGGAAGAGATGGCCGACACCATCGTCTCCTGCGCCAAGTCCTGAACCGAGGCGCACACCTACAGCAATAGAAAGGCCCCCAGTCGCGGGGGCTTTTTCGCATGCGTCACGTCATGTCAGACCGCAATCTTGCCGCCGCCCTGTCTGGTCACGACAACGACCGACGGGCGCGGCGGCATGTTCGGGTCGAAATCTGGCCAGCGCGTGGCCGGGTCCTCGAACGTCGATTCCCGCTCGAAGCCTTTGAAATCCTTGGTGCCGTCGGTGCCCGGGTGCTGCACCGAAAGGAACAGCGTCTCGCCATCGCCGGTGAAATACGGCCCGCAGATCTCACCTCCCACCGGGCAGCGGAAGAAAAGCCTCGGCAACCCGCGCAGCTCGCCTTCGGTTTCAAGCGCGTAAAGTCCGTCCGACTTGCCGGTCTTCGCCCAGTCGTCGCCCTGATCGGTCGCGACCCAAAGCCGCCCGTCCGCATCAATGGCGCAATTGTCGGGGGAGCCGAACCAGCCATTGGCCGAGGTCTCGGGGTGCCATTCCGCGCCCACTTCGGCCAGCGTGGGATCGCCGCATTTGACCACGATTGACCATGTGCCGGTTTCGGCCGCATGGTCGCCACGGGCTTCCTTGATTTCGATGATATGACCAAAACGTGACTTGCGGCGCGGGTTCGCCGCGTCGATCTGCCCGGTCTTACGCCGTGAATTGTTCGTCAGCATGACAAAGGCAGCGCCATCGCCGCGCGGCTGCACATCCTCGGGACGATCCTTCGGCGTCGCGCCAAGAACATCACCCGCCCGGCGCGCGTCGATCAGTACATCGCCCTGAACGTTGAACCCGTTCTCGGCGGTCAGCGGGCCTGTACCATGCACCAGCGGCATCCAGACAATGCTGCCATCCTCGTCAAACCGCGCGACGTAAAGCACGCCATCGCTCAGCAGGGCGGAATTGGCGGCGAGGTCGTCCGAGACGGTGCCAGACGAGACATATTTGTAAATATAGTCGAACCGGTTGTCGTCACCGGAATAGACAACCAGCCGACCTTCGGCAGAGACGGTGGTTTCGCAGCCCTCGTGGCAAAACCGGCCCAGAGCCGTGTGCTTGACAGGCATCGCGTCGGGGTCGCGCCGATCGACCTCGACCACCCAGCCGAACTTGTTCGGCATTTGCGGTTCCTTGTCGATGTTGAACCGGTCGTAATACTGCCCCCAGTTGAACCACATGCCCGGCACGCCATAGCGGTCATAGGATGCGGCTTCCGGCAGGGTTTCATCCAGCACCGGATAGCCGTCAGCATCGAACCGGTCGGTCCAGAAATAGCCGTGGAAATTCTCTTCTGCCATCAGGTAGGTGCCCCAGGGCGTCATGCCGCCCGCACAGTTGTTGAGCGTTCCGATGACACGCGTCCCGGTCGGGTCGTCGTTCGTCTGCAACCGCGCGTGCCCGGCAGCAGGTCCATCCAGCATCATTTCGGTGTTCAGCGGGGTGATGCGGCGATTATACCGACTGTCGCGCACCAGCGCCCATTTACCATCCTCGCCGCGCGCGATTTCGACCACCGTGCCGCCATGCGCGGCCATCTCGATATCGACTAGCTCTTTCGTCATCCCGGCATAGGCCGCCTCGTCCTGACGCCCGATCCCGGGAAACATGACCTCTTCATTGGTGTACTCGTGGTTAACGCAGAGCAACCCGCGCGCGCCGTCCGCGTCCAGCGGAGTAAAGCCCACGTAGTCGTTGTTATACCCGAACTGCTGCAACTGGGCCTCGGCGCTCTGGTTCATCACGTCGAATTCCGGCGCGTCCGCGGTGATCGGATCGCCCCAGCGCAGCAGGACGTCGGCATCATAGCCGTTGGCGATATGGTGATTTTCGTCGTTGCCCCATGTCAGTTCTTCGAAATCATAGCGTGGCCCATGCGGTTTGGCGGCTGCCTGACGCGGCGCGACGATGGCCGAGGTGCCAAAGAGCGCGGTCATCGCGGTCACCGCCAGTGCACCGCGCAGCAGATCGCGACGGCCATAACGCGCATTGATGACATCGCCGATGGTGCGGCTCAGGTTCGGGTTGGTGGGAACGTCATCATAGGCTTCGAAAGCTTCCGCCTTGTTGCCGAATTCCGGGTCTGTGACAAAGAATTTGCAATCCATACGTCGGCTCCGTCACTTGGCTGCGATCGGACACTCAGCTCGGGCAGAGAATCCCCGGAATATTCTGTTCGTCAGTCTGTAACGCCGTGATGATGGCGTCTGTTTTCTCTCCCCGACAGGCGGAAATGTGACGCAGGCCCAGAGGGCATTCCCGCGTTGCTTGGCCTGCATTCAGCCGGAATGTCTGACGGATGTCATACGGGGGGTGTACAGGGGGTGTACGGCTTGTGCATCGCGTTTTCGGGGATTTTTGGGGTATTCAGCCACCGATTGGCGTGTCAGAAAGCGATCCGGTCGGCAATCGCATCAATTCCTGCTTGGGCACAGATATCGTCAAGATCGGGACCTGGCGCGCCCGATACACCGATGCCGCCGACTATGCTGCCATTAACTTGGTAAACCACCAGCCCGCCGCCCAGCGGCAGAGCCTCGCTCAACTGACGTATCCCGGCTGAGGGTTTGCCCGGCTCGGTCGCTACCGCGAGTTCGGAGGTCGAGGTGCGAAAGCTGACAGCGGTCCAGGCCTTGCGGCGGGAGGTTTCGTAGACGTGAAGCCCGGCAAAGCGGTCGCGCAGGAAAACCTGCGGAATGCCCGAGCGGTCCACGACCGTCACGCCCACTTGGTATCCCTGATCGCGGCAGGTGGTCATGGCCGCCTCGGCCATCTCGAGGGCAAGCTCGGGCTTCAGCACCTCCTCGCTGATAAAGGGGCTGTCGTCGGCCGCCGCCAACGGGACGTGGCAAAAGGCGACCAGCGTCGCCGCGATAAGCGTTCTCATGATTTCCCCCCCATAAAATCAGTGTTCTGTGTCAGAATATTCGTCAGCATCGGCCAGAAGAAATCGGCGCCCGGATAGCCTTCGATACGGGCAAGTTCCTCGCCGTCTTCCACCAGCAGAAAGGTCGGCGTGAACGCGACACGGCGGTCGATTTCGAGATCTTCCGGCATGTCGTTGATGTCCACGCGGCGCAGCGGCGCAAAGCGGCCCTCGGCGGTTTTGGAATAGGCAGGCGCGATTTCGGTGTTCCAGCGTGCGCACCAGATACAGCCTTTTTCCTCGACCATGACAAGTTCGGCCGCGACGGCAGCAAAGGGAAAGGTCAGGACGGCGACAATCGCGATCCCTAGTCGGGTTCTCCGTGCATGCATCAAGGCCTCCATCCCGCCGATGGTGCTTGCGTCGACGGACAGGTAAACATATTTCCGGAGGCTCATGAATTCAAGCTGCCTGCGATGCCGGGCGGAGAGGCGGGCAATGCTGGACATATCCTATTTCGGCGCGCTTTTCGCGGGTCTTCTCAGCTTTTTCACGCCGTGTGTACTGCCGATGGTGCCGTTCTACCTGTCCTACATGGGCGGGCTGTCGATGGCCGAACTGCGCGGCGATGGAGAGATCGCGCCCGGGGCGCAGCGGCGTCTTCTGCTGTCCTCGGTGTTGTTCGCGCTTGGCGTGACGACAGTTTTCGTGCTCTTGGGCATGGGCGCGACAGCGCTGGGATCGCTTTTCGGCCAGTACCTTACGCCGCTTTCCTACGTGGCGGCCGCGATCCTTGTGGTCTTTGGCCTGCATTTCCTCGGGGTGATCCGCGTGCCGCTTCTTTACCGCGAGGCCCGGCTGGAGAGTAGCGCGGAACCCAGTACGGTGATCGGCGCCTACCTGATGGGGCTGGCCTTTGGATTTGGCTGGACACCCTGCGTCGGCCCGGCGCTGGCCTCGATCCTGATGATCGCCAGCGGCATGGGCGATATCTGGCGCGGCGGGCTGCTGCTCTTGGTCTATGGGATTGGAATGACAGCACCTTTCGTGGTGGCGGCCCTATTTGCGAAACCTTTTCTCGCGTGGGTGCAACGGCATCGCGCGGCCTTTGCTTGGGTCGAAAAAGGCATGGGCGTGATGCTGATCGTCTTTGCCGTGCTGATCGCGACCGGGAGCGTAAACGTGATCGCCGATGCAATGATCCGTTGGTTTCCGGGCTTTCTCAGCATAGGATAGGCCCAGCGAAGGAGGAGCCACATGAAACATCTGCTTGCAGCCACTCTTGCCCTTTTGCTGATTTCACCGGCCCATGCGGTCGAGATGGGCGATGACGGTCTGCATAAGACCGACTGGATGCGCGACACCTTCAAGGACCTGCGCGAGGATCTGGCCGAGGCTAACGAAGAAGGCAAGCGACTGGTGCTTTTCTTCGAACAGCGCGGCTGCATCTATTGCACCAAGATGCACACCGAGGTTTTCCCGAGACCCGAGATCGACAGCTATATCCGCGAGAACTACTTCGTGGTGCAGCTTAACCTTCACGGTGACACGGAAGTGACGGATTTCGATCGCGAGGCGATGAGCGAAAAAGACATGGCCCGGCGCTGGAACGTAATGTTCACGCCAACCATTATGTTTATGCCCGAAGAGGTACCCGAAGGCGAGACAGCCGCGCAGGCGGCGGTGGCGGTGATGCCCGGCGCCTTTGGACCCGGCACCACGATCGACATGTTTACTTGGGTGAACGAAAAACGTTATGAACTTGACGATGGAGAGGATTTCCAGCGCTACCATGCGCGGCGCGTCAAAGAGCGCGAGGATGGGCGCACGGATTGAGACATGGATTACAAGGCAGAACGGCCGGATCTTTATGCGACTGAGGGGACACCAATGAGAACGCTGAACCTGGCCGCCGCAGCGGCACTTGGCCTGATTGCAACGATGGCCGCCGCCGATAGCGTCGTGGCCCCCGCCGACGTGGTCTTTGAGGACGGGGCCGTCGAACAGTCCCTGACCGGCGTGCCGGGCAAGGCCGAAAACGGGCCCGATATCATGAACAAGGGCGCGGGCAATTGCATCGCCTGCCACGAGGTCTCGGCGCTTGCCGATCTGCCGTTTCAGGGCACGGTCGGTCCGTCGCTCGACGGGGCCGGCAGCCGCTGGAGCGAGGCGCAGCTGCGCGGGATCGTCGCCAATGCCAAGGAAATGTTCTATGAATCGATGATGCCGTCGTTTTACAAAACCTCGGGCTACATCCGGCCCGGGGATGAGTTTACCGGCAAGGCCGCGTCGGAACCTCTTCCGCCTATGCTGAGCGCGGAAGAGATCGAGGATGTCGTCGCCTTTCTCATGACGATGAAGGATGAGTAGACTGCGCGCCAGCGCCGGTCACCTGTTTGCAAGGAGTCACACAATGGAATTCTCACGACGCGAAACGCTCGCCCTCGGGGCAGGGGCCGCCGCTCTGAGCATGCTGCCGCTGCGGGGCTTTGCCGCGACGGCCGATGAAATGATCGCCGAATTCACCGGCGGCGCCGATCTGGCGCAGGACGGGGTCACGCTGACCGCGCCCGAGATCGCCGAAAACGGCAATACCGTGCCGATCGACTTTTCGGCCCCGGGCGCCAGCGAGATCCGGGTCTATGCCACGGGCAACCCGACACCGCCGGTTGCGGCATTCGCCTTTGGCCCGCTGGCCGGCAGCCGCGCGGCCTCGACCCGGATCCGCCTGGCAGAGACGCAGAATGTCGTGGCCGTGGCCAAGCTGGAAGACGGCAGCTTTGCCCAGTCGACAAAACTGATCAAAGTTACAATCGGCGGCTGCGGCGGTTGATCCGCGCACCTCAATCGAAAGGATAAAATCATGGCATCCGGTGTAAAACCCCGCGTCAAGGTTCCCTCGAGCGTTTCGGCGGGCGAGGTCATCGAGATCAAGACCCTGATCAGCCACAAGATGGAAAGCGGTCAGCGCAAGGACGATGACGGCAACACCATTCCGCGTTCGATCATTAACCGTTTCACCTGCACCTTTAACGGCGAGACGGTGATCGACGTGACGATGGAACCGGCGATTTCGACCAACCCGTATTTCCAGTTCGAGGCGACCGTACCCGAAGCGGGCGAGTTCGTGTTCACATGGTACGATGACGACGGCTCGGTCTATGAAGAGAAGAAATCCGTCACTATTGGCTGATCCGGTTTACCGGTCCGGCGGGAGGGCAAGATGAAGAATATTTATCCACTGACGGCAATTGCATCGTCGTTTCTTATCGCGTTTGGCGCACCTGCCATGGCGGATGAAGACGCCAAGCTGGTGGTCAATGGTGAGATCGAGATGGTCACCGAGACCGCCGCGCCGTCGCATCTGGAAGGTCTGGATACGATCTATTCGGGGTGGAAATACCGCACCGATGAAACCCAGGCGTTGCAGATGGATGATTTCGACAACCCAGCCTTTGTCTTTGTCGATCAGGCTATGGACGCTTGGGAAAAGGTCGAAGGCTCGGCAGAGAAATCGTGCTCTTCCTGTCATGGTGACGTGATGGAGTCGATGAAGGGCGTACGGGCAGTCTATCCCAAGTGGAACGAGGAAGCGGGCGAAGTGCGCACGCTGGTCACGCAGATCAACGCCTGCCGGACCGAGCAGATGGGCGCGGAACCCTGGGGCTACACCAGCGGCAAGATGGCATCGATGGAAGCGCTGATAAGCGTGCCGTCGCGCGGGATGCCGGTGGATGTGGCAATCGATGGGCCTGCACAATCCATGTGGGCCAAGGGCAAAGAGTTGTATTACACGCGCTTTGGCCAGCTTGAACTGAGCTGCGCGAATTGCCACGAAAACAACTATGGCAACATGATCCGCGCCGACCATCTGAGCCAGGGGCAGGTCAACGGGTTCCCGGTGTACCGCCTGAAGAACACCAAGCTGAACACCGCCCATGCACGGTTCAAGGGCTGTGTGCGAGACACGCGGGCCGAGACCTTCAACCCCGGCAGCGAAGAGTTCATCGCGCTTGAGCTTTACGTGGCAAGCCGCGGTAACGGTCTGTCGGTCGAAGCGCCTTCGGTGCGTAACTGATCACGTCCCCGTCGTGACGCGGCGGGGCGGTTTTGTGCCGCTCCCAGCGGGCGCGATGGGAGTACCCTTATGATTTCACGGCGAGATTTCCTTCAGGCGTCGATGGCTGCTTCGGCGTTGATCGGCGGCTCGGGCTTTGGCAACTGGTCGCGGCTGTCCGCGCAGCAGGCGCTGACGCAGGATCAATTGCTGGAATTCGACAGCTTCGGCAATGTCACGCTGATCCACGTGACCGACATCCATGCCCAGCTGAAACCGATCTATTTTCTCGAACCCGAGGTGAATATCGGCGTCGGCCCGAACCGAGGCGAGGTGCCGCATGTGACGGGTGCCGCTTTTCGCGCGCTTTACGGGATTGAGGACGGCAGCCCGTCGAACTACGCCCTGACCTATGATGACTTTACCGCGCTGGCCAAAGGCTATGGCCGCATGGGGGGGCTGGACCGGGTGGCGACCGTAATCAACAGCATCCGTGCCGACCGTCCCGAGGCCCTGCTGCTGGACGGAGGCGATACCTGGCACGGGTCCTACACCTGCCATCACACGGCGGGGCAGGATATGGTTAACGTGATGAACGCCCTGCGGCCTGACGCGATGACCTTTCATTGGGAATTCACGTTGGGCAGCGACCGCATTCAGGAACTGGTCAGCGGCCTGTCTTTCGCGGCGCTGGGCCAGAACATTTTCGATGCAGAATGGGATGAACCGGCCGAACTGTTCAAACCTTACGAATTTTTCGAGCGCGGCGGTGTAAAGATTGCCGTGATCGGGCAGGCCTTTCCTTACACGCCAATTGCCAACCCGGGCTGGATGTTCCCCGAGTATTCGTTTGGCATTCGTGACGAACACATGCAGGAAATCGTCGACGAGGTACGGGCGCAAGGGGCGGGACTTGTGGTTTGCCTGTCGCACAACGGCTTTGACGTGGACAAGAAAATGGCCGGCATCGTGAAAGGGATCGACGTGATCCTGACCGGTCATACTCATGATGCGTTACCCGAACCGGTGCTGGTGGGCGACACCATCCTGATCGCCTCCGGTTCTAACGGGAAATTCGTAAGCCGCGTCGATCTCAACGTGCGCGACGGCCAGATGATGGGATTTCGCCACAGGTTGATCCCTATCTTTTCCGACGTCATTACGCCCGACCCAGAGATGGCGCAGCTGATCGATGGACAGCGAGCGCCCTTTGAACCGGAACTGCGCGAAGTGATCGGGCAGACCGACTCGCTGCTGTACCGGCGGGGCAACTTCAACGGCTCGTGGGACGATCTGATCTGTGACGCGCTTCTGTCCGAGCGCGATGCCCAGATCGCCCTTAGCCCTGGGGTGCGCTGGGGGCCAAGCCTGATCCCCGGGCAGGACATCACGCGGGAAGATATCTGGAACGTCACCTCGATGAGCTATCCCGAGGCCTATCGCAGCGAGATGACCGGCGAATTCCTGAAGGTCGTGCTCGAGGATGTGGCCGATAACATTTTCAACCCCGATCCCTATTACCAGCAGGGCGGTGACATGGTGCGGACTGGTGGGCTGTCCTATGCCATCGATATTTCCAAACCACAAGGAGAGCGGATCTCCGACCTCACGCTTCTGAGCACCGGTGAGGCGATCGACCCGGAGAAATCCTATGTGGTCGCAGGATGGGCCAGCGTGAACGAAGGCACCGAAGGACCGCCGATCTGGGATGTGGTCGAAAATCATATCGCCGGGCAAGGTACGGTTCATGTTGCCGATAGGGACAATGTGAAAGTCACGGGCGCATAGAGCGATGGGAGGGCGATTCTGCGCGATTGGCCCGTCTTACGACCGGTCCGGCGGCACAATTTCGCGTAAGTAATATAATTGTGTCCTCTGCGTGAACCGAATTAACCATGCAGTCATACAGCTATGCGTTGATCCGAACGCAGGAGAACAGAAAGCGCGCTCCCCCTTGCAGGCCCCTCAGGGCGAGCATAAGACTCGTGTGACGCTTCGTCGGGTATCCTCCCGCTTGATCCATAAATAGAGGCAGACCGAAATGTTCGATCCCGTTGACACCTACATGAACCTCGTCCCGATGGTGGTTGAGCAGACCAGCCGCGGCGAACGTGCCTATGATATTTTTTCGCGCCTGCTGAAGGAGCGGATCATCTTTATCAACGGGCCTATCCACGACGGGATGAGCCATCTGGTCGTTGCGCAGTTGCTGCATCTCGAGGCAGAGAACCCGTCGAAGGAAATCAGTCTGTACATTAACTCACCGGGCGGTGTGGTGACGTCGGGCCTGTCGATTTATGATACGATGCAATACATTAAGCCAAAGGTTTCAACCCTTTGCATCGGTCAGGCCGCCTCGATGGGATCCGTTCTTCTTGCCGGTGGTGCGCCGGGTATGCGCTTCTCGCTGCCCAACAGCCGTATCATGGTGCACCAGCCGTCGGGCGGCTATCAGGGCCAGGCGTCGGATATCATGATCCACGCGGCCGAGACACAGAAACTAAAGGATCGGTTGTACGACATCTACGTCAAGCATACGGGTCAGACCAAGAAAGCAGTGGAAAAGGCGCTCGACCGCGACAATTTCATGTCCCCCGAAGAAGCCAAGGAATGGGGCCATATCGATGAGATCGTGGAGAGCCGGGAAGAGGCCGCAGAGGCCAAAAGTTAATATCGTCGCTTTTAGACGCACTCGGAAACACCGGCCCGCGAGCGACATAATTTGCGATTGTGGTGCCCGGTTGGCTGTCCTAAGCTGGATGCGAAGTGGGTGGACCTGTCCCGAACTCGGGGCGCGACGATGATCTATCGAAGCCGAAAGGTATAGTATGGCAACGAATTCAGGCGGCGACAGCAAGAACACACTTTACTGTAGTTTTTGCGGCAAAAGCCAGCACGAGGTGCGCAAGCTGATTGCGGGTCCGACCGTGTTCATCTGTGATGAATGCGTCGAACTCTGCATGGACATCATCCGCGAAGAAACCAAGGCATCGGGGCTCAAGTCCACCGACGGGGTCCCGACCCCGAAGGATATCTGCGATGTGCTCGATGATTACGTGATCGGTCAGGCGACGGCCAAGCGGGTCCTCTCCGTGGCCGTTCACAACCACTACAAGCGACTGAACCATGCCCAGAAAGCGGGCAGCGATATCGAACTGGCAAAGTCCAACATTTTGCTGATTGGCCCGACGGGCTGTGGCAAGACCCTGCTGGCGCAGACGCTGGCGCGGATTCTGGACGTGCCGTTCACCATGGCGGACGCAACTACGCTTACCGAAGCCGGATACGTGGGTGAAGATGTCGAGAACATCATTCTCAAGCTGCTTCAGTCGAGCGAATACAATGTCGAACGCGCGCAGCGCGGCATCGTCTATATCGACGAGGTCGACAAGATCACCCGCAAGTCCGAAAACCCTTCGATTACCCGCGACGTTTCGGGCGAGGGCGTACAGCAGGCGTTGCTCAAGCTGATGGAGGGCACCGTGGCTTCCGTGCCACCGCAGGGCGGCCGCAAGCATCCACAGCAGGAGTTCCTGCAGGTGGACACCACGAACATCCTGTTCATCTGCGGCGGCGCCTTTGCCGGACTGGACAAGATCATCGCTCAGCGTGGCAAAGGAAGCGCAATGGGCTTTGGTGCCGATGTGCGTGATAATGACGACCGTGGCGTTGGCGAAGTGTTCAAGGACCTCGAACCCGAAGATCTGCTCAAATTCGGCCTGATCCCGGAATTCGTTGGTCGTCTGCCGGTTCTCGCGACGCTCGAAGATCTGGATGAAGATGCGCTTGTCACGATCCTGACCCAGCCCAAGAACGCGCTGGTAAAGCAGTACCAGCGTCTATTCGAACTGGAAGATACCGAGCTGACCTTTACCGACGATGCGCTGACCGCCATCGCCAAGCGTGCCATCGAACGCAAAACCGGCGCACGTGGGCTTCGCTCGATCCTCGAGGACATCCTGCTCGATACCATGTTCGACCTTCCCGGGCTCGACAGCGTGACCGAGGTGGTTGTCAACGAAGAGGCCGTCACATCCGACGCCGCACCGTTGATGATCCACGCGGACACCGAGAAAGACTCGGCCTCGGCGGGTTAAGAAATGTCCATCCGGCGGATACATTCTGGCGGCGCATTTGAATCCAAAGTTGGATATTGCAGGGCCGTCGTCGCTGGCGGCCTTGTTCATGTCGCGGGCACGGTGGGGCAGGGCGATGACGTCGTTGCCCAGTGTCGCGATGCTCTGAACATCATTGACCGCGCCCTGACCGAAGCGGGTGCTTCTTTTGCCGACGTGCTGCGTGTCACATACATGTTGCCGGATCGCGAAGAATTCGAACCCTGCTGGCCCGTGCTGCGCGAAGTATTCGGAGATAATCCGCCCGTGGCGACCATGATCGAATGCGGGTTGATCGATCCGAAATACCGGATCGAAATCGAGGTGACCGCGCTTTTGCCGGGGGAAAGCTAGGCTGCTTTTGCGAGTCGAAAACGAGAGCAGCAACGAAGCTTTAACGTTCGCTTACCTTGCTTGGGCCAAGCCTTGCCACAGGGTGCGTCCTCTTGGCTGGAACGGGGCTATTCTCTGGACCTCGGCGGTAAATTGAGCCATATCACGGAAAGACCTACGGAGATGCCTATGGGAATCCTGAATACTTTGCTGCGGGCCGTGACCTGGTGGAACGGACAGACACTCAACACCCAGATCTTTACCTGGCGCAAGGGCGTCAAGGTGGGCGAAGATTCGCAGGGGAACGTGTTCTACCGTAACGTCGACGACACCAAGCGCTGGGTCATCTTCAATGGTGAGATCGAAGCCAGCCGGGTTGATCCGGACTGGCATGGATGGCTGCACCGGACGTGGAAGCAGCCACCGACCGACAAACCCCTTGTTCACAAGGTCTGGGAAAAGCCGCACCAGGAAAACCTGACTGGCACGGATTTGGCCTATGCGCCTGCTGGTTCGATCCGCCGCATGAACCCGGTAGAGCGCAAGGACTACGAGGCCTGGAGCCCCGAATAACGCCCTGACGGAGCATAACATGGCAAGCTACAACATTACCGAAGTCGTGACGGGCGGCGTCGTTCTCGCGGCTGCTGCCGCATTCGCGCTTTATGCGACCCAGACAACCGGTCTTGGTACGTCCACTTCCGGCTATGATCTCACCGCTTCGTTCCGTTCGCTCGAAGGCGTTTCGGTCGGAACCGATGTGCGTCTTGCCGGGGTAAAGATCGGAGCCGTGTCCGGCGTCGAACTGGATACGCAGACCTACCGCGCCGTGACGACCATCTCTGTGCGGGAAGGTATTGAAATCCCCGATGACAGTGCGGCCATTGTTGCCTCAGAGGGGCTGCTGGGCGGCAATTTCGTCGAGATCAATCCGGGCGGTTCGCTCGACTATTTCGCGCCGGGCGATGAAATTGAGGATACTCAGGGTGCTGTAAGCCTGATCTCGCTGCTCGTGCAGTTCGTTGCCGGCAGCGGAGGGGATTCGGAAGAGTGATCCGACTTATCGCCGCTGCGCTTCTGGCATTTGTGCTGCCGGGCGAGGCCCATCTTCAGGATCGGGTTCAGGTCACCTCGGGGCAAGGGGCCGTACTGCGCGGGCTGGACAAGGTGAATGGCCAGACGGTCGATGTCGAAATATATTCCGGAGGCGGTCGCGCCGTTTTCGGTATGGAAGTCGAGCTTTCCGATTGTCGCTACCCGACGGATAACCCGACCGGCGATGCCTATGCCTATCTGACGATCCACGAGCCCGAAAAAGCCAGCGTCGCGTTTCGGGGCTGGATGATTGCCTCTGCCCCGGCGCTGAATGCGCTGGATCACAGCCGTTACGACATCTGGGTATTGCGCTGTATCACGTCCTGAGCTGACGGAATTTTGGGGGCGGTGAAATCCGCCTCGCGGCGCACAGCGTCTCTTAGCATCCGGTGATAGGCGGCGCGGCTGATTTCCTGCCCCCCAAGCGATGCGAGATGCGCGGTGCTGAACTGGGTATCGAACAGCGTGAACCCCCCCTCGCGCAGCCGGTCCACGAGATAGGCAAGCGCGATCTTGGAGGCATCTGTGCGACGGGAAAACATGCTTTCGCCAAAGAAGGCCGATCCAAGCACCACCCCGTATACGCCGCCGACAAGCTCCTGATCTTCCCAGACTTCAAGGGAATGCGCGTGGTTGTTGCGGTGAAGGGTGAGGTATTGCTCTCGGATGTCGGCATTTATCCAGGTTTCGGCCCGATCCGCGCAGCCATCGACCACCCCGGCGAAATCCTCATCCGTCGATATCCGAAAAGGGGTGCGGCGCATCTTGCGTGCGAGCGAACGGGAAATCCGGAAGCCGTCAAGCGGGATGATGCCGCGACGCTTGGGGTCGACCCAGAAGACGTCGGTATCTTCCCTATGCTCGGCCATGGGGAAGATACCAATGGAATAGCCTTCAAGAAGAAGTTCCGGAGTCAGTCTCATGGTTGGACAGGTACCAGATGCAGCCCAAGACGGGTGATATCGTGTTTACCCGTCGGCGAGTTTCGTCTCCAGCCAATGTTCCAGCCAGTGGATGTTGTAGCTGCCTTTATGGATGTCTGCATCCTCGAGAAGGGCGTTGAACAGCGGGATAGTCGTGTCGACGCCATCCACGATAAGTTCGGACAGGGCACGATTCAGACGGGCCAGCGCCTCGGGACGGTCGCGACCATGCACGATCAGCTTGCCGATCAGGCTATCGTAATAGGGTGGGATCGAATATCCATCGTAGAGCGCTGAATCGATCCGTACCCCAAGGCCACCCGGCGAGTGATACTGGGTGATCTTGCCCGGGCAGGGCGAAAAGTTCGGAAGCCGCTCTGCGTTGATGCGCACTTCGATCGCATGGCCGTTGATCTTGAGATCGTCCTGCGTGAAGGACATCGGCAGTCCGGCGGCCACGCGGATCTGTTCGCGTACAAGGTCGACCCCAAAGATCGCCTCTGTCACCGGGTGTTCGACCTGAAGCCGGGTATTCATTTCGATGAAGTAGAATTCACCGTTCTCATAGAGGAATTCGATTGTACCCGCGCCGGCATAGTTGATTTTGGCCACCGCATCGGCGCAGACCTTGCCGATGCGCGCGCGTTCTTCGGCGGTGATGGTCGGGCCGGGTGCCTCTTCGAAAACCTTTTGGTGACGGCGCTGCAGCGAACAGTCACGTTCGCCAAGGTGCACAGCCTTGCCCCTGCCGTCGCCGAACACCTGAATTTCGATGTGGCGCGGTGTCGTCAGGTATTTCTCGATGTAAACTTCGTCATTGCCGAAGTTCGATTTGCCTTCGGCGCGGGCGGTCTGAAAGGCGCGTTCCATGTCAGCGGCGCTTTGTGCCACTTTCATGCCCTTACCACCGCCACCGGCTGTCGCCTTGATGATGACCGGATAGCCTATTTCGTCGCCGATCTTCTTGGCGGTCGCAAGATCGGGGACGCCGCCCTCACTGCCGGGTACGCAAGGCACGCCGAGCGCCTTCATCGTGTCCTTGGCGGTGATCTTGTCGCCCATGATGCGGATATGCTCGGCGGTCGGGCCGATAAAAGCGATGTCGTGGTCTTCGACGATCTGCACGAAATTGGCGTTTTCGGAGAGAAACCCATAGCCGGGGTGGATTGCCTGAGCGCCGGTGATTTCGCAGGCCGACATGATCGCCGGGATCGAGAGATAGCTTTGCGGGCTGGGCGGGGGGCCGATGCAGATCGATTCATCGGCCATGCGCACATGCATCGCGTCGCTGTCGGCAGTCGAATGCACCGCGACGGTGGCAATCCCCATTTCGCGGGCGGCACGTACTACGCGAAGGGCAATTTCCCCGCGGTTGGCAATCAGGATTTTGTCAAACATCTGAATGCCTTATTCAATAATCACAAGGGGGGTTCCATATTCGATCGCGGCGCCGTCCTCGACGAGGATGCGCTTGATCGTACCGGCGCGGGGCGCGGGGATATGATTCATCGTCTTCATGGCTTCGACGATCAGCAGGGTGTCGCCTTCGGAAACGCTTGCGCCGACGCTGATGAATGCAGGCGCACCGGGTTCGGGCTGCATGTAGACCGTGCCGACCATGGGCGAGGTTACCGCGCCCGGATGGCTTGCGGGATCTTCGCTTGCTTCGGGGGCGGCAGGAGCTGCAGCCGGTGCAGCAGCGGATGCGCTGGACGGAACCGCGATGGGTGCCGGCGCAGGAGCGGCGACGGCGGCGGGAGCCGGTTGCATACGGCTGACGCGCACGTTCAGAGCATCGTCTTCGCCGTATTCGCGTTTTACTTGTAGCTCGGTCAGATCGTTTTCACGGAGCAATTCCGCGAGGGCTTTGATAAACGCCACATCCGAGTCGTGTTTCTGTTCTGTCATGGTTTCCTCGACCGGTTCTGCACGGCCTGTCTGGCGCGGGCCTTTCACTGATGCCCGCTTATAGGGCATGACCAAAGGGGTGAAAAGCGTCCTTGACCCGGAATAAGTTTGCGCAACCATGAATTCGCGCATGTCAGAGCAGGGGGCGACCAGCCGGAAAAGGCCCGCTCGCGCCTGTAGCGCCGGGACAGTTCGGGCGAGAATTTCCTTGCGGGCGGGCGTGTTAACTATTCGTCCGGGTCGAGATCCGAGACATGCGTGTGACGGCCAAGGGAGTCAACCTGGGCGTCTTAAGTGGTCAATGTATTCTACCCGGGGCACCGTTCCTATGCGCGTGATAAAGGAAACGGGTGACGCCCGGGTCGCCATTCGGCCGCAATATGACAGAGAAATAGAAAAGATTCGCTAGGTAAGTTCTTCGGCCTGCTGTTCCAGTATCTCCATGATTTTCCGCTGCATCGCGGTTGGAGGTGTGCTTTCCTCGCTGGAAGTGTCGCGCGAGCTGGCACTGTCGCTTTCTGACTTGGCAGAAGCCTCGGTCACTTTCTTGTCGGAGTCCGGCGGTGGCGCGTCAGCCGGTAACCCTGCGGGATGGCCCGTAATCTGCGGGGCCACGATAGGAACGCCATACGATATTTGCATTTCATTGCTCCATCATCAGTTTGGAGCCCTCACCCGTTTGTTACTTTGACCGCAGGGAGTTAACGAAACGAAAATGGCGCCCCGCCAGGGACGCCGAAATGAGATGGATTTGATTATTAATCGAACCTGCTGACACTGCAGGACTGACTAAATTCAGATGGCGAGATATTCCTCGCGCAGTTCCTTGTTCTGAAGAACCTCGGCGGCGGAACCGTCGAAAACGACGCTGCCCGTGTCGAGGATAACGGATCGGTCAGCCAGTTCCAGCGCCCGCACGGCGTTCTGTTCGACGATCACCGTGGTGATACCGAGTTCCTTGATGGTGATGAGGGTTTTCTCGATTTCATCCACGATCACCGGGGCGAGACCTTCGTAGGGTTCGTCGAGAAGCAGGACCTTGATGTCGCGGCAAAGCGCCCGGGCAATTGCGAGCATCTGCTGTTCGCCGCCCGAAAGCGTGACACCTTCCTGTCGGCGACGTTCGCCCAGACGGGGAAACAGGTCATAGACCCGTTCGATCGACCAGCCGATAGGGGGGGCAATCTGCGCCAATTGCAGGTTTTCCTCGACCGTGAGACCAGGAATGATCCGGCGATCCTCGGGTACGAGACCTAGTCCGGCAGTGGCCGCCTGATAGCTGGACATGCTGTGCAGGGGCTGGTGGTCCAGCCAGATCTCGCCCTTTTTGATTTCCGGATCGCCAAGCCGGGCAATCGCCCGCAGCGTCGATGTCTTGCCTGCACCGTTACGGCCCAGAAGGGCGAGGATCTCGCCTTCGTGGACGTTGAAGTTGACGCCTTGGACGATGTAGCTCTCGCCGTAATAGGCGTGCACGTCCCAGACCGAGAGAAAGGCGGGGGCGGTTTCTGCCTGATTGGCGTGTTTGGAAAAGTCCGGTTTGACGTTCATGAGGTCTTCTCCTTATGCGCTCTCGCCGAGGTAAGCTTCGCGTACCTTGGGGTGGCCCTTGATTTTTTCCGGTGTGTCTTCGACCAGCGGTGTGCCCTGCGCCAAAACGGTGATCCGCTGCGCGAGGCTGAAAACCACATGCATATCATGTTCAATGATGGCGATGGTAATGTCGCGTTCGGCACTGATCTGTTTGAGCAGGTCGATGGTGTTGTTGGTGTCTGCGCGCGCCATGCCCGCAGTCGGTTCGTCGAGCAAGAGGAGGCGCGGTTCCTGGCTGAGGCACATGCCGATTTCAAGCCGACGCTTGTCGCCGCGCGACATGGAGGCCGCGTGCATGTGCCGCTTGTCGGCCATGTTCATGTCGACCAGCATCTGTTCAGCCTTTTCCATCATGTCACGTTGTTTTGACATGGATGCCAGCGCATTCATCTCAAACGCCCCGTCACGCTTGGCAAAGCAAGGAATGAGCATGTTTTCCATCACTGTCAGATCGCCAAAGATCTCGGGCGTCTGAAACACGCGGCTGATTCCCATCTGGTTGATCTCGTAGGGGGCGCGGCCCAGCACCGACTGCCCGTCGAACATGACCGACCCGGTATCCGGGATCAGCTTGCCGACGAGGCAGTTGAGCAGGGTCGATTTACCTGCCCCGTTCGGGCCGATGATCGCGTGAACCGTGTTTTCCGCGACCGAGAGGTTGACGTTGCCAAGTGCCTGCAAACCGCCGAAGCGCTTGTTGACGTTCTTGATTTCAAGAATACCCATGATGCGCTCCTATTCGGCGGGAGAGGTTTTGCCGTCGGTCTTTTCATCCGACGTCTTGGCCTTGCGACGGAACATCTTGCTGAGGCGCTGACCGCCTTCGACAAGACCGCCGGGCAGGAAGATCACGACCAGCATGAACAAGAGACCAAGCGTCAGGTGCCAGCCCTTGCCAATGAAGGGGTGGACGAGGAAGACGAGCAGGTCTTCAAGCCCTTCCGGCATGAAAGAGAACCACTGATGCAGGATCGAGTCGTTGATCTTCGAGAAGATGTTCTCGAAATACTTGATGAAACCCGCGCCCACGACCGGACCGATCAGGGTGCCCGCACCGCCCAGAATGGTCATCAGCACGACTTCACCACTTGCCGTCCATTGCATCCGTTCGGCCCCGGCCAGCGGGTCCATCGAGGCCATGAGCCCACCGGCAAGACCGGCATACATGCCCGAGATGACAAAGGCGGCCAGCGTGTAAGGGCGGGTGTTGAGGCCGGTGTAGTTCATCCGCTGCTGGTTGGATTTGACCGCGCGCAGCATCATGCCGAAGGGCGAGCGGAAAATGCGGATCGACAGGTAGAAGGCCAGCATCATGATGATCGCGCAGACGTAGTAGCCGACCGAGAAGGTAAAGGCCCAGGGGCCAAGCGTCATGGTCACAGCGTCGTTCATCTCGGTCCCGAACAGGTTCGGGTATTGTGGCGCGTTTGCGCCGTCGAGGATGCGCGGATCGTCGAGGGCGATCTGGAGACCGGTTTCACCGTTGGTGACCGGCGTGAGCACCGAGTAGGCGAGGTTATAGGACATCTGCGCAAAGGCGAGCGTCAGGATCGAGAAGTAGATACCAGAGCGGCGCAGGGAGATATAGCCGATGACGACCGAGAACAGGCCTGCGACAATGACCGAAAGTACGATCGCGGGGATCACGTTCATGGTCAGCAGTTTCATCATCCAGACGGCGGAATAGCTGCCGACCCCGAGGAAGGCGGCGTGACCGAAGCTGAGATAGCCGGTCAGGCCGAAGAGGATGTTGAAGCCGATGGCAAAGATCCCGAAGATCACGAAACGCTGCATCAGGTCGGGATAGCCCGCGTTGAACTGTGCCATCGCGCTGTCGGTGGGAAACGGGTTCAGGATGAACGGTGCGAATAGGGTCAGGATGGCCACGATGATCAGCAGCGTCGTATCCTTGGCGGTGAGACCGAGCATGGGCTTATTCCTCCATCACGCCACGGCGACCCATCAGGCCACGCGGACGTGTCAGCAAGATAATGATGGCAACGAGGTAGATGATGATCTGGTCGATGCCGGGCAGGACGTTCTTGACCTCGTTCATCGAGGCGAAGCTTTCGAGAATACCAAGCAGGAAACCCGCCAGTACGGCACCGGGCAGGGAGCCCATGCCGCCGACCACGACCACCACGAAGCTCAGCACGAGGAAGTCCATTCCCATATGATAGTTTGGGGAGTTGATCGGCGCGTACATGACACCTGCGAGGCCCGCGACGGCAGCCGCGATGCCGAACATGATGGTAAAGCGGCGGTTGATGTTGATGCCCAGCAGGCCGACCGTTTCACGATCTGCCATGCCCGCACGCACAACCATGCCAAACGTGGTGAATTGCAGGAAGGCAAAGACCGCGCCGATGATCAGGGCTGAGAAGCCGAAATAGACCAGTCGCCAGTAGGGGTAGATGATGGCATTCGGATCGAACCCGAGCAGGACGCCGAAATCGAAGCTGCCACGAAAGGCTTCGGGGGCGGTCGTCGGGATCGGGTTGGCACCGTAGAAATACTTGATGATCTCCTGAAGCACGATGGCAAGACCGAAGGTCACGAGGATCTGGTCGGCGTGGGGGCGTTTGTAGAAATGCTTGATAAGGCCGCGCTCCATCAGAAAGCCAAGACCGACCATTATCGGAATCGCAAAGATGACGGCCAGCGGCACTGACCAATCGATCATCCAAGCGCCGAAACTTTCGCCGAACCAGTCTTTTACGTAGAGGATGTCCTCGTATTTCGGGTTGCCGAGGAAATCGGTGCCCGTGGGCTCCGATGATTTATGGCTGAGGTTGAAGAGTTTGCTCAGCGTGACGGCGCAGAATGCGCCGATCATGAAGATCGCGCCATGAGCGAAGTTGACGACCCCCAACGTGCCGAAAATCAGCGTCAGGCCTAGCGCGATGAGCGCATAGGCGGACCCTTTGTCCAAGCCGTTGAGTAGTTGAAGGATGATGGCGTCCATGACGTTGCCCCCAATGGTTACTTATCATTGATCGCGCGGCAGGCGGCTTTCGCGCACAGCCAACCAGTCAGCGCGTCAGGGCGGGCTGAAACCCGCCCTGAACAATGCGATCCGGTTCTTATGCGCCGGGGTTGCACTGACCCAGTTCGCCGCCGGCGAACATCGGGTGATCGGGCTCGTAGGTGACCTGCTCGACAGGTGTGACTTCGACGATTTCCACGAGATTGAATTCGTCCTCGGGATCGGCCGCACCCTTCACGACGACAACGTCCTTGAAACACTGGTGGTCTTCAGCACGATAGGAGGTCGGACCATTGCCGAGGCCGTCGAATTCGTATCCCTCGAGCGCTTCCACGATTGCACAGGGGTTAAAGGTGCCTGCACGCTCGGCCGCGTCCGCGTAGAGCAGCGTCTGCGCATAGCAGGTCTGGGCGGCCTGCGACGGCGGGAAGCCGTATTTCTCGCCAAAGGATTTCACGAAGGCGTTGGTGCCAGCGTATTTGTCGCCCATTTCGTTTTCGAGTTTCCAGTCCCAGTTCTGGGAGCCGACGATGCCTGCGATGTTCTTGCCGGCACCTTTCGCCATCAGCTCGGAGTAGAGCGGAACGACGATCTCGAAGTTTTTGCCGTTGGCCTGCTTTTCACGCAGACCGAACTGGACGGCGTTGGTCAGCGAGTTGACCATGTTGCCGCCGTAGTGGTTGAGAACCAGCACGTCTGCGCCAGAGTTCAGCACCGGCGCGATATAGGACGAGAAGTCCGTCGACGCCAGGGGCGTCAGCACGTTGTTGACGGTTTCCCAGCCCATTGCCTCGGTCGCAGCGGCGATGGATTCTTGCTGGGTCCAGCCCCAGGTGTAATCCGCCGTCAGGTGATAGGCGCGGCGGTCGTCGCCGTAGAGATTCTTGAGAACCGGCGCCAGCGCGGCGGCCGACATATAGGCGTTGAAGAAGTGACGGAAACCGTTGGCCTTCTTATCTTTACCGGTGGTGTCGTTCGAATGGGTCAGGCCAGCCATGAAGATGACGCCTGCTTCTTGGCAGAGACCCTGAACCGCGACGGCCACACCCGAGGACGAACCGCCGGAAATCATGATCGCACCGTCTTTTTCGATCATCGACTTGGCGGATGCACGAGCTGCGTCCGATTTCGTTTGCGTATCGCCGGTGACGAAATCGACTTTCTTGCCGAGGATGCCGCTGCCGCTGAGCGACTTGGAGCTGAAGGTATTCAGCATGCCGCCGTCGCCTTCGCCGTTGAGATGCTCGACCGCCAGTTCAAAGGCGCGCAGTTCGTCAGCGCCCTCGTCGGCATAGGGGCCGGTCTGGGGTACGTTGAAACCAAGTGTAACCGTGCTGCCCGTAGGGGCGTTTAAATAACCGCTTTCCTGAGCGCGCAGGTATGTCGGCAGAGCAAAGCCAGCGCCGGCTACTGCACCGGTTCTCAGCACGCCCCGACGTGTGACATCATATTTGGACATGAATATCCTCCCTTTTCGAAAAACGCATCGCGACGCTCCTCAACGAACGCGACACAGGCACGTATGTGCAAATCAAATAAGAGGACAGTTCCGAAAACTTCGCAATAAGCCCCTTGTTGTGAACGATAATTTTGTCAATAAATGTACATAGGCGGCGCGCTTCTTGTAAAATTAATTATGTTGCGATGCAGAAACCCTTTGAAATTGCCTGACAAAGCGGGGGAGCAAGTGTGGCAAGAGACACCCTGACGGGCGGACGTATCCGCGAGAGGCGGCTGATCGCGGGGATGCGTCAGGCCGAACTGGCGCGAGAGGCGGGGATTTCGGCCTCGTATCTCAATCTGATCGAACACAACCGGCGCAGAATCGGTGGCAAACTACTTGTCAATATAGCCCATGTACTGGGGGTCGAACCCTCTATGCTCTCGGAAGGGGCGGAGGCTGCGCTGATCTCGACCCTGCGCGAGGCGGCCTCGGATGCGGACAAGGTGCAGGCGGAAACCGAAAGGGTCGATGAATTTGCGGGGCGGTTTCCGGGCTGGGCGCAGGTTCTTGCGCAGTCGCATCGCAGGATCGCGTCGCTTGAGCGTACCGTCGATATCCTGTCGGACCGGTTATCGCATGACCCGGACCTTGCCGCTTCGCTGCACGAGGTGCTTTCAACTGCGGCGTCGATCCGGTCGACGGCTTCGATCCTTGCCGAAACAGGCGATCTTGAGGCGAAATGGCGCGACCGTTTTCACCGCAACCTGAACGAAGACAGCCTGCGGCTTGCTGAAAGCAGCAAGACACTGGTGTCCTATCTGGATGAAAGCGACCGGAGCGAGAACCCTGGCAGTATCCCCCGCGAAGAGGCCGAAGCATTCTGTGCCGCGCAGGGCTATCATTTTCCGGAACTGGAAGAAGGGCTCAAGACGCCGGAAGAATTGGTCGAGGGGCGATCCGAACTGGCCTCGCGCGCGTCGCGACGGATTGCGGTGGATTTCCTGAGACAATACCGCTCGGACGCCCTTGCCTTGCCGCTGAAGCCGTTTTCCGAAGCCTGCGCACAGTTCGGGCCCGATCCGGCGCAGCTGGCCGGTGAATTCGGGGCGGGTATACCCGAAGTCTTGCGGCGCATCGCTGCAATGCCCGAAACGGTTGTGCCACAGGGGGCGGGGCTGGTGATTTGTGACAGCTCGGGCGGCATGTTGCTGCGCAAAAACGTCGAGGGGTTCGCCATGCCGCGTTTCGGCGTGCCTTGCCCGCTCTGGCCGTTGTTCCTTGCGCTGAACCGCCCCTTGGTCGCCTTGCGGCGGGATGTGGTTCAGGCAGGAAGAGGCGGAGCCGGATTTACCTGTTACGCTCAGTCCTGGCCTGTAAATACGCCGGACCTGACCGAAAACCCCTTGTACCATTCTGTTATGCTCATCTTGCCAAAGCCCGGCGACGAGGAGCCGGCAAGCGGTACGGTTCGAGTGGGAAGTACATGCCGCGTCTGCCCGAGACAGCGCTGCATTGCGCGACGTGAACCTTCGGTTTTGCGTCAAGACTTTTGACAAGCCCGAGGAAGCTTGCCTAGAGTTGCAGGAAAAACGGCAATTTATTGCTTGATCGGCGCAGATCTGCGCAGCACTTGGGGAGGAGTGACGATCAATGAGCCGAAGAGTTTTGCTGATCGAGGATGAGCCAAACATCATCGAAGCGATACGT
>JAAEZD010000007.1:181462-232145 GCA_018223035.1 Paracoccaceae bacterium
CGGATGGAACGTGAACACGCATTCCGACGGGACGGATGCTGTGGAAGTGGTGCAAGAAGCCAAACCCGATCTTGTCATCCTTGACATGATGCTGCCGGGCAGGAGCGGCATGGATATTCTGCGGGACCTGCGCGAGATCGTCGAACTGGCCGGTCTGCCTGTGCTTATGCTGACGGCGCGGGGTCAATCGCGGGATCGGGACATGGCTGAAAAGGCAGGGGTCAGTCGTTTCATGACAAAACCCTTTTCGAATACCGAAGTCCTGACGGCGGTTCGCGATCTCGTGGCGCAGGCTTCTCGTTCATGAGTGAGCGGCGGGGAGGCGAGGCACCCCGGGGGCCGACGCTGTTTCTCGAACGGCAGAGCTGCCGCCGCCGCCGCCTGAGCGAAGTCGCGCGGCTGATGCCGATATTCGGGGCCGGGTTGTTCATGGTGCCACTCCTCTGGCCGGTGGGGGACGAGAGCGAACAGGTCCAGACCTCGAGCGCGATACTCTACCTGTTCTGCGTCTGGGGCGGCCTGATCCTTGCCATCGCGTTGTTTGGACTTGTGACCAGGAGCTGGGCGAAGTCGGACCAACGTGAGATCGACTGATGGCGTCGCTGAACCTGCTGCTATCGGTCTGCTTTTGCTACGTAATTCTGCTTTTCCTCGTGGCTTTCGTGGCCGACAGGCTGGCCGCGCGGGGGCGCAGCACCTGGCTGCGTTCGCCCTTGATCTACACCCTGTCGCTATCGATCTATTGTACCGCCTGGACGTTTTACGGCGCGGTTGGATACGCCGCCCGATCCGGGTTGGAATTCGTCACGATCTATCTTGGTCCCACGTTGGTGATGATCGGATGGTGGTGGGGGCTGCGTAAATTGGTCCGGATCGGGCGTAGCCACAGGGTGACGTCCATCGCTGACCTTTTGTCGTCACGGTATGGCAAGTCAAACACGCTTGCCATTGGGGTCACGATCCTCGCCGTGATCGGGGTGACGCCGTATATTTCGCTTCAATTGCAATCAATTACCCTCTCCTTTTCGATTTTCGCCGATGCTGATCCAGGCTCGGATGACAGGGTCGGGGCCACCGTCATCTGGGTGGCGGCGGGACTGGCAATTTTCGCAATTCTGTTCGGTACACGTAATCTTGACGCAAATGAACGCCATCATGGCGTCGTCATGGCAATCGCCATCGAAGCGGTGGTGAAGCTCGTGGCCCTGCTTGCGGTCGGTGTATTTGTCGTCTGGCAGGTGTCCGGCGGGATAGAGGCGACCATGGCGCGTATCGATGCCTCGGAAATTGGCCGGTGGCAGGTGGACGGTGGGCGCTGGGCGTCGATCACATTTCTCGCGGCGGCAGCCTTTGTTTGCCTGCCGCGCATGTTCCAGGTCATGGTGGTCGAAAACGATGACGAACGGCATCTGAGAACGGCGGCCTGGGCCTTTCCGCTTTACCTTTTGCTGATGAGCCTTTTTGTCGTGCCGATTGCGGCCATCGGGCTTGAGCTTATGCCTGCCGGATCTAACCCGGACCTGTTTGTGCTGACCATTCCGCTGAGCCAGGGCAGGGAAGGTCTTGCCATGTTGTCCTTCCTCGGCGGGTTTTCTTCGGCCACATCAATGGTGATCGTGGCGGCGATGGCGCTTTCGACGATGGTGTCGAACCAGATCGTCATGCCGATCTGGCTCTCGTCACAGACCCAGCAGGCGTCCCAGTCCGGCGACGTTCGCAAGATCGTGCTCTTGTCCCGCAGGGTTTCCATTGGCGCGATCATGGTGCTGGGCGTTGCCTATTACGAAATGTCGGGCGGCGGCGCGGCGCTGGCGTCGATCGGACTGATTTCTTTTGCCGGGATCGCGCAGATATTGCCGGCATTGGTGGGCGGGCTGTTTTGGCGCGGTGCAACCCGGCTTGGCGCTATTGCTGGGCTGAGCGTCGGGTTCGGCATCTGGATGTTCTCTCTGCTCTTGCCGGGGCTCGGATCGGGGCTCATTCCTCAGCATGTGATGGAGCAAGGGCTGTTCGGCATCGCAGCCCTGCGACCCCATGCGCTGTTTTCAATCACGGGGATGGATCCAATCGAGCATTGCGTGCTCTGGAGCCTGACCCTGAACACGCTGGCATTTTTTATAGTGTCGGTCGCGAGTTTCCCGAACCCGGTTGAGCGCCTTCAGGGGGCGCAGTTCGTCAATGTCTTCGAACATTCCGCCGGTCCCCGGGGCTGGACCGGGTCCGTCGCGCAGAGCGAGGATCTGATGGTCATGACACAGCGTATTCTGGGTACGCAGGATGCGCGCGATCTGTTTCAACGCGAAGCTGCCCTTCAAGGGGAGTATGGGCAACTCCCTGAACCGACGCCGGAATTTCTTGAACGGCTTGAGCGACAGCTGGCCGGATCTGTCGGGGCGGCTACCGCCCACGCGATGATCGGTCAGATTGTAGGGGGAAGCTCTGTCTCGGTGCAGGATCTTCTGGCAGTGGCGGATGAATCCGCGCAGATGCTGGAGTATTCGTCGCAGCTTGAAGCGCAGTCCGAGGAATTGAGCCGTACAGCTCGAAAGCTGAGAGAAGCGAATGAAAAGCTGACGCAGATATCGCTTCAGAAGGACACATTCCTGAGCCAGGTGAGCCACGAATTGCGCACGCCGATGACGTCGATCAGGGCCTTTTCGGAAATTCTGCGAGACGCGTCCGATCTCGGCGAGGCGGACAAACGGAAATACGCGACGATCATCCATGACGAAGCGCTGCGACTGACCCGGCTTCTGAACGATCTGCTTGATCTCAGCGTTCTGGAAAGCGGGCAGGTCAGCCTTAATATGCGACCGGGGAACGTGAAGGATGTTCTCGACCACTCCATCGTTTCGGCCCTCGCCGGGGCGGACGGCAGCCTTGACGTCATACGCGATGAAGCGTCTGAGCGTATTGCGCTGTATTCGGATCTGGACCGTTTGGCGCAGGTTTTCATCAACCTCATCACGAATGCCCTGAAATACTGCGATGCCGGTCAGCCGCAGTTGAGGATCACGACAAGGACGGCAGGAGACAATGTGGTCGTGGACATGGTTGACAACGGATCGGGCATCCCGACGGAAGCGCAGGCGATGGTCTTTGAGAAATTCGCCCGGGTGAGTGCTGAGAAAGCGGGCGGCGCGGGTTTAGGGCTCGCCATTTGCCGGGAGATCATGCAGCGCCTCGGCGGGGATGTCGTGTATTTGGCGGGACAGTCGGGGGCAGGCTTTCGGGTGACGTTGCCGACAAAGGGAGAAATCAAAGGATGAAGAGGGCGTTGTAAAGTTAATGGTAACGATACCTGCTTAGACCCGGTGGAGGGGTAACGGCAATCGGCAGGTCGGAGGCAATGACAGCCACACCGGAGTCAGTCATTCATCGCAAAGTGGCCGTCGGGCGCGACGATCCCAAGGTTGAGGGGCGCACCGCTTTACGAGCCTTGCGGCTTGGGCTTGCGCGGGCGGCTCGGGATGAGTTCGGGTTGCCCATCGCCATCATCGGCGCGACACAGGCCCGTGCCGCGCAGGAGCATCTTGGCGATCATGTGGATGAAGAACGCATGTTGCTGCTTCTTGACGGGCCGATGGGGGCGACCGGTGCCATCTGCGTCGACCGGAGCAGTCTTGCCGCATTGACCCAGCAACAGACCATGGGCAGGGTGACGGATGCGGATCCGGGTGAGCGACCCTTTACCGGCACCGACGCGGCCATGATGGCGCCTCTGGTGGACGCACTGATAAAGCGTTCCGCAGATCTTTGTGATTTCGAGCCCGACAAAAAGTGCCTCGAGGGGTTTCGCTTTGGTGCGATGACAGCCAATCTCCGGTCCCTCAGCTTGGCCGTTGATGCCGAAAAATTCCGCATTTTCGAACTTCAGCTCGACTTTGCTGCCGGAGTGCGCCAGGGCGCGATGACCCTGATACTGCCGGACGAAGTTGAAACAGCGCAGAAAGACGTAACGTCCGAACCTGCCGTGTCTGCGAAAATGGAACGTGCAGTAGGAGCCGCGACCGCAGAATTGAAGGTGGTGATCGCCCGCCTCAAACTTTCGCTCAAGGAACTGAACGAGCTGAAGCCGGACGATCTCATTCCGTTGGTCGATCCGCGCATGGAAGCGGTGGAACTGCTAAGTATCGAAGGCAAAAAGATTGCGACGGCTCATCTGGGCCAGGCGGGCGGGTGGAAAGCTGTCCGGATCAACTGTCCGTCACAGCAGCAGTTGCGCCATGTCGAAGAGGGTCCCGGTTTTGAAGCCGACAACTTGATGGCCGGTGGGGACAATCTTGGGGTAACGCTGGACATGCCGACGCTGCCGGATTTTCCGGGCACAGTCGAAGAGGGCGGATTTGGCGGTCTGGCGGACCTGCCGGAAACTGATGCGATGCCGTCCATGCCCGAGATGCCGCCGATAGGGAACCTGCCCGAGCCGGGCAGCCCGCCTTCAATACCCGAAGAGATGGATTTTCCGCCAATGGAGGGTTTCGACGATGACGCGGATTTGCCCGATATGAGCACCGAGGATGCCGCCGCCGAAATATCAGCGCTCGCGGGACTACCCTTAGACGAGGAAGACGCTCCGCCCGAGATCAAATTCCCCGATATTTAGACTGGCCTAAGCCTTGCTTTTGGCGATCTGGTCCAGCATTGGGCGCAGATGATCAAGCTGGTAGCCAGCGTTGCTCGTCGCCGACAGGATTTCGTCCGTCGGGCGGCTACCGGCTTGGCTAAGCGCCCAAATTACCGAGCATCTTGTGCCGGACGCGCAATAAGCCAGAACGGGACCTTCCGATGCTTCGATCATGGCGCGTTGCCGCGCCACGTTTTCTGGGGTCATCGTCTGGTGGGTCAGTTCGAGAACCTCGAACTTGAGCCCTGCCGCTTCGGCCGCCGCTTTTACGGCCGCCGACTGATGCGAAGGAGGCACTTCGCCATCGGGCCGGTTGCAGATGATCGTGCTGTATCCCGCGTCCGCGATAGCCCGAGCATCCTCGGGATCAATCTGCGGAGAAACGTGATAGCGGTCAGTGATTTTGCGTGCATCCATGGCGTCGATCCTTACGCTGCGGCGGAACGGCTGTCCAGATACCGCGAAGCGGTCGGGGCCAGGCGCATTCCGATCAGCATCGCGGCCAGAAACAGGAACCCGCCCGTGCCGCCATAGGAGAGGGAGGCGATGGCCGGTCCGGGGCACAGCCCCGCGAGACCCCAGCCAAGTCCGAAGAGAACGGAACCGGTGATCAGGCGACGGTCAAATTCTGTCGCAGGCATTTCCGGAAAAGACCCGCCGATAACCGGCGTGCGGGATTTGGTCATCTGCCAGGCAATCGCCATGGGGATCATCGCGCCGCCCATCACGAAGGCGAGCGTGGGGTCCCAGTTGCCAAACAGGTCGAGAAAGCCCTGCACCTTGTTCGTGTTGGTCATGCCGGAAAGCAGGAGGCCGGCACCGAACAGCCCGCCCGAGAGTATTGCGAAAAAAATACGCATCAGATGATCTCCAGAACATGACGGAAGAGGGCGACGCTCGCGATGCCGGAGGCCATGAACACCAACGTGGCAACGATACCGCGGGGGGAGAGACGCGACATGCCACAGACGCCGTGCCCAGAGGTGCATCCGTTCGCGATTCTCGTGCCGAGTCCCACCAGAAGTCCGGCCACGGCGATGATCAGCCAGTCACTCGTGAGATGCGTCTCAGTCCCGGGAAGCCAGATCAGGGCGATCACGGCGGGAACTGCGATCATGGCCGCGACAAAGGCGGTGGCCTCGAATGCCTGAGATCCCTTTGCATCGACAATTCTGCCGATGATGCCGCTGGCGCCCATGATGCGGCCGTTGCCCAGGAGGTAAACAGCGCCAGCAGCGCCTATCATCAGGCCGCCCAAAAGGCCCCAGATCCAGTCCATAATCATGATCGCACTTTCCAGTTAATCGCGCTCAAAGCTTGTTCAGCGGCAGTTTTAGCATGATGTCGCCATTCGGTTCGGGCTCTGGCATGTTGCCCGCCCGCATGTTGACCTGAATCGAAGGCAGGATCAGGCGGGGCATGCCCAACGTCGCATCCCGGTCGTCGCGCAGTTTCCTGAAATCTTCCAATTTGCGGCCATGCCCTATGTGGATGTTCAGCTCTTTCTGCTCACCCACCGTGGTTTCCCAGGCATAGTGATCCCGTCCCTGCGCCTTGTAGTCATGGCCCACGAATATCCGGGTTTCATCCGGAAGAGCGAGGATCTTCTGGATCGAATTGTACAGCGTTTCCGAGGAGCCGCCTGGAAAGTCGCATCTCGCCGTTCCGAAATCGGGCATGAACAGGGTATCGCCGACAAAGGCGGCGTCACCGATCACATAGGTCAGGCAGGCGGGGGTGTGGCCGGGCGTATGGAGCACATCGCCCCGCATCTGGCCAATATGGAAACTGTCGCCATCTTCGAACAACTGGTCGAATTGCGAACCGTCACGCTGGAATTCGGTGCCTTCGTTGAAAACCTTGCCAAAGGTTTCCTGAACCGTGGTGATGTTGGCGCCGATACCGATCTTTCCGCCGAGCTTTTCCTGAAGATAGGGGGCGGCGGACAGGTGGTCGGCGTGAACATGGCTTTCGAGGATCCATTCAGTCGATAGACCATTACTGCGCACGAATTCGATAATCTTGTCAGCCGAGCTGGTGTCCGTCCGAGCCGCCGCATTGTCGAAATCGAGCACGCTGTCGATGATCGCACAGGCGCTGCCACTCGGGTCGCGGACCACGTAAGATACTGTGTTTGTTGCTTCGTCAAAAAAGGCGGTAACGTCAGGTTTCATGAGCGATCTCCATCTTTCGTCAAACATATATTATTTTATGAATATGTTTCAACCATGATTCGGCGCGTGGTGAAAATTTAACGGCTGACGCGGGGTGGCGTCACCTCGCGAGTTCGGATTAAGGGTCTGTAAACACTTTGTAGTATATCGCCTTATAGCCGGGATTTCGCCGATGTGCCGCGAGTCACAAATCAAGGCGAGAAATCTCAAACGGCTATGCTAAAGTGCATGCGACATGAGGTTTGCCGGAGGAGGGGCAAGGCAAATGTTAAAAGGGGAGGAAGACATGACCGATCAGGAATTATCTCAGACCGCACGGCAACTGGAAGCGACCATCGTCGCATCAAGAGGGGCCAAACGGCTTGAGTTGCAGCCACAGCTCAGCCGCGTGCTGGAACGTCTCGATCGTAGCGGACAGCATGTTCCGGCACGTCTTCGCAATCTCAATGCGGTCCTGCTGGACGAGGCGATTGAAAGCCGCTTTGACAATATGCCACTCTGATTAACTTGGACGGCCCCGGCGTGATCAGCTCAGGATCACGCCAACCACTACAAGCATCAAACCGATGACGGAAAGACATAATGCCCCGAGGTTGAGGGGCAGAACCGCTGCTACGGCTGCGCGGAGTTCGGTTTCGCTGAGCCCCGCCCGGCGGGCGCGTGCGACCCGGAGGATACACCAGATCAGTCCGGCCAACCCTGCCAGCGAAAGAGCCGCACCGCCCCAGATCATGATCTCAAACATGACGAACTCCTTCATTTATCCAGCGTTCGCCTAGCGGATCGAGGCGTTTGGCGCAAGCTTGTCGCAACTGCTGATCCTGACTTGCGAAACGTCATCGCTGCCGGTATCCGAAACGGTGAAATTGGCGATACGGCGGGCCTATATTCTTGGGTCCGGGTGAGAACAGGGGCGGCACCAAGCGCAGTCTTTCGTATTCGACAGTCGCATCGGGTGAGGAACGCCCGAAATAAATTGGACCCTTAGAGGCAGAGGACCAGCATGAGCGAAGATACTACCTATTCCGTAACCGCAGGTGAATTAAGGCAGTTCGTGGAACGCGCCGAACGTCTGGAGCAGGAAAAGAAAGATATTGCCGAGCAGATCAAGGAAGTTTTCGCCGAGGCAAAAGGTCGTGGTTACGACGTCAAGGCGCTCCGTAAGATCATCGCGCTAAGAAAGCGCGACAAGGATGATATCGCCGAAGAAGAGGCGGTTATCGAGATGTACAAGGAAGCGCTGGGCATGAGCTAAGGCTTGTGCCATCGGGTCGCGTTTTTCTTGGCGCGGATTGCTGACAACGGGTCTCGGAAACGGGGCCCGATTTTTTTATGCAGAGGTTTCTTTAGTGATGATCAGTGGGAGCTGTACCTGCCGGTGACGGTTTGACCTGCCGTCACTGGTCGAGAACTTTCCTGTTCATTCCGCCTGAGATGGCAGCCGAAGCGGATGCCTGGGCGTATACTTGCTCCGGGGCTAATTCGTGCGGCGGGCATGCGCAGAAGCAAATCAAGGGCCTAGAAAACGGATTCCGTCTATCTGGGCGATCTTTGAGACGTCATGGTCATATAGGAACGTCAACTCATCGACCAGTTCGTCAGTCCAGCCGGGCAAGTCCAGTTCTTCTTCGATTGCTTCCGGAATGGCGTATTTTTCGAGGAAGGCAGCAATCACCTTGGCAATCTGGCGGTCGGTGAGTTCGGGCTTGGACGCAAGGTAGGCGCGAAGCCGTTTGAGGCCCGCTTCGGACATGATGTCATCCAGCAGATCGAACCGGCCTTTCAGGTGCTTGGCAGTCGCCAAACCTGCAAAGCTTTTAAGGATGTCGGACCAGATAAAAGGCGAGTCCTCGTAACACCAGACTGTCACCTGAAGATCCGGAAGAATGGAGCGGACCTGCCTGAGCATATCGCTCCACCGTATCTCTCTTGCCGGATTGTTGAGAAGCAGATCCTGCTGCTGACGCTTGGAGGCATTGCTCATCACGTTTGGCAGAAAGGTCGCAGGATTGCAGATGGCCAGGAACAGCTCAAGGCTGTCCCCCGCAAACAACTGCTGCGCCTGTCGCAGCCTCCGGGTGGCCAGTGGATAGAGCTTGCCGTCACCCAGAGCGAACCGGGGTGATCCGAAGAAGTGGGTATTGGATAGAATCAGGCGGTCGGCTTTTTCTTCGTCGAGGATCGCGTCGACGATCACATCCCTCGCGTCATCGGCAGGGGCGGCCGAATCCAGCCTCGCGTCATCGGCAGGGGCGGCCGAATCCAGAGCGATGAAGGATTCCTTGATCAGTGTACGATATTTGCCCGGACCCGGCACCGCGATTCCGTTCCGGGAAAACTCCTGCTTGTTTTTCAACAGGCACTTGAGCAGCCGGTCGCTGTCCGTGTGATGTGCGCCAGCGTGAAGAATAACCTTCATGACCACCTCCAGAACTGCCGATAGCGGTCTGCTTGCGATACTGAACCGTCGGGGTCCCGTCAATTTTTGACTTTGATTTCCGGCGTCTTTGCCAATTGCCGGAATTATCTGTGGCAAATAAGCAGGTTGCTGCGGGGCAGGGTTGTTCTGAATGCTGGAAGATCTGAGAAAATGGTGGGCGACCCTGGAATCGAACCAGGCGTGCGTCTCCGCGAGGGAGTTACAGTCCCCTGCCACACCTTGCGGCCTGTCGCCCACTGTCGGATGCGCATTGCTTCCGACGTGGGGGCGTGATTACAAGCGCACTCTAGAGGCGTCAACAGGAAAATCCGGCCAAATGACGTATCCTGAAAAAAGCCTGGAACGCAGGGGGAATGGCTATGAAAAAACCTAAGTGGGTGGTCGAAAAGGAGCAGGCCAAAAAGGCGGCGTCGGCCGAAACTGTGTGGCTGTTCGGTCTGCATGCGGTGCGCGATGCCTTACTGAACCCCAAGCGGGAAAAGCTGCGCCTGATCGTCACCAAGAACGCGCAGGACAAGCTTGAGGATGCGATTGCCCAGTCTGGTGTCACCGTGGAACAGGCGGACCCCCGGAAGTTCTCCGCACCCATAGATCCCGGTTCCGTGCATCAGGGGGCGGCACTTGAGGTGAAACCGCTGAACTGGGGCAGCCTGATGGATGTGGCGATCGGCGCAGAGGTGCCACGGCTGATTCTTCTCGATCGGGTAACGGACCCGCATAACGTCGGGGCAGTTCTGAGAAGCGCGGAGGTGTTGGGGGCCAGCGCGGTCATCGGCACGCGGCATCATTCTGCGCCGGAAACGGGTGCTCTGGCCAAAACGGCCAGCGGTGCCCTTGAGAGACAGCCGTATCTGAAAGTGCGGAATCTCGCCGACGCCATCATCGAACTGCAGGCCGCCGGGTATCTGGTTCTCGGCCTTGATGGCGAAGCGGAACACACGGTCGGTGAGGCGCTCGCAGGCAACAAGGAAAGGCCGGTTGCGCTTGTGCTTGGGGCGGAAGGGCCGGGGTTGCGGCAAAAGACAAAGGAAACGGTAGATATGCTTGTCCGCATTCCTGCAGCCGGGGCGTTCGGTTCCCTCAACGTTTCCAATGCCGCTGCGGTGGCGCTCTATGCCACGCTGCACTGAATCGGGTAGTCAGATGCCGTAAGACTGCAGTGGCTGTCACGTGATAGGTGGGCGAAGCTCGACAGTGTAACAAAGTTCACAAGACCTTTGTGCCAGGGTCACATCGGCGTAACCGACCTTCCCAGCGTGCGCGCAAGAGAGCATCTTGTAGTCAAAGCCAAAGAGAGACCCCATGCGCGTTTTTGCGATATTGATCACCGTGATCCTGTTCGGACTGGTTCGCCCCGGGCTGGCGGAGCAGTCGGCCTACCATGCCCCCAATGGCGTGGCGCTGCAGGGATATGACACGGTCGCATATTTCACCCGGCATGAGGCGACGCGGGGTCATTCGGACAAGAAGATCATGTGGAAGGGCGCGATCTGGTACTTTGCCAGCACCGAAAATCTGCAAAGATTCGAAGCCAATCCACGCGCCTATGCACCGCGTTATGGCGGGCATTGCGCCTATGGCGTTTCTCGCGGCCTGCTGCTTTCAGGTGACCCCCTTAATTGGCAGATCGTTGGCGGGCGGCTTTACGTCATGCATGACGAACGTATTCTTCAGGAATGGTCGCAGGAGTCCGAGGCGAATATCCAGAAGGCGAACTTGAACTGGCCTGCGTTGTACAAACGTTGATTCTCACAGTTTCGCGATCCGGTCTTTTTTTGTCGAATATGTTGCTTATTTGTCCATTGATCGCAGGCCGGAACTCCTGCGCATCATTTTACTGTCCCTCGTTCCGTACCTCGCGCCCAAAGTTCGCTTTGGGCGCTTTTTTCTTGCGAAGGATAGGGGTAGCAATTTCGCCATGACAGATTACAGCGATGAATTTCTCAAATCCATATTGACGAGCGTGCGCGTCATTGCCGTCGTCGGCGTTTCGGCCAATCCGGTGCGTCCAAGCTTTTACGTGGCACGCTACCTCTCGCTTAAAGGCTACGACGTTATCCCGGTAAATCCAGGGCACGCGGGAGAGACGCTGTTTGGCAAGACCGTTATCGGATCTCTATCAGATATTGATCGACCCGTAGACATGGTCGACATCTTCCGCCGGTCCGAAGCTGTGCCGCCCATTGTCGACGAAGCCCTCGACCAATTTCCGACATTGAAAGCCATCTGGATGCAAATCGGGGTTACGAATCCGGATGCTGCGCAAAAAGCCGAAGACCGGGGTGTGAAGGTGATCCAGGATCGCTGTCCCAAGATCGAGTACCAGCGGCTGTTCGGCGAATTACGCATGGGCGGGTTTGCCACGGGGATCATTTCGTCCAAACTTTAGTGGTTTGAAATTTCTGTTCAGAAATTTCCCAAGAAAATTCAATTTTCTTGGTCGGGATTCTACGTAGCCCGGGACGCCTTTTCGGAAATGCCACTTTGCGATTGCCGACGCTGCAGTTCCGCCAGAACTTCCTCAAGAGACACATCCCGCGAAGCCAGCATAACGAGCAGATGGTAAAGAACATCGGCCGCTTCTGCCGTCAGACGCGCCTTGTCGCCCTTCACGGCTTCGATAATGGCTTCTACAGCCTCCTCTCCGAACTTTTCGGCACATTTTTCAGGCCCGCTTGCAAGCAAACGCGCTGTCCAGCTGCTATCCGGCGAGGCGTTACGCCTTTCAGATATTGTCGCGCCAAGTTCTTCCAGAACGCTCATTCCAGCCTCATCGGTATGCCTGCATCGGCCATGTGCTTTTTAGCCTCTGCAATTGTAAAGTCACCGAAGTGGAAAATGGACGCCGCCAGAACGGCGCTTGCGCCACCTAGTGTGACGCCTTCTACAAGGTGATCGAGTGTACCAACACCGCCAGATGCGATGACCGGGATGTCAACTGCGTCTGAAATGGCCTTGGTCAAGGGAAGGTTAAATCCAGCACGGGTGCCGTCCCTGTCCATGGAGGTCAAAAGGATTTCACCTGCGCCTTTTTCCTCCACCAGGCGGGCGAATTCCACGGCATCGATGCCGGTGGGCCGACGTCCACCATGGGTGAAAATCTCCCAGCGGCCCGGCGCTACGGTCTTTGCGTCGATGGCCACGACGATACACTGGCTGCCAAAGTGGGCCGATGCCTCGGTAATGACTTCCGGACGCGCGACTGCGGCCGAGTTGAAAGAAACCTTGTCAGCGCCGGCCAACAGCAGATCACGGACATCTTCACGGGTTCTGACGCCACCGCCTACGGTCAGCGGGATATAGCACTGCTCGGCCGTGCGGCGCACCACATCAAACATCGTTCCCCGGTTTTCATGCGTGGCGTGAATGTCGAGAAAACACAGCTCGTCTGCCCCGGCTGCGTCATAGGCCTTGGCAGATTCGACCGGATCCCCGGCGTCCCGCAATTCAACAAAATTGACACCTTTCACGACCCGCCCGTCGGCGACATCGAGGCAGGGGATGATACGTGTCTTGAGCATTTTATACCTTCAGGGTTTTGCCTTGGTTGACCGTCCTGTCACGGCAATGTCAACCACCTGCATTGGAACGATATCCACAGGCAAGTCGTTTTGAGCATGAAGAGTAAAACAATCAAGAAACTATCCGAGGCTTGTTCTAACATGGAAAACGACCTGATTGAGACTGTTCTTGCCGTCATGGCCAATCCGAAAAGTTGTGAACTCGAAGTGTTCATCGCCAAAGGCTCAGTACCCGAAACGATGGATCGGTTGAAGCAATCCGTAGTTGCCGCAGGCGCTTATATAGTTGGAGAAGCTTCTGAAGATCATGCGGAAACGCCAGCTGAAATTTCAGCGCCAGCTCAAATGGCTTTTCGCGCTGGCGTTCCGTCGGGATTCGCCAGAACCCCTCATGATTTTGTCCTGGTGCCCACAATCGTCGCCACGATGGATCCGGACGAGAACGGGGATGTCTGGATCCGGTTCAATCTGGCCTATAGGCAGGGCGAGGACGATCTGCCGATGGCCGCTTGACCGGATCATATTGGATTGCAGGCTTACTCGTTCAGCAGTTCGATGGCTTCCGCGAGGTCGAGAGCACCGTCGTACAAGGCCCTTCCCGAGATGGCACCGTCGAGCTTCGCGCCGCAATCGCGAAGCGCTTTGAGATCCGCCAGTGAGCTTACGCCGCCGGATGCGATGACAGGGATGGAAACCGCATTGGCCAGTTCCATTGTCGTTTCCACATTCGGTCCTTGCATAGCACCATCGCGGTTGATGTCCGTATAAATGATCGCGGCAACACCCGCATCCTCAAAGGATTTCGCAAGTTCCGTGGCGCTCACATCGGTTTCTTCGGCCCAGCCGCGTGTTGCAACCTTGCCATTGCGCGCATCGATCCCCACAGCCACTTGACCCGGGAATTCGCGGGCAGCCTGTTTCACCAGTGACGGGTCCTCGACGGCAACGGTCCCGAGAATGACGCGGGCGAGGCCGCAATCGATCCAGTTTTCAATGGTCGCCATGTCCCGGATGCCACCGCCAAGCTGCGCCGGTACGTCACAGCGCTTGAGAATTGCTTCCACGGCGCCAGCATTGACCGGCTTGCCTTCAAAGGCGCCATTCAGGTCGACGAGGTGTAGCCACTGACACCCGGCTTCTACGAAGCTGAGCGCCTGCGCCGCAGGATCGGTATTGAAAACCGTCGCCTTTTCCATGTCTCCGCGCAAAAGCCGAACGGCTGCGCCATCTTTCAGATCAATCGCCGGATAGAGAATCATGTCGTTTTCCTGAAGGTTCGGATCGTGTTACCTCGCAAAGCAGACCGAGGCCCGCATGCTATGCACAACCGCTTCACGAATTGCAACGCCGTGGCGCCTTCTGACTTGATCGCGGATCCAGCCTCAGAGATGTTGCGGAAAAGGGGAGAAGTGAAAAATGAAACATTTGATTGCCGGCGTGTTTGCTTTCCTTGCGGGAACTGGGATTGCTCTGGCCGACCCGATCGAGGGTCGTTGGCAGACCGAAGTCGATGCAGGCGCATACGCGATCGTCGAGATGGCCCCCTGCGGCGCCGCGATCTGCGGCGTATTCGTTAAGACCTTCAATGAGCAAGGAGAATATGCCTCTCCCAATCTTGGAAAAACTGTCGTGATAGACATGGTCCCAAATGGCGAGGGAACCTACGCCGGAAAGGTCTGGCGGCCGTCCAACGACAAGATCTACATCGGAAAAATGGCACTGGAAGGCGACAGTCTCGCGTTGCGCGGATGTGTCGCCGGCGGTCTCATCTGCTCAAAACAGACATGGAAGCGGGTCGACTAGAACGCGACTATTCGACTGGCGCCCAAGTCAGGGGCGCCAGCGTAGGAAGTTCGAAATGAACCGCAATCCGGTCTGTTGGCTTTTCTCTGGGTGGAATTGCATGCCCAACATGGTGTCACGTCCCACGATGGCCGTCACTTCCCCACCGTAATCCACATGAGCCAGGCGCTGCATATTGTCCGAGACGACAAAATGGTAGGAGTGTACGAAATATGCGTGGTCGCCAGTCGAAATACCGTCGAAAATAGGGTGTTCCCCGTCGATCACCAGATCATTCCACCCCATGTGCGGCACTTTCAAATCAGGGTTCGTCGGCTTGATCTTGATGACCTCGCCTTCGATCCAGTTCAGCCCCTTGGTCTCTTCATATTCGCGCCCGAGGGTCGCCATCAATTGCATGCCGACGCAGATGCCAAGGAACGGCTTGCCCTTGACCTCGACAGCCTCAACCAACGCGTCGAACACGCCGGAATGACCGTGCAGGGATGACGCACAGGCCGGAAAGGCACCGTCACCGGGCAGAACGATCCGATCTGCCTTGGCGATGATTTCGGCTTTGTCCGTTACGATAACGTCACCCGCATCCACTTCGCGCGCCATACGCTGAAATGCCTTTTCCGCAGAATGCAGGTTTCCACTTTCATAGTCGATTATCGCGGTCAGCATCGTACTCTTCCCGATCAACAGGGGGGGCCCGTCGCGATGATCGGCCCCCTTCTTTGGGTAAAAAAATATCCCCGCCGGAGGCATCGCGCGCCAGCGCGATCTTCGGCAGCAGAAGTTTCAGAGAGTGCCCTTGGTCGAGGGCACGGCGTCGGATTTTCTTGGATCCTGTTCGACGGCAAGTCGCAGGGCGCGGGCAACCGATTTAAAGGCTGCTTCGGCAATATGGTGGCTGTTGAAGCCGTGAATTCGGTCAACATGCAGGGTTATGCCGCCATTCCCCGCAAATGCCTGAAAGAACTCCCGGACAAGCTCCGTGTCGAAAGTACCGATCTTGGGTGTCGGCATATCGACCCCCCAGCTCAGATATGCACGCCCCGAAAGGTCGAGCGCACAGCGCACCAGTGCCTCGTCCATCGGCAGGTGGCATTCCCCGTACCGGCGGATGCCGCGCTTGTCACCCAGCGCCTCGGACAGGGCTTGGCCAAGCGCGATGCCAGTGTCCTCAACCGTGTGGTGATCGTCGATATGCAGGTCACCCTTGGCGCTGATTTCCATGTCGATCAGCGAATGGCGCGCCAGTTGGTCCAGCATGTGATCGAAGAACCCGACGCCGGTCCGGTTGTCATAGGTACCGGTGCCGTCAAGATTGATCTTCACGGAGATTTCTGTCTCTGCTGTCTTTCTGCTGATTTCGGCGCGTCGCATGGTCAATTTCCTTGGCTGTTGCGGACTTATAGGGAGCGTGCCGAGCCAATCCAATGGATTTCTGCATTTCCTTCAGCTCCCCCGTGGCGGGGATTGCTTGTCCAAGTTCCGCGTGTCAGGTTGCCTGAAAAACCAAGATAGGGGCCTTGTCATGTCAACCTGCGTCTTCATTCAGATTCGTTGCAAACCGGGCACAACCTACAAGGTGGCCGAAGCCATCGCTCTGCGTGAAATTCATTCTGAACTCTATTCGACCAGCGGCGATTTCGATCTTCTGATGAAACTCTACATCCCCGCGGATGCCGATGTCGGCAAGTTCATTAACGACCATCTGCTTGATATCGAAGGCATAGAAAGGTCTTTGACGACCATGACCTTCAAGGTTTTCTGACCAACTTCTACAAGCATTCCCCTGTGTCGTAACAGCACGCCCAGAACGTCACTCTGCCGAAAATATATTTTAGGCTTGAAGTTTCTCGGCGAGACGGGAAAAATCGCCCTGCATGATGAGGGAGACTCCGTAATGGCTGCGATCACCGTACATCCCGAAGGATGGAAGCCGGCAAAAGGCTATGCAAATGGCATTCTCGCCGAAGGTCGCGTGTTGTTCGTCGGCGGTCAGATCGGCTGGAACGCGGATCAGGTGTTCGAGACCTCCGATTTCATCGGACAGATGCGCCAAGCGCTGCTGAATATTCGCGATGTGGTTACGTCTGCAGGCGGAGCCGTTGAAGATATCGCTCGGCTGACATGGTATGTCACGGACAAGCAGGAATACGTGAAGCGGCAGGCTGACGTAGGACGCGCCTACCGTGAAGTCATGGGATATCATTTCCCTGCAATGACCATGGTCGTTGTCGCTGCCCTTGTTGAGGACGAGGCTTTGGTGGAAATAGAGGCGACCGCCGTTCTTCCTGAGTGATCTTGCTCTTTCGGGTAGGCATGCACGGTTCGTTTCATCCCATGCTTTGGGGCACACCGCGCGTTCCAAACGTTTAGAACCGCTAAACTCGAACTGCCCGGTTTTCAAACCTGCTGGCCTTGGGCTAGGACCGGACGTATCGTGACCAGTGGCAAAACGGAAGGACATCAAGTTGGGCGAATTCACACTGCCAATCAGCATCAGTTTCGGTCATTGCGATCCGGCTGCGATTGTCTTCTATCCGAATTATTTCCGCTGGTTTGATCGCTGCTTTCATACTTTCCTCGCCGAACGGGCAGGGGGCCACAATGCGATCTGTGCACAGCTTGGTGCCAAGGGAATCGGCCTGATCGACGTCAAAGCCAACTTCCCGTCCCCGGCGGTCGAGGGGGATGAGATGTCTCTGGTCCTGTCCATCGAAAAGTGGAGCGACAAGACCCTGACGCTTGGGTATGAGGGAAAGGTGGGTGACAGGGTTGTGGTATCCGGCAGCGAGATCCGCGGGCTGTTCATTCAAAAGGACGGCCGCATGAGAGCGGGCGAAATGGCACCTCTGAGGGCGCTCCTTGATCCCGCGCCCTAATGCGCCCCCAGCATAATCAGCCAGAACCAGACGGTGACCAGCGAGGTACCCGTGGCGATAAGAACCGATGAAGCCACGACCCGTTTGGCGCGACCGTACATATTGGCGAAGATATAGGCATTGAAGCCGGGTGCCATCGAGGAGTTCATTATCGCCGAGCGGAAAAGGTCCTGCTTGAGCGACGTGGCTGTCCCGAAGGCCCAGACAAGAGCAGGGTGCAGCATCAGCGAAATTGTGCACACAAAAGCGATGGCACGGAAATCGCCCTCGGGCCGGTACTGAACAAGCACACCGCCAAGGGCGAATAGCGCACAGGGCAGGGCGGAGCGGATGATGAGCGCGAGCGCGTCATCCACGACGGACGGGATGGTGTAACCCGAGATATTGACGATGAAGCCCATCGCGATCCCGATCACGAGCACATTTCGGAACATCGCCGCGAAGACCGCTCCGACAAAAGCGCCACTGGATTTGCCGCGCGCCCGTACCAGCTCCATAGCCGTGATGCCAAGGCCGTAGCAAAATGGCGCATGGAAGGCGATGATCGCGTAGTTGCCGGTTAATCCTTCGGGCCCAAAGGCGCGCTCGGTGATGGGCAGGCCAAGCAGGACCGAGTTCGAGAACAGGCAGGCGAATCCGATTGCCACGCAGTCTTCCCAGTCGCGTTTGAAAAGCAGGCGCGCACCGGTGATGCCCACTGAAAAACACAAGGCGGCCGAGATGTAAAACGACGCGAGCAGCCGCGGGTCAAAGCCAGAAGCCAGATCGATATGCGAAATCGCATTGAAGAGCAGGCAGGGTACGGCAAAGCCCTGCGTGAACTTCATCAGACCGTTGATATGTTCCGCGTTCAGGTATCCGGCCCGGGTACATCCATAGCCTGCGCCGATCACCAGAAAGACAGGCAGGATGACGTCGATCAGGCTCTGGAACATTAAGGTTCGATCCTGATCTTATACGGGAATGCGGATCGTCATGCCGTCATAGGCGCAGCTGACGTTCGATGGAGTTTCCTGCGTCACCTTCTCGTAGTCGAGATCGATATGCATATTGGTGAGAACCGCATTTGCGGGGGACAGGCGCTCGATCCATTCGAGCGTTCGCGCAAGATGCGCGTGCGTGGGATGCGGGTCGCGCCGCAGCGCGTCGACGATGAAGTAGTCCAGCCCTTCGAGCGCGCTCCAGGATTCGTCGTAGATTTCTGCCACATCCGGCAGATAGACAAGATCGCCGATGCGGAACCCGAGACTGTCGATTGAACCGTGGGCGACGCGGAACGGCCTTAGGTTGATCTTGCCGCCGGGTCCGTCGATTTCAAAGGGGCCGTCAATGGTCTTCATCTCGAGGATCGGAGGGTAGGGTGAGCCTTCGGGTTGTACGAAGGCATATCCAAACCGGGAAAACAGCGCGTTCTGCGTGTCGCCATCCGCCCAGACGGGAAGTCGAGCGCGAATGTTGAAGACGATCATGCGGAGGTCATCAATCCCGTGCACGTGATCGGCATGGGAATGCGTGTAGACGACTGCGTCGAGCTTGCCGATTTTCGCATCCAGAAGCTGCTGTCGCAGGTCAGGAGTCGTGTCGATCAGAACCGTGGTCGTACCATCAGGCCCGTCCCGCTCGATCAGCATCGAACATCTGCGCCGGGTGTTCTTGGGGTTTGTCGGATCGCAGTCGCCCCAGTGACCGCCCAGTCTTGGAACCCCGCCTGAAGACCCGCACCCGAGGATGGTAAAGCGCATTTCTCCCATCAGGCAGCGTCCTTGTATTTCGCGGCCTTGGCAAAGAGGCGATCAAAATTTTCCTGCGTCTGGGCTGCAAAGCTCCGGTAATCCATGCCGAAAAGCTCGGCGCCTACCTTTGCCGTGTGCACCGTATAGGCAGGTTCGTTGCGCTTTCCTCTGAATGGTTTCGGCGCCAGATAGGGGCTGTCCGTTTCGACAAGGATGCGGTCCACCGGCGCGGCCGCAAAGATGTCGCGCACCTCCTGGCTTTTCGGGAAGGTCGCGATGCCTGACATGGACAGGTAGAACCCCAGATCGATTGCGGCTTTGGCCAGTTCGGACCCGGAAGAAAAGCAATGCATCACACAGGGGTAAGCACCGGCCTTGAATTCTTGGGTGAGGATCTGCGCCATATCCTCGTCGGCCGCGCGCGAATGAATGATCAGCGGCAGCTGCGTTTCCCGCGCTGCGGCAATATGAATGCGCAAGGACTGCTTCTGGATCTCGGCGCTTTCGGCGGTGTAGTGATAATCGAGACCCGTTTCTCCGATCCCAACGAACTTGGGATGCTTCGCCAATTCGACCAGTTCCTCTACAGAAGTCAGCGGTTCTTCGGCGGCGCTCATTGGGTGCGTACCGGCGGCATAGAAAACGGAGGCATGATCCTCGGCAAGCTTGCGAACTTTCGGTTCGTTTTTCAGCCGCGTGCAGATCGTCACCATGCGGGTTACGCCAGCGTCGGCCGCATTTTCAATGATCTGCTCAACCTGGTTCTCAAAATCGGGAAAGTCGATATGACAATGGCTATCGGTAATTTCTGGTGTCTGAGTCATACGCCTTGGTGTCTTCTTGGCTTGCTTTGGTCGCGCGACGCGTGCCGTTGCGATGCGACGGCCCTAGCGGGCAGCGGTCTCCTGCATCTTGAAGACCGTATCTAGGACAAGCGAGCCGGGGTCAAGGTTCACCGCCTTGCCGTGCCGGGTGCGCGCCGTGATCTCGGCAGAAACTTCCGCCCATGCGCGGCCTTTTTGAGCGTTTCCACCAAGCGAGCGAAGCGTTTCGGACTCGTTGATGCAGGCTTCGGGCAGGGGAGCCTCGCCCGTTGATCCGGTCCGCGCCAAACGAGACATCAGGATATCGAACATGTTCAAAAGCAGTTCGAACTTGTCTGTTGCGTTTCTCTGGGCCGCTGCTTCTGCAAGAGCGAGGGCACGCGCGCGATCAGTGCGCGGCATGCTGGCCAGCAATCCGACCAGCTCTGCGTACATCTCCATGCCTCCAAGGGCTGCGATGCGCAGGGCAGCTCCGACCGATCCCGATGCCAGGGCGGCAAGATGATCGTTGTTCTGCGGCAGCTCGATGCCCGTTTGGGCCAGTGCGGCGGCCATATCGTCCGGACCAAGAGGCGACAGCCTGAGGATTCGGCACCGGGAGCGGATGGTCGGCAGCAGACGCGTGGGCTGATGCGAGACAAGCAAAAGCGTCGTGCGCGCCGGCGGCTCTTCGAGCATTTTCAGCAAGGCGTTCGCGGCGCTTGTGTTCATCTCGTCCGCGCTATCGACAATCACCACGCGACGCCCGCCGTCAGCGGCGGAAAGTCCGAAAAACTTCCCGAGTTTGCGGATGTCTTCGACCACGATCTCGTTGCGCAGTTTTTTCGTATCTTCGTTGATGGATCGGGTGATGCAGGCAAGGCCCGGCTCGGCCCAGGCGGCCATCCGGTGCGACACCGGGTGGTCCGACGAAATGTCCAAGGTCGTCGGGGGAGGGGGCGCGCCGAATATACCGCCGTCCGCCTCGGCATCGGGGGTGGCCAGCAGGAAACGGGCAATCCGCCAGGCAAGAGTCGCTTTGCCAACGCCTTTCGGACCGGTGATCAGCCAGCCATGGTGAAGCCTTTCCGAGGCAAAGGCCTCGAGAAACGCGTTCTCGGCGTGATGCTGCCCGATAAGACGAGAGGTATCGCGGGGATGGGGGGCACCGGGCGCCTGATCCGGTCGGTCGTTCTCTTCACTCATGCGATGTGCTTTAGCACGATCCCGGCCAGCTGTGCAGCTATGGTTTCAACCTTCTGGTTCCCATCGACGATCCGGAATCTTTCCGGGAACTCCTGAGCGAGATCGAGGAATCCCTGCCGCATGCGGCGTTGCAGATCCGGTCCGAAATCCTCGAAACGTTCCTCGCTGCCCTTGCGGGCAAGCGCACGGTCCAGACCGGTTTCGGGGTCCATATCGATCAACAACGTCAGGTCTGGCTCCAGACCGATCATCAGCTCGTGAAGCTGATCGACCATCTGGCGCAGATCACCCCGGGACAAACCCTGATACATCCGGGTGCTGTCCGCGAAACGGTCACAAATCACGATCTCTCCCGCCTCAAGGGCGGGGAGGATCGTCCGTTCGATATGATCGCGTCGCGCGGCGGTGAACAAAAGTATCTCCGATTCCGCCGACCAGCGTTCGGGATCGCCTTCAAGTACAAGCGTGCGTATTTCTTCGGCTCCGGGCGATCCGCCCGGTTCCCGTGTCAGGCGAACGGTAAGGCCTTGCTCACGCAGCGTTTCGGCAAGCAAATGTGCCTGCGTGGACTTGCCCGATCCGTCAATCCCCTCGAATGTGATGAAACAGCCGGTGTTCCGCGCGGCAGGCTTGTCTGTCACGTCTGCTCCGCCGGTCCTTGAGTAAAGCGCGCAAGCAACAGTTCTGCCGCTGTGCGGACTTTAACCAGAAAGCCGCCGTAGGGTACGGCGTGTTCGGCGACCAGCGGCAGCCGAACTTCGGGCAATTCCTCTGGCGTAATGACAAGCTCTGCCAATTGCTGGCCCTGTTCGATCGGTGCTTCGATCGGGCCGCGATAGACCACTTCCGCCGTAAGCGGTCCCGACGAAAGAACGGGCAGCAAAATTTCGAGATCGTCCGGAGCAACAAGGCTTACCGTCTGCTCGCGTCCCATCCAGACTTCTGCTTCGGCGATTGGTTCACCGGCCTTGGCGACGGTTTTTTCGGCAAATTGGCGAAACGACCAGTTAACGATGGCGCCTGCCTCCTCTGCCCGGGCGCGCTCGCTGTCTAGACCTGAAATTACAAAGATGACACGGCGGTCGCCTTGCTTGGCCGATCCCACAAGACCATAGCCCGCTTCGTTCGTGTGACCGGTTTTCAGCCCGTCCGCGCCGATACCCATGTTCAGGAGCGGGTTGCGGTTGTTGATATTCGAAGGCGCGCGCCCGTCGAATTCAAACTGCGTTTCCGCAAAAAGCGGGTAGAATTCCGGGAAATCTTCGATCAGGTGCCGCGCGAGAACCGCAAGGTCGCGCACCGACATGCGATGACCCGCCTGAGGCCAACCGTTCGAGTTCATGAAGGTCGAATTCTCAAGCCCCATCTGCTCGGCGCGCTGTGTCATATAGCGGGCAAATCCCGGTTCCGTGCCATCCGGGCTCAGTGCCTCGGCGATGACGGCGCACGCATCGTTGCCGGACAGCACAATGATGCCGCGCAGCAGATCCTCGACGCGAACCTGATCCTGCGTATCGAGGAACATGGTCGAGCCGCCGTAGCTCATGGCGTGGCTGGACACGGGGAGGCGTTCGTCAAGCGTCAGCCTGCCGTCGCGAATGGCCTCGAAAGCCACGTAAAGTGTCATCAGTTTTGACATCGAGGCCGGTGGCAGGGGCTCGTGCGCATTCTTGTCCATAAGGATGGTGCCCGTTGTCTGGTCCAGAACATAGGCAGCCCGCGCCTTGGTATCAAAAGCGTAGGCGGGCAGGGCAAAGAAAATGAGCGCGAGCGGCGCGGCAACGAAACGGGCAGCAATAGTCACCAAAAAGGCTCCTGTCAGTTGGTCACGGCATAAGCATCCGAAAAGCCAATTCCCTTGATCTTTTTCAGCAGGGAAGCGCGTTCGGAACTGGATTGCGCCGGGCCGACGACGACCCGCCAGAATTCCTTGCCGTTCGAGGATTGTTCAAACACGGTTGGCACGATGCCGTTGTTACGCATCTGATCGGCAGTGTTATTCGCGTTCTCTTCTACGCTGAATATGCCGATCTGCACATAGGGCTTGTCCAGAGATGACTTCTGGGGTGGCGGCGAAGAGCTGGCCAGCGGTTTGGTCTCGACGCTTGGGGCCGAGGCGGCAATGGGCTGCGGATCAAGCGCGTTCAGGGGCTCGCCCACGTCCTTGTTGCGCTTGCCAAACAACCCGGCTCCAAACCAGCTTTTTTTCGGAGCCGGTGGCTCTGTGTTAGCGGCCGTTGCTGTCGCGGTATCAAGAACTTCGGTTTCGACCGGTGCAGCGGTGTCGCCAATAGCGATAGCTGCAGCATCTGCGATTTCCGCATCTGCATCAGCCGGTTCATCGGCCACCGGCGCGGCGGCTGTAGGTGCTGCACTGGGCTCTGGCGAGACTTCTTCGCGGCGCAAGGCGGTGACGTTCAGCTGTACAGGCGCGCCCGCCAGCATCCCAAGCGCCGCGGCGGCATCCGAACTTGCCTGAAGGCGCGGCCCGGGGATATCCCGCTCTCGCCGGAAAAGAGCACCAATGACGAACTTGTCGTTCGAGGTATTGCGGATGATCACGCGTTCGGGTTCCGAAACATCCGGGTGGGCCACCCAGACACCGCCAAGCGATGGCCGCCCGTCCCACAACCCCGCTTCGGTCGCGGAGAATACGTCCGGCGCCTCTACGTCCCTTTCAACCAGCTTGGTGGTCGAAGTTTCGTTGCGCGCAACTTCGACACCTTCGGATTTTGGTTGCAGGAAAGCCAGCGAGTCACCTTCGGAACACGCGCCGAGGGCGGCGGTGGCAAGTAGGGCACCCGCCAGACGGATACCACGCCTTCTGCCCAATGCTGCTTCGCTCATCATCGAAGTCCTTTGCCTGATTTCGGGCTTTTTTGCCCTGCTGCCGGTTTTCCGGTCTGCTGCTCCGGGGTGAATGATCCCCGATTGACAAAATCATATCGGCTAAAATCGATCTTTGAAAGTCTCCTGATCCAAACTGGATAAGATTTACCGGTTTTTTGCTTGCCTGAATGTAGTCTCGCGCATAAACCGCCATCTGCACCGGAACGATGCATGGCTCTTGCCATTATCTCGGACCGGTGCTGGTTGCGCCGGCAAGGTCGCAATGGAAGAGTGGCAGAGTGGTCGATTGCACCGGTCTTGAAAACCGGCGATGTGAAAGCATCCGTGGGTTCGAATCCCACCTCTTCCGCCACCACTTTATTTTGGCACTTTATCATTTATTATCAAGGTCTTGATTGGGCGTTCAGTCTTGTTCCCACATACGCTAACCACACACATGGACCACACATGTTGCGTTCAGTCTTGTTGTGAGGCGTCCATAGAAACTCAGGCATTGTCCGGTTAACGCTCTGCGCTCGCGCACGATCAAAAACTCATCCGCGAGAGGGGGCCGTTAAGTGGCGATCCGAGTTTGGCTGTGGAAACTGCGCTTGGTGCTAGGACTGCGTAATGTGAAGTTTTGTTTGTCGGGCTTGTGCTGCGCGGTTGCGTCATTATGGCCACCGTGCATCCGGTGTGCGGCGCAAGAGACGATAATCAATATCGGCTTTATGTCTGATTGCCTGTACGTCCCATAAGAAAATTCAATGGAGCAAGCGAACTAGTGCAAGGCTTGCTCCCAAAGAAAAAGTACTTGGAGTTCGATTTACCATTCAGTTTACAAGGCCATCGTCCTGAAGGCGTTCATATGCAGTGCGGATAGCCTTCTCGCTGAAAGAGTTGCGCTTGCCTTCGTTCCATCCCATCATCTCTTCGATGATCTTCTCTACAGGATAATGCCCTTCATGATGGGCCAGCCAATGTACCGAAGACAGGAGCTCCAAGCCGTAAGGGCTTTCGTATCCCTGAACAAGTTTGCTCAGACGATCAATGATTTCGTCGCTGCCGACTGAAGACTTACCAAGGAACTCGTCGGCAACAGCGCATCCGCTGTTGGTCACATGCGCCTGTCTATCTCCTCCCACAAAGCCGCTGATCATCCCATTCTCTTCAAGCGCAACATAAGCTGTCTTCAATGTGTCCGAATAAGGGCCGTGCAGGTTACGTGAAAATTTCAACTTAAAATCAACACCAAAAGCTTGGAGGAAGTATGCGATCTTTTGCAGGGAAATTCTGTCGAATGAGCCATCGAAGTACCTCTCCAGATCGTTCAAACTTCTCAGAAGAACAGCCCGAGGGTAAGTCATAGGGAAACCTGAATGCACAAATTCGGGTTCGTCGTCTGCCTCCTTCGGGGCGAAAACGACAATATCAACCCCCTCTAACTTGGAGAGCTTCGAGACTATCAAGGGCTTCACCTCGGCCCAATCTAGCCCACCGTTGCCACACCCCAATGGCGGGATCGCGATGGTTTCAATGCCATAGGACTGGATTGAATCGGCGAGAGCATCCAGCCCGTCTTCAACGTAAGACATTTTGGACTTTGACCGCCAGTGAGCTTTCGTTGGGAAGTTAATCAGAAACCGTGGTCCCTCGTCTGCGAAGAGCTCCTTAGTGTCGAATACAAACATCTGCCCCGGCCTTAGTCCGTCAGAGTCGCACAGTTTTCTGTATGCTTTGAAGTTGGCGGGCCAACGGTTCTTGAACTCCAGCGCAACGCCTTTGCCCATGACGCCAACGCAGTTAACGGTGTTCACCAAAGCCTGAACCGGCTCCTCGAACATATTCCCTTTTTTGAAGGTGATCGGCATTAAAAGTAACATCCCGGTTTCGAGAGGATTGGTATATTCCAGTCGGAGGCATCCATGCCCAACTGCAGGTTATCACGCATATCAACTGATTTGGCAACGATGCAGGAAACGTAGCTCAAGGGTAGCGCGCCCCGTATAAGGAACTCAGCCATCCGCTTTTGGCTGCGGAGTTGCCACTCTGGCGGATCTTCCCAGTTCTTGAAATACTTACAGACGCCTTTATACCCAATCTCCTGAATGCTAGCCACTCGCGGGCTGTCATCGAAGACTCCCCAGTGCACATGTTGTTCCAACCTATCAAGGCTTTGTTCGATGCAGGGCTGTGGGACTTGAGAGTTCAAAGGGAAGTCCGTGAAGCAGAACTCCAACCCACTATGTCTTAGATGTTCTACGCTACAAACGAAGAAAATGCGCTCATCATCACGAGCAAGACCCAAGTGAGCACCGTCCGGAGAGCGAAGCGGCACGTTACCGCGATGGATTGTGTAGGTGAACGAGGTTAGAGGCGAGAAGTAAAAGGGGACGTAATCGTTCACGACCCCACCGCACGGCATCATAAACTCTGCCGTACCGCGACGATCCACAATATCTTGGTATGATGTTTGATGACAGGGCTGTGGCACCGCATGGTTTTTAGCTCGTATCTCACCATCGGCAAGAAATCTGCTCAAGTCACCGGCATAGACCTGCCTGAAAATGAATCTGTCCGGCATAGATGTTTCCTAAGTATTTTCATTCCGCCTACAGGACATTGTTTTGGCGAGATCTTCAATCCCGGTACTGCGAATTAAGTCGGCTTAGAGTGTTTGAGCACTGTCCAATTACGAAGCATTTGGTCTTAAAGCTGCCTTGGATATGGCTAGTGACGCCAAAGACAAAGCAGCTTTGGCGTCTTTTTCGATAAGGCGAAGTGTCATTCTATTTGAGTTTGTCAGTTTTAAGTTTCCACTATCGGTTTGCCTGATTTTATGATCCGAAACACGGACCTCTCAGACACCCCAAGGCGCTGGGCGGTTTCCCGTTTGCCGTATCCTTGAGCCAGCATGGCGAGGACTTCATCTGACCTCATCCGAGCTGTCGGCTTCCGGCCTTTGTACTTGCCTTCAGCTTTGGCCTTTGCGATGCCTTCCCGTTGCCGTTCCAGCATCATCTCCCTTTCGAATTGGGCCACCGAGCCGAGAACGTTCAGCATTAGTTTGCCTGTGGCGTTAGAAGTATCTAGCCCGAGGTCGAGGACGCGTAGCCCAATCCCTCTTTCCGAAAGACCCTCTACTATTTCTCCCAAATGGCGAACTGAACGGGCCAGACGGTCCAGCTTGGTTACGACCAATAGGTCACCTTCCCGGCAGAACCGTAGAGCCTCCTCAAGGCCCTCTCTGAGCGCAACAGAGCTTATCTGCTCCTCCCATACCCGTTCGCACCCAATGGCCCTCAGTGACTCTGTCTGAGCCTCTAGGCCTGCTTTCTGTTCGAGGGTCGAAGTTCGTGCGTAGCCTACCAACATGGTATGCCCTCCTGTGTGTCATTGATGTCTATGATTTTGTGGCGGACCGTCTGCCAAAATGCAGAACCGATCCATAAGGCATACAAAGCGCCACCTTCGAAGACATGACACAGGGGCAAGGTCTAATGGCAGACCCAAAGTCGCTGGGCGACAGGAGGACAGGAAAATTTCTCGGGCTTAGGAGGGGGGGTGGGGGTCTGAGAAAGCTGACTTCAAAAATGGGGGTTATTGTTGGGCTTATTGTTGTTTGATGAGGCTGCTCGGTTGATGGATGCGTCACCGGACTGCCTCTGGGCTGGCCACTTCAATTTTCGGCTAATCTAAGCAAAAACTTATGGCACTGCTCGGCAGTGGGCTTTGAGTAGCACATGATCTGAATGGTATGTCTATCATAAATTTGTCATTGATCGCAGTCTCAAACTGGCCAATTGTTCCAATTATCTTTGCTCTTCGATAGGCTAATGGATATTGTGGTTTCGGGAGTGCGAAACGGTTCATGCCTCCTGCCGGACGGGAGTTATGCTTGGTTGATATTTCTCCACACCAGCAGATAGACGATGAAATGAATCCGTCAGGGCAATACGTTCGGATGGATCAATTCTAAGTGAAGACTTTGCAGACTACCGAGTCAGTTATCAGCCAAAATCAACACTGCCTATCACCAGACGTTCCCGCGCAAGATGACGAGCTTGAGCAACAAAATTTTCTTCCGATTTAATTGCGGAAAATGACATCGTTGACCGCGTCACGGTCATGGCAAATGCCTCCGCATCACGGTCATTCTTCTTGTGAACCTTCACATAGGGCCGGACATAGAGCGGCGAAAACAATCAAGACTCATGCCCCTTCTGAAGACAAAAAGTGCCTGATGCGATGTGCGTCGCCTCAGGATACCGTCGTGACGACAAGAGGCGTAAGCCCTTTCAGAATGTCCATAATTTGATATCGCTGGAGAAATTAGCGGAAGACGACCGCTCCTACGGTGCGCAGCACTGAGGGACTGCCAATTCTCTTCACTAAGTCAATACCTAGAACCTTGATGTCCATCAGATGCGCTTTTTCTCCGCTTATGACCGGAAAGATGGCAGTAGAATGGTTGGAAGACAGCTCATCCCAATAAGCCAGTCCCGGCTGAAATTTTAGGCTCTGCAAACACTCACAAACAGCGAGCTCAAAGCTAAAGATCAAGTTTTACAGATGAACCGGTCCATGCCAAACTGTACGCGACCATCCAATATCATTTGGAGAGAAGAAAGGAGAGATGAAACATGGATAAACTAGCGACTGCGCTCGCCATTGGCAGTATCATGGTTTCACAAGTACACGCGCAAGAACTATGCAAAGCCCCATATGATCAAGCAAGAAGCGAATCCGAGCTATCTCAAATAGCAGAGAAATTGCTTGAGGCAATTAATGAGTCAAACGAGCGTATGTACATAAGATTCGGAGACGATGTTTTTAAAAATCCACGAAAACTAAGCGTAGAGACAGAAAATGGAACTGAAAATCTTGGTGCGGTGTATGGTCGCTACCTGAAGGAGGCGGGCTATCCAAGCTATAACGACGCGAGCGACTGCTCAATTTTGTTGAGGAAGCTCGGACTGGATGAATATTCGATGAACCAAATGGTGATGCCGTCGACAGACCCGCAGCAAATAGATAATCTTCTTCAGGCTCTTGAAGAGATCGCGTCACACGATTGATTCTTTGTTGTCGTACGAAAGATAGGTCTGATAAAGCTGAAACTGTCGAATCAAAATTTTTCTAATGAATCGTATTCCCGTAGTGAGCGTATTTGAGGCCCTGTCAGGCGGATAGGGGAGAGAAAACGCCTTTGAAAATAGGATCGTGACAATGGGTCCAAGAAGTTTCAATCCGCTTCTTCTCATCTTAATAATTGTGCTCAACATTAACATCGTAAATGCAAGAACAGCGGCCGTCGACTTCTTCGACAAAGAAGGTCAAATATCAAAAATAAATGAATACTGCGCCAAGGGTTGCTTCAATATCGACGAGGAAACGTCAACGGAATGGATCGTCTCAAGGTATATTCTTGAAATTGTCGCCGGAGAGGACGGATCTAAGCTGAACATTGAGAGAACGCAAGGCCGGTCACTGCCGGGACAATTAGAAAAATTTGAAGCACAGGGGGATGCTGTTACTAACGAGCTGGACCTGAATAGCTTAAGACTGCGGAGAAGATACTCATTCGGACAGGTGCTTTCTCTATATTTCGACTGCCCACTTGAAGACTGTGGCTCTCTAAATATTCGACTCTCCGAAGTTAGACCGGAAACCTTAGATTATCTCGAATGGGACATAGAAGTACTTTCGGCGATCGAGAAGGGATGGAGCCGCCAAAGGGCCTTCAAGCATTTCTGCCCGCCCGCCGCAAACTGGGAAACCTCCGGCGATTATCGATACGACTGGTGCAACAATGCCAAAAGATACCTTTCTGATTCTGGAATCTTGTATCAACTTCAACCGCCAGAAAGCGCCGACGAAATCCTAAAGATAGCAGACCCATTTACCTATCTATCCGAACGCAAAAACAAATATTGCGAAAGAATTGGGCCAAAGGACAGGGAGGTGAGTTACGTCAATTTAACCAACGGGAGCTTGAATGATATTGTAATTGAAGCCGATGCCAGTTGTATAACAGGGAAAAAGGGAAGGTGTGCCCAGGGCCGTGGCTGTGAGCGTAGTCTGGTTTTTGTAAATTTAAAAAGTGGTTTCTGGAAGGTAGACATTCTGCCAGCAAGATTAAAGGTTGAAGGCATAATGGAAAGGCGGCTGGCTTTAACTGCTTCGACAAGCTGCGGACCTCTTGGAGTGCAAGGCACAGAATGTAGCGATGTTTGGGGGTGGGACGGAAGTAAGTTTAAGATTGTGGGATCGAAAATGGGCCCCTATGTTTGGCTTTATGACACGCAACAGCACTTTTCATTTAGGAACGGAAAGTGGAGAAGATTGAACTATAAGAGCTTGGTCGCATACAGGTGGTGGCAACAAAGAAAATGAAAGTACTTTCCAATACCCTTTTCTTCGTGATATGCTTGTCTATTCTTGATGTCTTTAGATTGGCTGAGCCAGTGCGCTCAGACCAAGTATCTGAAACGATTGCCAAGCAATTCTTTGTTGAGAGTTACGTGGAGAAGGTGAGCAATGATCCTCTTCTATACTTAAAACACTTGGCCTACTTTAACGCCGAAATTTCTAAAGGTCTTCAGAATACACCGCAAACAATTGCATGGAATAGAGCCCAGAAGCTTTTCGAAATGCATAGGTATGCGGAAGCGATCGATACTTACTTTGGCGAGGGCTCACCACTTGGCGTTGGGTTTTCTATAGGGCCGCCTGCGGGTATCGGATTTGCGTTATCATTAGATTTGAAGCCTGCGATAGTGGGCCTTTCCCGAAGGTTTATGGGGCTTGCGCCCCTGACTGACGAAGATATCTTGAAAGAAGCGCGTAGCCTTGTGTCGCAGCAAGCTACTGTTCGAGGGGTTGCCGATGCCCTTTTTAAGTCAGAGTTCGACGCAAATGAGTATCGGCCGCTAAATAATCTCAAAATCTTGTTAAAAGACCTAACGTTTCAACCGAAGCAGGAGCCATTAGAATACATTAATGAAGTATTCGGGCCTGGGTTAAGAGCACTCATTTTGAGCGATCTTGAAAGTCTAGGAAATGTAGAGAGGCGACAGATTGAATCGGATTGGACTTCATTTGCCAGGTTTTTGAAGCAGAAGTTGTGGGGGGGCAGCAAAGAAATTACAGAAGAAGAGTTTTATTCCATCGCAGATGACTGGATCACCGATGCGGCATATTCGAACATTATGGATGTTGGACGACTGAACGATTTGATACTTGGAGAAGCGCTTTCCGAGGATTTTTATCCATTCCAGAAATGGTGGAACGCGAGTCACTCGATTTGGCCTGAAATCGATAGTGATCAATCTTCGGAGCGCCTATCTGACATCGCAGTCGAAATCAATGCTGAGCACATTGCTTTCGGTTCCATGATGAACAACCTGATCACCACAGCTAATGCACTGGGACAATCAGATGTCTCGGCTTTAATATTCATGAAAAATATGAGTGACATAGCTTTTGGTGTCAGTAAGTTGAAGCTTTCCCTGGAAGCAAAGGGGCGGAAAATTGATTTGGTCTCGGATTTGGAAAAGGCAAACATAATCATAGGGATCTACAAGGCAGCCGTATCGCTTTGGGAAGTGGTAGACAAGCGAGGAGAAGTCGATGCCGATTGGGTCAGATATCAAGACCTTTTTTGGAATCAAATGTCAATTCTTGAGGGTATCGGAGAAATTGAAAATCAAGTTAGTGACATTCAATTTGCGCTTGGGTCTATTCATTATCTGATCGATTCTTCCGAGGATCGGATTCGTGCAGATATTTACGCGCTTTCGGAAAAGCTTGATAGAATCCAAAGGGACGTTAATTGGAATTTCTTTGAGAATAGAAACTCTCAAGAGTCCATTATGAGTCAGTCTGCGCAATCTGCTGCCAGGACATTGGCTGCTTTGTCGCAACGTGAGATGAATACTATTACAGTTGATCTCGTTGAGAAGGTAGAGGAGATTAATAACTTCGTGGTTAATGGCGTTAGCCGCCCGCCGTTCGTTTCCACTGTTGGCGGAAGTTGGGATAGCTTGAAATCCAATCGCCCCATGGACGATTCGAAAGTTTTTGTAGTAATTGCTAACATTCTTGAGGCGGTAAAATTTTATAATTTCACAAACGAAAGTATGTGGAAAGAATTTCCACACGAACAGGCGGATGATTTAAGGAAGCGAGCCTCTGACTTTATTGCGTTTTACAGCGAAAGAGGTCCTGAATTAGCAGCATCCATGCACCACCACGATGAATTTGCGTTTCTTGATGCTGTTGGGGTGGCTTCAGACATAGTCGCCCGTTTTGGCCCTGGTTCCCGCCTTGGGTTTGACGTCGACTCGTTTTGGCAAGCACATAGAGAAAATCAAGCTCATTGGGAGCGTAGTGCTGACTTGCTTCCAGTTCTATTGGAAGCGTTTGATCGAGATATGGCGGATCTACTTCGGATTTGGAGGATAACTGTTGACGCTTCGCTCGAGAAACTGTTCGAGCCTGAGTACGTTGACGTAGTGAAGCACATGTTTATGAACATTGATAATTCTCAGTTCGGAGCATTGCTGGATTGTATTGACGAAAGTAACGAAGGCAAAAAAACTAAGAGCGCACTTTGTAATAGCTTCGAGCCGTGGTCTTCTGTCGACCCATTCGGTCCATGGCCCAAAAAGGTGGGCCTTCTCCAGGCAATAGGTGTCATTGAGGGGCAACCAACGTACAATTTAATAGAACTGGTTTTCCGAAAGGGAAATTGGGACGAGTGTACCCATGCAGACGCGTATTGCCGTACCAATTGTGTCAAAGTCGTCGGCGGATTTGCTTGGACTGGCATAGTTCGGTCGCAATATGCTGCTATTTTGTCCTCATCGTTAAGTTTTTTTCCTGGATATCCTGTTGGCGTGAGGGAGGTCTGCCACACCTATCCACCTGCGGGTGGACCTACTTTAGAGCAAGTGAATGTTGGTCTCAGAAAACTGCTCCGTGACATTCGTTATAGCTGCATTACTGATGAGCCGACGTGTGAGTACTATCACGACAAGATATTTCGGGAATACATGTGGGACACCTACTTTTCCCCTAATCTTGAGAGTTTGTTTTGGTCCTCCGAAGGCGAAATGACCCCCACACCGCGAGAAATGCTATTTGATTTACTTCCAGACGGTAGCGTATCACCAAAACGCGTTTATCCCAGGATGTCTGATCTCTCGAAGTCCCAAGAGTATGAACCTACACTGCATTTATTTAACTCTATTGTGGATGACATCCTTGAAATGGAGGTCCGAAGAAAGGTCGCTATTTTAAAAGGCGAGATAATTTCGAGTCACGCTTTTATCTCAGCGCTTCAGCATGTTGAGGATGACCTATGGGCGTTAAATGCGCTCAGAGGGCACATTAATTTGGACTGCAGTTCTTTTGTCGAAGCTCTATTGTCGAAATCAACCTTGCGTATTTCTGATAGTGGACGCCAGAGTTTTTTGGATATTCAAATATCCGATTGGATATCCCAAGGTAAATTCAATCGTGTCGATGGCGCTCTTTCTGAATTGGCTGGCGTTGTAAGGGCCGGTACGGTTTTTGATTTGTCAAGGCTAGTTCCGAGCGGAAAGTGCTATTCGAAGTCTTATCCTGGTATCTTAGTCGAGAATAACCTGAGATTTCTTGATCGGTTTTCAAAATAGGTTTTGTTGGAACTTGGGTCTTTGCTTTTTTGTCTTTAATACGTGGCTTAGATTAATTTGTGCACTAGGTGTGGGATGCCTTCTTATGGAGCGGTTGCCGTTGGTGGCAGGTGGCGCATGAAAAATAGTAGGTGTGTCGTTGTTTGTCAGACTGGTAATTACGTACTTGGACATCGTTCAGCGCCAAGCGAATGCCGAGTGAGATTGGAGCTCGAACGGCTTGACATCGACGTTTTCAATGTTTGAATAGGTCCATATCTAGACCTCTTCGGACTTCTCTTGGAGCGGGACTTTTTCTCGGACGCCCCTCACCCTTCCCACTCCATTTTAAGTTTAAGACTGAAGCAGAACTAGCACAACTGTCATTCGGATCGACTGAAGGTTGCGCAAATTCGTGAACAGGTGTCCATCCACGGACAACACTTCGCGCCACGAAGCCGAGTTTGCCCCCTTCAAATTGACCAATGAGTCGAGCGGTGTGCTGACCCATGAGAGGATCTAATCCGAAAAGGCTTCGTAGCCATCTTGGCGCTCCGTTTTCCTAAACATTACGGCGGACCACGTCAGTGAGGGAGGTCCACTTACATTCGTGGGCTAGTTTAGCTCTAGTCGCTTTTTGAGCACCTCAAGGTTTGTGGAAACCCAACGTTCCACAATCTTGCCGTTCGCTGGTCGGTATATGGCAATTCCTGAAACGCTCCCCTTCTTGCCGGTAGGAGGTATTCGTCTAACTAAATGGGTGCAGGACAATGACCATTGGACCACGACTTTGTCGTCTTCTGCAATCATGTCGCGAACTTGAAAAGACTGGTCCGGAAAAGCACTTCTCAGGAACGCCCACAACTCGTGAACAGAAGTAGGGTCGGATTTGAAAGTGGTCCTCGCCATCCTTCCCATTAAGTAACTGTCCTATGAAGTCGGGGCTAAATGCTTGGTCAATCAGCGACATGTCCCACTTCGCAAGCAAGTCTTGATAGACTTTCAAAACAAGTGACCCGTTGCTTTCGGCGTTCATTTCGATGCTCCCCTTCCACGGTGGCAGGTTTCAAACATGTGGATGCGGCGATGCCGAAGAGCAAAGTTTGTAGAGCAATACGTTCACGGTTGATGTTCGTCGATCGCTGCAGTCATGGGCTTCCGTTTTGGTAGTCCACGATCTCTATTGCCGTTTCGAGTGAAGCCAATGCTCTCAAAAAAATAGGGAACATAGGCGAGTTCTTGCTGATCTCAAAAGATCTATCTCAGATAAAAATTTACGCTCCCAAAAGCGCCTATGGGTCAGGGCTGGTGCTGGGATGGCTGGTTGCTCGTGAAATCAATCCCCGCATTCCTGTGCTGGACAAAGTAGGCCGTACAGAAGGCACATGGAGCCGCACTGACTTTAATTAAGACCCTGAGAGCAAACATTACATCTGCCCTGAAGGCGAGCCACTCAAGCAGTTTCGGCGCAATTACTCGGACCCGAACCGTGATCCGACTGGCAAAGCTTTCGCCAAATATCAGGCGTTGAAGCACATCTGCCAAGCCTGCCCATCGAAAATGAAGTGCTGCCCAAAAGCCCATGCCCGCAATATTACGCGCGAAGAGCACGAAGACGCCGGTCATGTTGCCCGCGACATCGCAAAGACGAAACAAATGCGATCTCAATGCGGCCCCACCAAAAGGTCGAGATGCTCTTTGCCTACCTCAAAGCGATTCCCCAGGTTGGGCAGGCTATGACTACGTGGACCATGCGCTGCAAATGACGAATTTCTCCACGCCGCAATCGCCCAAATCCTTCGCGAATTAGTCAAGTTCTTTCCTGCACTGCAGCAAACGCGCAAAGTCTACAAGAGAGGCACTTGCGCTCAGTTCGTACCGTCATTTTCTGCGCAGGCAACACGTTGCTTTTCCAAAGAATGGGCGGTTCGCAGTCGTTCGCTGCGGCTTGAACATACGGCTGCTTTGAAGAAAACCAGTCGACTGATTAGGTCAGTTCACTTAAGGCTTTTGCTTACTTCCGAAATCGGCCAACGACGATTTCTTCGAAGTCATCGATGAAGGTGAACACAACCGGGATCACGACGAGGCTCATCACTGTCGAGGTGACCAGTCCCCCGATAACCACGGTTGCCATCGGCTGGCGGAAGCTGGGATCGCCCTCGACCAAGCTCAGAGCCGCGGGCAGCATGCCGCAGGACATCGCGACGGTCGTCATGATGATCGGACGTGCGCGTTTGTGGCAGGCGTCGACAAGCGCCTCGAACCGGCCCATGCCGCCCTCGCGGGCCACCAGCGCATAGTCCACCAGCAGGATCGAGTTCTTCGACACGATCCCCATCAGCAGCAGCAGCCCGATGACCGCCGGCATCGAAAAGCTGGTGCCGGTGATGACTAGCGGGAACAAGGCACCGCCCAGTGCCAGCGGCAGCGCCATGAGGATCGTGATCGGCTGCAGGAAGTCCCGGAACAGGATGACCAGAACGGCGTAGACGCAGAAGATCCCAAGCGCCATCGCCGTGGCGAAGTTGCTGAAGAGCTCGGACTGCCGTTTCAGATCGCCCTGTTCGACGAAATGCACGCCGGCGGGCAGATTGCGATAGGCGTCCAGCTGAGCGACCTCGGCGTTGACGTCCGACAGCGATCGGCCGTTCAGATCGATGGTTACGGAAACGTTGCGCGACCGGTCGAGGCGGTTGATCTCGGACGGCGACGACCCGAGCGTGATGTCGGCAATGGCCCCGAGCGTCACGTTGCCGTCGCTGCCCGCGACCGGGATCAGCTTGATCTGGTCCAGGCTCTGACGCGCCTGTTCTGCCAGGGTCACCCGGATCGGCACCTGGCGTTCGGGCAGGTTCAGCTGTGACAGCGCGGAATCGTATGCCCCCGAGGTCGCGACGCGGATCGCATCGGAAATGGCGCGCGACGTCACGCCGTAGGAGGCGGCGCGGGCCAGATCAGGGGTGATGACGATTTCGGGCGACTGCATGGACGCTGAGGAGGTTACGTTGCCGATCCCCGTGATATTGGTGCGCACGTCGGCCTCAAGGTCGCTGGCCGCCTGTTCCAGCGTGTCGGAATTGTCGCCGGCCATGGTGATCTGCAGCTGCGTGCCGTTGCCGCCCGAACCGACCTCGATCCGCGCGCCGGGAACACCTTCCACGGCGTCGCGGATGTCCGCTTCGATATCGGTCTGGGACACGCTACGGTCATCGATGTTCGTCAGATCGACCACGATTGTGGCAGAGGTGACGGAACTGGTCGTGCTGCCCCCGCCCATGCCGCCGCTCGACGCGGATCCCGTTGCCTGGAACACCGCGCGAACATGATCGACGCCGTTAAGCGCGGCGGAGACCCTGCTGGAAATGGCATCGGTCTCTTCGATCGCGGTGCCGGGCGCGGTGGTGATCGTGATCTGGGTCTGGCTGTCGTCGGAGGCCGGGAAAAAGCCGGTCGAAAGCTGGCCCAGCATGACGATCGTCAGCGCCAAAAAGCTGACCACACCCAGCACGGGGATCCAGCGATACTTCAACGACCTCCGGATCACGTACATGTAGGCGCGCATGATCGTGCCGTCCTTTTCCTCCTTGTGGGGCTTAGATTTGAGCATGTAGGCTGCCATCATTGGCGTCACGAAGCGCGCGACCAGCAGCGAGAAGAACACGGCGACACAGGCCGTGATGCCGAACTGCTTGAAGATGATCCCGATGACACCGCCCATGAAGGCGGTGGGCGCGAACACGGCGATCAGCGTGAAGGTGGTGGCGATCACGGCAAGGCCGATCTCGTCGGCGGCTTCCATCGAGGCATCATAGGCGGTTTTGCCCATCTGCATGTGCCGCTCGATATTCTCGACCTCGACGATAGCATCGTCCACGAGGATCCCAACCACAAGAGACAGCGCCAGAAGGGTCACGGTGTTCAGCGAATACCCCATGAAATCCATTACCAGGAACGTCGGGATGATCGACAGCGGCAAGGCGATGGCCGCCAGCAGCGTTCCGCGCCAGTCCATCAGGAACAAAAACACCACGATGACCGCGATGATGGCCCCCTCGTAGAGCATGTCCATGGAGGCGGCGTAGTTCTGTTCGGCCGGAAGGATGGTGTTGTAGCCTTCGCTGATCGTCACCTGAGGGTTTTCGGCGGCGAACTCCGCGACCGCCTCGCGCGTGTTTTCCGTCACCGCGATGTCGGAATAGCCGGTCAGGCGCTTGATCTGGGCGGCGATCACCGGCTTGCCGTCGAGATAGGCGAGCGATGACAGGTCCGAGAAGGTGTCGGTGACGGTGCCGAGTTCGTCCAGCCGCACCCAGCTGCCGTTGGGCAGCGGGATCGGTATGGCGCGCAGGTCCTCGACGCTTTCGGAGGCCGCAAGCACTCTCACGGACTGGGATTCATTGCCGATCTCGGCCTTGCCGCCGGACAGGTCGCGCTGCACGTCGTCAAGCTGCGCGTTCACGTCGGCGCTGGACAGGCCCAGACCGCTCAGCAGCAGCGGGTCCAGCTCCACCTGGATTTCGCGGTCCACGCCCCCGAGGCGGCCCACCTCGCCGACCCCGTCGACTGCCATCAACGCGCGTTTCAGATCGTTGTCGATGAACCAGCTCAGTTCCGCATCGTCCAGCTTGTCCGAGCTGACGACATAGGTGATCAGCGGTGACCCCGACAGCGTGGACTTGGACACGGTGGGGGCATTCATGTCGGTGGGCAGGTCGCTTTCCGCCTGGTCCACGGCCGATTGCACCTCGTCCGCGGCGGTCTGCACGTCCTTGCCGACCTCGAACGCGACCGAGATGCTCACCGATCCGTCCGTGATCGTGGTCGTGACCGAATCGAGCTGCGCCAGTCCGGTCAACTGGTCCTCGATCTTGCGCGCCACCTCGGTTTCGAGCTGAGCCGCCGCCGCGCCGTCGAGGCTGGCCGAGATGTTGATCGTCGGCAGCGACATGTCGGGAAAGTTCTGCACGTCGAGCCGGTTAAACGCCATCAGCCCCGTGATGGTCAACAGGACGAAAGCGAGGATCGGGGTGACCGGGTTCTTGATGGACCATGCGGAAAAATTCATTGATCGGTCTCCGCCACGGTTGTGTCATCGGCGTCGGGATCGACGGCGGTGTCTGCTTCGGCAACCGCGACGATGGACCCGTCGGACAAAAAGGCGCCGCCGGACTGCACGATCTGCACGTCATCGGACGCGGACAGACCGCTGACGATCTCCACCTGGTCGTCCCGGCGTCTGCCGGTCTCCACCCGCAAGCGCGATACCGTCGTCACATCGCCCTGTTCCAGCGCGAAGACGTAGGAAAACCCGTCCTGCATCACCACGGCGGAGGACGGCACCGACAGGGCCTCGCTCTCGCCGACCCTGAAGACACCGGTGATCATGATCCCGGTCTTGGGTTGCACCGCTTCCTCCGGCGGCTTGAGCGAGACATAGACGATCACCCGCCCGTTGCTTTCGGAAACTGATGGCGCGATGCGCCGCACCTCGCCGCTGATCTCCCCCAGCGGTGTCGGCACGCTGACCGGGGTGCCGATCTCGATGTTGCGTAGCTGCTTCAGCGGCACTTCGGCCTGCCATTCGACGCGGCCGTCGCGCACCAGGCGGAACAGTTCCTCGCCTGATGTGACGACATCGCCCACCGCCGCGCTGCGGCTGGAGACGACGCCACCGGTCACCGCGGTGACTTCGGTGTGATCGAGATCAAGCCGGGCCGAGGCCAGTTGCGCCTCTGCGAAGGAGATATCGGCCTCGGCCTTCCGCTCGGTCGACAGGTATTCGGCGGCCTGCTGTTTGGAGATCGCGCTGCCGCCGCTGAGTTTGCGCGCGCGGTCCGCGTCGGCAGTGGCAATCTCGAGCGACGCGCGGGCCGATTCCAGCGAGGCTTCGAGTTGCAGGATGTCGTTCTCCAGCGATCCACGCGAGAACTGCGTCAGGACATCGCCCTGAGCCACGACATCGCCCACGTCGGCGTTGACGGCTTCGATCATCTGACCCCCGACCTGGGCGGATATCACGACTTCCTGCCAGGCGGCGAGCCACCCGTTGGCGCGCACCTCGACCGGCCAGATATCTCTCTCCGGCGTGGTTGCCACGACGGTCAGGGCGGCGGCGCTCTGCGCGGGCTCGACCGCAGCCACCTGGGTCTCGCCCTCCTGCATCGGCGGCAGCACGAAGACCGCCACACCGATCACCACGACGGCAGCGAAGCCCGCGAGGAGAAGTTTTCGTTTTCCGGTCATGATAAAGCCTTCGGTTAACTTGGTACTGCGGCGGCCGGGGGCACCCAGCCACCACCAACCGCCTTGTAAAGCGTGATCCATTGCACAAGCAGCGCCTGACGCTGGTTGATACGGATGATACGGGCCGTTTGCACCTGTCTGCGGGCGTCTTCACGGTCCAGCAGGGACGCGCCCCCGGCGCGCCAGTCTTCGTCTACGGCGTTGAAATAGACCTGGTACTGCTGCACCAGATCCTCCGCACTTCTGAGATTGGCGCGCGCGGCGGCAAGGCGGGTCAGCGCGCCGTCGACTTCGGAGACCGCCTTCAGCACGGTGGAGCGATAGGTCTGCGCCGCGATCAGAGCATCCGCATTGGCCACGCGCACCGACGCTCGGGCGGATCCGCCGTCGAAAATGGGCAGGGACAGCGCGGGGCCAAAGGTCCAGGACGAGCTGTCGGAGGCCGTGACGCTGCCGCCGAGGCTGAGCGACGGGTAAAGGCTGGCCTTAGCGACCTTGAGATCCAGCAGCGTGGCCGCGAATCGCTTTTCCGCCTCGATGACGTCCGGTCTCTGGCGCAGCATCTCGGCGGGCACGGAGGCGACACGGAACGTCCGGGCCGACGGCAGGCCGCCGCCCTGGGCAAGCAGCGCGTCGATCTGTCCCTGCGAGACGCCGACCACTCGCGTGAGGCTTTGCGCCGCCACCTTGCAGTCGGCCTGCTGGGACGTCAGGTTGATCTGCGCATTTGCGACATTGGCCCGCGCCAGCGACAGATCGGGCGACGCGCTCATCCCGGCGTCCACCAGGTTGCGCGTGGCGCTGACGGTCTCCTGCTGCGACCGCAGGGCATCGCGGTATTCCGCCTCGGCCAGCTTGCAGGCCCGGTAGTCCACATAGCCGTTGGCCACTTCCGCGGCGAGCGACACATAGGACCCGGCATAGGATATCTCCTCGGCCTCGGCACGCACCTGCGCGGCGCGTGCGGTGTTGCGCACCTTGCCGAAGAGGTCGATTTCCCAGCTCGCATCCAGCAGCGCCGAACTGGTGTCAGTGCGGCCCGTCAGCTCGGCCTCGTCCGCGGTGGCGGACAGCGTGCCGGTCACGTCGGGGGAAAGGTCGGCACGGGCTTGCCGCGCCTTGGCGCGGGCGGACATCACGCTGGCTGCGGCACTGCGCAGGTCCGAACTGTGGCTGCGCGACAGGGCCAGCACCTGGCTCAGCTGCGGATCGCCGACGCGCGACCACCAGTTCACGTCCAGCTTCGTGCCGCCCTGTTGCGTCGCCGTATCGTAGCGTGCCGACACGGACTGTGTCGCATCGGGATGCACCAGCGGCACGCTGCACCCGGCAAGGGCGCAGGCCGCGCAAAGGACAATGGCAATTTTCATTCACAGATTCCGATACTCTTGGGACAGGGTATGGCGCGGGGGATTGTTAAGTTGTGTCAAGTCTCTGCAAAGTTTGTAAAAGCCGACTATCCGGGCCGCGCTTTGCCGTTATGGTCCATGGCAGAGGACGCCCCATGACAACCATTCTGCTGATCGACGACGACACCGCATTGACCGGACTGCTCGGAGAGTACCTGGAACAGGAGGGCTTTCGCGTGGCCGTCGCGGCGGACGGCGAACGCGCCTTGGGGCGCATCGTGGACGCCCGCGCGGACATCGTCGTGCTCGATATCATGATGCCCAAAGTTGACGGGTTGCAGGTGCTGCGCCGCATCCGCGCGGAAAGCAAGGTGCCAGTGCTGATGCTGACCGCGCGCGGGGACGAAGCGGACCGGATCACCGGGCTGGACCTGGGGGCCGACGATTATCTCGCCAAGCCCTGCTCGCCCGCGGAACTGGTCGCCCGTATCCGCGCAATCATGCGCCGCACCCAGCCGGTCGAGCAAAAGACTGACGCGGTCGTCGGTGTCCAGCGCGAGGGACCGCTTGCCATCGACCGCCAACGCCGCATCGTGACCTGGGACGCCGAGCAGATCGCCCTGACGGGTGTCGAATTCAACATTCTCGACGTGCTGATCGCCCAGGTCGGAAAGCCCGTGTCGCGGGCGGAGCTGTCGCTGCAGGGCCTTGGCCGCCCGCTGGCCTCTTACGATCGTGCCGTCGATGTGCATGTCTCCGCGATCCGGCAGAAGATCGGCACCTTCGACGACGGCCGCTCCCCCATCCAGAGCCTGCGCGGTATTGGCTATGTTCTCGTCAGAGAGTGACCGGCGATGATCGTCAGGGTCTTCGGCTTCATCTGGGGCGCGACGTTCCTGACGCTTCTTTTGTTCTCGGCGCTGATCTACTTCGTGGACCTGGCCCCGCCGGATGATGTCCGCCGAAGGACGGAAATGGATTTGCTGATCACGGATCTCGGCCTGGTCTACGACAGGCTGGGGCCATCGGGCGCTCGTTCGCACTTCGGGGCGATCGCGCCCGGGCATTCGCAATTCCGGCTGGAGGACGATGCGGCCTGTGCCGATCCTGCAACCATCGGCACGCCCGCACAGGGCTGCCTGCGGCTGGTCCACCTCGACACCGCGCGCGACGGCCTTTCGCTGACGCCGCCCATCCTGCTGCCACTTTTCATCGGTGCATTGGTCAGCGCTGTCATGGCGATCTTTCTGTCGCGCTGGCTGACCGGCCCGCTGCGCGATGTTAGCCAAGGCCTCAAGGCGATTGCAGGCGGGCGGCTCGACACGCGGATCCTCGAACGCCTGCGCACCTCGAACAGTGAGATCCGCGATCTGGGCCGCGATTTCGACCTCGCCGCCGAACGGTTGCAGGCGCTGACCGAAGGCCGAAACCGCCTGTTCCACGACATCTCGCACGAAATTCGCTCACCCCTGGCCCGACTGCGCGCGGCAGTTGGCCTGATCGAAGTGAACCCGGCAAGGGGTGCGGCACTTGCTGGACGAATGGAAGGCGATATTGCCCGGCTGGATCGTCTGGTCGACGAAATCCTGACACTCGCAAGGCTGGACCGCGGTGAGCCATTGGGCACGGTCGAAGCCTTCGACCTGCTTGATATTATCGAGAACATCATTTCCGACGCCAATTTTGAAGGCCGCGAAAACGAAATTAGCGTGAGATACCGGGGTGACGAAAAACTGGAGCTGACGGGAAACCCTGAACTTTTGCACCGCGCATGCGAGAACGTCGTCCGAAATGCGTTGTCCTATTCGGCCCACGGCGGGACTGTGTCCGTGACCGGCAGCCAGAACCGCGACGGGATCGTGCTCGAGATTGCGGACACCGGGCCGGGCGTGCCCAATTTCAATCTCAAGGCGATCTTCAGCCCGTTCGTCCGTGTCGACACCGAAACGGCACCCAGAGGGATCGGTCTCGGTCTTGCGATCGCTGCGAGCGCCGTTCGATCGCACGGAGGAGAGATAACAGCACTGAACCGCGAGCAGGGCGGGCTACTGATCAGGATCGCAATCCCTTTCGGCCCTTCCATACATAATTTTGTCTGACCTTTGCGGACTTTGGTCTGGGTTAGTATCGATGTCTGCTCTGGGCCGTCACATCTGAAGTTCATTCAGCACATCGACGCGCTCAAGCATCCGTCTAAGCGCATGGTTCGATACCCTCTTCGATCAGCAGCTTCGCGGCCGAGTGCCGGAAGCGGTACGGGGGAAGGTGGCCGCGCGGAGCCGGCGTACCCGCGGGTTGAGGAACAGCAGAGACGTAAGGGAGTCTTTGATGCCAAATTGAATGAGTAATCGTCTCGACAATTTTCTTGAGGCCAATCGCTAAGAGACGGCGATAGGCTGCGAAACCATCGCAAGGATTGCATCGACGATTTGCTGGCGCAATTCCGACTGGGATTGTTCTTCGAAGAGTTCGTTCCCGAAGATCGCAGAGAATGTTGGCCGGTTGGAAACGTTGAAGAAACTAAAGGCGCTGATTTGCCAGTGAAGCCTTAACGGATCGATCCCGTCTCGAAAGACGCCTTGCTCTTGTCCGCGCCCGCAAATGCTCGATAGTTTTTCGATGGCCGCCACGTTCATGTCACGAATGACCTGCGAGGCCGACAAATGCTCGGCGTTATGTATGTTCTCGATCATAACCATGCGGATGAAATCGGGGTTCCGTCGGTGATGATCAAAGGTAAAGGCGACGAGACGCGCCAGCCCCTCACGAGGGGGCAGGTGATCAAGATCAAGAGAGGCCTCGCCTTCGCGTACCTTTAGATAGGCCGCCTCAAGCGCGGAGGTGTAAAGGCCCAGCTTGTCGCCGAAGTAATAGTAGATCATCCGCTTCGACGTACGTGTGCGCGATGCGATCGTATCGACTCGCGTGCCTGACAGGCCATTGGCCGCAAATTCCGAAACGGCAACCGTCAGGATGTCATGTTTCACGGCATCCGGGTTCTGGGTCCATCCCCGTCGATCTGAGTCTGTCGTAGTCGCCATGCCGTCCCTCTATCCGAGCCATAGCAGAAAACAAATGTTCCAGTCAGTACATTTCTCTTGACAATTGTACCGTGTGGAACATTTTGGGGAAAGGCAGCGGTTGGGGAGGACCGAGCGAATGCGGTCGGCGCAGCAGGATACAGGGACAGACATCGGAATCATGGCGTTCCGGATGGGTCTTGTGGGGCGTGGTATCCGGCTGTCCCGTACTCCGGCCATGCACGAAGCAGAAGCTGATGCGCAGGGCTTGAAATGCCGCTATGACCTGCTCGACACGGAAGCAGGGACCGACGGCTCACTGGCTGAAATTTTAGACCGGGCCGAAAATGCGGGATATGCTGGGCTCAATGTGACCTACCCTTACAAGCAGGATGTGATCGCGCATCTGCACCAACTGTCGGATGCCGCAAAGCGCATTGGGGCCGTCAACACCGTAGTCTTTCGCGATGGACGTCGCTTTGGTCACAACACGGATTTCTGGGGCTTCTCCGAAAGCCTTCGGCGCGGACTGTCCGATGCAAACCTTGATTCTGTCCTGTTGATTGGGGCAGGTGGGGCGGGGGCTGCGCTGGCACACGCGCTGGCCGATTTGGGCGTCACGCGTTTGATGATTGCCGACACCCGGGCCGAGGTCGCACAAGCGCTGGCGCTTGCCGTCGGTTCGGTTGCGACCGCCGTAAGCAATCTTGCCGAGGCCGCTTCTGCCTGCGACGGTATCGTCAATGCCACGCCAGTCGGCATGGCGAAACTGCCAGGCACCCCCATAGATGCTAAGCTACTAAGTAAGCGCAACTGGGTGGCGGATATCGTGTATTTCCCGTTGGAAACGGCATTCCTGAAGGCCGCGCGAGCGACAGGATGCCGGACCCTAAGCGGCGAGGGCATGGCGGTGTTTCAGGCTGTTCGCGCGTTCGAACTCTTCACCGGCAGGCCGGCGGATCCGGATCGGATGCGTCAGACCTTCCGCCATCTGGGTGAGGCGTAAGAGCGTCATGAAGACAGGCATCGCAACTGTTTCGATATCCGGCAACCTCGAGGAAAAGATCGAGGCCATAGCCGCCGCCGGATTTACCGGAATCGAGATATTCGAACAGGACTTCATCGCTGATATTCGCAGTCCGCGGGCAGTGGGGCAGCGCATCCGGGACGCAGGGCTGGAGGTCATGTTGTTTCAACCTTTCCGCGATTTCGAAGGGCTGCCTGAAGGGTTGCGCGCCAAGGCCTTTGATCGTGCTGAACGAAAGTTCGATGTGATGCAAGAACTGGGCTGTGACCTCGTTCTGGTCTGTTCCTCAGTCCACCCAGAGGCCCTCGGCGGGATTGATCGGGCGGCCGCCGATTTTGCCGAACTGGGCGATCGTGCAGCTGCGCGTGATCTTCGCGTCGGCTACGAGGCGTTGGCTTGGGGTCGCCACGTGAATGACCATCGCGACGCATGGGAAATCGTCCGCCGCGCGGATCATTCGTCGGTCGGGTTGATCCTCGACAGTTTTCATACTCTCGGCCGAGGAATTGATCCGGAAACCATCCGGCGCATCCCCGGGGATCGCATTTTCTTTGTCCAACTGGCCGACGCCCCCGCGATAGAGATGGACTTGCTGTATTGGTCACGTCACTTTCGTAACATGCCTGGCGAAGGCGATCTCGCCGTCACGAACTTTATGCGCGCCGTGATGGCGACGGGCTATGCTGGCCCGGTAAGCCTCGAAATCTTCAATGACCAGTTCCGAGGGGGCAGTCCGGCTACGATCGCTCAGGATGGGCATCGTTCCCTGATCGCGCTGATGGACGAGGTGCGCCGTGCTGAACCCACTGCGGCTGCCGACATTCCTGAGTTGCCGGCACCTGTACGGGTTCGCGACACGTCCTTCGTGGAATTCGCGGCGCGGGGCGAAGAGCTGTCCGAGCTGGAAAACCTGCTGCAAAGCATGGGTTTCAGCCGCGTTGGCCGGCATGTCTCGAAGCAAGTTACCCTCTGGCAGCAGGGCGACATCCGCATCGTTCTAAATGCAGAAACCACCGGTCATGCAGCTGCTACGTGGAATGCCCGGGGCACGACGGTTTGCGACATTGGGCTTTCGGTCGATTCCGCCCCGGACACGGTGGAGCGGGCAACGGCTCTTGGGGCGCGGCCCTTTTCGCAGCCTCTCGGCCCCGGCGAACTGCCGATCCCGGCGATCCGTGGTTTGGGTGGAAGCGTGATGCATTTCATTGACCAGGGTGACCTGTCCGAAGTCTGGGATGTGGAATTCCGGCCCGAGGATGGATCCGCTGAAGGGGCGGGACTCACCCGGATCGATCACGTCGCGCAGACCATGACCTATGACGAGATGTTATCGTGGTCACTGTTCTATACGTCGCTCTTCGACATGCAAAAGGCTCCGATGGTCGATGTGGTCGACCCTGACGGCCTTGTGCGCAGCCGTGCCATCGCCAGCCCGTCGGGTGATTTTCGTATTACGTTGAACGGGGCCGAAACTCACAGGACGCTTGCCGGCGCTTTCCTGGCAGAAGGATTTGGCGGAACGGTTCAGCACGTCGCGCTGGCCACCGATGATATTTTCGCGACCGCCAGTGCGCTTGCAGATAGCGGTTTCGAGCCTCTCGACCTGTCGCCTAACTACTTCGACGATCTGGAGGCACGCTTTGACCTCGACCCGGCGATGCTGAGGCGCATGCGTAAGGCAAGCATTTTGTATGACGCCGACGATAAGGGAGAGTACTTCCAGATGTATTCGCGCCCATTCGCGGGACAAATGTTCTTTGAAATAGTCGAACGACGGGGTGCGTATGCCGGATACGGGGCGCCGAACGCTCCCTTCCGGATCGCCGCGCAGAAGCGGTTCCAGCGGACAAAAGGTATACCCGCTAACTGAGATGTGTAGGTCGAATTATCTTTTGGCCCGCAACGCTTACTTAATCTCACCGGGTAACCGGTGGTAATGTCAAAGGGAGGAAATCAATGACATACTTTACTCGCCGGACCGCGCTCGCGGCCGCAATCGCCGCAACCACGGCGTTGACCCTACCAGGGCTAGCTCTGGCACAGGACAAGCCTACGCTGCGCCTGTCTTCGGTGGTGTCCGACAACGACATCCGCGCAGAAGCATTTGCCGAAATTGCCGAGGCGGTATCGGGCAGTTTCGACATGCAGGTTTTCAACGGCGCGACGCTTGTGTCCCAAGGGTCTGAGATGACGTCGATTCAGCGCGGCAATCTCGAAATGGGTCTGATCGCGCCCCAGACCATCGCCGAACAGATACCGGCGTGGTCTATCGTGACCTCTGCCTACCTGTTCAGTGATTCCGATCACCTAAAAGCAACCTTCGACAGCGACGTCGGTGAAGAGTTGAACGCCATGGCCGCCGAGGCTGGTATCCACGTTCTGGCTCCCGTCTACTTTGGCACCCGCCAGGTGAACCTCGCTCCCGAAATGGAAGTCATGACACCCGAAGATCTAAGCGGCGTGACCATGCGGATGCCCGGGGGTGATGCGTGGCAGTTCCTGGGCGAAGCTATTGGCGCCAATCCGACCCCGCTGGCCTATGCAGAGGTCTACACGGCTCTGCAAACCGGTGCGATCGACGGTCAGGATAACCCGCTGCCAAATGACTACAACATGAAGTTCTACGAAGTGACGAGCCAGATCGTCCTCACCGGTCACCTAATCGGTTTCGACGTGCTCGCGATCTCCAAAGAACTCTGGGATGGGTTCACGCCCGAACAGCAGGAAACCCTGCAATCCGCAGTGGACGAGGCGATTGAGAAGTCCACTCAAAGACACCTCGACCGCGAGTCCGAGCTGGTGCAGTTCTTCAAGGACGAAGGTCTGAAGGTCTACGAACCCGACCGGATCGCTTTCCGCGACTTCGCCCAGCAGAAATATCTGGAATCCGAGTTCGCAGCCAGCTGGCCGGAAGGTATGGTTGATCGTATCAACGCGCTGGCAGAATAAGTCACGCTACACCTGACGCCGCCGGACCCGCTGTATGCGGGGCCGGTGCATGCGGATTTCGAAAATGAGCACCCCATCCCAACCAATTCGAACGCTGCGCGGTTTGGCCGAAGCAGTTCCGGCAATCCTCTTGGCCACAATGTTCGTCTGTTTCATCATCCAGGTCTTCATGCGCTATGTCATGAATAGCCCCGTTGGCTGGACGGTAGAGGTCTGCGTGATCGCCTGGTTGTGGATCCTCCTCTGGGGGCAGTCGGTCTCGGCCGAAGAGGTCGACGAGATCCGCTTTGACATTGTCTACGGCAGCGTCCGCACGGAGGTACGCCGCTGGTTCCGTATCATCTTCTCGATCCTGTTGGTTGGCATCTATGCTTGGTCGCTGCCTGCCCTGTGGGACTTTGTGACTTTCATGAAGATCCAAAAGACCTCTTACCTCGATATACGCTTTAATTGGGTCTATTCCATCGCGCTCATCTTCTCTGTTGTATCCGTTTTGCGATACGCGTGGATATTTTGGGGCGCGGCGAGCGGTCGAAACACGGGCCTGTCCACGATTGAGGATATCGACCGCAAGGATTTCTCCGAATGAGCTGGGAATTCGGCGTCGCTGTCGCCCTTATCGTCTCCTCCGCGGTCATCGGCCTGCCTATTGGTCATGCCATGCTTGCCTCCTCGGTCTTCTATCTGCTGCTGCAGGGACAGGACATGTCCATCGCTTTCGAGCAGATGCTGACGGGTCTCTATGGGTCGTACGTGCTTCTGGCGATCCCGCTCTTCATTTTCGCGGCCGACCTGATGAACGTGGGCACGCTGTCGGACAAATTACTGGACTTTTGCCGCGCCCTCGTTGGTCGGTTCCGTGGCGGCTTGGGCCACGTAAATGTCGTGTCTTCTCTAATCTTCTCGGGCATGTCCGGCTCTGCCATCGCCGATGCGGTCGGCATGGGGCGGATCATTATCAACCTTATGACCAAGGACGGCAAATACCCCGGCTCTTACGCCGGGGCGATCACCGCAGCCTCGGCCATCATCGGACCCATTATTCCCCCTTCCATTCCGATGGTGCTCTATGCGCTGGTTTCGGACATTTCCATCGGCTTTCTGTTCTTGGGCGGTGTGGTCCCAGGCTTGATCTTGGGCGTTCTTTTGATGGCGATGAATGCTTGGCAGGCGCGCATCCACAATTATCCGGTCGAAGACCCGGTTCCGTTGCAGGACTTGCCGCGCATCACCTTGCGCGCGGTTCCGGCGTTGCTGATGCCCGTTATCCTTCTGGTCGGCATATATGGCGGAATCACCACCCCAACAGAGGCAGCAGCCCTCGCGGCGCTCTATGCCTTCCTCGTTTCGACGGCTTTCTATCGGTCAGTCACGTTGCGTATGGCCTATGACACGGTCCGCCAGAGCGCCAAGTCTACTGCGGCTGTCGGTTTCCTGATCGCTGGTGCGCTGGCTTTCAATTATGTTGTTACCATCGAGCAGGTGCCGAACGTCATTCGCGGCGCACTGGGCGAAACCGAGCTTAACCGCGTGACATTCCTACTGATGGTCAATGCAATGCTGTTGCTGCTGGGCTGTTTGCTCGAGGCAAACGCCATTCTGCTGGTGATCGTGCCGATTTTCCTGCCTACGGCGGTCGCGCTCGGCGTGGACCCGGTACACTTCGGTGTCATCGTTGTGGTGAACACGATGATCGGCCTCGCGACGCCCCCTTACGGGCTGCTCCTCTTCGTGGTCACGTCGATCACCCGTTCTCCCATCCGCGAAACGATCCGGCACCTGCTGCCTTTCCTCGCCATCATGATCGCCGGCCTCGCGATCATCACATTCCTGCCCGAGCTCGTTCTCTGGCTCCCACGTCTTTACGGCTACAACGGCTGATCCAAGGAGTTTCCGATGTCCGACACGCTGCTCATCATCAATGGTCCCAATCTCGACATGCTTGGGACACGACAGCCTGAGGTCTACGGTCACGATACGCTCAAAGATGTCGAGGCGCTGTGCCAGCGAACTGCCAAAGAGGAAGGTTTCGACATTGATTTCCGGCAGAGTGACAGTGAGGCCGAGATCATGAAATGGATCAAACAGGGGCGTGGTAGCACGGCAGGGTTACTCATCAATCCCGCCGGTTTCACTTCCACTTCGATCGCGATCCTGGACAGTCTGCTGATCTATGATCGCCCGATAATCGAGGTGCACATCTCACCGCTCTTCAAGCGTGACGAATTCCGTCACCCCAGCCATGTGTCGCGCGCCGCAGCCGCAAAGATCGAAGGCTTTGGTATTCGCGGTTACGAATTCGCGCTGCGCAAACTGGCTGAATGGGCTCGTTCCTGACCCGCGCCTGCTCGAAAGAGCGCAGATCGTGTTGATTTCCGCTGAGAAGTGACCCGGTAGCCCCATAATTTTCCACTGAGAATT
>JAAEZD010000027.1:0-48061 GCA_018223035.1 Paracoccaceae bacterium
CAGAGGCCGACGATGCACTAACAATCAAACCGGACCACCCGATGGGGGCATGCCAGTTGTTCATCTATTTTTCCGTCTAACTTTCACTTTTTTGTCGAGCTTATATATTTGGCCATAACCTTGGAATGCTGGTTTAATCTAAGACTAACCATTTGTGTTAATGGTGCACAGCCGGGGCCCTCAGCTGTCCGAGCTTGCGAGACCCGAGCGGCACATCTCGCAGATCTGGTTCGCGGGAAATTTACGACCGCAGGGCTTCAGTGTATTCGGAAAAAATGTGCCAATTCGGTTTTGGGACTAACCAACCTGGTCATACCTCCTTTGTGAGTGAGCGATCACACACAGGAGAAAGACAGACATGACAAAGGCGTCCAAAGCCCGCCGCACCCTGATTGAAACAACCGCCCTGCACCTCTTCGCGCAGCGCGGTTTTTCCGAGGTATCCATACGCGACATCGCGCAAGCCTGCGAGATTGGCGAGAGCGCCCTCTACCGACACATGTCCAGCAAGGAAAAGCTGGCCGTCCGGGTGTTTCGGGAAGGCTATCTCGGGTTCGCCCAGGAAATGCTGGAGGCCGCGCCGGCCGACGCCAGCCTCACGGAAAAACTCTCTGCCTACCTGCGTATTATGCTCAAAGGGTTCGACGCCGATCCGGTGCTGCTGCGTTTCCTGCTCATCCAGCAACACGACATTCTGGCCCAGGCCATCACATACCAAGACGTCACGCCCGTGACTGTCGTGCGCGATGCTCTCGTTGAGGCCGTAGAAGCCGGTTCGGTCGAACTCGCCGACGCCGACACGGAAAAGTATTTTGTATCAGAGGCTTCCGTCTATCGCATCCTCAAGTCTTATGACCTGATCACCGGCCCGTCCTATGTGGTTGTGTCGGCGGCCGACCAGGTCCGTGACAAGACGACCCGACTGAACCAGCTTTGGCAGACCGACTTCACCTACCTGAAGGTCATCGGCTGGGGCTGGTTCTACCTGTCCACCATCCTCGACGATTACAGCCGTTACAACATCGCCTGGAAATTTTGCACGACGATGAAGTCGGGCGATGTCACCGACACGCTCGACCTGGCACTGCAGGCTTCGGGTTGTGATCAGGCGAAGGTCCTGCACAAGCCCCGCCTGCTCAGTGACAACGGGTCGAGTTACATCTCGGGCGAGTTGGCCGATTGGCTGGAAGATCGGCAGATGGATCATGTCCGCGGTGCCCCATATCACCCGCAAACCCAGGGCAAGATCGAGCGCTGGCACCAGACCCTGAAAAACCGCATCCTGCTGGAGAACTACTTCCTGCCCGGCGATCTCAGGCAGAAGATCGACGCCTTCGTCGAGCATTACATCCACCGACGATACCACGAGAGCCTGCAGAGCCTCACCCCGGCCGATGTCTACTTCGGACCCGGGCAGACCATCCTGAAAAAACGAGAAAGGATCAAACGAAAGACCATCGAAACCCGGCGCTTGCTTCACCGCAAATCCGCCGCATAATCAAACCAACCAGATGAGCCAGACCCTCTCTTCGCTCAAGCTGCCAACTGGCCCAAAATCTCTGACGACGGACACCTGAATTCGGTAATCGGACTGATCCCAGCAAATTAAACTTCTCGCTATCTGACGTCATCGCGGTTTCTGGAGCGGCTCCAGTCGAGACGGCGATTTCGCTAAGAGTCTTGCGTCTAATCGCCCCAACTTTGGTTTTCCAGAATTGCACGTGCCTGTCGACCAACACCTTCTCGGGCGCAATCCTGTTTGGGGAAAACAGGAAAAGTTGGTGGAAGTAGAGTGGTCTCATGGCGATGGCGGGCACGAAGATAATCTTGGACTGGCGCCGCTTCTCGCCCGCCAGGTGCAGAACATTCTGGTTTTCGCCAATTCTGCAGTTCCGTCAGGTAGTGAGCATGACGTTGATGATTGTCTGCGGGAACTCAGAAACGAGGTTTACGAACCGTCTGAGCCACCTTCCGAATGCACGAACCTCATCGGCGACGACATCCCTTCATTTTTCTATCCCGTGACTACAGATAAGATTATTTTCAGCTACCAGTTTTTCCATAACACCGGTTTGCGTCTCAAAGAGAACAACCGCACTGGGGTTAATCCCGAGATGTATGGGTATTACGATCTCGCAACGGTAGCTAAGGAAATTATCGTTGGTGACGGCAAGAACGATAGAAAAGGCCGTAACCTGAGTTGCCGATCCTACACTTGGACTCCCGGCTTCCCAGACCCAGACCAAGATACCTTTGGGAGCGCCGAAGACGCCGAGACAGCCAGTAAGATAGCTCGCATGCGGAGCTATGAGCCAATGATTTGATTTGTTTCGTTTGGCTGGGGAAGGATGCCGAATGGTTCCGTGATCTCTGCGAGGCCCTTGAAGCTGAAGATCTGGCGATGCAAGACCGGCGTCGGGTTCTTACCTCGCTCGATATGGAAGGCGGCAATGATGTTTGCCAATCGATCGGCGATTGGTCTGAAGCCGGAACGCTTCCGGACGCCGAGGGCTTTCCCCATGTGAGTACCTTTCTTGACGAACTACCCTACATAGCGCGTGTTTCTCCTGAGCGGCTCTTGGCTTTAGACAGCTATACTGCATGGGGTGTAGACTACCGTGCGGATAAGATCAGGAAGGAGTTTCGTAAGAACGGACTGCACCTGCCGTAACTGGCTTTGGCGAGTGCATACTCAGGTCCAGCGTATTTTGTCACTCAGGGCAGATTGGGGCGGCAAGCGCCACCTGCCACTTGAAGATCGCATACAAAATTATCTGGATAGCCAATATCCTGACAGGACACGTCTATCCCTGGATTATCCAGATCCGCGCCTGGTCCGCATTCTGAACGACATGAGGCGGAGAGCGGTGAGTCATCTGGCGCGACGCGACAGACCGGCCCGAACGTAGGCTGGTCATCTATGTCCAGCAATTCGCCTTCGGTCCAGCACGCGAAGACTTCAGGCTCATTGCAGACGCCAGGAACGCAGAGCGCGATGCCCGACGGGTGATTATTGGCGCAATAGGCGGATTCATCGTTGAACAGCACTTGGCAATCGGCCTGGCATACCCAAGAGGGTGGCTCTTCCGGCTGACAGGTGCCGGTCCCCATACCATTCTGTGTTTCGTCGCCGAAGCAGGTTAAATCTGCGCCGCACTCATCATCGGATGTGCATGAGCACCCAACATGGCGGTCACCGAAGTTACCGCAGGTGCGGCACAATCCAAATGAACCCTGAGATACGCAAGTCCGTTCGATATTGCCGTCATCGGGGCAGAACTCATTGATCGAGTGATCGCCGTCTGGGTGCGCACTTTCAGAGCCAAGTGATCCGAAGGTAACCTGGCAGACGCAATCCTCGCTTCCGGCCACGCAATCGTCGGGTGGCTGTGGTTCGCCGTCTGGAGGATCGAGCGGAGGCGCATCGCAAGTTTTGCGGATTTCGGCGGTGGGACAGATGCCGTCACTGGCCGGGATGGTCGCTCCTTGGCATTGCGCCGCGCCGGCATCGACGATGTTGACGAAGAACCCGGTCAGCGCGAAATTGTCATCTTCGAGAATGCCGCCCGCGGCGACAGTTCCGTTTCCTTCCAGGTGCTCATGGCAGATATCAACGCCGTGCCACAATCGGTATTGTCCTTCGGGTGCGCAATCCGGGTCGTTGCTAAGTGTCAGGCGCTGGACGCCGGTCGCATTAAAGCTGCCGGTACTGTCAAACTCGATCTCATTGTCGAGGATGGCTCCAGCCAAATCATGCGCGGCTGAAAATTGCGCAGTCGGATCGAAGGGCGGATCTGTGCCGTCGGTCAAATAGAAGCCCATACTATGCGCCTTTTCTGTGCCTGCGCTGTTGGCGCGATTGGCAACCGTGAACGGTACGTCAAAACTGTCGCCTGGGCAGAGACTAAGCGCGCGCGGTTCTGGCCCGGCGACATCGTAGAACCTTCCTTCGCAGGTCGGGTCGAGCGGACCGAAGGCTGCACATTCGAGAATGTCCGGGTTAAAGGCGCGACGCGTCCCGTTCAGCCCTAAATTGACCAGCCGCTGATTGCCTGCGTTGGGGTTGATGATCCCCGCCTGTTCGAGAAACGTGTAGCGGTCCCGGTATAATTGAGGCAGTTCGCGAAAAAGATATTGCGAAATGGCGATAAGGTTAGTCTCGTCGCCATTCCCTGCATATTGCTGTCGCGCGCCCTGCTGATCATCCGGCAACACGATATGTCCGCCATCTGCGCCGCGCACTCGAGGTGTGTCGTTGCATATCGGCTGCATCATCGAAAGGCGATTGGATTCATGGTCCAGACCAATCGTATGCCCGAATTCGTGGATCAGAACCGCTTGGGCAGTGCAGCCGGTAAATTGCGACGTTGGGGGTGACGGATTGCCCCCGATATCATTGGCGATGGCTACATCGGATTCCACGATACGCCGACAGCCCGCACAGTTATGGGTGGTAAACTCTCGCCCGGCAGCACCGTCGATAGCATTTCGAGTGGTGAAAAGGACTTCGCTCTTGCCGTCGCCTTCTGTCATGACATTATCGTTTTCCGCCCCGGGATCGGTGGTGAAAAGCAGGCGGATTCCGCCAGTGCGGTTCCAGGCGTCGATAGCCTGGTTGATGGCGGTCATCCGTCCGCTGCCACCTGGAACGTTGCCGGAATCGAGCTGCCACTCGACTGGCAGGTCACTGTCTTCCCAGCGAACCTGGTTCCCGACCCAGTTCTCTTGAACGGTGAAGGCCAGCGCCGGCGATGCGATCAAGAGGCTGGCGGCAAGCGTAAAGGCCCGGAACATTACTCCATCCCTCGTATTCTTGCCGGGACCAGTGGATAGGCCGTGAATGGACCGGTAAGAACCGGATCGGGGCAATCAACCTCGTCGATCTCCGTGCCGAATTCTTCGGGCGACAGCGCATTACCTGGCGGCGGATTTCCGGTAAGCTGAGGACTCCGGAACAAAAACTCCGGCTCGCTTACAGGTTCGACGCTGCGTCCACCTTCTGTATTGGTGACAGCGAAGCCATGCTGATCCACCAGGACTTCCGTGCCGTTCAAATCCACAATTCTAAGCACATCGTCGAGGGAGACCGCTTCGTGAACCCACCCATGATTGGGAAGCAGGAACAAATAGCGCGCGCCCTCCGTCAGGACGGGCATTTCCGATGTATCGACGAAGCGCCCATCGGGGAGAAACCCGCGCCTCAGGCGGATTTCGACGGGTCCGCCCACAACCGCGCCGGAGCCAGCCAATACCGCCACGTCCTCGATACGTGAGACTTCGCGCGGGCCTTCTTCGGGAGCCTCGTCAAAGGTGTAGCTCTGAGACACCACTGTCCCGGTAATGACAGCGCTTGTACGGCGCAAGGTGTCGCAGAATGTCTCTACTGCGCCGTCTTCTGGCCAATTAGCGTCTGGTGGCCACACCTCGACGGCGCGCGCGGAAATATTCTCCACATCAAGCGATGTTAGGCGCTGGTGGCCATGGTGTTCGCCCGGCGCGGCCGAGGTGTAAACGGCGGTCACGACAAGCGGCTGAAGCCCATCCGCACTGAGCATTCCGTCGATGAAGCCGGAAGGATACCCATAGGGAAAGGCTTGCGCTTTCAAAGTTCGGCAATCGACCGAAATAGCATCTCCGGATGGCAATTCGATAGGCTCGAGCGCAACCACATCGCCCGCCTGTAACTGTCCTGGCGGGTTTGCAAGACGCAGATCAAAATCCAAGGTGATTGCCGCGCTGTGTGGATTGTAGAGATTGATCGCCGTCGAGTAATGCCCTTGGGGAAGCGGGCCGACGCGGTGCATACCGATTTGGCCACACACTACTTTGGCCTCGTGTACATAGCGATAGACCGGCTGCGAGGGCTTCCGTTCCTGGGCGGTGGCATATCCGCCTGCCGCGGTAACTGCGGCAATCACAAGGAGAAGGGGATACTGAGCCATGCCCGTCAACCCGGCTGGGCGCGCAGGCAATGGCCGCGGCGGGTATTGTTGGTTTCAAGGCTCTCAACCAGTTCGCTGTTCACATCAGCGATCACATCGAAGGGGCATGTATTGTTGCGCCCATCGCCGCGCCCGCTACCGAAGCATTGTGCAGGAATTTCTACGCTGATCGGCTGCCTTTCGCCGGGTTCAAGTGTCGGAATGGGCACTTGCGTTTGGCCGAACGTTCCGAAGTCGAACTGCGCGACCGAGGCACCGGCGGCAGAGGCACCTTTGTTGACGATCTCAGCAACCGCGCTCGGTGGGCCGCCGTCGGGCGATACTGGGCCGCAATACCCTGTGCCAGGCGCGCCCAGTGGATCAGCCTCAAGTTCCGGCGATTCAGGCAGAAGATCAGGGGTGTGACCGGGTCCCGACGGTGCCATTGCCGGAGGGATCTGCTCAACGTCGATACTGGCGACAGGGCCGAGCCATGTCTTGCAGCAACCATCCTTCATCAACGGCGCCGCCGTATAGACGGCCTGGACTCCAAGGTGACCTGTAGAGGCGATCACCGCGAAGCCATCGATATAATCGTCAGGCAACCCAAACGGAAAACCCAATGCCTCAATATCCATACAGTCAAGCGCAACCGCTTCGCCCGGCTCAAGTTCCAGTGTTGTAATTTCGACGTTTTCGCCAGGCGCCGGGGGCACTGGAGGATGGGTCAAGGCGACGGAAATATCTAAACTTTGTCGGACATCTTCAGTGTTCAGGATGTTTACGACGCTGGCATATACGCCTTGGACGAATTGCAGGTTCTTCGGATCGGGCTGGGTGCCGCAGACAACCTTGGCCGCATACTGGTTTTTCCGCTCAGAAGCCTCCTGCGCCGTTAGGGATTGCGTCAGTATCGCTATCAAAAGCCCGATCACGCATGCGCGTAAGATGCAATTCATTGCGACCTCCGGTCTGCAGTAGCCCGGATAAGTAAAAATCGGAAAAAGTACGCAATCTTAGAGGCCCGATTGAATCGGGAAATCCATGCTACTACATTTAACAACTTTAACAAGAATCCGACGATTCGGCCATCGGCATTATGACAACCTGATTACGATCGAGAGTTCAGTCCAGTCTGTTGCGCAATAGTTCCTGTCTGTGAAACTTGTCTCGAAGAAAAAATCCGAAAGCTACGGCGACCTTCTGATTACCCAATGTGATTGGTCTCTGTTTACTGTAAAGCGCAAGTTCAATCGGTACTTGGTTTCGGTTCTCATGTGTAGGTGCGCAGGATCAAGAAGGCCATTTGGGCGCGGTCGATATACCTCTCAGGGGAATGATTTGCCAGCTTTGGAGGTTACGACCATAGCCTTAACGATAGTTCCAATTTCAAAGTCGGCCTGTTGCCGCAAGAAGAAAACAAAGCGAGCGCGACCATGCTTGTACTCGATTTGCTTTGACCGCCAAAACGGGATCAAGATCAAACCGGTTTTGGTGTCATCGACCCAAGTGTCATCTTGCCAAGCCTGAACAGTCCAACTGCCTTCGCGCCACGTTTTGTCACTTTGAGACGGCATTCTTGTGAAAGGCCAAACGCGAAGCAGTTAAGGGCCTCTTCCTCGGTTTGAAAGTGTCCGTGCCAACCGTCGAAGCTGACCTGAAATTCGCTGCCAAAAACATGAAACGATAGATCAAAGCTCTCGGCGTTTTTGCAGCAAACGAAGATGCGATCATCGTCGAATTCGATATCGAATCCACTGTAGCCATCGAGCTTTGAGAGGATTGCTTGGTGCCACTTTGTCATTGGAAGACCCTGCCTGCCCTAACCTAAAAAGCGGATCGAAATATCTACTAAATCAGCGACGCTCGCTTCTTAGCGGACTTTCGATTAGGCTGCAGTATCGTTCACTCTGGGCTCTTTACGTTCGTTCGCCGTGGGCAGCCGGAAAGGCGGCTCTGGGCGAAATTCTCGCTGTGCTGAACCACGGACGGACCCCCGGAGTAAATGGGTTTAATGCTGGCGAGTCGGAAAAAATATGTTAGACTGATGTCAGTTCCTGGGGGCCTATGGTCAGGCTGTGGGAGCGACGCAATACTTTGCGCTATTTGCGAAATATTATGAGCAAATTGAGCGAAAAGTATTGGGCGCGTGCATCGCGAATTTCAAAATGAAATCAATGGTAGAAGCGAACCGTTGCGCGCGGTACTACAACGGCTTCCGGGCTACCTGTAACCGCAGGCGGCCCGGCAGACCATCGCGTGTCGTCACCCCGTGCCGAGCTTTGCAGAACGCTGGTTCCGGTTTCCGAATTGCCCGGACGAAAAGCAACGATTCGCGCCCTTCCCCCATCCTGACACCACGGCGAGCGCTTTAGCATCGCAGCACCAAATCGATGCAGCGACCTAACCCCTGCCTGTAAGTTCTTACTTGTAAACCGGAAATCCGGACACTCGCCCATCTGACGTTCAAGGGCAGCCTGCCCTCGCGACCGCTTGTAAAAAATCCGCGCCAATCTTTTCTTTGCGTGCAATATTGTTTCGGAGCGCCATTCCCTCGGCTCAGGCTGATTGAATTACAGGGATATTTTGCCCTGCCGCCCGGCCCATAGGGGCACTCGCCTAAGAGAATTGATACAGAAAATATTTCTAGGAGAGGACAATGACCAAGTTCAATTTGGATGTGACATTTGATGGTATAAACGACGTTGAACGACTGCCCGGCCAGTCCGTATTCGAAGGCGGCCCTTTCATGGGCTATTACAATGTTTTCGCGTCGGACCCGGATGAAATAGAAGGTACGGTCAGCTTTACCGGCAGCGGATGGCGGTTGAAGGCACTCCGCCTTACCGGCGACAACAGCCAAACGGTGTTTACTGACCTTGATAACGGCGAAGACCGCCGCATCGATTTTCTCGAGCTCGGTTATAACAGCGATGTCGATCTGATCTCGACCCGCGCCAGATATATCTTTGGCTGGGATGGCGAAAAACACATCGTGAAATTGGGCAACCAGCAGGATGGCAGCACCGCTTCAATAAACCTCTACGCCACGCAGAACACGGTGGTCACCGGGAATGCCTACGTTCAAACAATAAATACGGGCGGTGAGGGCGACGGTGCCAAAGATAAAATCACAATTGGCGACGGCGGCGCAGGTTCGCTTTTCACAGGAAACGGGAATGACTCTGTATCAACAAAAGGCTGGGTCGCATTCGCCTCAACCGGATCCGGCAATGACAAGGTCAATATCGGCAGCGAAGGTGCCGGGGCCATTCGTACAAAGGACGGCAAGGATACCGTCATCACCAAGGATGGCTGGGTCGAGCTTATTTCCACCGGCAACGACAATGACAAGGTCAAGCTGGGCGAAGGGTTTGCCAGCACCGTCAACCTGAGCGGCGGGAATGACAAACTGTTCATTGTCGACGCACAGAACAGCGATTACGGCGTCACGGCATGGGGCGGCGACGGCACCGATCTGATCAATTTCGCGAAATTCTCGATGGGCGTGACTTATTCGTTGTGGGCGTCCGGCTGGCAGAATGTCGGCACCTCAAACGGCGAAACGGAAAACATCGCAGGCTGGGTCCGAACCCACCGATTTGAAAACGTCGTCGGGTCGAAAAAAGCTGACAATCTAACCGGAAATGGCGAGGACAATGTCATCAAGGGTGGCAAAGGCAATGATACCCTTGCCGGGATGGGCGGTGATGACAAGATTATCGGTTCGGCAGGCAATGACACGTTCGTATTCGGTGCAAATAGCGGAACCGATCTGGTCAAAGGTTTTCAGCAGGGCAGCGATACGCTGCGCATCGAAGAGCATAGCGGCAATTTCAATTCTCTCGACATCTCAAAGGACGACAATGACCTTTTGATCGAGCATGACGGGGGCAGCATTATTCTGGCGGGTGACGGGGGTTTGAAACTGACAGCGGATGATTTCGATTTCATCTGATCCGCTGTAATAACAATCTTGCATCGGGAGAAATGCTGCCGGTGCAAGGCCGAATTAATCATCTGAAAACAGGCTTCAAAAGCCACCGTAGTGGCGTGACGCTATGCCCCTCACCTGGGTCTGGCGCGCAAATCCACAATCTTAGATGCTGTATTTTATCAGAAATTCGTGCTAAGGTTGCGTATTACAAGCGCATATTTTTTAGCACTATTTTTGATCAAGCCCTTTTGAACAAGTGATTTTTTACCGTCATGACTCTTATTGCGCCCGCATACGTGGAAAAGAATCTGGTACGCCGGGACTGGGTCGATCTGCGTGATCAGGAATACATCCCCAACCTCTCCATTCTGCGCCAAGCTGTATCGCTGGACCCGCGTCTGCTTGTCAAAGACGGGGAGTCGGACATGAAAATTCCTGTTTTCGGCACTAGGGATCAGGGCGAAACCGGGCGCTGCGTTGGCTACGCTCTGGCAAATCTGATCGACATTCAGCTTGGTCTCCAATTCCTTCGCGGCGCCGAAAAGAGCAAAAAGAAAAGCGAACAGATCAGGAATATTGCCAGCGCTGACATGCTTTATTGCATGGCCTTCTTTCATGACACCTATCCCGAGCTCGATGACCGTCAATCACCACAAGGCGAAGGCGTACATACCCTGCGTTCCGTCATAAAAGGGTTCTATCATCACGGCGTGTGCCCCGACTGGCCGGAAAACTCGCAACCCTCTCACGAACATTTCTGGCAAAGCAGCTCTTATTGCGTTCCCTTCGTTGAGAAGCCTTTCCGTTTCCCCTCGGTCGATCAGGCAAAGAAAGCCCGGGAAATCGGATTGGGGGCCTATTTCCGCGTAGCGCCGGTTCTCAATCATTTCCATGCCGCGTTGAATGATGCCGAAGCAATTCTTGTATCGGCAAATGTGCATCACGGATGGCTGAACGCTGGCCCGGGAAATGGCGGCGTGATCGAATGGCCGCCCAGCAAGGGCGTAATTGGAACCCATGCCTTCACCCTTGTCGGATATGACGAGCTTGGGTTTCACGTTCTGAATTCATGGGGAAAGAACTGGGGCGGCTACAAAGGCATTGGCGGCGTCGCTCTTTGGAAATACGAAGACTGGGCAAGGCATATCGTCGATTCCTGGGTATTACGCCTTGGGGTGCGCGCCCCGACTGCTTTCGACTTTTCCATCGGGGAAAAAGGCATCCGAGGCATGATCGGCAAGGTCCAGACCGGATCGACGCCCTGTATCGAATTGATGGGCCATTACCTACACCTCGACGATGGGATGCATGTCCGCACCGGGTCCTACCCTTCGGATGAAAAAGGGTGGCCAAAGACGCGCCAATATCTTTCCGAATGCCTTGCCGGAAAGAAGTCAAAAGAAAAGAAATACGACGGCATCCTGATCTGGATCTCGGGAAGTCTCGAAGGGATAAAACCGTCATTCGCCGCCGCGGCACGTCGCAAGAACATGATAAAGGCGGCCCGGCTTTACCCCTATTCGGTTTTCTGGTGCAACAGTTTCGCCGAGAACTCGCTTGAGACGCTCACCGGACTGTTCGACATTTACAAGGATCAGGTCGGAGACGATAGCGAACAGCTCGATGCGCTGATTGAAAACCGGATACGCGGAATCGGACGCGCATTCTGGCGCGATTTCAAACTCAGCGCCTATCGCGCGGTCTGGGGAGAGCGCGAACATTCCTGCCATCACAAGACAGGTTCGCCGCCGCAGGGCTATATCGGCCAGTTTCTCGCCGACCTCATCCAGCTGCGAAAAGAGACAGGGTGTCAAATTCATCTTGTGGCCGAAGCCGCCGGCGTTCAGGTCGTCAATGAGATGCTTGCGCTACTCGATACGCATGAGCAATTGAAAGGGTCTGCATCAAAACCGGTAAAAAGCATCCCGCCGCAGGAAATTTTCGACACTCTGCACCTGATCCACCCCTCCATCGCCGTCGAAAAGGCGGAAAAACGTTTATTGCCGCTGATTTCCGCCATGAACAAAGGCGTTTCCGGGCAGGAAAAAGCCGAACCGCCAGAAGAACCGGCAACTGTTTTCCCGCTCGTCAAAACCAAAAAACCACCTCGCGCCCGCATCTACATTCCCACCAAGGAACTCGAACAGCGCATCCATTTCGCCTATTACGGCAAATCCATTCAGCACCTCGTTTCCCGCTCTTTCGCCCAGCGCCAACCGGGCCTCGCCAAATCCGAGTTGTTCCTCGGCATGGCTGAGCTTGCCGACAAAGCCGATTTCCCGGCCCGGACTGCCCTGCACCTGCTGACGGGAATAAGTGCGCAAAAACATGCCTTTGACCGCGTTTCCCAGATCGCCCTGAACAACGACACGGTGATTGAAACCCACATTCTCGAAACCATCGGAAAATTCAGTGACCAAAAAAATTTTAAGTGAGGAGTTGGAAATGACCAAGATCAGCGTCGATCAATTGATGTCCAAAATGGCAGACCCCAATATGGACGAATCCGAACTGTCGCCGTATTTCATTCCCGACCCGGAAAATTCCGGCCCGTTCAATCCGGCCCTCAAACTCAACCCCGATACGGTGCAAATTCCCACCGGGCCAAATGCGCTTGAACGCTCTGCGCTCGTGATGAATTCGGCCAACTGGTTCGCCCGCCTGAGCCGACGCAACAAGTTCCAGAAGATCATCGCAAGCGGCTATGACGGCCCGATTGTCATCTCTGAAGGCGACAGCTGGTTCCAGTACCCGGTCTTCCTCAAGGACGTGATCGACCACCTTTATGAAAACTACGCTATCCTGTCGCTCGGCGCAGCGGGTGACCTGCTCAAGAACATGGCGGACAAGCAGGAATACATCAAAGCCCTGCGCGACACCGGGGCCAGCATCCTGCTGCTATCGGGCGGCGGCAATGACCTTGTCGCCGAAGGGGCGCTTGCCCTGCATCTCGAGGAATTCGACCCCGACCTGATGCCCGAGGATTACCTGCTGCCGTCGTTCAATGCCCTGCTCGACGAGGCGCTTGGGCATTACGGACGCATGTTCACGCAGGTCCACCAGCAGTTCCCGCATGTCTCGATCCTGTGCCACGGCTATGACTACCCAGTGCCGAACAATGACCGCTGGCTGGGCAAGCCGATGGAATCGCGTGGCATTCTTGACCTGAGCCTGCAAAAGAAGATCGCCGCGGTGATGATGGACAAGTTCAATCGCCGCCTGCGTCGCCTTGCCGATACCCACCCGCATGTCACCTATATCAATTGCCGCAACGTGGTCGGCGATCATCGCTGGCATGACGGGCTGCATCCCACGGATGAGGGCTATGGCGATGTGGCTGCCAAGTTCCGGCGCGAAATCAGCAAGCTGGCCAATACCCGCAAAGCGCCGCCGATGGTTATCGACGGGCCCTTCGGCTCGGCCCGCAACCTGTCGCGCGCGCTGCAATCGCCCCCTGTGATCGCGGGCGGGCAACCCACCGGCATGTCCCTGCACGTGGGGCTCAACACCGTCGATCCCGGCCATTACGCGGGCTGGGACGGCAGGCTTGCCGCCTGCGAGGCTGACGCGCTGGCGATGGAGAACCTTGCCACCGCCGAAGGCTTCAAACCCGAGCTTCTTCTGACCGCAGACGCCACCCGCCAGAATGTCATCGAGCAGGTCGAAAAGGCTGCCAGTGATCTCAAACCCGGCGACATGTTCCTGTTCACCGTCTCGGGGCATGGCGGCCGCATCCCAGATTTCAACCAGGACGAAGACCATGATGGCGACCAGAAGATCGACGAGACGCTTTGCCTCTTCGACTTCCAGTTGGCCGACGATGAACTCTACATGCTCTGGACGAAATTCCGCGCGGGCGTGCGGGTATTGATGGTGCCAGACACCTGCCATTCCGGGTCGATGGTCCGCTTTGGCCCGGTTTCTCCCGCCACCCTGTTCGGACGGTCGCTTGATCTGGCCGGTACGCCCCGCGCCATGCCGCTTGATGTGGCCGATGCGGTTTTCCGGGCGAACGAAGGTGCCTATCGCGAGGCGTCGAAATCCTACGGCGCGTTCAAGGAAAGCGTGATGACCAACCCGCTGATCACGCCGATCAAGGCGTCGGTGCTCAACCTTGGGGCCTGCAAGGATGAACAATTCGCGATGGACGGCCCGCAGCATGGTGCCTTCACCGGCGCTCTGCTGTCCGTCTGGGACAATGGCCGTTTCTCGGGTGGCTACCACTCTTTCCGGCAGGACATCCAAACCCGGATTTCCAGCGCCAGCCAGATCCCCCAGCTTTTCGACAGGCTGCATAAAGAACCGAATTTCATCAACGACCGGCCCTTTACGCTCCAGCCCAAAGGGACGTTTGCAACTGCAACGCCTTCGCTCGCAGCGTCCACATCCACGCCGGTGGACATGGGTGAAGGCGATGAGAGCGACCAGATTTCGGACGAAGAGGTCGACGCGATCTTTGCCTCCAAATCGCGGGGCGCAGGTGTCCGCAGCACCTCGGCCGGGCTCAACTGGGCCGATTACGGCGACTTCGACCGCTTTATCAAGTCACTGAATTTGCGCAATTTCTCGACGGATGAATTCCTAGTCCTTGGCGGTGCCCATAACACGCCGGGTGGCAGCTGCGCGGGCAAGAACACCTATCCGCCCCGCGCGCTCTGGCCCAATATCGCGCGCACCGCGCAGGTGCTCGACCATCTGCGCGACCGGCTCGACAAGCCCATCGCGATCACCAACGCCTATCGCGCGCCTGCCTACAACGCCTGCATCGGCGGGGCCAAGGGCAGCAAGCATATGGAATTCAACGCGCTCGATTTCAAAGTCTCGGGCATGTCCCAGCCCGATGTCGCCATGGCCCTCCGCTGGCTGCGCGACAAGGAAGAGTTCTTCACCGGCGGGATCGGTCGGTACAACGGTTTCACCCATATTGACACACGCGCCGTCAGCACCACGTGGCCACCCGCTTTCCGCGATGCCGCCCTGCCCGCTTCCTCGCCCCTGTCGGAACGTGCACCCACCAGCCTCAAGGAAAGGATCGAAAAACTGATCGCCACGGTGCTGGCCGAACCCCTCGCCACCCGCAGCAAGAAAGGCGCGAAATCCGCCTTTGCCCAAGCGACCAGCCGGTCGGGCGAAGGTTTCGACCCCAGCTCGCAGGTAGAAGTTCACCAGCAATCGCTTCAGGCGGCAGTCAATGCGTCCAGCGTGGTGTCCTTTGTCGAAAACCTCACCCCCGGCCAGAAGGAGGACGTGCTGCTCTCGACCCTGTTTGCCCAGCGCGCCGCAGATGCAAAGGCCGACCCGATCACCCAGCGCGCCGCATGGTACGCGGCCTATATGGAGATGCTCGGGATCATGGGCTGGACCCGCGAATCCCAGCCTTTCGAGGCCAGCCAGAAGATGAAGGGCAACGGCAGTTTCGATCAGGTCATCCTTGCCACGCTGGCGCAAGTCGCGACCGGCAACCAGTTCAAAATCGTAGAGACCGCGATCGAGGCGCTGCGCGGGCTGGCCTCGGGCGATGGCAAGATCGAGCTCTTCGATTTCGAAACCTCAAGCACGACCGGCGGCAATTTCCAGATCGGCAGCGCCGAGGCGGCGGGCGACGTGATCTCATTGGCGCTGGGGGCGTTCAACTTTACCTTCAAGGACAAGAAGCAGAACATCCTCTTTGTCTCCTGGGGCAAAAATGAACTCGACTACTGGCTGTCGGCCTCGCGCATGTCGCTAAGCCCGACGATCTATGCCGATGTCCGCGAAACAGTCAAAAGCAAGCTGGCAGACTCCCGCCAGCGGCTGATTGCCGACATCGACATTGGTTAACGCGCGCCCGGTCAGGCTTGCGTGTGTTAAGGATTTGTTGAGGGGATTTGGCGTGTCTGCGGCCCAAAGGCACCTTGTTGATGCACGGGGGGTGTACAGGGGGTGTACAGCAAGTGCAAAGCCTTTTTGCCGGAAATGACCGGGGCCAGAAGGCCCCGGTCGGATCATATCCTTACTGCCAGGATTTGATCAGTTCGTCATAGGAAACGGTCTTCGGTTCCTCGTCCTCGTTGTCGAGCTTCGCCTTGGGCGAGCCTTCCATCGAGAGCCATTCCTGAGGGTCCTTTTCTTCGTTCAGCTTCGGCCCGATATCGCCTTGGATACCGGCGCGCTCCAGACGCTCCATCACCCGTTCCTGATCGGCGCAAAGCGCGTCGAGTGCTTCCTGCGGGGTTTTGGCACCCGACATGGCGTCACCAATGTTCTGCCACCACAGCTGCGCCAGTTTCGGGTAGTCAGGCACGTTGGTGCCGGTCGGCGACCATGCCACCCGCGCGGGCGAACGGTAGAATTCGACCAGACCGCCGAGCTTGTCCGCACGTTCGGTAAAGCTTTCGTGCTGGATCGTCGACTCGCGGATAAAGGTCAGGCCCACATGGGATTTCTTGACGTCCACGGTCTTGGAGGTCACGAACTGCGCATAAAGCCATGCGGCCTTGGCGCGATCCACCGGGGTCGACTTCATCAGAGTCCAGGAGCCCACGTCCTGATAGCCGATCTTGGTGCCTTCTTCCCAGTAGACGCCATGCGGGCTGGGGGCCATGCGCCACTTGGGCGTGCCGTCCTCGTTCATGACCGGCAGACCCTCTTTCACGGTGTCTGCGGTAAAGGCGGTGTACCAGAACATCTGCTGTGCCACATTGCCCTGCGCCGGGATCGGGCCAGCCTCAGAGAAGGTCATGCCTGCCGCGGCGGGCGGCGTATATTTCTCAAGCCATTCAATGGCTTTGGTGACCGCGTAAACGGCTGCGGGACCATTGGTCGCGCCGCCACGGGCCACGCAAGAGCCGACCGGCTGCGAGTTCTCGTTGACGCGGATACCCCATTCGTCAACCGGCAGACCATTGGGTTCGCCCTTGGAACCGGCACCTGCCATCGACAGCCACGCATCGGTGTAACGCCAGCCAAGCGAGGGGTCTTTCTTCCCGTAATCCATGTTGCCAAAGACTTCGCCTTCGACGCCCATGTGGCTCAGGTCGCGACCCGTAAAGAATTCGGCAATATCTTCATAGGCCGACCAGTTAACCGGAACGCCAAGATCATAGCCGTAAGCTTCCTTGAAATCCGCCTGGTTCTTTTCGTCGTTGAACCAGTCGTAACGGAACCAGTAAAGGTTCGCGAACTGCTGATCGGGAAGCTGATAAAGCTCTCCGTCCGGCGCAGTGGTAAAGGAAAGACCGATGAAATCGTCGAGGTCGAGACCCGGGTTGGTCACATCCGCGCCTTCACCCGCCATCCAGTCGGTCAGAGAGCGCGCCTGCTGGTAACGCCAATGGGTGCCGATCAGGTCAGAGTCGTTGATATAAGCGTCGTAGATGTTCTCGCCCGACTGCATCTGCGTCTGCAGCTTTTCGACAACGTCGCCTTCGCCGATCAGGTCATGGGTGACCTGGATGCCGGTGATCGCCGTAAAGGCAGGTGCAAGAACCTGACTTTCGTATTCATGGGTCGTGATCGTTTCCGACACCACCTTGATGTCCATACCCGCCATCGGCGCCGCAGCATCGATGAACCATTGCATTTCGGCTTCCTGTTCCTCGCGGGTGAGGGCCGACATATCGCCGATCTCGGAATCGAGGAACTGTTGCGCCGCTTCCATATCGGCAAACGCCGGACCGGACATGAGCCCTAGGCCCAGCGCCAGCGCGGTTGATGATTTCAAACTCAGGTTCATTGGTATTTCCTCCCGTTATCGAACCAGTAGTTGTGAGGCTGTCAGACGCGCTTCGGGCTTCCGCCTCGTCCCCGGCGCGTATCTTGTCAGACCCAGCGGAACACCGCTGCGGCATAGATTAGGCAGACGATCATGGCGTAGGGCTGGTTGGTGCCGACCAGTCCGAGCCAAGCGATATTGATAAAGGCCGACCCCAGCAGCGTGATGAACAGCCGGTCGCCGCGCGTGGTTTCAATCCGCAAGATCCCCATGCGCGGGGTTTCGGGAAACTTGATCGCCAGCACCGTAAAGATGATCAGCAGCGAGGCGATGACCATGAAGAAGATCGCCGTCGGCCATGTCCATGCCATCCAGTCCATCAGTTTTCCTTCTCGTTGAAATAGTCGATGCAGCTGCACGCCAGATCGTCGAGTCCGGGCGCCTGGCAGTAGAGCTCGAGATGTGCCAGCAGCCAGAGTGTGTCGCCCATCTCAACGGAAACACCGGAGTTCTGCCAGCACCAGCGGCCCTCGCCCGTTCGGGCCGAGTAGGCATCGCAGGATTTGCCAAGATAGAGCGGGGCCCCAGCAAAGACTCCTTTGTCCGCCGAGATCACATAGCCATTCCCGTTGCAGGTCTGATCGTAGTCCTGCGCAAAGGCAGGAGCGGCGAAGAGAGTCACAGCAAGAGCAGCGACACCCCGCATCACACCCTCCCCAGGGCAAAGCCCTTGGCGATGTAGTTGCGGACAAAGTAGATGACGAGCGCGCCGGGCACGATGGTCAGGATACCGGCGGCGGCAAGAACGCCCCAGTCGATACCGCTTGCGCCTTGGGTCCGGGTCATGATCGCGGCGATCGGCTTGGCGTCGACAGTGGTCAGGGTGCGCGACAGCAGCAGCTCGACCCATGAAAACATGAAGCAGAAGAAGGCTGCGACGCCGATCCCGCTCGCAATCAGCGGCATGAAGATTTTCACGAAGAACTTCGGAAAGGAGTAACCATCGATATAGGCGGTTTCGTCGATTTCCTTTGGCACGCCGCGCATGAAACCTTCGAGAATCCAGACCGCCAGCGGTACGTTGAAGAGGCAGTGCGCAAGCGCCACGGCGATATGCGTGTCGAAGAGGCCGACGCTCGAATAGAGCTGAAAGAAGGGCAGTGCGAAAACGGCGGGCGGGGCCATGCGGTTCGACAGCAGCCAGAAGAACAGGTGCTTGTCCCCCATGAACTGATAGCGGGAAAACGCATAGGCGGCAGGCAGCGCCACGGCGAGCGAGATCACCGTGTTCATCAGCACGTAAATCAGCGAATTGACATAGCCCATGTACCACGCCGGATCGGTCAGGATCGTCGCATAATTGGCAAAGGTCAGGTTGTTGGGCCAGAGCGTGAAGGTGTTCAGGATCTCGCTGTTCGTCTTTAAGCTCATGTTAAGCAGCCAGTAGATCGGCAGCAGCAGGAACAACAGGTAGAGCGTCATTACAACCGCGCTGGAGTTGATCCGGAACTTGCTGCGCGAACGGGTCGATGCTGCGGTCATCGTGGTATCGGCCATGGCTCAGCCCTCCCGTTTCTCTAGGTTGATCATAACGGTGTAAAAGACCCATGAAATCAGAAGGATAACGAGGAAGTACATCAGCGAGAACGCGGCCGCAGGCCCAAGGTCGAATTGGCCGAGCGCCATCTTCACGAGGTCGATGGAAAGCAGCGTGGTCGCGTTGCCCGGACCGCCGCCTGTGACGACAAACGGTTCGGTATAGATCATGAAACTGTCCATGAAGCGGAGCAGGATCGCAATCATCAGCACGCCCATCATCTTGGGGAGTTCGATGTAGCGGAACACTTTCCAGCGGCTCGCCTGATCGATCTTTGCCGCCTGGTAATACGCGTCGGGGATCGATTTCAGTCCGGCATAAGCCAGCAGCGCAACCAGCGAGGTCCAGTGCCAGACATCCATCACGACGATGGTGATCCATGCTGCGACCGTATCCTGTGTGTAGTTGTAGTCGATGCCCAGCGCGTCGAGCGTATAGCCGAGCAGACCGATGTCGACGCGACCGAAGATCTGCCAGATCGTACCGACCACGTTCCATGGGATCAGCAGCGGCAGGGACATCAGCACGAGGCAGAAGGAGGACCAGAACCCGCTCTTGGGCATATTGAGCGCCACGAAAACCCCCAAGGGCACTTCGATCAGCAGGATGATGCCCGAGAACATAAGCTGCCGCCCGAGCGCGTTCCACATGCGTTCGGAGTCGAGCATCTCCTTGAACCACTCAAGGCCCGCCCAGAAGAACTGGTTGTTTCCAAAGGTGTCCTGCACCGAATAGTTCACCACCGTCATCAGCGGGATCACCGCCGAAAAGGCGACCAGCACCAGAACCGGCAGGACGAGGAACCATGCCTTTTGGTTGACTGTCTTTTCCATCAGGCGGCCTCCCCCAGATTTCCCTTGGGCGCGATGCGCCAGTCGTTGGCGTAGACATTCACATGCGCGGCGTCGAAACTGACGCGGTTCATATCGGCACTGATCTCGTCGTCTTCCCCGGCGATGATGTTGATATCGTGCCCGAAAAAGTCGGCGCGGATGATCTTGTGACGGCCCACGTCCTCGATCCGACGGATGTTAACAGGCAAGCCGTCATCGTGGCTCAGGCGGGCAAATTCCGGACGGACACCGATTTCGACCTTGCCTTCGACGGGGCCGTAGCCATGGCCCAAATCCACATGCGATCCGTTGATATAGGCCTTGTTGCCTTCGACCTTGGCTGGGATGACGTTCATACCCGGGGAGCCTATGAAGTAGCCCACAAATGTATGTTCGGGCCTTTCAAACAGCTCATCCGGCGTACCGATCTGGACGACGCGACCGTCATACATCACCACGACCTTGTCGGCGAAGGTCAGCGCCTCGGTCTGGTCATGGGTCACGTAGATCATCGTGTGCCCGAAGTCATGGTGCAGCTTCTTGAGCTGGGTTCGAAGCTCCCATTTCATATGCGGGTCGATCACAGTCAGCGGCTCGTCGAACAACAGCGCGTTCACGTCCTTGCGCACCATGCCACGGCCCAGCGAGATCTTTTGCTTGGCATCCGCCGTCAATCCGCGCGCCTTGCGGTTCAGCATGTCCTCCATCCCGATCATCCGGGCGATTTCCTGAACGCGCTCTGCTACATAGGCCTCGTCCCGGCCCCGGTTGCGCAGCGGAAAGGCAAGGTTGTCGCGGACTGACATGGTGTCATAGACCACCGGGAACTGGAAAACCTGCGCGATGTTGCGCTCGGCTGTGGGGGCGTTGGTGACATCCTTGCCGTCGAACAGGATACGGCCCTGACTTGGGTGCAGCAGGCCCGATATGATGTTGAGCAGCGTGGATTTGCCACAACCTGAGGCACCCAGCAGGGCATAGGCTGCGCCGTCTTCCCAGTCGTGGTTCAGCTCCTTCAGCGCATAGTCGTCCTCGGACGTCGGGTTCGGCAGGTAGGAATGCGCGAGGTTATCGAGTGTGATCTTGGCCATCGTTCCCCCTTCAGGCCGCCAGCGCATAGGCGGCGGGTGCAATCAGCCCGCCGTCTTCGCCGAAAATGTAGACATGGCGCGGATCGAGCCAGACGTTCAGATCCTCGCCGATAGGCAATTCATGCACCCCGTGGATAAGCCCGACCCAGCGCTCGCCGTGGTGATCGAGATGCACGAAAGTCTCTGATCCGGTCAGCTCGGTCACATGCAGGCTGGCCGAGAATTTCATGGCGTCGGCCGCGTGCTGCGTAATTTCCAGATGGTTGGGACGGAAGCCCGCCATGTAGCGACCGTCCGGCAGCTCGGCGAGCTTGCCGATTGCCGGGGCGCTTTGGCCCTTGCCGAACATGAGCTTTGATCCGGTCTTGGATACAGGCAGGAAATTCATCGGCGGATCGCTAAAGACCCTCGCAGTGGTCGCATCCACCGGCTGACGATAGACCTCGGGCGTGGGGCCGAACTGGGTGACGCGGCCCTCCCATAGCGTCGCGGTGTTACCGCCGAGAAGGAGCGCCTCTTCGGGCTCGGTCGTCGCATAGACAAAGATCGACCCGGAGGCCTCGAATATCTTGGGGATTTCGATCCGCAGTTCCTCGCGCAGCTTGTAGTCGAGGTTGGCGAGCGGTTCGTCGAGTAGGACAAGCCCTGCATTCTTGACCAGCGCCCGAGCCAAGGCGCAGCGCTGCTGCTGACCGCCCGAAAGTTCCAGCGGTTTGCGCGACAGCATTGGCGTCAACTGCATCAACTCGGCGGTTTCACGTACGCGGCGGTCAACCTCGGACTTGTCCGCGCCCATGAGTTTCATCGGGGACGCGATGTTGTCGTAAACGCTCATCGACGGGTAGTTGATGAACTGCTGGTAGACCATCGCGACTTTCCGGTCCTGCACGCGCTGGCCGGTCACGTCCTTGCCTTCCCAGAAAATCCGGCCGCTTGCGGGCGCGTCCAGCCCCGCCATCAACCGCATCAGAGAGGTTTTACCCGACGAGGTCGGGCCAAGCAGGACATTCATCGTTCCCTTTGTGAGAGTCAGGTCGGTGGGATAGATATGGGTCTGTCCCTCCACCATCTTCGATACGCCCTTGAGTTCCAGCGTCATCTAGATTGTCCTTCTTGCTTTTTCGCGGCCGGATCCGGACTGATGCCGCGCGCTTATCCACTCATTGAGCACATCTGACTCCGCCTGCGTCAAGCGCAACCCAAGCTTGCTTCGCCGCCAGAGGATATCGTCTGCCGTGTGAGCGAATTCGTTGGAGATCAGCCAGCTGACCTCGGCCTCGGTCAGTGTCGCCCCGAAATCACGACCGAGGTCTGCTGCGGATGTCGCCTCGCCTAGGATACCGTGCGCTTCCGTGCCGTAGGCGCGGATCAGGCGATGCGCCCAAAAATCGGTGAGAAACGGGTAGGAATTCTTGAGGTCTTCGATCTGTCTGTCGACCTGATCCACCGGGAAATCACCGCCGGGGAGCGGCACTCCTGCGGTCCAGGGGCCGGAGGAAACCGAAAGATGTTCGGAAATCTTTTCCAGAGCGGTTTCCGCAAGCCGGCGATAAGTCGTGATCTTACCTCCAAAGACATTGAGCACCGGCGCGCCGCCTTCGGCATCGACCTTGAGCGTATAATCCCGTGTCGCAGCCGTCGCGCTGCTGGCCCCGTCATCATAAAGCGGGCGCACCCCGGAATATGTCCAGACGATATCCTCTTCGGTGATGTCCTGTTTGAAGTAACGGTTGGCGAAATCGATCAGATAGGCCTGTTCCTCGGGCGTACAGACCGGAGGCTGTGTCGGGTCGTCATGTTCGGCATCGGTTGTCCCTATCAGGGTGAAATCGGTTTGGTAGGGAATGGCAAAGATGATCCGCCCGTCAGTGCCTTGCAGGAAGTAGCATTTGCCGTGATCGAAGAGCTTACGGGTCACGATATGGCTGCCGCGCACGAGGCGCACGCCTTCGCGCGAGTTCAAGCGTATCTTGGACTGAATGATGTCGCCGACCCAAGGACCGCCCGCGTTCACGAGCATCCGCGCGCGAAAAGTTTCCTTTTCGCCGTTTTCGATGTTTTGCGTTTCAATTCGCCAGCCAGCCGATTCACGCGCAGCCGAAAGCACTTTGGTCCGCGTCAGGATCGACGCGCCACGGGCCTTGGCATCGCGCGCGTTCAGCACGACCAGCCGGGAGTCCTCGACCCAGCAATCGGAATATTCAAAGGCCTGCTCGAACCTGTCCTGAAGCGGTTCGCCTTCGGGCGTACTGTGGAGCGACAGCGTTTTCGTGGCTGGCAGGATCTTTCGCCCGCCCATGTTATCGTAAATGAACAGTCCCAGACGGATGAGCCATGCCGGTCTTCTTCCGCGCATCCACGGCATGAAGATGCCAAGGAGATTGGACGTAGGCGTGTCAGATTCGAACCTCATATCCTTATGGTAAGGAAGGATGAATCGCATGGGCCAGCTGATATGGGGCATCGCCTCGAGCAGAATCTCACGCTCGATCAATGCTTCGCGGACCAGTCGGAATTCGAAATATTCGAGATAGCGCAGCCCGCCGTGGAACAGCTTGGTCGAGGCCGAGGAGGTCGCGCTGGCAAGGTCGTTCATCTCTGCGACGACAACGGAAAGGCCGCGCCCTGCCGCATCGCGTGCGATGCCGCATCCGTTGATACCGCCGCCAATGATGAAAAGGTCAGTGACCGACCCGTCCCCACTGCTCAAAACGCTCCTCCCCGCGATAAAGAACGGCTCAATCTATGCCAACAAGAACGTCATCGCGCAATGGTGAATGTTCGTTTTCTTTCGTATTGACGGCAATAACGCCCTATTTCGAAAAATCCAGCTTAGATCTCAAATTGAAGCGCAAAGGTCCGAAACCCTCGGCGGCCAATGTGCATTCGGTTTTGCTCAACTGCTTGCGCCGTCCCCGCTTAGACACCAGAATTGAGAAATGAGCGACAAACTGCGAAAGAGCGGCATGAACCAGACATTCCGGCACCCCGAGATCCTTGATATCGCGCGGCGCGACGGCAAGGTTACGGTTGAAAGCCTTGCCCGCCATTTCGGTGTGACGCTTCAGACCATCCGCCGTGACCTCACCGATCTGGCCGATTCCGGAAGGCTTGAGCGTGTGCATGGCGGCGCGGTTCTGCCGTCGAGCACGATGAATATCGGTTATGAGGAACGCCGGACCCTGCATTCCAACGCAAAGGCGAACATCGCCAAAGCCTGCGCCCGACGTATTCCCAATGACATCTCGATTTTCCTGAACATCGGAACGAGCACCGAGGCGGTGGCGATGGAGTTGCTGTCGCACAGGAACCTGCTCGTGGTGACCAACAACATGAACGTGGCCAATATCCTTGCGGCGAATTCCGACTGCGATGTGGTTGTGACAGGCGGCAATCTGCGGCGCTCCGACGGCGGGCTTGTGGGTTCGCTGGCCATCAACACGATACGGCAGTTCAAGTTCGACCTTGCGGTTATCGGTTGTTCGGCGATGGATGAGGACGGGGATATTCTCGACTTTGACATAGAGGAGGTTGGCGCTAGCCAGGCGATCCTCAGGCAATCGCGCCGCACCTATCTTGTCGCGGACCAATCAAAATTTCAGCGAAGCGCCCCGGCCCGCATCGCCTCGCTTTCAGAGATCGACACCTTCTTTAGCGACGCGTCCCTGCCCGGTCCGCTGTCGGAACGCTGTGGACAGTGGGCGACCGAGGTCGTGATTTCGTGAGCGGTTGCTTTCGGAGCAAAAGTCTTAGGCTCTGCCGACCGTCGTAAAGGACCGGATGGTTTCGAGCGCACCGTCCAGCGCCTTGCCTTCCGGGTCGGCGAGTGCAGCGGCGATCAGACGGGCGGTCCAGTCGGCGGCGTCGTCCCGACCTTCGACCAGCAAGGTGCCAGACATGACCTTGTCGAACTTGGCCAGTCCGCGGGCGTGGGTGTCGCTGTAACCCTTGATCAAGCGCCGGATTTTCAGCGTTTCGACCGCCAGCGCATAGTCCTGTGTCAGGCGGCCTTTTGCCGTCGTGAGCCAGTCGTCGATATGCGCAAGCTCTTCCTGATGACGCAGCAGGCTGCGACGCCAGCGGCGCAGTCCGGCCATCAGGTAGAACATGTAGAAACCGCCAAAGCGGTCGGTGCGGATACGTCGACCCCGATTTACCAGACGATCGATTAAGCGATAGAGGCCCGGTCGATTGTTGGTGAAGCGACCGAGAGGCGCGGGCATCATACTGACGAATTCGGCCGCGCCCGGGTGCACGTATTCCGTGACCTGAACGAGATGATCATCCGTCGCGCCCATCTCTTTGTCGATCCGGGCGACCCGCGCCTTGCGGGTCTTGAGATCGGCGACCCGGATGATGTCATCGTAGGCCATTCCATTGGCAAGGTATTTTGCCGCCGTTTCGGTGAAGGCGAATTGATGCTCGGCGCCGCCAGCATCTTTGTCCTGCGCGGAGATGGCTTCGAGCTGGTCCATGTAGGATTCCGCGTAAGGAATATCCTGATATTCGGTCAGCTTGCGTAGTCCGGCTTTCGCCATATCCTGAACCGGAACGGGCAGTGTTTCGGCCCGGGAGATTAGAGCGGACCACTGGCGCACCAGTTTCTCCGGCCCGTGAACTTCGGCTTTTGGTTTGGCCGGGGCCACGTCCTGCGGATCGCGATACCCTTCCTTGGCCGCAGCACAAGCGGCATCAAAGGCGCGAAGGCTTGCCTCCACGCCTCGGCCCGAGGCGCGGATCGTGTCCCGGAAGCTTTCCACAGGGAAGGGCAGGCGTCCAGAACCGGCAAGGGCACCGAAGAGGCTGGCGGAAATGACCGATCCTGCATTGAGCGCCATGGTCTCGAGATCGAAGATAATCGCATCCTGTGCCTGTTCACGGGCGGCGGCCAGCACAGCCGTAGGATCTGAAATGCCGCTACCGGGCACGATTTTTTCCGATGTAGCGAGTGCGCGGTGCGAAGAGGCGATCAGCGTAGTCCGGTCCGGTGTAACGAAACCGCGCTGCATAGCGCGTCCGGCTTCCATCAACTCGGCAGCCATGAGGATATCGACGTCGCCTTCGGCCGGGGCCAGCGCGAATACCGGGTTGCCCGCACCCTCGGGCATCATTTCGACGTAGTAGATCGTGGCACCGGTCCGCTGGGCCACCCCCGCGACCGAGGTGGCCTGCGCCGCATAGCCGTTGGCCTCGGCCAAGGCTACGATCCAGCCATTCAGCACACCGCCGCCCTGCCCGCCAACGGCGAGCACGGCGATCTTGATGATGTCGTTCAGCCGGGCATCCGGCTCGCGCGCGACCAGTCCGGTGTCTTGCACTGTCATGCCCCTGCCTCCCATGTGAGTCGACGGCTAGCACGGCGGTCCTGTAGCCATCCGATCGCGCGGCGGCGCCATTCTGCGCGGCGGCGCTCCCACTTGCCCGGGTTGTGGACCAGATCGGCCTGATAGAAAGAGGGGCAGAGCACGGCGGCATCCGCCACTTCACCGCAATTGCCGCAACCAACGCAGCTTTGGTCGATATGGGCAACGGGGTCATCGCGCAGCGGATCGTCAGGCATTTTCAACGTCAGGGACGGGCAACCGGACAAGCGCATGCAGGCGTGATCGCCGGTACAGACATCTTCGTCCACGCCGAACTTGGGCCGTTCCACGCGACGGCCCTCCTTGATCGCGGCGGCGCGCAGAGGCTTTTCGCGTCGCTGCCGGTTCAGCATGCACTCGGACGAGGCGACGATGACTTTAGGGCCATCGTAATCGGTGGTCAGCGCCTCTTTCAGCGTTTCCTGAACCTTTCCGACGTCATAGGTACGGTCGATCTGGCGCACCCATTCCACCCCGACAGCCTCAACCGCCTTGGCGATTGGGTGCTGCGTTGACTTGGTCGGGTTATTGGCGCGGCTGGACAGGATGTCCTGCCCGCCCGTCGCGGCGGAATAGTAGTTGTCGACCACGATAGTAACACTATCCGCCTTGTTGAAAACAGCGTTGCCGATAGAGCTGGACAGGCCGTTGTGCCAGAATCCGCCGTCGCCGATGATCGAGATCGGACGTTTATCCCCACCACCGTCGAAAGCCGCGTTCGATGCCGGGCCAAGCCCGTAGCCCATGGTGGTCCCGCCAATCTCGAAGGGCGGCATGATCGAAAAGAGGTGGCAGCCAATATCGGCCGAGGTCTGGTGCGGACCCATTTCGTTTTCAACCAGCTTCATCGCGGCAAAGATCGGACGTTCCGGGCATCCGGTGCAGAACCCCGGCGGGCGGGCCGGGACGACATCGCGCAGTTGCGGCACGGGGTCTGTCTCTTTGGGTTTGTTCGGCGCGCGCATCGCTGCGGGCAGCAGGTCCTGCGCGCGCTGACGCAAGAAGTCGCCGATGCCCTCGAACATGATGCGACCGGTGTATTCGCCTGCTTTTGGCAAAAGATCCTTGCCGACGACGGTCTGGTTGCGCCCTGCCTGATGCAGGATCGCCCGCAGATTCTGCTCGATGTAATTCGGCTGACCTTCCTCGACCACGAGCACCGCGTCCTTGCCGGTGCAGAATTCGAGGAACTCATCCTCGACGATCGGGTAAGCGACGTTCATGACATAAAGCGGCACGTCGGTGTCGCCGTGTACGTCGGCCAGCCCAAGACGCTGGAGCGCACGGATGACACCGTTATACATACCGCCCTGAAGCGCGATGCCGACCTTGCCGGTTTCGGGACCGAAGAATTCATTCAATTCATGCGTACGAATATAATCGAGCGCGGCAGGCCAGCGTTTTTCGACCTTTTCCTTTTCATGATTGAAAGACGCCGGGGGCAGGACGATCCGGTTGGTATCGCGGCGCGGGTTTGCAAGCGCATCGCGCACGGTCAGCGACGGCGGCACATTATCCTTGGCCTCGAATGCACCATGCACGTGGCAGCAGCGGATGCGCAGTTGCAGCATGACCGGCGTATTGGTCGCCTCGCTCAGTTCGAACCCGTGCCGCACAGCCTCGGTAATCGACGGCAGGTTGGGGCGGGGATCGAGCAGCCAGATCTGCGATTTCATCGCGAAGGCATGGCTGCGCTCCTGCATGATGGAAGAGCCTTCGCCATAATCCTCGCCAACGATGACAAGTGCGCCACCGGTTACCCCGCCCGAGGCGAGGTTGGCCAGAGCGTCCGACGCGACATTAGTCCCAACGGTCGATTTGAATGTCACCGCGCCCCGGATCGGGTAGTGAACCGAGGCCGCCAGCATGGCAGCGGCGGCGGCTTCGGAGGCGTTGGCCTCGAACCTGATGCCAAGCTCTGCCATCAGCTCTTCGGCATCGGCCAGAACGTCCATCAGGTGGCTGATCGGGGCACCCTGATAACCACCAACATATCCGACGCCATTTTCAAGAAGCGCCTTTGTAATGGCAAGGATGCCCTCGCCACGGAAAGTCTCTCCGGCACCGATGCGGAGCTGTTCAACTTCTTTCTTGAAGGATCGTTCGGCCATGGGCACCCTCGGTCTTCAGGATAAACTATATTCATTTGCATATATTATTGCGGGAGCTCTTCCAAGGGCTCCCAAGCGATTTGCGCGAGAAATTCCAAGGGATCGAACCGCAAGTGCGGCGAATTTGACCGATTACGCGGTCGCCTCGCGATCAATGCGGGACGTTCAGCCCGGGATGTGGCGCGGGGTATTCAAGGAATTCGTCCAGAACCTCGACCGGAGGCTGGAAGAAATCGGACACGCGGCTGACCGTCAGGCCGAAATCTCGTTTCAACTCGACCGCCATCTCGGCATATTTCACCGCGAGCGGGATACCATTGACCACGGGCAGCCCCTCGATCCGGTGACCGTGGATCTGGGAAAACAGAAGCATCGGAATACCGCCGCCCGGTATCAGTACATCGGTACCGGCCTCGATCAGCGGCAGGGCCTGATCGTGGAACAGTTGCGCCACGACCTCGCGCCGTTCATCCGAGCCGAAAGCGGCAAGGATCTGGCCGGGCTCAAAGTTCATCGCGTGGACGCCGGTAACACGTTCCTTGAGACCATATTTCCCAATCTGCTGGTGGAACCACGGGATGTAGCGACGATTGATGGTCACGATGCCGCTGCGCTGGCCCAGCTGGCAGGCGTGCAGCATTGAGGATTCGCCAAGGGCGAGCACGGGAATATCGACAGCGCTGCGTGCCTCGTACAGGCCAGCGTCCTGAAAATGGCCGATGATGAAAGCGTCGTAGCCTTCGCGCTCGGCCTGAATGGCGTTGCAGATCATCTCACGGGCGCAGCGGAATTCGACGAGCGAATGGGCGTAACTGTCGTGGGGCGTGATGCCGTGCACGACGATCTCGGTGCCCTCGCGGGCGATTGCGTTCAGATGCTTTTGCAGCTCTTCCCAGTAAATGCCGCCATTCTCACGATCGACATAGCTTTGGTACCAAATGCGCATGGGAACTCCTTTATTTGAGGGATGGCAGCCAGGTTGCCAGCGGAGGGAACATCACCAGAAGGATCAAAAGCAGCATCGTGCAGGCCAGATATGGCATGGCGGATTTTGTCACCTCGCCCAATGTCGTGCCCTTTGGGGCGACCCCCAGCATGACGAAAAGCAATAGACCGAAGGGTGGCGTGACGAGGCTCATCTCAAGCGCGATCAGCATGAAGACCCCGAACCAGACCGGGTCGAACTGGAAATGCAGCACGAGCGGCATGAAGATCGGCAAGGTCAGCATCATGATCGACAGCTGATCCATGAACATGCCCATCACCAGCAGCACGAGGAAGATGCAGCCCAGCATGACCAAGCCGTCGACATCGAACCCCGTGGCCCATTCCACGACACCGCGCGAAGCGCCGGAAAAGGCGAGAAGCTGCGAGAAGGTGGTCGAGGCGACGATGATGGTCAGCATCATGACCGAAACGGAAAGTGTGCCGCGCAAGGATTTCACGATAACCGACCAGGTCAGTTTTCGGTAAAAGACGGCAAGGATCAGCACCGAAAGCACGCCGAATGCGGCGGATTCCGTGGGTGTTGCCCAGCCCAGAAGGATCAGGCCGATCACGGCGAATACCACCAGCCCCATCGGCATCACGTCACGCAGCACCGATTTCACGATGACTGAGAACGGGGCGCGTTCGGCGTCATAGCTGGGCGCGGCGTCGGGATCGAGCGCGATGAGTATGCGGATCGTCAGAACGAACATCACCGCAAGGACGAGCCCCGGCAGAACACCCGCGATCAGTAACGCGCCCACGTCGATCCTTGCCAGTGACCCTAGCAGAACGGCGAGGGAGGAGGGCGGAATGATCATCGCCAGAGAGCCCGTGGCGAGGATCGGCCCCATGACCAGGGCGTTCTTGTATCCGCGTTTGCGCATTTCGGGCATCAACGTAGTTCCCAGCATCGCCGTATTGGCCATCGAGGACCCAGACAATGTGGCAAAGAGCGTACCGCCCGCAACGGTCATATAGCTGAGGCGTCCACGCGCGCGACCGAGGCAATTGTCTAGCGCGTCGAAAACGCGGATCGCCATGCCGCTCTGGAACAGAAGCTCGCCCATCAGAACAAACAGCGGCACAGGGACTAGAGAGAAGCTTGTGACGGAATCCGTGGCGTTCAGGATCATCTGGTCAATGCCTGCCATGCCGCCAAGGAACAGCCAGGCTCCGACGATATTGATCGACAGAAAGGCAAGGGCGACCGGCAGGCCAAGTGCCATCAGGAAAAGGACGCCGCCGATCATGATGGCGGTTGCGAAATACCAGGGGATCATGTGGCGAGCCCTGTCTTTGTCATGTCAGTGGCTCGCGTTCTGGGCATGGTAGGTGCCACCCTTCACAAAAATTCTAATAAATTCGATCGCCATCAGCGCAAATCCGGCCATCAGCATCGACGGCAAAATCCATTTGGGCAGGGCGACGGAGCGGATATCGACGGCGTTGGTTTCGATCATCTCACCGGCAACCACGCCAGCGCGCCAGGCCAGAAGCCCAAGAACGGCGGCGCAGAAGATCAACGCGGTTCGGTCGACGCCCCTTTCAGCGGAATTCGGAAGACGCGAGATCAGGGCCCGCACCGCGACGTGTCCCTGCGTGCGGACAAGCCAGGGTGCCCCCGCCATGGTTGCCAGCATCAGGCCATATTCGATCAGGGCACTTGTCGGCTGGAAGGGCCGGAAGCCCAGATTCCGCAACCCGACATCAACGACGATGCCCGCCACCATCAAGACGAAAGAGGCTGCCGCAATCGCCGCCAGACTGTGGATCAGGCCGTCATAGACCTTTGAAATCATACGCATGGTTCTGCCCCGCATCCGGGCCCGGCGAGCCGGGCCAATGTGCGGCGGCGGCAAGATGCCGCCGCCGGCGTCAATGTCTTAGCGGTCGTAATAGGCGTCGCGAAGGGCCTGATAGTCCTCGGCGCCAGCCGCTTCCATGCGCGCCCATGCGCTGTCATATGCCGCATCGAGGAACTGGTCGCGTGCGTCACCCTCAAGGGAGATAACAGTCATGCCCTCGGCCTGAACCTTTTCGTCTGTCGACGTGATGACTTCCTGGAACTTGTCGTAGGAGATCTGTTCGTACTCAATCGCGACCTGGGTGATGAGGTCCTTGGACTCCTGGCTCAGCCCTTCCCACTTATCCGGGTTCATGACGATGGCAAGGTCGGTGTTGAAAAAGCCGGGATCGATCCGGTACTTCAAGAATTTGTCCCAGGACAGGTCCTGAATGGCGACGATCGGCCAGCCGGCCCCGTCGAATGTGCTTCGCTCGAGCCCGGTGTAGACATCCGGTACGGGAACCGACACAGGAACTGCCCCAAGGCTTTCAAAGAAAGACTTGTAGATGGGCTGGCTGCGCAGCTTGGCACCGTCGAGATCGGGCAGGCCGTCTTCGCCGATGGTGGGCTCATCAACCGTGTAAATGTGGAACTGAATGCCGCTGTCGATCTGCGCCAGCAGAGTCACGCCCAGTTTCTCGGCAAAGGCATCGGCCATCAGGTCGAACCCACCGTTTTCGCGCGCGGTCATCGCCGATACGGTCGAGCCTACCCATGCGTCTGCCTCGGGCATGGTGCCAAGATGGAAGGAGGCGGGACCATAGTGCATGTCCACGACGCCGCGACGCGCCGCTTCCATCTGCTGGTTCTGGGGCACCGCTTCGGGTCCACCGATATAGTCGATCCGCACCACGCCTTCGCCGCGCTCGTTTACCAGATCGACGAATCCGAGGAAGGATTGGCTGAAGGCAAGTTGCTTTGGAAAGGCGGTGACGGCGCGAATGACGTCCTCGGCCAGAACGGGGCCGGTCAGGCCCATGACGCAGGCGAGGCTTAGCGCGCCTGTTTTGAAGTGTCGGCTGAATTTGTTCATTGTAGTCTCCCTATTATCGGATTGTTGGTTGACTGCGCCGTTCAGGCGCTGGGTGGCCGGTGTAGCCCGGCTTGTTTCAAGGCGTTCAGAAATGCGCCCATTCGGTCTTTCTGGTAAGCCGGAACATCCCGGCCAGCGTAATCGAAAAAGCCACGCCCGGCGCGTAGCCCGGTTTCACCGCTTTTCATCTTGTCATTGACGATCTGTGGCGGGGCGAACCTGTCTTCGCCGGTCGCCCCCGCCATGTAGTTGCTGGCGTGATAGAGGATATCGCCGCCGCCCCAGTCGATGAATTCGAGAAGGCCCAGCACGGCAAACCGCAGTCCAAAGCCATATTTCACAGCCCGGTCCACATCCTCGGCTGACGCGACACCTTCTTCTACAAGTCGCGCCGCTTCGTTCATCGCGAGCGCCTGAATGCGCGGGACGATGTATCCGGGCGAGGCTTTGCAGGCCACCGGCACCTTGCCGATGCCCTCGAGAAAACCAGTCAGGTCGGCGAGAACCGCATCGCTGGTCTGATCTGTCGGGCTGAGTTCCACCAGCGGCACCAGAAGCGCGGGGTTCAGCCAGTGAGCGTTCAAAAACCTCGCGGGGTCAGAGCAATATTGCGCCAGTTCGGTCGACAGCATGGTCGAGGTGGTGGAAGCGAGGATTGCGTTATTATCGGCATGGTCGTTGAACAGACCAAACGCGTGCTTCTTGGCGTCGAGCACCTCGGGCACGGCTTCGAAAACGATATGCGCCCCGCTTAGTCCCTGTTCCGCTTGAGCTACCGGATAGACCGACACCCGTTTCATCAGGTCCGGCAGGACGGCGGCATCAAAGCCGCCGATATCGGCGACCATCGTCAACCCGGCTTCGACCTCGGCAAGGGTTTCCTTGCGAAAGCGATCAAAGTCTTCGTCGGATCGGGGTTTTGCGTCGATCAAGGCGATGTCATGCCCTGCATAGGCCATGCATTGCGCGATACTGCGGCCCATGCGACCGGCACCGATGCAGGCTGTTGCCGCATCGCTCATGCCAGACCTTCCTTCAGATCCTGCTGAACGTCCGCGACGGAACGCTCGGCCAGCCCGAGATTTTCCAAGGTGCGCCCTTCGCCGCGCAGATCGCGGCCGGTCACTGCCCCGGCAATGGCCAGCAGGCCGCTTGCCACCGGCGTCGGCACGCCGGCCCATTGACCGATGGAAACCAGCAACGCCAGACCGACGGCGATATCCTCGGTCATGTAGCGGTGGTCATAGAGATCGAGCGCTTCGTGCCAGTCGCCGCTGTCCACCAGCTTATCATGGGCAAGGTTGCCGTACATCCAGTTGGACGTGTTGTAGTGATCGGCAAGTGGAAAGTGTGGCGCGTCGTATCCCAGTTTTTCCCGGATCGCCATGCGCTCGGCATCAAGCTTGTCATGCACCGCGCGGATTGCGGGTTGCGTGCCTTCGTTATGGATATCCCAGCTATCGAAATGCTGGATCGGCCCAGCATTCATAAGGATCAGCGGCGGGTGGATGATCGGGCCTGCGTTCATCAATGCCCCCGAAAGCGCATCTTCGCAGCGCTCGATCGCATCCGGAAAGACCTCTGACAACTTGCCAAGCGCCATGTCCGTTAGGCGCGCGGGAAGAACACCAGTCGGCAGGCGCGAGGCGCGGGTCGTGATGCGGACCTCTGCCTCGCCCTTTTTACGGCAGAGCCACGGCAGGGTGCCGGTTTCGCAGAAAGCGATATCGGCGGTGCAACCGGCCTTGCGTACGCTTTCCATCATGATCCAAGACCCGAAAGAACCGGGCGCGAGGAAAATCACCTGCCCGTCCACCAGATGCGGGGCCAGCGCCTTTGACATGTCTTCCTGTGCAAAGGCGGGGGTCGGCGCGAGAATGACCTCCGCCCCTTCCATCGCCCAACCCAGATCATCGCTGGTTTCGACGACGATTTCGCGGCTGCCTGCATGATCGGTCACGGTCAGCTTTGGGGGCGTCCCCAGGGGTGCGAACTTTTCCTTGTCACGCCGCCACCACCGGACGTCGTGCCCGGCCTCTACTGCATCTGCTACCGCTGCGTAACTGCCGTTACCGCCGCCCATTACCGTGATCTTCAAACCGTCCCCCTTCGCCCTATAAAATGCAGATGCATACTTTAAGGACCCAAAAGCATTATATTTGAAGACATCCGAGCAGCCTCTATCTGCGAATGCAAGTAATTTATTTTAAGCTTCAATGAAAATGTGCATAATGCGGGAGAATGTAGCGGGTCCGGGCATCTCCGGGCATCGTTCGCGACCTTCCGGGCCACCCGGAGCCACAGAGGAGAGTGGAAACCGGCGCATAATTGCGTCAGTGAACATTCAGGCTTACAGAATCGGAGCTCCCGATGGAGACACAACAGACGCCCGAAACCGCCGAACGGCCACCCCAGACACTGGGTGAAATCGGGTTGTGGAATTTTGCCCCCTACCTGATGAACCGCATCATGGGGCGCTATAACGCCGAGGTACTGACCGACCTGAAGCCGCAGAACCTGACGACCGTCAAGGCGCGCACTCTTGCGGTTGTCGCTGTGGTGCCGGGCCTGACCATCAACGAATTGTCGGTCTACACGGTGACCGAACAATCGACCATGTCACGCACGCTTGAAGCGCTTGAGAAATCGGGTTTTGTCCGCCGCCAGGAGACCGATGGTGACGGGCGCGTGCGCAAGGTCTATCTGACGGACCTTGGTCGCGAGGAGTTTGATCGCGCCTGGCCGGTCATGCACGATCATTACGAGAAAATGTTCACCGGCATCGATGCGCAAGAGCTTGCCGCCTTTGTGGGAACATTGCATCGCATCCTCGGCAATATCCGAAAACACGATCTCTGAAGCGGGGTGTCAGTCCTGCTCTCCGTCCCAGAGGACTCCGTGAAGCCGTTTTACAGTGGCCTTCAAATCCTGACCCAGACCGTCAGGAAGCCGTTTGATAAGGCGTTTTTCGTGCGCGCGTGCCTCTGACACCAGATCGGAGGCCAATCTTGCCCCCGCACGGGTCAGAAAAATCCGGACGCGGCGCCGGTCGGCCTTGTCGCTTCGGCGTTCAAGCAGGCCGCGCTCGTCCATCTGGTCGATGATCCGCGTCAGCCGGGACTGTTCGATCATGGCGAAACGGGCCAGCCGGGTGATCATCTGGCCGTCGTCGTCATGCAAGCAGGCCAGCACCCGCCATTCCGGCACCCGCAGCCCGCGGGTGCGTACGTGCTCATGAAACTCTGCGCTCATCGCCGCCGAGACGGAGGCAGTCAGAAAAAGAAGATAATCGGGCAGAAAAGGCTGCGTGCCCGATGTCGCAGGTGCCTCAAGTTCCTCTAAGGTTTTAGTTGTCATCCGCCCTCACATCGAATTGGGAACGACCAGCACCAGCCACGGCACGGCGATCAACAGGAACAGGCGCAGGATGTCGACGAAGACGAAAGGCAGGACACCCGCAAAGACCCGCTCGAGAGGAATGTCGGGCGCCACGATCCGCATGACGAAGACGTTCATCCCGATGGGCGGGGTGATGTAGCTGAGTTCGGTCGCAACCACGACGAAGACACCGAACCAGATCGGGTCGAAGCCAAGCCCAGAAACGATCGGAAAGAGGACCGGCACCGTCAGCAGGATCATCGACAGGCTTTCCAGAAGGCAGCCCAGGACCAGAAACAGCACGATAATCATCAGGATCACCTGCAACCGACCGGCTCCCAAGGCGGTGATCCAGCTACGAAGGTCTGTGGTCAGTCCGGAGAGGTTCACATAGTTCAGGAAGTAAAGCGCGCCGAAGAGGATGAAGAACATCACCGCAGTGGTTTTGGCGGTGTCGAACAGGGTCTCCAGCGTTTCCCGAAGAGTAAGCTTGCCGCGCAGAGCGGTGATCAGGATCGCTCCGCCTGCGCCCATGCCTGCGGCCTCGGTGGCGGTGAAGAACCCGATGTAGATACCGCCGAGCGCGAAAACGAACAGGATGAGCGCGCCGGAAACGCCCTTGGTCGCGCGCAGACGGTCGCGCAGCGGCAGCTTGTCCAGCGTGACGAGGTCTTCGGGATGGAGCCAGAGGGACAGGCGCACGGCCAACATATAGAAAAGCACACCGATCAGACCGGGGATCAGACCGGCAAGGAACAGCTTGCCGATATCCTGCTGTGTGAGAATGCCGTAGATCACGAGGATCACCGAAGGCGGAATCAGGATGCCGAGCGTGCCTCCCGCCGCGACAGACGCAGCCGAAAGGCGGTCAGAGTAGCCATATCGGCGCATCGCAGGCAGGCTGATCCGGCCCATGGTCGCAGTTGTCGCCAGCGAAGAACCACAGACCGAGGAAAACCCGCCGCAGGCAACGACAGTCGCCATTGCCAGCCCGCCCTTGCGGTGGCGCAGCCATGCGTTGGCGGCATCATACATCTCGCTCGCGATCCCGGACTGGACGATGAAATTGCCCATCAGAAGGAAGAGCGGCACCACCGAAAGGGTATAGCTGCGGCCGCTGTCGAAATAGATCTGGCCCAGCATCGCCATAGCCGGATCGAAACCGATGATCGAAATGACGCCAATCACGCCGACGGCTGTCAGGGCAAAGGCGATCGGTACGCCCGTGAAGATTGACGCCATGAGAATGGCAATGCCAATGGGCCAGTCCAACTTTCAGATCTCCTCAGATTTTCCCTTGGGTAGTCGCATGACCGCGAGACCCAGCACGATGATGGAAGATGCGGCACACAAAATGCTGGCCGCGAGGGCGACCGGCATCAGAGGCACCCGCAGGTAAACAGTCGTTTCGCCATAAGCGCTCAGCCGTATCCCGTGCTCCCACAGCTGCCAGGCGACAACCGCGAGCACCACCGCGACAATGATCCGCGCCATGAAAGTCTGCACCTCGGCCAATGGCCCCTTGAGGCGCGACGTGAACAGATCGACCGTTATGTGGCCGTCATCCAGACAGATCGCCGGCAGGCCGGCAAAGACGATTGCCATCACCAGCAATTCGGTCATTTCCGAGGCGCCGGGAAGCGGACTGTTGAAAAAGTAGCGCCCCAGCACATCGACCAGCGTCACGCCGGTCAACGCCAGTAGCAGCAGCCCGGTCAGAACCGCCGTGATGCGCCGGAACGTCTGGCGCAGGGCGCTTGCGCGACGCCCTGCCCCGGTTTGGCGGGTGTCCGTCATTCGGACAGAACCGCCTGGGTTTCCTTGCGCAGCATTTCAAGCGCCGCGTCGAAATCGACGCCCTTTTCGTCGAATGCCTTGCGGACCGTGTCGTAGAGAGGCTGCGACATTTCCTCGATTGCCACCATTTCTTCTTCGGTCGCATCGTGGAAGTCGACGGTCCCCTCGAGCGCGGCAAGACCGGCCTCATCAGCAGTATCCCAAGCCTTGCCCGCCATCCGGACAAGAGTCTCGCCCGAGACTTCGTCTATGGCTGCCTTGTCGGCATCGGACATGCTGTCGAACTTGGCCTGGTTCATGACCATGAAGAACGAGACGTTATAGAGGCCGCCATCAACGCGCAGCGCCTTGGTCAGCAGCGAGTCGAGCTTGAAGAACGGCACCGATTCATAAGGGAAATAGATCGCATCCGCGACACCACCCGACAAAAGCTCGTAGGTCTTTGGCGACGGCGCCTGAAGCGGAACCATCGACATTTCCTCGGCTAGCTGGCTGGTCAAGGCTCCGGCCACCCGTATCTTGAGTCCTTCGACCGCCGACATCGGGCTTACATCCGCGCCGGTGGTGAACATGTGACCCGGGCCGTGGCCCCAGACGGCCAGAACCTTGACACCCTGATGCTCGGCTTTTTCGGCCAGCATCGCTTCGTGTACGCGCCAGTAGGCGACGGAAAGTGCCTCGGAATTAGGTGTGTTCAGGGGCAGCTCCGCGATCTGCGTCAGCGAAAAGCGGCCCGGCGTGTAACCGTGGACGCCAAAAGTAACATCGGCAGCGCCAGTGGCAGCAAGGTCGAAATGCGCGGGCGGCGGCCCGAGTGGCGCATCGAGGATCTGCACGGTTACGCGGCCTTCGGTGGCTTCTTCGACATTCGCGGCCCAGGGCATCACGATATCTTTCACGATCGGATGCGACGGCGGCAGCCAGTTGGACAGTCGAAGCGTGGTTTCCTGCGCGGCGGCAGGAAGACCAGTCGAAGCAACCGCGATCGCGGCGGCCGAAATGGTCTTCATGATCTTGTTCATGGTCGTCTCCCGGTTGGTTGTTATGGTCAGAGCGTAATCAAGCGTTCACGAGTCTGGCAATAAAAATATGAGTTTTCATCTTTTCATACTTAAACCTTGACACTTAAAACATCGCTCGCTCATGCTTAGGCAAGCCAGAGATGCCTGCATTTGCATAAAAAGGGGAGGCCATGTCGGCCATCACGTTGATAGTCAAGGAAGTGCGGAAGGCGGCAGAGCTAATCCGCGTAGTCACTCTTGTAACGCCCGATGGCGGTACACTTCCGCCTTACGAGGCAGGAGCACATGCCGAGGTTCACCTGCCTGATGGTGCAACACGGCCCTATAGTCTGATCGACTTTGACGGCGCAGCCAATGACCCCAAGGCCTATGTCTTTGGAATCAGGCTTGAAGATAAAAGCCGCGGCGGATCCCGGTTCATGCACGGGCTGGCAGAAGGTGACACTGTCACTGTCGAGCCCGCCAAGAACGATTTCCCGCTTGCCACAGACGACGTACCTTCGGTTCTGATCGCCGGTGGAATCGGCATCACGCCGATGATCTCAATGGCCACCGCGCTAAAGGCAGAGGGCCGCGACTACCGTCTGCATTATGCGATTCGCGACGACAGCGCCGCCGCCTTCATCGACCGGCTGACGCAGGACCACGGCGACCGCCTATCCGTGCACCGAGACGATCAGGCGGGTGGGCCACTCGATATCGCGAAGGTTCTGAGCGACGCTGACCCACAGTCTCATATCTATGTCTGCGGCCCAAAACCGATGATTGAAGCGGTCAAATCACAAGCAGAGTCAGCAGGATATCCAAGCGAACGCGTGCATTTCGAACTGTTCGACGCGGCCGCCGATCAGGACGACGATTCTGCGTTTGAGGTAGAAGTCGCGTCGACCGGCGCGGTCTACACGATCCCGCCGGGCAAGACGATCATCGACGTGCTCGAAGAAGCGGGCGAAGATCTTATCTATGATTGTCAGCGCGGCGATTGCGGTATCTGCCAGACAGATGTGCTTGAGGGCACGCCCGATCACCGCGACGTGGTCCTGTCGCAAGCCGAACGCGACAGTGGCAAGGTCATGCAGATCTGCGTCAGCCGCGCCAAATCTGCCCGCCTGAAACTCGACATCTGACGGAGGAAGTAATGACGACCTATCGCACAAAACAGGATATCGAGGCGCTGGTAACACCGTTTCAGGTGCATCGCGACGTCTACACCTCGGATGAAGTTTATCGGCTTGAGATGAAACACCTGTTCGCTAATAGCTGGGTGTTCGTCGGCCATGACAGCCAAACCCCGAACAAGGGCGATTACTATACCACCCAGATCGGCGATCAGCCGGTGATCCAGGTGCGTCACAGCGACGGCGAGGTCAAGGTTCTGCACAATCGCTGCCCGCATAAGGGCACCAAGATCGCCATTGATCGCACAGGTAACACGGGCAAATTCTTTCGCTGTCCCTACCACGCGTGGTCCTTCAAGACCGATGGCTGTCTGCTCGCGATCCCGCTCAAGAAAGGGTACGAGGGGACCGGCCTGGACCAGACGGAAAATGGCAAGGGCATGAAGTCGGTCGGGGCGGTGATGAACTACCGTGGTTTCATCTTTGCCCGGCTGGCAGACGAAGGAATCGGGTTCGAAGAGTACTTTGGCGAGTCGCTATCCTCGTTCGACAACATGATTGACCGTTCCCCCGCCGGGAAGCTGGTCGTTGCCGGACAGCCGCTCCGTTACATGCACCGCTGCAACTGGAAGATGCTGGTCGAGAACCAGACCGACACCTGCCATCCGATGGTGGCGCACGAAAGTTCGGCCGGGACAGCGGTAAAGATCTGGGAAGAAATGGATCAGCCGGAGGGGGCACCCAAACCGCCCGCGATGCAGATCATCGCGCCCTTCATGTCGCCTTACGAATTTTTCGAAGACATGGGCATCCGTACATGGCCCAATGGCCACGGCCACACCGGTGTCAGCCATTCGATCCATTCCGATTATTCCGAGATACCAGGGTATTTCGAAAAGATGTCAGAGGCTTACGGCGAAGAGAAGGCCAAGCAGATCCTTGGAGAGAACCGGCACAATACGGTTTATTTCCCGAATATCATGATCAAGGGGCCGATCCAGCAGCTGCGCAATTTCATCCCTCTTGGCCCAGATAAGACACTGGTAGAAAGCTGGATCTATCGGCTTGTCGATGCACCGGACGAATTGGTAGCTCGTACGGCGATGTACAACAGGATGATCAACGCGCCGACCTCTATCGTCGGACATGACGATCTTGAAATGTACGAGCGTGCGCAGGAAGGCCTCATGTCCGATGGGCTGGAATGGGTGAATATTCAGCGCCTCTACAAGGAAGATGAGGATCTCGACACTCAGGCCGAGGAAAACGGGACTACCGAACGCCAGATGCGCAACCAGTTCCACGCCTGGACCAAGTTCATGACCATGTCGCTGCCAAGCGAAGACGCGCTGGAGGCTGCAGAATGACCATCACCAAGGACGACCTGATCGACTTTGTCTATGACGAGGTCAGGATGCTGGACGAGGGCAGGTACGACGACTGGCTCAACCTCTGGACCGAGGACGGCATTTACTGGATGCCGCTGGACTGGAAACAGAAGGATGAGATCAACGAGACCTCGCTGATGTATGAAGACCAGTTCATGCTGCGGCTGCGGGTCGAACGGCTGACGGGGGCGCGGACCTTTTCGCAAAAGCCCAAGAGCCGCTGTCATCATGTGATCCAGCGTCCCTATGTCGACAAGATCGACAACGACGCGGGCGCGTTTCTGGTGACGACACAGATGCACTACGTCGAGACACGTCTGGACGATCAATTCCTGCTGGCGCTGACCGCGCAGCACGAGCTGGTTCTAAAGGACGACGCGTTGAAGATCGCACGGAAAAGAGTCGATATCCTTAACTGCGACGCCGCATTCGGCAATATCCAGTTGCTGCCATGAGTGAAATGCCCGCCACGGTCCATGACCTGTTCTCTGCCTCCGCCACGCGTTGGCCGGAACGCTCTCTGCTAAACGTGCTGCCTGAAACGGCTGAAATTTACGCGATACCGGAGGGCGAAGTCACCTATGCCGCCGCGCAAGTACGGGTAGAACATCTGTCGGAGGAATTAGCGAAAGCGGGTTTTGAGGCCGGGCAGCGGGTCATGCTGCTGCTTGAGAACCGTCCAGACTTTTTCCTGTACTGGCTGGCGCTTAATGCCCTTGGCCTGTCTGTCGTTCCGGTCAATCCGGACCTGCGCGCGGCCGAACTGGAATACATGATCGAGAATGCCGAACCCGCTCTCGCAGTCGCCATCCCTTCGCGAATGGAAGAGCTTCGCGAAGCGGGCGAGGCGGTCGACCGACCCATCCCCGTGGTGGCACCGGATCAGCCGATCCCGTCACCCTTCGGCGCCCCAGTGTTTGACACGTCCTGTGATCCGCAGCATCGCGAAACCGCCATGCTTTACACGTCGGGCACCACCGGGCGGCCCAAGGGCTGCGTTCTGGCCAACACGTATTTCACCGAGGCCGGGGACTGGTACGCCAAGGCTGGGGGCGTCTGCACCCTGACCGAAGATGGCGAGCGTATGCTGACGCCGCTGCCGATCTTTCACATGAACGCCATGGCCTATTCCTTCATGGCGATGCTGACAGTCGGCGGGTGCCTTACCGCGCTCGACCGGTTCCACCCACGCAGCTGGTGGGCCTCGGTTCGTGACAGCGGTGCGACCTGTCTGCACTATCTGGGCGTCATGCCCTCAATGCTGATGGGTCTTCCCGAAGATCCCGAGGATCGCGCTCATTCCGTCCGCTTTGGTTTTGGCGCCGGGGTTGATCCGCGCCTGCATGCCGCATTCGAGGAAAGGTTCGGTTTTCCGATTATGGAAGCATGGGCGATGACAGAAACCGGCGCTGGCGCGGTGATTGCCGCCAACCACGAACCTCGGCGTGTCGGAGAAGCATGCATTGGCCGTCCGGGACCGGAACTTGAGGTCAGGATCGTCGCCGACGACGGAAGCGACTGCACGGACGACATGCCCGGTGAACTGCTGGTCAGACATAGCGGGCCGGACCCCCGGCATGGGTTTTTCAAGGAATACTGGAAGAACCCAAAGGAGACGGAGAAGGTCTGGGAAGGCGGCTGGTTTCACACGGGCGACATTGTCCGGCAACTCGACACTGGCGACATGTTCTTTGTCGATCGGAAGAAAAACGTGATCCGTCGGTCCGGTGAAAACATCGCGGCAGTCGAGGTTGAATCCGTGCTGATGCGCCATCCCGCGATCACCGCCGCCGCCGTGGCCGCCGTGCCGGATGACATCCGGGGTGATGAAGTTTTCGCCTGTCTGCAGGTCAATGCCGATCCTTCACCGGAGCTTGCTCGGCAGATCACCGACTGGGCACTTGGACAGATGGCCTATTACAAGGTACCGGGCTACATCGCCTTTGTCACCGACCTGCCGCTGACCGCGACCAACAAGATTCAGCGTGCGGCTTTGAAATTGCTTGCCATTGACCTTCTTGCGGATGCGAGGACCATCGACCTGCGCAAATCAAAGAAAAGGCAGATTGCATGAGCCGTCGCCAATCCTATGACGGCGTCGTTGTCACCGCGCCGTTTTCAACGCCATATGAGCGGTACTCGACGCAGACGGCACATTACTGGCTGGCGCGCGCCCTGAAGGGAACGCTCGACGCTGCGGGGCTTAGGAAAGAAGATATCGATGGCTTGTCCGTCGCCTCATTCACTCTGTTTCCCGACAGCCCGGTAGGCCTATCCCAGCATCTTGGCGTGACGCTAAGATGGCTGGATTCCATTCCAATGGGCGGGGCCAGCGGGGTCGTTGCGCTGCGCCGGGCGGCGCGGGCGGTTCAGGCAGGGGATGCCGAAATCGTCGCCTGTGTTGCCGGAGACACCAACCATATCGACAGCTTCCGCAAGCTGCTGTCGAGTTTTTCGCGCTTTGCGATGGATGCGGCCTATCCGTATGGCTACGGCGGCCCGAATTCGATGTTCGCCTTGCTCACGGACCGTTACATGCAGGAATATGGTGCGACCCGAGAAGACTTTGGCCGGATCGCCGTCGCGCAGCGCGACAACGCCTTGCGCAATCCCAACGCGCTGATGAAAAAGCCCCTCAGCCTTAAAGATTACCTTGAGGCACGTCCGATCTCGGATCCGATCGCGCTTTTCGATTGCGTGATGCCCTGCGCCGGGGCCGAAGCCTTTCTTGTCATGTCAGAGGAAGAGGCGGTGAAACGCGGCCTGCCCTTTGCGCGGATCGCCGGAACAATCGAGCGCCACAACGCCTTTCCCGATGATCCGATCCAGTTGCGCGGCGGCTGGGCGCTTGATGTCGAGGACCTCTGGTCCATGGCCGGAATGAAACCCGCTGACATGGACCTCGTGCAGACCTATGACGACTATCCCGTGATCTCGGTGATGCAGTTCGAAGATCTGGGTTTCTGCGGCAAGGGCGAAGCACCTGCTTTTCTGCGCGACCGCGACCTTACGGTAACCGGAGACCTGCCGCACAACACCTCGGGCGGTCAGCTTTCCGCCGGTCAGGCCGGGGCCGCAGGCGGATTTCTCGGCATGGTCGAAGCGCTGCGACAGGTCACCCGCACCGCCGGGCCGACGCAGGTCGCCGATGCGAAACACGCACTGGTCTCGGGCTTTGGCATGATCAACTATGACCGCGGCTTGTGTTCCGGTGCCGCCATCCTGACCGGAGAAAACGCATGACCGATCCGCTTGCCCGCCCGCCAAAGAAGAACCCGCAAAAGGTTCAGACCGTCCCGGTCCTGCCACCCGCCTTTCGCAGCCGCGCGGCCATGGGATTGACCGCTGCCGCCGCAGAGGGCCGATTCAAACTGCAGCACTGCGCCGAGTGCGGCACGGTTCAATATCCGCCGCGCGATGCCTGCGTTTCCTGTCTCGGCCTCGAGCTGTTGTGGAGGGATACCGATCCGGTAGGAGAGCTAATTGCTGACACGATCGTGCATACCTCGCCCAACCTATATTTCCGGCGGCAGGCGCCTTGGCGCTGTGGCACCGTGCGCCTGAGTGCCGGTCCTTCGATCTTCTGCCATGTCCATGGCGATTGCGTAAAAGGCAGCGAGGTACGCCTGCTCTCCCGTCTCGACCGGGCGGGTCAGGGTGTGCTGATCGCCATCCCCAAGGAGACGACGCCCAACATGGCAGACGATCCCGAACTTCGCGAATTGGGGGCCGACCCCAAACACCGACGCGTTCTGATTACAGATGGCCGACAGCCCGGAGCCCCGGCACTAGCCAAGGCTCTGCTGGACGCCGGTGCCATGACGGTTTTCGTTGGGGAAGGCGAGACATGGCGCCCCTATCCGGAACGGAGCGCGCTTGAAAAGATGGACGGCGTCAACCTGATGCCGCTGGATCTGACAGACACAAGCTCGGTCGTCGAACTTGCAGGCGAGATCGGCGGCAAGGTCGACATCCTGATCAACAACGCCCGTTTCATGCGTCCTGGCGGCGTGCTGGCCCGTGGCGACACGGCCTTTGCCCGTGACGAGATGGAGGTGAACTATCTGGGCCTGATGCGGCTGGCACAGGCTTTCGGACCGGGCATGAAAGCGCGGGGGGCCGACGGCATCAACAACGCCGCAGCCTGGGTCAATATCCTGTCGATAAACGCCATCGCTAACGATCCTTCCTATGGAAGTTTCAACGCGTCGCAGGCCGCCGCCCTGTCCTTGGCGCAGTCGCTACGGGCCGAGCTGCGTCCCGGCGGCGTGAAGGTCATGACCGTCTTTTGCGGTCCGACTGATGACGATTGGTATCAGGACGTTCCGCCTCCCAAGCTCTTGCCCGGCGCCATTGCGCGGTCCGTCGTACAGGGGTTGCACGACGGGGTCGAGGACGTCTGGTGCGGCGATGTCGCAAAGGACTACGCAGAACGATGGCGGCAGGACCCACGGGTTCTGGAACGCGAACTGGCAGGAGATGTGGGATGAACGCTTTGACCCGGATGGCCACTGCCCTGAGCAGCGGCGAGATCGAAGTGGTCGACCTGACCCACACGCTTGATCCGGATTTCCCGGTTATCATCCTGCCGCCCGAATTCGGACAATGCGCCCGCTTTCGGATGGAGGAAGTCTCGGCTTACGACCATCGCGGACCGGCTTGGAAATGGCACAACATCTCCATGTCTGAACATACCGGCACCCATTTCGACGCGCCGGTTCACTGGGTTTCGGGCCGCGACGTGGCCAATGGCGCGGTCGACGAAATCCCGGCAGAGGCCTTCATCGGTCCTGTCTGCGTTATCGATTGCTCCCAAGGGGCGGCGCAGGATGAAGATTTTGAACTGACCCCGGAGATCATCGCCGAATGGGAAGCCACCAACGGACGCATTCCAGAAAACACATGGGTTTTGATGCGCACCGACTGGTCCAAGCGCCGTGGAGCCGACTATCTCAATATGCGCGAGGACGGTCCGCATTCGCCCGGCCCCACGCCCGAGGCGATCCGTCTGTTGGTGGAAGAGCGCGGCATTCGCGGTTTCGGGACTGAAACCGTCGGCACCGATGCGGGACAGGGAATGCATTACGCGCCGCCCTACCCTGCCCACTACATTCTTCATGGCAATGGGCGGTACGGGCTTCAATGCTTGACCGGGCTCGACCGGCTGCCCGCCACCGGCGCGATGCTGATCTGCCCGCCGCTCAAGATCCGCAACGGCACCGGCAGTCCGCTGCGTGTGCTCGCACTCGTTCCAAAGGGGACATCATGACCGATTACACGGCCGTCATTACCGGCGGCAACAAGGGCATCGGCGCCGATCTGGCGCTGCGCCTTCTCGAGCAAGATTACCGGGTTATCACCCTTGCCCGCCATGCGCCGGATTTTTCGCACGAGAAGCTCGAACATCTCGACTGCGATCTGCTGGATCCCGATACTGTTCAGGCGGTGGCCGATGACATCGGCGCACGCTTTGAGGTGACCCATCTCGTCCACAACGCCGGGGTGATCTGGCCCAATCTGATCGAAGACGCCAAGCCATCGGACATCACCGGGCTGGCGCAACTGCATCTGGGATCGGCGCTGACCTTGCTCCAATCCGCCCTTCCCGCGATGAAAAAGCGTCGTTTCGGGCGGGTCATGTTCAATTCGTCCCGCGCTGCCCTTGGTGCCGCAACCCGCACCGCTTACGGCGCCAGCAAGGCCGGTATGATCGGGATGGCCCGCACATGGGCGCTGGAACTCGCACCTCATGGGATCACGGTGAATGTCGTGGCACCCGGCCCGATCCAGACCGATAATTTCTGGGGCATCATCCCTAAAGGCAGCGAACGCGAGAACGACCTGTCCCGGCGCATTCCGGTCGGGCGGCTTGGTCAGACCGACGATGTGACCCGAGCATTCCTCTTCTTCTGTGACCCCGCAAACGGGTTTGTCACCGGTCAGACGCTCTATGTCTGCGGTGGGTCAAGCATCGGATCTGTGCCGATCTGATAAACGTTTTTTCTCAATTTGATGCACCAAGCTTTGGTGCAGTCATGCCCAAACTGTGGATGCACATCGGATTGGCCTGTATGTTTCGAATTGGGCCAGTCGTTTCAGCCTGAAAAACCTATAAAGGTCTTTAACTTAGCCAAACTTAGGCGGTCAAGGGCATCCCGGTGTATCGGTCAGCGATATGAGCGCTTTAGCGCGGTCAGTCGACTGCCAAGTCCATTCACGAATTCGAAGGCCTTTGCGGACAGGGTCCGCCAAAGGCTCTTAGAACGGATTCGGCATGAAGAAGTACTGCGATCAGCGCTATCGTAGGCATTGCCGTGGCCACGATGGCCCTGATGCTCGAGGTAGGCGCAGTCATGTACGTCATGAATGCCCGCGCTGCCAAGGAACGCGCAGAGGCTAACGACCTGGCCCTCGTAATGTCCCATGTCAAGAGGGACCTGCTCCAGGCACGCCGAACCGAAAAGGACTTTTTGCTACGTTCCGAAGCTAGGTACGTTGAACAACATGCCGAGATCATGGCCCGTATCGGGACAGAGATTCAAGCGGCGGCCGCCGCTGCGGCTGATTTGGGCGTGGACCAAGCAGACGCGCGGTTTGCCGAAATGATGCGGGGCATCGCCGAATATGAAACAACCTTCGACCGATTGCAGGCGGCGATGACCACGCTTGGCCTCGACCCAAAATCGGGACTTCAAGGTGAACTGCGGGCCGCTGTCCACGACGTTGAAGAATCGCTGAAAACAGTCGACAGCGCACCGCTACAGGTCAAAATGCTTATGATGCGGCGCCATGCCAGTCTTTCGAAGACGTGGCGATCAGCGGCGCTACGCGCGGCCGCCCCGGCTTCGAGGAATTGCAATCCTTTATCGCGGAAGGCGGCTGCGACGTTGGCATGCCCCCATCGGGTGGTCCGGTTTGATTGTTAGTGCATCGTCGGCCTCTG
>JAAEZD010000079.1:0-3559 GCA_018223035.1 Paracoccaceae bacterium
GGCGAGGTGGACCGGCGCTGGCGCGCGAAACTCGAGACCAGCGGGCTCCGCGACAAAACACTGACGCTCACCGTCATTCACCGCCCGCCGCCGAAAAGTCTCCTGCCGTTCCTCAGCCGCAGCGCGCCGGACCGACTGAAGGAGGAGACCCGCAAACGCCTGCAGCGCCTGGGCGAGGCCGTAAACGTCTTCCTCTCGGCCCTCACCGAGCTCAAACCGCGCCTGCTGTCGGCTGAATCGGGGGAATTGGTGGGGTTTCTGGGCGCGCTCAACACGGGCACCGAGCTGCCGCTCTACCCGGCCAACACCTACGGCTTTTTGTCCTTCAACGTCGCCAATACCCGCGTGACGTTTCACAGCGACCATTTCGAGCTTTCCGAAGGCGTCGTGGGCCATCGCTACGGCAAGAGTTTCACCATCGGGGAATACTCGGAAGGCACCTCCTGCACCATGTTCGACATGCTGAACCTGCCGGTCGACATGATCGTCACGCACTCCTTCACGCCGATCAATTCGAACCTCATGGCGGGCCGCATCAAGCGGCAAAAGCGCCAGATGCAGGCCAGCCAGGACGCGGCCCTCTCGCTCTTGGAAGCCCTCGATATCGCCGCCGATGATCTCGAGGCCAAGCGCCAAAGCTTCGGCGAGCATCATATGGTCGTCACACTATTCTGCGAAACGCTCGAAGAGCTGCAAACCCTCAGCGCGGAGATCGTGAACGCCGCCGCGACCGAGGGCGTGAAAATGATCGGCGAGCGGGTCGCGGCCAAGGCGCATTATCTCAGCCAGCACCCCGGCAACCAGCCCAAGCGCGTCCGCGCCAGTGCCGTCACCAATCGCAATTTTGCGGATTTCGCGGCCTTCCATAGAACGCAGCTTGGCAAACCCGAAGCACTTACCCCTTGGGGCCGGGTCGTCACATATTTGCCCACGCCGGAGCAGAGCGCCTATCGGTTTTCCTATCACGAGCAAGGTTCGCCAGACAAAGAACCCACCAGCGGGCATACCCTGATCATGGGGCGGCCCGGCTCGGGCAAATCGGTGCTTTCGGCCTTTCTAATGACGCAAGCCCGTCGCGCAGGGGCGCGGATCTTCGTCTTCGATTACCGTCTTGGCATGGAGATGGCGGTGCGCGCCAATGGCGGGCGCTACGCGTCCCTGAACGCCGGCCAGCCCACGGGCCTCAACCCGCTTTGGACGGAAACCGATAGTCGCGGCACCGCCTGGCTCTCGGACTGGCTCACAACGCTGCTCTACCGCGCCGACAAACCCCTGACCCCGGCGCAGACCAACCGCATCCAGGAAGTGGTACGCCAGAACGCGCAGGCCACCAATCCGGCCCTGCGGAACTGGCGGGATTTCGCATCGCTTTTTGTGTCCACCGATGATGGCGGCGATCTGCACCAGCGCCTGCTCGAGTGGACCGAAGACGGCCGCTACGGCTGGATCTTCGGGCAGAGCCTCGAGGACACGTTCTCGCTCAAGGGCGATGTCGTGGGCTTCGATCTGACCGGCATTCTCGACAGCGAGGCCGACAAGGAACGGATGGCGGTCCTGTCCTATCTTTTCCGCCGGGTCGAGCGCGAGATCGAGGACCGCCGCCCCACCATCATCGTGATCGACGAGGCCTGGAAGGCGCTCGACAACGCATATTTCGCCGAACGGTTGTCGAACTGGCTCGTGACTGCGCGCAAGCAGAACACCGTCGCGGTGATGATGACGCAATATGCCAGCCAGCTTGAGCGCACCCGGACCGGCAAGACCATCGTCGAAGCCGTTCCGATGCAGATCCTGCTGCCCAATATCCGCGCGCAGCCTGCGGATTACGCCATGCTGAACCTCACGGAGAAGGAGCTCGACGTCCTTCTCAACACGGGCAGCAACAGCCGCTTGGCGCTGATCCGCGACGATCAGGGCTCGATCGTCGTCAATGCCGATCTGAGCGCGCTTGGACCCAATCTCACCATCCTTGGCGGCATGGAAAAGGGCGAAGCGCTTGTCGGCTCCGATTACCGCGACCGCCCAGATTTTTGGAGGCTTTCATGATCCGTATTCTTGTCGCTTTGGCTGCGCTCGGCGCACTGGCCTCCTGCACCCAGTACCGGGAGCCGCAGGCGAACTGCTTCACATTCCTTGCGTCCACAGCACCTGTCGCGCCTGATTGTGACTTCACGCCCCTTGGCACCCCGGAGGGCGACATTGAAGTCTAGCCTGCCTCATATCCTGGCGTTTTGCCTGCTGCCCGGTCTCGCCTTGTCTCAAGGCGTGCCGACCAATGACAGTAGGCTGACCGCGCGTGACATCGTCGAGACCGGCGATCGCGAGGCTGACTTGGCCGTTCAGTCGGACAAGCTTGCCGTGCGCGAACTCATTGCCGAGATCGAACGGGAGCAGCTGGAAACCCTGCAACGCATCCTCGATGCCCAGACCAGCTTCGGCGGTCAGGGCTTGCCAGCTATGGTCTCGGGGCTGGAAAGCGGCAGCGGGGATCCGGCCCGGTCAGTCGAGGCGGTCTATGGCACGGGCGAGATCGATCCCAATCCCGGCGGTGCGCAGATGTTCGGGGATACGTCTGAGACCATCGAGCAGCTCATCATCCGCGTGGCTCAGGAGACCAGCGGCTTTGCGGGAGTTGGCCGCGCAGGGCTCTCACCCGTCCAGTGGCGCGCGTTGCTGCAAGCGCTCATCTGGCAGGAAAGCCGGTTCACCATTGGGGCACGGTCTCCCGTCGGCGCCTATGGTCTCACCCAGATCATGCCGGGCACCGCCAGCGATCTGGGCATCAACCCGGAATACTATGACAGCCCCTACCTGCAGGTGCATGGCGGTGCACGCTATCTCGCGACACAGCTCAACACCTTCGATGGCAACATCATCAACGCCCTTGCGGCCTATAACGCCGGACCCGGCCGGGTTTTCGAGTATGGCGGCGTGCCACCCTTCCGCGAGACCCAGCACTACGTCCAGGTGATCCCCGAACGCTATAACCTCTATTTGACCCGTATCGGCGGGATCGAAGCGCTTGGCACGATCGACCCCGCGCTTCTGGCCAATGCCAACCTCTCGCTCACTGGGCACGGCGCGGCCTTTTATGGCAGCAACTCACCCGCCGCGATCAGGCAAGCCGCCATGCGCATCCGCGATATCGTCACGCGGATTTCCGAAACCGAGGACGTGCAGGAGAGCGTCGCGCTCAACACCTATGCCCGCGCCGAACTCGTGCGTCTCGTGGCTGCCCGCATCCGGCTTCAGGCCGCCCGCACCCAGATGCTCTCCGCCGAAGAGCTGGCCCAGGCCAGCGCCCGCATGGCCGAAGGCGCGTTCATGGATTTTACGATCAGGGAGATTGAATGATGGGACATCTGCTCTTGAGGACAGCTTTGGCCACGACACTTGGGGTTGGTCTGCATCTTGGCGCCCTATCCCCTGCCCTCGCGCAAGGCGTGCCCGTCGTCGATACCCAGAACATCGCGCAAAACATCCAGCAGCTCCGGCAGATGATCGAAGACGAGATCCTGCAAAACGAGCAGCTGACGCAGCTCCGCGAACAGCTTGCCAC
>JAAEZD010000080.1:0-2500 GCA_018223035.1 Paracoccaceae bacterium
TTCCAGTCCGACAACTTCCTGTCGATGGTCTTGCGCGAAACGCCGAGCCGCCGCGCTGCTTCGGCGCGATTGCCTCCGGTTTCGTCGAGCACCGTCAGGATGTGACGCTTTTCCATGTCCTGCAGCGTTTCCCCGACAGGCAGCAATAGCCTTTGTGTACTATGAAATTCCGCAGGAAACCGGCCGAGGATCAACGTGCGTTCGATGGTATTGCGCAACTCGCGAACGTTGCCGGGCCATTCATAGGCCAACAGGCCGGACACGACGTCATCAGTCAGCGGCACAGGCGGCATTCCAAGCTGCACGGAGAGCTTTTGCATGAATAGCGCTGCAAGTTCGCGGATATCGTCGCCGCGCTCGCGAAGAGGCGGCATTTCAAGCTGAAGAACGTTGACCCGATAATAAAGATCGGCCCGAAATCGGCCTTCCTCAACTGCTTGTTCTAGATAGGCATTGGTCGCGAACACAAACCTGAGATCAACCGGGATTTCCCGTTCAGAACCCACCGGCCGGATCTTCCGGTCCTCGATCGCTCTCAGCAGTTTGCCTTGCAGCGCCATCGGCAGGTCACCGATCTCATCCAGAAAGAGCGTTCCCCCATGCGCGTGCATGAACAGGCCATCGCGGCTGGACCCAGCACCGGTAAACGCACCTTTGAGATGACCGAACAACTCCGCTTCGATCATGTCTCCGGGAATGGCGGCACAGTTGACCGGTACAAACGGTTTGTTTGCCCGGTCCGACAGATCATGAAGAGATCTCGCCGCGACTTCCTTGCCGGTGCCGGACTCCCCGGTTATCAGAACGGAGGTCGGCAGTGGCGCCACGCGGGAAATCGTCTCGCGGATCTCGCCAATCTGACGGGAATGGCCGATCAGCTTGTCGCGCAGCAGCAGATGGTCGGAGGTTGCCTGCAACTGATGGCGCAGTAACTGATTTTCCCGCATCAGCGTAACCCGGTCCAGGCATCTGGCCACCGCATTCAACAGCTGATTGGAACGGAAAGGCTTGAGGATGAAGTCCACAGCACCGGCGCGCAAAGCCTGAATCGCCGTTTCCAGGTCCGCATAAGCCGTCATCAGGATCGCATCGGCGAAAAATCCGATCCGGCGTTGCTCACCCAGCCATTCCACACCGGACTTTCCAGGCATAATGTTGTCGAGGATGACCACGTCGTAGTGATGGGTATCTAGAAGAGCCGAGGCTTCAACCGTATCAGCCGCTTGCTCGATACGCTTGCAATAAGGCTCAAGTGTGCGAACCAGGAAGTTTCGCATTCCCGGTTCGTCATCGACGATCAGGATGGATGCCTGCGGTAACCAGGGACCAAATTCCGGCTGCAGATCTGTTTCTTCCGGACGTTCGGAAACACCGCTCTTCATGCGTCCTCCCCCGGCAGTTTCATCCGTTCTTTTGTCATGGTCCGTCCTCCGGCGCGAAGCATTGCATATTCCTGGATGCAATGTCTTCAAGAGACACACCTGACACGGCAACTAATTGGAATCGTGACGTCTATTGGACAAAACCTTTTCTGTTTCAGGTCCTGACCTGGTCGCGTTGTCACCCATAACAGATTGAGTTTGGACGTTTTTGCGAGCCTTTGACGCCAAAAGCCCCGCCAGTTATCTGTGCGGGGCTTTTTTTGGTTTTGTTGTGATGCTTAGGTTAGTTTTTGCTCTTCTTCGTGTGGCATTGCCGTCGTTTGGGTGGACCGTTGGATGTCAGGCTCGACGTCGCCAAGATGCCACAAAAAAACCCCACCAGGATTACTGATGGGGTTTTTAATTTGGTTGCGGGAGCAGGATTTGAACCTGCGACCTTCAGGTTATGAGCCTGACGAGCTACCGGGCTGCTCCATCCCGCGTTATTCGATTAATCGGAGGGTACGAGAGTATCCTCGATGGGCTTTTGTTCCACCCTTGATTTTAGTTTTGTTTGTCCTCGTCGCTTTGCGCCTGCGGGCAAACTTGGGCTTCTCCTGTCGCCAGCACCTGGTTTGAAGATCTAGTTGGTGCTGGGATTTGGGTCATTGCCCGAAGGTTTCATCGTTTTTGATTAGCGCTCGATGAGCCGAGAGGCTGTTGTGCGCTCCAGAGTCAAATTGCGATTGGCAGGCCTGGCGGCGACCTACTCTCCCACACCTTAAGATGCAGTACCATTGGCGCTGGGGAGTTTCACGGCCGAGTTCGGGATGGGATCGGGTGGGGGCTCCCCGCTAGGGCCACCAGGCCGGCGAAGCGCAATTTGCGTGAACTGGTCTATATATTTATTTGATTTTGATCTGGTTTTCCTTTTGCTTTGCAAGGAACAAGAGCTCCGAGCGCCGCGAAGGCAAGGCCAAGTGGCCGTCGGCCGGTCAGGCCGCGTGGTTCGCAGGACAGGTCCAAAGGACCGATACGTCCGTGAGAACAAAACCATGATCTCAAACGCGCTCAAGCAGCCCAAAGGGCGATAGCGCACTTAAGATGATCTCTTCAAAGCGCCAGAGGCGCTTTGGAGA
>JAAEZD010000028.1:0-42593 GCA_018223035.1 Paracoccaceae bacterium
ATCGGGTTGACCACGTTGCCGAAATCATCCGCCGCCGAGAACCGCTCGATGGTGACCTTGCCGGTCTCCGGGTCGACCTCGACCTCGCAGGCATAGGCGCCCGAGGGATAGGTGAAGTTTGCCGGGTCATAGAAGGCGGTCTCCTCCAGCCCCGGCTCGATCTCTTCCAGCGGGTAGTTGTGCGGCACATAGGCGGCCAGGCAGACATCACCCCAGGCCACCGACTTGTCGGTGCCCGCGACGCTGAACGCGCCGTCCTTCAACTCGATATCGGCCTCGGAGGCCTCCATCAGGTGCGCCGCGATCTTCTTGGCCTTGGCGATGATCTTCTCGGGCGCCCGGAACATCGCCGAGCCGCCCACCGCGAGGGAGCGCGAGCCATAGGTGCCCATGCCCATCGGCGTATTGGCCGTATCGCCATGCACGATCTCGATCATGCTTTCATCGATGCCGATCATCTCGGCGATCACCTGAGGAAAGGCCGTCTCATGCCCCTGCCCATGGCTGTGCGAGCCGGTCATCACCACAAGCCCGCCGGTCGCGTTAACCCGAACGGTGGCCGATTCATACAAGCCCGCGCGCGCGCCAAGCTGCCCGACAAGGTTCGACGGTGCGATGCCGCAGGCCTCGATATAGCAGTTGATGCCCAGACCGCGCAGCTTGCCCTTGGCTTCGCTTTGCTTGCGCCGCTCGGCAAAGCCCGCGATGTCAGCCATCTCTTCCAGCTTGTCCATCGTCGCGCCGTAATCGCCAGTGTCATAGGTCACCGCGACAGGCGTGTCATACGGGAACTCGGTGATGAAATTCTGCCGGCGCAGCGCGATCGGGTCGACCCCAAGCTCGCGCGCCGCCTTGTCGATCACCCGTTCCAGCTGATAGGTCGCCTCGGGCCGTCCGGCCCCGCGATAGGCATCAACGGGCACGGTGTTCGTGAACACGGCTTTGACGTTCACATAGATGTTAGGCGTCTTGTAATTCCCCGCCATCAGCACCCCGTGCAGCCATGTGGGCACGCTGGGCGCAAAGGTCGACAGATACGCACCCATATTGGCGTGGGTCTCGGTCCGGACGGCGGTAAAGTTGTTATCCGCATCCAGCGCCAGCTCGATCTTGGTCACGTGATCGCGCCCATGGGCATCCGAGATAAACGCCTCGGACCGGGAACTGGTCCATTTCACCGGGCGGTTGATCGCCTTGGCAGCAAAGGTGCAGAACGCCTCTTCGGCGTAGTGGAAGATCTTGGTGCCGAAACCGCCGCCCACATCTGGCGCCACGACACGCAGCTTGTGCTCGGGGATACCCAGCACGAAGGCGCCCATGAGCAGGCGGATCACATGCGGGTTCTGCGAGGTGGTATAAAGCGTCGAATTGCCGGTGCCGCGTTCGAAATCACCCACGGCGACGCGCGGCTCCATCGGGTTGGCCACAAGCCGGTTGTTGACGAGTTCAAGCGTGGTCACATGCGCCGCGTTCTGGATGGCTTCCTCGACCGCGCCCTTGTTTTCCTCGACGAAGCCCCAGTCATAGCAAAGGTTCGACGTCAGGTCGTCATGCACCTTGGTGGCGCCTTCCTTCAGCGCCTCTTTCATGTTGATGACGGCGGGCAGCTCCTCGAGATCGACCTCGATCGCCTCGGCCGCATCGCGGGCCTGTTCGGCGGTATCGGCCACCACGGCGGCAATCGGATCGCCCACATGGCGCACCTTGCCCTGTGCCAGAACCGGGTGCGGCGGTTCCTGCATGACTTCGCCGTGACGGTCGGTCACCTGCCAGCCGCAGGGCAATCCGCCGATGCCTTCGAAATCCTTGCCGGTAAAGATCCGCACCACGCCGGGCATTGCCTCGGCGGCGCTGGTATCGATGCCGTTGATCTTTCCGTGCGCCACGTCCGAGCGCAGGAAATGCACATAGGCCTGTCCGCGAATATTGATGTCGTCGGTATAGTTCCCGGCTCCGGTCAAAAACCGCACGTCTTCGCGCCGCTTGCTGCTGGCGCCGATGCCGCTGTCCTTTGGCATGGGTAAACTCCTCCCTGGGTGGTGCACGTCTCCGGTGCACCGATGATTGCTGCCCCGCCTTCCCTTTCACCTCTTGTCAGGTGTCCTCCAAAGGGATCGGCAGGCCTGTTGGCGGTCAGCCCGTCAGGGCAAGACTACGATGTTATTCAGCGGCGATGGCGCCGACATCCTGACCAGAAGCCGCGAGGACCGCCTTGACGATGTTGTGGTAGCCGGTGCAGCGACAGATATTGCCCTGCAGGTAATTGCGGATCTCGGACTCGCTTGGCTTGGGGTTCTCCTTGAGCAGCGCCGCCGCGCTCATCACCATGCCCGGCGTGCAGAAGCCGCATTGCAGCCCGTGATGATCCTGAAACGCCTGCTGGATCACGTTGAGCGAGCCATCCGCATTGGCCTGACCTTCGATGGTGGCCACCTCGGCCCCTTCCGCTTCGAGCGCGAGCATGGTGCAGGATTTCACCGCGTCGCCATTCACATGCACAAGACAGGCACCGCATTGCGAGGTGTCGCAGCCCACATGCGTTCCGGTCAGACCGGCCTGTTCGCGCAGGAAGCTGACCAGCAGAGTGCGGCCCTCGACCTCGCCGGAAACGGATTTTCCGTTCACCGTCATTTTCACAGATGTCATTCAGATCCTCCCTCGGGATTAAGTGCTTATCAATTAGTTAAACACGAGGCCAAAGGATTGAGAACCGAAATTTTCTGCGCCTTTGGTCTTATGGCTGTTCGCGGTCGATGCTGACCGTCCCGGCATCACCCTTGGGTCTTGCCCGACCTGGGCTGCGGGCGGGTCGGGATTTCCTTGAGCAGGCCGCCCACCCCCATCGCCGCGATCCCGGCGCTGGTGACCTCTAGTCCGCAGAGCGTTCTTTCGATGACCCAGTCGATGCCGCTCAGCGCCGGCGAGCGTGCGCTGCCCGGCAGGCCGATCACTGGACGCTGACGCCTGTCGGCCCCAATATGGCCGAGAAACAACAGGTTGCCGGGATCAACGGGCATGCCGAAGCGGATCATCGTGCCACCGGCGGCGCGCAGCGCCTCGGGCGCGATGTCATGCGGATCGGAGGTGGCCGAGCCAGTGAGGATCAGAACAAGGTCTTCGGTGGTCTCGGCAATGGCCGCCGCGAGGGCCTCGGTTGCATGGGGCACGGTACGGCGCGGTGACAGGGTCACGCCCATCCGCTCCATCCGCGCCTGCATCATCCGCCAGCCCTTGTCGCCTGCATCGCGCGAGACCAGCGTTTCAATCAGCACGGCCGTTTTCAGGGCCACCGGCGCAATGTGCACCGCGCCCAGCGCCTCGGCGCAGGCAGCTTGCAGATCGCTTTCAGGAACGGCATATGAGATGATCTTGACCGTCGCTACCATGCCGCCCGCGTCCATGCGTTGCCAGCGCGGGACCGTGGCAAGTGTGATCATCGGCTGCACCGCGTTGACCGCATTCACCCGCGCCGCGTCGATCACTGCCACGCCGGGGCGGTTGGCAAGCAGGTTGACCCGCCCGGTGAAAGGTTCGCTCAGATGCACCCCGGCGCCTGCCGGGTCGGGCACCAGCGCATGGGCCAGACGGAGGGCCGAGGCATCCTCGCCGATATCGCCGGGTTCAAGCTGCGCGACAGTGATTTCGTACCAGCCCTCGGCCAGCAGTGCCGCCAAATCCTGCTTAGCTAGCAGCTTGCCCTTGCGCAGCCGCCCAGCCGTCAGTTGAACGGAATGCGCTAGGACGTGGCCCTGCGCCTTTTCGGTGGGGATCACACCGAATTTCATCCCTTGCGCAGCACCTGTGTCATCTGAGCCAGCACCGCAACCGCGATTTCCGACGGGCCTGCTGCCCCGATATCAAGCCCGATGGGGCCGTGGATTCGGGCGATGTGCTCATCCGTCATCCCCTCGGCCTTCATCCGTTCTACCCGCTTGGCATGTGTGCGAGTCGAACCGAGCGCGCCGATGTAGAAAACATCCGAACGCAGCGCGGCGATCAATGCCGGGTCGTCGAGCTTGGGGTCATGGGTCAGCAGAACAAGCGCGGTGCGGGCGTCGAGCCCCAGTTCGGCCACCGCTTCGTCCGGCCAGTCGTGGCGCAGGGTCACACCCGGAAAGCGCGCCTCGGAGGCGAAGGTTTCACGCGGGTCGATCACTGCCGGGTCATAGCCCGCGATCTGAGCCATCGGCACCAGCGCCTGCGCGATATGCACAGCCCCGACCACGATCAGCCGCAGCGGCGGGTTGTGAACGGCGACGAAAGTCTCTCCGTCTTCCTCGAAACCGGACCGGTCCATGCGCAGCCGGTTCGCGTAGCCGTCGCGGACGATACGGCGAGCGCCACTATTGATGTTCACCTCGTAGGCAAGACTTTCCCGCCCGGAACGCGCCTCGACCAGTTCGGCCAAAATCGCCTCGGGCAACGCCGCCCCGACGGGTTCGACCAGCACGCGGATCGTGCCGCCACAGGCAAGCCCGACGGCAAAGGCATCGTCATCGCTCACCCCGAATTCTAGCACCCGATGCTTGCCGTCCTCGATCGCCTCAAGCGCCTCGACGATCACCGCGCCTTCGACACAGCCGCCCGAAACCGAACCTTCGATCTGCCCGCCGCCGCCGACCACAAGCTGTGCGCCAACGCGGCGCGGGGCGCTGCCCCATGTCTCGACCACGGTCGCCAGCGCCGCGCCGGTGCCGTCGCGAAACCAGTTCAGGGCGGTTTCCGGGATATTGTCGAAACGATCCATCGGTGTCTCCTTCTGGGCCGGTGATATCCGTACACCACCTGTACACCCCCTGTGCAGCACGCGTCGGACAAATCCGATATGGGTGCGCAAAGACTAGAAAGCAAAATGGCCGACCGCTGGCAACAGCGATCGGCCTGATCACGCGCTAAGGCGCGAATGCTCAGTTCAGCAGCGGGGTGATCCGACGCACCGCAACCCGGCGGTTGGCGCTTTCGGCGGTTGCCGTTGGCACCTTGAGGTCGGATTCACCATAGCCCTGCACCACGAGGTTTTCCGGCGGCACGTCGAAGTACTCGGTGAGTGCCAGCGCGACGGTTTCCGCGCGACGGTCGGACAGCGCAAGGTTCAGCCCGGCAGTGCCGACCGCGTCGGTATGGCCTTCGATCAGGAAGACGTCAGCAGGGTTCTTCTGGATCGCATCACGCATGGCGGCGCCCAGCGCGGCGAGGTCCTGCGCCTGATCCGGGCGGATCACCGACGAGCCGGTTTCAAAGTTCACGTTATCGACTTCGATTTCGGGCACCAGACGACGCACCGCGTCAATGTTCCGGATCTGCGACAGCGAGAAGCGGCGCTCGATCTGGTCGCTTTGTGTGGCCTGCATCGCGAGTTGCAGGTCATTCCGGCTTACGTTGTTGTTGTAATAGACGGAATCGCCGCGATAGGTCGGCAGTTCACTGACCTGAACCGACTCCACTTGGCGGGTGTCGTCGAAGAGCGTGACTTCGCGCCCATCGGGCAGGATACGCGTGCGGCGCAGCACACGCCCGTCGGCGGCGCGGATCGTCACGACCTGGCTGCCATCCGCATTGGTCACGTAGTTACGGGTCGAGCCATCGTTAAAGGTCTCGGTGCGCAATTCGCTACCGGGACGCTGCAAGAGAATGTCATCGTCCTTGATGACGCGCAGGCCGTTGTCGCCCTGAACAACAGCACGGTCACCGGAATTGGTCACGACCTTGTCGTTGTTCTTGAGCAGCTGGCTGATTGCCAGTGCGCCGGCGCCGAGGATGGCAATCTTGCCAAGGTCCGAGATGCCGTCATCGTCGTCTTCGACAACCTGATTGGCCGTGGTGTTGAATTCCTGGCTAGAGCTGCGCACGTCGCCTTTTTCGATCCGGCGCGTGGTCACGTCGCCTTCGCCTTCGCTGCTGGCGGCAGCGGTTTCGGTCTGGATTTCGGCGGCGGCATCGGCCTGTGCCTGACTATCCATTTCCGGCGCCGCGTCCTGATCGGCGGCGCGTTCGGCCTGACGTTCGGCTTTGCGCTCTGCTTTACGCTCGGCCTTGCGCTCTGCCTGACGTTCCGCTTTGCGTTCCTCGGCAGTCATCTCCGTGGTCGCTTCGGTCGTGTCGGCATTTTGCTGATTTGCATCTGCGGCCTGCTGTTGCTCGGTCTCTACAGCCTGCTCCGTTTCAGCGGTTGCTTCCTGTGCGGCAATGGCGTCAGCAGCGGCCTTTTCGGCCTCGGCTTCGCGTTCCGCCTGACGTTCAGCTTTCCGCTCTGCCTTGCGTTCCGCTTTACGCTCGGCCTTTTCGGCGGCCTTCTGGGCTTCGGCCTGATTTTCAAGACGCTCTTGCTGTTCGGCCTTCTCCAACTGGGGATCGGCGTCGCCCTGCGCATAGAGCGCGTGCGGCATGGCAAGGGATCCGGCGATCAGCAGCGCCGTCGTGGATTTCAAAACCTGTTTCATCATACTCGTCCTTGTACAAACTAAACTTTCGACGTGTCGGTAAACGCGACGGACGGCGTTGGGTTGCATCACAATCAAGTAAATACCCGCTTTCAGCGTGCGATCAGGATTCGAGAAGATCCATAAGACGCTGTTTTTCCCCGTGATCTTCGCTGCGAGATATCTGGGCGGCCAGTTCTTCGAGCGACGCGATGGAATGGCCCGCGCGAAAACTGTCCACATGGGGCAGCATCGCCGCAATGCCGCGGGCCTTTGGCGCGAAGCCATCCCAGCGCAACAGCGGATTGAGCCAGATCAAACGCCGCGCCGAAAGGTGCAACCGTTCGGTTTCGCGGGCCAGCGCCTCGGGGTCGCCCCGGTCGAGCCCGTCGGTGATCAGCAGCACGACAGCGCCCTGCCCCATCACCCGACGCGACCAGTCGCGGTTGAATTCATGCAGGCAAGCGCCGATGCGGGTGCCGCCCTCCCAGTCCTGCGCATCGGCCCCGGCGGATTTCAGCGCCGCGTCCACGTCGCGGGTGTGGAGGTGACGGGTGATGTTGGTGAGCCTTGTGCCAAAGGTGAAGGCATGCACCCGCGACCAGCCCGCCCCGCGATTATTGGCGACCGCATGCAGGAAATGCAGGATCAGCCGGGAATACTGGCTCATCGAGCCCGAGATATCGCTGAGCGCAACGAGGTTGGGCCAGCGCGGTCGCGGTTCGCGCCGCGCGAGCGTGCGGAATTCGCCGCCCTGCCGCAGGGAATTGCGCAAGGTGCCACGCCAGTCGATCCGGGGGCCGAGTGGCGCGGCCTGCAAACGGCGCGACAGGATCGGTTTGACCGGCAGGGTCAACCGGGCAAGCATCCGTTTGGCCTCGGCGATTTCCTCGGTGCTCATCTGTTCGAAGTCGAGGCTGCGCAGGCGTTCCTCGCCGGACATGGTCTGGCTCGCGTCGATATCGATCAGGATCTCGTCTTCGGCGGCTTCGTCGCTGTCGGGCGGTTCCGGCCCCTGCCCGTCGAGCAGCGCCTCGGCGGCGCGTTTCTCCGCCGCGTCGGCGGTGCGCTCCTCCTGCACACCCCGGATCGCGGGCAGCATCATCGCCATCATGTGTTCGAGATAGCGCGGATCGCGCCAGTAGAGCCGGAACACCTGCGCAAAGACGAGACGATGTTCCGGGCGCGACACAAAACAGGCGTGCAGCACCCAGTAGAAGTCCGCCTTGTCGGTAAAGCCTGCCGCCTCGACCGCGCGGATCGCGTCGATCACCCGCCCCGGCCCGACCGGCAGCCCCGCCTTTCGCAGCGCACGGGCGAAATGGAGGATATTCTGCGCCAGCTTCGGGTGTTCGGGGAGATCGAGAGGGATGTATTCGGTCATGCCGGACGGGACCAGGGGGGCTCTGCCCCCCCGCGCTTTGCGCGGTCCCCCGGGATATTTTTGACCCAAAGAAGCATCAGGCGGGGGCGAGCGAGGCGCGAGCCTGATCGAGAATGCGTTTGGCCTCGGAGCCCTGCAATTTGCGGATGTCGTCCTGATATTTGAGGATCGCGCCCAGCGTGTCCGAGATCAGTTCGGGGCTGAGATTAATCACGTCGAGGGCGAGCAGGCATTTCGCCCAGTCGATGGTTTCCGCGACGCCGGGTTTCTTGAAGAGGTCCTCGGTGCGCAATTCCTGCACGAATGCGATGATTTCGCGGCTGAGGGTTTCGGCGGCTTCGGGGGCGCGGGCCCTGAGGATGTCCAGTTCGCGGTCGAAATCCGGGTAGTCGACCCAATGGTAGAGGCAGCGGCGTTTCAGCGCGTCATGGACTTCGCGGGTGCGGTTGGAGGTGAGGATGACGATGGGCGGTTCGGGGGCCTTGATCGTGCCGATTTCGGGAATGGTGACCTGGAAATCGGAGAGAGCTTCGAGCAGGAAGGCTTCAAACGGCTCATCGGTGCGGTCGAGTTCATCGATGAGCAGGATCGGGGCGCCGCGCGGATCGGGGCGCATCGCGTCGAGCAGCGGACGTTCGGTGAGGAATTCATCGCTGAAGAGTTCCGCCTGAAGCGCCTTGCGGTCGGCGGTGCCGCTGGCCTCGGCGGTGCGGATCGCCACCATCTGGGCGGGGAAGTTCCATTCATAGACCGCGCTTGCGGCATCGAGACCCTCGTAGCATTGCAACCGGATCAGACGGCGGTCGAGACCGACGGCGAGCGCCTTGGCGATCTCGGTCTTGCCCACGCCTGCCTCGCCTTCGAGGAAGAGCGGGCGGCCCAGTTTCAGCGACAGGAACACGACCGTCGCAAGGGCGCGACCGCAGATATAGTCCTGTCCGGCCAGCATGGTCTGTACCGCGTCGATGGAGTCTGGAAATTTCATGTTGCCTCCCCGTGATCGGGTCAGGAGGCCATGAACCATGGCAGAGGTCAACAGCGGCGATATGTGCCGGGCCGGCGATGAGGCCCGCGTTATTGACGCAACGGACGGCAAATGTCATGAATCGGCAAGAAAATTGCGCCAGGCGCAGCCATGTGGACACCACGGGCAACAGGGGCAGAATGAACAGCGGCGAGGCCAGAGGCGATCTTACGATCACCGCCATCACCTGTGTCAAGGACGAGGGGCCGTTCCTTTTGGAGTGGATCGCCTATCACCGACTGATCGGCGTAACCGACTTTCTGATCTATTCAAACGATTGCTGCGACGGCACTGTCGAATTGCTCGATGCGCTGGCGGCGAAGGGCGGGCTGACCCATCTGCCAAACCCGGCCAAGGGCCGCAATTACCAGATGGAGGCGCTGAAACATGCTAAGGAGTCCGGGCTTGTCGCGCGGTCGGACTGGGTGTGGATCGCCGATGTGGACGAGTTCCTGAACATCCATGTGGGCGATCACACGATCCCGGCGCTGATCGCGGCCTGTGGTGAGGCGCAGGCGATTTCGGTGAACTTCCAGTTCTTTGCCAATGACGGGGTGGAGGCATTCGAGGACAAGCCCGTGATCGCACAGTTCAGCCGGTCGCATAATCCGGATATCTGGTGCGGCGAGATGGCGATCGAGGTCAAGACGCTGGTTCGCAAGGATTTTCCGCTGAAGTATTACGGGGCGCACCGGCCGTTCGCGCGCGGCGATGCGCGCCCCACTTGGGTGGATGGTTCGGGGCGTGCGGTGCCGCACCGCTTTCTCGTGGCGGCGAACCCGCGACGGATCCGGCGCTTTCCGGCGCGCGGGGCGCGGGCGTTTGCGACACTGAACCATTATGCGCTGCGCAGTCTCGACAGCTATATCGTCAAGAACGACCGGGGCGATGTGAACCGCGAGAACCGTGCGTTCGACGACCGCTACTGGCGCGAACGCAACGATCCGGCTTGGCGCGACGACAGCATCCGCCGGATGCTGCCCCGGCTGGAGGCGCTGCTGGCCGAGATGAAAAGCGACCCCGAGATCGGCGCGTTGCATGCGCAGGCAGTGGCGCGGCACCGGGCGCGCTGTGCGGAACTGATGACGCAGCCGGGCTATCAGAAGATGCGGGCACAACTGCTGGGCGCGCCGATGCTGCCGCCGAAGGAAGAAGAGCTGCTGCGCGATCTGGGGATCGTCGCGTGAGTGGCGCGACCGACCGGGGCGCTGGTTGATGCGGATCTTGCTGCTGATCGGGCCGGAAGAACGGGTGCTCGCGCCGCTTGAGACGGTGCTCGCGCAGTCCCGCGATTTTCTGCGTGAGAGTGGGATCTGGTATCCCGAGCCGGAGGATCAGGGAAAGATCCTCACGGCGCTGATGAAAGGCGCAGCGCCCCGCATTCTCAATAGAGAGAAGGCGCCGGATTTGCTGGTGCTGAGCGCGTCGCGCCTTGGTTCGATGCTGCATAACCCCGACCAATTGCGGCATCTGCGCGAGGGGCTGGAGCGGATCGGGGGCGAGCTGCGGATCGTGGCCCATCTAGATCACCAGTCACGGGCGCTGGCTGGTGTCTATGAAGCACAGGTGATGGCCGGGCGAGTGACACCGCTGACACGAGAAATCGGCCTGTGCGAGCAGCCGGACTGGTGGCAAGCCTGCCTTGCGGGTTCCGGAGACAGCGCGAAAGAGAGGGTCGAGACCCTGCCTTTCTGGCTGGATTACTGCGCCTTGCTGGCGTTTTGGGAGACGGAGTTTGGCAAAGGTGCCGTCGAAGTACGGCCCCGCCCCAGTGATGCGGCGCAAGAGATCGAGGCTTTGATCGGTGTCTCGCTGGACCCCACGGCGGAACAGCCTGCCCCGGCCTCGGCGGCTTCTCTGGCACGGGCGCGGCAATTGAACGGGCTTCTCTGGCAGGTCGTGGCGCGACGGGGCAAACCGATACCTGCCGACGTCTGGCGCGGCATGCTGGAAGAGATCGCCGTAGATGGCCCGCTTATTGATCCGGGCAGCCTGTTGCCGGTGGCCGACCGCTTTGCGGCAGACAACACGGTGCTGGTGGCAGAGCATCCGCAACTGGCCCAAGCGCTTTCGCCCCCCGAAGCAAGCCCTGAATGGCAGGAGGCCGATCCGGAATTCGGGTTTCGCGCCTCGCAATACCTGCTGGCCTTTATGTGGCGCATTGACCGGGCCATGCGCGCGCCGCGCCGGGCCGAACCGCCCCCCGCGCAACCCGCGGCTCCGAACCCGATCCTGCCGCCGATCGCGCGCGAGAAATTCGCGAGCCTCGCCAAGTCGCCCTTTCGCCCGCATAACCGTATCGGTTCGGTGGACGAGGAACTCACCGCCCTGCCCTATGACATGCCGCCGCCCCGCGATCTTCCCGCCGGGTCCACGGGCCGGGTCATCGTCGGCTGCATGAAGAATGAGGCCCCCTATATCCTTGAATGGATCGCATATCACCGCGCCATCGGGGTGGATAACTTCCTGATCTATACCAATGGCTGCGAAGACGGGACCGACACGATCCTTGGCCGGTTGCAGAAGATGGGGATCGTGCAGCACCGGCTGAACGATGACTGGAAGGGGAAATCACCCCAGCAATACGCGCTCAACCGGTCGCTGAAAGAGCCGCTGATCGAAAGAGCCGAATGGATCATCCATATCGACGTGGACGAATTCATCAACGTGCGCTGCGGCAACGGCACGCTGGACGATTTCTTTGCGCTGGCGCCGGGGGCGACCAATGTCGCGATGACATGGCGGCTGTTCGGCCATAACGGGGTGACGGTCTTTGACGACCGGTTCGTCATCGAACAGTTCGACCGGGCGGCGCCGAAATACTGCCCCAAGCCCCATACGGTCTGGGGCTTCAAGACGATGTTCCGCAATATCGGGGCGTATGGAAAGATCTCGTGCCATCGCCCGAACAAGCTCGACGAGAGCTTTCGCGAGAGCGTGCGCTGGGTCAACGGCTCAGGTCAGGACATGACAGATGAGGCGCGCGACCGGGGCTGGCGCAATTCGCGCGCCTCCGTCGGCTATGACCTGATCCAGTTGAACCATTACGCGCTGCGCAGCGCGGACAGTTTCTTGATCAAGCGCCAGCGTGGCCGGGCGTTGCATGTCGACCGCTCGATCGGGCTCAACTACTGGATCCGCATGGACTGGTGCGATCACCGCGACATCACGATCCAGCGCAACCTGCCGCGCCTGCGCGCTGAATACGACCGCCTGCTGGCCGACGACCGCTTGCGGCAGGCTCACGAGGACGGGGTGGCATGGCATCGCGCCAAGGCCCAGGCCCTGCGGCAGGAACCAGAATTTCGCGCGCTCTTCGAACAGGCGGTAAAGATCCGGTTGACGGAAACGGAACGTGCGGCCTATGCGCTCGCTTTGGACATGGAAAGCTGATGGCGGCACCGGGGGAGAGCCACGCCTTGAAGATACTTGCTGTTCTGACGATCCGGAACGAGGCCGCCTTTCTTGTGGAATGGCTGGCCCATCACCGGGCGGCGGGCGTGACGGATTTCCTCGTCTTCTCGAACAATTGTCAGGACGGCAGCGATCACATGCTTGACCTGATGCACGAGGCAGGCTGGCTCACCCATGTGCGCAACGACGGCCCCTATGACAAGCGCGGCGTGCAGTTCACCGCGCTCAAGATGGCCGAGAGTCTCGACATCGTGACTGGGGCCGACTGGATCGTCACGCTCGACATTGATGAATTCGTCAATGTGCATGTGGGCGATCATACCCTGCCCGCCCTGATCGACGCCCTGCCCGAGGCGACGGCGATCACCCTGACGTGGCGGCTTTTCGGCAATGGCGGCATCGCCAGTTACACGGATGCGCCGGTGACCGACACCTTCAGGCTTTGTGCCCCCGAGATCATGCACTGGCCTTGGCGCTCGGCCATGTTCAAGACGCTTTACCGCAACAACGGGATCTACCGGAAACTGGGCGTGCACAGGCCGCGCAGCCCGGACGAGACCCGGATGCACGAGGCGCGCTGGTTCGATGCGCATGGCCGGGAGCTGCCGCGCCATTTCAAGACGCGCCGCCTTTTCTCGAACTACGGGCAGCCCATGTACAAGCTGGCGCAGCTCAACCACTACCCGCTTGGCTCGATGGAGGGCTTCGTACTCAAGGCCGACCGGGGCCGCGCGGTTCACACCGAGGATCCGCTTGGGGCCGATTACTGGGTCGACCGGAATTTCAACACCGACACAGACGACAGCATCCTCGCCCTGAAAGCGCCGGCCGAGGCGCTTCGCACAGAGCTGTTCGATATCCCCGGCCTGCGCGATCTGCACGAGGCGGCGGTGCAATGGCGGCATGACCGGTTCCGCATCCTGATGGAACGGGAACCGATGCGTGCGCTCTTTGCGCGGCTGCTGATGACACCGCCGTCGCAACCCCTGACCCCGCATACCGCGCGCATGCTTTCGCGTTTTGCAAAACGCGGCAGAAACCGCGCAAATAGCCCGGATGGAAACAAAGCTGGCGGCGATGGCTCATTGTAACGCCACAGACGGGTAATTTTCAGCATTTTCTGGCCATAACCCCAAGGCCCGGCTAACAAAACCGGGCCGCTGGGAACCATTAAATGCAAGATAACACCAACAATTTCGACACGCCGATGACCGGGCTGGATGCCCGCACCTGGAGGGTGCGGCTGGCCGAACTGGCCGAGGAAATGGGCAGTTACCGCCCGCTGGGAGAGCGCCATTTCGCGACCCTGATCGGCAACCGCAGGACATTGCTTGTGACCTTTGAAACGGTGCAGGGAATCCGGTCGCTTTCGCCCAACGCCCAGCCCTTTGGTTTCGACATGGTCCGCGCCCGGGGCTGGTCACATCTGGGGCTGATTTCGAGCGGTGACACATGGTTCCGCGATCCCGAGGTCTATGCCTATTTCGACGAGCTGATCGATGACGGTTTTTTCGAGCAGTTCGACCGGGTGCTTTTCTACGGCGCTGGTCCCTGCGGCTACGCCGCGGCGGCGTTTTCCGTGGCGGCACCGGGTTCGCGCGTTGTTGTCGTTCAGCCGCAGGCGACGCTGGATGCGCGGATGACCGAATGGGACCCGCGCTTTGTCGAGATGCGGCGCACCTCTTTCACCGACCGCTACGGCTATGCGCCGGATATGCTCGACGCGGCGCATGAGGCTTTCGTGATCTACGATCCGCGTCAGGAGCTGGACGCAATGCATGCCTCGCTGTTCCAGCGCCCCAATGTTACCCGGCTGCGGATGCCGCATGTGGGCGCGGCGCTTCAGACACAGATGATCGAGATGGAAATGCTCTACCCCGTGCTGTCGCTTGCCGGGATCGGCAAGCTGACACCGCGCGGATTCGCCCGGCTGTTCAGAACCCGGCGGCAGAACGCGACCTACCTGCGCAACCTGATGGGTCATCTCGATGCCGAGGACCGGCCCTATCTCAACATGCTGCTCTGCCGGAACGTGACATCGCGGATGAACGCGCCGAAATTCCGCCGCCGTCTGGACCAGCTTGAAAAAGCCGCCGAGGAAGGCGAATTCCGCGCGCCGCCCAACGGCCTCTAGCGCCAAGCCAACTGGCGCAGCCCTTGGGGCTGTGCTAGCAGCGCGTGTATGAGCGATACCCTGACCCTGCCCCGTCCTGACGACTGGCATCTGCATCTGCGCGACGGCGACATGCTGCGCGCGGTTCTTCCCGAAACCGCCCGTCATTTCGCACGCGCGATCATCATGCCGAACCTCGTGCCGCCGGTTGTCACCGGCGCACAGGCAAGTGCCTATCGCGACCGCATCCTTGCCGCCCTGCCCGAGGGCACGGCGTTCGAACCGCTGATGACGCTCTACCTCACCGAGGACACCGATCCCGAGGACGTGGCCGCGGCCCATGCCAGCGGTCTGGTCAAGGCGGTAAAGCTCTACCCCGCCGGCGCGACGACCAATTCCGCCAGCGGCGTGAGCCATTTCGACCGGGTGCGTCCGGTGCTGGAAAAGATGGCCGAGATCGGCCTGCCGCTTTGCGTGCATGGCGAGGTCACGGCGTCGGATGTCGATATCTTCGACCGCGAGGCGGTATTCATCGACCGCGTGCTCGACCCGATCCGGCGCGCGACGCCGGGCCTGCGCGTCGTCATGGAACATATCACCACCTCGGACGCGGTGGAGTACGCCCGCGCGCAGGGCGACGATCTGGGCGCGACGATCACCACGCATCACCTTGTGATCAACCGCAACCATATCCTCGCCGGAGGGATCAAGCCGCATTACTACTGCCTGCCCGTCGCCAAGCGCGAAAGCCACCGGCTGGCGCTGCGCGCCGCCGCCACCAGCGGCGAGGAACGGTTCTTTCTTGGCACCGACAGCGCCCCGCATACCGATGCGAACAAGCTGCTTCCCTGCGGCTGCGCCGGGTGTTTCACCGCGACGAACACCATGTCGATCCTTGCCCATGTCTTCGAGGAAGAAGGCGCGCTTGACCGCCTTGAAGGCTTCACCTCGCTGAACGGTCCGGGCTTTTACGGCCTGCCCGTGAACGAGGAAAAGTTAATACTTCGGAAAGGCGAATCGGTCACCTATCCCAAACAGATCGACACGAATGATGGGCCTGTCACGGTATTTGATCCAGGTTTTCCGCTTTCTTGGCGCGTCGAAACAGTCTGACGTGCGCAGGGGATTATTTCCGGGCGAGAAATTGTCTTGCTGATTCGCAGGAATAGTTGCTGCTTGCCCTGTGCAAACACGTAACAATCCGGGATTTTTGGTCTTGTAAGTATTAATTTGCTGTCGTTCTCAACTATACCTGCCGCAGGGACATTCTGGGAGACAGATTTAGAGATGACGACATACACAATCAAAGGCATCCGCGTGGATGTTGAAGACCGCGATCCGGTATCGGTATCCACAACGGAATTGACCGTTGTCGTGCCAGACAACTCTGCCGGATTTTCCTATAAATACCTAGGCCTCGACGACGGCGCGCCGATGGTCGAAATCGAAGATGACCTGATTTTTGGTTCCATTGGTGGCGTGCCGCTGGACCAGTTGAACGGTGGCGAAATCGACGCGCTGATGGCAAGGGTCACCTGGAGCGGCGGCGTAACCACCATTCTTGGTCTTGAATGGGAGTCCGGCAATAATAGCGACGTTCTGACCTATTACGTCCTCGACGGCACGCCTCTCCCCTCGAACCTGAGTTCGGGTGCAGATTGGGAAGCATTCGATGCTTCCATCCAAGATGTAAAACTGCCCTCCGGTATTTTCGCGCCAGATACCAACATCGCATGGACCGAGTTCGACAACGTCTCCTCGACCGAGGACGACGAAATGGGTGGAACGGACGGCAACGACACGCTGAACGGCGGTATTGGCGATGACTATTTCGTTTCGAGCAAAGGTGCCGACACCTATAATGGTGGCGCAGGCTGGGATCAGGTCGCGTTCCATATCGACGATCCGGCAGGCGTATACGCCAACCTCAAGACCGGGCTGGCCGTCGATGGCTGGGGCTTTAGCGATACGCTGAACAGCATCGAGATGCTGCGCGGATCGATGTATGATGACGAACTGATCGGCAGCGACGGCAACGACATCATGCGCGGGGTCAAGGGCCGCGACGATATGGATGGCGGCAAGGGCAAGCACGACGAGGTGCGCTATGACCGTGACGAACGTTACGGCGGCACCGATGGCGTCAAGGTCAATCTCAAGAAAGGCTTTGCCATCGACGGGTTCGGCGACCGCGACAAGCTGTCCAATTTCGAAGACGTCCGTGGCACGATCTACAAGGACAAGCTGATCGGATCGAACGCAAAGAACGAAATCGAAGCCGGTGACGGCAATGACGTGATCAAGGGCCTTGGCGGTCGCGACAAGATCTATGGCGGCATCGGCCGCGACAAGATCGACGGCGGCAAGGGCAAGGACAATCTCTGGGGTGATCGCGGCGCGGACAAGTTCATCTTCAAGGGCAAGTTCGGCAACGACAAGATCAAGGATTTCGAAACCGATAATAAGGGGGAAAAGATCGTCCTCAAAAAAATCGGCTCCATCGAGTCTTTCGACGACCTGATGAACAACCACATTACGGACGTCAACGGCAGCGCCGTGATCGAGGATGGAAACGGCAATTCGATCACCATCGACGGCATCACGGTGTCGGAACTGGCAGCGAACGACTTCCTGTTCTGAAGCATCTGAGAAACCTAAACAAATTGCCCCCGCGCCGGAACAGCGCGGGGGCTTTTCCGTTTTGCGCGCGGACCGCTCTCAAGCCGCCGTTGCAAAACCACACCACTCTCGAAATCGGGGCGAAATCCCGGCCTTTCGATTGACACCCAGAGGGCCATGGGCAATCCAATCCGTTACCGAATGACACGTTCCAAGGCACTGCTCGCCCTTTGGACGGTCGGCCCCGCGATACCGCGTGTTGGCCCGGACCCCGCCCCGCCTGCCACCGGGGCGGGCTTTTCTTTTTTGCGGGGCTGTTCTATGCGCAGGAAACGCCGCTTGCCGCCAACAACAGGACCCCTGCCATGATTCCGACCGCCTTTCCGCCCCGCGAAGAGATTGCCCGCCTGAGCGCGCGGATGCTGCTGGAAATCGGTGCGGTACACCTGAACGCAGACGAACCCTTTACGCTCGCCTCGGGCCTGCCCAGTCCGACCTATATCGATTGCCGCAAGCTGATCTCTTATCCGCGTATCCGCGCGACGCTGATGGATTTTCTGACCGTCACGGTGATGCGCGACGCGGGATTCGAGGCGTTCGACAATATCGCCGGGGGCGAAACGGCCGGCATTCCCTTTGCCGCGCTGGTGGCCGAACGCATGGGCCTGCCGATGACCTATGTGCGCAAAAAGCCCAAAGGCTATGGCCGCAACGCCCGAATCGAGGGCGTGATGAGTGAAGGCGAGCGCGTGTTGCTGGTCGAGGACCTGACCACCGACGGTGGCTCAAAGCTCAGCTTTGTCGACGCGATTCGCGAAACCGGCGCGAGCTGTGCGCATACGGCGGTGATCTTCTATTACGGCATCTTTCCCGAGACGATCAAAACCTTGTCGGATCATGGCGTTCAGCTGCACCACCTCTGCACCTGGTGGGACGTGCTGGCCGAGGCGAAAAGCTCGGGCGCCTTCTCGGAAACGACGCTGTCCGAGGTCGAGACGTTCCTCAACAACCCGCGCGCATGGCAGGACGCCAGACAAAAGAGCTGAGCCTTTTTCCGCCAATTCAACAGGCAAGTGCCCCGGCGTTTCTGTCGGGGTGACCTACCAGATATTGACCGGTTGACCGGTGCTGATGCAATATAAGTCCTCAAGCCGGGTTCCTTAAAATTATCCACATTTTATACAATTTGCGCCGGCTGCAACGCATGGGCTATGCACTTCGAACCATAGAGAGACCGCGCGGACGCGGCGATTTTCGAGAGGCGACATGAACACGATCACCAGTTTCGACGCGACCGAATCCAAGGCCGAACCGCAGGATGCCATGCCGCATTCCGTCGAAGCCGAGCAGCAGTTGCTCGGGGCGATCCTGAACAACAACGACATTTATGACCGGGTTGCCTCGGTCATCACGGCGGATCATTTCTATGACCCGGTCCATGCCCGCATCTACGAGGTCGCCTCGGCGCGGATCGCCAAGAACCAGCTTGCCTCGCCGGTGACGCTCAAGGCGTTTCTGGAAGATGACGAGGGGCTCAAGGAACTGGGCGGCTCGGCCTATCTCGCGCGGCTGGCGGGGACCGCGATCAGTGCCTTTGCCGTGCGCGACTATGCGCAGATGATCTATGATTTCGCGATCCGGCGCGAGCTGATCGGACTGGGCCACAATATCGCCGACAAGGCGGGCCGCGTGGATGTGGCCAGCGAACCGCGCGAGCAGATCGTCGAGGCGGAACAGCATCTGTACAAACTGTCGGAACAGGGCAAGGCGGAAAGCGGTTTCCAGAGCTTTCTCAAGGCGGTGACCGAAGCGGTCAACGTCGCCAACGCCGCTTACCAGCGCGACGGCGGGCTGGCCGGGATTTCCACTGGTCTGACCGATCTCGACAACAAGCTGGGCGGGTTGCACAAGTCGGACCTTCTGATCCTTGCGGGGCGTCCCTCCATGGGGAAAACCTCGCTTGCCACGAACATCGCCTTCAACGTCGCCAAGGCCTACAAGAGGGGCCGCCTGCCCGATGGCACCGAAGGCGCGGTGCAGGGCGGTGTCGTCGGGTTCTATTCGCTGGAAATGAGCGCCGAACAGCTGGCCGGTCGTATCCTCGCCGAAGCCTCGGAGATTTCCTCGCACAAGATCCGTCAGGGTGACATGACCGAGGGTGAGTTCCGCCGTTTCGTCGAAGCGGCAAAGGCGCTGGAAGCCTGCCCGCTCTATATCGACGACACGCCTGCCCTGCCGATTTCGCAGCTAGCCGCACGGGCGCGGCGTCTGAAACGGACGCAGGGGCTCGACGTGCTGATCATCGACTATCTTCAGCTTGTGCGCGGCACCGGCCGGTCCGACAACCGGGTGAACGAGATCAGCGAAATCACCATGGGCATGAAGGCCATCGCGAAAGAGCTGAACATCCCGGTGATCGCGCTGTCGCAGCTGTCGCGTCAGGTCGAATCCCGCGACGATAAACGCCCGCAGCTTTCCGACCTTCGTGAATCGGGCTCGATCGAACAGGACGCCGACGTGGTGATGTTCGTGTACCGGGGCGAATACTATAAAGAACGCGAAAAGCCTGGCGAGGAGAATGTCGAGGCGATGGCGCAGTGGATCGAAGAGATGGAACGCCTGCACGGCAAGGCCGAAGTCGTCATCGGCAAGCAGCGCCATGGGCCCATCGGCACGGTCGAACTGAGCTTTGAAGCGCAGTTCACCCGCTTTGGCAACCTTGTGAAACCCTGGCAACAGGGTGGCGGCGAGGCTGAATTCTGAGCGTAAATCGGGCATACACGCCAAGGTTGAGCGGAATCCCCCAACCCACAGGAATTTGACTGGACAGCACAGACCGGGCTGGGCGCAAATGAACCATGCTGCGCGTGCTCGCCCCTTTCCTGTCCTGTCTCCTGACCGCCACCGGGCTGGCTGCGCAGAACGAGAATCTGGAAGTCGATGTCGAGCTGTTTCTCGCCGTCGACGTCTCCCGCTCGATGTCGCCCTTCGAACTCGAAATCCAGCGCCGTGGCTATGCGGCCGCCCTTGGCAGCGATGAGGTCAAGGACGCAATCGGCGGCGGGATGATCGGACGGATTGCCCTGACCTACGTTGAATGGGCAGGGCAAGGTTCGCAGACCGTGATCATCCCCTGGACGCTGATCGACACCAACGAGCAGGCGGACGAGGTCGCCGAAAAGCTGACCGTGATCTTCAATTACGGGATGCGCCGCACCTCGATCTCCGGTGCGCTGGACTATGCGGTCGAAGCCTTTGACTTGAACGAATTCTCGGGTCTGCGCCGGGTGATCGACATTTCTGGCGACGGGCCGAACAATCACGGGCTGCCGGTCCTGGGCGCGCGTGATGCGGCGCTGGCCAAGGGGATCGTCATCAACGGTTTGCCACTGATGACGCAGGACGAATTCTCCTCACGCTGGGGCATTCCCGATCTCGACGTTTATTACCGCGAATGCGTGATCGGCGGTCCGGGCTCATTCGTCGTGCCGGTGTTGAGTTGGGACCAGTTCGCCGAGGCCGTGCAGCGCAAGCTGGTGCTGGAGATCGCCGGAAACGATGTGCCGGCGCAGCCCCGGATTATCCAGGCGAGCGGCTATGACTGCCTCGTGGGCGAAAAGCTCTGGCAGCGCAATCAGCGGGACTTTTCCTTGCCTTAAGCAAACTGTCGCTGCCTCAACAGGTGTTTGTGCTTGACGCCCCCGCCCCCCGTGTCAAGAACGGCCCCATGAGCACTGGACATCTTACGATCGATCTGGCCGCACTGGCCAGAAACTGGCAAACCCTCGACTCCAAAAGCCGCAGCGAAACCGGCGCTGTGGTCAAGGCCGATGGCTATGGGCTTGGCGCGGGACGCGTCGCGCGGGCACTCGCCGAGGCGGGCGCACGTCGCTTTTTCGTGGCCGCCGCCGAAGAAGGCGCGGTGGTGCGGGCCGCGCTTGGGTCCGGGCCGATGATTGGCGTGTTTTCCGGCCATATGGAAGGCGACACGGCGCTGATCCGCGATCATGACCTGACGCCGATGCTGAACTCGGTCGACCAGATGCTGCGTCATGTCGAGGCGCTGCCTGGCCATCCCTTTGGCATACAGCTCGACACGGGCATGAACCGGCTGGGCATGGAAGCCTCGGAATGGGCGGCGCTGCGCGAGATCGCCCTGTCGCAGAACCCGGTGTTGATCATGTCGCACCTTGCCTGCGCGGATGAGCCGGGCCATGCGATGAACGAGCGCCAGCTTGACACCTTTCTCGACATGACCAGCGGGCTGCGCGTGCCGCGATCGCTTTCGGCGACCGGTGGCATCCTGCTTGGGCCCGCCTATCATTTCGACCTGACCCGTCCCGGTGTCGGTCTTTACGGTGGCCAGCCCTTTGCCGAGGCCGAACATGTTGTCACGCTCGACCTGCCCGTTATCCAGGTGCGCGACGTGGACCCGGATGAAACCGTCGGCTATGGCAATACTTGGACGGCGAAACAGGCCACCCGTGTGGCGACGATTGCCGCGGGCTATGCGGATGGGCTGTTCCGGGTGATGGGCAACAGCGCCATCGTCTATTCCGGCGCCACCCCCTGCCCCGTGGTCGGGCGCGTTTCGATGGATCTCATCACCGTCGATGTCTCCGCGCTTGAGGGCGACCCGGACTACCTCACCATCCTCGGCCCGCATCAGGGTGTCGACGATCTGGCCGCCGCGGCCGGGACAATCGGCTACGAGGTGCTGACCAACCTTGGCGGGCGCTACAGCCGGAGCTTCGTGAAATGAGCGCCCTGCTGCACCCACTGGCCTTTATCGGGGCGCTCGCCCTAGGGATTTGCGGGACCATCGGCAAGGTCGCCATCTTCATGGCGCGCAGTTTCAGCCATATCCTGCGCCCGCCGTTTTACCCAAAGGAACTTGGCGTGGCGCTGCTGAACATCGGTTGGCTGTCGCTGCCTGTGGTGGGCCTGACGGCGATCTTTACCGGCGGCGCGCTGGCGCTCCAGATCTATTCGGGCGGCTCGCGCTTCAGCGCCGAGGCGGTGGTGCCGCAGATCGTCGCCATTGGCATGGTGCGCGAACTCGGTCCCGTTCTGGTCGGGCTGATGATCGCCGCGCGTGTGACCTCCTCTATAGCGGCGGAAATCGCGACGATGAAAGTGACCGAGCAGATCGACGCGCTGGTGACGCTTTCGACCAACCCGATGAAATACCTCGTGGTGCCGCGCCTGCTGGCCGCGCTGATCACCGTGCCGATGCTGGTCGGGATCGGCGATATCATCGGCATCGCGGGTGGTTATACGGTGGCGGTGCAGAACCTAGGGTTCAACCCCGCGACCTATCTCAAGAACACGGTAAATTTCCTTGAACCGCTCGACGTGATTTCGAGCCTCGTCAAAGGGGCCGCCTTTGGCGTGATCGCCGCGCTGATGGGATGCTACTACGGGATGAAGTCCGAACGCGGCGCGCAAGGCGTAGGCCAGGCCACCAAGAACAGCGTCGAAGCCGCCGCGATCCTGATCCTTGCCGCCAATTTCGTGCTGACGGGGATGTTTTTCTAGCCATGATCGAACTCGACAACCTTCATAAGCGCTTTGGCGAAAACCGTGTGCTACGCGGTCTGACACTTAATGTGGAACGCGGCACCTCGATGGTGATCATCGGCGGCTCCGGTACCGGGAAATCGGTGGCGCTGAAATGTATCCTCGGGCTTGTGACGCCCGACAGCGGCACCATCAAGGTCGATGGACAGGATGCCACCACCGGCGACCGGGACGCGTTCCTTGCCCGTTTCGGGATGCTGTTCCAGGGTGGGGCGCTCTTTGACTCGCTGCCGGTCTGGCAGAACGTGGCCTTTCGTCATCTGCGCGGCTCGCTCAAGAAACCGCAGGCCGAGGCGCGCGAGCTTGCCATCGAGAAACTGCGCCGCGTCGGGCTGAAACCCGAAACCGCCGACCAGCTGCCCGCCGAACTTTCGGGCGGCATGCAGAAACGCGTCGGTTTGGCCCGTGCCATCGCCGCCGACCCCGAAATCATCTTTTTCGACGAACCGACCACAGGGCTTGATCCGATCATGGCCGGGGTGATCAACGACCTGATCCGCGAGATTGTCGTGGAAATGGGCGCAACTGCGATGACCATCACCCATGACATGACCAGCGTGCGCGCGATTGCGGATAACGTGGCGATGCTGCATGAGGGTGTGATCAAATGGACCGGTCCGGTGTCGCAGATGGATACCTCGGGCGATCCCTATCTCGACCAGTTCATCCATGGCCGTGCCGAAGGGCCAATCGCTGCCGTCCGCTAAGGGGGCAAGAAAATTCAATTTTCTTGGGAAATTTCTGTTCAGAAATTTATCCCGCCCCACACGGACTTGCGCTTGACCTGCGCCCTTAATACCAAAGGCCAATCGTTCCCTGAAAGCCGCACATGCTTCTCCGCCTCGCCAACCTGACGCTGCTGGTCCTGTTCCCCCTCGCCTGGTTTGCGCCCCTGATGCGAGCGGGCATCGCTCTGCCGCTTTTCGGCCTGTCGGAAATCAGCGTGATCTCGGGGCTGCAATCGCTCTGGCGCAGCGACGTGATCCTCGCCCTGCTCGTCACCTTCCTCGCGATCTTCGCGCCTTACATGAAAACCATCGGTCTCGCCCTGATCCATTTCGGCATGCTGCGGCGACGCGTGCTCCCGGTGCTCGAAGCCTTGGGCAAACTCGCCATGGCCGACGTCTTCCTGATCGCCCTCTACGTTGTCATCGCCAAGGGCATCGGGCTCGCGCGGATCGAAATTGCCTGGGGGCTCTATCTTTTCACGGCCTGCGTGCTCGCCTCTCTGGCGATCAGCCATTTGACGGCCAAACGAACAGGCGGCACAAGACAGCATGGCTAAATCCAAGACCTTCATCTGTTCCGCCTGCGGCGCCACCTCGACCAAATGGTCCGGCCGGTGCGAGGCCTGCGGCGAATGGAACACGATCCACGAGGAAACCCCACTTTCGGCCGGTCCCGCCTCGAAATCACTCGGCGCAAAACGCGGCAGTTCCATCCCGCTCACCTCGCTCGCAACCGAGGAAACCCCGCCCCCGCGCACCCATTCCGGCATCGAGGAACTCGACCGCGTACTGGGGGGCGGTCTCGTCCCCGCCTCTGCCATTCTCGTCGGTGGCGACCCCGGCATCGGCAAATCCACCCTGCTCTTGCAGGCCGCCGCACGCTTTGCCGAAAGCGGGCTGAAAACCCTCTATATCTCGGGCGAGGAAGCCTCGGCACAGGTCAGGATGCGCGCCCAGCGTCTTGGCCTTGCGCAGGCGCCGGTGCAGCTTGGCGCCGAAACCAACCTGCGCGACATCCTGACCACGCTCGAAGCCGAACGCCCGCAGCTTGCCATCATCGATTCGATCCAGACCATGTGGGCCGACAATGTCGAAAGTGCCCCCGGCTCGGTCAGCCAGGTCCGCGCCGCCGCCCATGAACTCACCGCCTTTGCAAAACGGCGCGGCACCTCCGTCATCCTCGTCGGCCATGTCACCAAGGAAGGCCAGATTGCTGGCCCCCGCGTCGTCGAACACATGGTCGACACGGTGCTTTACTTCGAAGGCGAACGCGGTCACCAGTTCCGCATCCTGCGCGCGGTCAAGAACCGCTTTGGCCCCGCCGATGAAATCGGCGTCTTCGAGATGACCGGCGGCGGTCTTGCCGAAGTCACCAACCCCTCCGCCCTCTTCCTCTCCGAACGGGGCGAACCCAGCCCCGGCTCCGTCGTCTTCGCCGGCATCGAAGGCACCCGGCCCGTCCTGGTCGAAGTCCAGGCGCTCGTCGCTCCCTCGCCCCATTCGCAGGCTCGCCGCACCGTGGTCGGCTGGGACGGCGGACGGCTCGCGATGATCCTCGCCGTGCTCGAAGCGCGCTGCGGCATCCCCTTCGCCGGGCTCGACGTTTATCTCAACATCGCGGGCGGCCTGAAAATCTCTGAACCGGCCGCCGATCTCGCCGTCGCCGCCGCGCTGCTCTCGGCGCGCGAAGATGCCGCACTTCCGGCGGAAACCGTCGTTTTCGGCGAAATAAGCCTCTCCGGCGCCCTCCGCCCGGCTCCGCAAACCGAAAACAGGTTGAAAGAGGCGCAAAAACTTGGTTTTACCGCCGCGATTGCGCCTGCGGGTGGCAAATCCGTTACAGATGGCGGTCTGTCGCTGACCCGCGCCACGGATTTGACAGGTTTTGTTGGCGAAGTATTCGGGGCCGGGTAAAAGCCCCCCATAGACGATTACAAAAAGGCGAAGGCAGCTTATGGAAGGTTTCACCATCATCGACGGGGTGGTCGCGCTGATCATCGTTCTCTCTGCGCTGCTGGCCTATTCCCGCGGCCTGGTACGCGAAGCGATGGCGATTCTCGGCTGGGTCGCCGCAGGCGTCCTCGCCTTCCTCTTCGCCCCGGCGGTCGAGCCTCTGATCCGCGAACTCCCGGTCGTCGGCGAATTCCTCGCCGACAGCTGCGAACTTTCGGTCATCGGTGCTTTCGCAGTGGTCTTCACCATCGCCCTGATCATCGTCTCCTTCTTCACCCCGCTCTTTTCCACGCTTGTCCGCCGCTCGGCGCTCGGCGGTCTCGACCAGGGCTTCGGCTTCCTCTTCGGCGTGGCGCGCGGCATCCTCCTCGTCACCATCGCCTTCTTCGTCTACCAGTCCGTCATGACCACCGAAACGGTCCCGATGGTCGACAACAGCCGCTCGGCGCAGGTCTTCACCCGCCTCACCACCCAGATCGAGGAAAGAAACCCCGAGCAGGCGCTCGGCTGGATCACCCAGCAATATGAATCGCTGGTCGGCAAATGCGCCGCCCCCTCCACGCCAGTCGACACAACGCCGCCCGCAACCGATACCCCCAGCGAATAACCCCACGGTCACCCCGAACGCCACAAGCTCAAACGCCCCCCTTTTCCTCTTGCCGGAAATACTCTCGGGGGGCCCGGGGGGCAGACAGCCCCCCGCCGCGCACAAGCAGCGCAAGGCCCGCGGAATATCCCTGCCGTGGCCCCAAATCCTCGCCAACCGAACCGCAAAGCCCCGTCCATTCGTTTAAAGGGCACAGCGACCTGGCAAAATCTTCACGATTGCCTTCTGCGGTGCGGCAATTTGTGATCCTTTGATGACAGCGGCGGAAAGAGTGACTATGTGGGGGGTAAACAAGCCACCGGATTCGGAGCTGCCCTTGTCCCAGCCGCATATGCCCCCCGCCCACCCCTTTGACGATGACAAGCTCAGGGAAGAATGCGGGATTTTCGGCGTCATTGGTGTCAACGACGCCGCCAATTTCGTCGCCCTCGGTCTCCATGCCCTGCAACACCGCGGTCAGGAAGCCGGCGGTATCGTCGTCCACCATCCCGAGCACGGGTTCAATTCGGCCCGCCGCTTTGGCTATGTCCGTGACAATTTCACCTCGGCCAGCGTGATGGAAACCCTGCCCGGTCCGATCGGGATCGGCCACGTGCGCTATTCCACCGCCGGCAACAAGGGCAATACCGCCATCCGCGACGTGCAGCCCTTCTTTGGCGAATTCTCCATGGGCGGCGCCGCGATTGCCCATAACGGCAATATCACCAATGCCAACACGCTCCGCCGCGAGCTGATCGAGCGCGGCTCGATCTTCCAGTCCTCCTCGGACAGCGAATGCATCATCCACCTGATGGCCCGATCCATGGGCCGCTCGATCCCCGACCGCATGGAGGAAGCGCTGCGCAAGGTCGAGGGCGCGTTCTCGGTCGTCGCCATGACCCGCACCAAGCTGGTCGGTGTGCGTGACCCGCTGGGCGTGCGCCCGCTGGTGCTTGGCAAGCTCGGCGATGGCTGGGTGCTCAGCTCGGAAACCTGCGCGCTCGACATCATCGGCGCCGAATTCCTGCGCGAAATCGAACCGGGCGAGATGGTCGTGATCAGCGAGCAGGAAGGGGTGCAAAGCCATTTCCCCTTCCGCCCGCGCAAGTCGCGCTTCTGCATCTTCGAACATGTCTATTTCTCGCGCCCCGACAGCGTTCTGGGCGGCCGTTCCGTCTATGAAACGCGCGAGGCGATCGGCCGCGAACTGGCCAAGGAAGCGCCGGTCGATGCCGATCTGGTCTGCCCCGTGCCCGACAGCGGCACGCCCGCGGCCATCGGCTACAGTCTGCAATCCGGCATTCCTTACGCGATGGGCATTATCCGCAACCAGTACATGGGGCGGACCTTCATCGAACCCTCCGAGCAGATCCGCAACATGGGCGTCCGGCTCAAGCTGAACGTGAACCGCGCCCTGATCCGCGGCAAACGCGTAATCCTCGTGGATGACTCGGTGGTACGCGGCACAACCTCGCGCAAGATCAAGGAGATGATCCTCGATGCCGGCGCGAAAGAGGTGCACTTCCGCATCGCCTCCCCCCCCACGGCCTGGCCCTGTTTCTACGGCGTCGACACGCCGCAGCGCGAAAAGCTCCTTGCGGCCACGATGAGCGAAGAGGAAATGCGCGAGCACCTTCAGGTCGACAGCCTCTCCTTCATCTCGCTCGACGGTCTCTACCGTGCGGTCGGCGAGGCCAATGGCCGCGACCCGAAACAGCCCCAGTATTGCGACGCCTGCTTCTCGGGCGAATACCCGGTCCGTCCGGCGGATATGCTGGAACAGGGTTTCCAGATGAAAGCGGCCGAGTAACCGGCCTTAAAAGCGCCCGGCGCCGTGAGTTTGGCGGTGCCGGTGACTCTGCCTACGCCGAACAAGTAGCGCTCCCGCCGCCGGCGCGGGTAGCAACACCGCGCGGTATATGACGATCCTACGTCGGAAGAGTTCAACCGTCAGGTCTTTTGGTCGTCTTCCTCTTTCTCGGCACTGCGCTCATTGTAATCACTGGGATCGAACTCTTCGATGTCATAGGCTTCTTCGTCTTCCGCAATCCCGGTCACATGGGTCGTGCCGGTCTCTTCGTCATAGACAAGACCGTAATTCGCGCGGCCATCGGACTTGTAGCGCCGAAACTCGTGGATCCCGGCATAGACAAATGCCGCGGCGAATGGCGTGATAATAAGGGCGGCGATTGTTTGAGCTTCCATGGAAGTCTCCTTCTGCCTGTTCGATCGACGTCTCTCGGGGCACCGTATCTCCGGGCTCAACCGGGCCAGTCCCATCCTGCGTCGCTGTGTATAAGGGTAAAAGCTGGCTCACACCTCTGATTTGTCAATCTGCCACTCGATTCCAGCGGCCAAGTCCAATGCGATCAAGTGAAAAAGGGCTTGCATGATCAGAGCGGCGGAGGCTTGCGGATAGAGAGTGTCCGGCGCGGTGATGGCATTCGTATGTGCTCCTCTTTCTTTCCAGCGCGGCAAAAGTCAGGTCCGTGCCCTACCTGCGAGATGCCGCAAGCGCCCCAATGTCAGAACTGGCCTCACCGACATACGCCCTTGGTCATCCCGCTTCTCTTACCGACCATCAGATGCAATGCTAACTTGACGGCCAAAAGTTCGGAGGAATGGCTTTATGGGTATGGAATACGACGCCGCTGCGGCAGAACGACTTGAGGCGGTATACCTTGGGCCTGACGTTGTATCGCAACGCGAAGACACTCTCCGAAGGATTTCCGTCAAAAATGGCGAGCGCGTCTTGGATATTGGAAGCGGGCCTGGCTTTCTCGCGGCGCAAATAGCGGATCAAACGGGTCCAGACGGCGAAGTAATTGGCGTAGACATTTCAGAACAAATGGTGACGCGAGCAACCCAACGGATCAATGCCGATTGGCTTAGTTATCGTTGCGCCGATGCAACCGACCTTCCGTTTGAAGACGCCTATTTTGACGTCGTCGTCAGCACCCAGGTTGCCGAGTATGTGCCTGATGTCGCAAAGTTTTGCAGCGAGATTTCTCGCGTTCTCAAGCCCAATGGCCGTGGATTGGTCCTTGCAACTGATTGGGGAGGTGTCTGTTGGCATAGCGAGCATCCAGATCGAATGGACAAAGTGCTGAAGGCATTTGCGCCCCACTGTGCCGACAGCAAACTCCCCCGAACGCTGGGGGCTCGTCTTCGACGCGCTGGTTTGGTTGTCGATGACGTGAGCTATTTCCCGATCGTGAATTTGGATAGATACGATGGCTGCTATGGAGAAATGACGGTGCCGTTTATCATGGCGTATGTCAAAGCACAGAACACCGTCCCCCATGCCGAGCTTCAGGCGTGGGCCGACGAACAAGCCTCACTGAATGCGCGAGGAGAGCATTTTTTCTCGACTGGACGGTTTAGTTTTTTGGTCAGCAAGCCCGCATAACCGGGAAGCAGACATTCGGCCATCGAAATCCAACGACACCTTCGTCGGCATCTCGGACGTTCATCAAAGGAAAGACGCGATCATTCCTTCGCAAAATTTAAAGTGGAGGCCAACTCTCAGCTACTATTGCCAGTCGACAGCAGCGTTTCACTTTGCAACTCTAAACCGCCTTGGTAAGCCCCGGATCGCAAACTGATCGCGACAGATTATCGTCGCCCCCATAAGCAAGCTTCAGCCGAGCGGGCCGGGATGACGCGGCTACCCCCTTTAACCCGGAGTTAATCTTTGGGAAGAGGAGCGCGCAAATATCACTCTCCCCCATAGGTTTCCATGCCCTCGACACCCGCCCTCGTCGCGCAGACCGCGACCGAGAAGAATGCTCTTCCTTCCGCCGATATCACCGTCATCGGGACCCTGACCTCTCCCAAGGGCGATATTGCCCTGTTGCGTACCCGCAACGGGCGGGTTCACCGCGTGCAGCGGGGGGATACGGTGTCAGGTCACACGGTGGCCGTCATTACCGAGGGTCAGGTTCACCTCGTCCAGCGCAACATCTCAAGGGTCTACGCAATCCCCTGATCAGGCCCCTTGTGGCACCGCCCAGGCGAAACCCTTGCGGCAGGTCTTGACCTTGCCGAAAATCGCGCCCAAACCCGCGCGCATGACAAAAACAGCCCTGATCACCGGTGCCTCGCGCGGGCTTGGCGCCGCCCTTGCCGAGGCGCTCGCGCCCTCCCATCACATCATCGCCGTGGCGCGCACCACCGGCGCGCTCGAAGAGCTGGATGACCGCATCAAGGCAAAGGGCGGCAGCGCCACGCTGGCGCCGATGGACATCACCGTGCCTGACGCGATGGCGACGCTCTGCCGGGGCATTCACGACCGCTGGGGCACGCTCAATCTCTGGCTGCATACGGCGATCCACGCAGCCCCACTGTCGCCCGCGCATTTCACCGATACCCGCGACTGGGAGAAATCCGTCGCCGTGAACGCGACCGCGACTTCGGTGCTGATCCCCTATGTTACGCCGCTCCTGAGCCCGGAGAGTCAGGCGGTGTTTTTTGACGACCCGCGCGCGGGCGAGAAGTTCTTTGCAACTTACGGCGCGACCAAGGCGGCGCAGATCGCAATGGCAAAAAGCTGGCAGGCCGAGACCGTCAAGACCGGCCCGTGCATCCACATCCTGACGCCCTCGCCAATGCCCACCGCCACGCGCGCGCGCTTCTTCCCGGGCGAAGATCGCGATGCGCTTGCCAACCCGGCTGACGAGGCCGCGCGGCTGCTTGGCGAACTGAGTCTCTGACGACACGTCGCCTGCGAAACAAGGGCCGCGCCCACCTGTCGCGCGGCTCTTCACTTGCTCCGCCATGCCCGCTCGCCTATCAAGGCGCGAAAAGGGGCAGGCCATGCGAATTCTCATCACCAATGACGACGGTATCCAGGCGCGCGGACTGAAAGCGCTCGACAAGATCGCGCATGAACTGGCCGGGCCGGATGGCGAAGTCTGGACCGTGGCACCCGCGTTCGAGCAATCCGGCGTGGCCCATTGCATCAGCTACACGCACCCGATGCTGCTCGCCAAGATGGACGAGCGTCGCTTTACCACCGAAGGATCGCCCGCCGACTGCGTGCTCGCCGCGCTTCACGAGGTGATGATCGAGTCGCCCCCCGATCTGGTTCTGTCGGGCGTGAACCGGGGCAACAACTCGGCCGAGAACGCGCTTTATTCCGGCACGCTGGGCGGCGCGATGGAGGCCGCCCTGCAGGGGCTGCCCGCGATTGCGCTCTCGCAATACCTTGGCCCGAAGATTTTCGAGGCCGAGAACATGTTCGAAGCGGCCGAGCAGCACGGCGCCGATGTGATCCGCAAGATCCTTGCCAACACGCCTTGCACCGGCGAAGACTACCGGCTGTTCTACAACGTGAATTTCCCGCCCGTCGCCGGGGCCGAGGTCAAGGGCATCCGCGCCACGACGCAGGGCTTCCGCCCCGACACCACCTTTTCGGTCGAGCCGCATAACTCCCCGTCGGGCAAGCGGTTTCTCTGGATCAAGGGCAGCCAGCAACACGTCAACACGGCGCCCGGCAGCGATGCACAGGCCAATCTCGACGGCTATATCTCGGTCACCCCGATGCGCGCGGATCTCACGGCCCATGACGCGCTTGATGCGCTGAAAGCGATTGAATGAGCGGCTCCGACCCGGAAACGAAGATGCAGTTTCTCTATGCCTTGCGCTCGCGCGGGGTCACCGACAAACGCGTGCTGAACGCGATGGAAACCATCGACCGGGGCATGTTCATTACCGGGCTTTTCGCCGAACGCGCCTATGAGGACACGCCGCTGCCCATCGCCTGCGGGCAGACGATTTCGCAGCCTTCGGTCGTGGGCCTGATGACACAGGCGCTGCAGATCAATCCGCGCGACAAGGTGCTCGAGGTCGGTACCGGTTCGGGCTATCAGGCGGCGATCCTGTCGCGCCTCGCCCGCCGGGTCTATACGGTCGACCGCCACGCCCGGCTGGTTCGCGAGGCGAACGAGGTTTTTTCCAAGCTCGGCTTTGTGAATATCACCGCGATGACGGCGGATGGCTCACACGGCCTGCCCGATCAGGCGCCGTTTGACCGGATTCTGGTCACCGCCGCCGCCGAAGACCCGCCCGGACCGCTCTTGGCTCAGCTCAAGATCGGGGGTATCATGGTCGTACCGGTCGGCCAGTCCGACGCGGTACAGACGCTGATCCGGGTCCGTCGCGGCGAAGACGGGTTCGATTACGACGAAATTCGCCCCGTCCGCTTCGTCCCCCTCCTTGAAGGTCTGGGCAAGGACGGTACATAAGCGGTACACGAGACCGAAAGCATATGTGCTGCGACCTCCCGGCGAAACAGGGGGGCGCATGTTGAGGAAGCCGAGATGACCAAGTCCACAGGACGCCCTTCATTCCGAATTCTGACCGCCGTTTCCCTGCTTGCCCTGCTCGCAGCCTGCGACGAGCCGCTCGATTTCGACATGCGCGGCAAGATCGGAGCGTTTTCGACGGCCCCCGCGGCCCAGTCGGCAACCGGCACCCGCCCCGCCGCGGACAATCGCGGCGTGATCTCCTACCCGAATTATCAGGTGGCCGTCGCCCGTCGCGGTGACACGGTGACCGCCGTGGCCAACCGGGTCGGCCTGCCCGCCTCGGAACTGGCGCGCTACAACGGGCTGACGCCGGGCGATACCCTGCGCGACGGTGAAATTCTTGCCCTGCCGTCCCGCGTCGCCGAACCCTCGGCCGCGACCGGCTTGGATATTGCCAGCCTTGCAGGGAGCGCCATCGACGCCTCACCCAGCACAAGCAATTCGGTCCAGACCACCGCCCTGCCCCCGGCAGCCGCGTCCAAACCCGCACAGGTGCAGGCCGCCGAGCCGGTGCGCCACCGCGTGGCACGCGGTGAAACCGCCTATACCATCGCGCGGCTTTACAATGTGCCGGTCAAGTCGCTGGCCGAATGGAACGGGCTCGGTTCGGATTTCTCGATCCGCGAAGGCCAGTACCTGATGATCCCCGTGGCCGGTGCCGCCGCGCCGAAACCCGCGCCGATCGTCGCCGATACCACGGTCACCGAACCGGGCGAAGGCAGCCCGACGCCGCTGCCCCCGAGCGCGGCCAAACCGCTGCCGGCGGAAAAGGTCGCGCCGCGCACCGAAGAGGTGGCCCAGACCGTCACAATCGACAAGCCTACCAAGAATCCCGCGTCGAATGCCGCGATGGGCATGCCGGTGCAGGGCAAGATTATCCGCACCTATTCCAAGGGCAAGAACGAAGGCATCGACATCGCGGCCAGCCCCGGCTCGCCCGTCAACGCCGCCGCCGATGGCAGCGTTGCCGCGATCACCTCAAGCGCCGATCAGGTGCCCATCGTGGTCGTGCGTCACCCCGACAACCTGCTGACCGTCTATGCCAATGTCGAAGGTATAAAGGTCAAAAAGGGCGATACGGTGAAACGTGGCCAGCAGCTGGCAGAACTGCGCGGCGGCGACAATGCCTATGTGCATTTCGAAGTCCGCAACGGGTTCGACAGCGTTAATCCGCAGCCCTACCTCGAATAAGACCCCGGCGGGCGCTTTCAGCCCGCCTGAGCATACTCCGCAACCAGCGACTTGAACTGATCCCTCGGCGGAAAACCCTCAAAGCTGTGCTTGGCCGGGGTCTCGGCCCATGCCAGCTTTTCCTTGGTCACGGTTTCGATAAAGGGCGTGAACCACGACATGTCGTCCAGCATTGTCGGATGCACGTTGACGAAAACATCGTTTCCGGCAATCCGCGTGAACATCCATGCCTTGCAGTCCGGACAGCACATGTGGCTCAGCGCCTCGCTGGGCGCCCCGCCGACAACCGGCTCTCCGTCGATAACCTCAAAAGCCCCAACCGGGAACATGGCGGTCAGCGAATAGGCGCTCGCGGCCATCTTCTGACATCCCACACAGTGGCAGGCCGCCGTCATCATCGGCTTGGCCGTGACCCTGATCCGCACCTTGCCGCAGCGGCAGGAACCTTCCATCGGTAGTGACATATCCGCCATTGCGCTCCCCTCCTCCGGTTTCGCCTTTACCCGATACGTACCCCGTGACGCCCCGCCAGGTCGACAAAGAACTGCCATGCCACCCGGCCTGAGCGGGATCCGCGCGTGGCCTGCCATTCGATCGCCTCGGCCCGCAGCTCATCCGGCGCCACGTCGACGCCATGCGCGGTACAATACCGGTCGATCATCGCAAGGTATTCGTCCTGCGAACAGGGATGGAAGCCCAACCACAGCCCGAACCGGTCGGAAAGCGAAACCTTCTCCTCGACCGCTTCCGAGGGGCTGATCGCGCTTGAGCGTTCGTTCTCGATCATGTCGCGCGGCATCAGGTGGCGCCGGTTCGAGGTGGCATAAAGAACCACGTTATCCGGCCGCCCCTCGATCCCGCCATCCAACACCGCCTTGAGCGACTTGTAATGCTCGTCATCATGGCTGAACGACAGGTCATCGCAGAACAGCACGAACCGCTGCGGCGCTTCCCTCAAGTGCGTGAGCAGGCGTCCGACCGATGGCAGGTCTTCGCGTTGCAGCTCGACCAGTTTAAGATCCGGGTTTTCCGCGCAAACCTCTGCATGGATCGCCTTGACAAGGCTCGACTTTCCCATGCCCCGCGCGCCCCAGAGCAGCGCGTTATTGGCAGCGAACCCCTTGGCGAATCGCCGCGTGTTGTCCAGCAGCGTGTCGCGCGACCGGTCGATCCCGACCAGAAGGTCAAGCCCCACCCGGTTGACCACCGGCACCGGCACGAGCCGCTCCGGGTCCACGTGCCACACGAAAGCGGGCGCGCCGCTGAAATCCGGTGCCGGCAGCGGCGCCGGAGACATCCTCTCAAGCGCCGCCGCAATTCTCGTCAGTTGTACTTCACTCACTTGCCGTCTTCCCGCTCTTCATCGAATTCAGCGGCAAGCGGGTCGTCGAACTCTTCTTCATCGTCGTAATAGCCCTGCGCCCGCAGCTCGGCCTCACGCTTGGTCTCGACCCGGCGCACAAGGAATATCGAAATCTCGTACAGGCCGTAGACCACCACAAACAGGATGACCTGCGTGACCACGTCCGGCGGCGTCACCAGCGCGGCCAGCACAAGAATGGCCACCACCGCATATTTGCGCACGCCCTTAAGCCCGTCCGCGCTCACCAGCCCGGCCTTGCCCATCAGGGTCAGCAGCACCGGCAGCTGGAAACACAGGCCAAAGGCCACGATGAATTTCACGGTCAGGTTCAGGTATTCCTGCGCCGAGCCCTGGAACACCACGCTCAGCCCCGGCTGCGCCATCTCTGGCTGTGCCACGACCGCCTCGCCCTCTGCGCCGAACTGCTGAAAACCAAGGAAGAAATCATAGGCCAGCGGTGTCACCACGTAAAAGGCAAAGGACGCCCCCAGCAGGAACATGAACGGCGACGCGATCAGGAAGGGCAGGAAAGCGCCCTTTTCGGACTTGTAAAGCCCGGGCGCCACAAAGCGCCACATCTGCAACCCGATATAGGGAAAGGCGAGGATGAACCCGCCCAGAAGCGAGATCTTGATCGCAACGAAAAAGCCTTCCTGCGGGCTGATGAAGATCAGGTCGCAATCCTGTCCGCGCGTGGCCAGCACCTCGCAAAGCGGGTTGGTCAGAAAATTGAACAGCGGCGTCGCCACGGTGAAACAGATCACCATGCCAACGACAAAAGCGACGACCGAATGGATCAGCCGGTTGCGCAGTTCCGCAAGGTGTTCGATCAGCGGCGCGGCGCTGTCGTCGATGTCGTCATTCGCCATCTGGCTCATTCTTTGGGTCCGGTTGGTTCAGGGCTGGCCGTCTCTGCCGTCAGATCGGCCTCGGCTGCATCCGCCTGCGCCGCAGCCTCGGCGGCTTCGCGCGACTTGCGCTCGGCCGCGGCCCGCGCGGTGGCCGCCTTGATTTTCTTGGCGTTCTCGTCCCGGTCAGCGGCCAGCTTGCCGGTCTCGCTCCCGGGTTTGTATTTCTTGGGATCGAACCCGCTTGTCAGGTCGCGGGTTGCATCCTTGACGCTGTCCATCGCGCTCGCCATCGGGTTGGAGGCGGTCTTGAGCCCCTTGGCGATGTCGCGCACGCCGGATTCATCCGCCGCATCCTCCATCGCCCGCGAGAACTCCCGCGCCATGCCCTTGGCCTTGCCGACAAAGCGGCCGACGTTCCGGAACAGCACTGGCAAATCCTTGGGCCCCACCACGATCAGCGCCACGACGCCGATCAGCAGAAGCTCCGTCCAACCCAGATCGAACATGTCAGATCAGACCTTGTCTTTTTCCGCGTCCGTCGGCGTCACGTCCTTGGCCGCCAGTTCGTCCTGTTCCTCGATCTCTTTCGAGCCATCGGAAACGCCCCTCTTGAAAGCAGTGATTCCCTTGCCAACTTCGCCCATGAGCGAGCTGATCTTGCCGCGCCCGAACAGCACCAGCACCACGACCGCGATAAGCAGAAGGCCCGGAAGGCCAATATTATTCAACATGTTCAACTCCTTGTCAGATCTTATTCGCCCCGTGCCGCAGATCGCACAGGGGCGTGTTCGGCATCGTTTCTAAATCCGCCCCTGCGCCGGGAAAAGCGCAAACCCGACCGGAGGCGTCCCATCCGGGCCGGTTTTCCCGCCGCCTCCCTCTCCCAAAATCAAAACTGACAGGTTTTTGTCAGTTGCACTCGACTTCCCGACCCCTTCGGCACAGAATGCCCCCATGTCCCGCGCCGACCGCCTCTTTCAACTCCTCGGCATCCTGCATGACGGCAGGCTGCACCGCGCCGCCGATCTCGCCATCCGCCTCGGCGTCTCCCAGCGCAGCATCTACCGCGATATGGAAACGCTTGCGAAAAGCGGCGCGGCCATCACCGGCACACGCGGCACCGGCTACCGCCTCGGCGATGAGATCCTGCTGCCACCGCTGAAACTCGCCCCGCCAGAACTCGAAGCGCTCCATCTCGCCCTCGCCATCGTCGCCGAATCGAGCGATCCCGACCTGTCGGCCCATGCCCGCACCCTCGCCCAAAAAATCGACGCCGCCCTGCCCGAGGAACAGACCGCCCCCGCCGATGCTTGGAAAACCGCCGCCCTCCCGGCCGCCCGCGCCGCCCGGAGCTTTTCGCATCTTCCCGCCCTGCGCAGCGCCATCCGCGCCCGCCAGAAACTGCAAGTGACCGAAACCGGCCATCCCCCCCAAACCATCCGCCCGCTCAGGCTCGAAAACTGGGGTCGCAACTGGATTCTCACCGGCTGGAGCGAAACATCGAACCGCTTCACGCAAATCCGCACCGACCTTATCGAAACCGCCACGCCGCTGCCGGAACTCTTCATTGACGAACCGGGCCGGCAACTCTCCGATTTCAACGCCGCCGGTTAACGCCAGCCCCGCTGACCGGACGCATTCCCGTTCTTCTTTGGGTCAAAAAATATCCCCGCCGGAGGCATGGCCCAACGGGCCATTCATCTCACGCTGCAGCAGGAAACACGAAACAGCGATCACGCGGAACGGTCAGCCACATCACCTTGCCGGGTTTGGGCAGGAAAACATTTGGCACCGTCGCTTTCAACACCGATCCGTCGAAATCCATCACGAACTCGACCAGCGATTCATGGCCCATGAAGCGCGACCGCTTGACCACGCCCCGCGCCGCCACACCGTCGGTCTCGGTCGGGCGAGGCCCATTGCCGCCCCGGTCGAAATCGATGCGCACATGCTGCGGGCGGAACACGATATCGACCATCGTCCCATCCGCCACGCCCGGGGCAAGGAACTGGCCAAAGGCGGTTTCGGCCAGCGCGCCCGTCACCTCGGCCTGCAACACGTTGGCATCGGAAAAGAAGGACACCGCCGCCCGGTCGACAGGGCGGTTGTAGACATTGTACGGCGCGCCCTGCTGAACGATCCTTCCGGCACGCATCAGCGCGATCTCGTCGGCCATGCGCATCGCCTCGTCCGGCTCATGGGTGACCAGCAACACGGCGGTATCCTCGTCCTTGAGCACGCCAAGCGTCTCGTCGCGGATGCCATCGCGCAGCCGGTTGTCCAACCCGGAAAACGGCTCGTCCATCAGCATGATCCGGGGACGCGGCGCCAGCGCGCGGGCCAGCGCAACGCGCTGCTGCTCACCGCCGGAAAGTTCATGCGGATAGCCATCGATATGGCGCAGCAGGTCGACCCGTTCCAGCAGGCTTTCGACCCGGGCGCGCTTTTCATCGCGCGACGCGCCGCGCAGACCGAATGCCACGTTATCGGCGACGCTCAAATGCGGGAAGAGCGCGAAATCCTGGAACATCAGCCCAATGCCGCGCCGCTCGGGCGGCACCCGGTAATGGGTGTCGCAGACCAGCTTGCCATCCACCCAGATCTCGCCGCTGTCCTGCATCTCTACCCCGGCGATGATCCGCAGCGTCGTGGATTTGCCGCAGCCGGATGGCCCCAACAGGCAGGTCACCTGTCCCGGCAGGATGGTCAACGATACATCATCCACCACCACGCGCCCCTCATAACGGCGCACGAGGTTGCGGATTTCCAGCCGGGGTTGGGTCTTCAGGTCTTGCAAGCGGGCCTCACTGGCGGTGCCGAGCATTTCTGTCGGGTAGAGGCGCGGATAGCAACCCGCAAGCCCCCGCGCAAGTCACTCCGCCGCAGGCAAGAGCGTGAAATCCGCCCGTGCGCGCAGCTTTCCGTTCACCTGCATCCCCACCGCATGGCGTCCAGGGCTCAGCCGAAAGGTGGTCGCGTCCCCCTTCAGCCGATGACTCTTTAGCAGGATCAACGGTTTCCCCGCGGTCAGCTTGCCCTGTTTGAGCTTGAACACCTTGGACCGCTGGCCACCATCCGGCTTGGCGAACCAGATGATGTAATCGACCAGCACCGGCATCGCCTGCGCGCCCGTGATCTCGCACCCGATGTCGAGCGCCTCGCCGATGCGCAGGCTGTCTCGCCCCAGCCGCAGCTCGCATTCCAGATCGACCTCGGCGTCAAATCCCAGCATCTCAAGCGCGCCGGGATGCCCGGCCTTGACCAGCCCGCGCAGCGCATGGGCCGTCATCCAGGCCAGTTCCTTATCCGCCTGCCGCCCTTCGTCCCGCCACTGCGCGAGCCGCGCCAGAACCAGATCCGGTTCCTTCTTTGTGATGTCGTTAAGATGGTTCGCGACAGAGCGGGTCACGAAACGCGTCGGATCGCCATGCAGCCGATCCAACAGTGGCAGGCCCGCATCAAGCGGTAGCGACACGCCCTGCCCCCAAGGCAAACGCGGCCGCGTCCCTTCGCTCACAAGCCGCCGCACATGGTAGTGATCGTCTTCGACCCAGCTGTCCATCCGCGCCAGAACAAGATCGGGCCAGCGGTTCAGAAAGGGCCGGATCGCCCATTCCATCGAAAACCGCTGGGTGATCTCACGCAACAGCCCAAGCCCGCGATCCGGATCTTCCAGCCCCGTGTTAACCACCCATTCGCCCAGCGGCGCAAAGATGAAACTGCCGAAATCATCGTCGCTTTTCGTCGGATCCAGCGGCGGCGGCAGCGCATTTCGTATCGCCGGGTCGACCACCGAAAGATCCCCCGGCATGGCCTCTTCGAGACATGTCGCGATCCATGCAATGCGCGCTTTCAGCTCAAGTTCGGGCAGTCGCTCCATCACCCGTGCCTCGAAGCGCGACGCATCGAACCCCGGCGCATCGGAAAAAAGGCCCGCCAGATAGCGGACCCTTTCAAGGTTGAACAACTGGTCTTTCAGGGAAAAACCACTGGCCATATCAGATCGTGATGTTCGAGGCCCCGCCATCGATCAGCAGGTTCTGGCCAATGATGAACTTTGCCTGCTGCGAGCAGAGAAAGGCGCAGGCCGCACCGAAATCTTCTGCGGTGCCATAGGCGCGCGCGGGGATCGTTGCCTGACGCTGGGCGCGGGCCTCTTCCATCGAGATATTCTGTTCACGGCTCACGCCGCCGTCGAGCGATTCGGCGCGGTCGGTGTCATGAATGCCCGGCAGAATGTTGTTGATGCAAACCCCCTTGGGCGCCACCTGCCGCGAGGTGCCTGCGACATATCCCGTCAACCCGGCGCGCGCGGAATTGGACAGGCCAAGCACGCCGATCGGCGCGCGCACCGACTGGCTGGTGATATTCACCACCCGGCCCCAGCCACGATCCATCATCCCCGGCAACAGCGCCTTCATAAAAGCGATCGGCGTCAGCATGTTCGCATCCAGCGCCTTGATGAAATCGTCACGATCCCAGTCGCTCCAGAGGCCCGGAGGCGGTCCGCCCGCATTGGTCACGAGGATATCGACCTGCCCGGCCACTTCGAGAACCTGCGCCTGCCCCTCGGGCGTGGTCACGTCGCAGGCAACGGTTTCCACATTGACGCCGAAATCCTCGCGGATCGCCGCGGCCGATGCTTCGAGAGCCTCTGCCCCGCGGGCGTTCATGACAAGATCGACGCCGGCCTCGGCCAGAGCGCGCGCGCAGCCCAGACCCAGCCCTTTGCTGCTGGCGCAGACCAATGCCCGTTTACCCTTAATTCCCAAATCCATCGGTTAACTCCTTGTGCACTTTTTAGCAGGACTATCCTCGCAAATGAGGTAATGCCAGCTTTTCACCGGTGTCTTGACCACAATAGGTCACATTCATCTCCTAGGAAGAGTGCAACATAAACGACAGACGCAGCCCAAGAAGATGCAGAACTATCCAGAAAGCGCCTTCCAGAACAATGTGATTGCAGCCGATTTCGCGGGTTGCGACCGGCTGTTCCCCCAATCCGTTCCGGTTCATGATGCAAGCGCCTTCTGCGCCGCCGAGGGCGTGAACGAAGGGGATTCGCTTTCTGTTCTGGATGACCTGGTGCCGGACGATGTCTACGTTCTTGCCGCTGGCAGCGCCACTTCCAGCCTCGCCTTTCACATAACATCAGGTCACGTGCCGGAAATCGCCAGGTCTTCGGAAACCGGCACCGCCGGAGCATCCCTGCATCTGGATGGCACGGTTACGCTGATGTCTGCGGCGGGGCGGATCGCGCGGGCGATCGTCTTGGTCGAAACCGACATGCAAGACCATATCGCGAAGATTTATCTCGCCCCGCTCGACCCGATTGCGCCCGGCACGCCGTTCAGCATTATCGCGCTGGATCGCCTTTCGACCCGCGCCGCCTTCGATGAGCTGATCGGACATGCAGCAGTCAATCCGGTGATGAAGCCCGCGAAGAACGCCGCGCCTTCCGCCGGTATCCGCGCCTAATCGTCATCCGGCCCGGCATCCTCGCCGTCGTCGTCGGTCGCATCCTCATCCCAGCAGTCCTCCGGCTCTGACTTGCGGGGTTTTCTTCGGGTGCCTTCCTTGATCTCGCGTTCCATCGCTTCGGCCTGCAGCCAGAGCTGAGGAATCGTATCATCCTGAAAATACCGGTCGATTTCGCCCGACAGCAAAGCGGTCCAGTACAGCCGCAGCACCATGTTGATACGTGTGCTGTAACCCGGCCCCAGCTTGCGGAACCAGCGCACCATGTCGCTGTCGAGCCGAATCGTCACGCGCGTCTTGTGCGGCGTGACCGGGTGCCAATGGTCCAGCGCGTTCCAGTCCACCGGGAGGCTGCGGACCAGCCATTTCTGCTTGATCTCACGCTGAAGCTGCTCAAGCGTCGCCAGCATTTCGCTATGGGCATCCGATTTATTCATCGCGCTCTCCGGTGGCTTGGTATCTCCCTCGTCTAGAACGCCATTGTTAAGGTCGGGCAATGCGAGCGTCCGATGGGCTGCCCGACGGCCTGACAATTCCTTAACACAAGACCGGCTGCCGTCCGGTGTACAGGGGGTGTACAGCTTGTGCATCACCAGTGCCGCCGATTTTCTTGCTCTCGGCGAAAACCTTACCTATACGCGCGCTATGCTGGATACCGCTCAAAATCGCCCCGACCTGCCCGCCGAAATTGCCCGGCGGCGCACCTTTGCCATCATCTCGCACCCGGATGCGGGCAAGACCACGCTGACCGAGAAATTCCTCCTTTATGGTGGTGCGATCCAGATGGCCGGACAGGTGCGCGCAAAGGGCGAAGCGCGGCGCACGCGGTCGGACTTCATGCAGATGGAAAAAGACCGCGGGATCTCCGTGTCGGCATCGGCAATGTCTTTCGATTTCAACAACTTCCGCTTCAATCTCGTGGACACGCCCGGCCACTCGGACTTTTCCGACGACACCTACCGCCCGCTGACGGCGGTGCACGCGGCGATCATGGTGATGGACGGCGCGAAGGGCGTGGAAAGCCAGACCCAGAAACTGTTCGAAGTCTGCCGGTTGCGCGACCTGCCGATCCTGACCTTCTGTAACAAGATGGACCGGGAAAGCCGCGACGTCTTTGAGATCATTGACGAAATTCAGGAAAACCTCGCCATCGACGTGACCCCGGCAAGCTGGCCGATCGGTCAGGGGCGCGATTTCGTCGGCTGCTACGACATCCTGCGCGACCGGCTTGAACTGATGGACCGCGCCGATCGCAACAAGATCGCGCAAAGCATTGAAATCAAAGGGCTGGATGATCCGAAGCTGGCCCAGCACGTTCCCGCTCACCTGCTGGAAAAACTGCAGGAAGAGCTTGAGATGGCGCGCGAACTGCTGCCGCCGCTCGACAAGAAAGCCATGCTCGAAGGCACGCTCACCCCGATCTGGTTCGGCTCGGCGATCAACTCCTTCGGCGTCAAGGAACTGATGGACGGCATCGCCAATTACGGCCCCGAGCCGCAGATTCAGGCCGCCACGCCGCGCCAGATTCTTCCTGAAGAATCAAAGGTTTCCGGCTTTGTCTTCAAAGTGCAGGCCAATATGG
>JAAEZD010000081.1:0-3366 GCA_018223035.1 Paracoccaceae bacterium
TTTCTAACAATTGTTAGATTTAGTCAACCTTTCAGGATCAATTGAGAGAAACTCATGCCAGGTTCAGATTTAGCCCCCCTTTCCGGCAAACTCGTCGTTGCGCTGGAACAGGCAGTCGCCGCGCCTTTTTGCTCCTCGCGGCTGGCCGACGCCGGCGCGCGCGTGATCAAGATCGAACGCAAGGGCGCAGGCGATTTCGCCCGCGCCTACGATACCGCCGCCAACGGTGAAAGCGCCTATTTCACATGGCTGAACCGAGGCAAAGAATCGGTCGCCTTGGACATTAAAGCCGACGAAGACCGTGAAATCCTGCTCAGGATGCTGGAAAACGCGGATGTGTTTATTCAGAACCTGCTGCCCGGCGCGCTGGCCAAGCTCGGGCTCGATTCCGCAAGTCTGCGAGAGAGGTTTCCGCGTCTGGTGACCTGCGACATCACCGGCTACGGAGAGGACGGCCCGATGCGCAACGCCAAGGCCTATGATCTTCTGGTGCAATGCGAAAGCGGCCTGGCATCGGTGACCGGCACGCCGGATGGACCGGGGCGGGTCGGCGTGTCGGTCTGCGATATCGCCACCGGCATGACAGCCCATGCCGGGATCTGCGAAGCGCTGGTCGGGCGTGATCGAACCGGCAAGGGCAGCGGCCTCTCGGTGGCCATGTTCGACGTCATGGCGGACTGGATGGCGGTTCCGCTTCTTTTTCACGACTATGCCAATCAGCCCACGCCCAGAACCGGGCTTGGTCACTCTGTCATATGCCCCTACGGCGCATTCCACTGCCGAGGCGGTGAACAGGTCGTCATCTCGGTCCAGAACAGCCGCGAATGGAACCGGTTCTGCGTACAGATTCTCGGCGACCCGGCCTTGGCCGATGATCCGCGATTCCATGATAATTCAGCCAGGATCGCGCACAAATCGGAACTCGAAGAGCTTATCAAGACCGTGTTCGGCGCGCACGAACGTGCCGAATTGTTGAAGCTGCTCGATGGCGCGGGCATTGCATCGGCGGCGGTGAACGACGTTGCCGCGCTGTCGGATCACCCGCAACTTGATCGGGCGACCATCGGCACGCCCTCGGGACCTGTCAGCATCGCAATGCCCCCGATACGACGCGGCAGCACCGAAGCCGCGATCGGACCGTCCCCCGCATTGGACGCCGATGGAGCGGCCATTCGCGCGGAATTCGGTTCTCGTTCCTAGAACAGGAAATCAACCCATGACCAATGCAAAGAACACCGCAATCCTGCAAAGCGTCAGGATCATCGACCTGACGTCGATCATCTTCGGTCCTCTGGCCACGCAGATGCTGGGAGATCTGGGAGCGGATGTGATCAAGGTGGAAGCGCCCGAGGGCGATCTTCTGCGCCAGGTTCAGCCATCGCGGCACAGGTTGATGGGCGCTGCGTTTCTAGGGGCCAACCGCAACAAGCGCAGCGTCGTACTCGACCTGAAAACGCAAGCCGATCGCGACCGTCTGCGCAAGTTGCTGGTCGATGCCGATGTGATGATTTCAAGCATCCGGCCCGCGGCGCTTGCCAGATTGTCTTTGGATCCGGAAACCTTACGGAACGAGAACCCGAGCCTGATCACGGTTTCTGCAACCGGATACGGGCAGGACGGGCCTTACGCTTCGAAACCGGCCTTTGATGACATCGTCCAGGCGGTTTCGGGTTTGGCCAGCCTGCCCACCCTTCGCGATCCAGAGGCAAAACCCGATTATTCCCCGACCATTCTTGCCGACAAGCTTGGCGGTGTTACCACGGCTTATGCCGTCATGGCAGCCCTGTTTCATCGGGAACGCACGGGCCAGGCACAGCATGTCGAGGTGCCGATGTTCGAAACGCTGACGGCGTTTCTGCTGGCCGAACACATGGACGGCGCGACATTCGACGAGGTGCCGAGGAATTTCGGATATGCCCGCATGTTGGTGCCGCACCGCCGCCCGCTCCAGACGGCGGACGGGTTCATCACGATCCTGCCCTATACCAACGCCCAATGGGCGCGGTTTTTCAAGACGGTCGGGCGCGACGACATGATCAACCACGTCTGGGTCACCGACATGGACACCCGCAGCCGTAACATCGGCGCCCTTTACGACATGGTTGCTCGGATTGCGCTGACGCGGACAACCGCCGACTGGCTGGCCCTGATGGAGCAGGCCGACATTCCCGCCATGCCGGTGAACACCCTGTCGGATCTGCCGAACGATCCGCACCTTTCCGTAACCGGTTTCTTTCAGAAGGTCGAACACCCCACCGAAGGTACGATCTGGATGACACGCCCGCCCATTCGATTCTCGGCGACACCGGCGCGGCATGACCTGCGCCCCGCCCCCGGACTGGGCGAACACAACGACGAGATCATCGGTCCGGGGGGCGACTAGTCTCCGACCCGGCACCCGACGGATCAAACATCCAGCGAACGTGCGATCAGTTCCTTCATGATCTCGTTGGTGCCGCCATAGATCATCTGGACCCTGCTGTCGGCATAAAGTCGCGCGATGGGGTATTCCATCATGAAACCGTAACCGCCGTGAAGTTGCAGGCATTCATGCATGACCTCGTTCTGCGTCTGGCTGCCCCACCATTTCGCCATCGAAGCCGTGGCCGCATCAAGTTCGCCCGCTTCAAGACGCGCGATCCCGTCATTTACGAAAGAACGTAGCAATTCGGCCTTGGTTTTGCATTCCGCCAGTTTGAAGCGTGTATTCTGGAAGTCCATGATCCGGCTTCCAAATGCCTTGCGGTCCTGAACATATTTCACCGTTTCATCGATCGCAAAATCAATAAAACCGAGGGCGGTAATGCCGATCATCAGCCGCTCCCAAGGCAGCTGCTTCATCAGCTGGTAGAACCCCTGCCCCTCTTCCGGACCAAGCAGGTTCGCCGTGGGCACGCGCACATCCTCGAAGAACAGCTCAGCAGTATCCGAACCTTTCATACCCAGTTTCTTCAGGTTCCGTCCCCGGCGAAAGCCCTCGGTGCCCTCGGTTTCCAGAACGATCAATGAAACGCCCTTAGCGCCGGCGTTGCGATCGGTCTTTGCCACGATAACAACGAGATCCGCCGTGTGCCCGTTTGTGATAAAGATCTTCGAACCGTTGATCTTGTAGTGGTTGCCATCCTTTTCCGCATAGGTTTGTACGTTCTGGAGGTCAGAGCCCGTTCCAGGCTCGGTCATGGCAATCGCCGCAACGCTGTCGCCGCTGACCAGTTTCGGCAACCACTTTTTCTTCTGTTCCTCACTGCCATATGCGTTGAGATAATGGATTACGATGGACTGAATCCCATAGCCCCAACCCGTATCACCGGTGCGCCCCTGCTCGTAGACGGTAATCGCGTCGAACCCGATGCCGCCACCGAACCC
>JAAEZD010000082.1:0-3351 GCA_018223035.1 Paracoccaceae bacterium
TCCGCAATTGCGTGGGCGCGTGACGGGTAGCCAGCGATTCTGCAAGAAAAGGACTCTGGCCTGGAAATTGACATCACATCAGATGCTTCACGATTAATGGAGGAACGGAACGATCTAAATGTAGTCAGCAACATTTGTCTGCTCGGATGAAACAATCCGATGCAGTTTGATGTCGACTTTAGGCTGCATAATAAGTCCCTACGCGCTGAATTCTTCGAAATTTAACATAAACTTCACTATCGGAACTTGACATCTGTAGCGGGGCTTTCATGGACTCCAAGTCCGAGCAAGCGAAGCTACCGGGATATCTCCCCTTCCAGCACCGCTCGTCCGTGCACCGCCAAGGTTGCTGAAAACCTCTGGCACCCAAACTTGCGGATCACATCGAGTACCCGCGCTTCGTAGGCAGCGTGTCCGATCAAGCGACACAAGTCGGACGCGTGGAACTGGCGGTTCGCAGTTGGTGCGGCTTGCATCTGTCTCAGCAATTCGCGCTCTTTGGGATCCGTTATTGGTCTCGCGGGCGGCTTGACCGCGGGACGAGTTGGAGTCCCCGACGAATTCCGCCATCGGCGCATGAAGCCAAGCAGGAAGCCGGCCGGCACCCTGCCGTTGCCTCGGGACCGATTGAAGGCGAGGAAGCGGTCCCAAATGACCTGGGTGTCGACGTTCCAGCAGGGCAACGTGGCCTTCGCTGCTTTGATGAGCTCTGCCCAACTGGTCTGAAAAACATTCGAACTCGCTGTGATGTCGATCAGTCCTGCGAAGATAGTTTTGTTATTATTATCTCTAGATAGTGATGTGTCACCTTCACCTGACACGAGATCATGGGTTTCACTCTCCTCGTCGAAGGCGGAAAACCGAAAGATCCAGGGCGCGAACTTGCCATTCGGCTTCGCCCGCTCGAGCTGCAACTCCGACGTCTCAAGTTCGCTCAAAAGAACCGAAAGATATTGTCGTGAGACACCCATCCTCTCTGCCAGGGCAGAGAGGGTGAAGGCTGCCGTTCCGCGCGACAAACCGTTGTAGCCATCCTTCCAGGCGATGGCATCGAGGATGAGGGTGGCAAGCTTGTGCGCTGCAACAGAGAGATTTGTCTGCGTGATCCGTCGCAGGATCAGGCCGGTCGTAGGTTCCATGGTCGAGGTCTCCTTGGAGATCCGACGCCATGTCGTGAGACAACAACATTCTTGCCAGCAAAACAACTTTGCTGGTTGCAGGTGTTTTGGCGGTGCGCTAGGAAACTCTTGTTCACGGAGTTTTCTAGCACGGCGTCAGGCTTCACGGTCTGGCGTCGTCTCCTTTTTGGGGGCTTTGCACAGCCTTTCGTGCGGGGTTGTGATGACGCGCGCGGCAAGACCGCGTGCAGATTTTGTCAGTAGCGAACTTCTTCAGAACCATAGTTCCCGGCGTGATCACGCCAGTCGACGAAGACGGAGCGGTAGAAGTAGCTGCCGCATCCATTCGGGATGCTCAGGCCAGATGCAGCCGGCACTTGGCCCACGTTGGATCTTGTCCATCGGTAGTCGCCCTGCACTCCGTAGGACCCCAATCGCGTGGAATCGGTGCGATTGCAGTCGCCATCTCGGTTTTCATGCTGGCGGTACTGAATGTGATAGACGCGAATGCTGCGCACGAAATCAAAGGCGTCGCCTGAGATGTCGATGTCGGCTTGTTCATCCGCCTGGACGCGAACAAGGGGTATCGGAGTCGATACCTGCGGTTCGGGCGGATCGCGAAACGTGATGTCATAAAGGCGTTCCATAGGCGACAACGGACTTGGTTCGTTGAACGACACACCCATCGGACACCGCCAGATTTGTAGGGGCGGCTCGATCGGCCATGGCGTGATCCGCCGAATAAAGACCGCTCTGGCATGGGCGCAGGGCGCGGAGGCAGGCCAGCCGCCCGCAAGGCACAGGAGGATCGCACAGTCCACTTGATAGGCCTGAGCCGGACCTGACGAGGCCATTAGTCCGGATATGCTTATTGCCGTGGCTGTTGCCACGCCGTGGATCACGTGCTTCATGATGCCGACTCCATCTATAATGGTGCAGCGATACGAAACAACATTACCGATAGCAAGGCGATTTGATTGATGGCGACTTGCGATTGTTCGCTTGTGTCGCGTGACGGCTTCCAAGATCTGATGACGGTTTGAGCTCTTGAGGCGTCCTGGAAGCGGCCAAAATTGCGGCCTCCTTTCACGTCCATTGCCAAACAAACAACTGTTACAAAAAGAAAATATGGCGTTCCAATACGGCCACGAAACCGGTCACGGAAGAACAGACCGCATGAGCCCGTCAAACGGCGTGTCGCAGCGCCCATGGTCCCGGGAAGGGCAGTGTCGGAAAACTGTCGAGCCCGGTTCTCCGGCTGGAATCCGGGAACGGAAGGGCGGGTGGAGCAACGATCCTGTGTTGTGGCCTATGTTGGGATCGAACATGCGCTTGAAGACTTATGGCAGTATCTGATACGATTGAGCATGGATAGGAGAGTCTGATGCCAAACGTCCACCTGACCGAACCGATGCAGAAATATGTGCAGGCGCAGATCGAGTCCGGCGCCTACGCCAATCTGAGCGAAGTCGTGCGCGCCGGCGTAAGGATGCTGATGGAGAAGGATGGCGCGCGGCAGTTCTATGCCCTCAAGGCCGATCTCGAGATGGCAGCCACCCTGGCCGAGAATGGGGATTTCGCCGAGTTCGATGCCCAAGCCTTCGAACCGGATGCGTTTGATCGCTGACCCGAATGACGATTCGGCTTTCCGGACAGGCCAAGTCCGACCTTGAAGAGATACGCACCTACACCGTCGAAACATGGGGCAGGGACCAATGGCTCGTCTATTACCGCCAGTTGGTCACCGCCTTCGAGCGGATCACTGGGGATCCCGACGCGGGCCGGGACAGGAGTCTCTTTGTCCCGGGGATGCGGTCCGTCAATTGCCAGCGACACGTGATCTTCTACAAGCGGCTCGATGCGGCGGATGGCGCGGCAGTCATCCTGCGCATCGTGCATCAGCGCCGCAACATGCCCGCACTCGTCTACTACGAGGATCTCGACGGCGGTTAAGCCCATGCGGTTGCTCAGTCCAATAGCTCGATCAGTTTTCCATAGTCTTCACTGACCTCGCGCGCCTCCTGAAACGCCCGTTGGCGCTCGGCATCAAGACAGCGGAAGTATTCCTGAATGTCGGCAATGTAGTCCTCGAAATCAGAACGCAACAGATCGGCATGGGCACGAATGTCTTCTCGCGACTGAGGCAAGAACGGTCGTTCGGGAGGTACGCAATCTGCTGCCGCGGCTATCGGCATGCTTCCAAGCAGGAACGCGAACAGCAACGGTGCGTTGC
>JAAEZD010000001.1:0-224675 GCA_018223035.1 Paracoccaceae bacterium
ACCTGAACTACATCGCGCTCGACGGTGAGATCGGCTGCATGGTGAACGGCGCGGGTCTTGCGATGGCCACGATGGACATCATCAAGCTCTACGGTGCGGAACCCGCCAACTTCCTCGATGTGGGCGGCGGCGCGACCAAGGAGAAAGTGACCGAAGCGTTCAAGATCATCACCTCGGACGAGCAGGTCAAAGGTATTCTCGTCAACATCTTCGGCGGCATCATGCGCTGCGACGTCATCGCCGAAGGCGTGGTCGCCGCAGTGAAAGAGGTTGGCCTCAAGGTGCCGCTGGTTGTCCGTCTCGAAGGCACCAATGTCGAGGAAGGCAAGAAGATCATCAACGAAAGCGGTTTGGACGTCATCGCCGCCGATGATCTGAAGGACGGCGCGGAAAAGATCGTGAAAGCGGTCAAAGGCTGATCCATGTTTCCCGTCCGTCAGGTCTGGCAGAGGTTAAAGCACACCGTCGGGGAACCGACGGTGGCTTTGGCCGTTGATCTGCAACAGGACAAAAATGGACGGAACAATGGATTTACCTGGCAAGGATTACTTGGACAACGACAGAGTCACACCGATTGCGGTGGGCGTTGGTTTGCTCGCCGTTGGAGCGCTCTTGTGGAAGACCAAGCCAGCATTGCTCGACATGCCCGACCCGCTGCCGCTGGGCAAGGATCCGGACGACAGCTTTTCCCGCCGCGCCCTGCGCAAGACCCGCGACGGGGTGAGCCACGTGGCCCCCAGCAACCTCAGCGTCTCTCTGGGCCGCTCGATGGTCATCGGCGGGCTGGCACTGATACTGACGCGCATTCTGGACGAACTCACCGGCGCCAAGGACTGACGGCGGCGGCAGTCGTCGCCTTACTGGCCCTCACCGCCGAGCCGCTTTCCGCACAGACCGTCGGAACGACGAAGGCGACCGATGCGCTGCGCCAATGCCTGCAATCCGCCGGATCCGTTCGCGGCCCCGAACGCGCAGCGGATCTGGCCCACGCTGTCTCCTCTTCCCCCGACTTCGGCTGGCAAGCGCAAGAGGTTGCCCCCGGCCTATGGCAGTTGCAAAGCAAGGATCCGGGCTTTGGTCTGACGGTTGAAATCAAGCTGATCGACAGCAACGGCAGCGGTCATTGCATCGCTTACGGCCCCGCGCTCGCAACCGGCGATGCCGAGGCTGCGGCCGAGCGTTTTGCCGGGGACGGGCCTCTCATGCAGATGCAAATGGCCGATCCCGGCTCGACCCTCACGCGCCGCTATTCCGCGACCGGCCTGCCCTTCACGGCCGAGCTGCTGTCCTATGGGGCAGATGGCGTCGGACCGGTCGTGGGACTCGTTTTTGCGGGTGTCGATCCCGCGTCGGTCAGCGCCTTGGGCGGCAGCGCCGCGCCGCAGCAAAATCAGGATGCCTCGCCCGAAGGCATGACCGAACGCGACATCTACGCCACCGCGCTGCGGCTCTGCATCCAACCGGGAATGCAGCCGCAGATGCGCGCCGACATGTTCCGCCAGTCCGGTTTTCGCGAAACCTCCAGCGATTATGCCGGCAATGGCGACACCACTCTGATGTTCTCCTCGCCCGAGGGATCCATCGAGGTCGAGCTTTACTATGGAAACATGCCCGAACACTGCCTCGCCACATCTTCACTTATCGGGGTAAACGAAGCCTCTGCCATTCTCGATCAGGTCGTGCCGCAGATCTACCCGGGCTATGTCCGCCAGGTGCAATACGGCGTCGACAACCCCGATACCGGCAAGACCCCCACCTGCGCCCGCTACGAAGACCCGACCACGCCGATTGGCGATGTGATCGGCGTGATCGCGGGCGACGATTCCCACCGATGTTCGGAAGACGGCTCAAGCCGCTTCTATCAATCTTCTCGCGTCTAATAATAAAGGGACCATCATGGCCGTACTTATCGACGAAAACACCAAGGTGATCTGCCAGGGCCTGACCGGCTCGCAGGGGACCTTCCACACGGAACAGGCCATTGCCTATGGCACCAAGATGGTCGGCGGTGTCACCCCCGGCAAGGGCGGCCAGACTCACCTTGATCTGCCGGTCTTCAACTCGGTCCACGAAGCCAAGGCCAAGACCGAAGCGAACGCAACCGTGATCTACGTGCCGCCCCCCTTCGCGGCGGATTCGATCATGGAAGCCATCGACGCCGAGATGGAAGTCATCGTCTGCATCACCGAAGGTATCCCGGTGCTTGACATGATGAAGGTCAAGCGCGCGCTGGAAGGCTCCAAATCGCGTCTGATCGGGCCGAACTGCCCAGGCGTCATCACCCCCGACGCCTGCAAGATCGGCATCATGCCCGGCCACATCCACAAGCGCGGCTCCTGCGGCGTGGTTTCGCGCTCCGGCACCCTGACCTACGAGGCGGTCAAGCAGACCACCGATGTCGGCATCGGCCAGTCCACCTGCGTCGGCATCGGCGGCGACCCGATCAAGGGAACCGAGCACCTCGACGTGCTGGAATGGTTCCTCGCGGATGACGAAACCGAAAGCATCATCATGATCGGTGAAATCGGCGGTTCCGCCGAAGAAGAAGCCGCGCAGTTCCTTGCCGACGAAAAGAAGAAAGGCCGCTGGAAGCCGACCGCCGGTTTCATCGCGGGCCGCACCGCCCCTCCGGGACGCCGCATGGGCCATGCCGGCGCCATCGTCGCCGGTGGCAAGGGCGGCGCCGAGGACAAGATCGAAGCGATGAAATCAGCAGGCATCGTTGTGGCTGACAGCCCCGCCCAACTGGGCGAAGCCGTGCTGAAAGCGATCGGCTAAGACATGCAGGCCGGTCACCTCATAATTGCGGGGGCGATCGCGGCTCTTCCCGGGTGTGCCGAACACCCGGGCGGCAGCCTCTTCGATCCCGAAAAGCAGGTGACCGTCATCGACCCGGTGACGAAGAAGCGAAAATACGTGACCGAAGCGGAACTGCCGTTTCTGCCCGAAGTCGCGCAATACAAGCGTTCCTACACCTTGTTTTTCCAAGGCGATTTCGATGTGATCCTCGTCCGTCACGGTTATGAAGACGCCTCCAAACCAAGAAAAACGAACGCCGAGCTTGAAATCGAAGGTCTGGAATGGTGCCGCGAAGAAGGCACCGATACGCAGCGCGCGGTCGTGCGAAACCACATCGATGGCGCCAGGGCGCGTCTCCATACATACATATATTGCGAGGACGAGGCTTAGACCCATGCGCTTTTCCGCCTTGCCTTACACCGGCCCAACTTTGGCCATTGCCGAAGGGCAAAAAGCGGCCTACGAGGCCGCCGCACAGATCCCCGGTCAATCCGGGAACGACTTTGGAATCAAAGGCTAACCCAATGACCCGACAGGGCAGAGAACAGGACGGACAAGCGGCGCAAATCGCCTTGCGCCCCCGTGCCGCGGCCCCTCTGGCGGGAGGTACCGCATGACCTTCAAAGAAGCCGTCCGCACCTGTTTCTCCAAGTACGTCACCTTCTCGGGCCGCGCTTCGCGCTCGGAATACTGGTACTTCGTGCTCTTCGTGATCCTTGGCAGCATCGCCTGCAGCATCCTCGACACGATCCTGTTCGGCACAGCCACGGTTGAGACCGGCCCCGGTGAGATCAACGCCAGCGCCTCGACCAACGGTCCGATCAACGCGATCTTTTCGCTTGCCACCTTGCTGCCCTCGCTCTCGGCAGGCTGGCGTCGCATGCACGATACCGGCCGTTCGGGCTTTTTCCTGCTTTACCCGCTGATCGTCATGATCGGCATCTTTACCTTTGTCGGGTTCCTCTCCGGCTTCCCGGCCCTCATGGCCGGCGATTTCAGCGGCATCATCGGCGGTACAAGCTCCGTCATCCTGTTCATCGCCGTCATCGTCCTTATCATCTCTCCGCTCCTGGTCCTTTGGTGGCTGACCCGCCCCTCCCAGCCCGGCACGAACACATTTGGTCCAAACCCTCACGAGGTAACCCCATGACCGACCAATCCTCAAACGCGCAGTTTCATGCCTCCTCTTTCATGCAGGGGCATAATGCCGAGTATCTCGAACAGCTCTACGCGCAATACGCCGGTGACCCTTCGGCCGTAGACACGGCATGGGCCGAATTCTTCAAGGCTCTAGGCGACAACGGTCAGGATGTCCGGGCCGAGGCACAGGGACCAAGCTGGGCGCGCCCCGACTGGCCACCGATGCCCGAAGACGACCTGACCGGCGCGATGACGGGCGAATGGGCGCCCGCCCCCGCCGAAGCCAAGGCCGCCAAGGAAAAAATCGAACGCAAAGCCAAGGAAACCGGTGCCTCCGTCACCGACGATCAGATCAAACGCGCCGTGCTGGATTCGATCCGCGCGCTCATGCTGATCCGCGCCTACCGTATCCGCGGCCACCTTGTTGCCGATCTCGATCCGCTGGGCATGCGCGACCAGACGCCGCACCCCGAGCTTGATCCGAAAAGCTATGGTTTCAACGAAGAGGACATGGACCGTCCGATCTTTATCGACAACGTGCTCGGCCTTCAGGTCGCGCCGATGCGCCAGATCGTCGATATCGTCCAGCGCACCTATTGCGGCACCTTCGCGCTGCAATACATGCACATTTCCAACCCCGAAGAGGCCGGCTGGCTCAAAGAACGGATTGAAGGCTTCGACAAGGAAATCAAGTTCACCCGCGAAGGCCGCAAGGCGATCCTCAACAAGATGGTCGAGGCCGAGGGCTTCGAGAAATTCCTCCATGTGAAATACATGGGCACCAAGCGTTTCGGTCTGGACGGCGGTGAAAGCCTGATCCCCGCGATGGAACAGATCATCAAGCGCGGCGGTGCGCTTGGCGTGCAGGACATCATCATCGGCATGCCGCACCGGGGCCGTCTTTCGGTGCTCGCCAACGTAATGCAGAAACCCTACCGCGCCATCTTCAACGAATTCCAGGGCGGCAGCTTCAAGCCCGAGGATGTCGATGGGTCCGGCGATGTCAAATACCACCTCGGCGCCTCCTCCGACCGTGAATTCGACGGCAATGAGGTCCACTTGTCGCTGACCGCGAACCCCTCTCACCTCGAGGCGGTGAACCCGGTTGTGCTGGGCAAGGCCCGCGCCAAGCAGGACCAGTCCCACGACCACGACCGCTCCAAGGTGCTGCCGATCCTGCTGCACGGCGACGCGGCTTTTGCCGGTCAGGGCGTCGTGGCCGAAGGTTTCGGTCTCTCGGGGCTGAAAGGCCACCGCACCGGCGGCACCATGCATATCGTGGTGAACAACCAGATCGGCTTCACCACCGCGCCGCACTTCTCGCGGTCGTCGCCCTACCCTACTGACATCGCGCTGATGGTCGAGGCGCCGATCTTCCACGTCAATGGCGACGATCCCGAGGCCGTGGTTCACGCCGCCAAGGTCGCCACCGAATTCCGGCAAAAGTTCCACAAGGACGTGGTGATCGACATCTTCTGCTACCGCCGCTTCGGTCACAACGAGGGCGACGAGCCCATGTTCACCAACCCGGTCATGTACAAGCGGATCAAGACCCACAAGACCACCCTGTCGCTCTATACCGAGCGGCTGGTCAAGGATGGCCTGATCCCCGAGGGCGAGATCGAGGATATGAAGGCGGCCTTCCAGGCCAAGATGAACGAAGAGTTCGAGGCCGGCAAGGAATACAAGCCCAACAAGGCCGACTGGCTCGACGGGCGCTGGTCCCACCTCGACCACAACAAAGAAGACTATGTGCGCGGAACCACCGAAATCGCGCCGGAAACGCTCGAGGAAATCGGCAAGGCACTGACCACCGCGCCCGATGGCTTCCCGCTACACCGCACCGTCCAGCGTCTGCTGGATGCCAAGAAGGAAATGTTCGAGACCGGCAAGGGCTTTGACTGGGCTACCGGTGAGGCACTGGCCTTTGGCTCGCTCCTGACCGAGGGTTATCCGGTCCGTCTCGCCGGGCAGGACTCCACGCGCGGCACCTTCTCGCAGCGCCACTCGGCCTTCATCAACCAGGAAACCGAAGAGCGTTACTTCCCGTTGAACCATGTCCGTGACGGTCAGGCCCAGTACGAAGTCATCGACTCCATGCTGTCGGAATACGCTGTGCTCGGGTTCGAATACGGCTACTCGCTGGCCGAGCCGAACGCGCTTGTCATGTGGGAGGCCCAGTTCGGCGATTTCGCCAACGGCGCGCAGATCATGTTCGACCAGTTCATCTCTTCGGGTGAATCCAAGTGGCTGCGCATGTCGGGCCTCGTCTGCCTGCTGCCCCACGGCTACGAGGGTCAGGGCCCCGAGCACTCCTCGGCCCGTCTGGAACGCTTCCTGACAATGTGCGGTCAGGACAACTGGATCGTCGCCAACTGCACCACCCCGGCGAACTACTTCCACATCCTGCGCCGCCAGATCCACCGTTCCTTCCGCAAGCCGCTTATCCTGATGACGCCGAAATCGCTGCTGCGCCACAAGCTGGCGATCTCCACGGCCGAGGATTTCACCACCGGATCCAGCTTTCACCGCGTGCTCTGGGACGATGCGGAAAAGGGCAACTCGGATACCACGCTGGCCAAGGACGACAAGATCAAGCGCGTCGTCATGTGCTCTGGCAAGGTTTACTACGACCTGCTCGAGGAACGCGATGCCCGCGGGATCGACGATGTCTACCTGCTCCGGATCGAACAGTTCTATCCCTTCCCGGCGATCAGCCTCGTCAAGGAACTCGAACGGTTCAAGGGCGCGGAAATGGTCTGGTGCCAGGAAGAGCCCAAGAATCAGGGCGGCTGGTCCTTTATCGAACCCAATATCGAGTGGGTGCTGAACCGCATCGGCGCCACGCACCAGCGCCCCGTCTATGTGGGTCGTGCCACCGCCGCCTCGCCCGCAACCGGGCTCGCCAGCCAACACAAAGCCCAACAAGCCGCCCTCGTGAACGAGGCGCTGACCATCGAAGGAAACTAACCCATGACCACCGAAGTACGCGTCCCGACGCTGGGCGAATCCGTGACCGAAGCGACCGTGGCGACCTGGTTCAAGAAACCGGGCGACCCGGTTGCGGTCGATGAAATGCTCTGCGAGTTGGAAACTGACAAGGTAACGGTCGAGGTGCCCAGCCCGATAGCGGGCGTCCTCGCCGATATCGTCGCCAACGAAGGCGACACCGTGGGCGTCGATGCGCTCCTCGCGAATATCGCCGCCTCGGGCGAAGCAGGCTCCGAAACGATCGAGGAACGCCCCTCGCAGAAAAAGGCCGATGCTGAAAAGAATGCGCCATCCGAGGAAGAGGCCCAGACCGTCGACGTGATGGTGCCGACGCTTGGTGAATCGGTCAGCGAGGCCACCGTCTCCACATGGTTCAAGAAAGCCGGCGACAGCGTCGAAGCGGACGAGATGCTCTGCGAGCTGGAAACCGACAAGGTCTCGGTCGAGGTCCCCGCCCCCGCAGCAGGTGTCCTTCAGGAAATCCTCAAGGGCGAAGGCGAAACCGTCGAGGCGGGCGGCAAGCTCGCGGTGATGACCCGCGGCGGACAAGGTCAGCCCTCCTCGACGCCTGCCGGTACACCGGAAACCACCGAACAGCCCGGTGGCCGCAAAGGGGCCGACACCGAGGGTAAAGACGTTGAAAACGCGCCCTCCGCGCAAAAGGCGATGGCCGAGGCCGGTCTCAGCGCCGATCAGGTCACCGGCACGGGTCGCGATGGCCGTATCATGAAGGAAGACGTGCAAAAGGCGCTTGCCGCGGGCACCAGCGCCGCATCCGCGCCCGCCCCGGCGGCACAGGCCCCGCGCGCGCCTTCCCCGGCAGCCGATGCCGACCGCGAAGAACGGGTCAAGATGACCCGCCTGCGCCAGACCATCGCCCGCCGCCTGAAAGAGGCGCAGAACACCGCGGCCATGCTCACCACCTATAACGAGGTGGACATGACCGAGGTCATGGCGCTGCGGAACGAATACAAGGACCTGTTCGAGAAGAAGCACGGCGTGCGTCTCGGCTTCATGTCCTTCTTCACCAAGGCCTGCTGTCACGCGCTGAAAGAGGTGCCGGAGGTCAACGCCGAAATCGACGGTACCGACGTGGTCTACAAGAACTTCGTCCACATGGGCATTGCCGCCGGCACCCCCACCGGGCTTGTCGTGCCGGTCATCCGCGATGCGGATTCCATGTCCTTCGCGGAAATCGAGAAAGCAATTGCTGAAAAGGGCAAGCGCGCCCGTGACGGCAAGCTTTCCATGGCGGAAATGCAGGGCGGCACCTTCACCATCTCCAACGGTGGCGTCTATGGCTCGCTGATGTCCTCGCCGATCCTGAACCCCCCGCAGTCGGGCATCCTCGGCATGCACAAGATCCAGGACCGTCCGATGGTCATCAACGGCGAAATCAAGATCCGCCCGATGATGTACCTCGCGCTCTCCTACGATCACCGCATCGTCGACGGCAAAGGTGCCGTGACCTTCCTCGTCCGCGTCAAGGAAGCGCTGGAAGATCCGCGGCGGTTGCTGATGGATCTGTGATCTCTCCCGCGCGGCCTGACTGCGCATGAAAGAAACCTTGGCGGGCGGCACGACTTTCGCCCGCCGCCCCCGGAACCGGAGCCAGCATGACCACCGAACTCACCGTCCTGACCCTCGCGGCGCTGCTCCAGTTCGCGCAGTTCCTGATCTACTCCGCGCTTGCCAACAAGCAGGTCGGCCCGAAAAAGGCGCTCGGGCCACGCGATAACAAGATCGAACTCTCAGGCTATGCGGGCCGCGCCCAGCGCGCGCTGAACAACCATTTCGAGGGTCTAATCCTCTTTACCATCGCGGTTGTCGTCGTCACCCTTGGCGGTCAGTCCACCGGATTCACCCAAGGCTGCGCCTGGGTATACCTCATCGCGCGCGTCTTCTATGTGCCCGCTTATCTCATGGGACTTTCGCCCTGGCGCTCGGTCATCTGGACCTTTGGCCTTGGTGCGACGGTGCTGATGCTGCTGGCGGCGCTGGTCTGATGCGCACCCCCGACCCCATACCCGATCAAATCCCGGCCGCTGTACGACCGGTGTACACATGCTGCACAGCCTGTGTACGGAAATCACCCCCCCATTTCCGGCCACGTCTCGGATAAAGGAGAACACATGTCCAGCTACGACGTCATCATCATCGGCTCCGGCCCCGGCGGCTATGTCTGCGCCATTCGCTGCGCGCAACTGGGGCTCAAGGTGGCCTGTGTCGAAGGTCGTGAAACGCTTGGCGGCACCTGCCTGAACGTGGGTTGCATCCCCTCCAAGGCCCTGCTTCACGCCAGCCACATGCTGCACGAGGCCGAGCATAATTTCGCCGCGATGGGCCTCAAGGGCAAATCCCCCTCGGTCGACTGGAAACAGATGCTCTCCTACAAGCAGGACACCATCGACACCAACACCAAAGGCATCGAATTCCTGTTCAAAAAGAACAAGGTAGACTGGATCAAGGGCTGGGCCAGCATCCCCGAGGCGGGCAAGGTCAAGGTCGGCGACGACGTGCACGAAGCCAAGAACATCATCATCGCCTCCGGGTCTGAGGTTTCTCCGCTCAAGGGTGTCGAGGTCGACGAGAAAGTCGTCGTGACCTCCACCGGCGCGCTGGAACTGACTAAAGTGCCGAAAAAGATGGTGGTGATCGGCGCGGGTGTCATCGGACTCGAACTCGGCTCGGTCTACAAACGTCTGGGCGCCGAGGTAACGGTTATTGAATACCTCGATGCGATCACCCCTGGCATGGACGGCGAGGTGCAGAAGACCTTCCAGCGTCTGCTGAAAAAGCAGGGCATGGAATTCGTCATGGGCGCCGCCGTGCAAAAGACCGAGGCGACCAAAACCAAGGCCAAGGTGACCTACAAGCTCAAGAAAGACGACAGCGAACACGAAATCGACGCCGACGTGGTCCTGCTGGCCACCGGCCGCCGCCCCTATACCGAAGGTCTCGGTCTCGACTCTCTGGGCGTAGAGATGTCCGAGCGCGGCCAGATCAAGGTCGGCAAGGACTGGCAGACCAACGTCAAGGGCATTTATGCCATCGGTGACTGCATCGACGGCCCGATGCTGGCCCACAAGGCCGAGGACGAAGGCATGGCCGCCGCCGAACAGGTCGCAGGCAAGCATGGTCATGTGAACTACGGCGTCATCCCCGGCGTGATCTACACCCACCCCGAGGTCGCCAATGTCGGCGAAACCGAGGAGGCGCTGAAGAAAGAGGGACGCGCCTACAAGGTCGGCAAGTTCTCCTTCATGGGCAACGGCCGGGCCAAGGCGAACTTTGCCGCCGACGGGTTCGTCAAGATCCTCGCCGACAAGGAAACAGACCGCATCCTTGGTGCCCATATCATCGGGCCAAGCGCAGGCGACCTGATCCACGAAATCTGCGTCGCGATGGAATTCGGCGCCAGCGCCGAGGACCTGGCGCTCACCTGCCATGCGCATCCGACCTATTCCGAGGCCGTGCGCGAAGCGGCGCTTGCCTGTGGCGACGGGCCAATCCACTCCTGACGGCCCGCAGGCGCAGATTGCCAAGACAATCAGAACCCCGGTATCACCGCCGGGGTTTTGCATTTCTGAGGGGGAGGCCATGTCCGGCACCGGCATCGCGAAAAGCCTGCTGGCCGTCTGGGCCGGGGTCTATGCGGCCTCGGTGCTGCAATTCCTGTTCATTGAGCCCAGCGGCGAAGGGTTCACCCGCGGGCTCAACCAGATCATGGCCTTCCTGTCATGGCAACTGCTGGCCGCGATCATCGGCTTTACCGCATGGTTCGCCGGGCGCAAACACAGCCCCAGGCGCGCCCTGCGCCTCTTGCTTCGGTTGCCGCTTATATTGGCCGGACTCCTTTTTGGTGGGCTGATCCTGCTGATCGCCTACGCCCAGCTGGCACCACCTCCCGAGCGTCCAGCTCAGCCGCCCGAACAGCCCGCCAGAACCGCAAGGCCCTGATTCACCAGAGCGTTTCCGCCGCCCGCTTGGGCCATGCCTGATCATAGGGAGCCCCGCCCTCCTCTCCTTCGGTCATCTCGGCAAGGATGTCTCCGGGGCTTGGCAGGTCTTCGGGCGCAGGCTCACCGGACCAGAGGCCCGAGCGCAGCAGGGCGCGCGCGCATTGGGTATAGATTTCGGCAATGGAAATCACGATCACCGTCGCGGGCAAGCGCCCCTTCTTCTCAAACCGCTGCCGCAGGTCCGTATCCGCCGACAGCCGCGCGGTTCCGTTCACCCGCACCACCGTGTTCGATCCGGGCACCATGAACATCAGCGACACCCGCCCGTCCGTCACGATATTCCGAAGCGAATCCAGACGGTTGTTTCCGCGCCAGTCGGGCATGGCCAGCGTGCCGGGGTCCAGCTCCATCACGCAGGGGCCATCGTCCCCACGGGGGCTGCCGTCGGTGCCGCCTTCGCCCACCGTGGTCAGCACGCAGAGCTTCGAGAACATGATCCACTTGCGATAAAGCGGCGTCATCTGCCGCGCCACCTTGCGGATTGCCGCACTTGGCGGCGTGCCATACAACGCCTCAAGCGACGCGATATCGTCAATCCAGTTCATTAAGATCGAACCCCGCTTCTTTCATCAACGCGTTCGAGCGTGTCTCGACACGTTTTTCCAGCTCGGCCATGAACTCGGCCCGTGGCATGCCCGGCGCGATCGGATCGAGAAACTCGACCACCGCCAGCCCCGGATAGCGCATGATCCCTTTACGCGGCCAGAACAGGCCGACATTGGTCGCCGCCGGATAGCAGGGTTCTTCCAGCCCGTCATAGAGCAGCGCCGCCCCGACCTTGTACGGCAGCCGCGCGCCGGGCGTGACCCTTGTGCCCTGCGGATAGATCACCAGCTGACCGGGGTCGACGAATTCGGCCGCCACGTCCTTGACCAGTTGGGCGATTGCCCGGCCACGTTTTTTGCGATCCACCGGGATACAACCGATCCGCTTGGCATATAATCCGATGACTGGCGTCCAGAGCAGCTCGCGTTTCATGATGAACTTGGCCTGCGGAACCGCCTGAAAGATCAGGATGATATCAAGGAACGACTGGTGCTTGGCCGCGATGATCACTTCGCCCGTGGGCACCGTGCCGCGCACTTCGCTGCGGATACCGACCAGCACCCGTGCCAGCCAGCGTGCCCAGACACAGAACAGCTTGCAGGCGCGCCGCGCGGCCTTGCGCGAAAACAGCGCGAAAGGCGCGAAGACCAGTCCCAGCACCGCCATCCCCGCATAGGTCAGGATGATGAACATCACCGAGCGGAGCCAGCGGAACGCATGGGACATCAGCTTATCTCCTCAAGCCGGCGCCGGGCCGCGAACCACGTTGCGGCAAAAGCCACCAGCGCCCCAAGGATCGGGATCAGCAGCGGTGCGAACCAGCCCGCCCCCTGAAAGCCAAGCCCGGTGAGGAACCCGCCCGCATTCGACGCTTCGGGGAGCAAAAGGACACCTGCCATGCCAAAGGCCACCCCCGCCGCCGCCCCGAGCAAGGCCCGGATGGTGAAACGGCGCACGAAAGCCTGCGCGATATAGCTGTCGCGCGCGCCGACCAGCCGCAGCACAAGGATCACCTGCGCATTTGCCGCCAGCGCCGCATTCGCCGCCAGCGTGATCATCGCCGCCGTCGCCCCCCCGATCAGCAGGATCGAGAACACACCAAGACGGCGCAGGCTGTTCGCCGCCTCGACCAGCGGACGCCGCCAGCGTGTATGATCGTCAAGCACCGCACCGGGCACTTCGGCGGCAAGACGCAGGCGCAGACCTTCAGCGTCATAGCCTTCGTCATCCTCGATCACCTCGATGAGCTGCGGCACCGGCAGGCTGTCGAGCGGCAGATCGGCCCCGAACCACGGGGCAAGCAGGGCCGCCTGTTCCTCGTCACTCAGCGCCCGTGCGCTGGCGATGCCCGGCGTCTGTTCCAGCACCGCAAGTGCCGCACTGGTCTGGGCCGCCTTCTGATCTGCCGGTGCGCTGATGCGCAGCGTGGCGCTGCGGGCCAGCTCATCCGACCAACGATCCGCCAGCCTCCCCGCCGCCAGTGACAGGGCCAGCGCGAAAACCGCAAGGAAGGCCATCGCGGCCGAGGCAAAAAGAGTCAGATGCGCAGTAAAACCCGAAGGCGGCACGACCCGGTCGGCCTGCGCATCACCGAGCAAAAGAGTACGGATACGGCCATTGCTCACAGGTCCGACCCCGCCAGTTGCAGCCTGCGGTTGGAAATCCGCAGCACCCGCGCCTGAACCTGGCTCTTGGCGGCCCGGATCAGCGCCAGATCGTGGCTCGCGATCAGCACGGTCTTGCCCATCTTGTTCAACTCCACCAGCAGATGCAGCAGGCGTTGCGACATCTCCCAGTCCACGTTCCCGGTCGGCTCGTCCGCCAGCACCACGTCGGGCGACATGATGACCGCCCGCGCAAGTGCCGCGCGCTGCCTTTCCCCCCCCGACAGTTCCGGCGGCAGGGCATCCGCGCGCCCGGCCAGCCCGACCCATTTCATCAATTCAGCAAGGTTCTCGCTCTCGGCACGCTTGTCGCGGCCCGAAACGGTCAGCGGTAGCGCGATATTGTCGGCAACCGGCAAATGGTCGAGAAACTTGCAATCCTGATGCACGACGCCGATCCGGCGGCGCATCAGCGCGGTCTGGTCGCGATCAAGGCGGCGCATGTCCGCGTCGAACACCTTGACGGTGCCATGGGTCGGCAAAAGCGCCCCGTAGCACAGTTTCATCAGGGTGGTCTTGCCCGCGCCCGAGGGGCCGGTCAGAAAATGAAACGACCCGGGCATCAGGCGCACGGATACATCGCTCAGCAGCTCGCCACCGCCATAGCTGTAGCCCACATTTTCCAGCTCGATCACGTAAGACCCCCTGTACGCCCCGGGTCTTTTGCCTGACTGTCCCGGCAGATTCAATGCCGATTGGTCACGGTCGATTCATCGCTCTGGTTTCGTTGAGAATTCGACTTTGCGCAGCGACTCAACACGGCCTATGATAGCGAAAACGAAAAATCGGCAGGCATTTCCCGAGGAGCTGAGCGCCATATGCGAATAATTTGCCCCAATTGCGGCGCGCAATATGAGGTCCCCGATGAGGTCATCCCTCTCGACGGGCGCGACGTGCAATGCTCCAATTGCGGCGATACCTGGTACCAGACCCATCCCGACGCCATGCTCGACCAGGAACTCGCAGGCGATGACAGCGACGGGCTGCCCGAAGCGGCACCCGAGTCCATGCCCCCGCCGCCCCAGTTCGAAACGGAAACCGAGATCGAGGAAGAGCTCGACATGGAATCCGATATCGACGAAGTGCCCGATGTCCTGCGCGAACGTGCGGGCCAGCCACGCCGCGAGCTGAGTCCGGATGTTGCCGACATTCTCCGCGCCGAAGCCGAACACGAAGCGCGTCTGCGCGAGGCCGAGAGCAGCGTTTTCGAAAGCCAGGGAGAATTGGGACTGGAAGAAGCCCCGGCCACGGACACGGTCCGCCGGGTACGCGAAGCCCGCGAGCGCATGGCGCTGATGCGCGGCAAGACCCCCGATGCCCAGCCCACGCTGACACCGGACGAAACGCCGTCACGCAAGCAGTTCCTGCCCGATATCGATGAGCTGAATTCAAGCCTGCGGGCCGAAGGCCCCGGTGGCAAGACCGCCGATCTGCCGGTGCGCCACCAGTCCAGCGAAAAATCGAGACGCGGTTTCGGGCGCGGCTTTACGCTGATGCTGCTGCTGGCCGCGATCCTCGTGCTGGTCTATGTGAATGCCGACCGCATCGCGACGAACCTGCCGGCGCTGCGCCCCACGCTCGACACCTATGTGGCATTCATCAACGATGCTCGGATCTGGCTAGACACCCAGATCCGGCAGCTGACGCCCTGACCGGACGCCCCGGCCCTCAGAACCGGTCCAGCAACCTTTCGAGGTAGTCGAGTTCCATCTGCGGACGCTCGCCTTCGCCGGTGCGGCGGCGGATCTCGTCCAGCAATTCGCGCGCGCGGCGATAGACATCCTCGCCCTGCAACAGGTTCTCGTCTGTCCCGATCGACCCGTTGGAACCCGCGTTGCGGCCAAGCGGATCACGGTTGCGGGCGCGTTCCTGCCCCTCGGCCATGCCCTGCCCGGGCTGCGATTGCTGCTCCTGCTGGGCCATTGCCTCGCCAAGAGCCCGCATGCCTTCGCGCAGGGCCTCCATCGCTTCGGACTGCTGATCGATGGCCTCGGCCAGATCGTCGCGGCGCAGAGAGTCCTCGGCTCCCTCCATTGCACGGCCCGCCCGGTCCAGCGCATCCCGCGCGGCCTGACCTTCCTCGGTGCCGCCGCCGGGAAGATTACCCTGCTGGCGGCGTAGTTCATCGCGCAGCTCACGCTGGCGCTGTGCAAGGTTCTCGGCCATGCCGCCCTGCCCCTGCTGATCGCCCTCCGCCTGTCCTTGGCCTTGGTTCTGACCCGGATTTTGGCCTTGGCCCTGACCCTGATTTTCGCCGGGGTTCTGGCCGTTTTGACCCTGATGGCTCTGGCCCCGGCCCTGACCGCCGCTTTGGCCTTCGTTATTCTCGCTCTGCCCGCTCTGGGCATTCGGGTTGAACTGTTCCTGAAGATCGCGGAACGCCTGATCCGACAGACCCTGCTGCTCGCGCAGCGTCTCTGACAGCCCCTGCATCGCCTGCTCGCCCGGCGACTGACCGCCCTGACCTTGCGTGACGCGCATATTCTCCATCATCTGCTGCAATTCCTGCAACGCCTGCTGGGCTTCGGCCATGCGGCCCTGTTCCATCAGCTCCTGAATGCGGTCCATCATCCGTTGCAGATCGTCCTGCGACATCTGCATGGAATTCTCGGACATCTGCTGCTGTTCGCCCTCTTCGCCATTCTGTTGCTGCTGCTGGGCAAGCTGGCGCATGTATTCATCGGTGGCGCGGCGCAATTCGTCCATCAGCTCGGCGATTTCCTCATCCGAGGCGCCGTTCTTCATCGCCTCGGCCAGACGTTCCTGTGCCCGGCGCAGACGTTCCAGCGCGTCGCTCAGATCGCCCTCTTCCAGCAGGATGGCTAGATCCCACATCGCCTGCGACAGCTCAGCCTGCTGTTCGGCCTTCAGACCATAATCCATCATCGTTTCAAGACGACGCAGGATGGTGCGGAACCGCAGGTAAGCGGTTTCCGAGCGGAATACCTCGTCGGGGCGGTGCGACACGGCACGCATGATCTGCGAAATGCGCGGCGCGTTTTCCCGCGTCCAGAGCAGGTCGCGGCGCATCTCGATCACCGCCGCCGCCATCGGATCAAAGAACCGACGACCGGGCAGAACCGCCTTGAACTCGGCAGGGGCCGATTTCTGGCCCGCCGCATCCTCCACCACCAGCGAGAAGGTCACCGGCAGGTTGGCCCATGCGTGCTGCGAAAAATCCTCGATCAGGTTCTCGTCGAATGCCGCCCGGTCGCCCGCAATCGGCATCGGCAGTGGCACTGCGATATCGTCGCGCGGCTGCGGCTCGCTGCTCAGCCCATAGCGACGATCCACCGCCCCAAGGTCCAGAGTTATCACCGCTTCGCCAGCGACGACCCCGTAATCGTCATGCGCCGAATAGGGCAGCGTCATCTGCCCAAGTGCCTCGGCATCGGGCGGGCCGGTCACTTCGACACCGGGCAGTTCGTCCTCGATCAGGGCGATGGTCCATTCGGCCCCGCCGCTGCCATCGATGCGCAATTCGCCATCTTGGTTGACGTCGAATTCGTGCATCTGGTCCGCCGCCGGTGGCAGCTCACCCACGCGGCCGGAAACGGATTCGACCAGCGACAGCTCGCCGGGCTGACCATAAAGCCGCAGGGTGATCCGGCTGCCCTGCAGCACTTCGATCACATCGGAATCCATATCGGCAAGGTAGAGCGTCGGCTTGCCGGTATAGCGTGGCGGTTCGATCCAGCCTTCCCATGTCGGGCCGACCGCCGCCTGCGCAGCTCCGGGCGTCATATCGGTCACGGAACTGACCCGCCAGATAGATCCAAACACCAGCGCCACCGCCAGTGCCAGCATCGCCACGTAGCGCAGCGCAAAGGGGTCGCGCCGGGCAATCCGCAGATCTGGACGCGCCGGTTGGGCGCGCGAGGCACGGTCTGCCATGCGCTGCTGATGCGCGGCCCAGACCGCCGCCGAGGCGGAATCGCCAGCGCCAACCGCCTGTTCGTCAAGCAGCGCCTGAATCGGTCGCCCCGGCAGGGTCTCGTCCAGACGCACCAGCGCCTCGTCCCGGCTTGGCCAGTGGAAACGTCGGATGCCGATATAAAGTGTCGCGAGCAGGGCCAGCGCGAAAATCGCCCCCGCAGCCCAGACCAGTTCGACCCCGACATGATCCTGAACACCCAGCATCAGCAGGGCGGCGCCCAGCATCAGAACCGACCCGGCGGGCCAGAATGACCGCAGGGTCCGTTCGGCAACCAGACCGCATTGGGTCAGGAAGACAGGCAGGCGCAGTTTCAGAAGGGCGGTTTCAATGCCATGTCGTTGGGCCATAAAGCTCTCCAGTCGGCAATGACCGCTGGTTCACGTCAAAGCCACTCGGGGATCGTATCGCGATTTATCATATCTTCAAAGCTCGGACGTTGGCGGATAACCGCGAATTGATTGTCTTTGACCAGAACCTCGGGAATCAGCGGTCTCGTATTGTACTCGCTGGACATTACCGCGCCGTAAGCCCCGGCGCTGCGAAACGCGACCAGATCGCCCGAGGCAAGCGGCGGTAGGTTGCGCTGCTTGGCAAAGGTATCGCCGGATTCGCAGACAGGGCCGACCACGTCATAGGGCTGCTGCTCGACGCCCGCCTCCGGTTCGATCACCGGAACGATGTCATGCCATGCATCGTACATGGCCGGACGGATCAGGTCGTTCATCGCCGCGTCGAGGATCAGGAAATCGCGCCCCTCGCCGGATTTGACAAAAATCACCGACGAGACCAGAAGACCGGCGTTCCCGGCGATCAGGCGACCGGGCTCGATTTCGATCTCACAGCCCAGATGTCCCAGTGTTTTCTTGACCAAGGCCCCGTATTCGGTAGGCAGCGGCGGCGCGGTATTGGACCGCTCGTAGGGAATGCCCAAGCCGCCCCCAAGATCCAGCCGCCGGATGTCATGGCCATCGGCGCGCAGCGTCTCGGTCAGTTCTGCCACCTTGGTATAGGCAAGCTCGAACGGTTCCAGCTCGGTCAGCTGGCTGCCGATATGCATGTCGATTCCGATCACGTCGAGCCCCGGGAGCGCGGCGGCCATCGCATAGACCTCACGCGCGCGCGAGATCGGAATGCCGAACTTGTTCTCGGATTTGCCGGTGGCGATCTTGGCATGGGTCTTGGCATCCACGTCCGGATTGACCCGTACGGTGATCGGCACAACCTTGCCCAGAGATTGGGCAACCTCGCTCAGCAACTCCATCTCGGGCTCGGATTCGACGTTGAACTGGCGAATCCCCCCTTCGACGGCAATGCGCATTTCCTCAACGGTCTTGCCCACGCCCGAGAACACGATCTTGTCGCCCGGCACGCCCGCCGCCTTGGCGCGCAGGTATTCCCCGATCGAGACGACATCCATGCCCGCGCCGGCCTCGGCCAGCGTCTTGAGGATGGCCTGATTGCTGGCGGCCTTCATCGCGTAGCAGACAAGATGGTCCATCCCCTCCAGCGCTTCGTCGAACAGGCGGAAGTGGCGCAGCAGCGTGGCGGTGGAATAGACGTAGAACGGTGTGCCGACCTCGGCCGCGATATCGGCAAGGGGCACATCCTCGGCGTGCAAGGCGCCGTTTTTGTAAAGAAAATGATCCATGCCGCGCTTTAGACGGAAACGGCGGCACAGATCAATTGATTTCCCTTTTTCCCGGGCGGCCTCGCGCCCTGCCCGGGATCTCGATCAGGCGCGTTTCTTGGTACGCCGGATTTCCTTGGTGCGGGCTTTTTCCAGCGCCCGGCGTCCTTCCAGCAGTTCCTTGGAATAGGCCGAAACCCGGTCGAATATCGGCATGAAGTCCGGGTTGTTGATGCCCCGGCAATGGGAAAGCTGGTAGAGCGTGTGGAATGGATTGGCGTTATGCTCGATGATCATCGGGCCATCGGGGCCAATCGCCACGTCCCAGCCGACGATGCCGAACTCGGGCACCACCGCATGGGCCTCGCAGACCATCTCGCGCACGCGGTCCCACATGGGAAGCTGCTTGCCGGTGATCTTCGCGCCGGAAACCGGGTGATCGTCGATGTCTCGCGCGTCGAGCCCGGTGCCGATCCGCGCCTGCCCGACCTTGCCGGTCATCGCATCGACCGGCGCAATCATGCTGCCGCTCTGCCAGAAATTGTCCGACATCGCGTCGGGCGCGGGGATTTTCCACGCCGAGTAAAGAACCTGTGGCCGGTTGCTGTCGCGCACCGTGACCACGCGCAGGCTGCCCACCGCTTTGCCGGTCACCGCGACCATCTCGGGATGCTGCACCAGCGCGCTTTGTAGCAAATAGCCCGAGCCGTATTGATCGATGATTTCCTTGCAGAACCCGTCCAGCGCCACACGCTTGCCATTGCCCAACAGTAGCATCTCGCCCTCGACGCCAAGCAGCAGGGCCGAGCCGTAGCTGCCGCTGAAGCTCTGCGGCTTGCCAAACAGCGGGTATTGCGCCTTTTCCGTGAGGAAGCTGCGCAGTTGCTCGACGGTTTCCAGCGTCGGGATCGAACCGAACCGCGAAACCGCCGAAACCACGGCCTGCGTCTGCGTCGTGCCAAAGCCCAGTTGCCGGATCAGCGAAGTGAACAGGACCTTGTCGGCAGCAAAACTGCGCATGGTGACAAGCCCCTTGGCGCCCAGCCGCGTGTTCAGCTTATAGCTGGCGCGCAGCCCGACATACTGGCGTTTTTCCTCGGCACTGATTTCGGGATCATATAGCCCGGCCGTGTAATATTCATGCAGGTGAAACCGCTGTTTTCCCATCGCAAGGCCAAAGCTTTCACGCATCTGGCGCAGCGGGCTGACCCCGTATTTGCGGGCCACCTCGACCATCATCGCCGCAGGCGGTGAAGGCGGACGTTCCGGAACGGCAAGCAGGGCCTTGTCTTGAACCTCATCAATCACTGCGGTCGTCATGTCGGGTCTCCTGGCAGGATCAGCGTTGGACAGGGTCAGCATGGCCGGGGCCATGTCGGTTTTCTGTCCTGACAGGTAACAATGAAAAACGGCTGAAATGGGGCGCGATTGTTTCCCAAAACGGTCAAATCAACCGTTTCAGGCAGGGGTTGTCGATGACCTTACGGCAGGTGGCTCAAAGCCCCAGAAAGACCGAAAACGGCCCGCGGTTCAGGCCGACGCCACCGGTGGCATGAACCCCGCTGCGCGACACCGAGACCCCGCCGCTGACGGTCGGCTGCACCGGTTCCCCATCCGCGCCGCAGGCGGCAAGGATGCTCAGGGACAGCATGACAGCGAGGATCCGTTTCATTTCAGCGCTTTCTTCCACCGTTCGACGTGCTGGCGCACGCCCGAAGGGGCGGTGCCACCATAGGATGTACGCGAGTTTACCGAATTTTCGACGCCGAGAACAGCAAAGACATCTTCCGTGATATCCGCATGGACCGAGTTCATGTCCTCAAGCGTCAGATCCGGCAGGTCGCAGCCCTTTCTCTCGGCCAGTGCGACAAGCGAACCGGTGACGTGATGCGCATCGCGGAACGGCAACCCAAGCACCCGCACCAGCCAGTCCGCCAGATCGGTCGCGGTCGAGAACCCGGCCCCGGCGGCGGCGGCCAGCGCCTCGCGGTTGGCGCTCATATCGCTGACCATGCCGGTCATCGCGGCCAGCGCCAGCATCCAGTTATCGGCGGCGTCGAACACCTGTTCCTTGTCTTCCTGCATGTCCTTGGAATAGGCCAGCGGCAGCCCCTTCATGACCATCATCAGCGCGGTATTCGCGCCAAAGATCCGGCCCACCTTGGCGCGGATCAGTTCTGCCGCATCGGGGTTCTTCTTTTGTGGCATGATGCTCGACCCGGTCGAGAACCGATCGGAAAGGATCACGAACCGGAACTGGGCCGAGGACCAGATCACCAGCTCTTCGGCGAACCGGCTCAGGTGCATGGCGCAGATGCTTGCGCAGTTCAGGAAATCCAGCGCGAAATCACGGTCGCTTACCGCGTCCAGCGAATTGGCCGAGGGCCGATCAAAACCCAGCGCCTTGGCGGTCATGTGCCGGTCGATGGGGAAAGAGGTCCCGGCCAGCGCCGCCGCGCCCAACGGGCATTCGTTCATCCGCGCCCGAGCATCGCGCACACGGGACAGATCACGGCCGAACATTTCCACATAGGCCAGCATGTGATGGCCCCAGGTGACGGGCTGCGCGGTCTGCAAATGGGTGAAACCGGGCATCACCCAGTCGGCGCCGGCCTCTGCCTGTTCCAGCAGCGCACCGATCAGCGCCAAAAGCCCGGTTTCAGCCGCGTCCAGCTGATCCCGCACCCAGAGTTTGAAATCCGTCGCCACCTGATCGTTGCGCGACCGGCCCGTGTGCAGACGCCCGGCAGGCTCGCCGATGATCTCTTTCAGCCGCGCCTCGACATTCATATGGATGTCTTCCAGCGCTGTCGAAAACGCGAACTCGCCGCTTTCGATTTCTGACAAAACGGTGAGCAGCCCTTCCCTGATGGCCTCGGCATCGCTATCGCTTATGACGCCCGTTTCCGCCAGCATGGCGGCATGGGCGCGCGAACCGGCGATATCCTGGGCCGCCATCCGCTTGTCGAACCCGATGGATGCGTTAATTGCCTCCATGATGGCGTCCGGTCCGGCGGCGAAACGGCCACCCCACATCTGGTTTGCGCTTTTATCGGTCATCTTGCCAACCCTTGGAGAAATCATGCGTCGCGTTCATTTCCTGCTCCTTTATATGGCCCTCGCGCTGGGTGCAAACACCGCCATGGCCGAGCTTGCCGAAGTCGCCGAACTGCGTGATGGCGACATGAAAAAGCTGACGCTGCACGAAGAACCCAAACCGGTTTCCGACATCGCCTTCACCACGCCAGACAGTGGCTCCATGACGCTGGCCGACCTCCAGGGCGGCTATGTACTGCTGAATTTCTGGGCGACATGGTGCGCCCCCTGCCGCGAGGAAATGCCCACACTCGCAGCACTTCAGGATGAATTCGGCGGCGACGGCTTTCAGGTGGTGACCTTGGCGACGGGCCGTAACTCGCCGCAGGGCATCCAAAAATTCTTCAGCGAAAACAATATCTCGAACCTGCCGCAATACCGCGATGAAAAACAGGCCGTAGCGCGCGACATGGGCATTCTCGGCCTGCCGATCACGGTTCTGATCGACCCCGAAGGGCAGGAAGTCGCCCGGTTGATCGGCGATGCGGACTGGCATTCCGACAGCGCCCGCGCGATCATCGGCGCATTGGTTTCCGGCGGCAGCTGACGCGCCGCAATACATTTCTAAACGGAGCCAGATGCTTCTGCCGCCCGGCGCGGGAACCCGCCCGGACAACCACACGTTTTAAACAAGAGTTTACCCAGAACCAGATTTCGCCATGCCCTGCACCTACGCGCTCTACCCTGATCTTGCGACCCTGCACTGCCGCTTCAGCGGCCGGTTCAACATGCGGGATGCGCTTAACATGATCGAGCGCGCAGGCGCCGAACCCCGGCATGAGGACGGCACCAACGTGATCGCAGACTTTCTGGACGTCACCCGTTTTGACATCGACATCAATTCGCAATGGCGCATGTTCCGCTATCTCGCTGCGCTCGAGGACTGGCCAGGCCTCCCCCGGAGCTGCGCGCTGATCGCCGATGGAGAGCCAGTCTGGGCGATGGCCGGAACAATCGTCGATCAGACCACGCTTGAATCGCCGCTGGTTTTCGAACGCTTCCGCGCTCCCTCTCCCGCCCTGCGCTTTGTCGGTCTCGACCCGAACCGCCACGGAGGCCGCTTTGGCTATGGGCCCGTGCATTAAGCGCGAAGGCCCGGCAACACGCCCCCAATAATGCATCGAATGCGCCGAAGCGCTCCTTTAAAGACAGGCTTCTCTAACCGCGCGACTTTCCCATTTCCGCCACAGGCCCGTGCCGGTGACAGCTGACGATATGGTCATTGACCATGCCCACCGCCTCCATGAAAGCATAGACGATAGTCGGCCCGCAGAATCGAAAACCCGCCTTTTTCAGATCTTTTGAGATCTGCTCTGACAGCGCCGTCTGGGTCGGTACATCCCCCTGCGTCGCCCATGCATTCTGGATCGGCTTGCCGCCGACGTAATCCCACAGAAAGCGGTCAAAGCCCTGTTGCGCCTCGATCTCCTGCCACGCCCGGGCATTGGTGATCGTCGCTTCGATCTTGCCGCGATGGCGAATGATACCGCGATTCTGCAAAAGCCGCGCCACCTCGGGCTCGCCCCAATCGGCCACCACGTTCGGATCGAACCCGGCAAAAGCCTCGCGGAAATTGTCTCGCTTGCGCAAGATCGTGATCCAGCTCAGCCCCGCCTGAAACCCGTCGAGGATCAGTTTTTCCCAAAGCGCCCGGCTGTCATATTCCGGCACGCCCCATTCCGTGTCGTGATAGGCCACGTAAAGCGGATCATCCCCCGGCCAGCCACATCTTTCCATCATCCGTCCCCTTCGCGCGTCCGCCTTCGGGTCTAGCGGCAAACCGCCCCTGCCAGCAAGCGCGGGGCGGCGCCCGAGCAGAGTTGCAGCCCCCCGCGCAAAGCATTAGGTTCACCCTCGGAGGACGTAAGGTTAAGACGCATGCCCGCTCGGACAGGCGTTTTTTCTTGCCACCCGCATCTTGGCAAAGGACAGACAGTCATGACCAACGTAGTAATTGCATCCGCCGCTCGTACGGCGGTCGGCAGCTTTGGCGGCTCATTCGCAAACACCCCCGCGCATGACCTTGGCACAGCGGTTCTCGAGGCGATCGTGGAACGCGCCGGGATCGACAAGGCCGATGTGAACGAAACCATTCTCGGTCAGGTGCTGACCGCCGCGCAGGGCCAGAACCCGGCCCGTCAGGCCCATATCAACGCCGGCCTGCCGATCGAAAGCGCGGCCTGGGGCATCAATCAGGTCTGCGGGTCGGGCCTGCGCGCCGTGGCGCTTGGCGCTCAGCACATCCAGCTTGGCGATGCCGAGATCGTCGCCGCGGGCGGTCAGGAAAACATGTCGATGAGCCCCCATGCCGCGAACCTGCGCCAGGGCCACAAGATGGGCGACATGTCCTATATCGACACCATGATCCGTGACGGTCTGTGGGATGCGTTCAACGGCTACCACATGGGCCAGACCGCCGAGAACGTTGCCGAGAAATGGCAGATCAACCGTGAATCGCAGGACGAATTCGCGGTCGCCAGCCAGAACAAGGCCGAAGCCGCGCAAAAGGCAGGCAAGTTCCAGGACGAAATCACGCCCTTTACGGTCAAGACCCGCAAGGGCGAGAACGTGGTCGACTCCGACGAATACATCCGCCACGGCGCGACCATCGAAGCGATGCAGAAACTCCGCCCCGCCTTTACCAAGGACGGCTCGGTCACTGCGGCCAACGCATCCGGTTTGAACGACGGCGCCGCCGCCGTTCTGCTGATGAGCGCGGATAACGCCGAGAAACGCGGCATCACGCCGCTGGCGCGCATTGTCTCCTACGCCACCGTCGGGCTCGACCCGTCGATCATGGGCGCCGGTCCGATCTATGCCTCGCGCAAGGCGCTGGAAAAGGCTGGCTGGAAACCCGAGGATCTCGACCTTGTCGAGGCGAACGAGGCCTTTGCCGCGCAGGCCTGCGCCGTGAACAAGGACATGGGCTGGGATCCGTCCATCGTGAACGTGAACGGTGGCGCCATCGCCATCGGCCACCCCATCGGTGCCTCGGGCTGCCGCATCCTCAACACCCTGCTGTTTGAAATGCAGCGCCGCGACGCCAAGAAAGGTCTCGCCACGCTCTGCATCGGCGGCGGCATGGGCGTTGCCATGTGCGTCGAACGGCCCTGATCGTTTCCGGAGGGGCGGCGTCAACGCCGCCCCTCCCCACCGGACGCGGCCCGGCAGCGCCGCCGCAAATTCAGGCACCTCCCGGCAATCTCGTGCCGATCAGGGCGAAACCCCTGCCAGCACCTGAAATTCGCTTTATAATCAGAACTATGGCACACTCGATCCGGTCGTGATCCGTCCGGCGATTCTGCCATCAATGACGCGACCCCGGTCCAAGGGAGGAACGACCGGAACGGCAAATCGTGCCGCAAGATAATGGGAGGTGCCCGGTTTCGTGAAATTTTTACGAATTGAGCGCGCAACATTCTTGCGCACACGACATCGTTAACGTAACAACGTTTCAATAGGATACTGGAGGAAAACATTAATGTCACGCGTCGCCCTTGTAACAGGAGGCTCCCGGGGAATCGGGGCTGCAATTTCAAAAGCACTCAAGGACGCCGGGTATTCCGTCGCCGCCACCTACGCCGGTAACGATCAGGCCGCGTCCGATTTTACCGATGAGACCGGGATCAAGACCTATAAGTGGAACGCGGCGGATTACGAGGAAAGCAAGGAGGGACTGGCCAAGGTCGAAGCCGATCTCGGACCTATCGACGTGGTTGTCGCCAATGCGGGCATCACCCGCGACGCCCCCTTCCACAAGATGACTCCCGAGCAGTGGAAAGAGGTGGTCGATACCAACCTCACAGGTGTTTTCAACACGGTTCACCCGGTCTGGCCCGGCATGCGTGAGCGCAAGTTCGGCCGCGTCATCGTCATCAGCTCGATCAACGGCCAGAAGGGCCAGTTCGCGCAGGTAAACTATGCCGCGACCAAGGCGGGCGATCTGGGCATCGTCAAATCGCTGGCACAGGAAGGCGCGCGCGCGGGCATTACCGCGAACGCGATCTGCCCCGGCTATATCGCGACCGACATGGTGATGGCGGTGCCGGAAAAGGTGCGGGACTCGATCATCGCGCAGATCCCGACCGGACGCCTCGGCGAGCCCGAGGAAATTGCACGCTGCGTGGTTTTCCTTGCCTCGGACGACGCCGGGTTCATCAACGGCTCGACAATTTCCGCGAACGGCGGTCAGTTCTTCGTCTGATCCCGGAACAGGTCTACAAAAAACAGGTCGGTCCCATCGGACCGACCTTTTCTTTTTGCGCATGGTCGCCCGTCGTCATCACGGGTCGTATCACCGCGCGCGGCGCTATTGGCCGCAGAGATCTGGCGCAAAGACAAAAGCCCTCACGCGCTTGCGTGTCCGCCGGATGATCCGGACAACCCGCCAGTTTCTTCGAATGTGATCAGGATATGATTGCTCGGAAAGCAAAAGAGCGGGTCACGCAGACAGGCGCTCGATTTCTTCCTTTAGCTTCAGCTTCTGCTTTTTCATGGCGGCCAGTTCAAGCCCGTCGATGCTTGGCGCGCGCTGCGCCTGCTCGACTTCATAGCTCAAATTCTGGTGCTTCTTTTTCAGTTCCGTAAGATGCGAGCTCAAGCTCATGGCAATCCTCCTCTGAATAAGTTGCATTTTCAGTTCAGCATATTCCAAAGCGTCTGTCACGTAACGTTAACCTTGGTCGGCTATCATCGGCAAAGAAGCGTGAAGTTTCTCTTAATTTCTGGGCTATGCAGGCCAGACCAATTCGGCTGCTTTTCGCAAAATTCCGTCAATTTCGGTCCGGTAGCTCTCGCCATCGCGCTGGTGAACGGCTCCTTCATGCAGAATCAGCGGCGCATGCAGTCGAAACGCGGCCCGCCCGCCCTTGCGCATCCGCAGGATCACCCGGTCCGCTTCGCGACCCTCCCGCGCGGCCAGCGGCAGCACTTCGACAGACCCCAGCCGCCCTTCTGCCGCAATCAGAAGATCGGGCAGACGCTCGGCATTCTGGATCACGTGGAGATAGCCCTTGGGCGCCAGACGGCGCGCCGCCACCTCGACCCAGAGCGACAGCGGCGTGATCTCTCCCAGCGCCACCTGACGTCCCGCATCGCGCGCAGAACTATGTGCCCCGGCCCGGTAATAGGGCGGATTCATCAGCACATGGTCGAATCGTCGCTGCCGCAGCTCTGCGGGCAGCTGCGCGAGGTCCGCCTCGACCACTTCTAGCGGCTTCACATTGTCGCGGGAGTTACGCTCTGCCAGGGCGGCATACTCGGTCTGCAGCTCGACCCCCGTCAGCATCAGGTCAGGCACCCGCGCGGCAAGGCACAGGCTCGCCGTCCCTGCCCCGCAGCCCAGCTCCAGCACGCTCTGACCGGACCGCGCCGGCACCGCCGCCGCCAGCATCACCGGGTCAATACCCGCGCGATATCCGGCCCTTGGCTGCCAGATCCGCAACCGCCCGCCCAGAAAGGCGTCGCAGCTCAGCGCGTCATCCTCGAACCGGCTCATCACCTCAGCGGGATTTCATTGTCGGTCATCACCCGTACCGCCCGGTCGTAATCGTGCTCACGCACCATCATCCGGCGCGGGAAAATTCCGATACCGCCTTCGAGGATGCTCATGTTTACGTCCATCTGAAAGCAGTCTATATCCTCGCCTTGCAAAAGAGCCGAAGCAAAGGCCAGGATCGTCGGGTCGGTACTACGCAGAAGCTCTTTCATAACGTTGGATGTAAGAGCAAGCTCGTACCCTTGTCGAGCCTTGTTGCAGGAGAGTGATGGACATCGCCACCAATCCCAAACCGCAGGACCGCCTGGCCGAACTTCTGGCCGATGAAATGGCTGCGGTGAATGCCCTGATCCGTGAACGAATGGTCTCTGAACATGCTCCGCGCATCCCCGAGGTGACGGCGCATCTGATCGAGGCCGGCGGCAAGCGACTGCGCCCGATGCTGACGCTCGCGGCGGCGCGGATTTGTGGCTACGAGGGAAGCGATCACGTCAAGCTCGCCGCGACGGTGGAATTCATCCACACCGCGACCCTGCTGCATGACGATGTGGTGGACGAAAGCGAGCAGCGGCGCGGCAGACCCACCGCCAACCTGCTCTGGGACAATTCCTCAAGCGTGCTGGTCGGCGACTACCTTCTGGCGCGCGCCTTCCTGATGATGGTCGAAACGGAATCTCTGCGGGTGCTCAGCATCCTCGCGGGTGCCTCAGCCACGATCTCCGAAGGCGAAGTGCTGCAGCTCAGCGCGGCCAGCAACCTTGCGACCGATGAATCCGTCTATCTCAAGGTGGTGCGTGGCAAGACGGCGGCGCTCTTCTCGGCGGCAACGCAGGTGGGCGGCGTGATCTCCGATGCGGATGAAAGCCACATTCAGGCGCTCTACGATTACGGCGACGCGCTCGGGATCGCCTTTCAGATCGCCGATGACCTGCTCGACTATCAGGGCGACAGCTCGGCCACCGGCAAGAACATCGGCGACGACTTCCGCGAACGCAAGCTGACCCTGCCGGTCATCAAGGCGGTCGCCCTTGCCGATGCGGATGAACGCGCCTTCTGGCAGCGCACCATCGAGAAGGGCCAGCAAAAGCCCGAGGATCTCGACACCGCGCTGGAAATCATGACCCGTCACGACACGTTCGAGGCGACGCGTCAGGACGCGCTGTCATGGGCCGACAAGGCGAGAGAGTCGCTCGCTCCGCTCCCCGAGGGAGAGCTGCGCGACCTGCTCGCCGATCTCGCGGATTTCGTCGTCGCCCGGCTCAACTGAACAGCGACAGGACTACCCGGCAAAACTCCGACAGGCGCGGACCCACCAACCCGGCCGGGCCGCCGCGATGCGTTCAGCCGACGCCTTGGCCGTATTCGCATCCGGGTAGAGACCAAAACAGGTCGCGCCCGAGCCGGACATCCGCGCCACAAGCGCATCGTCCAGCGCGGCAAGCGCTTCGGCAATCATCGGCGCCACGCGGATCGCGGCTTCTTGGAGGTCGTTGCGCTGATCGCCCAGCCAGCCGATGAAATCATCCCCCATCGGCGTCATGCCCGCGTTATCCCGACGCTCCAGCGCCCGGAACACCGCCGGGGTTGGCACATGCACGCCCGGATTGACCAGCACCAGATGGCACTCCGGCACCGCAACCGGGTCAAGCTGCTCTCCGATCCCGCGCATCCGCTGCGGGGCCTGCGACAGGCAGACCGGCACATCCGCGCCAAGGCTCAGTGCATGTTCCCCCGCCCCGGCCCAGCGCAGAACCGCAGCCGCGTCAGATGACCCGCCCCCGATCCCGGCCCCATGCGGCAGGTTCTTTTCAAGCCGGATCGAGAGCACCCGCCCGGCCCGCTCGGCAGCCTGCCAGACGAGGTTGCACCCGTCCTCGGGCACGCCCTCGGCAAAAGGTCCGGTGACAGACAGCGACATCTCATCCGCATCGCTCAGCCACAGCCGGTCGCCGATATCCGCGAAGACCACCAGCGAATCCAGCAGGTGATAGCCGTCATCCCGACGGCCCGTCACATGCAGTGAGAGATTGATCTTGGCCGGAGCCAGAACCGGAGTGTCAGCCACGAATTACTCGCCGGCGACCTTCAGCGGTTCGGCACCTTCCTCGGCCAGCACCTGATCCAGCCCGACTTCAAGCTTGCGGCGGATACGGTCGGGATCCGCCTCGCTGTTTTCATCCTCTGGGTCGACAAAGGACAGCGCCCGGCGCCACTGGAACTCCGCCTCGCGATAGCGCCCGACCGCCCAGTAGACATCGCCAAGGTGGTCATTCACCACCGCATCCACGGCCATCAGTTCGACCGCTTTTTCCATGTGCTCGACGGCCTCGTCATAGCGGCCCATGCGATAAAGCACCCAACCGAGCGAATCCACGATATAGCCGCTGTCCGGACGTGCCGCGACAGCGCGCTCAATCATCGATAGCGCCTCTTCAAGGTTCTCCTGCCGCTCGACCAGCGAATAGCCAAGATAGTTCAGCACCTGCGGCTGTTCCGGGTTCAGCTCCAGCGCCTGACGGAAATCGGCCTCGGCCTCTTCCCACTCCTTGAGACGCTCATGCGAAATGCCCCGTGCATATAGCAGGAACCACGTCGCCTGCGCGCCCTCTTCGGTCAGCTCGATGGCCCGGTCATAGGCTTTCACCGCTTCTTTGTATTCCTCTTCCTGACGGCGCAGATCACCCAGCGAGGAATAGATCATCGGCATGTCAGGGTAAGTCTTGGCGAGGTTTTCCAGCGCCTCGATCGCGGCATCCGGTTTAGCTGCACGGCGCAGCGCCTCGGCCCGGCCCAGTTCGGCGGCGGAATATTCAGGGCTGTCTTGCGGCACCTGTTTGTAGGTCGAAACCGCAAGATCGTACTGCCCGAGGTTGTCGAGCAGTTCCGCGTTCAGCAGGATCGCGTCCACATGGTCGGGGCGCAGGAAACTTGCGACGCGGGCATAAACCAGCACGTAATCGTCCGAGGCTTCGCTCTTGAGCGCGAGCGCGATGGAAAAGAACACCTCGGCCAACCCGTCCTGCGGGTTGCGGACCTGTTGCAAGGGCAGGGTTTCACCGGCCTCCAGCCGGTCCGCCAGTTCAAGCAACGCCGGATCGACGGTCGCGCCGAACGCATCTGACAGGCTTTCCAGCGCATCCTCGTTACGGCCAAGCTGCGACAGGATCTCGACCCGCGCAATCGCAGCGCGGCGACTGATCCGCGACAGTACGCCCTGATCGGCGGCGAAAATCTCGGCCGCATCCTCAAGTTCGCCCATCGAGGCAAGTGCGAGCGCCTTGTGGTACAGCCCGAACGCCCGCAACCCGTTTTCCTCGCTCAACCGGTCAAAGGCCGCCATCGCATCGTCACGCTCGCCAAGACCCACGAGCGCCCAGCCACGGACAAGCCCGTCGACCAGCGGCCCGACACCATGGGTTTCGGGATTCCGCGCGGCCAGAGCCGCGTAATCTTCCTGCGCGATCAGGTTCGCCACCACGACCATATGGGCGGTCTGGCTCGACAGCTCCAGCTCTTCCATCGTGCGGGCCACCGGCAGGGCCCGCTCAATCCGGCCCAGCGCCAGCTGCGCCAGCACCGCGTTTTCCATCAGCTTGGGGTTCTTGCGATCGTAATTCAGCGCCATGCCGTAATACTTCGCGGCGGCGTCAAAGTCGCTGGTGAACAACGCCTGCCGTCCCGCGAGATAAGCGCCGGCCCCGGTCTGAGCCGTCAGCCCCGTCGGAAGAATGAGCGATGCGACGACAGCAGCAACTGCCAGTTTTGGAAAGACTGAAGACACGAGCGATCCCTGTTTGCCGAGAATGGTGCATCTCAAGCTAGGCCTGTGGCGCAAGGATCGCAATGGGGCGCGCCCGGTCAGGCGGGGAAGTGCCACATATTTTATACAAGAAGCGCCGCATTTTTGCGGCGCTTCCTCGTTTTTGTAACGGATCACATGTTCGGATAGTTCGGACCGTCCCCGCCCTGGGGGGTGGTCCAGACGATGTTCTGTGCCGGATCCTTGATGTCGCAGGTCTTGCAGTGCACGCAGTTCTGGAAGTTGATCACGAACTTCGGCTTGCCCGCGTCATCCTCGACGAACTCGTAAACCCCCGCCGGGCAATAGCGCGAAGACGGCCCCGCGTATTGGGCGTAGTCGACCTTTACCGGCACTTCCGGGTCTTTCAGCTTCAGATGCGGCGGCTGACTTTCCTCGTGGTTCGTCATCGAGAAGGATACGTTGGTCAGCCGGTCAAAGGACAGCTTGCCATCCGGTTTCGGATAGTCGAACGGTTCGTGCTTGCTCGCCTCTTCGGTCGCGGCCGCATCGGTTTTTCCGTGGCCTTGCGTGCCGAACAGCGAGAAGCCGAATGTGTTGGTCCACATGTCGAGACCACCAAGCATCAGGCTCGCCGTGAGCCCATACTTCGACCAGAAGGGTTTGACGTTGCGCACTTTTTTCAGGTCCGCCCCAATGGCGCCCTCGCGCACGTCGACCTCGTAATCGCTCAGCTCATCGGCGCTGCGGCCTTCCTTGATCGCGGCGTAGGCTGCCTCGGCTGCGGCCTTGCCGGACAACATCGCGTTATGATTGCCCTTGATACGCGGCACGTTGACCATGCCCGCCGAGCAGCCCAGAAGCGCCACGCCCGGCGCGACCAGTTTCGGCATCGACTGCCAGCCGCCCTCGGTGATCGCCCGCGCGCCATAGGCCACGCGCTTGCCGCCTTCAAGCAGGTCGGCAACCATCGGGTGGTGCTTGAACCGCTGGAATTCCATGTAGGGGAACAGGTAGGGGTTCTTGTAGTTCAGGTGGACCACGAAGCCCACGTAAACCTGATTGTTATCAAGGTGGTAGATGAACGAACCGCCGCCCGCGTTCTTGCCCAGCGGCCAGCCCATCGTATGGGTCACGGTACCTTCCTTGTGCTTGGCCGGGTCGATCTCCCAGATCTCCTTCATGCCAAGACCGTATTTCTGCGGCTCCTTGCCTTCGCCCAGCTTGAACTTTTCGATCACCTGCTTGGAGAGCGAACCGCGCACGCCTTCGCCAAGGAAAACATACTTGCCGTGCAGTTCCATGCCCGGCTCATAGCTGGCGCCATGGCTGCCATCGGCTTCCTTGCCGAATTCACCGGCGACCACGCCTTTGACTTCGCCGTTTTCGCCATAGACCAGTTCGGAACAGGCCATGCCGGGAAAGACCTCGACCCCCAGCTCCTCGGCCTGCTCGGCCATCCAGCGGCAGACATTGCCCATCGAAACGATGTAATTGCCGTGGTTATTCATCAACGGCGGCATCGGGAAGTTCGGCACGCGCACCTGCCCCGATTCGCCCAGCATGTAGAAATTGTCCTTTTTCACCGGAACGGTGATCGGGGCGCCTTTTTCTTTCCAGTCCGGGATCAGCGCGTCGATACCGCAGGGATCAAGAACCGCCCCCGACAGGATATGCGCGCCCACTTCCGAGCCCTTTTCCAAAACGACGACATTGATGTCTGCATCCAGCTGCTTGAGCCGGATCGCCGCAGAGAGCCCGGCAGGCCCTGCCCCGACGATGACAACATCGTATTCCATCGCTTCGCGTTCAACTTCGGCCATGCCTGGCTCCTCATCTGTCTTGCTGGCGCATTCCGCGCGCAATTATATTTCGTGGCTGAGTACCTTTTGGCACCCGCTTCGGTCAATCGCAACTCTGCGTCATTGCGACGTTATATAGGTCCAAACGCGCTCAGGTTCGATTCGTTGCTTTTGAATCGGACATCATGTCGCTCAGGGCCCCGTCACGCACTGCTTCGCGCGCGTAATTGAAAGAGCCCTGTTCAAGCACTTCCTCGGCGGCGCGCATCAGCGCGCCATAGGCCGCGCGGGCAAATGACCCGCCGACACTGATCCGCTTGACCCCGGCCTCGGCAAGGTTGGCGACGGAAATCGACGGCCCGACAAGCCCCATCACCACGTTCACCGGACGGTCGAGCTCGGCACATAAGGTACGGATATCGTTAAGATCCGTCAGGCCGGGCGCGTAAAGTACATCGGCCCCCGCCGCCGAGTAGGCCTGAAGCCGGCGGATCGTGTCATCCAGATCGTGCCGATCCCACAGGTAGTTTTCGGCCCGAGCGGTCAGCAGGAACGGCTTGTCCCGCTTTGCCTCGGCGGCTGCCATGATCCGGTCCACTGCCAGCGCCTGTTCGTAGATCGGAGCATCCGCATGGCCGGTCGCATCCTCGATCGATCCGCCGACCAGACCCGCCGCGATCGCAAGAATCACCGTCTCGGCACAGGTCTCGGGCATGATGCCAAACCCGTCTTCGAGGTCGGCGGTCACCGGCAGATGCGTCGCCGCCGCGATTTCACGCGCGTTGTCGAGAATCTCCTGACGGCTGAGACCGGCGAAGGAATCACGCTTGCCGACGGAAAAGGCATATCCCGCGCTCGTGGTCGCCAGCGCCTGAAACCCCATCTGCGTCAGCACCCGCGCGGTGCCCGCATCCCATGGGTTCGGTACGACGAACGCGCCCTCACCCCGATGCAGCGCCGCGAAGCGGTCGTATTTTTCCTGCTGTGTCTCGCTCATCCCTCACCCCGATATCATACCCTTGAAACCTCTTTTTCAGAACTCGTCCGATCTGTCACCCATCAGGTATCTTGGTCCCTCGCCGCGTGTGGCAGCTTTGTCATGCGGGTTATAAAGTGCGCAGCGGTCAAGCGAGAGGCATCCGCAGCCGATGCAGCCGTCCAGTTTCCCGCGCAGCAGGGTCAGCCCCTCGATGCGGGAATCGATCTCTTGCCGGAACCCTTCCGCCAGCCTCGCCCAGTCTGCACGGGTCGGATTACGCCCCTGCGGCAGATCGTCCAGCGCGGCGCGGATATCGGCCAGCGCGAACCCCAGACGCTGCGCAATCAGCACAAAGGACAACCGCCGGATATCGCCACGCTGAAACACCCGCCGATCGCCCCGGTCGCGGCCCGGCTGCACCAGCCCCTCTTCCTCGTAGTAACGGATCGCCGAAACCGCCAACCCTGTGCGCCGAGCGACATAGCCGATGCTCAAACCTTTGTGCATAAAACGTAGCCTTATGATTTTGTTAATTTCTTTCCGCTTGACCTCAACCTTACTTGATATCGGAGCCTTGGGACATGGAAAATCAGACTGGAAAGGAAATCACCATGTCACAACAGACCGCAACTGCACGGCTTGAACATGCAAATATCACCGTCTCCGACGCCCATGCCACGGCGCGCTGGATGAACGACATCTTTGGCTGGAAAATCCGCTGGGAAGGTCCGGCGATGCAGACCGGCTATACGGTTCACGTCGGCACCGACGACAGCTACATCGCGCTGTTTTCCTACGGCGACGAAGCAGAGGCCAAGGGCGACAGCTATCGCACCGTCGGCGGGCTGAATCACATTGCCGCATTCACCGATGACATCGACGCGGCCGAGAAGGCAGTGAAACGCGCAGGCTTCAAACCGGTGAATCATTCGGACTACGCGCCGGGTCGCCGGTTTTATTTTCACGATAAAGACGGAATCGAATGGGAGGTCGCGAGTCACCAGAGTTAACGCCTCCTTAACCCCTGCGTACGTTGGAGGTGCACAGGGGGTGTACGGGACGTGCACGGAAAATGCACAGGTTGTGCACGCCATTTTGTGGCTCTTCCATAAAGGCTTGGTCTCGGTTAGGCTTTGATCCGAACTCTCGCCCCGGCGCAGCTTGCGGCGGGGCGCTGACATTTTTGATGGAACGAAGAAATGGACAAAATACCGATGACACCGGCTGGGAACAGTGCGCTGAACAGCGAACTGAAACAGCTGAAATCCGTCGAACGCCCGGCCATCATCAAGGCGATTGCCGAAGCGCGTGAGCATGGCGACCTGTCCGAGAATGCGGAATACCATTCGGCCCGTGAAAAGCAGTCTTTCATCGAAGGCCGGATCAAGGAAATAGAAGGCGTGCTGAGCCTTGCCGAGGTTATCGACCCAGCCAAGCTGAGCGGCCCGATCAAGTTCGGCGCCAAGGTCACGCTGGTGGACGAGGATACGGACGAGGAAAAGACCTGGCAGATCGTGGGCGAGCACGAGGCCAATATCGAAAAAGGTCTGCTCAACATCAAATCCCCCATTGCCCGTGCCCTCATCGGCAAGGACGAAGGCGACAGCGTCGAGGTGCGAACGCCCGGCGGAGAGAAATCCTACGAAGTGCTGAAAATCGTCTATTCCTGACGGAGCGCCGCCCATGTCCTCCCCCAGCCGCGAGCCTCAGGACAGCCATACCACGCCGCTCGGGATCTACGATCGGCCTCAGTATCAAGCGATTACCGGGATCGAGGTCACGGCAATCGCCTTTACAGTGCTGTGGCTGATCGCGGCGCTTGTTTTCTTTGTTTTCGTGCCGGGCGACGAACAGTCCGGCATCGATGGCAACAGCTTCCTGCTGACGCTGATGGGCATTTTCATGCCCATCGCAATGATATGGGTCGCGGCCACCGCCGCCCGGTCGAACCGGGTGATGCGCGAGGAAAGCGCAAGGCTTCAGGCTGCCATCGACGGCATCCGGCAATCCTATGTGTCGCTGCAGCAGCGCGGCAACATGTCGAGCGACGGCACAGTGGCACGCAAGCTCGATGAAATCGCCGCCGCCGCGAAAAAGACGGAAACCGCGCTGGCGACCTTTTCGACCCGGCGAGATCCGGCGAACCCGCGCAAGAACTCCACCGTTTCCGTGCCGGACACCGGCGATCAGGGCTCGCTCGCGCTTGGCACACCCGCCGAGGAACTGGCCCCGCCGCTGCCGAGCGAAGAATTCATCCGCGCCCTGAACTTCCCGGAAACCGCCGAGGATCAGGCCGGTTTCGTCGCCCTGCGCCGCGCACTGCGCGACCGCAAGACAGCGCAGATCATTCAGGCGAGCCAGGACGTGCTGACCCTGCTTAGCCAGGACGGGATCTACATGGACGATCTGCGCCCTGATCGAGCCCGTCCCGAAATCTGGCGCCAGTTCGCGCAGGGCGCGCGCGGACGTGCCGTTGCCCCGCTTGGTGGCGTGCGGGACCGGACATCGCTCGCGCTGACCGCCGGGCGCATGAAACAGGACCCGATCTTTCGCGACGCCGCGCACCACTTCCTGCGGCTCTTCGACCGGATGTTCGCCGAGTTCGAGAAAACCGCGAGCGATGCGGACATCTCCGCGCTTGCCGACACCCGCACGGCGCGGGCTTTCATGCTGGTCGGCCGGGTGGCCGGCACATTCGATTGATACCGGGCCGGGAACCTTCGGGAGCCGGTAAAGTTCTGTGATTGCGGCATTCTTAGACCGTGAAAGGAAATTATGTTGGGCTCCTCCAGCAGCAAGACCAAGCAACGTACCTTTGCCATTATCGGGCTTGGCAATTTCGGCAGTACCGTCGCCAAGGACCTGACCCAGTACGGCAACTACGTGATCGGTCTCGACACCAGCGAAAAGCGGGTTTCGGACCATGCCGAGATCCTGACACAGGCAATGATTGTGGATGCCAAGGACGACCTTGCCCTGCGCGAAGCCGGAGTCGCGGAATGCGACGCTGCGCTTGTGGCGATGGGCTCGGACCTCGAGGCCAGCATCCTTGCGGCGATCAATCTCAAGACCCTCGGCGTGCCGCTGGTCTGGGCCAAGGCCACGACCAAGACGCACCACCGTATCCTGTCCAAGCTTAAGGTCGACCGGATCATCCACCCCGAGGTCGAGGTCGGCCAGCATATCGCACAGGTTCTCCACAACCCCCTGGTGCGAGATTACGTGAGCCTTGGCAACGGCTTTCACGTGGTGAACTTTCGCATTCCCGAAAGCCTAGAAGGCAAATCTCTCGACACGCTGGCCCATGCGGAAAACTACGACCTGCGCTGTATCGGCGTGATGCGCGGCACCGACTTCCTTGGCCATGACGGCTCGACCTGCGTGTTGCAAAAGGATGACCTGCTGTTGCTGCTGGGCCGTCGCAGCGACCTGCGCGATTTCGCGGCAAGCCTCTGACGCCAATGCGCCCTGTCCTGTTTCTGCGCCTGATCCAGCTGCCGCCCCCGGCGGCACTGGCGCTCCTGTACCTCGTCTTCATCATCATCGGCGCGATTCTCTTGCGACTGCCAATTGCGCATGACGGGTCGGTTGGCGCTTGGGAGGCGCTGTTCACTTCGACCTCAGCGGTCACCGTGACCGGCCTTGCCGTGGTGGACACAGGCTCGGCCTATACACTGTTCGGGCAGGTTGTCATCGCCCTGCTGATCCAGTTGGGCGGGCTTGGGCTGATGACCTTTGCGGTGCTTTTGCTGCTGGCGCTCAACATTCCGATCGGCATGCCGCACCGGTTGATCCTGCGCGAGGACCTGAACCAGACCAGTATTTCCAACGTCACCACGCTGGTAAAGGTCATCCTCTACGTGGCCGTACTTTGCGAGCTGGTCGGCACGCTCGCCCTATCGCTGGTTTTCGTACCCGAATTCGGCTGGCACACAGGGCTGTGGCACGCCTTTTTCCATAGCGTCTCCGCCTTTAACAACGCGGGGTTCGCGCTCTACCCCGACAGCCTGTCGCAATGGGTAGACAACCCGGTCGTGAACCTCGTCGTGCCTGCCCTGTTCATCCTTGGCGGGCTGGGATTCATCGTCGTCGGCGACATTTACGAAAAGCGCAACTGGCGTAAACTGACCCTGCACAGCAAGCTGATGATTACAGGCACCATCGCGCTCATTCTCTGGGCCTGGATCTGTTTCGCGCTGTTGGAATGGAACAATCCCGGCACGCTGGGCGGTCTGGAGGGGACCGCCGCCCGGCTTTGGGCAAGCTGGTTTCAGGCTGTGACACCCCGTACCGCAGGTTTCAACACGCTGGACACGGGCGCGATGCACAATTCCTCTTCGCTGATGACCATGACGCTGATGCTGGTCGGCGCGGGCAGCACCTCGACCGCGGGCGGGATCAAGGTGACGACCTTGTTCGTGATGCTGCTGTCGACCGTCGCCTTTTTCCGGCGCCAGAAACAGATCAATATCTTTGGCCGCAGTCTGGGTCTTGAAGAGGTGATGAAAGCGATGGCGCTGACCACGATTTCCATGCTGCTGGTGTTCAGCGGCATCTTCTTTACCTCGATCACCAACCACGTCGATTTCATCGACCTCGCCTTCGAGGTTACCTCGGCCTTTGGCACCGTGGGCCTGTCACGCGGTCTGACACCCCAGCTCGACGGTTATGGCGAAGCGATGCTGATGCTGATCATGTTCCTTGGTCGGGTCGGCCCGCTGACGCTCGGGTTCTTTCTTGCAACCCGAAGCGTGCCCCGGGTCAAATACCCGGGCGGTCAGATCTATCTTGGATGAACGAAAAACGGCGGGGAAGATCCCCGCCGTTTCGCCGATGTAACAAAGGCTTATTCGTACCAGGCGCCCAGCTTGACCTCGACACCTTCAACGAGGCTCGCGAATTCCTCCGGGTCCTGCGTTCCACCATCGCGACCACGGTAATGGTAGGGGTAGACGTAGGTCGGCTGGAACTCGGACACCGCCGACGCCGCCGCGTTCACATCCATGGTGAAGGGCAGGTTCATGCAGACAAAGGCAAGGTCGATATCTTCAAGCTCGCGCATCTCGGGGATGTCTTCGGTATCGCCCGAGATATAGACGCGAAAGCCGTCAAAGCTCAGCACATAGCCGTTGTCGCGGCCCTGCGGGTGAAAGTTCAGGCGCTCTTCGGTCGTGTTATAAGCAGGGATCGCGTCGATCTGGACGCCTTCCATCTGCGACATTTCCCCGTTGGCGATCTGCATGGTTTTACCCTGCAGGTCCTCGGGCATCATCTCGTAGACGGCAGGGTTGGAGATCAGCTGCGTCTCTTCCCCGACCAGCGCGGCTAAGGTTTCCGCGTTGTAATGGTCACCATGTTCATGGGTGATCAGGATCAGGTCGGGTTCGGGGAAATCGCCATAGGCCGAGGCCTCACCGACCGGGTCGACATAGATCACGCCTACCGGCGTCTCCATCACGAAGGACGCATGAGAGACCGGGTGTACGGTAATCGTGCCACCGGGGGTCTTGAACTCGTTCGCGAGATGACCGGCAGCCATCGCCGCATAAGGCAGCAATGTAACCGTACCGGCAGCGCCGGCGGTAGAAATCAAGAACTGGCGTCGGGACTGCATGGAAAATCCTCCTGTTTCGCGTCATTAGGGGACTTAGACCGGTGTCAGATCAATTCAATTTCCCGTGCAGGCCTGTACGCGATCAAAGCGCAAAACTGCCGAAGGGGATATAGCGCACCGGGTCTCCGGGGCGGATGTGGCGTTCGCCATCCTCCAGTTCGACCAGACCTTCGGCCCAGCTCAGCCCGCTGATGCGGCCCGATCCTTCCGAGGCGAACACCTCGGCGCGGCCTTCGCGGATGCGCGCCCTGAGGTACTCGCGCCGCCCCGGTTTCTTGCGTTTCTCAAAGGCCGCCGGAAGGGTGAAGCCCTGCGGTTCCTGCCAGCCCTCGCCCGCCAGCAGGCAAAGCGCGGGACGCGCAAAGACCAGCGTGCAAACCATCGCCGCGACCGGGTTGCCCGGCAGACCGAACACCGGTTTCCCCGCCCAGAGGCCCAGCGCCAGCGGGCGGCCCGGCTTGACCGCGATCCGCCATTCCTGCATTGCGCCCGCTTCGCGCAGCAGCGCGCTCACATGGTCTTCGTCCCCCGCCGAGGCCCCGCCGCTCGTCAGGATCACATCCGCCTGCTCTGCCGCCGCATCGAGCCGCGCGCGCAGCGCCTGCCGGTCGTCGGGCACGATCCCCATATCCACCGGTTCAAAGGCAAAGCGGGCAAGCATCGCGAGCAGCATTGGGCGGTTCGCGTCATGGATCTGGCCGGGGTTCAACGGCGTGCCCGGTTCGGCCAGCTCGTCCCCGGTCGAAATCACCGCCACACGAAGCGCCCGCCGCAGATCGACCCGTGCAGGACCAACTGCCGAAACAAGTGCCAGATCGGCCGGTGTCAGGCGTCGCCCGGCCAGCAGGACCACATCACCTGCCGCCACGTCCTCCCCGGCCTTGCGGGCATTTGCGCCGCGTTTTAGCGGGCCGCGAAAAGCGATCTGGCCATCGGCAACCGTGACGTCTTCTTCTAGGATCACCGTGTCGACACCCACGGGCAGTGGCGCGCCGGTGAGGATGCGTATGGCGCGGCCCGACGGCACTTCCCCGTCATAAGACGCACCTGCAGCGGCCCGTCCCTCGACCAGTTGCAGCCGGTGCTTGCCCTCGGATGCACCGCCGGCGAACCCAAAGCCATCGACGGCAGAATTGGCCGCAGGCGGGTTCGACCTTTCGGCGATCACATCGCTTGCCAGAACCCGGCCAAGCGCGGATCGGACAGGCGATTTCTCGGCTCCGGCGATGGGGTTCAGCCGGGTTTTCAGAAGGTCCAGCGCCTGATCGACGGGTGTCCAGTTCACGCCCGCAGGCAGGGCAAAACAATCGTTGCGCAGCGGCGGTGGTTCTGGCCCCTCGCCTGTATCTGGCGCCCCCAGTGCCAATTCGCTCAGGCGCGCGACATGCCCAGCCCCCAGTATCCAGCCTTCCTCGCGGGCCTCTTGCGGCGGCGCGGCCATCAACTCTGCCAGCTCGTCATGAGGCAGCCGCGACAACGCCCGCGCGAGGAGGCGAACCTGAACCCGGTCGCGGATTTCCCCGGAGGCCTGCGCCTTGACCTCTTTGACCGCCGGTTCGATCAACCCCGGCCAGATCTCTACCACCACGACAGCGGCGTCCGAGGTATCCTCGAATGGCCATACCGCCACACCATCAAGTCGCCGGAGCCGAGAGAGCACCGGAATGCCCATCAACACCTGCCCACCCACAGTGGGTGGAAAGGCCAACTGAAAACAGCTCGACGATGCCTTTCCAGCCAGATCACAATGGCGCTTCTCGGCCACCTCGTCAAAGACGATCCCGGCTTTGCGGTACGGAATCGCCGGCCAGTCCTGTTCATTCGGCTTGCCCCAGAAGGGGCCGGGACCGTCGAAAAAGCCATTCATTTCCGAGGCCACATCATAGCGGTTGTTCGCCCCGTCCGGCAGATCGCTGATGCGCTCTTCCAGCCATGCCCACAGGGCAAACACATCATCCGTTCCCGTGACCCTTCGGGCGAAGCCCTTGGGATAGCCAAACGGAAAATCGAATCCGATCATCATGCGCCGTCCCGCATCGCGTTCGGCCGCGATCAACGCGGCCAGATGGCTTTCGGCATCCTGACGGGACCGGCAATAGACCGGTTCATCATCGCCGGTCCCGCGCGATATCCCGATCCAGATAGAATCCTTCGACGGTCGGGCGGGCGCGCGCTTGCCGGCCGACCAGTCGACCACCACATGGGTGTCGAACTTCACAGGCCCACCTCGGCAAGCACGAAATCCGCAATCGCCTTGGTGTCGTTCAGATCGAACACGGGCCGGTCCAGATCGAGCGGCGTGTCGCTGGCCACGGCGCGAATGGTCGGATCGTCCGGCGCGATCAGTGGATTGCCGGTTTCCGCGCGATGCGCTTCGATCTTGGGATGCTGGTCGCGCTTGTAGCCTTCGATCAGCACCAGATCGACGGGCGAGAGTCGCGGTAGCAGGTCATCGAGGCTTGGTTCATGTTCCTGCCGCAGCTCATGCATTAGCGCAAAGCGATTTCGCGAGGCCAGCAGCACCTCGGTCGCCCCCGCCTGCCGGTGGCGAAAGCTGTCCTTACCTTCGTGATCCACGTCAAAGCTGTGATGGGCATGCTTGATGGTCGAAACGCTGATCCCGCGCGCGGTGATCTCGGTCACGAGCCGTTCCATCAATCCGGTCTTGCCCGCGTTCTTCCATCCGACAACGCCGTATATTCTCACGCGGTCCCCGCCAGTATTTCTTCGGCCCGGGTCAGGTCTTCGGGCGTATTCACGTTGAAAAACGGATCGAACAGCGGCGCGGGAAAAACCGCCTCGCGGCCCTGATGACGATCGGTCCATTGCACCACCTTGCGCAAACCGCCCTGCAAGGCCGCGCGCAGGTCGTCCCGCAGGGACACAGGCCACAGGCCAAAGGTCGGGTGGCGACGCACCTGCCCGTCCGCATCCGGCGTTGCAGCAAGGACGAGCGGGTTCTCCATGTCCTCACCCGCAAGCAAAAGCTGGGGAACGAGATCACAGGGGAAAAACGGCGTGTCCCCCGCCGCGGTGACCAGCGTATCGGCCCCCTGCGTCGCGGCCCAATCGAGGCCTGCAAGCACCCCGGCCAAAGGTCCGGCGAACCCCTCGATGCTGTCGGCGATCACCGGCAGACCGTAGGGCGAGAACCGTTCGGCATCTCCGTTTGCGTTTAACGCGACCGCCACGACCTGCGGTTCGAGCCGCTCGATCACATGGTCCAAAAGGTTTTGCCCGCCAAGATCAAGCAGCGGCTTGTCACCGCCGCCCATGCGGCGCGCCAGCCCGCCCGCGAGAATAACGCCGACCGGTTGTTTCATTGGCAACGCATCCCGAACCCGCGCCCAAGAAAATTCGAATTTTCTTGGGAATTTTCTGACCAGAAAATTGCCGCCCGGTTCATACCTCTGCTCCCTTGCGGATCGCGCGGCGCTCTTCGGCCTGCGCCGAGGACAGGTCCGCATCGCGGATAAGGCGCTCTTCGCCCGCCAGGCAGACGAACCGCTGGCCGCGCAACCGACCGATCAGCGTCAATCCAACCTGCCGCGCGATATCGACTCCCCATGCGGTAAACCCGGAGCGCGAGGCCAGCACCGGTATCCCCATATGTGCAGTCTTTATGACCATTTCCGAGGTCAGCCGGCCGGTGGTGTAGAGGATCTTGTCCGACGCGCCTTCGCCATGCTTCAGCATCCATCCCGCCACCTTGTCGACGGCGTTATGACGCCCGACATCTTCCATGTAGACCAGCGGTTGGTCCTGTCGGCAAAGCACCGTGCCGTGGATCGCCCCGGCCTCCAGATAAAGCGACGGCATCCGGTTGATCTGCGCCGACAATGCGTAGAGCCACGAGCTGCGCACTTCGGCGGCGGGCAGGTGCAGCCCCTCCAGACCCTCCATCATGTCGCCGAAAACCGTTCCCACCGCGCAGCCGCTGGTGCGGGTCTTTTTCTTCAGCTTTTCTTCGTAAGAGGTCTCGCGCCCGGTCCGGACAACGACCGTTTCAAGTTCATCGTCGTAGTCGACGCCCAGAAGTTCATCATCGTCGCGCAGCATGCCCTGGTTACGCAGGAAGCCGAGCGCAAGGTACTCCGGGTAATCGCCGATCGTCATCGCGGTGACGATCTCCTGGCTGTTCAGAAAAATCGTGAGCGGGCGCTCTTCGACGACCGAAATCTCAGTTTCGGCACCGGTATGATCCGTGCCGCGAATTTTCCGTGTCAGGCCCGGCGCCTGCGCGTCCGGCGCGATCAGCAATGCGTCGTCATTCATGCGCGTCACCAATTGCAACCCCTCCCCATCACCGATAGTGCAGTTTCGGTCAGTCTAGGGTCAAGCCATGCCACGTACCACCGCGAAATCTTACTTTTGGAAAGGATGCCGGAACAGTCTTCCCTTCATCTTCGTCGCCGGCCCCTTCTCGCTCCTGTTCGGGGTACTCGCAACCGAAGCAGGGCTCAAGCTCTACGAAATGCTGACTTTTTCTGCCTCGGTCTATGCGGGATCGGCCCAGTTCACCGCGCTGCAACTGCTGCGCGAAGATGCCCCGACGCTGATCATTCTTGCTTCATCGCTAGCTGTGAACCTGCGGGTCGGCATGTATTCCGCCTCGCTGACCCCCTACCTCGGCGCAGCCCCGCTCTGGACGCGGGCCATCGTCGCCTATTTCACGGTGGACCAGTCCTATTCGCTATCCGTGGCCCAATACGAACTGGTGCCGGAAATGACGCTCTCCGAGCGGCTTGCCTATTTCTTCGGGACAAACGCCATCATCGCGCCGCTCTGGTATTCCGGCACGCTGGTCGGCGCGATCCTTGGCACCGGCATCCCCGAGAGTTTCGCGCTCGATTTCGCGCTGCCCATTGCGTTTCTCGCCATGGTCGGCCCGATGCTGCGCACCCCCGCCCATATCGTCGCGGCCTTCGTGTCGATCGTCGTCGCCCTTCTTTGTGTTTCGATCCCCTATAACCTTGGCCTACTGGTGGCCGGCACCGCCGGCATGATGGCCGGGGCGCGGGCGGAACAGTTTCTCATAAACCGGGGGGTCAAGATATGAACGACATTGCAACATCGACCACCGATTTTGATACCTCGACCCTCTGGATTGTAATCCTTGGCCTTGCGCTGGGAAGCTTTGCCCTGCGGTTCTTTTTCATCGGGATCGTGGGGGACCGGCCCCTGCCGGAATGGCTCTTGCGCCATCTGCGTTACACTGCTGTCGCGATGCTGCCCGCGCTGGTCGCTCCGCTGGTCGTCTGGCCCAGCGCAACAGGTGGCGAGCCAGACCTGCCACGCATGGCGGCCGCCGCCGTGACGCTGGCCGTCGGCTACGTCACCAAGAATGTGCTGATGGCCATCGGCAGCGGCGCGGTCACGCTTTACGCGCTGCTCTACCTAGTTGGTGTTTAGCGCTTCGTTGCCCTTGCGCAGACCTTCCTGAAGATCGGCGCTGTCGTATTCGTAATAGGTGTCCGTGACGACGCCGGGCAGCTTGGCGAATTGTTCCTGCAGCTTGACCGGATAAAAGGTGGTCTGGACGTTTTCGAAACCCGGGATCTGCTGCACCAGCTGAGAGGTGGCATTGGCACAGAAAGCGCCCGCAACCGGTCCGTTGGCAAGGGCCAGCCGATAGGCGGTTTCAGCCTGTTCTGCGGTCAGCGGCACGTGCTGGCGCACGACGTGGAAGGTTTCCCGTGCGTGGGCGCCCTTGTAGGCTTCCTCGATCTTTGGGGAGATGCCGAACAGCACATCGTCCTGCTCGGGCACGACATCCGCATAGAACGACCCCGCCGGATCGAAGATCACGGTTTCCGAGGCGTTGATCAGCAGGGAGGAATGCGCCCCCTTGCCGGAGCGATTGTTGATCATCGTGTAGAGCGTCATGCGCGGCGGTTCGCTACTGCGATAGCGCGCCGCTTCCACAACTGCATCTTCGGAATAGTGCCCTCCCGTGACGCAACCGGCCAGCAGAGGCAGCAGCGCCAGCAGGCACAGGATACGCATATTCAAGGATAGGCTCCGATTGGGATCAGGTGATGAAGATGGCCATCAGGATGAGCAGCACGATGATGATGCCCGCGGCCCACGTGACAAAGCTCATGAAGCCTTCGAAAGTTTCGGTTTGCGATTTGATATCCATCTCGCCGTGCTTGTGTTCAGCCATAAGTCTGATCCTGTTCGTGACTCTTGCAGGGGGAAGTACCGGATTCGAAAGACGGTGTCACGCGGTCAATACCGCGCAGCCGTCACTCAGGGGTGTCCTATCCATCGGTGTGGCCAAGAAAATTCAATTTTCTTGGGAAAATTCTTTGCAGAATTTTCACGGTGTCTCAGGCTCTTCGATATCCCGGACCAGCCTGAACCCGATACGATGCGCGGGTTCTTCGGGCTGCGGCTTTGCGATGGCACGCAGCATCACGTTCAACTGGGTGACATGCTGGATCAACTGGGTCTTCGAGCCACGGCCATCGCTGCCGTAAAAAGTGACGATATCCGGGTCGAAATAGCCCATACCCTCGATCCGCAGAACACCCGCATCGCCCCCGGTCAATCCGACTGCGACCTCATGCTCGCCATCAAGCTGCGCTTCGAAATTGCGGATATAGACAATCAGCCGCTCATAAGCCCATTGCGCGGCGCTTTTGTTTTTCAGCGGCTGCTTCAGGCTGTCCGGCACCGGTGCCTTTTCCGCGCGCGCGGGGTCGGTATGGATTTCCTTCATGCGCGGCAGCACATCCGCCTCGGCGGCTTCTGCCGTCGTCCTGATCTCGTCGCTCATCCCTGGCCTTTCGCCTGATAGACCCATGCGCCATCCGCGCGTCTTTCGCGCGTGACGTCACCTTTCAGGTAGAGATGATTGACGTGGGCCACGGATTCAACCAGCGCCAGCCCATATTCCCCGGCGCCGATGTTACGCTTGAAAAGAACCGAGAAGCATTCCGCCGCGCTGTGCGGTTCGGCCAGATGCTTCATCAGCCGCCGCAGCGCGCCGTGATGATTGTCGATCAACTGCCGCAGACGCACCGGCAACCCGGTGAAAGGCAGCTTGTGCCCCCCAAAAACCAGATGATCAGGGCGTGCCAGCGGCAGGAAACGCTCGCAGGCCTCTAGCCATCCTTCAAGCGGATCGGCCTCGGGTTCGGTCACGTAAACGCCGATGTTCGGACTGATCGAGGGCAGGATCTGGTCGCCCGAGATCACCAAATTGTCATCGCGGCTCCAGAAAGTCGCGTGTTCCGGCGCGTGGCCGTTACCGATGTGGATGTCCCACGTGCGCCCACCCATCTCAATCACGTCGCCCTGCTTTATCCGCTTGAACCCAAGCGGCATGGGCACGGCGATATCGGCGTAGTTGAACGGTTTTTCCTGTGCCCGCTGGTCCAGGATCTCGGGATCCATCCCCGCGCTTTTCCAGAAAGCCAGCGTTTCCGAGGGCGGTCTCTCCTGCGCGTCCAGATGCAGCATCCGTGCAAAGAGCCATGAGGTGCGGGTCGACACCAGCTCGGCCCCGTGTTCGGTCTGGAACCAGCCCACGTTGCCCATGTGATCCGGGTGATGATGGGTCATGATCACCCGCTTCACCGGCTTGCCCGCCATCGGCCCGTTCAGCACTTCAGTCCAGATTTCACGCGTCTTGCGTGATCCGAACCCGGTGTCGATCACCGTCCAGCCGTCTCCGTCGTCCAATGCGTAGAGGTTGACGTGATCCAGCTTCATCGGCAGCGGCATACGGATCCAGAGGATCCCGGGAGCGACCTCGATGGCGCCCCCGTGTTCCGGTGGTGTATCCCAGGGGTAATTCAGCACCATCGGTCTTTCCGTATACATATCAGGCCACCAGGTCTTCGAGGCTCATCTCGTAGAGATCCTTCGCCCCGGCCTGCGCATGGGCGAGAAGACCGGCATGTTCGGGCAGCAAGCAGGTGATATAGAACCGGGCAAGTGTTTCGCGTGCCGATCCCGGTTCCGCGAGTGCTGCGGAGAGGTGGAAATGCGCCCCGAGCACCCGCGCAAACCCGCGCAGGTAAGGCACCGCGCCCGCGAACCGGTCGTTCATGTCGCTCTGACCGTTCAGCCATTCGGTCGCCTCGCGCAGGGTTTCCGCCGCCTGCCAGACCGCGTCGGCCATGTCCGGGAATGTCGCCTTGGCCTGTTCCGCCTGCGTCTCGATTTCATCAAGCAGGTGCATCGCGGCCTCGCCGCCGTCCATCATCTTGCGCGCGACAAGGTCCATCGCCTGGATCCCGTTCGTGCCCTCGTAGATCGCGGTAACCCGGCTGTCGCGATAGTACTGCGCCGCGCCGGTTTCCTCGATAAAGCCCATGCCGCCGTGCACCTGAACGCCCATTTCAGAGACGTCGATCCCGGTGTCCGTACCGAAGGCCTTGGCAATCGGTGTCAGCAGAGCCGCACGGGCGGCCCAGTCCGCCTCGCCGGTGGCGTTCTGCATGTCGATGGCAACCGCGCAGGACAGGATAATGGCGCGGGCGGCGAACAGCTCGGCCTTCATCGTCATCAGCATGCGGCGCACATCCGCATGTTCCGCGATGGTGCCAGAGGAGCCTTCGGCGGTACGGCCCTGCTTGCGCTCCATCGCATAGGCCAGCGCGTGCTGGTAGGCGCCCTCGCCCGAACCGACGCCCTGACCGCCAACGCCAAGCCGGGCGTTATTCATCATGGTGAACATCGCCGCCATGCCGCCGTTTTCCTTGCCGATCAGCCAGCCCTTGGCGCCGTCATATTGCATGACGCAGGTCGGCGAACCATGCAGGCCCATCTTGTGCTCAAGCGAGACCACCTTGAGTTGGTTCGCCACGCCCGGCGCACCGTTTTCATCGGGGATGTTCTTGGGCACGAGAAACAGGCTGATCCCCTTAGTACCCGCCACGCCATCGGGCAGGCGCGCGAGGACAAGGTGGCAAACATTCTCGGTGAAATCGTTGTCGCCCCAAGAGATATAGATCTTTTGCCCGGTGATGGCGTAGGTGCCGTCGTCCAGCGGCTCGGCCTTGGTCGACAGAGCCCCCACGTCCGATCCCGCCTGCGGTTCAGTCAAGTTCATGGTGCCGGACCATTCGCCCGAGATCAGCTTGGGAAGGTATAGATCCTTGATCTCATCGCTGGCATGATGCTCCAGCGCTTCGATCTGGCCCATACTCATAAGCGGGGCCAGTTCCAGCGACAGGCAGGCGCTCGACATCATTTCGTTGACCGAGGTCAGCAGCGTCACAGGCAGGCCCATGCCGCCATGTTCCTCGGGCGCACTGATCCCGATCCAGCCGCCTTCGGCGATCGCTTTCCAGCCCTCGGCAAATCCGGGCGAGGTGCGCACGACGCCGTTTTCCAGCCGTGCCGGGTTAAGATCGCCATTGCGTTGCAGCGGGGCCATGACCTCTTCGCACATCTTGCTCGCCTCGTTCAGAATCGCCGAAACCACGTCGCTGCTGGCTTCCGAATAACGCTCGGTTCCAGAAACGCGGTCAAAACCGACGACGTGACGCAGCATGAATTCATAATCGGATACGGGGGCACGATAAGGCATTGCTTACTCCTCGCTGGTCAATGGCTTAAGACTATGGACGGGCTTGGATTCTGCCCGGGCCGCCTTTATGGGACAGCAGTCCCCGGCATTCCAGAGCAGTATGCCGATCCACGCAACTGAAACGCCGCGTCACGCCTAATGAACTCTTCGTCAACCCTCATGCTCGGCCCCTCGGCCACGGACCTCGCCCGGGCCGCCGATCTGCTGCGGCAAGGCGCCTGCGTCGCTTTCCCCACCGAGACCGTCTACGGGCTGGGGGCTGATGCGACCAACGGGCGTGCGGTGGCCGGCATCTACGAGGCCAAGGGGCGGCCGAGCTTCAATCCGCTGATCGTCCATGCCGCCGATGTGACCACGGCTCAGCGGTACGTGAGCTGGTCCGATGAGGCGGAAACGCTCGCCCGGGCCTTTTGGCCCGGACCTCTGACGCTGGTGCTGCCGCTGCGCGCCGATGCGGATGTATCGCCCCTTGTCACCGCCGGTCTTGATACGCTGGCGATCCGCGTACCGGCGCACCCGACCGCACGGGCGTTGCTCAAAGAGTTTGGCGGCGTGGTCGCCGCGCCGTCGGCCAACCCCTCGGGGCGGATCAGCGCCACGACAGCGGACCATGTGAGGGACGGGCTGGGCGGACGTATCGCCGCCATTGTCGATGACGGCCCCTGCGAGGTTGGGCTGGAATCGACGATCCTCGGTTTCGGTGAGGATCGTAAACCGGTCCTGCTGCGGCCCGGCGGGCTGGCGGTGGAAGAGATCGAAGGCGTATTGGGCGGCCCCGTGCAGCGGCGCGCGCCCTCTGCCACGCTGAACGCGCCGGGGCAGATGCTTTCGCATTACGCGCCGAAGGCCGCGATCCGCCTTGATGCACCGTCTGCGGAGCGGGGTGAAATCCTGATCGGGTTCGGCGAGATGCCCTGTGACCTGAACCTGTCGCCCGAGGGCGATTTGGCCGAGGCGGCGGCGAAACTGTTCGGCCACCTGCATCTTGCCGACCGGCACGGCCGTCCCATCGCCATCGCTCCGATCCCGAAGACCGGTCTGGGCCTTGCCATCAATGACAGGTTGGCCCGCGCGGCGGCACCGCGCGACTAGAACCGCGCCTCAGGCGTTGCCGGAACTGGCTGAAAGCGTCAGCGGGTCGACCCCGATCTCGGCCAGCGCCGCACCCCATTTCGCGTCATTGTCGAGATCGTAGATGATCTGCTCATTGACCTCGGCGGTCAGCCAGCCGTTATGGGCGATTTCCTGTTCCAGCTGCCCCGGCCCCCAGCCCGCATAGCCCAATACCATCAGGAATTTCGATGGCCCGGTGCCGCTAGCGATATCCTCAAGTATATCTAGCGTCGCCGTCATCCGCAGCGTGTCGCTGATCCGCAGGGTCTGAAGCGGCGACTCGTAATCATTGCTATGCAGCAGGAACCCGCGCGCGCCCTCCACAGGGCCGCCGAAATGCACGGGCAGATCCCTGCCCGCGGCATCCTTGCGGCCTTCGATTTCAAGCTGGGCAAGCAGATCCGAGAGGTGAACATCCTCGGCGGGCTTGTTGATGATCAACCCCATGGCCCCGTCATCATCGTGAGAGCACATCAGGATCACGGATCGTTCGAACCTAAGGTCGCCCATGCCCGGCATTGCGATCAGTAGCTTTCCGGTCAGGTCCATGTAGCGTTACTTCCTTTAATTCCGAACGCTCCGATCCGGCAGCGGTTCCATTACAGCATGGCCCTCGCTGCCGGGAAGGGCAAGGGACACATCCCTTTTGCTTGACCTGACCGCAACGTGACTTGGCATTTCACCGTTTTGCGGCCATCTAGTATCGATGATCAGACTGATAGCCATTATCGCCATACTTGGCCTATTGCAGACGCCTGCGCCCCTCACCGCTCAGGGATCTCTGGAAGAAATTGTACGCGTCGACGTGCTCGATGGCGGGCGAATGGCCGACGGCAAGGTACAGGCGGCGCTGAAACTCACGCTTGCGCCCGGCTGGAAAACCTATTGGCGCGCCCCCGGAGATGCGGGCATTCCACCCGAGTTCGACTGGAGCGGGTCGAGCAATATCACCGCCGCCGCGCTGGTCTGGCCAACGCCCGAGGTATTTCACCTCGGTGGGTTGCGCAGCATCGGCTACAAGCACCAGCTTGTGCTCCCGGTTATCGTCACGCCAAAAGAGCCGGGCCAGCCCATTCGTCTTTCAGGCAGGATCGATTTCGGCGTCTGCAGCGATGTCTGCATCCCTGCCTCGCTCAGCTTTGACAGCGCGCTGGAACCGGGCGCCAAGCGCAACCCGGCAATTGCCGCGGCGATGGCCGCGCGTCCGCTTTCCGCGAACGAGGCCGGTGCCGGAAAAGCCAGATGCGCCCTGAAACCGACGGTGAACGGCATGGAAGTCACCGCCGAGATCGACCTGCCCCCGACCGGCGGCACCGAAGTTGCCGTGATCGAAACCGGCAATCCGAAACTCTGGGCCTCCGAACCGGTTGTGACCCGGTCCGGCAACCGGCTGCGGGCAACGAGTGAACTGGTTCATGTCGAAGGCAAGCCCTATGCGCTCGACCGGTCGGCCCTGCGCCTGACGGTGCTTGGCAGCAGCCGCGCGGTTGACATCCGAGGGTGCGAATCCCGATAACGGGGCATGACCAGATCCCCCATCCTAGGCACCATTGCCGTCATCCTGCATCAGGACCGAGTGCTATTGGTGCGGCGGATCAAACAGCCCGACGCAGGGCTGTGGGGGTTTCCCGGTGGCCACGTCGAATGGGGGGAGACCGCGCTCGACGCGGCTGCACGCGAGGTGCAGGAAGAAACCGGCGTCATCGCGAAACCGCAGGAATACCTGACAAATGTGGACGTGATCCTGCCCGATGCGCGGGGCGGCACAGCGGTACATTTCCTGCTGACAGCGGTGCGCTGCGCCTATGTCTCGGGCACGCCGGTTGCGGCCGATGACGTGAGCGACGCGGGTTGGTTCCCGGTGGACGACGTCCTGTCGCGCAAGATCGAGATGAGCGAGTCGGTGGATGAGATGGTCCGGCTGGCGCAGGCACGGATCTAGGCCCGGCGCATCCGGCCAGATTTCCGGATGAACATGACCGCAACGGGATAGGCCGCCAGAAGCACTGCCAGCGCGCCTGCAACAAAAAGCGTCAGCGCGGCCTGCAAAGGTGCAGTCGCCGCGAATCCCGGCATCAGGGCCGCAAGCTGTGGCGCGAGCGCCCCAGTCACCAGCACCCACCCCATCGTCGCCGCCAGCCATGCCAGCAACACGAACGCCATACCGCCGGCGACGCCCCGCATCGCCCCGCTACGCGGGCCGAGAGCGCGGCGAAAAGAGGCAAGCGGGCGGATGAAATCGGCCTGTATGGCAATCAGCGCAGGCACCACGAGCAAAACGAGAACCATGCCAAAGCCAAGCCCATAGACCAGCGTGATCACCGTGGGCTTGAGAAACTGGGCCTGGGTGGATTGCTCGTAGAGCAGCGGCGCCAGACCGAGTACCGTCGTCAGCGTGGTCAGAAGAACCGGGCGCAGCCGGTCCGCCGCGCCCGCGACGATCGAGGGAACAAGCCCCCTGTCACGCGCGTATTCGTCGATGGTCGTGACCAGCACGATGGAGTCGTTGATAATGATCCCGGTCATCCCCAGAAGCCCGACGACCGTGAACATCGATAGGGGTGTCTCCCAAAGCGCATGACCCCAGATCGTCCCGACCAGACCGAAGGGAATGATCGCCATCACCACCAGCGGACGGGTCCAGCTTGCAAAGAGCCAGGCCAGCGTCAGGTAGATACCCGTCAAAACGAGGATCAGCCCGGTCATGGCGTCGCTGAGAAATTCGTCCTCCTGCTCGCTGAGACCGGCCAGATACCATTCCACTTGCAGCACGCTGGCAATCCTTGGCAAGATTTCGGTTTCCAGCTCGGTGTTGATCTCGGCGGCGCGTTCCGGGTCATCCTCGGAAATGTCCCCGGTCACGCTGATGACCCTCACCCCGTTTTCACGACGAACCGATGAAAATCCGGTGCGCTGCTCGACGCTCACTATATCGGCAAGCGGCACGTAACCACCGCCCGGCATGCGCATTTGTGTGCGCTCGAGAAAGTCCGCCGTCAGTTCGGATTCGGGCAGTTCCACACGGATCTTGGCACTGCGCGGCCCGTCGGGATAGGTCGCGGCCTCGATCCCGTTCAGCCGCGAGCGCAGCGCCGGCGCAAGGGCTTCGATGGTAAAGCCGACCGCCTGCCCCTGCGGGGTCAGGTCAAGCACCAGCTCTTCCTTGTCATAGGCAAGGTTGTCCTCAATCCCCGAAACTTCGGGGAACCGGGCCAGTTCGGTCTTGAGCGCCTCGCTCGCGGCCTTGAGCGTCTGGACATCCGCCCCGTAGAACTGGACCGAAAGTGCGTCGCCCCCCGGTCCGGACCGCCAGCTTCTAAAGGACACGGTTTCGGCCATCGGGTGATTGACGACCTTTTCCTGAATGTCCTTGACGAATGCCGATGCGGAATAGGGCCGCAGGTCTGCATCGATCAATTCGATGCTGATCGCGCCAAGCTGGTCAGGATCCTTGTTGTCGGCGCCGTTCAGTCCGGGCCATGCGTTGCCGCCAAGCTCGGCGATCACGTAATCCAGCGGGCTGATGCCATATTCGGCCTCATATTCAGCGGCGACCTCGTCCGTGGCGCGCTGCAATTCCCGCATCATCGTGATGGACTCGGCTCGGGTCGCACCCTCGGCCATCATGAAGTTGCCGGTCACCGAGCCGCGCTCGGGGCCGCTGAAGAACCGCCACTGGATGTCGCCACGAATGAAAATGGCGACCTGGCTTGCCAACAGCGCCACTGCTCCGGCCAGCACCACGTAGCGGGCTTTCACGACCCCACGCATCAGCGGCGTGAACAGGTTCTCACGCACCCAGACAAAGCCCCGGTTCACGTAACGGTTCGGCAGGTCATACCAGTGTTGGCGCGCCGAATGGGTGACTGCGTGGCTCATGTGGTTGGGCAGGATCAGGAAGCATTCAACCAGCGAGGCGATCAGCACGACGATCACCGTAAAGGGAATGTCCTTGATCATGTCGCCGAACCGACCGCCGATGGAGGTAAGGCCGAAAAAGGCGATGACCGTCGTGACCGTTGCGGCAAAGACCGGCATCGCCATGCGCCGGGCCGCATTTTCCGCCGCGACGACACCCGGCTCGCCCATCCGTCGGGCGCGGAAATCCACGTGCTCGCCCACGACAATCGCATCGTCGACCACGATGCCCAATGTCAGGATCAGCCCGAAGAGACTGATCATGTTGAAGGTCAGCCCAAAGGCGTACATCAGCGCGATCGCCGCGAACATGGCAACGGGAATCCCGGCGGCCACCCAGAATGCGATGCGCGCGTTGAGGAAAAGGAACAGCAGGCCTACAACCAACGCCAACCCCATCAACCCGTTATCGACCAGCAGGTTGAGACGACCGGTAATGGCCTCGGCCCGGGTGCGGATCAGATCGATCTTTACCCCTTCGGGCGCGGTGGTCTGCATCCGCGCCACGACCTCTTCGACCGCATGCTGGATGCCCACGGCGTCGCCCTGATCGGAACGATCCACACGGATCGAAACCGCCGGGTTGTCGCCGACGAAATAGGTGCGCGACCGGTCGGTTCCCTCGACACGAATGGTGGCGACATCGCCAATGGTCAGGGTAGAGCCATCAGCGTTCGACCGCAGGACGATGTTCGCAAGATCATCGGGTGTGCGTTTTTCGGTCCCGGCCCGAACCCGCGCGTTGGCGCCCTCTACATCGCCCGCGGGGTTGGCCGAAACCTCGGCCCGCACCGCCGTCGCGATCTCCGACATGGTCACGTCATAGCCCACCAGCCGTGACGACGGCACCTCGATCACCGTATTGGGCGCGGCCACCCCGCGCAGCGTCGTTCGCGTCACGCCGCTGGCAAAGAGCCGCGCGACAAGTTCGTCGGCCAGCAGGGCCAGTTGCTGCGCATCGAGCGGGCCGCTGATGACCACATCGGTCACCCGGTCGCGCCAGACAGCCCTTTGTATCGTTGGCTCTTCGGCCTCGTCCGGAAAGGTCGAAATACCGTCGATAACGCTCTGGATGTCCTCGACCGCGCGTCCTGAATCCCAGCCCGGCTCGAACTCGACAGTGACCTGCCCCCATCCCTCATGCGAAACGGCATAGGTGTTTTCGACACCCTCGACCGACAGCAGCGCCGGATCGAGCGCCTGTATGATGGCGCTGTCCACGTCCTCGGGACCCGCACCCTCCCAGACAACGTTCACGTTGATGTTGCTCGACACCACGTCCGGAAAAAACTGGGTGCGCATGTTGGGCATCGCCGCCACGCCCAGCACCAAGAGAAGCACCAGCAAGAGATTCGCTGCCGTCCGATGGCGGGTAAAGTAGGACAGCAACCCGCCCGCCGAGCGCGGAATGTTCCGGGCCATGGCCCTAGCCCCCGATCCGGGATTCGATGCGTGCCACAAGCCCTGCCGGCACCTTATCGCTGCTGAGCTGCGCCAGCATGCGCGCCTTCATCTCGGCCGGCATGCCTTCGTTCGCTTCGACAAAGGCCACCAGCTTGCTGCGCCGTTCCTGGCTGAGTTCCAGTAAATCCGAAGGCGGCTCATCGTCGGACGGCGGCAGGTTCAGCGGGCGCACCCGGATCCCCGGTCCCAGAACCGGCGTGCGGTCAACCACGACCAGCTGACCGGCCAGACCTTCGCCCCGCACCAGCACGTCATCGCCCTGACGGCGCACAAGCTCGACCGACAGCGACTGCAACCGGTCGCCATCCTCCAGAACCAGCACCGTATTGCTTGAATCCAGCGCCGATGCGGGCAAGAGCGCGACCTCCGCCAGCGGCGGTTCGTCCACCTTGACGATCACGAAGTCATCCGGTTTGAAACCGGGTGCAGGGTCGAGCTGCGCATAGAGCATACGGCCAAGCTGGCCCTCTCCGGCGCGGGCATTGTCGCGGCTGATCTGACCTTCGGCCTGCAGGTCGGCGCCATTGGCATCCAACGTCACCCGCACCGGCGCCTTGATCAGCGACCCGTCGCGCCCGAGCAGCCGCGCGTATTGCGAAGTCGAGACGCGAAACGACACTTCGAGCGCGGTGCCGTCAACGATATTGCCCAGCATTTCGTTGACCGAGACCAGACCGCCCTCGACGACATTCACATCGCTGAGCGTACCGGCGAATTCCGCCGTAATCACCGTATCCTCGAGATCGCGCTGCGCGTCCTGTTCGGCAAGCTGCATCCGGGAAAGATCGGTCTTTGCCTGATCGATGCGCAGCTCTGCCTGTGCCAGCGACAGGCGGCTGGCCAGCACGGCTTGCCGGGACGAGGCCGCCGCAAGCTCGGCGCTTTCCACCGTCGCCGATGTCGCCACGCCACGCGTTTCCAGATCGATCTGCCGCTGGTAGGCACGTTCCTGAAGCTCCGCCTGTTCCTCGGCGGCGGCCAGCGTGTCGCGGGCAAGGTCAAGCGAGCGCTCGGCATCGCGCAGCTCTGTCTCTGCGTCCTGAAGATTGCTGCGGGCTGTCTCCAGCGCCGACTGCGCGTCCTTGGGGTCGATCCGCAACAGCATGTCGCCCTGTTCGACCACGCCGCCTTCTTCAAAGGACGCGGCAAGTTCGACGACACGACCGGCCACGGGCGAGCGGATTTCAAGGGTGCGACGGCTCTGTACCTGACCGAAAACTTCCAGCTCTGGGACAACGGTTTCCAGCCGGGCCTCTTGCAGGTTCACTGCAAAGACCCGTTCGTTCGGGGGCATCTCGCGCCCCTCCTGAGACATCCTGTCCTGCACCGAGAGGAAAACGCTCTGCACGGCATAGATCACCAGTGCCAGCGCGAGCGCCGACAGAAACAGGCCGATCAGTGTTTGACGCAGGAATCTCATGCTTGATCAATGTACCCTTATTCCACCGCGACCCGGCCTGCCCGGCACAAGGCTACCGGCTGCCGCTTGCGCGGCACACACAGGGTCACATTCCCTTATACGCCGGGAACGACTATTTCCGTCGCTGATTTTCCGTTAGGCGCGGAAAAATCTCGACAAAATTGCAGGGTTTGTGACGATAGTCGAGCTGATGGCACAGAATTTCGTCCCATGCGTCCTTGCAAGCCCCCGGGCTACCGGGCAGCGCAAAGAGGTAGGTTCCGCCTGCCACGCCACCCGTGGCGCGTGACTGAACCGCGCTGGTCCCGATCTTTTTCATCGACACGATGGTGAAGACCGTGCCAAAGGCATCGATCTCTTTTTCATAGACGTCGCGATGCGCTTCCACCGTCACGTCGCGCCCGGTAAGACCGGTGCCGCCCGTGGAAATCACCACGTCCACGTCAGGGTTGGCGATCCAGTCGCGCAAATGGGCGGCGATCGCCGCGCGGTCATCCTCGACGATCCGCCGGTCGGCCAACACGTGCCCCGCCTCGGACAGCCTGTCCACAAGCACCTGCCCCGACCTGTCATCTTCCATGCTGCGGGTATCCGAAACCGTCAGCACGGCAATCCGCACCGGCATGAACTCCCTGACCTGCGCGCTATCGGGCATCTTGCGTCTCCTTGGTGATGGTTGTGGGTCAGTCCGGAATTTCGAACCAGTTCGGCATCGGGCCAAGGTTGACCACGGGCGTCTCGCCGATCTGGCCCGTTTCGCCCCAACTGTCGTGGATGTGACCGCAGACCGCCAGCCGGGGCTGAATGCGCCGGATCGCGTCACGGATCGCCACGGACCCGACAGAGAGACCGCTAGAGGTCGAATCCGCTACGCCCTTTGGCGGGGAATGCAGGATCAGGATGTCCGCCGCTTCGCATTCCTTCAGCATGTCGGCGGCGGTGTCTTCGTCGAGATCGCAGGACCAGTCGCCAAACGGAGTCTCGGGCACCCCATAGCCAAGCCCGAACAGCCGCAGGCCAGAGATCGTCATGCTCTGACCGTGCAGCACCGCGAAACCCTCGGGCACCGCCGCGCGCAACTCGTCCGCGCTCTCGGCATTGCCGGGCACAAGGACTGTGGGGCGGCGTATCTCGCCCAGCATGTCCATCGCAAGGTCCAGACCCTGCCGCATGTTACAGAAATCGCCGGCACCGATGACCAGGTCCGCGCTGTTGCCCGCTTCGACCAGTTCGGCGGCCCGCGCCGTATCGAGGTGCAGATCGGAAAAGGCCAGAATTCTCATGATGTACTCCGTTTCAGCCGGGCGTTCAGTTCCAGCAGGTCTGCCCATGCCATTTTTTTGTCTCTCGGCCGACCGAGAAGCTGCGCTGGATGCAGCATCGGCAGCACCGGACGGCCCCATATCTCGGCCCAGTGGCCGCGCAGCCGCGAGATCCCCCGCCTTTCCAGCACCGCGTCGCAGGCCGTGTTTCCCATCACGATGAGGAACTCTGGCGCCGCCAGCGAGACATGACGTTCAAGAAAGGGACGCAGCATCGCAAGCTGGTCAGGCCGTGGTTCATGATTCTGCGGCAGACGCCATGGCAGCGCCGTGGTGACATAGACATTCTCGGCGCGGCTGAGGCCAATGGCCGCCAGCATCGCATCGAGCAATTCTCCCGGCTTGCCGACAAAGGGACGTCCGGCGCGATCCTCGTCGCGGTCCGGCGCGTCCCCGATGATCATGACGCGAGCACCCGGCGTACCGTCACCGAATACAAGGCTGCGTGCGCCTTTTTTGATATCGCAATGCTCAAACGCGGCCAGCGCGGCGTGCAGGGCGTCCAGCGAAGCGGCCGCCTTTGCCGCCGCGCGCGCTTCGGCGACGGCATCCACTTCGACTTCTTCGACCTGCGCTACGGCCTGCGAGACGCCGGAAGCTTGCGCCGGTTTCGGCAAAGCGTCTGGCAGGCTGTAGCGATCGATGGGTGCATCGCAGATCGCCTCGGTCGCGCCAAGTTCGATCTGCCATTCCAGCATCGCCCGCGCTGCTTCGAATTCCTGATATGATTCCATTCCCAGCACCCTATGATCTGGACAATTCAGGTTCCAGTGCCAAGTGATACAAGATGTCCCCCGCTTTCCGACCCAGCCTGTCCCGATGGATTCGCAACCTGCATCTAGGCGCGTTGCTGGTGCTTTTCACCGCTGTATTCCTCGCCGAATATGCCGGGGCGCAGGGCAGCCTGCTTGACCCTCCCCCCGGAAGCCTGAGACAGCAGCGCCCCCCGGGCAGCCTCAACCCGCTGCCCCCCTCGAACGGCATGACCCGTTCCGGGCGCATCCCGCCGATTCCCGAACCCGCCTTGCCTGACCTCTCGGGCGGGCTGAAACCCTTTCCCCCGATTGAGCCGCCCCAGTTGAACCTGCCCGACCGGCGTTGCCTGCCCGGGGAATCCGGCGGTCTGGCGTCGAATTGCATCCCCGGCGCAGAGATCTGCTCGAACGGACTGACCTGCGCGCCGGGTAGCCGTTGTTCAATCGGCGGCGGGTGCATTCCGGCCAATGCGACGGATTGCGGACAGGGGCGGTATTGCCCGGCCAACAGCCTATGTCTCGAGGAAGGCGGATGTTCGGCCATCGGCGCGACCCGCTGCACCGAGGGCACGATCTGCGCGCCCGGCACAAGGTGCACCGACACCGGCATTTGCACGTCCACGCAGCGCCCGCCGACCCGCCCCGGCTCGCGCTGAGCCCTTAATCCCGGTTGATGCATCCCCGTCCAGATGCAATAAGCAGATGATCACAAGACAGCGAGGCCCACATGACCTTTTCCCACCGACATCTTCTGGGAATAGAGCATCTGGCCCCGTCGGATATCACTGCCGTGCTGGACCTTGCCGACACCTATGCCGATCTGAACCGACAGCCACAGAAACACGGCGATGCGTTGGCTGGCATGACGCAGATCAATATGTTCTTCGAAAACTCGACGCGCACGCAGGCCAGTTTCGAACTGGCCGGGATGCGGCTTGGCGCCGATGTCATGAACATGTCGATGCAGACCTCCTCGGTCAAAAAGGGTGAAACCCTCATTGATACGGCGATGACGCTGAACGCGATGCACCCCGATTTGCTGGTGGTGCGGCACCCGTCGTCGGGGGCCGTCGACCTGCTTGCGCAAAAGGTTAATTGCGCGGTGCTGAATGCAGGTGATGGGCGTCATGAACACCCGACGCAGGCGCTGCTCGACGCGCTTACGATTCGCCGCGCCAAGGGTCGGCTGCATCGCCTGAACATCGCGATCTGCGGTGATATCGCCCATTCGCGCGTTGCACGTTCCAACATCCTCTTGCTCGGCAAGATGGAGAACCGCATCCGCCTGATTGGTCCCCCGACGCTGATGCCCTCGGGCATGGGCGAATTTGGCGTCGAAGTCTTCGAGGACATGAACGAGGGCCTGCGCGACGTGGATGTCGTGATGATGCTGCGGCTTCAGAAGGAACGCATGGATGGCGGTTTTATCCCCTCGGAGCGCGAGTATTACTTCCGCTACGGGCTCGACAGCGAAAAGCTTGGCATGGCCAAGGAAGACGCCATCGTCATGCACCCCGGTCCGATGAACCGGGGCGTCGAAATCGACGGCACGCTGGCGGATGACATCAACCGATCCGTCATTCAGGATCAGGTCGAGATGGGCGTCGCCGTGCGGATGGCCGCAATGGACCTGCTTGCCCGTAACCTGCGACAGAGAACCGCCGCATGAGTGAAACGATTTCAGTCCCGGCAGGCGAGCGCCGTGTCGTTCGGGTTTTTGCCTTGGACATGCGCCCGGAACAGGTGCGGTTCCTGCGCGAAGAACCCGGCGCGATAGCCGATGCGCTTGGCGATGGCGATCTTGATCCCGATCACGTGGTCATCCTCAAGATCTCCGATCTCGACGAGGTCGGGCTTGCCGGCTACCTCACCGAAGGCAGCGGCGTCGATGCCGCCGAGGTCGAAGCCGCGCGCGAAAAGCTCGACGCGCTTTATGGGCATGTTCTGATCCTGCACTCCCGTGCCTTTCATGATCGCCCGGCCGAGCTGCATCCCGCGTCGCGCGTACGGCTTATCGCCACCTTCGGACGCCAGGCGACGGACTGGAGCGGCCCGCCGATTGAAACCGAAAGCGCGAAGCCACAGGCACGACCGCCCTCGCCCAGAGAGGCGCGTGGTCAGGCCCGCCGCATCGGTGCGATCGTCTTTGCCGTCTTCGTGGCGCTGGTCCTGCTCACCTTCGCGATGGTGCTATGGTAACAGCGGCCCCCCTTCGTTTCCGCGTTGATCGGGCGGCCTATTTCCACAGCCAGACCAAGGTCGCGGCGCTGGCGATGGGTGGCGCGATGGGCGTGCTCTGGCTGCTGGACGATCCCAACGTCTGGGTCGGCGCGGTCGCCGGTCTGGCCGCGATCGCCTTTCGCGGCTGGTTCCTCGCCTCCGAGGAACTTCCCGTCGTCTGGGAGGTGCGAGGTTCGCGCCTGATCGGTCCCGGCGGGCGCGAGGTTAGGCTCGACGAAATTAGCAAATTCAGGACGATGGGCAGCTTTGTCCAGATTGTCACCGTGACCGGGGAAAAGCATCTGATCAAGTATCAGGCCGATCCCGCCGCCACCATCGCCGCGCTGCGCCGCGCCAAGTCCGTCTGCGGATCAGATACGCCAGCGCCCCGGAGGACCTGACAGTATGACAACCCTTTTTAAAAACGCCCGGCTGATCGATCCCGAGGCCGGCAGCGACGAACTCGGCGCGCTTCTGGTCCGCGACGGAAAGATTCTTGCCTGTGGCGAGGAAGCGGAGATCCTTAAAGACATCGACCGTGCCGGGCTGGACATCGTCGAGTGCAATGGCAAATGCCTCGCGCCCGGGATCGTCGATATCGGCGTTAAGGTCTGCGAACCAGGCGAGCGGCACAAGGAAAGCTATCGCTCGGCAGGGCTGGCGGCAGCAGCGGGCGGGGTCACCACAATGGTCACCCGCCCCGATACGACTCCCGCCATCGACACGCCCGAGGTTCTGGAATTCGTCCGTCGCCGCGCGAACGAGGCCGCGCCCGTCAACGTGCTGCCGATGGCCGCGCTGACCAAGGCCCGCGAAGGGCGGGAGATGACCGAGATTTCCTTCCTTTTGGATGCCGGGGCGGTCGCCTTTACCGATTGCGACAACGTGATCCGCGATACCAAGGTGTTCAGCCGTGCGCTGACCTATGCCCGGTCCTGCGGCGCGCTGGTCATCGCCCACCCGCAGGAACCGGGACTAAGCAAAGGCGCCGCCGCGACCTCGGGCAAGTTCGCCAGCCTTCGCGGTCTGCCTGCCGTGTCCCCTATGGCGGAACGCATGGGGCTGGACCGCGACATCGCCCTGATTGAGATGACCGGCGCCCGCTACCACGCGGATCAGATCACCACCGCCCGCGCCCTTCCCGCTCTGGAACGCGCCAAGAAGAATGGGCTCGACATCACCGCCGGTGTGTCGATCCACCATCTGACACTGAACGAGCTGGACGTCGCCGATTACCGGACCTTCTTCAAGATCAAGCCGCCGCTGCGCGCCGAGGACGACCGGCTGGCCGTGATCGAGGCCGTGGCTTCGGGCCTGATCGACATCATCTCGTCCATGCACACCCCGCAGGATGAAGAATCCAAACGTCGCCCCTTTGAAGAGGCGGCCAGCGGCGCGGTTGCGCTGGAAACGCTGTTGCCCGCTGCACTGAGGCTGTACCACTCGGGCCAGCTGAGCCTGCCGCAACTGTTCCGCGCCATGTCGCTGAACCCGGCGCATCGGCTGGGGCTGGACTCGGGTCGCTTGTCTCAGGGCGCTCCGGCCGATCTGGTGCTGTTCGACGCGAACGTACCCTTTGTGCTGGACCGCTACACGCTGCATTCGAAATCGCAGAACACACCCTTTGACGGGGCGCGGCTTCAGGGCCGGGTGCTGGCCACCTATGTGGCGGGCCGGCCCGTTTACCGGAGAGACTGATGCCCGTTCTGGATACCGCGCCGCTTCTCCTGCTGCTTTGCGCCGTGATGGGCTATCTGCTTGGGTCGATCGCCTCGGGAATGATCCTCGCCCGCGTCATGAACCTTGGCGATCTGCGCAGTATCGGTTCAGGCAATATCGGTGCCACGAATGTTCTGCGCACCGGCAACAAGCTCGCGGCGGCGCTGACACTGCTGTTTGACGGCGCCAAAGGCTCTGTTGCCGTTCTGATCGCGCGTCAGATCGGTGGAGAGGACGCGGCACAGATCGCCGGCCTCGCCGCCTTCATCGGTCATTGCTACCCGGTCTGGCTTGGGTTCAAGGGCGGCAAGGGCGTTGCCACTTTCCTTGGCCTGTGGCTGGCGCTCGCATGGCCCGTCGGGCTCGCCTGTTGCGCCATCTGGCTGCTGACCGCGCTGATTACGCGCATCTCGTCGCTGTCCGCGCTGGTTGCTGCCGCAAGCGCTCTCGTCTGGGCGATAGTCTTCGACCGCTCTGAAACGCTATTGCTGGGCGCGCTTGTGGTGGCGCTGGTCTTCTGGCGCCATCGCAGCAATATCGCCCGGCTCATGAACGGCACCGAACCCCGGATTGGTAGCAAATAATGTGCGACGTAAGAGCCGGGCACATGCGTTCAACCTTTCGTAACGAGTGAAAGGTTCCCCCTTGCCCGACGTCATCGCCGCCTTCCATGCGCTACCGTCAGGCACACATACCGGGAAGTATCAGGGCGCGCGCTACGTCTTTTCAAAGACGAGCTTTGCCAACGGGAAAAGCTGGAAACTGGTGGCCGAGCAACTGGACGGGTCCGATTACATCAGCCTCAACCTGTACGCATTGCAGGACCGGACCATGATCCGACCCTGCGAAATGTCGCTATCCAAGGTCTGCGATTTCATTCTGGGTCTGCGCCCGGAACCCGAAGATCAATAGCTGTATTCGCCGTAGATCCGGCTGAGATCACCGTTCCAGTCGCCGTTGTAATGCTCAAGCAGTTCATCGGCGGGCACCTTGCCGCTTTCGACGCTTTCCTTCAGGGCGTTCAGGAAATGAGTCTCATCCGGCACCATGCCGCCCGCACCCTTGCGACCCCTTGCCTTCAGGCCGCTTTCGGAAATCGCCACAACTTCGCGGGCCAGTTCGTGCATGTCGATCCCGTCGACCTTGGCCTGAAGCCCCTGATCGGCTGCCGCCACGCGGAGCGCCTCACGGGTCGGGGCATCCCAGCCCTTGACCAGATCCCAGGCCGCGTCGAGCGCCGACTGATCATAGGTCAGCCCAACCCAAAAGGCCGGGAGCGCACAAAGCCGCCGCCACGGGCCACCGTCGGCACCGCGCATCTCGATGAATTTCTTGATCCGCGCCTCGGGGAACAGGGTCGTCAGGTGATCGGCCCAATCCGAAAGCGTCGGCGTCTCACCCGGCAGCGCGGGCAGTTCGCCATTCAGGAAGTCTCGGAACGACTGGCCCAGCGCATTGATGTACTGCCCGTTGCGATAGACGAAATACATCGGCACATCGAGCGCATATTCCACCCAGGATTCGAACCCGAACCCTTCGTCGAAAACAAACGGCACCATGCCGGTGCGATCCGCATCCAGATCGCGCCAGACCCGCGAGCGCCATGATTTCAGCCCGTTCGGCTTGCCCTCGAAAAACGGCGAATTCGCAAAGAGCGCCGTTGCAACCGGTTGCAATGCAATCGCGACGCGCAGTTTCTGCACCATGTCCGCCTCGGAGGAGAAATCAAGGTTGACCTGAACCGTGCAGGTGCGACGCATCATGGTCCGGCCCATCGTGCCGACCTTTTGCATATAGCCGTCCATCAGCTTGTAGCGGCCCTTGGGCATCAGCGGCATATCTTCGTGTTTCCACTCAGGCGCCGCGCCCAGACCGATGAAACCGACACCGACCTTGTCCGCGACATCCTTGACTTCGCGCAGGTGGTCGTTCACCTCGTCGCAGGTTTCATGGATGGTCTCGACCGGGGCGCCGGAAAGCTCAAGCTGTCCACCGGGCTCAAGCGAGACATTGGCGCCGTTCTTTTCAAGCCCGATCAGCTTGCCCTGTTCCGTGACCGGCGCCCAGCCGTGCACATCGCGCAGACCTTCCAGAACTGCGCGGACAGAGCGTTCGCCTTCATAGGGAATCGGCTTGTGCGTATCTTTGCAATACCCGAACTTTTCATGCTCGGTTCCGATCCGCCAATCGGCCTTGGGTTTGCAGCCATCGGCCAGGTATTGGGCCAGTTGTTCGTGCCGCTCGATCGGGCCACCGCCGGATTGGGGAATGGACATGAGAGATAGGTTCCGTTCTCGTTGTACCGTAGCGGCCAGAAGTGGGACGAATTCGCCGGGGTGTCAATGCAGCCTTTGGTTCACCGGCCGAAGCGGCACCCGTTCCCAGATCACGACAGGGTGAAGGGTTTTGCCCCGAAGATGGCTTAGCATGCGTTCCGTCCGGATACCGGGAAGCGCTGAAAACGCATCAAAAAGCGCCTCTGACCCGGCGGCGTTTACCGGGATGTTCAGGGCGGGCTGTTCCTTTTGGCTAAGCACCCAATGCGGCGGGCGGGCCGTCGGATCAAGCGTCAGGCGTTCGATATCGCCAAGCGCCACGGCACCGCCGGTCAGCGGTCCGAAATAGGCGATCTGGCCTTCGTCTACCGTCACCACACCCGGGCCATCTTCGGTCTTGCGGAACCGGGCCTGTTGCGCACCGATCACGACCAGGGCGATACCGATGGCGATGGCGACCCAGCCGACTAGGCCCAGCAGCCCGCGCGGGCCAAGCACCCATGACAGACCCACCAGGGCGACGGCGATGCCGGTCAGCACCTCGCGCCAGCGCCAGATCGCGTCGCGCGCCTCGGGCCGGATAAAACTCATCTCCAATCCCCCCTGTGATACTGCCAGAGCGTGATCGCCGCTGCCGCAGCCGTATCCGCCCGCAATATCCGCGGGCCAAGGCTTAGCGTGCGGGCAAATGGCTTTGATGACAAGCGCGCCCGTTCCGCTTCGGAAAACCCGCCTTCGGGTCCGATCAGGATCGCGGCGGGCCCGGTTTCATCGGCAAAACCGCTGGGTGTACCGGCTTGCGCCTCGTCACAGAAATAGAGCGTCCGTTCGCCCGGCCAATCGGCCAGCAGCCGGTCGAGCTTGTGAAGATCGGTCACGTCGGGCACCACTGTCGCACCGCATTGCTCGGCTGCCTCGACCGCATGGGCCTGCAACCTGTCCTGCCGGATTCGCTCGGAGTTGGTGAATTCCGTCTGAACCGGGACGATCCGCGCCGCGCCCAGCTCCACCGCCTTTTCCACGATGAAATCGGTGCGCGCCTTTTTGATCGGCGCGAAGAGCAGCCAGAGATCGGGCGGTTCCTGCAGCGGCGCGGTCTGCTCGAGAATATTCAGCAATCCGCCGCGCTTGCCAGCCTCGACCACCTCGGCCAGCCATTCGCCTTCATGCCCGTTGAACAGCAGGATCTGCGCCCCCTGCCCCAGCCGCATGACCCCGAACAGGTAATGCGCCTGATCGCGTTCCAAAGGAACCGTTTGCCCCTGCCCCAGAGGGTGATCTACATACAGTCTGATTTTCGCACTCATGGAATGGATATATGCAAGGCAACGCCCCGACACCAGATGGACAGGTTGCGGATGCAGCACGCGGCAACTGGGTCGATCTTTATGCGCCCGAGGCCACCCGCCCCTATCTGCGGCTCTCGCGCGCCGACCGGCCCATCGGCACATGGCTCTTGCTGCTGCCGTGCTGGTGGGGACTGGCGTTGGCCATGCTGGCCGGGCAGGATGCGCGCTGGGAAGATCTCTGGATCTTTGTCGGCTGCGGTATCGGTGCCTGGCTGATGCGCGGCGCGGGATGTACGTGGAACGACATCACGGACCGAGACATCGACGACAAGGTGGCGCGTACCCGGTCGCGCCCGATCCCGGCGGGCGCGGTGACCGTGAAACAGGCACTGGCCTATCTGGTCGCCCAGTCGCTGATTGCCTTTTGCATCCTGCTGACCTTCAACACCGCCGCGATTGCGCTTGGGATTCTCAGCCTGTTGCCTGTTGCGATCTATCCCTTTGCCAAGCGATTTACTTGGTGGCCGCAGGTCTTTCTGGGTCTGGCCTTTAACTGGGGTGCCCTGCTGGCCTGGACCGCCCATAGCGGATCGCTCGGCTGGCCTGCGATCACGCTCTACCTCGCCGGGATCGCCTGGACGCTTTTCTATGACACGATCTATGCCCATCAGGATACCGAAGACGACGCGCTGATCGGTGTGAAATCCACCGCGCGCCTGTTCGGGGCCGACTCGCCGCGCTACCTGAAATATTTTCTCGTGATCTGTGTCACCCTGATGGGGCTGGCGATCATACAGGCGCTTCTGGGTCAGGTTTCGGTGCTTGCACTGGTCCTCGCGCTTGCAGGACCCTGGGCCATGGGATGGCATATGGCGTGGCAATTGCGCGGCTTCGACCCCGAGGACAATGCAAAGATGCTTCGACTGTTTCACGCAAATCGCGATACCGGCCTTATTCCGCTTATCTTCTTCGCATTTGCCCTGTGCGTTTGATTGATCCCCTAGTCCTGTGCCGTTATGAATTCGCCAGTTTCACAAGAAGGAAGGCAAACCGAGTTCAATGCGTTTATCGGTTCTCTTCATCAGCGGTCTGACCTTTGTAGCAGCTGCTGGAATTAGCCTCGCCGCTTCGGGTTTCATTGCAACGGCCGTCGAAGAATCCTCGGAAATCGCGGTACGCGGGGCGCTCGATTCGCACGGGCATGACTGGACCGAGGTCGAAGCCGATGGTCTGCGTGTCATCCTGACCGGAACGGCCCCGGACGAAGCCACCCGGTTCAACGCCGTCACCACGGTGGCAGAGGTTGTGGATACCACCCGGATCGTCGACCAGATGGATGTCGAGGCCAGCAAGGCGCTTGCGCCACCGCGTTTCTCTGTCGAAATCCTACGAAACGCGAGCGGGATTTCGATGATCGGCCTGATCCCTGCCGCCACCGATCGCGATGCGCTCGTGGAACGGCTTGAGGATATCGCCAAACCCGCACCGGTCAGCGACCTGATGGAAGTTGCCGACTACCCCGTACCGGACGGCTGGGAAGACGCGATGGCCTATACGCTGTCCGCCTTGTCGCAACTGCCGCGTTCAAAGGTGTCCATCGGTGTCGGACAGGTCACGATCAACGCCGTGGTCGACAGCCCCGAGGCGCGCAAGAAACTCGAAGATACCCTGAACCGCGCAGCACATCCCGGTCTCAATGTCCGGCTGGAAATCTCGGCCCCGCGCCCGGTCATCACACCCTTTACGCTTAGGTATATTATAGATGACGAAGGCGGCCGGTTCGATGCCTGCTCTGCCGATACCGAAGAGGCGCGCGAAAGGATTCTCGTAGCTGCCGAGGCCGCCGGGAACACGACAGGCGCGCGCTGCGTCATCGGTCTGGGTGTGCCTTCGCCGAACTGGGCCGAAGCTGTGGTTCAGGCCCTGAACGCCGTGGGCGAACTTGGTGCGGGCTCGGTCACTTTTGCCGATGCGGACGTGACACTCGTGGCGCAGCAAGGCACCGATCCCGCCCTTTTCGACAAGGTCGTGGGCGAGTTGGAGGCCGATCTGCCGTCGGTCTTCGTGCTGCATGCGGTGCTGCCGGAACCGGAGTCGAAAGACGAAAACATCACGCCGGAATTCACTGCCACGCTCAGCCCCGAAGGCCTTGTCCAGCTGCGCGGGCGTCTCAACGACGAAAACCTGCAGCGCATGGCCGACAGCTATGCCAAGGCGCGGTTCGGCTCTGCCAGCGTCTATTCCGCTGCCCGGACTGCCGAGGGGCTGCCCGGCGACTGGCCCGTGCGGGTGCTTTCGGGCATCGAGGCGCTGTCGCGTCTTGTTCAGGGTGTCGTGGTCGTGACCCCGGAAAGCCTCAAGCTGCGCGGTATCGCCAATGACGAGGACGCCAGCGCCGAGATTTCCGGCCTGCTGGCTGACCGTCTGGGCGAAAATGAGACCTACGATCTCGAAGTCGCCTATCAACCGCCGCCGCCCCCGGCGGACGAGCCGAAAACACCCGAGATGTGCGAAGCGGATATTGCCGAGGTTCAGCGGTCGACCGGCAAGATCACCTTCGAACCGGGCTCTGCCACCATTGCGGCAGAATCGCTGGATACGATGAACGCGATTGCCGACATCCTTGCGGAATGCGGCGACCTGCGGATCGAAATTCAGGGCCACACGGACAGCCAAGGCCGGGAATCGATGAACCAGCTTCTCAGCCAGGACCGCGCGCAATCGGTGCTGAATGAATTGCGCGCCCGCCGGATCCTGACGTCAAGCTACACTGCAAAAGGCTATGGCGAAGCAAACCCCATCGCGGATAATAGTACCGAGGCCGGGCGCGAGAATAACCGGCGGATCGAATTCCGCCTGATCCTGCCTGAACCGACGCAAGAGACACCGTCAACGCTCGACGCCGTCGCGCGCGAGGCCGCCGCGGAGGATGGTGCGACGGAAGAAGACAGTTCGGTCGATGACGCTGCGGACACGGCGGAATCCACGCCCGACGCCGAGACGGAGGAAAAGGCGGAATCGCCCGAAGAAGGATCAGAAAGTGAATAGAATAGAATTCATCATCCCGACGGCCATCGTCCTGTTCGTCGCCTTCGCGACGGGCTGGTTCGCGAACTGGCTGGTACACCGGTTTACCCGTGTCAGCCCGCAGGATGTGAATGAACTGGATCGCATGAGCCAGGAGTTGCACGAGGCAGAAGAGACCCGGGATCAGGCGATTGCATACCTGCAGCAGCGCGAATCCGAACTGTCGAACCAGCTGAGCCAGACCGAGGCCGAGCTGCGCGCCGCGATGGACGGGCTGCGCGAGGCCCGGCACGAGGCCGAAGAGATGCGCCGTTACGTCGAGCATATTCAGGCGCAGCAGACCAAGGTCTGAGCCTGCACGCTATCCGGTAGCGAGCGACGCCTGCTCAAGCGGATGCCGCGTTGTCCAGACAATGTAGACCGCCAGCGTCAGCACCACCAGCGGCCCCCCGATCCACATGGCCGGCCCCGGTGCTTCTCCGATGCCGTAATAGACCCAGACCGGGCCGAGCATCGTTTCGAGAAGAATAATCAGGCTGACGTTCGCGGCCTGAGTCAGCCGGGACGCTGCCGACATCGCAAAGAAGGAAAACGGCAGGACAAGCAGACCGCAGACAAGGATCGGCCAGAGATGCCCATCTGCCATGCCCTCGGACCCCGCACTCATGATACCCCAGAATCCGGCCAGTGCGGCGCCACTGCCTACGCTCAGCAGGATCGGGAGATCAGGACGCAAGCGGAACACCACGAAACTCAGCGCGAGCATGGCCGCCACAAGCAGTCCGCAGCCCGCGCCAAGGATGATTTCGGTTCTGCCGCTGATGTCGAACCCGTCCCCCACCGCAGCGATGACGATCCCGACCAACACAAGCGCCGTCGCCACCCAGGTCGCCCGGCGGGTATTTTCGCCAATAATGACGCGGCTGAAAAAGGCGGCCCAGATCGGCACGGTGGCCACCGCGATCAACACGACCGAGACCGGCGCAAGCGCCACGCCGGTCGAAAAGCCCCATGCATTCAGCGACTGCGCGAGTATAGCGGTGATCCCCGGCAGGCTGAACAAAAGCCGCGTGTCGGCGCGACGGTCGCGGCTGGTGATGGCCCATATCAACAGGAAGACAGCCGCCATCAGCGATCCGCGCCAGCCTACCATCGCCGGTCCGGAAAACTCGGACCATCGCATGAACAACGTATCGGGCGTCAGGACGAGCACGCCGACAAGTGCGACCAGCTTGCCTTTGAAAGAGGGATTCATTTCCAGCGGTTCAACGCGGTTTCGTCATCTTCGCGGGCCGCGACCCATTCGGCCCCGTCGCGCGTGATTTCCTTCTTCCAGAAAGGCGCACGGGTTTTCAGGTAATCCATCAGGAATTGCGCCGCCTCAAATGCATCTCCGCGATGCGGCGCGGCGGTGGCAACCATCATAATCTGTTCGCCCACGGCAAGCCGTCCGTGACGATGAATGACCAGCGCATCAGCCAGCGACCAGCGTTCTATCGCTTCCTCGGCAATGGCGGTCAGGGCGGATTGGGTCATGCCGGGGTAATGCTCGATCTCCATCGCCTCAAGCCCGCCGGACACATCGCGGACGATTCCGGTAAAGGTGACCACCGCGCCTGCCCCGTCTAGATCGCGGGCAAAGGCCTCCGCCTCGGACGCAAAATCAAAGCTGTCGGACTGGATCGCCACCCGCACGGGATCAGCCCCCGGTCATAGGCGGGAAAAAGGCGACCTCGCGCACGCCGGCCAGCGGCGCGTCGAAATCCGAAAGTTCCTGATCCACAGCCACCCTTAGAGCGCTCAGATCAGCGAAAGCGGCCTCATAACGGGGTTCACGCGCCCGCAGTTCATCGACCAGTTCCGTAACGGTCGCTGCGTTGGTCTCGATCTTGTCCTTCGGCGCGCCGATCCGCTCACGGACCCATGCGAAGTAAAGTACATCCATCAATTCACCTCCCGCAGAAATGGCAATGCCTTGCGCAGGTAGTCGAACCCGGTGATGAGCGTCAGCCCGGCCGCGACCCACAAGAGCCAAAGACCGATGCGGCCCGCCCAGACTTCGCCAGCCGATTTCCAAAGCAACCCGTTCGTGTCACGAACATCGCCCGCGAAGACCCCGTTGATGGTTTCCTGCTCCATACCGGTCAGGGAAATCACCAGGAAATGCTCGAAAATCCCCTGAGAGAACAGCACCGCGATGGCGATCATCTGCGCGGTCGTTTTCCATTTGGCAAGCGCGGTCACTTTCAGCGTGCCCGCCGTATCCCCAAGAAACTCACGCAAGCCCGATACGAACACTTCGCGGAACAGGATGACCGTTGCAGGCAGCACAAGCCAGGGCGACATCGAGGAATACCCGACGATGACCATCAGCGCGATGACCACCATCGCCTTGTCGGCAATCGGGTCCAGCATCGCGCCCAGTTTCGTCACCTGTTTCCTGCTTCGCGCCAGATAGCCGTCAAACCAGTCCGTGACGGCCGCACTGATGAACAGGATAAGCGCGATCCAGTCCGCATAGGGGCGTTCGAAATAAAGGAACATGACGGCAAGGCAGGGTGCCGCCAAAAGACGTAGCGTGGTCAGGATATTAGGCAGCGTCCATTTCATATGTTTCACCTACAGGGAAGGCACGGCATTGAAAAGCACTACCCTGCCTCAACCGCGATCGTGAAAGAAATCATAGATCGTTTCCGCAAGCGTGTCGGAAATTCCATCGACTGCCTTGAGATCGGCAAGATTTGCGCGGGATACCGCCTTGGCCGATCCGAAATGCGCCAGCAGCGCCCGTTTGCGCGTGGCCCCGACACCGGGCACATCGTCCAGCGGCGTCGCGCCGATAGCCTTGGCGCGCTTGGCGCGATGGGTGCCGATGGCAAAGCGGTGCGCCTCGTCCCGCATGCGCTGCACGAAATACAGCACCGGGTCATTGCGGCGCAGCGCAAAGGGGCGCTGGCCGATCCGGTGGAATTCTTCCTTGCCCTGATCGCGGTCGATCCCCTTGGCGACGCCGACCATCGGAATATCCTCGACGCCGTGCTCACGCATGATCTCGGCCACGGCACTGACCTGCCCCGCGCCACCGTCGATAAGCAGTAGATCGGGCCACATGCCCTTGTCACGGTCCGGGTCTTCCTTGATCAGGCGCGAGAAACGCCGGTTCAGCACCTCTTTCATCATGCCAAAGTCGTCCCCCGGCGTCAGGTCATCCCCGCGGATGTTGAACTTGCGATAGCTGTTCTTCATGAACCCTTCAGGCCCGGCGACGATCATCGCCCCGACGGCATTGGTGCCCTGAATGTGGCTGTTGTCATAAACCTCGATGCGCTGCAACGGCCCTTCGAGCCCAAAGGCCTCGGCCAGACCGCTCAGCAATTTGCCCTGTGTCGCGCTTTCCGCCATCCGGCGGGCAAGCGATTCCCGCGCGTTGCGCAGCGCACCCGAGACCAGTTCGGACTTTTCGCCACGCTGCGGCAAGAGGATCTCGACCTTGCGACCGGCCTTGTCACTCAGGGCCTGCACCATCAGGTCTTCGTTCTCGATTCCATCGGACAGGATCAACTGACGGGGCGGTTCCTTGTTGTCGTAAAACTGACCAAGAAACGCCTCCATGACTTCGGCCGGGGCGACATCCGGACCGACTCGCGGGTAAAAGTCCTTGTTGCCCCAGTTCTGGTTGGCACGGATAAAGAAGACCTGGACGCAGGCCTGCCCGCCTTCCATGTGCAGCGCGATCACGTCTGCCTCGGTCACGCCCCTCGGATTGATCCCCTGGCTCGTCTGTACCTGCGTCAGGGCCCGAATACGATCACGCAACCCGGCAGCGCGTTCGAACTCCATCGCCTCCGATGCCGCGGCCATCTGGCTGGCAAGGTCCTCCTGCACGCGAGTCGAACGGCCACTCAGGAATTTTTCGGCGTCCGCGACCGAGGCCGCATAATCCTCCGCCGAGATGTAATCGACGCAGGGCGCAGAGCAGCGTTTGATCTGGTACAGCAAGCAGGGGCGCGTGCGGGAGTCGAACATGGAATCCGAGCAATTACGCAGCAGGAACGCCTTTTGCAGCTGGTTCAGCGTCCGGTTCACCGCCCCAGCGCTGGCAAAGGGGCCAAAATAGGCCCCCTTCTCCTTCTTGGCGCCGCGGTGCTTCTTGATCTGGGGATAGGGATGATCCTTGGCGACAAGGATATTCGGGAAACTTTTGTCGTCGCGCAGCAACACGTTGTACTTGGGCTTGAGCTGTTTGATCAGGTTCTGCTCAAGCAGCAGCGCTTCGGTTTCCGTCCGCGTCGTCAGGAACATCATCGCAGCCGTGTCGCGGATCATCCGCTCGATCCGCGGCGAATGCCCGCCGGGGCGCGCATAGTTCGACACCCGCGCCCGCAGGTTCCGCGCCTTACCGACGTAGAGAACCCGCGCCTGCGAATCCAGCATCCGGTAGACGCCGGGAGAAGAATCGATTGTCTTCAGATAGCCCTGAATGCAGGCATAACCGGTCACATCGTCTCGCGTATCGGGATCGGGCATTTCATTCATGCTCCACAGATATGATTCCCGCGCGCTGGCTGCAATCTTGAGCGCGCGGGATCAACCCGAAACAAATCCACGGTTTCTGTGGATAACTACGATGATAACTTTGGGGCATACGGAAATTTTCATTAGTTTCGGGCGGGTTCGCTGATTTGCCCAATATTTGTGCGCGGCGACAATTTACTGATTTTAGGGCATTCTTTTTCTGCTAGCGCCCAAAACGATGATATCAAACGATAAATTTTTACACTTTTGTAACGACTTGGCTCTGCGTGCAAAACTTTTTGCGAATTTGCTATTCAGGGCCCTGCACATCCGGCGTCTGCCAGGCCAGATGCTGCCCGCCATCGACGCAAAGCATCTGTCCGGTAACCCCCGGCGCGTCCAGAAAGTAGCCAAGCGCTGCGGTGATATCCTCGGGATTCGAACCGCGTTTCAGCACTGTACGCGATCTTTGCTCCGCGAATCCTTCCGCGCTTTGCCGTTCGCCCTGAAGGGTCGGGCCGGGACCGATTCCATTGACCCGGATCGCCGGGGCAAGCGCTCGCGCCGTGGTCTGTGTCAGCGTCCAGAGGGCAGATTTCGCGAGGGTGTAGCTCATGAAATCCGGCGTGAGCTTTCGCACCCGCTGGTCGATCATGTTCACGATCAGCCCCCCTGCAACCGGTTCGCCAGCGGCGTCCGTTTCGGGTTGCAGGCCTTGCGCGGCCATCGCCTGGGTCAGAACGAAAGGCGCCCGCAGGTTGCTGTCAAAATGACGGTCCCAACTCTCGCGACTGGCCGAGGCAACATCATCCTGTTCGAAAATGGAGGCGTTATTGACGAGACAGGTGACGGTGCCGCCCAGCCCTTCGACAGCTTGGGGGAACAATTGCGCGACTGAGTCTTCGTTCAGAAAGTCTGCCTGCAGCGCGACGGCGTTGCGCCCCATCGCGTCGATCTCGGCAACAACCTCCTGCGCCCCTTCCCGCGAACCCGCGTAGTGAACCGCTACGTCAAAACCCCGACCGGCGAGATAAAGCGCCATCTCGCGTCCCAGTCGTTTTCCGCCACCGGTGACCAGCGCCCGTTTCATGCCGTGACTCCGTATCAGGTAAGGACGATGACAAGATAGACCGCGTAAAGGCCGGTCAATACGACGCCCCAGCGCCGGGTGAGATCACGCCCGAAAAAGACAAAGGGGATCAGCACCAGCGAGGCACCGAGCATAACCCAAAGATCGAAATACAGGAACTCCGGGTCGACCGGGATGCGTCCGAAGAATGTCGCGATGCCGATGATGGCCAGCAGGTTGAAGACGTTCGACCCGATGACATTGCCCAGCGCCACATCGGCCTGCCGCCGCAGGGCGGCCATGACCGTCGTTGCCAGCTCTGGCAAGGACGTCCCGATCGCCACCAGTGTCAGACCGATCGCGGTCTCGCTCACGCCATAGGCACGCGCTATCACGCTGGCGTTTTCGACAAGCAGATTGGCACCCAGCGGCAGGCCAATCAGGCCCAGCGCTAGGTAAAGACAGATCCGCCAGTACGGCATGTTCGGATCTGCCTCTTCCGGAAGATCATCTTCGTCGTCCTTACAGGCCCGACGGTGGGCCCTTGCATCGCGAAACTGATCGAAAAGCACCAGCGCTATCCCGGCCAGCAGGATCAGACCGGACCAGACCGTGAAGGTGCCAAAGAACGCCAGCCCGATGAAAAGGACAGTCCCCATGAGCATGAAGACATAGGTCTTGCGCGTGTCGCATTCGCTGGTGTGCATCCGCGCCAGAATCGCCGGGATGCCAAGCACCATCAAAACGTTCGCCGTATTCGACCCGACCACATTGCCCAACGCGATGCCCGGCAGGTTGTCCCGGATCGCACTGATCGAGATGAGAAGTTCCGGCGCGGAGGTGCCGAAGGCGACGATTGTCAGGCTGACGATCAGAGCCGGGATACCCAGCCGCAACGACAGGTTCACCGCACCGCGCACAAGCGCATCGCCAGCCAGAAGCAGGATGACCAGCCCCAGCGCCGTCAGGATCCAAGGCATGATCAACGTTTCTTACTCCCTCCGCAGGCGCATGGCCCCTTGCCGATCCTGTAGCGCCCGCATGATGGGCATTTCGCGTCAGTCAGTCGTTTCGCGCCCGGAAGTCTCAACCGCCCGAACATCGCCAGCACGCCCATCGCGATAAGGAAAAGAAGTACAATCTTGAGGATCACGTCAAAGGCCAAAACGGGCAAATTCCGCCCGCTCCTCAATGCTTCCAATGGCGTCCTGCGCCAGTGACGCGCCAAAGCGCGACAGGAAGGGCCGCTTCATCGCATAGCGGCGGAATTTGGTCTTTTCGCCAAACCGGGCCAACATCTTGGGTTTCAGATGTCCGATCCCGTCGATCAGGCCAAGTTCGGCGGCGCGCCGCGCCAGCCATATTTCCCCAGTGAAAAGATCATGCTTGGTATCAAGCTTCTCGCCCCGGCGCGATTTCACGTAGGAAATGAAATTGCCGTGCATGTCGTCCAACAGGGTCTTGAGACGCGCCACGTCTTCGGGATTTTCAGGGCTGAAGGGGTCGAGCATGGATTTCGATTTGCCAGCCGTATAGACGCGTCGCTCAACCCCCTGCCGGGCAAGGAATACATGCGCGCCGAACCCGGACGAAATTACCCCGATGGATCCGAGCACAGAACAATCATCGCCATAGATTTCATCCGCCGCCGCGGCAAGCCAGTAGCCGCCAGACGCAGCAACATCCTCTACAAAGGCGAATACCGGAATGTCGTTTTCCTCGGACAGGCGGCGGATGCGCGCGCCGATCAGCGAGGATTGCACCGGCGATCCGCCGGGCGAATTGATTTCAAGAGCCACAGCGACGGGTTTGCCGCGCTTGAATGCTTTTTCAAGGATCGGGGCCAATGCCGCATCGGTCAGCGAGGCACGCCCCGCCATCCCGATAGTTCCGCTCATCCGCACGACCGATACAATCGGCGGTTTTTTGATAAAGGGCAGCCGTAACATCATGAAGACGGATGTAGATTGGCGACTGCCCCTAAACAAGGTGTGGGGCCAACTTGACTTGCGGGCAAGGCACGAATTCATGCCTCGCCAGCAAAAATACCACTCAGGATCAGCTCCGGATGCGCCAGCCGGTACGGAAGATCAGCCAGATCACGCCAAGGCACAGCCCGGTAAACAAGGCGATCGCTAGCAGGCTTATGCCAATCGGCACATCCGCCATGTCGAAGAACGCCCAGCGGAACCCCGAGATCAAATAGAGTACCGGGTTGAAATGCGTGACGGTCTGCCAGACCGGCGGCAGCATCGACACGGAATAGAAAGACCCGCCCAGAAAGATCAGCGGCGTGACGATCAGCAACGGCACCAGTTGCAGTTGTTCGAAATTCTTCGCCCAGATCCCGATGATGAACCCGAAAAGCGCAAAGCTGAGACATGTCATCATCAGAAACGCCACCATCGCCAGCGGGTGTGCGATATTCAGATCCACGAAGAAATTCGCGGTAATCAGGATCACGACACCGATGAACAACGCCTTGGTCGCTGCCGCCCCCACGTAGCCTAGCACGATCTCGAAAAAGCTGATCGGCGCTGACAGATGTTCATAGATCGTGCCGATGAACTTGGGGAAATAGATACCGAAGGCCGCGTTGGAAATCGACTGGGTGATGACCGACAGCATGATCAGCCCCGGCACGATGAAAGCGCCATAGCTGACTCCTTCGACCTGATCGATCCGGCTGCCGATGGCCGCACCGAACACCACAAAGTAGAGCGAGGTCGAGATCACCGGCGAGACAAAGCTTTGCATGATCGTCCGAAAGAAGCGCGACATCTCGAACCGGTAGATGGCGGCGATAGCGATCCAGTTCATTACGCGTCCTCCTCGACCAGATTGACAAAGATATCCTCAAGGCTGCTCTGCCGCGTCTGAACATCGCGCAGCGTCAGCCCCGCGTCGGAAATGGCGTTCAACAGCTTGGTGATGCCGGTCCGTTCCGCGTGGGTATCGTAGGAATAGATCAGCGTCTCGCCCCCCTCCCCGATTTCAAGACCGAAATCCGCGAGACTGGCGGGAAGCGTTTCGATCGGCGCGGTCAGCTGCACCTCAAGCTGTTTGCGGCCCATCTGCCGCATCAGTTCGGCTTTCTCCTGCACGAGAAGAAGCTCTCCACGCGTGATGACACCGATACGGTCGGCGATGGCTTCGGCCTCTTCGATGTAATGCGTCGTCAGGATGATGGTCACGCCATCGGCCTTCATCTCGGCAACGATGTCCCACATGTCCTTGCGCAACGCCACGTCCACACCGGCGGTCGGCTCATCAAGGAACAGCACACGCGGCTCATGCGCCAGCGCCTTGGCGATCAGCACGCGGCGTTTCATGCCGCCCGACAGTTCCTTGATCTGGTTGTCGCGCTTATCCCAGAGCGAGAGCTTGCGCAGGATTTCCTCGACCAGCGCATCGTTGCGAGGTTTGCCGAAAAGTCCACGGCTCAGGCGCACGGTGTTGCGGACGGTCTCGAACTGCTCCACGACGACTTCCTGCGGCACCAGTCCGATCAACGATCGAGCCGCCCTGTAGTCACGCAGGATGTCATGCCCACCCACCGTCACCGACCCCGAAGACGGGGTCACCAGCCCGCAGACCGCGGAAATAAGAGTCGTTTTCCCGGCACCGTTCGGTCCGAGAAGAGCAAGGATTTCCCCCTCTTCGATGTCGAGCGAAACGCCTTTCAGCGCCTCGAACCCGCCATCATAAACTTTGCGCAGATTTTTTACGCTGAGAATTGCGGCCATCTCTGCCTCCTTTTTCAGCAGCGATCTATGCCGATCCGGGTCAGAGGCCAATATATTTTGCCGCACAGGTACCTGTGCGGCTTGTTTTCAAAGCGATGGCGAAGCTCAGGTTTTGCTGAACCAGCCCTTTTTCGCAGGCGCTTCTTCGGCGACGGGCTCGCCTTCTTCGGCGGGGCCTTCGATCTGCTCGACAAAGTTAGAAAAGAACTGATCAGCCATCTTCTTGGCAAACCCGTCGATCAGCCGGCTGCCCAACTGCGCGAGCTTGCCGCCGACCTTGGCCTCGACATCATAGCTGAGCAACGTGCCACCGGTGTCGGTTGGCTCCAACGTGACCACCGCCCCACCCTTGGCAAATCCTGCCGCACCGCCCTTGCCTTCGCCGGTGATGGTCATCTTTTCGTTTTCGACCATGTCGGTCATCGTGACCTGACCTTTGAACGTCGCTTTGACAGGCCCGACCTTCTGGACGACCGTTGCCTCGTAGCCATCCTGCGGATTGCCGGTGACTTCCTGCGCGCCGGGCACGCAGTTCTTCAGCATATCGGGATCAAGAAGGGCTGCGTAAACCGTTGCGGGGTCTGCCTTGATCTCGCGCTGATCGCTCATCTGCATTGGGGTGGCTCCTCTTGATGAATACCCGTGGCCTTGATTTCTAAACGAGAACTTGCCGTTACGCCAATACGAACTCTGCAAGGAAATGTCGGAAACAGACCTTGCAGCAAATACCGACCATGGTAGCACAGTCGCGTACCGGTCGTGGCAACGCGCCTGAGAGAAGTCGGAGGAACCCCATGAAACTGATGCCGACAAACCATGCTGCCTCGGGCATCTTTTTCATTCTTGCGGGCGTTCTTGCGATGTCCATCAACGATCTGCTGATCAAATCCCTGTCCGGCGGCTATCCCCTGCACCAGATCGTGTTTATCCGCTCAGCGATCGGCATAGGTTTCAGCCTGTTACTTGTGCAGCTTGAAGGCGGCTGGTCGATCCTCAAGCCCAAAGCGCCCTGGTTGCAGCTTTGCCGGGCCTTGTTGGTTGTCGTGTCGAACATGACCTATTTCGTTGCCATCGCGGCCCTGCCACTGGCCAATGCTACCGCGCTGTTCTTTGTCGCGCCGCTGTTCATCACGGTGCTGTCGATCCCCCTGCTGGGCGAGAAAGTCGGCCCGCTTAGGATGGGGGCTGTGCTAGTCGGCTTTATCGGCGTCGTCATTATGCAGCGCCCCTGGGCGGCGGCCGGATCGCTTGAGGTCAGCCGCATCATTCTGCTCCTGCCGGTGTTCGCCGCCCTGACCTATGCGCTGATGCAGCTTTTGACCCGCAGGCTGGGCGCCACCAGCAAGGCCTCGGCCCTTTCCGTATATATACAGGGGACGTTCATGATCGTCTCGATAGGGTTTTACCTCGTCGCAGGCGACGGGCACTTCGTCGAAGGCGTGGACAATCCCAGTCTGCTCTTCCTCCTGCGCGCCTGGGTCTGGCCGCAGGATGGCGACTGGGGGCCGCTGATCGGGCTGGGACTCAACTCGGCGATCATCGGCTATTGCGTGAGCCAGGCCTACCGCATGACCGACGCGGCGACGCTTGCCCCGTTCGAATATGCTGGCCTGCCGCTGGCCGTGTTGTGGGGCTGGCTCTTCTGGTCCGACCTGCCGGATCTGACAATCTGGATTGGCATGGCGCTTATCATCGGATCGGGTCTTTTCGTATTCCTGCGCGAAAAGCAAAAGTCGCGCGCCATTGCCAGATCAGTCAGGATCAGAACCCGCGCCTGACGCCCGTTTCATACGAACGGCACGCCGCCAAACCACTTTAGGTTGCGACGCCGCGCGCTGCCGTCTAACCTTTTGACTGAAAGCCCGGCATTCGACCGGGCCACCGACCAAGATGGGGCCCAATCGTTTGAAAACAGACAGGAAATACAAGCCTAAGAAACAGGCAGGCGGGTCCATCCGAAGGACGGCGGAATATTCCCGGCACTGTCTCCTGTTGTCGAAACAAAGAAACCCACTATGGTTAAGTCATGGTTGGTGAAAACAAATTTTTCGACGAGATGAACGGCCACAACGGCACTGTCCGTGATGCCTATGCGGCCTATCACGATTGGTTTGCTGAACAGGACGCCGAACGTCTCGCAAAGAAATCGCAGGATGCCGAGACATTCTTCCGGCGGACCGGCATTACCTTTAACGTTTACGGCCAGAGCGAGGCGCAGGAGCGTCTGATCCCCTTTGATCTGGTCCCGCGTATCCTTGCCCAACGGGAATGGACGAAGCTGGCAAAAGGCATCGAGCAGCGGGTCGCCGCGATCAACGCCTTTTTGCATGACATCTATAACCGTCAGGAAATCCTGCGCGCCGGACGCGTGCCCAAGCACCTAATCGAAGGGAACGAAGCCTTTCTGCCGCAAATGCTGGGTTTCAGCCCGCCGGGCCAAGTCTACACCCACATCGTCGGCACCGACATCGTGCGCACCGGCGAAGGCGATTTCTTTGTTCTCGAAGACAACGCGCGCACGCCATCGGGCGTGTCCTACATGCTCGAAAACCGCGAGACGATGCTCCAGATGTTCCCCGAGCTGTTCTCCAAGATCAAGGTTCAGCCGGTCAGCGACTATCCCAAGAACCTGCGCCGCTCGCTTGCCGCCTGTGCGCCGAGTTCGGCCGGATCGAAGCCGACCATCGCCGTGCTGACACCGGGCATCTACAACTCGGCCTATTTCGAACATTCCTTCCTCGCCGACCAGATGGGCGCGGAACTGGTCGAAGGCCATGACCTGCGGGTGGTCGATGGCCATATCGCGATGCGCACGACCCAGGGGTACAAGCGGATCGACGTGATTTACCGCCGGATCGACGACGATTTTCTCGACCCGCTGACCTTCAATCCGGAATCCATGCTGGGCGTCCCCGGCATCATGGACGTCTACCGCGCGGGCAACATCACCATCGCCAACGCGCCCGGCGCAGGCATCGCGGATGACAAGGCGATCTATTCCTACATGCCGGATATCGTCGAGTTTTACACTGGCGAGAAGGCCATCCTGAAGAATGTCGAGACATGGCGTTGCGGTGAACCCGGCGCGCTTCAATACGTGCTCGATAACCTCAAGGATCTGGTGGTCAAAGAGGTGCACGGCTCGGGCGGCTACGGCATGCTCGTTGGCCCCGCCGCCAGCAAGAAAGAGCTCGCTACCTTTGCCGAAAAGCTCAAGGCAAAGCCGGGCAATTACATCGCTCAGCCCACGCTTTCGCTCTCCACAGTCCCGATCTTTACGGAATCCGAACTGGCGCCGCGTCACGTCGATTTGCGGCCCTTCGTGCTGGTATCGCCACAGGGCATCAATATCGTCCCCGGCGGCCTGACCCGCGTCGCGCTCGCCAAAGGATCGCTTGTCGTCAACTCGAGCCAGGGCGGCGGCACCAAGGACACCTGGGTGCTGGAGGACTGAGAAAATGCTAGGAAAGACAGCCGGCGGCCTCTACTGGATGTTCCGCTACCTTGAGCGTACGGAAAATATCGCGCGCCTGATCGAGGCCGGATTCCGCATTGCGCTGACCCGCTCGACAGACGCCGAATCCGAATGGAAATCGGTCGTGACGACCTCGGGCGTTTCTGCCGGATACGCGGCGAAATACGACAATTACACCGCTACCAACGTAGTCGACTACCTTTTGCGCGACACGTCCAACCCTTCCAGCGTGACCTCGGTCACCGGGGCGGCCCGCGACAATGCGCGTCTGGTGCGCACCGCGCTGACCACCGAAGTCTGGGAAGCCGTCAACGAAACATGGATGACGCTGACAGAGCTGTTGGCAAATCCGGTTCGCGAAACCGAACTGCCGTCGGTTCTGAACACGATCCGCCAGCAAAGTGCGCTGGTCCGGGGCGCGCTTCACGGCACAATGCTGCGCAATGACATCTACGATTTCTCGCGCATCGGCACCTTTATCGAACGGGCGGACAACACCGCGCGGATCATCGACGTCAAGTATTACACCCTTTTGCCGAACACGAGCTTTGTCGGATCATCGCTCGACAACGTGCAGTGGGAAACCGTGCTGCGTTCAGTCTCGGCACATCGTTCCTTCCGCTGGCTCGGCGAAAGCGAAATGACCGCCTCTGGCATTGCCGATTTCCTGATCCTCGACCGCCGCCTACCCCGTTCGCTTTCCTTCTGCATCGGCCAGATCGTCAGCAATCTGGACTATCTGGCCGAGGATTACGGCGAACGTCATGCCTGCCACGAGATGGCTGAAAAGATTCAGTCCCGGCTCAAAAACCGTGACATCGAGTCGATTTTCGACGAAGGTCTGCATGAATTCATCACCGCTTTCATTCGGGATATAAATTCGCTCGGCCAGCAGATCGAAAGCGATTTCCGGTTTGGCGGCTAGAACGGAACCGACGTTTTGCATCTGACCATCACCCACACAACGCGTTACAGCTACGAAACTCCGGTCCATTACGCGCTTCAGAAAATCCGGCTGATTCCGCGCGACACACCCCAGCAGCGGATCAATGACTGGAAGGTGCAGATCACCGGCGGCAACCGCGAAGTGATCTACCACGACCAGCACGGCAACGTGACCGAGCTGATGCAGATAGACCCTGGCGCGACCGAGGTGTCTATCACTGCCTCTGGTCGCGTGGAAACACGCGATACCGCCGGGATTCTCGGCAAGGTCTACGGGTCCATCCCGCTCTGGCTGTACCTTCAGCACAGCAAACTGACGAAACCCGGCGACGGCATTCGCGAAATCGCGGCCAGGCTCGAGGCGGCGCAGGACAAGCTGACAGGGCTGCACGACATGTCCGCACGGATCGCCGAGGCGGTTAAGTACGGATCAGGCCAAACCTATGCCGGAACCACCGCCGAAGAGGCTCTGAAAGGCGGCAAGGGCGTCTGTCAGGACCACGCGCAGATCTTCATCTCCGCCGCGCGCGCGGCAGGTATCCCGGCCCGCTACGTCAGCGGCTACCTGATGATGAAGGACCGGGTCGAGCAAAGCGCGACCCACGCATGGGCCGAGGCGCATCTGGATACACTCGGCTGGGTCGGGTTCGACGTCTCCAACGCCCAATCCCCCGACGAGCACTACGTCAACGTGGCAACCGGGCGGGATTATCTGGACGCGGCGCCGATTTCAGGATTGCGTCAGGGCTCTGGCGATGAATCAATGATTGTGTCGCTGCAAGTCCAACAGTAATAAACGGTCCACGCGCCTCCTAATCCTTGTCGGAAATTTCATGACATACTGCGTTGGCCTCAGCCTTGATCGGGGACTTGTTTTCATGTCCGACACCCGCACTAACGCGGGCGTCGATAACTTTTCCGTAACGCGCAAGATGTTCACCTTCGAGGTCCCGGGCGAGCGGTTCATCACGATCATGACCGCCGGAAACCTTGCAACGACGCAGGCGCTGATCAGCCTGCTCGAGGAACGCTCCAAGGCGGCCTCGGATCGCGACCCGACGATCCTCAAGGTGCCGTCGATGTTTCAGGTCGCCCGGCTGATCGGCGCGACGCTCAAGGAAGTCATCAGCGACAGCACCAGCGAAGGCCAGACCTCGGATGCCGGGTTCCGCGCCACGCTGATCGTCGGCGGCCAGATCGAAGGCGGCCCTCCCCGGCTGTTCCTGATCTACCCCGAGGGCAATTTCGTCGAAGCGACCGAAGACACACCGTTTTTCCAGATCGGTGAAACAAAGTACGGCAAGCCGATCCTTGTGCGGACCTATGACCCCAGCATGAGCTTCAACGAGGCCGCCAAGCTATTGCTCGTCTCGTTCGATTCAACGGTAAAGGCAAACCTTTCCGTTGGCCTGCCCTTCGACCTGATCACCTATGAAAAGGACACTTTTCAGGTTCACAAGAAGATCCGGATCGAGCAGGACGACCCGATGTACCATTCGATTTCCACCGGCTGGGGCGATGCCCTCCGCGCGGCCTTCGATCTCCTGCCCTCCTACGAACTTTAAATTTCGGAAATCCACATTTTTTTGGAACCCAGCGGCGGGTTCAGGAGTTAGGTGAAGTGCCACTGTCATCGGTGGCTAAAAAGCGGCTCCCCTCGCACAATTTCGGCCTTTGGCTAATTGACTGTTTTAAATGGATTTTGACCGCTTGATGGACAACGAAATTTCTCCGACCACCGAAAATCCAATCACAGAAAAAACCAGCTTGCTGCGCACCCCTGTCCGCGAAAGTTCGGCACTCATCCGGGTCGCCGTCATTCTTGTTTCGCTCGTCATTGTCTTTGCCGTACTGGATTATGCTCAGAATTTTTTTGGCCCCGTGCTGGCGGCCTTTGTTCTGGGCATCGTGCTTTCGCCGGTCTCACGTCTCTGGATGCGGCTGAACCTTCGTCCGGCGCTTGCTGCACTTGCGACGCTGGTCATCGTACTTCTTGCGCTCGCCACGATCGTGCTGGTCCTTGAACCCTACGTCAGTCAGGCGCTGGACCGCGCGCCCATGATCTGGCGAGAATTCCGCGAAGCCATCGAAGGCGCCCGCCAGATGCTCCAGGGTCTGGACGAGATCTCCAAGGATGTTGCCGCCTCGGTCGATCCCGAAACCCCGCGTGAGGCCGCCTCGGAAGGCTCGATGAACATGCCCAGCGCCTCGGATGCGCTTTTCTACGCGCCGCAGGTTCTGGGTCAGGTGATGATCTTCGCCGGGACGCTCTATTTCTTCCTGCTGGTCCGGGTCGAGGTCTATTCCTGGATAGGCGCGTCGCTCAAAAAGCTGACCGAGCATGACTTTGAATTCGCGGAACAGCAGGTCGCCCGATACGTGCTGACCATCACCTCGGTCAATCTTGTTTTTGGCTGCCTTGTCGCGGGGGCCATGCAGTTGTTCGGCATGCCTGCCCCGATCTTTTGGGGAATGCTCGCCTTTCTTCTGAACTTTATCCTCTATCTCGGCCCCATTGTTATGGGGTTCACCCTCTTGGTGACAGGTCTCGTGGTCTTCGACGGGCCGATCAGTGTCGCGCCCGCCGCGCTCTACATGTGCATGAACATGATGGAGGGCCAGTTCGTCACCCCGGCCTTTGTCGGTCAGCAGATGAAAGTCAGCCCCCTGCTCGTCTTTCTGTCACTGGTGTTCTGGCTGTGGCTCTGGGGACCGCTCGGCGGCATCATCGCCCTGCCCTTGATGATCTGGATGATCACCATCGCCGAGGCCTCTCTGGGTCAGACCATTTCTTCGGGGATCCCCGGCAAGGAATGACCGAACCGCCGCGCCGGGGCCGAGGTATAGGGCACGATGAACCCCTTGCGATCCTCGGGCTTGGCGCGCGCGTTCTCGCGGGCACGGTTGCGCCATGCTTCGACCGCCTGATCCGGATCAAAGAACGATTCGTTTATGCCCTCGACCAGCCAGTGCTCGAAACATTTCTTTTTCAGATGCGAGATGTGCTCGGGTTGAGATATTCTCACCCCCGCCTCGGTATCCCATTTCAGCGATCGACCGTTCAGGTTTGCCGAGGAAACGACGGCTTCACGGTGGTCGAAGATCGACACCTTCGCATGCACGTAGATGATCGGTGCCCCGTAAATCCTGCTCCGGTCGGGTGTGTCGCTGGGCACGGGTCGCGCCGGGGACCCGATGAAAATCCTGTCACCAAAAGCCTCGCGCAGAATCTTGACGCTTTTTGCCTGCAAGTATTCCCCGTAGCGGGCGTCTCCCGCTGAAGACTGTTCAAAGGCGACGTCATCCGGGGCCGCTGGCAGAATCAGTATGAGTTTCAATGCCGTATTCTTCTTGGCCGCCATGGCAAAACTCTTGGCCAATTTCACATCCCGAAAGAACTGGCTTTCGAGGTAAATCAGGTTCTCCGACCGCGCGACGGTAGCGTGATGAAAATCCGACAATTCCGTTACGCAGACGCTCGGCGAAAGCCGGAACAGGTTCAGTTTCGGTTTGCGAGACAGAGTCCGCATCAGGTTTGGCAACTTGGGCGGGTCAATCCGGCGCAGAGTGACATCCTCGAAGGTCTCCAGATGCCGCAACGCATCTTCCACTTCGGGGCCTTTAACGCTGACCTGTATGTCATGCCACGTTTCGTCGGCCGGTCTTTCATGCGCCGTTGTATCGTAGCGCCTGTCGTTCAGATCCAGCCCGCCGATGTACAAAAGATCCCGGTCGAAAACCGCGAGCTTTTGGTGATGGGTAACCGGAACAAGGAAAGGCAGCGGCAGCAGCCGCGCGCCCAGCTTATCCTTGAAGCGGCGAAGGTTGCGCCTCAGAAACGGTACTTCGGACATGAAACGATCAATATGCGCATGATCGTCGGTGTTGATCTTCGAAACCGTCTTTCGGATTTCAAGATAGGTTCGCGGCCAAAGCGCAAGGCGCGTGATCGCCCCGACCCGCGCCGGATGCATCGACGCATGAACGCGCAGCAGATCCGGGTTCGTAGACAGTTCACCGGCGGCGGCAATCGCACGAATCGAAGACCATGTGCCACGATGCAGGTCGGGGCGCAGCACAGGATCGAAATCGGTGATGGTCAGGTCGATCGAAACACCGCGGCTTAGGGTGTGCGCGATCAGGTCCATCCAGGTGTCGCCGATTTCGAGCGCTTCGGGCGAATGCAGCTTTGTCCAGGGGTCAAAAATCCGGAACGCGAGCGTGACCTTCTCGCGCGCATTCAGAAACATGCGTTCGAATTCGGGGTAGGCTTCGCCGGCGGTTATAAAAACCTGAAAATCCCGAGAGGCCGCAGTTTGCGGGACCGGTCTCATCAGTAGCTTTCCGCCTGTGCTATGAAATCCGCCGCATCGAACGTCACGGTAAGGGCATACTCGTCGGGCTGATCTTCCACGTCCAGCTTGGCGTCAAGCTGGATGGCAAAGGCCTTGATCAGTTTGGTGCCCATGCCCGTGCCCTGCATGACCGGCTCGTCGCCCACGCAGTTTGACAGATGAAACACACGAGTCTTGCCCTCGCCTGCGACGAACGACACCTTGATCCAGCGGTCACCACCGTTGGCTGCACCGACATACTTCATTGCATTGGTCGCAGCTTCGGCCGCCAAGAGCGACATCGGCACCGCCTGATCCGGGTAAAGCATGATATCCTCGATGTCGGATTCGATTTTAACCGGCTTACTCTGGTCCGAACCTATGTGAACGCTTTTCTCGATGACCTCGTTGATAAGGTTCCCAACATTCACCAGCCCCGCAGAATTGGACTGGTAAAGATCCCGATGAATAGTCGCGAGGCTCAGGACGCGATCCTGCACCCGGCGGAGTATTTCCTTAGCCTCCGGGCTGTCCACATTCCGGATCTGCATGTTCACTATCGACGAAATGAGCTGAAGGTTGTTCTTCACCCTATGGTGAATTTCTCGGATCAGTACGTTTTTCTCACGCACTGCATCTTCGAGATTAGCTTCGTCCTGCATGATTGAATAAGCCATGGTACTGAAACTTGTTTGGATCTCTCTCAGTTCCGTCGGCATTTCATTTACTGTCTTCGGCTCCTGCAAGGCACGGTCGCGCGCAAAGCGGACCATCTGGCGACGCAGGCTGCGCACATGGCGCAGAACAAGGTGATGGATGGCCCCGATAACAACGGCGAGGCTGACCAGCCACATCAAGATCGGAAAGATAAGCTGCGGATAACGCCCGACGATCTGTTCGGCGAGCCCGGATTGAGCGTCCCAGATGCCCAGCACAAACAGCTGTCTATCCTGTATCGGCACAACGCTGTAGATCCGATCCTTACCTACGCGGCTCAGGCTGGAGAACGCGTTGGATTTTTCGGTTGCCAATGCCGCGAGGTTAAGCCCAGCCGGAAGGCGATTTGCGTTGAACTCCTCTCCCCCACGAAAAGAAAGGACTTCGCCTTCATTGTTGAACGTGACGATGTCCTTTAACGCCCTCGTCGCTTCTTCATTCTCTTGATCGGGCGGCGCAAGAGTGTGATGCGGGATCGAAATCAGCACATGACCGGAAATTTGCTCCCCATCCAGAATTGGCACTGCGACAGAAATGATCGGAGTGCCGCTGATCACCGGGCGGGAAATGACATTAACAGTCGGTGTGCGGGACTGAAGGAAACCGTAGTAGTTTTCAAATTCCTTCACGTTCATCTGGGTACCGCTCGAAGAACATGCGATCTGTCCATCAGGTTCCACGATAGCAATGAAACTGAACCGCTGTGTTCTCTCAACGATCTCCGCAAGATGTTCCTTGCATCTGGCAGAATCGGTTTCCAAATCCCCCGCGATCCCTGCGATCCCGTCAGCGACACCATAAGCGCGCTGGATCACAAGTCGTTCGCGCAGGGCTGCCTGTTCGACCACCGCCAGTAACGCCAACTCGGCATTACGTCGTGCTTTCTCGGTCACGTTTCGCGTTTGAAGAGTAGCCATCAACCCAACAGGCAGAAGCGCCAGGGAGATCATCACGATCAACCTGGCGCGAAGACTATTCCACCAACGATGCTCTTTGGGCACTTCTGAACTCATCTAGTGGTGGAACCGGCGCCCGCAACGACAGCCATTGTCGCCTGGTCGGTCAGTTCCATCGGTCCATCATCTTCCAATTGCAGTATCTCAGCCAGCTTTGCCCGGCCGCGGTTGGCGCGGCTTTTGATCGTGCCGACGGCCACCTTACACATCGACGCGGCTTCCTCGTAGGAAAAACCCGAGGCCCCGACCAGAATCAGCGCCTCGCGCTGTTCGTCAGGCAGGGTCTCGAATGCCTTCTTGAAGTCGGTGAGCTGCATGCGACCGTCGTGGTCGGGTTTAACGGACAGTGTCGACGTAAAAGCACCGTCAACGTCCGCGACCTCGCGGTTTAGTTTGCGGCGGCTTGAATAGTAAGTGTTGCGAAGAATGGTGAACAGCCAGGCACGCATGTTCGTGCCTTCCTTGAACTTGTCGATGTTGGTCCAGGCTTTGACCACGGTGTCCTGCACCATGTCATCCGCCGTAGCACCATTCCGGGTCAGGCTGAGCGCAAAGGCACGAAGCGCGGGAAGATGGTCGACCAAACCGTCGCGAGGATCAGTTTTGTTCATTTCTTGGACTTCTCTTCCGCTTCCTGAGCTTTCAGTACTGCGAGCAAATCCTTGAACCTGTCCGGCAGGTCTTCTTGCACGAGATCCGAATAGACCAGCTTCAGATTTTGATCGATTATCGCTGCAACCCGATCCGATCCTTTATTGTTTTCTGTCGCCATCATATTTCTCTGCTATTCCCACTGCCGTTCAAAAAACCTATGCTACATCAGGAACCAAACGCAATGATCAGACGTTCGGTTCCGACTGATATGAAAAAAAGGCGAAATAATATGTCAGATGGTGACACGACACCTGACCTCTCCGACCAGATAGCCGGGGAGCTTCCATATCTGAGGAGATATGCACGTGCTCTGACGGGTGCTCAATCGAGCGGTGATAAATATGCGGTTGCGACGCTCGAAACGATTCTACAGGATCGTTCCGTCTTTGCCGACGACGTTTCCGTCCGGGTCGGATTGTTCAAATGCTTCCATGCCATCTGGTCGAGCAGCGGTGCTCCCATGGCCGAGATCGAGCAGGAATCCACTTTCGCAAAGGCTCAGGCCTATCTCGGCAACCTTGAGAAAAACACGCGCGAAGCACTGCTGCTTTCGACCGTTGAGGAATTTTCCATCGCGGACATCGGCACGATCATGCAGATCAGCCGTGACGAGGTGCGTCACCTGATCAACGTGGCCCGTATGGACATGCAAAGCGCCATTTCCGGGCGGGTTCTGGTGATCGAGGATGAACCGATCATCGCAGCGGATATCAGCGCCATCGTGACCGATCTTGGCCACGAGGTCACTGGCGTCGGTCGCACCCGGACAAGCGCTGTGGAATTGGGCAAGCAAACAAAGCCGGACCTGATCCTCGCGGATATCCAGCTCGCGGACAATTCCTCCGGAATCGACGCGGTAAACGACCTGCTCAAGGCAATCGGGGATGTACCGGTGATCTTCATCACTGCCTTCCCGGAACGTCTGCTCACCGGCGAACGTCCCGAACCGGCCTTCCTGATCTCCAAACCCTACAAGGAAGATCAGGTTAAATCGGCGGTGAGCCAGGCAATGTTCTTTGCCTCGACCGAAACGCTGAAAAACGCGTGAATTAACCGGCAAAACGCTTTCGAGAAACCCGGCTCCTCCAGCCGGGTTTTTTCATTTCAATCCCTAGCCGATACCCTTCAAAACATGTGGATGAAATGCATGTTTCAATTTTTCTGGTCAGCTTGCTTAATGATTGCGAAACTTTAATCCAGTCGGCGCGTTAGCCCACCAAGCTCCCACAGCAATTCCTCAAAGGAGACCGTAATGGCCAATACTACGACGAAACTGAACCCCGGCGCTTCCGATAGCACTCAGCAGAAAACTGTCGACGAACTCAGCGCGCAGATTGAAACGCTCCGCAAGGACCTGTCGTCGCTGACGGAAACGATCACCGAAATCGGCCGCGAAAAGAAATCCGAGCTGACGAACACCGCTCGCCGCAAGAAAGCCGAAGCCGAAGATTATATTACGACCCAAGCACGCGACGCGCGCGATCAGGCGACAGAGTTCGTATCGACGCAACCCGCCACCGCCCTCGGCATCGCCGCCGGTATCGGCTTTCTTATCGGTTGCCTGACCAGCCGCCGCTAATATGCTTAATGGTGTAAAGCAAGCAGCGGCAGATGCCGCCCGAACAGCAGCCCTGCTTTCTGTGGGACTGCTGATTTTACTCATTGGCCTAGGCTTTTTAACGCTCGCGGCCTGGATCTATCTTTCCATCACATATGACGCGCTTACGGCTTCGCTGATCATCGGATGCTGTTACGCTGGCGTAGGCCTTATATTCATCGCGGTCGCGCTGATGAGCAACGGCAGCAGTCGCCGTCACGCCGTGCGTCAACAGCAACGGGTTCAGGCAGCAGCCTCATCCGTCCCACCGAAATCTCCGCCGCTTGTACAGGCGTTTCTCTATGGAATGCAGGCTGGGCTCAACGCCGGGGCGCGCCGAGATTGACGATCGCGCTAGAGATCATGTCCGTCGTGAATGGCCGTTGAACAAGGATCGAGTTCGGAACGGCGAGATTATTGTACTCCGGCTGCTCGGCCACCACGACGGTGCGCTCCGAAAGAACGTGAAGGGTTTCCTTCACCCGCGGGCTACGTAGCTCCGCCGAGGGAACGCTGACGATGGTCAGCCATGGCTTGGCGATGCGCACCAACGCGTCATGTGCATCTGCAATAGACGAAAAAACATGCACGACGCCGTCGGGCACAAACTCTGCGAGCGCTTCGGACAGGTCCAAAGCGATCACAGGGTCAGGATCGACTACGAAAAGATTTGGCATCGAGGAAAAGCTCCGTATTTTAGGAGACATTTAACGACGCTGCGAATTCTTCGCATTAAACTATGACATACAAGGTTAAGACCGCAGCATGCCAATCAAATGTCAAAGATGCCCTCTGCGAAACAAGGATGCCTACATTGATCTCACCCCGGAGGAGATCAAGTTCATGGAGCGTTTCAAGGTTGGCGAACTCACCGTCGACGCCGGCGCGCCCATCCTTATGGAAGGTTCTAACAGTCCGCAGCTCTTTACCGTGCTGCGCGGCCTCGGCCTACGCTATAAAACCACCGAAGATGGCAAACGACAGGTTATCAACTTCATTTTTCCCGGTGATTTCATAGGCTTGCAGGCAGGCATCATGCGGGAAATGGGTCATTCCGTCGAAGCGACCACGAAAATGACCCTCTGCGTCTTTGATCGCTCAGGTATATGGACACTTTTCAAATCTCAACCAGAGCGTGCATTCGATCTGACCTGGCTCGCTGCTGTCGAAGAACATTTTCTCGGCGAAACATTGCTCTCTCTCGGCCAGCGCTCGGCCTCACAGGCCATCGCGTGGGCGCTTCTCAAAATTTTTCTTCGCGGAAAAACGCTTGGTCTGGTGGAAAACAGGGCGATGGACCTCCCCTATCGTCAGCAAGATCTCGCCGATGCGCTGGGGTTGTCGCTGGTTCACACGAATAAGACGCTGGCGAAATTGCGGGCGAGTCAGCTTGCCAACTGGTCGAGCGACAGTCTCAAGGTCTACGACATCGAAAAGCTCGCCGAGATGGCCCGATCGGACGCATCGCTGCCTAAGCCGCGCCCCTTGCTTTAGAATCGAAAAACGGGCCCGATGGCCCGTTTTTCTTGTCTCGTCACGCGATCTTCTGTCCCGATCTCGGCCCGGCGATAAGCCAGATGATAAAGCCGATGACAGGCAGGATCAGCACGAGCAGAACCCACAATACTTTTTTACCCGTGCTTGCGGCCGACCCGATGATCGAGATGATCGCCCAGATGTCCAGCACGAGAATAATTAGTCCGCCAAGTCCTTCCAGCATTTCAACGCTCCTTGTTTTGGCAATTTACTTGTCCCGTTCCGATACGTTCTAACCGTTGCGGGGCGTCTGCCAACTAACGCCTGAAGACGTCCCAGGTTCCCGAATCCTGCCTTTGCATTTGCTTTGCGTCCCGCGTGGCTTAAGTCTGGGACGGGGCAAAACCGGGCTGCCCTCAATATCTGGAAAGGGCAAGATTTTGGATTCAGGCGCAAAAATCGCCAAGCTGCTTCAGGACATCCGGGCGAGCTACTGGTTTCTTCCAACCTCGCTGGTTCTGATGTCGGTCCTGTTGGCGCTGGCAACGCTTTATGTCGATCGGCACATGGATGACATGCCGTTCTCGCTGCCCGAGACATTCTCGAACACCCAGGTGGACGGTGCGCGCTCGCTGATGAGCATCATTTCCCAGTCTGCTTTCGGGGTCGCCGGCGTCATGTTCTCCATGACGATGGTCGCCGTATCCTTTGCGTCGGGCAATTTCGGCCCGCGTCTGATCGGAAATTTCATGCGCGACCGGGGCAACCAGCTCAGCCTCGGCACTTTGATCGCCACTTTCGTCTTTGCCGTGATGGTCGCCCGCGCCATCCAGGACCCGGCCGATGCGGGCGGCGAAGATCCGATTGAGGCCTATGTGCCTCATCTCTCGATCATGGTTTCCATGGGATTGATGGGTGTCTCGGTCTTTACCGTGATCTTCTTTGTCCATCACATTCCCGAAACAATCAACGTCGGTAACATCACGGCCGATCTCGGCAACAAGCTGGTCGCAGCCATCAAGAGCCTCATCGAAGACGATGAAAAAGATGAAGACAAAGACCACGACTGGCCCGAGCGAGACCCGGACACCATCCTGTATCTCGGCACCAGCGGTTATGTTCAGGCCTTCGACAAGTCGCTGATGACAGAGATTTCAGAGAAAAATGATCTGTTGATCTACGTGGTCGCACCGCCCGGCGATTTTGTGAGTGAAGAGACCCCCGCCCTTCACATCTGGGGCGAAAAACCTGACGAGGAAACCTCTGGCAAACTGCGCGGCTGTTTTGCCATCGGCCACAGCCGCACCGAGGATCAGAACCTCTTGTTCCTCGTCGATGAACTGGTCGAAATGTCGGCCCGCGCTCTTTCGCCGGGAGTGAATGACCCGTTCACCGCAATCAACTGCCTTAACTGGATGTTCGCCGCCAGCCTGACCGCCGCGAACTACAAATCAGGTCTGCGCGAAGACCGAAGCGGCCGTGTGAGAACTGGCAGTCTCACCTTTCTCGACCTGCTGGAACAGGGTTTTGGCAACTCGCGGCCCTATACGGAAACGGATGCGCTTTGCGACGCACATGTCCACAAGCTCCTAAGCCGGATGCAGAAAGACCTCGAGAACGAGCAGGACCGCGAAACGCTCCGTCAATTCCATTCAAGGCTCGACAGCACGCCACGTAACCTGCGCACATAAAAAAATGGCCCGCCTGAACGGCGGGCCAAAGTTTGGAGTTTACTCAGTTACGAATTAATCTTCGTATTCGGGCAGCGACTCGAGTTGTTCCTTCGTCATGTTGACGCGGACCCGGATGTCGTCGCCATCGTTCTCACGCTGAATGTTCAGCTCGTCCGATGCCAGGGCAACCGGCTTTTCGCCAATGCCGAGGAAGCCGCCTACGTCAACAACCGCACGGTCAATCTTCGAAGAACCGTCCAGCAGCAGTTCGGAAACTTCACCGATCCACTGGTCGGTCGAGTCGTAAACGCGCGCACCGGTCAGGTCTTCGGCGGTCAGCTCGTCAGCACGAACCGTCGTGTAACCTTCATCGGCAACCATCTCGTTGGTCGCAGCATCGTTATTGGCCATTTCCGAGTCCGAGTTCATGGTCTCGTTCGCGGCCATGCCAGTCGCGGCACCGGTTGCGGCCGGATCAGCAGCCTCGTCGCTTGCAACGTCATCGGTCATGGGCTGAAGCTCGCCCTGAGCGCTGTCGATAGCTTCGTCGGTTTCCTGAACGGCATTTTCAGCGGTGTTCTCGATCGCATCGCCGGTTTCTTCCGCAGCGTTCTCCATCTTGTCGCCTGCGTTGTCAGCAGCGACGGCAACGTCGTCGGCGGTGTTTTCGGCTGCGTTCTCAGCGTCGTTCATAGCCATTTCGGCGTCGTTCTCGGCGCGGTCCCAGCTATATTCGGGCGCTTCTTCAAGGTTGGCACGGCTCGCGTTCATCACAAGGAAGAAATCGCCTTCGTCTTCGGCAGTCGCGTCATCAGAAACGAACTTGATGGCGTTCATGTCGACGGAAATCTGGCGCTCGCCAATACCGAGGAAGCCGCCAATGTCGACCAGAACGGCGTCTACACTGCCGTCACGGCTCAGCACGACGTCGTTGATCTCGCCGATGTCTTCCCAGTTGTCCTGAAGACCTTCGTAGCCTTCCTGGTCAACTTCGTTTTCGGTGGTGTAGACACGCATGCCGATAAAGTTCGACGCGTGGATTTCCATCGGGCCCGGTTCGCTGCGGAACATGCTGTCGGAACCGTTTTGCATCGGTGCGGCAGCGTCGGATTCAGCAGCAGCTTCGGTGTTGGTCTGGGCGTATACACCGGTTGCGCTCGCCGCAATCAGGGCAGTAGTCATCAAAAGGCGTTTCATCATTTCTCTCCTACCAATTACTCGGCCAGAGTTTCCGTCTGGCTCTCGGATATCAAACAGCCCAACGGGGCTTCCGGTTCCTTCAGGTTTGCGAAAGTCGCGAAATTTTTCGACGCTCGGCCAAGTGCCGCCGATACGATTATTGCGCCAATAGCGGTCATTGCAGGGGGCTTTGGGCACCGGAAATCCCGGCAAAGGGATGGTTGATCGGCCGCGAATCCCGTAGGTGTCACCCAGAATTCGCAAGAAAAGGACCCGACATGCTGAAGAACGATCAACTGGATCAATGGGATAGAGAAAACTTTTTTCACCCCTCGACTCATCTTGCCCAGCACGCGCGCGGGGAAAGCGCCAACCGGGTGATCCGGACGGCATCGGGTGTCCATATCGAAGATCGCGACGGCACGAAGCTGCTCGACGCCTTTGCCGGGCTTTACTGCGTGAACGTCGGCTACGGCCGTCAGGAAATCGCCCAGGCCATTTCCGATCAGGCCAGCGAACTGGCCTATTACCATTCATACGTCGGCCACGGCACCGAAGCGTCGATCACCCTCTCCAAGATGATCCTCGATCGCGCGCCCGATAACATGTCCAAAGTCTATTTCGGCCTCGGCGGGTCGGATGCGAACGAAACCAACGTCAAGCTGGTCTGGTACTACAACAACATCCGCGGCCTGCCGAAAAAGAAAAAGATCATCTCGCGCTGGCGCGGTTATCACGGCTCGGGGCTGGTGACCGGCTCGCTGACCGGACTGGAACTGTTCCACAAGAAATTCGACCTGCCGGTCGAACAGGTCACCCATACCATCGCCCCGGACTATTTCCGCCGCGAAGACCTCAGCCAGAGCGAATCCGAATTCGTCGCCCATTGCGCTTCCGAGCTCGAAGCGCTGATCGAGCGTGAAGGCGCGGACACCATCGCCGCCTTCATCGGTGAACCGGTCCTTGGCACCGGCGGCATCGTTCCGCCCCCTGCCGGGTATTGGGAAGCCATTCAAGCGGTTCTGAACAAGCATGACATCCTGCTCATCGCGGATGAGGTCGTGACCGGTTTCGGTCGACTCGGCTCCATGTTTGGCTCCGATCACTACGGTCTGAAACCCGATCTCATCACCATCGCCAAGGGTCTTACCTCGGCCTACGCGCCGCTCTCTGGTTCTATCGTCGGCGAAAAGATGTGGAAGGTTCTTGAACAGGGCACCGATGAAAACGGCCCCATCGGCCATGGCTGGACCTATTCCGCCCACCCGATCGGCGCGGCTGCGGGCGTGGCCAACCTCAACCTGCTCGACAAGCTGGGTCTGGTGGCGAACGCGGGCAATGTCGGCACCTACCTGAACCAACAGATGAAAGCCGCGTTTGGCGATCACCCCAATGTCGGCGACATCCGGGGCGAAGGCATGCTCTGCGCCGTGGAATTCGTCGAAAACCGCGACGGGCGCAAATTCTTCGATCCCGCCAAGAAGATCGGCCCGCAGGTGTCGGCCAAGATGCTGGAACAGGACCGGGTCATCGCCCGCGCCATGCCGCAGGGCGACATCATCGGCTTTGCTCCGCCCTTCTGCCTGACCCGCGAAGAGGCGGACAAGATCGTCGGTGCGACCCAGCGCGCGGTCGAAGCCGTCCTCAGCTGATAAACACTATCGCCGTGCCCGCAGATACGGGCACGGCACCCCGGTGAACGGCGCAATCCGCCGCGCCGTTTTCCCGCGCATCCGACCCGCAAGCCGAGGCCGTGCCAAGCCCGCTTCGGGCCTTTCCCTTTACATGTGATCGCAAACCGTCTTTGCTGCATCGCAGCTTTCCAAGAAGGAAAAGACAGTTACATGGCAATCACCGCAAGCATCCGTCACCTGACCCATTACAAGTACGACCGGCCCGTGACGCTGGGCCCGCAGGTCATCCGGCTGCGGCCCGCACCGCACAGCCGGACAAGGGTGATTTCGCATTCGCTCAAGGTCAGCCCGGAAAACCACTTCGTCAATCACCAGCAAGATCCCTACGGCAACTGGCTGTCGCGTTTTGTCTTTCCCGAACCCGTCACCGAATTCCGCATCGAGGTCGATCTCGTCGCGGATATGACCGTCTACAACCCGTTCGATTTCTTCGTCGATGAAACCGCGCAGGAGTGGCCCTTCGATTACCCCGCCGAACTGGTCGAAGACCTCTCGATCTATCGCAAGACCGAAACGCCGGGACCGCTGCTGGCCGATTTCATGAAATCGATCCCCCGCGACAAGACCGGCACCGTCGATTTCCTCGTCGGCCTGAACGCGCGGCTCTCGAATGAGATCAACTACGTCATCCGGATGGAGCCGGGCGTGCAGACGCCCGAGGAAACCCTTGGCACCGTACGCGGCTCCTGCCGCGACACAAGCTGGCTGCTCGTGCAGATCCTGCGCAACCTCGGCTTTGCCGCGCGCTTTGTCTCGGGCTATCTGATCCAGCTGAAACCCGATCTGGTCGCGCTCGACGGCCCCGCCGGCACCGATCACGACTTCACCGATCTCCACGCCTGGTGCGAAGTTTACCTGCCCGGCGCGGGCTGGATCGGGCTTGACCCGACCTCGGGCCTTCTGACCGGTGAAAGCCATATACCGCTCGCCGCGACCCCGCATTACTCTAACGCCGCGCCCATCGTCGGCGGTTTCTCCTCCGCTGGCACGCCTCAGGTCGATTTCGATTTCGACATGACCGTCACGCGCACCGCCGAACATCCGCGCATCACCAAACCCTTCTCGGATGAGGCATGGGAGGCGCTGGACGAGCTCGGCCACAAGGTCGACGCGGTGCTCAAGAAAGAAGACGTGCGCCTCACCATGGGCGGCGAGCCGACATTCGTCTCTATCGACGATTTCGAATCCCCCGAATGGAACACCGCCGCCGTCGGCCCGATGAAACGCGGCCTTGCCGACGACCTGATCCGACGGCTGCGCGAGCGTTTCGCGCCCGGCGGATTTCTGCACTACGGTCAGGGCAAATGGTACCCGGGCGAAACCCTGCCCCGCTGGACCTTTTCGCTCTACTGGCGCAAGGACGGCAAGCCGATCTGGAAAGACGACGCCCTCATCGCCCGCGAAGGCGCCAAGACCGGTGCCAGCAAGGAAGACGCCAGCAAGCTGCTTGGCGAAATCGCCAGCGGTCTCGGCATCGAACCCGACTACGTGGTGCCGGCCTATGAGGATCCAGCCGAATGGATCATCAAGGAAGGCAACCTGCCCGAAAACGTCACCCCTGAAAACTCCAAGCTGAAAGACCCCGAGGAACGCCACCGCATTGCCCGCGTATTCGAGCGTGGGCTGACCGAACCCTCGGGCTATATCCTCCCGGTGCAGGCATGGCAGTCCAAGGCCAGCGGTCACCGCTGGCGCTCTGAGAAATGGAAGCTGCGGCGCGGCCACGTCTACCTCGTGCCCGGCGACAGCCCGGTCGGCTACCGCATCCCGCTTGGCACGCTGCCTTACGTGCCGCCCGCGCAATTCCCCTATACCTACCCGACCGATCCGACCGAGCCGCGCGGCCCGCTGCCCGAATTCGTCGAGGAAGCCTCCGATTTCGGGGGACCCGAAGCCACCGAAGGCCGCAGCCAGCCGGTCAGCGCGCCCAGCGCGACCGGCGCAACGCAGGATCTGATCCCGCAAGAATTGCATGCGGTCGGCGGCGCGGTCCGCACCGCGCTCTCGGTTGAACCCCGCGACGGGCGGCTTTGCGTCTTCATGCCACCGGTTGAATCGCTCGAGCAATATCTCGATTTGATCCATGTTGCCGAAGCAGCGGCGAAAAAGCTGGACCTCCCCGTCCACATCGAAGGCTACGCCCCGCCGCATGATCCGCGAATGAACGTGATCCGCGTCGCGCCCGACCCGGGCGTGATCGAGGTGAACATCCATCCTGCCGACAACTGGGACGACTGCGTCGCCACCACCAAGGCCGTCTACGAAGAGGCCAAGCTCTGCCGCCTTGGTGCCGACAAGTTCATGATCGACGGCAAACACACCGGCACCGGCGGCGGCAACCACGTGGTTGTCGGCGGCGAGACCCCGAATGACTCGCCGTTCCTGCGCCGACCCGACCTGATGCGCTCGCTGGTGCTGCACTGGTTACGCCACCCGTCGCTCTCCTACCTGTTTTCGGGCCTCTTCATCGGCCCCACCAGTCAGGCCCCGCGCATCGACGAGGCCCGCCATGACAGCCTCTACGAACTTGAGATCGCGCTGAACCAGATCCACGCGCCGGGCGAAGGCACGCCCCCCGCGCCATGGCTTACTGACCGGCTGTTGCGCAACATCCTCGTCGACGTCACCGGCAACACCCACCGGGCCGAGATCTGCATCGACAAGATGTTCTCGCCCGATGGCCCCACCGGCCGCCTTGGCCTTGTCGAATTCCGAGGCTTCGAGATGCCGCCCGACGCCCAGATGAGCCTTGCCCAGCAGGTGCTCATCCGAGCCCTGATCGCCCGGTTCTGGACATCGCCGGTGAAAGGCAAACCGGTGCGCTGGGGCACCACGCTGCACGACCGTTTCATGCTGCCGCATTTCGTCTGGGAGGACCTGATGGACGTGCTCCGCGATCTGGGTGATCACGGCTTCACCTTCCGGCCAGAATGGTTCGAGGCGCAGGCCGAGTTCCGCTTCCCCTTCTGCGGCGAGGTAGAATACGAAGGTGTCCACCTCGAACTGCGTCAGGCGCTCGAACCCTGGCACGTGATGGGCGAACGCGGCGCGATCGGCGGCACCGTGCGCTACACCGACAGCTCTGTTGAGCGGATGCAGGTCAAGCTCTCGGGCGGCGACCCGTCCCGATATATCGTGACCTGCAACAAGCGCGCCGTCCCCCTCACCGCAACCGGCACAAACGGTGTCAGTGTCGCGGGCGTGCGCTTCAAGGCATGGCAGGCGGCGGAGTCCATGCATCCCGTGCTGCCGGTCAACGCGCCCCTGACCTTTGACATCTTCGACACCTGGACAGGCCACGCGCTTGGGGGCTGCACTTATCACGTGGCCCACCCGGGCGGTCGGAATTACGAAACCTTCCCGGTCAACGGCAACGAGGCCGAGGCACGCCGCCTTGCGCGGTTCGAAAAGATGGGGCACACCCCCGGCAGCTACTGGCCCGAGCCGGAATATCCCCATCCCGAATTCCCCCTGACCCTCGACCTCAGGCGGCCTCCCGGACTTTGATGCATGAACAACGCCGCCCATTCCCGCAAGACAGGAGATCTCCTCGCAGGCTACCACCCGCAAGACGGCATTGCCGATGAGCTGATGCAGGCCGATGGCCGGATTCGTCCGGTCTGGGAACCCTTCATCAACTTCCTTGCCGGGCTTGGGCCACAGGATCTTGCGCGGCGTTTTGCGCGGGGCGATCAGTATCTTCAGGATGCGGGCGTCTATTTCCGTCAATACACCGATACCGGCTCGACCGAACGCAATTGGCCGCTCAGCCATATCCCGGTGGTTATCGGCCCCGACGAATGGAAAACCCTGAGCGAAGGAATCGTGCAGCGCGCCGAGCTGCTCGAACGCGTGATGGCCGATCTTTATGGTCCCGGCGAACTGGTCAGCTCCGGCCTCCTGCCGCCCGAGCTGATCACCCGCAACCCCGAATGGCTCCGCCCCGTCGTCGGCACCAAACCCCGCTCAGGCGATTTCCTGCACCTGCTTGCCTTTGAAATCGGCCGCTCGCCCGATGGCAGCTGGTTCGTCCTCGGCGACCGCGCACAGGCGCCCTCCGGCCCCGGCTTCGCGCTGGAAAACCGGATGGCCACCAGCCGGGTCTTCTTCGATCACTTCCCGACCGCGAACGTGGCCCGCCTCGCCAGTTTCTTCCGAGGTTTCCGCGACGCGCTGAACGAGTTGCGCGGTACCAGTGAAGGACGCGTCGCGATCCTCACCCCCGGCCAGCACACTGACACGTACTTCGAACACGCCTACATCGCCCGTTATCTCGGCCTCATGCTGCTCGAAAGCGAGGACCTGCGCGTCGAAAACGGCGAGTTGATGGTGCGCACGATCCACGGCCCCCAGCCGGTCAGCGTGATCTGGCGGCGGCTCGACAGCCGGTTCTCCGATCCGCTCGAACTCGATGAAGGTTCGGCGCTCGGCACGCCGGGCATGGTTGCCGCGCTCCGGAACGAGGCGCTGACCATGCTGAACTGCCTCGGCTCCGGCGTGCTCGAGGCACGCGCGCTGATGGCCTTTCTGCCCCGTATCGCCCGCACCTGGACGGGCGAGCCGCTCAAGCTGCCCAATATCGCGACCTGGTGGTGCGGGCAGCCGAACGAGCTGAACCACGTGCGCAACAACCTCTCGGACATGATGATCGGCCGGGCGCTTTCGACCAGCCTGCCCTTCGACATAGATGCCGCCACGGCACTGGGCGGATCATTCCGCGACGGCGCGCAGGGACCGGTCGAGGACTGGCTGAAAGAAGACGCCGCGAATCTCGTCGGGCAAGAGGCCGTGTCGCTCTCGACCACGCCCGCGATGATCGACGGCCAGCTTGTCCCGCGCCCGATGGTGGTGCGCGTCTTTGCCGCCCGCACCGCTGACGGCTGGACGGTTATGCCTGGCGGCTATGCCCGGATCGGCCGCACCGAGGACCCGACCGCGCTCGCCATGCAAAGCGGCGGATCGGTGGCCGATGTCTGGGTCATCGGCGACGAACCCGTGGTCGCCGACAGCCTGACCAAGCAGGCCGCAGGCCCCTTTGTGCGCCGCACCCCCGGAGAGCTGCCGACTCGCGCCGCCGACAACCTGTTCTGGCTTGGCCGCTATGTGGAACGCGCCGAAAGCCAGGTCCGCAAGCTGCGCGCCTATCACCTGCGGCTCGAAGACGCGGGCGACAAGACCAATCCGCTTGTGGCCTACCTTGGCGATTTCATCGGAAGACAGGGCATGGACGTACATCACCCCGTTCCACGTCAGTTGCTCAGCCTGTTCCAGCTTGCGCGCGGCTGCGCGGGCAAGGTGCGCGACCGGTTCTCGACCGATGGCTGGCACGCCGTCGCCGATCTCGAAACCTCGGTGCGCGAGATGAGCGATCTGCAACAGGCGGGCGACGAAACCGTCCGCGCCATGACGGTATTGCTGCGCAAGCTCGCCGGCTTCTCGGGACTCGTCCATGAAAACATGTTCCGCTCTGCCGGATGGCGTTTTCTCACCATGGGCCGCGCCATCGAACGGGCCGAGAATATCGCCGCCCTCCTGATAGATTTCGCCGATGCCCGCGCCCCGGCGGGCAGTTTCGACATCGCGGTCGAGGTTGGCGACAGCACCATGACCCATCGCCGCCGCTATTCGGTAAGCTCGAACCGGAATACGGTGATCGACATGATGGTGCTCGACAAGGCCAACCCCCGCTCGATTCTCGCCCAGCTCGAACAGCTCTGCGAGCAAGAGGCCGAGGTCCGCGCCCCCGACAACACCGATCAGATGACCACCCTGTCGCGCCGCATCCTGCGGCTGCACACGGAAATCACCACCGCCATCCCCGAGGAAATCGACCGCAAAAGACTGGAAGCCATCCGCAAGAAAATCATCGGTATTTCCGACGCGATGACCACAGAGTACCTGAACTAGATGAGCACCCTTTACGACATCAAGCTCAAGATCAGCTACCGCTACGAATACCCCGCCGCCGCGGGCCGCAGCCTGCTGCGCATCATGCCGCTGAACCTGCCCGACCAGCAGCTGATCTCAGGCGCGGTGTCCTGCGATCCGCCCAGCGATTTCCGCCGAGATTCCGCCGATTTCTTTGGCAACCGCACCACCGAACTAGCCCATGACCGGTCCCTCTCCCGGATCACCTTCCGCTTTGACGGGCGGGTGCGGCGCAGCGCCGATCTGGTCTCTTTCGATCTGTCGCGCGGGCTTTCGGCGATCCGGCAGGAAACCGACGCGATCCGCTCGATTCAACCGACCTCGCCGCATCATTTCCTAGGGGCGAGCGAACGGGTTACCCCCGGCGCCGAGATTTCAGATTTCGCCCGCGACACCGTGCGTTCCGACATGTCGACGCTGGCCGCCGTGCAGGCCATTTCCCATGCCCTGCATCGCACGATGACATTTGATCCGGAGTCGACCGAGGTTTCGACCAACCCGCTCGATGCCTTCCGAAAACGGCGCGGCGTCTGTCAGGATTTCACCCATATCATGATCGCCGCCCTTCGCGCTGTCGATATTCCGGCGGGCTATGTCAGCGGCTTCATCCGGACAATCCCGCCCGAGGGCAAGGAACGACTCGAAGGGGCAGATGCGATGCACGCCTGGGTCAGGGCATGGTGCGGCGCCGACGCAGGCTGGGTCCAGATCGACCCCACCAATGACATGATGGCAGGCAACGACCACGTTATCGTCGCCATCGGACGCGACTATGCCGATGTCTCGCCGGTCAAGGGCTCGATGCGCGCCTTTGGCCGTCAGACCACCCGGCACGAGGTCGACATGGTCTCGGTCAGCCCGGCGCCCGCACCCTAGGCGTCTTCCTTGTTGCGCTGCGCCACGACGCTCAGCAGCGCCAGCAGCCCGGACCCGATCATCAGGAACACCGACACCGCGTTCAGCACCGGGGTCGAGCCGACCTTGACCATGCGGTCATACATGGTGATCGTGAGCGGCGCATCCGACCCCACCAGCATCAGCGTCGTGTTGAAGTTCTCGAAAGATACAAGGAACGCGACCACAAAGGCCGAGAACAGCGCCGGCACCAGATAGGGCAACGTTACCGTGGCCAGCACCCGCCCCCGGCTCGCCCCAAGGTTCAGCGCCGCCTCTTCCAGCGATTCATCGAACTTCTGTAGCCGCGCGGCAATGACCAGCGAAGTGATCGTCGTCAAAAAGGAAAACTGCCCCAGAACTATCAGGGGAATTCCGGGGCGCAGCCACGTCGGGTTGAAATCGAACACGTTGTCGATCCCGTTCGCGATCATGCTCGCAAAGACAAGGATCGCGATGCCGACGATCACGCCGGGGATCACCAGCGGCACCACCATCAGCACGTATAGCGCGTTCTTGAACGGAAACTCCTTGCGTACGAACAGAAACGCATTGCAGGTCCCCGCAAGCACCGCCAGCGCCGACACGATCACCCCGATGTAAAGCGAATTACCCAATCCCCGCATCAGCCGGTCATCGTGAAACATGCCCAGCTTCGGCTCGGTATCGTTAAAGAACCAGTCGAGCGTGAACCCCTGCCACGGCAGCGACGGGAACATGGAGTCGTTGAAGGCAAAGACGCCGGCCGCCAGCAGCGGCGCGACCAGATAGATGAAAAAGATCACCACGTAGGCACGATATACGAACCCAAGGAATGGAGAGCGGTTGCCAGAATTCATCGCGCCTACTCCTTTGCCACTGTGGTCGCGAGGCTTTGCCCCGTCAGACGCAGCCCGGCCCAGACCACGAATGAGGTAAACAAGAGCAGAAGTACGCCAAAGGTCGCCCCCGCCTCCCAGTTATAGCGGGTGATGAACTGGTTATAGATCTGCTCGGTGAACCAGCTCGAATTCTTGCCGCCCAGGAGGATCGGCGTCAGGTAGCTCCCCGCCGTCAGCATGAAGGTGATGATGCAGCCCGACACGATCCCCGGCATGGCGTATGGCACGATGATCCGGCGGAACACCGTGAACCGGCTGCCGCCAAGGTTATACCCGGCCTCAAGCAGCGCATCGTCCATCCCGTCCAGCGTCGACACCAGCGGAACGATCATGAACAGTACAACCGTATAGACCAGCCCGATGATCACCGTCATGTCGTTATAAAGCAGCTCGACCGGTTCGCCGATGATGCCCAGCCATTGCAAGGCGCCGGAGATGATCCCGGTCTCGCGCAGCAGCACGATCCAGCCAAAGGCGCGCACAAGGTCGCTCACCCACAGAGGGATCAGGCACAACAGGAACAGCCCCGCCCGCGATTGTTTCTTGGCGATCTTGGCGATGTAATAGGCAACCGGAAACCCGATCAGCAGCGCAAGGATCGTGACCAGAATGGACATCCACGCGGTGCGCAGCAGCGTGTTCCAGTAGATCGGCTCGCCCAGGAAATCCATGTAGTTCTTGAACCCGAACTCGTACTGGCGCGGTCCGACCTTTTCCTGAAGCGAGACATAGCCGATCCCGGCCTGCGGCAGGATGATCAGCAGCACGATCCACAACGCGAATGGCGTCATCAACAGGATCAGCGACAGCTTGCCTGTATCGCTGCGCATCAGGCCGCCTCGCTTGGAAAGGCGAGCGCGCGTTTCGGATCCCAGTGGATCTGCACCTCGTCCCCTTCGGACAGCGTGCTTGCACCCGACGGGTCCGCCACTTCGATCAGCTTGCCGGACGGCGTCTTGACCAGCACCCGGCTGTTCGCCCCGTTGAACAGCAGGCTGTCCACCTTGCCGCTCAGGGTCGATCCCTCGGGGCCCGCGCCGATCTTGATGACCTCGGGGCGCACGAAGACCTCGACCGAGCTGTCATCTCCGGCACCCTCCGAAGTGGCGACAACCGTATCGCCGCCCTCAAGCTGCACCCGCGCCATACCGTCCGAGATCCGGTCGATCCGCCCCGCCCAGCGGTTCGCATCGCCAACGAACCCGGCAACAAACCCGGACACCGGCCGGTCGTACAATTCTTTCGGAGAGCCGATCTGTTCGAACCGGCCCGAATTCATCACCGCCACGTTGTCGGACATGACAAGCGCCTCGGACTGATCGTGGGTGATGTAAAGGAAGGTGGTCTCGAACTGGTGCTGCAATTGCTTCAGCTCGATCTTCATGTGCTCGCGCAGCTTCAGGTCCAGTGCGCCAAGCGGTTCGTCCAGCAAAAGAACATCCGGCTCAAGCACCATGCAGCGCGCAATCGCGATCCGCTGTTTCTGCCCGCCAGACAACTGCGACACCTGTTTTTCCTCGACCCCCGGCAGGCCGACGCGATCCAGCACCGCCTTCACCTTATCCCCGATCGAGGATTTTGCATCGCCCCGGCAGCGCAGCCCATAGGCGATGTTCTCGCCCACGTTCATCATAGGGAAGAGCGCGAGGTGCTGGAACACCATCTTGACGTTACGCTTGTTCGGCGCGTCGTTCAGCACCGAACGATCCTTGATCAGGATGTCACCCTCGCTTGGGTTCTCGAATCCCGCGATCATGCGCATCAGCGTGGTCTTGCCGCAGCCCGAAGGCCCGAGGATCGAAAAGAAAGACCCGCTGGGCACCCCGAATGAAACCGAATCCACCGCGGTGAAACTGCCGAACCGCTTGGTTACGCTTTTGCTCTCAAGATCGTACACGCTCTGCCCCCAGTACACTTGTTTTCTTGGGCAGGGCCGTGTCGTGCACGCCCCTGCCTTTGTCTCTGCTCGGTCAGCCTGCCAAGGCGAGAGTGCCTATTCGGTCGCGGCCTTGATCCGCTCGAGCGCCAGACCTTCCATGTCTTCCAGACCCGGCGGGATGTTGGCAAAGAACTTCAGGTTGTCGAGATCGCTCTGGTCGAACGCCGCCTGTACGGCCGAACGCTTGTCGTCGGGCAGCAGCTCGATGCCGTTCGGCACGGCAGCAATCGCACCGGTCGACGCGGACATGATCGTCACGTTCTCGGGGCGCAGCACAAAGTTGATCCACTTGTAAGCAGCGTCATCCGCCTCGCCGCCCTTCGGGATGGCAAAGGTGTCGATCCACGCGAGCGCGCCGGTTTCTGGCGGCACAAACACGATGTCCGGGTTCTCGTTATAGAGCTTATACGCGGTCGAATCCCATGTTTCCGACAGCACGACTTCGCCCGACAGCATCAGGCCCGACAGGTCGTCGCCGCCGCTCCAATAGGTCTTGATGTTGGATTTGCACTCGATCAGCTTGGCGGTCACCTGATCCAGCATATCCTGATAGGCGTCCTTGTCGGCATAAAGCTCGAACGGGTTCATCCCCATGCCAAAGGCTGTACCCAGCAGGATCGTGCGGCGCAGACGCATCGAGGTCTTGCCCTGATAGGCCGGGTCGCAAAGATCCGCCCAGCCGCTGGCATCGGGCGCTTCCTTGATATTGGCCATGATCCCCGAGGTGCCCCACTGGTGCGGCACGGCATAGACTTCGCCGTCGATGGTGGTGTTTGCCTTGACGCCATCCAGCAGGTTCGCCGACATCGCATCGGTGTTGATCTGGCTCAGGTCGAGCGGCTTGTAGATGTCGTATTCGAGCTGCGCCGCGTAAATACGGTCATGGCTCGGCTGGGCAAGATCATAGCCCGACCCGCCGGTGGCGCGCAGCTTGGCGATCATTTCCTCGTTGTTGGAAAAAGTCACTTCGACGTCGATGTCGGGGTATTCTTCCTCGAACTTCTGGATCAGCTCATCGGGCGCGTAGCTGCCCCATGTGAGCAGGCGCAGCGTTTCCGCCGAGGCCATCGAGCCTGCGGTCAGGCCCATCGCCGTGCCCGCAAGCATCAGTTTCAACGAAGTTTTCATGTGTCGTCTCCCTTGGGTGAATTTATTCTTGCTCTGTTATGTTTGTTTTATGGCAGTTCGATTACAACCCTCATTTGGTTTGCCAGAAAGGTCCATTTCCGTACGAATAGAAAGCCAATTAGGGCCCAATCACAGCCCCATGCGGTCTTTCATACGATAAAACTCAACCGCTGCGGGCAAAAACCACGGCTTGCCTCGGTACATCGGACGCGTGCTGAAATCCCCGTGCTCCAGCCCCGTGGCCGAGCCCGCATCGCCGATCACCCGCAGGCCGGTTTTCATGCCAAGATAGCTCGCCATGCCCACGCCCGACCCGCAATAGCCCATCGCGTGATGCACCCGGTCGCGCTGCCCGGTGTGGGCCAGCTGGTTGAAGGTATAACCGACGAAACCCATCCACGAATGGCTGACCTTATGGCCTTCGATCTGCGGAAAGATCCGCACCAGATCCTCGTAAAGCCGTTTTGCGCTGAACGTCGTGTCCGTTTCGCCCGCACTGACCCGGCCCCCAAACAGGATGCGCTTCCGGTCGGGCGAGGTGCGATAATAATAGACCACCTTGCGGCTGTCCGACACGATCCGGTCGGTCGGGAACAGCTCATCCATCAGCGCCTCGGGCAATTCCTCGGTCGCGATGATATAGCTGCCGATGGGAATGATCCGCCGCTGGTGCCAAGGCGAGGCCGCATCCGTGTAGCCATTCGTCGCCATCACCACGTCGCGGCAGGTGATGGTCCCGCGCGAGGTGTTCACCGTTGCCCCGTTAGCGTCCGAGCTGATCCCTGTCGCGCGCGTCTGCGGCACCAGTACCGCCCGCGCCTCGCGCACCAGCTTCAGCAGACCCGCATGATACCTCCCCGGATCAAGCACCGCGTGATCTTCGAATACCGCGCCACCGTGATAGAAATCCGATCCCAGTTCGCTCCGCTGCTCGGAGCGTGGCACGATCCGCACCGGCACTTCCAACCCGGCAGGCTGGTTGGCGGCATCGTGCTCCAGCTCGGCAAAAGCTTTGTCGCTATGGGCCGCGTGGAACCGTCCACTGACCCGGAAATCGCATTCGATCCCCTCGGTGCGGACGAAATCCTCCACATAAGCGCGCGAGGCATGGCCATCGCCCAGAATACGCTGTGCAATATCCTTGCCGTATTTGCGCACCAGTGCATCAAATCCCGGCTTGATAGACTGGCTGACCTGCCCGCCATTCTTGGTCGAACATCCTTGCCCCAGCGCCCCGGCCTCGACCACCACGACCGAACGTCCGCCCCGCGCGATGCGCAGCGCCGCGTGCAGCCCGGTATAGCCCGCGCCGATCACCACCGCATCGGCCTTGGCCGGAAGATCAGGCACCGGATCGTCCGCCAGAGGTGAGCGATCCCACCAGTAGGATGCCGCTTTGAAATCCGTCGTGAAGATGTCGCTCATGCTCTTATGATCCGTGGTCTTTCAGATCAGCGGTCGATCTCGCTGATCTGGTATATTGATTTTGCCAGCCATTCGGGATTGACCTCGACACCCCATCCCGACGCATCGGTCACTTCGGCCTGACCGTCGGTGATGGTATAAGGGTCGTTCACGAAAAGATCGCGCTGCCACGGATAGTAGTCATCGCCTTCGATGGCGAATTCAAGATATTTGCCCGCATTCGGGATCGCGCGCAGCACATGCATCGTGAAAAGCGTCACCAGCGAAAGATTCGCGCAATGCGGCGTCACCGGAAGCCCGGCCGCCTCGGCCAGCCGCGCCACTTCCAATGTGCGTCCGATGCCCCCCATGTACATCACGTCGGGCTGCACGATATCGACCGCGCGTATGTCGATCATTCGCTTCCAGATCGGAATCTGGCAATCCTGCTCGCCGCCGGTCACGTCGATATCCAGCGCTTCGGTGACCTCCTGGGTCTGCTCCAGCTCCCAATAGGGGCAAGGCTCTTCGTAATGGCTGATCCCATTCGCCTCGAGCATCCTGCCGACTTTGATCGCCTGCTGCGGCGCATAGCAGGAATTGGCATCGACCAGCAGCGCCACATCCTCGGATTTGAAGGCATTGGCAATGGTCGGCACGATCTCTTCGGTGCGCCCCTCCCATTCGTCCTTGCCGCGTCCGGCCTCAGACCCGATGCGGAACTTGAACGCGTCAAACCCGAACTCACCGCGCAGCTTGCGGAATCGCTCGGCCTCGTCCTTGGGGGTGATGTCGCGCTTCATCGATGACGCATAGGCGCGGATCTTGCCGGGTGTCCCGCCCAGCAATTCGACCACCGGCTTGCCCGCCAGCTTGCCCCGCATGTCCCAGACCGCGGTTTCAAGTCCCCCCATCGCGCGGCAGACATAAGAGCCGGGGAATTTATGCTCGCGCTCCTGAATGTAATTCAGGTGATCGTCCATGTCCTCGATCTCGCGCCCCAGCGTCCAGGGCGCCACCTGCCGGTGCAGCACCTGCGCGGTGATGTCCGAATGATAGGTCGACATCTGCCCCCACCCCTGTGCGCCGGAGTCGTCCGTAATGCGGACGAACCCGACAAAGGCATTGCTGAAGGTTTCGATGCTTCTGAGTTTCATGCGCGCGGCGCCCCTGATCCGTGAGTGTTTGGGATAAAAGTGATTGCAAAGTGGTCCGTTGATAAGGTCCACTATGTTATGTCTGGCAGACCAATCAACGGAGTCGCGGAATTTGACCAAATATGCGGGCGGCGCCCTGATCCCGACGCTGAGTATCGACCGCAAGGACAGCGCCACCATCACCGTCCAGCTTGTGACATCCTTACGCGAATTGATCCTGTCGGGACAGTTGCGCGCGGGCGAACGCCTGCCCGCCTCGCGCACGCTGGCGCAGGATCAGGCGGTGTCACGCACCACCGCGATCAACGCCTATGAACAGCTCACCGCCGAGGGTCTGATCCACAGTCAGGTCGGCTCCGGCACCTACGTCAGCGAAACCGTTCCCATCCCCGCCCCAACCCCGCCCGAGCCGCGCGGGGACGTGCCGATGCCGCGCCTTGCGAACCTCTCCAGCAGCGCCTCGGACCAGTATTTCACACGTCTCGCCCACCCGGACGCACCCCGCGCCTTTGTCACCGGCATGCCCGCGTTTGACGTCTTTCCGATGGCGCTCTGGTCGCGGCTCGCCGCGCGCCACTGGCGCAATTCGCGCGCCGATGTGATGCGCTATCCCGACCCCTCGGGCCTGCTCGAACTGCGCCAGGCCGTCGCGCAACACCTGCGCGCCAACCGTGGCCTGCGCTGCACAGCGGACGAGGTTTTCATCTTCAACGGTGCGCAGGATGCCTTCAACCGGATCGGCGCGACACTGATCGACCCGGGCAACCTCGTCTGGTTCGAAAACCCCGGCGCCATCGGCGCGCGCAACAGCCTGATTTCCAGCGGTGCGAAGCTGGTGCCCGTCCCGGTCGACGCTCAGGGCATGGACGTGCAGGCCGGGTTGCGCCGCGCCCCAGATTTCCGGCTCGCCTTTGTCACGCCCGCGCACCAGCACCCGCTTGGCACCACCATGAGCGTCTCGCGCCGTTTCGATCTCTTGCAGGCGGCCGAGAACGCCAGCGCCTGGATCATCGAAGACGATTACGTGGGCGAATTCCACTATGGCCCCCATGCCCCGCCCCCGCTCAAGAGCATGGATACCTCGGGCCGCGTGATCTATGTCGGCACCTTCTCGAAATCCATGTTCCCGGCCCTGCGGCTTGGCTATGTCGTCGCGCCACCGAAACTCGCGCCCATGTTCCACCGGATCGCCGGGGCCACCATGCAGGGCGCGCCAACCTCCATGCAGGCGATCATGGCGGATTTCATCAACGAGGGCCATTTCGCAGCCCACATCCGCCGGATGCGCGATGTCTACGCCGAACGCCGCGATTGCCTGATGCGTGAATCCGCGCGCCATCTCGACGGGCTGCTTGCCGTTGAACCCACCGATACCGGGTTTCACACCGTGGCCGACCTGCTGAACCCTGATCTGAAAGACACCACGCTCGCACTTGCGGCCAAGGCGGCGGGCATCGCCACCGAACCGCTCAGCCGCTTCACCATCGACCCGGTCCAGCGGCAGGCCATCACCCTCGGCTTCAGCGCCGTGCCCCCGGCACAGATCTCGCGCAGCGTCGCGGCGCTCGCCGATTGCCTCAGGTCGTTCTAGGCCTTCGCATCCTCAAGGATCATGTCCGAGGCTTTCTCACCCACCATCATCACCGGCGCATTAAGGTTGCCCGAAGTGATACGCGGAAAGATCGACGCATCCACGACGCGCAGCCCCTCGACCCCTTTGACTCGCAGCCGGTCATCGACCACGGCGCTTTCCTCCGGCCCCATCGCGCAGGTGCCGCAAGCGTGGAAAATCGTACCGCAACGCTTGCGCATATCCTCGCGCAACGCATCGCGATCCGTCACCGCCGCCCCCGGTAGAACCTCACGCTTGACCGACGACGCAATCGGTTCTTGCGCCATGATATCGCGCAGGATCTGCACCCCGTCGACCAGTTCCTCAAGGTCCTCGGGCGCGCTCAGATAGCCCGGATGGATTTCCGGCGTGTCCATCGGATCGCCCGAGCGCAGCCCGATATGGCCCCGGCTCTTGGGGTGGCAGTTCGACAACCCGATCAGCACACCCGGGAAGGTGTCCGGCGACATCAGCCGCCGTTTGCCGGGCGTCGCCTTGGTATAGCTCATCGGCGAGAAATACAGCTGCAGGTTCGGCCGGTCGCGCTCGGGCGAAGTGCGGATGAACCCGCCACCCTGATTGACGCTCAGCGACAGCGGCCCCTTGCGCGTCATCGCATAGGTCATGCCCAGCCGGATGCGTCCCATCCACGGCCCCAGCACGTTGTTTAGCGTCGGACAGGTGGTCTCATAGATCAGGTCCCAGCCGATATGGTCCTGAAGGTTGCGCCCCACCTCGGGCGCGTCATGCAGCACCTCGATCCCCTTGTCGCGCAGCATCGCCCCGTCGCCGATCCCCGACAGTTGCAGGATCTGCGGCGAATTCACCGCCCCCGCCGACAGGATCACCTCGCGCTTGGCCATAATCCGTTTGACCGCACCGCCCTGACGGTATTCCACGCCCACCGCGCGGCGGCCCTCAAAAATCAGCCGCATCACCTGCGCGTTCTTGTGCAGCTCAAGGTTCGGCCGGTTCATCGCCGGGTTCAGATAGCCCGTCGCCGCCGAACAGCGGAAACCGTTCCGCGTATTGATCTGGTAAAGCCCCACGCCTTCCTGCGTCGCCCCGTTGAAATCCGGGTTCGCAGGCCAGCCCGCCGCCACGGCGGATTTGACATAGTCATGGCTTAACGGATGAACCCCGTCATCGATCCGCGACACGGTGATCGGCCCGCCCGTCCCGCGCCATTCATCCGCCCCGGCAAGGTTGTTTTCAAGCTTCTTGAAATAGGGCAGCAGATCGTCATGGGACCAGCCCGCGTTGCCCATGGCCGCCCAGCCGTCGTAATCCACTTTCTGCCCGCGGATGAACACCATCGCGTTGATCGAGCTTGACCCGCCCACGACCTTGCCGCGCGGCCAGTAATGGGCACGGCCTGTCTCGGCATCCAATTCGGACTGGTAACGCCAGTTCAGACGCGGGTGGTAGAACGCCCCGCCATAGCCAATCGGCATCCGCACCCAAAAGTTGAGATCCGATCCCCCGGCTTCAAGCACCACCACCTTGTTGCGCGCGTCCGCCGAGAGTCGATTGGCCAGCACGCAGCCCGCCGATCCGGCCCCGATGATGATGTAATCCGCTGTCGCGCCCTGCATGTCTGCCACCGATGGAAGCTTGTTTTGTAGCGGCCCATCTAAAACAGGATCGCGGCCTTTGCACGGGTCCATTTTTTGCGAAATATGATACCATTATGACTGGTGGTTGTGGCAGGTTCCGGCGAAAACCGGTTAGCATGGAAAATACTGAAATACCCGCCGAGGCCGCCATGATTACCTCCCTGCCACACGAGGCCCTGATCCTCGAAACCGACCGCCTGCGGCTGACCCCCTTTTGCTCGGAGGATGCGGATATCGCCCACCGGCTTCTCGAAGACCCCAAGGTCATGCGCTATGTCGGCGATCCGATCACCGCGCAAGCGGTCGAGGATCACATGGCCAACGCCATCCGGCGCGGCGCGGGCGGGCGCATCGGCATCTGGTGCGTCACCCGAATGGACACCGGCGAAAAGATCGGCGATTGCGTTCTGACCCCGCTTCCGGTCGACTCGGACGAGATCGACTGGGATCAACTCATCCCCGACAGCTACCCGCGTGATGAGATCGAAATCGGCTATCTACTGGTGCCCGCCGCCTGGGGACAGGGCTTTGCCACCGAACTCTGCGCCCGCCTGTTGCGCTTTGCCTTCGAGGAAACCACCCTCCCCCTCATCACCGCCGTTACCGACCCCGACAACGCCAATTCCCGGCATGTCCTGCAAAAATGCGGCCTTCGCCCCACCGGCCCCCGCCGCGCCTATGCCGAGGATAATTGCAGCGGTTTCGAAATCACGCGCGAGGAATGGGTTGCGCGGTTTGGGCAGGCTGTGTAATCCAGCCCGCGCGCCCCATCACGGCCATATCGACCAGACGTAAACCGCGTACCCGGCAACCAGCACTGCTCCCTCCCAGCGCGCGATCCGAAACCCGGTTGCAGCGAACAGGACAAGAAGCAGGGAAACGCCCACCATCACCGGCGCATCAAACCGCGCGATTTCATCCGGCACCTGCGATGGCGCGATAAGCGCCGTGGCGCCCCCGATGCCGAGAATGTTGTAGATGTTGGACCCGATGACGTTGCCGAATGCCACGTCCCCCTGCCGCTTCACCGCGGCAACAACCGAGGTAACAAGCTCGGGCATGGATGTACCCACAGCGACGATCGTCAGGCCGATGATCGTTTCCGAAATACCAAAGCCCCGCGCCAGCGCCACGGCCCCGCTGACCAGCAAGGAGCCTCCCGCGATCACAAGCGCCAGACCGGCAAGGGTTATGAGAAAAGGAATGGCGATATGCCGCTGGCCATGCGGCTGGGAAAGCGCAGGGTCGACCTCTGCAAGGGCAAGGCTCTTGTCATGCAAGGCACCAGTAGCCCCGGCGTTTCGCTCCTGCCGGATCACGAACAGGATATAGCCGATCAGCAAGGCAAGGAAACCAACGCCCACGGCCTGCCCCATCGGAACGAACACCGCCATCAGGGCAAACATCACCGCGACCGACAACATCACCACCGCATCCCGGCGCAGCGCCGACCGGGCCACGGCAACAGGGCAGATCAGCGCCGAGACCCCGGCGATCAACAGGATATTGGCGATGTTCGACCCGACGACATTGCCATATGCGATCCCCGGCGAGCCCTTGAGCCCCGCCTGAACCGAGGTGACAAGCTCGGGCATCGAGGTGCCGAACCCCACAAGGGTCAGACCGATCACCAGCGGCGAAACCCCAAGTCTTTCGGCAGCTTCAACCGACCCGCGCACCAGCAACTCGCCCCCTGCCACCAGCAGGATCAGGCCACCCAAAAGCGGCAACCATGTTTCGATCATGAAAATTCTCCTCGCGCGCTGCATCCAGCGCGTGTGACGACAAGTGGCGTGGCCAAGCCATCTCTACAAGCGGCACGGACGGGAATATTTCACCCGATGCCATCGCGCGCATCACCGCTGAACATCCCACAAACAAAAAAGGCGGCCCGCAGGCCGCCTTTCTCAGCTTCACCCCTGTTCGGGCTCCAGCTTGTCCTGCGTCTTGGTCTCGAAATCGCCCGCATCGTGGCGTTCGTGCAGTTGGAACTTCGCATCGCCAAAGGTGCGGTTGACCATGCGGCCCCGCTTGACCGGTTCGCGCGCGTCGATCTCCTTGGCCCAGCGCTGCACGTTCTCATAGCTTTCCACGTCAAGGAACTCGCCCGCCTCGTACAGACGGCCCAACGCAAGCTGGCCGTACCACGCCCAGTTCGCCATATCGGCAATCGTGTATTCCTCGCCCACGAGATAGGTGTTCTCCGACAGGCGACGGTCCAGCACGTCAAGCTGGCGCTTCACCTCCATTGCAAAACGGTCGATCGGGTATTCCCATTTCTCCGGCGCATAGGCGTAGAAATGGCCGAAGCCACCGCCCAGATAGGGCGCGCTGCCCATCTGCCAGAACAGCCACGACAGCATCTCGGGCCGGGCGCTGGCATCGGTGGGCAGGAAAGATCCGAACTTTTCCGCGAGGTATAACAGGATCGCACCGGATTCGAACACCCGCGTCGGTGCGCCGGTCGAATGGTCCATCAGCGCCGGGATCTTCGAATTCGGGTTCACATCGACAAACCCGCTGCTGAACTGGTCGCCCTCGCCGATGTTGATCAGCCAAGCGTCGTATTCCGCGTCCGGATGACCGGCGGCCAGAAGCTCTTCAAACAGCACCGTGACCTTCACGCCATTGGGCGTGGCCAGCGAATAAAGCTGGTGGGGGTGCTTGCCGACCGGCAGGTCCTTGTCATGGGTCGGACCGGCGATGGGGCGGTTAATGCTGGCGAACTTGCCCCCGCTTTCCTTGTTCCATGTCCATTTCTTCGGCGGCGTATAGGTATCGGTCATAGGCTCTCTCTTTGTGCTGAGGCCGCGCACCCAATGGTCACGCGTTGCCGCTCAAGCTATGCGCCCTGCCGCCGCCGTCAACCCGTCGCGCTTCACTGCAGTGCGAGCGCGATGCCTCCCGCCTCACGCGCCGACCGGAACCAAGCGGCGATCTTGTCGCGCTCTTCTTCGGTGATAAAGGACACGTTGGCAGGCGGCATCGCCGAGGATATCCCCGCCTGAACATAGATCATCCGTGCGTGCGCCGTGATGTCCGCGTCAGTCTCAAGGTAAACGTGTTTCGGTGCCCAGAGCATGCCTTCCCAGAAGGGTTCGCGCGAATGGCACATGGAACAGCGCCCCAGCACGATGTCGCGCACTTCGTCATAGCCCTCGGCGCTGGCAAAGACCTGCTGGCTCCGGCTCAGCGCCGCCTCCTCCTCAGGCACTTCGCGGCTGTAACCCGCACTCGACAACCAGATGATCCCGATAAAGAGCAGCGCGGTCACGCACCACGTCCAGTGCGGCGCCGGTTTGCGCGCATGTGTCGTGTTGAAATAATGCCGGATCGTGACGCCCATCAGAAACACCAGCGCCGCGATCAGCCAGTTGTACTGGGTGCCAAAGGCCAGCGGATAGTGGTTAGACAACATCAGGAAAATGACCGGCAGAGTCAGGTAGTTGTTATGGGTCGACCGCAGCTTGGCGATCTTGCCGTATTTCGGATCGGGCGTGCGCCCGGCCTTGAGGTCCGCCACAACGATGCGCTGGTTCGGCATGATGATGAAGAACACGTTCGCCGTCATGATCGTCGCGGTAAACGCGCCCAAATGCAGCATCATCGCCCGGCCGGTGAAGATCTGGTTATACCCCCAGCCCATCACCACAAGCAGCACGAACAACAGCACCATTAGCACGGTCGGCCGCTCGCCCAGCGGCGATTTGCATAGGAAATCGTAGACCAGCCAGCCAATGCTCAGCGACGCGGCCGAGATCAGCACCCCCTGCCAGAGCGCCAGATCCGCCTTGGTCGCGTCGATCAGGTAAAGCTCTCCGCCGACCCAGTAGACGATCATCAGCATCGCCGCGCCCGAGAGCCACGTGGCATAGCTCTCCCATTTGAACCACGTAAGGTGCTCGGGCATCATCTCGGGCGCGACAAGGTATTTCTGGATGTGGTAGAACCCGCCCCCGTGCACCTGCCATTCCTCGCCATGCGCGCCCTTGGGCAAATGCGGCGCCTTTTGCAGCCCCAGATCCAGCGCGATGAAGTAAAACGAAGACCCGATCCACGCGATGGCCGTGATCACATGCAGCCAACGTACGGCAAAGGCGATCCACTCCCAGGTAATGGCTAGGTCAAGCATGTGTTTCTCCGCTCGGGTGCTGTTCGGCGCCACCCTATCGCGCCGTCCCGCATTTCATCCATCGAGAAAATCCCCCGGCAGTTTCAAAAATCCCCAGACAATCACCCACACCCTTGGCGCGCGCCGCTTGGCGAACAGACGCCACAATTCGGCAAATGCGTTTGCAAACAATAAGATACCAAAGATATTTGCTTGATGAAATAATCCTGTGGATGGTCGGAATTTGTCACCGGCCTGTCACAGAACCCATACAGTTTGCGAGAATCGCATAGCCATGCCTATGCTTAATAATTCAGCAGAATGTGAATCGGAGATGAACATGACAATCAGAACCCTTCTGGGCGGTGCGGCGCTGTCGCTGGCACTTGGCACAAGCGCTTACGCGCAAACGGAAATCCAGTTCTGGCATGCCTTTACCGGACGCCTTGGCGAACTCGTTGCCGAGCAGGTCGAAACCTTCAATGGTTCCCAGTCGGACTACACCGTTGTCGCCACGCACAAGGGCAACTACTCTGAAACGCTGAACGCCGGGATCGCCGCATTCCGGGCCGGCGAACAACCCGACATCCTGATGGTCTTCGAAGTCGGCACCGCAACGATGATGGCCGCCAAGGGCGCGATCAAGCCGGTCTACGAAGTGATGGCGGACGCGGGCGCCGATTTTGACGCGGATGCCTTCATCGGCGCGGTCAAAGGCTATTACACCACCACCGAGGGCGAGATGCTCTCGATGCCCTTCAACTCCTCCACCCCGGTGCTCTGGGTCAACCGCGACGCGCTGTCCGAGGCCGGCATCGACCCCGATACCGATCTCTCCACCTGGCAGAACGTCGGTGACGTGCTCGACCAGCTGAAAGAGGCCGGCAATGAATGCCCGCTGACTACCGCATGGCAAAGCTGGATCCATCTCGAGAACCTCTCGGCCTATCACAACGTGCCCTTCGCGACGCAGGACAACGGCTTTGCCGGTTTTGACACCGAACTGGCACTGAACGGCCCGGTGCAGGTCAAGCATATCGAAACCATGGGTGAATGGGCGCAGGACGGCAAATTCATCTACGCCGGTCGCCGTAACGAAGGCGGTGCCAACTTCCGCGCCGGTGAATGCGCGCTCTTCACCGAAAGCTCCGCCGGATACGCGGGCATCAAGTCCGAAGCCAGCTTCGACTTCGACGTGCGCCCGCTGCCTTACTGGGAAGGTGTCGAAGGCGCTCCGCAGAACACCATCATCGGGGGCGCGTCGCTCTGGGTCATGGAAGGCCAGTCGGACGAGGAATACAAAGGCGTTGCCGAATTCCTGAACTTCCTCTCCTCACCGGAAATCCAGGCGAAATGGCACCAGGACACCGGCTATCTGCCGATCACCGCGGCCGCCGGTGAACTGACCCGTGAACAGGGTTTCTATGACGAAAACCCGGGCACCGACGTGGCCGTCAAGCAGATGACCACCAACGAGCCGACCGCCAACTCCAAGGGTCTGCGCCTTGGCTCCTTCGACCAGATCCGCGGCATCATCGACGAAGAGCTCGAAGCCGTATGGTCCGGTGACAAATCGGCCCAGGCCGCGCTCGACAGCGCGAAAGAGCGGGGCGACCAGCTGCTGCGCCGCTTCGAAGCCGCGAACTAAGACCGAAAGACCAAGGCCGGGGGCTCGCGCTCCCGGCCGCCTTGTTTCATGGAAAAACGCGTCACGTTCAAAGGCTGGCTGCTGCCGATGCTGCTCCTGCTGCCGCAGGTGTTCATCACGGCTGCCTTTTTCTTTTATCCCGCCGGGCAGGCGATCTATCAGTCGCTGTTCATCCCCGACCCGTTCGGGCTCTCGATGCAATATGTCGGGCTTGGCAATTTCGAATATCTCGCCAAGGACCCGTATTACCGCGCCTCCTTTGTTACCACCGCCGTTTTCTCCGGCCTTGTCACCGTGGTCTCGATGGGCATGGCGCTGTATCTTGCCGTCCTCGCCGACCGGCTGATCAAGGGCTCGGGCACCTATCGCACCCTGCTGATCTGGCCCTACGCGGTTGCCCCCGCCGTGGCCGGTGTGCTCTGGCTCTTCATGTTCAACACCCGCGTCGGCGTGATCTCGTGGTACCTCGGCCTCCTGGGCTATGACTGGAACCACGTGCTGAACGAAACCGAGGCGATGGGCCTCGTCGTGGTCGCCTCCAGCTGGGGCCGCGTCAGCTACAACTTCCTGTTCTTCCTCGCCGGGCTTCAGGCGATCCCGCGCTCGGTGATCGAAGCCGCCGCCATCGACGGCGCCCGGTTCTGGACTCGTTTCCGCACCATCGTCTTCCCGCTGCTCTCGCCCACCACCTTCTTTCTGCTGGTGGTCAATATCGTCTACGCCTTCTTCGAAACCTTCGGCGTGATCCACACGATCACCTCGGGCGGCCCGCAGCAGGCCACCACCATCCTCGTCTACAAGGTCTACAAGGACGGCTTCGTCGGGCAGGACCTCGGCAGCTCCGCCGCCCAGTCGGTCGTGCTCTTGCTGGTCGTCGGCCTGCTCACCGTCATCCAGTTCAAATACATCGAACGGAGGGTGCACTATTGACCGCCCGTGACGCGCTCGCCGCCGAAACCGCCCCGGTAAAATCCGCCCGCATCCCCGCCGAGGGCATGGTCGAGAAACGCGGCATTGGCCTCTGGTTCACCCATGCCGGCCTGATCCTCGGCGTGATCGTGATTTTCTTTCCGATCTGGCTCGCCTTTGTCGCCTCCACGGTCAGCCAACCCGAAATCGTGCGCCCGCCGATGCCCCTGCTGCCCGGCGACCAGTTCCTCGAGAACTATACCAAGGCACTGTTTTCCGGGGTCAATGCGCCTGTGGCCTGGATGCTCTTCAACTCGCTGGTCATGGCGCTTGGCATTTCCATCGGCAAGATCGTGATCTCGCTGCTCTCGGCCTTCGCCATCGTCTATTTCCGCTTTCCGGGGCGCAAGCTGTTCTTCTGGCTGATCTTCCTCACCCTGATGCTCCCGGTCGAAGTGCGCATCGTGCCCACCTACGAGGTCATCGCCAATTTCGGGATGCTCAACAGCTACTCCGGGCTGATCTTTCCCCTGATCGCCTCGGCCACCGCCACCTTCCTGTTCCGCCAGTTCTTCATGACCGTGCCGGACGAACTGGCCGAGGCCGCCCGCGTCGACGGCGCCCGCCCGATGCGGTTCTTCTGGGATATCCTGCTGCCGATGAGCCGCACCAACATGGCCGCGCTCTTCGTCATCCTCTTCATCTACGGCTGGAACCAGTATCTCTGGCCGCTGCTGATCACCACCGACCCGTCGATGAACACCATCGTCATGGGGCTGAAACAGATGTTTCCCAGCGGCGACGACATCGCCGACTGGCCAGTGATCATGGCCACCTCGATCCTCGCGATGATCCCCCCGGTGATCGTGGTCATCTCGATGCAGAAACTCTTCATCCGCGGCCTCGTGGACAGCGAGAAATGATACCCCTCATCGTCCCTGCCCCGACCGATCCGCAAATCAACAGACTTCAAGAATGTGAACGGACCCAATGGCAACCCTGACCCTGAACCAGATCCGCAAGACCTTCGGCAAGACAGAGGTCATCCACGGGGTCGATATCAACGTGAAGGACGGTGAGTTCATCGTCATCGTTGGCCCCTCGGGCTGCGGCAAATCCACCCTGCTGCGCATGGTCGCCGGTCTCGAAACCGTCACCTCGGGCGAAATCCTGATCGATGGCCGCCGTGTCAACGAAGAGGAACCGATGGACCGCGACATCGCGATGGTGTTCCAGAACTACGCGCTCTACCCGCATATGGCCGTCTTCGACAACATGGCCTATGGCCTCAAGATCGCCAAAACGCCGAAATCCGAAATCGAGGACCGCGTCGCCACCGCCGCGAAAATGCTCCAGCTCGAACCCTACCTCGCCCGCAAGCCGCGCGAACTCTCCGGCGGCCAGCGCCAGCGCGTCGCCATGGGCCGCGCCATCGTGCGCAAACCCAGCCTGTTCCTCTTCGACGAACCGCTCTCCAACCTCGACGCCAAGCTGCGCGTGCAGATGCGGCTCGAAATCAAGGACCTGCAGAAACAGCTCGGCATCACCTCGCTCTACGTCACCCACGATCAGGTCGAGGCGATGACCCTCGCCGACCGCATGATCGTGATGAACGGCGGCGTCGCCGACCAGATCGGCGCACCACTCGAGGTGTACGAAAATCCGGCCACCGAATTCGTCGCGGGCTTCATCGGCTCACCGGCCACGAACTTCCTGCCTGCAAGCCTGTTCTCCCCCCGAGATGCCCGCATCAAGACCATCGGCATCCGCCCCGAACACGCCACCCTCACGACAGCAGGCAGCGGCCGCCTCCCGGCCAAAATCCTCTTCACCGAGGCGCTCGGCGCCGAAACCCTGCTCCACCTGCGCCTCGACACCGGCGAAAGCTTCACCATCCGGCAGGACGGCACCGCCCCGGTCCCCGCCGAGGGCACCGCCTGCGGTATTGACTGGCCCGACAGCCGCGAACTCGACTTCGACGAGGCCGGCAAACGCCTCTGACCAGCCCCACCAGCCACCCAACCACAAAAGCGCCGCCGCCCCTCTTTTCCTCTTGCCCAAAATACTCCGGGGGAGTCGGCCAAAGGCCGACGGGGGCAGCGCCCCCCTAAAACCCCAATCACCCGACCAGCGCCGCCAGCCCGTCCCGATGCAACTGCCCCTTCAACCCGATACAGACCAGCCCCATTGCCCCGCGTCCCGGCGTCACCGCCCAGCGCTGGCCCACCACGTGGAGAAGCTTCCCGTCAACCCAGCCTTTCGCCCGCACGACCCCATAGCCCCCGGTGGCGATCGCCTCGGCAAGAGCCGCCGCATCGACCTCCGCCGATACCTCCAGCACGATGCTCTCGAACAAACCGTCCGCATGACCCAGCGCGGAACCACCCCCTCGGGTCCCGCCGACACCCAGCACCAGATCGACCGGCGCGGCGCCGCCGGAAACCGGCAGCACCGCCGCGCCTGGCCATTCTCCGGCCACCCAGTCCAAAAGCACTCCCCGCGCCGGCTCCGCCACAAGGTCCATCTTGTTCAAAACGATGATATCCGCGCCCGCCACCTGCGCGCGCACCGTATCGCCCACGTATGGATCGTCGAGACTGCGCCGCAGTCCCGCCGCATCCGCCAGGATCACCACCCCATCCGCGCGATACCCCGCCAGCAGCGACACGCTCGACAGGATCGCCCCCGGTATCGCCACGCCCGAGGCTTCGATCACCACGTGATCGGGACGCGGCTCCAGCGTAGCCAGCCGCAGCAGCGCCGCGGTCAGATCGCTGCCAAAGGAACAGCAGACGCAGCCGCCCGAGATCGAGATCAGGTCGTCCCCCTCGGCCTCGATCAGGTCCGCATCGATGGGCAATTCGCCGAATTCATTGACCAGCACCGCAAGCCGCCGCCCCTCTGCATGGCGCAGCAGATGGTTCACCAGCGTCGTCTTGCCCGCACCTAGATAGCCGCCAATCACCGTGACGGGCAGCGCTGCGCTCACAGTTCCCCCGCGGCAAAGACGCGGCCGCCCTGCACCGTCCCCCAGACCGGCACATCCTTCAGCGCCATGTCATCCACCGCTGTCGGGTCCTCTTCGAGCACCGCGAAATCCGCCCGTTTGCCGGTCTCGATCGATCCGACCTCGCCATCGAGATGCAGCGTATAGGCCGCGCCCAACGTCACGGCATAAAGCGCCTCGCTCACGGAAATCCGCTCGGCCTCCCCCTGTACCCGGCCCGACGCGGTCAGCCGGTTCACCGCACACCAGGCGGTAAACAGCGGCGCAAGCGGCGTGATCGGCGCATCCGAATGTATCGCCATCGGCACGCCAGACGCCAGCGCCGTGCGGCAGGCGTTCATCCGCTCCGCCCGTTCCGGCCCGACTGTCAGATTGTAATGCGCGTCCCCCCAGTAGAAATGATGGTTCGCAAACAGGTTCACGCACATGCCCAGCGCCGCGATCTTGCTGAACTGCGCCGCATCCGCAAGCTGACAATGCTGCAAGGTGAATCGGTGATCGCGACGTGGATGGCGCGCCAGCGCCGCCTCCATCTTCTCCAGCGCAAGCTCCGTCGCCTGATCGCCATTGGTATGGGTGTGGATCTGCACCCCGGCTTCCAGCGCGCGCTCGTAAATATCTTCCATCTGCTCGGGCGCGATATACCACATCCCGTTCGACGCGCCGTTGTAATAGCCCGGCCAGCGCATCCGCGCCGAAAACCCTTGGATCGAGCCATCTGCCACCACCTTGATCCGCCCCATCCGCAGACGGTCCGTGGACATGTCGCGCAGCCGAACCACCTCGGCCACCAGATCGGCAGGCGACAGCCCCATGAAATAACGCAAGGGCACGACCCGCGCCGGAAAGCCGACTTCCCCGGTGACCCGCAGCATCATCTCGACCGCCTCCGGCGACAGCCCGGCGGCCAGATCGGTCACGGTGGTCACCCCCTGCCGAACGCAAAGCTTCGCAAAGGCGCGCAAGCCCGGTTCGTCGCAATCGGTCAGCGCCTGCGCATACCCTACATGCGCCCCGACCTGCCCCATCACCTCGGGCCCCTTCAGCTCCCCTGTGGGATAGCCGTCCTCGCCCAGCGGAATGCCGGGATGCTCGATGCCCTGCCGCATCAGCCCGGCGAGTTCCAGCGCGCGGGTGTTCACGTTCATGATATGGACCGAGGCATGCAGCACACCAATGGGGCGCGTCGCCGATACCGCATCCAGCTGCGCGCGATTGACCCGCTGGTTGTCCATGTAGATCGGATCGAACTGCCACGCCGACAGGGGGACATCCGGATCGCTCAGCGCCGCCTCGGCCTCGGTCAGCCGCGCCAAAACCGCGTCGATGGATGTCAGCCCCGGCCAGACCGTCCCATCCGGGTCCATCCGGTCAAAATAGCCCACGTAGACTTTGCCCCAGAGCGTGCCTTCCATCGTATGCGCATGCCCCTCGACCATGCCGGGCATCAGCACCTTGTCGGCAAAGCGCGCGTCAAGCTCATAGGCGCCCCAGCCCTCCAGCTCTTCCAGCGTGCCCGCACCAAGGATGCGCCCGTCACGCACGGCCACGTGGCTCGCCTCGGGCCGCGCGGGGTTCATCGTGATGATTTTGCGCGCCGGATAGATTGTTATGTCTGACATGTCGCTGTCCCCTCAGGTATTCCCTCGCGCCGAACCTAGGCGAATTCCTCACGCGCTGGAAACCGCAAAGGCCTGCGCAATGCGCGGAAAAAAGACACATGCTGCGGCTCTGATCACCGTCAACGACAACGGCTTTCGCCCGTGCGCTCAGGAAATGTTTCACTAACCTTGTTCCGGCATCTTGCCCGGTTGCCCACAAGACCCAAGCAACGCGCTCCGGAACGATTTTCCCGCTGAGGTGCACGCGCCGATGCACGGGGGGTGTACAGGGGGTGTACAGCCTGTGCCTCCCCTGTGGACTGACCGCAATCGCACCAAAATGGACGCAAGCGAATGGAAATAAAGCATATAAAACTCACCGAGTTGCCGCCCGCCACGCAAAGACAACACAACTCCGCTGAAAAAATCGCTGCACTGCGAACCGCAGTACAACCGCAGTCCGCACCGCCCGCGCGACCGGCCCTCGAAACGGCAAAAGGGGAACTTTTCCCCCCATTACACGTAAACGAATGGTGAACCGGGTATCAATGAAAGCAAAAATATGAAAACCGACCACCCCGCCCTGCGCATCGCGGTCATCGGCGCAGGCCCTCGCAGCCTTGGCGCACTCGAAGCCCTTGCCGCCGACCTGCGCGAGGAACAGCGCGCGGTGCAGATCGACACGTTCGACCCATTCCCGGCCAATGCCGCCGGCCCGAATTTCGACCCCGAGGAAAGCCCGCTCTGCCTGCTGAACACGGCCATGCGCGACATCGACATCCGCGCGCCGCAAAGCTCCAACTGTGGAGCGTTCGCCGACTGGCTCGCCCATGATCCCGACCCTGACAGCTTTCCGCTCCGTGCCGATCTGGGGCGCTATCTCGAAGCGCGACACAGCGATCTCGCCGCACAGGGCCACCCGACGATCACCCGTGTCTTTGGCCGGGCGGACGACCTGCGCCCCAATGGCGACGGATGGGAAATCAGTCTTCACGGCCAATGGCTTGGCCCCTATCACGAAGTTCTACTGACGCCCGGACAACCCGCCAGCAACCCCGACGACCAGCTCTCCGATTGGCAGAACCACGCCGCACGAAGCGGGGCGATTCTCGCCAATGCCTACCCCGCCCGCAACCTCGCTCGCGCGGCCGAACAATGGGGCGACAAGACCGTCGCGATCCGTGGCATGGGCCTCTCGGTCTTCGACGTTCTGCGGGTGCTGACGATAGGACTCGGCGGGCGTTTCGAGCATGGTAAATACATCGCCTCGGGCCGTGAACCAGCCCGCATCCTGCCGTTTTCGCTCGACGGAAAACCGCCCTTCCCCAAGCCCGAGACCGGCGAGCTCGACGCGCGCTTCACCCCGCCGAAAGCGGATACCGAAGCCTTCTGCAAGGCGATGGCACAAGCTTCAGGCGCCGCCCCCGACAAGGCGAGAGAACTGCTCAACGCGGGGATCATCCCCGCCGTCCGGCATGTCCTCGACCAGCACGCCGTGACCGTATCCGATAAGGACATCGCCGACTGGCTGGCCAAGGAATGGGACGATCCCGGGTCGCAATCTTCGGACGGCCCGCGTGAGACCCTTCAGGCGGGCATTGAGCTCGCCTCGGGCCAGCGCGCCCCCGATATCGGCTTTGCCTTTGGGCAGATCTGGCGCAAGTGGCAGGACGAGATCCGTGCCGCCTATAACCCCGTAGAGACGCACCCGGACACGGCCGCGAAAATCGTCGGTTTCGACGAGGGACTCAAACGCTATTCCTACGGTCAGCCAATCAGCTCGGCGCGCGAAATGGAGGCGCTGATCGAGGCCGGAATCGTCGATCTTGGCCATGCAGCCGACCCGCAAATCGACCTCACCCCGTCAGGCTGGCAGCTGACCTCGGGTGACCGGCAAACCGAGGTCTCGGTCATGGTGGACTCTGTCCTGCCCTCGCCCAATCTGTCGATCACCACCGATCCGCTGATCTGCGGACTCATGGAAAATGGCAAGCTGACTGAAATCGCCAAGGGCATGGGCGCCCGCACCGCACCCGACGGCACCGTGATCGACGTCGACGGCATTTCTATCCCGCATCTCTGCCTTCTGGGCCGGATGTCGCTGGGCAGCGTGATCGCGGCGGATTCCCTGCACGACTGCTTTGGCGAGGCCGCCAACCGCTGGGCCAGAGGCGTAGCCGAGCGATTGAAACAGAAATCGGACAAAGAACCGGCATGAAAAAACCGGGCCGCGACAGGCGCGGCCCGGACCGTCATTCTATAAATGGCTTACTCGCCCGCGGCAGCCTTTGCCGTTTCAAGCCAGCCCTCATAAGTCTCGCGGTTCTCTTCGATCCAGGTGGCGGCGATGCGCTCGATGGCACGGTCGGAGTTGTCTTCCTTCATTGCACCTTCCCAATTCGACCACGTCTGAAGCGGCCATTGAACGGTGGAAACCAGCGTTTCGACAACCGGGTTCTCGGCAAGGAAGTCACGGTTCGCGGCGATCTCCCAGTTCCACGAACCGGTCGCCATGCGGCAGGACGGCGCGTCCCCGGCACAGCCAACGACACCCTCGACCACGTGGCCGTTCGGCACGCTCACGCTCTCGGGCGCGGAATCGCGCGGGATCGGCAGCCAGACCACGTCTTCGCCCGGCACCAGAACCTGCGTCACGAAGGACGGGCTCCACGTGTAGAACAGGATCGGCTCGCCCTGACGATAGCGGCTGAAGGTTTCGGCCAGCAGCGGTTCATACTTGGCGCGCACCGACTGGACCGTGTCCATCAGGCCGAAATCCTCAAGCTGGTAGTCCACCACGTCACCGCAGCTCCAGCCCGGGTCGCAGTTCATGAGGTTCGCTTTGCCATCGCCGTCCGAGTCGAACAGCGCCGCGATTTCGGGGTCTTTCAACTGGCTGACATCGGTAATGCCGTATTCCTCGGCGGTCGCCTTGTCGATCATGTAGCCGTTGATGCCACCACCCTCGATGGTGCCTTCGCCCAGCAGCGCGACATCGTCCTCGACGGTGACATATTGCAGCTGGCGCTGGGGCATGTTCACGTCGCCCGAGACATCCAGATCGCCCTGCATCGCCGCCTGAAGGAAGGCCGCAGTGCCGACAGTGGTCAGTTCCACGTCATAACCAAGATCGGTCAGCGCCTGCATCAGGATCGCGTCCTGAATGTATTGCGCACCAAGGCTGTCACTGCGCGAAAAGCGCACCGTTGTGCCTTCGCCCGGCAAGGACTGGGCAAGGACAGGGGCGGCAGCCATGCAGGCCGCGCCAAGGGATAAGAGGAATTTCCGTTTCATTTCATGGTTCTCCTTCTGTTGGTTCGATGCGGCCATGGAGGGACGCGGCCGCTTTTCTTCCCTGCCGCCGATGCGGCAGGGCATTTGGTTTTCCGTTAGTTCTTGCTGTCGGCAGGCGTGGCTGTCGCGGTGTCCGCACCCCGGGACCTGCCGCCCATGATCATCCGCCCGGCCCCGGCAAGGCGGGCCAAGGGCGAGGCTTTCTTGGGATCACGCTCGGCCACGGCCTGCGTCAGCCGGTCGAGGATGATCGCCATCAGCACGATGCCGATGCCCCCGATCGCGGCGCGGCCCACGTCAAGCCGGCCAAGCCCCTGAAGCACCACTAGCCCCAGACCTTCGGCCCCGATCATCGCAACGATCACCGACATCACCATCGCCATCAGAACCGTCTGGTTAAGACCGCCAAGGATGGTCGGCAGCGCCTGCGGCAACTGGATCTCCCAAAGCAGCTGTCGATCCGTCGCGCCAAAGGCGATCCCTGCCTCGATCAGCTCACGGTCGACGCCGCGGATGCCGATATTGGTGAACCGGATCAGCGGCGGCACGGCAACCACGATCACCGCCACAGCGCCCGGCACGGTGCCAACGCCGAACAGCATCACCACCGGGATCAGATAGACAAAGCTGGGCGTGGTCTGCATCACGTCAAGGATCGGTCGTACGATGCGCCATGCCTTATCGCTGCGGGCACAAAGGATCCCGATGGGAATACCGATGATCACACAGATCACGATGGCCGTCGCGATCAGTGCCAGCGTCGTCATCGTCGGCTCCCAGATGCCAAGCAGCAGGATCACGAAGAGAGCCACGACAGTGAAAATCCCGGTACGTCGTCCCGCCAGCCACAGAGAGAGCAGCGCAAAGATCAGGATGAACAGCAGCGGCGGCGTTGCCTGCAAGCCGCCTTCAATCAGGTTAAGAAGCTCGTCAATCGGCCAGCGCACGGTACGAAAGGCCGGACGGAAATGCAGGGCGATCCATTCGATGGCGGTCTGAATCCACCGGTCGAGCGGGATGTAAACGGTATCGGCATCAAGCATGAGCGCGGCCTTTATTCTGGGGTTCCGACGTACCGGCGATCCCCGCAAGCAACGCGGATTCCGTAATTTTCCCTTGGAAACGACCGCTATCGTCGACGACGGCCACCGGGCCTTTGCGACCGGCCGCCTTGGCCGCGATGTCCAGTAGCACTGTGTCCGGGCTGACGCTGATGAAATCCGGTGACGGCGGATCGCTCTCGGCCCCGCGCCAGCCGGTCACCCGCCCGTCGCCATCGATGACGAAACCGGCCCCGCCCGGATGATCGACAGGCTCCGCCGTCATCACCGAACTTGCATCGAAGAGCCGCGCCCGGTCGACGTTTCGGGTAAAGGCGGCAACATATTCATGCTGCGGATCAAGCACGATCTCCTGCGGGGTGCCGTCACGGATCACCGCGCCATCGGCCATGATCGCGATCTTGCTTCCCAGCCGTAGCGCTTCCTGAAAATCATGGGTGATGAAAAGCACCGTCTTGTGCAGCGAATGCTGAAGCCGCAGCAATTCGTCCTGCATGTCGGTGCGGATCAGCGGATCGAGCGCGCTGAACGCCTCGTCCATGATCAGCACATCCGCCTCGGTCGCCAGCGCCCGGGCCAGCCCGACCCGCTGGCGCATCCCGCCCGAAAGCTCTCCCGGCAGGTGCGACGCCCAGGGCGACAGCCCGACGGTTTCGAGCATCTCGCCCGCCTTCCGGTAACGCTCGGCCTGCGGCACCTTGCGCAGCTTTAGGCCAAAGGACACGTTGTCGATCACCGTCTGGTTGGGCAGCAGGCCAAAGTTCTGAAACACCATCGACATGCGCCGACGACGGATTTCGCGCAGCGTGCTCTGGTCGCATTTGGTGATATCCTCGCCATCCAGCAGGACGTGGCCCGCATCGGGTTCGAGGATACGATTGACGCAACGCGCCAGCGTGGATTTACCGGACCCCGAAAGGCCCATGATCACCGAGATCGATCCCTTGGGGATGCTCAGCGATACGTTGTTTACCCCAAGAACCGCACCGGCTTCCTCCAGTATCTCGGCCTTGCTTTTGCCCTCGCGGACCAGCTTGAGCGCCTCTTGCGGATGGCTGCCGAAGATCTTGTACAGATCCCTGATTTCGATCCTGTTGGTCACGCTGCATTAACCCCTGTCAGTTCAGTTCATCGCGGATACTGCATTTGATTAATGCGAGGTGCGTCTTTTCTGTCTTCCTATGTTTCGAAGGAAAGCCGGTTGGTATTCTCCGGCTTTTTGCACCATGATCCGCGTAGAATGCGCCGGTAGCGAGAACAGATGACAACACCCCCAAACCCCCTGCCCCCGCTGCCTGATCCCGCCTTGATCGTGGTGGATATGCAGAACGACTTCGTCCATCCCGGCGCCCCGATGGAGGTCGCCGGTGCCCGCGAAATCCTGCCCGGTATGGGCCGGTTGATCACCGCCTTTCGCGCCGCACGCAGGCCCGTTGTTTTCCTGCGTTACATGGGGAACCGGCGCTATGATCACCTGGCCGAAAAGTTCGGCTGGATCTCCACGATGGCGCCCCCGGTGCGAGCCTGCGAACCCGGTCATCTCCGTCGCTTTGCCGACGGAGTGGAACGCGACGGGTTTTCCATCGTCGAAAACCTTGCCCCGGCGGCGGGCGAGATCGTGATCGACAAGACCTATTACAGCGGCTTTCACGAAACCGACCTGCACGCACGGTTACAGAAGGCCGGTGTTCATTCCTTGTGCATCACCGGCCTGATCACCGAGATGTGCGTCGAGGACACCGCTCGTCACGCGGTCCATCACGGCTATCCGACAGTGATCCTGCAAGACCTTGTCGCCAGCAGCGATCCTCAGGCTGCGACTGCCGCACTGGCGGCGTTCGACAAGAACTTCGGCTGGGTCGCGAGGGCGGATGACATGGCGAAGAAGCTGCAAACACCGGTTGCCCGGGAATGACAGGATGACCGAGAGCCTACAGTCCGACAGCGAGATCAAGCAGGGGCTCGACCGGTTCCGCCAGATCTCGGAAATCTCGAAACTGATCAACGAAGGCGTCGACCTCAATGACCTGCTGACCCGTCTGACCGAGGCCGTCTGCCGCCATTCCGACTGGTCGATCAGCAGCGTTCTGGTGATGGACGAGGCGCGGCAGATGTCGGTCTCGGCAGCACGCTACGATCCGCTTTTGACCTTCAAGCGGCAAGGCGCGGGATTCGAATGGGACCTGATGGGCAGCCCAATTATCGAGATCGTCTCCAAGGGGCGGCCGATGATCATGCCGGATGCGTCAGAGCAGGATAAATACCCGGCCTTCCAGAAAGACGCCCGGCTGCGCGGCTATCGCACCGTTGTCCTCGTGCCCCTGCGGTTTCCCGACGAACAAGGGCGCCCCATCGTGTTCTGCGTGCTGGCGGACGAGGTGGTGGCAGTCTCGGAAACCGAGCTGAGCTTTCTGCAATGTCTCGCCGATCTCGCCGATATCGCGGTGCGCCGGATGCAGATCCTGCGGCAGGAAACGGCCGAGGCGGAGCGGCTGCGCGAGATCACCGTGAGCCTCACCTCGGCTCTGACCACCACGCTCGACCCGGACCATGCCAGCGATCTTTACGGCGGTTTGTCGCGACTGTTCACGACCGGCTGGTTCGCCATCGATCTGACCACCGGGCAGATGCTGTTCGACCGTGCCGGGGCATCGCCCCTGCTGAAAAAGATGTGCGACCGCCTGCCCGAATCCGTGGTGCGCACGGCGATGAGGGCCGACGCTTCGCGGGGCGATCAGACCGTCCGCCTGCTGGTCGAGGACGAAACCCTCTCGGCCCTGATGCGCCCGCTGGTGATCGACGGCACCCGCGTCGGCGCGCTGTTCCTGCTGAACGTGGAAACACTCGCCGCGAGCGAACAGGTCGCCGCGGATGCCGGGCGGCTGGCGCTGTCGTCACTCATCTTGCGTAACTACATGGCCTTCAAGACCCGCGAACATGCCTCGCGTCGTTTAATCGGACAGCTCTGCCAGGGTGACCCTCGGGATCTGGGAGAGCTGCGCGAAGAAGCGCGCCTTCTTGGCTTTGACCTCGACCGTCCAATGTACCTGATCGGACTGCGCAGCCTCGGCGAGGCTTCTGTAGAAGAGGATTCGCACAGTTTCGTGCAGCGCAGTGCGCAAACGCTTTTCGGGCAGGTGCTGTCCTACAAAGACGGGCGCGAGGTCTATCTGCTGGTGCTGGATGACGACGCGATTCGGGATGGCAAGCGCCGCGACCGCTTCCTGCAGCGTATCCGCCCGATCATGCCGGAAACCGTGGCTGTCATGTCCGATCGGATCGACCGCCTGCAAGACGTCGCCCCTGCCCGCGAAGCCTGCCGCTGGAACCTGCAGGTGGCCGAGGCGATGGGGGCCCGCGACTGGGTCACCCGGCGCACGGTGGGATCGTTTCCGTCGCTCATGGCCTCGGTCAGCCACCGGGTCGCGGATCAGTTCCTGAACGACACCATCGCCCGTGTGGCCGAAACCGGGCCCGGCAAGGGCGACACGGTGCTGGAAACGCTCGAAGCCTATCTTGCCACCGGGCGGCGACCGCAGGAAACGGCGGATGTTTTGGGCATCCATGTTTCTACCCTGCGCTATCGGCTGGGCCGCATCGCCGAGAAATCAGGCATCGACCTGAACGATCCGGACGAATGTTTCGAGCTGGAACTGGCCCTGCGCATCCACAAGTTCAGAATTTCCTATCAAAAGTAGGAAACATTTCCTGCGGCCTCGCAGCTTTCACGGGAGGACCGGACAAGGCGACCGCCCTTAAGGTCGATCCATGTCCAATGTGCAATCAGACCGAAGGTCCCCCGTGAGCCCCATCGACGCCGTCCCTTTCGACCCAAAGGCCCTGCGCGCCGCCTTTGGCAGCTTTGCCACCGGGGTCACGGTTGTGACCACCTATGATAAATCGGGCCGCGCGGTCGGTTTTACGGCCAATTCCTTTACCTCCGTCTCACTCGACCCGGCGATCCTGCTGGTTTGCCTTGGCAAAACGTCATCGAATTACGAGACATTCACCTCCGCCGACCGGTTCGGGGTGAATATCCTGTCGTCCGATCAGACCGATATCTCGACCCGTTTCGCGACCCGGGGTCTCAAGGACCGCTTTGCCGGGATCGATTGGCAGGCCGCGCCGGACGGCGCGCCGCTGATCGAAGGCTGCGCCGCGCGCTTCGACTGCAGCGTGCATGAATGTATCGACGCCGGCGATCACGTGATCCTGATGGGCCGGATCGAACGGTTCGACAGCCACGAACGCCACCCGCTGATCTTCGCCGAGGGCCGCTATCTCGCGCCGATTGACCTCGACACGCCGCAGGTACGTGGCTCGGTCCGGCTGGGTGCGATCCTCACCCGTGATGAAGAGATCCTGCTGCGGTCCGACGGCAAGGGAAACTGGCACCTGCCGCTTTCCGGCGCGAAACCGGGCCTGCGCAGCGCACGGGCCGACCTTGACGGGTTCTTCGCCGCCGGAGGGGCCAGCGTCGACTGGGGTTTCCTGTTTGCGATCTTCGATGGCGACAGCGACGCGGTGCCGGGCGATGCCGATACGCTCGCCTTTTTCCACGGCGCACTCGAGGCAGGCGAAGAGCTTCCAAGCAAGTGCCGCCTGTTTCCGATGGATGAGCTGCCGATGGAGGACGTCCCGATCTCAGCCCATCGCGCCATGCTGCGCCGCTATGTCGATGAACACCGGCAGCAACGGTTCGGGATCTACGTCGATTCCCCCGGTCCCCGTGGCACCGTGCAGCCGCTTGCGCTGCGCCCTGCCCCCTATGCCCGCAATATTCAGGACAAGGAAATCGTGTAATGACGCAGTTCACCCCCGAGGCGCTGGAAAACACCTGCCTTCCGATCTTTATCGACAACGAATTTGTCGCCTCCGAGGGCAAGCCGTTTGCCAGCTACGATCCGGCGACCGGCCAGCAATGGTCGGAAATCGCGGATGCCACCAGCGAAGAGGTCGACCGTGCGGTGCGTTCGTCCCGCCGCGCCATGGAAAACCCGGCATGGCGCAACATGTCCCAAAGCGACCGGGGAGCGCTGCTGTACAAGCTTTCGGAACTGGTCCAGCGCGACACCGATCGCCTGTCGCGGCTAGAAACCCGCGACAACGGCAAGCTGCTCAAGGAAATGACGGCGCTCACGCAGGCTGTGGCGACCGGGATGCGCTATTTCGCGGGCATGGCCGACAAGATCGAGGGCACCACGATCCCGGTCAACAAGCCCGATATGCTCAATTTCACCCTGCGCGAACCGATCGGCGTGATCGCTGCCATCGTGCCATGGAACTCGCCTCTGTTGCTGCTGAACCGCGCCTTTTCCCCGGCCATTGCGGCAGGCAATGCGATGGTGGTCAAGCCGTCGGAACACGCCTCGGCCTCGCTTCTGGCCTTTGCCGAGCTGGTGGCCGAAGCGGGTTTTCCCGCCGGTGTCTTCAACGTGGTCACCGGGCATGGCCAAAGCGTCGGCGACGCGCTGGTACGTCATCCAGACGTCGACAAGATCGACTTTACCGGCGGGCCGGAGACCGGCCGCATCATCGCCGGAAGCGCCGCGGCCAACCTGACGCCCTCGATCCTCGAGCTTGGGGGGAAATCGCCCAATATCATCTGCGCCGATGCCGATCTTGATCGCGCCGTGACCGGGGTGATTTCGGGCATATTCGCCGCCGGGGGCCAGACCTGCGTGGCAGGCTCCCGCTGCCTTGTACATGACAGCATCTATGACGAGGTGATCGACCGTCTCGTCGCCCGCACCGCCGAAATCCGGATCGGCGCGCCCGACGATGACGCGACCCAGCTTGGACCGCTTGCGCTCTGGTCGCAGGTCGAAAAGGTCGGCCGCTTTGTCGAAGGCGCCAAGACCGGCGGCGCAGAGCTGCTGGCGGGCGGTGACAGGGTGCCCGGCATGGGCGATGGCTGGTACGTGCAGCCGACGATTTTCGGCAATGTCACCAACGAGATGGACATCGCACGCAACGAAATCTTTGGACCCGTGCTTGGCGTGATGCGCTACAGCGACGACGAGGACATGATCGCCAAGGCCAATGACACCCGCTATGGGCTGGCCGCCGGTCTCTGGACCAATGACATGGAGCGCGCGATGCGCTTCATGGGCCGGATCAATGCCGGGATGGTCTGGGTCAACACCTATCGCAGCCCCTCGGTCATGGCCCCTTCGGGCGGCTACAAGGACTCGGGCTATGGCAAGCACAACGGCTTTGCCGCGATCAACGAATTCACCCGGATCAAGACCGTGGTGATCGACTACTCGGGCAAGACCCACGATCCTTTCGTGATGCGGGTCCAGAAGTGATCAGTCGGACAGGTACAGAATTTCAGGACAGGAGCAGGTGATGAGGTTTTCCATCGCAGTGAACATGGGTCGACTCGACCCGACGACGGATATGCGCCAGATCGCGGACGAAGCGCTGGAACTGGTGAAGATCGCCGATCAGGGCGGGTTCGACATCGTCTGGACCGCCGAACACCACACAATCGAGCTGACCGTTTCACCCAACCCGTTCCAACTGCTCAGCCACTGGGGCGCGCATACCAAGAACATCCGCCTCGGCACGGCCGTTGTCGCCGCGCCGTACTGGAATCCGATCCGGCTGGCCGGTGAGGCCGCGCTTTGCGACATCCTGACGGACGGCCGCCTTGAGCTTGGGCTTGGCCGGGGCGCTTACCAGTATGAATTCGACCGGATGGCGGGCGGCATGCCGCAGCAGGAAGGCGGCAAGCATCTGCGCGAGATCATCCCCGTGGTCAAGGCGCTCTGGGCCGGGGAATACGCGCATGAGGGCGAGCTGTGGAATTTCCCGGCCACCACGAGCGTGCCGAAACCGCTTCAGAAATCAGTGCCCATGTGGATCGCAGCGCGGGATGAAAACACGTTTCAGTTCGCCGCCGACAATGGCTGCAACATCATGTCCACCGCGCTGCGCAAACCCTTTGCCGAGGTCGTGGACCTGCAACGCAAGTTCGACGCCGTGACCAAGGATCTGCCCAAGGGCCAGTTGCAGCACGCGACCCTGCGCAGCACCTGCCTCTTCGACGACAAGGCCGGTGAGGATACCGCCTATGAATCCGTCATCAACTATGGCCGCGCCTTCGAGAACCTCTTCAAGGGCATAGGCGAGGTCAAGGACGGCTATCCCGAGGCGGTGGATTTTGAAACGGTTGCCAACCGCGACGAGTACGACCGCGAGAACCTGTTGGAAAACATGATGCTGGGCAGCCCGGATCAGGTGATCGAAAAGCTCGAGCGCTACAAGGCGGCGGGTGTCGATCAGTTCATCTACGGCGCGTCTTTCTTCGTGCCGCACCAGAACGCGCGCCGCTCGCTGGAGCTGTTCTGCGACAAGGTGATCCCACACTTCCGCAAGCAGGAAAATGCCGCGAGCCCCGAAATGGCAGGCGCGAAATAAAAGGCAGACGGGCCGGAGCCGAGAGGCTCCGGCCTTTGCCCTGATAAGGAGACAAGGGTGCGGACAACCGACGACCTGATACATTACGCGCGCGAAGGCACCGGCGATCCGCTGGTGCTTGTTCATGGCGTGGGGGCCAATCTAGCAAGCTGGGACGGCGTTGCCGAAAGGCTGAGGGGTGAGTTCGACATCCTGCGGTCCGACCTGCGCGGGCACGGAGAGTCCGCCCGCATCGACAGCCCGATCACCATCGATACCTTTGCCGAAGACATTCTGCGGGTGATGGACGAACAGGGTGTCGAGACCGCGCATCTCGCCGGATTTTCCCTGGGCGGGCTGATCGCGCAAAGGCTGGCCGTGGGCTGGCCCGACCGGTTCCGGCGGATTGTGATCCTTTCGGCAGTCGCGGGCCGCACGCCCGAGGAACGCGCCAAGGTGACCGACCGGCTTGGCATGATCCGCGACGGCGGCATGAAAGCGATCACCGGCGCAGCGCGCGAACGCTGGTTCACCGAAAAATTCGCCCGCGACAATCCCGATCTCATTACCCGCCGCATCGCCGAGATGGAGGCCGCCCATGTGCCCTCATACCTCGAAGCATACCGTGTGTTCGGGCAGACCGAACTGGTCGATACCCTGCACCGGATCACACATCCGGCGCTGATCATGACCGGGGAATTCGATCAAGGCTCGAACCCGCGCATGGCGCGGACCATGCACGAATTGATCGACGGATCAGAGCTTGAGATCTTGCCTGGGCTCAAGCACAGCGCATTGCTCGAAGCCTCCGACCTTATCGCGGAACGCATTGCCGCGTTCCTCAATAAACCACTCTGAAACAAGAAAGGAACGCCAATGGACAAGGCGCTCTACGACAAGGGACTGGCACAGCGAAAAGCCACGCTCGGGGCCGAATACGTGGAAAAGTCGCTGAACAACGCGACAGAGTTCTCCAAGGATTTCCAAAGCTTCATCACCGAATACTGCTGGGGTGCGGGCTGGGGCGATGAAACCCTGCCGCCCAAGACGCGGAGCATGCTCAACATCGTGATGATCGCGGCGCTGAACCGAATGCACGAATGGGAGCTGCACTTCCGTGGCGCGCTGCGCAATGGCGTGACGCTTGATGAAATGAAGGCGATGATCACCCAGCTCACCATCTATTGCGGTGTGCCCGTGGGCGTCGAATGTCACCGCATCGCCAACCGCGTTCTGGCCGAGCAGGGCGACGAAATATGAGTGACGTCCATATCCGCAAGATCGTCAACTATACCGAAGACACGCTGATCGAAGGCGGCCGCGAGGTCGAGACCCCGATCCGCATGGCCGCCTGCGCCGCGATCATCCGCAACCCGTGGGGCAACGAATATGTCGAGGATCTTCAGCCGCAGATCATGGCACATGCGGTCGCGCTTGCCGATGCGCTGGTGCCGCGCCTGATCGCGCTGATGGGCGGACCCGACCGGATCGAGGCCTTTGGCAAGGCCGCCGTCACCGGCACCTCGGGCGAGGTGGAACACGCCGCCGGTCTGATCCACACGCTGCATTTCGGCAATGCCTACCGCATCGCTGCCGAGGCGGATTCCTTCCTCCCCTTTACCAACAAGCGCGCCGGGGCGGGCACGTCCATCACCCTCCCGATGACCCATAAGTCGCTGGAAAACAAAGGCGCCCGGACGCATTTCGTGACGCTGGAATTCTCAATCCCCGATGCGCCAGCCCATGACGAAATCGTCGTGGCGCTTGGGGCGTCGAGCGGCGGTCGCCCGCACCCCCGCATCGGCGACCGTTTTCAGGACATGAAACTCATGGGTGTCGATCAGGCGGGCCGCCCCCTTTCTGCCTGATCCCCTGCCCGGCGCTGACAGTCCCATGTGGCGCCGGGCAACAGTTCTTTGATCAAGACGGGCCAGCGATACCGCCGCGAACACGTTCAGGTATCGCGCCTGACCTCGACAGCAGATCGACTGTCTCGGGAGGCTGGGGTCAGACGCATCCGAACTTCAGAACCTTACAGTCCCATCTCGCTCAATGACGGGTGGTCGTCCGGACGCCTGCCCTGCTGCCAGCGAAACAGACGGTCGTTCTCGCTGATCGACTGGTCATTGATGCTGGCGTGACGCTCGGCCATCAGCCCGTCGTTGTCGAACCTCCAGTTCTCATTGCCGTGCGACCGGAACCACTGCCCCGCCTTATCATGCCATTCATAGGTAAAACGGACAGCGATGCGGTCCCCTGAAAAGGCCCATAACTCCTTGACGAGCCGGTAGTCGTGTTCGCGATCCTATTTCGCGGTGAGAAAGGCGACGATGGCCTCGCGCCCGGTGAGAAAGCTGTCGCGGTTACGCCAGCGGCTGTCGGGCGTGTAGGCCAGCGAGACGGCACGCGGATCGCGAGAATTCCAGCCGTCCTCGGCCTTGCGGACCTTGAGCGCGGCGGTGTCGGCGGTGAATGGGGGAAGCGGCGGTCGGGTCATATCGATCTCCTTGAGAAGAGGCGACGGCAGCCCGGGGCCGCCGCCGCGATTGGCTGGATCAGGCCGCGACACCTGTCGCGACAGGAAAATCGATTTCTGTCCGCGCGACCTCATTCAGGTAGTTCGTGTAAACGTTCAGCGCGACATGCTGAACGATCTCGACGATCTGCCCATCGTCATAGCCAGCCTCACGTACAGCGGCGAGATCGGCGTCACCCACGCGCCCACGCAGCTGCGCGACTTTCAGCGCGAAAGCCACCGCGGCATCGGCCTTTGCATCGGTCGAGCGACCGCTGCGATTAGCGGCGATTTCTTCCGGAGAAAGCTTCGCGAGATTTGCCGCAATGTAGCTATGGGCGGAAAGACAGTAGCCGCAGCCATTGTATTCGGCGATCGCCAGCGCGATGCGTTCCCGCGTTGCGGCGGGCAACCGGCCCTTGGCAAGCGCGCCGGACAGGCCAAGATGCCCTTCAAGCGCGGCGGTGCTTTGCGCTTCGAGCCGGAACATGTTGGGGACGCTGCCCAGTTGCTTGGAAACCCGCTCCAACAGCGGTCTCGAGGCTTCGGGGGCGTCGTCGATGGTGGCGGGGGTCGGGATACGGGACATGGTGTTCTCCTTTGAGATTGTGTTGAACCCCAAAGCTAGGAACGCTCAATTCCGGAAAGGATACCCTTAAACAGAGAGCTACCCTCTCACGATTTGAGAGGGGCAGCGGGGCATGGCAACGCCCGGTTCGGCAAGGGATACAAAGCGCCTTTCGAAGCTAGCGATTTGCACGCGACCGGCGTCACGGCCATCCAGCGCGCGGTCTGGATATAATCACACGCCGCCTGACTCGGCCATTCCGCACCACGCTGTCCGGCGTTCCAACCATGCTGCCATTACTTGCAAGCGGATACAGGTTGCCGCCGCCCAGCAATTCAGCAACGATCAGTTGGTGGCAAGCTTGCCCTGCCCTTTGTCTTGGGCAGCCACTCATAAGAAAGGTAGCGCATGGGCATTCGATTGTTTTCAACGAAGAACCGGGAGATGCACCTTGGTCCCTACCCGTTGGAACGCCTGTCGCGGATCGACCCGCTGCCGGATCTGAGCAGAGTAGAACCGGATGCCCCGCTGGATTTCCGAAATCTCGAAACGCCGCATTCCCTCGTCAATGCGATGGGCGAATATCAGGCCATGCTCGACGTGATCCGCGACGGGCTGGTGAACCCGGCCCTGTCCGGGGCGCCGACCGACCCGGAAGAAAGGGCGCGGCACATGAAGGCCTTTGGCTATTTTCAGGACGCGTCGATGATTGGAGCCTGCCGGTTGCCCCGGGCCGCCTTGCTGGAGGAGCCGCGCCGCAACCCCGATATCGACCGGCTGGCCGATGACATCCGCAACAAGCAGACCAAGACGCTGGCCTCGGGCATTGATGAGATCATGGCGGGCCTGAAGGATTCCATCGAGCGGCCCCCCTGTTCGATCGAGGGACACAGCCATGCGATCGTCGTGCTGGTAGAGCACCACCGTGCGCCAAGGGCGGATGAACCGGGCTCGGATTGGATCACGGACGCGCAGGACCACCGGGCGGCCCTGCGCGCGGCAGAGACCGCCGTGATCCTGAGCAACTACCTGCAATTACTGGGCTTTCAGGCGCGCGCGCATACCGCGACATCCTCTGATGTCGATCTCAACCGGCTGGCCGTGGCGGCGGGGCTCGCCACGATGGAAGACGGCGCATTGATCGCCCCATGGATCGGGGCAGGTTTTGGTCTTGCCGCGATCACCACCGATATGGAGATCGCCCCGGACAGGCCGCTGGCTGCCCTGCGCGACCAACCTTGGTTTCGCACCAACGGGCCCGCGTGGTGGCTTGGCAAGGGCACCATCAAAAGCGCCATGAACCGCGACCCTTATGCGCGGCGCAACTATGCCGACGGCGCCCTGCCTTTTGAGAAACTGAAACGTGTCGAGGAACCGACAACCTTCATCGACGAGGCGCGGGTTGCCCGCGTGCCCAAGCGGACGGACATGTTCGCACGGTCCCAGTTCGGCGATCTTGGCAAAAAGGTCCAATCCCAGGCCGCTGGCGGCTGGTACGCTCGCAAGAGCGCCCATTCCTTCGCGCAGCGGCGGGTGCTTGGCGCGTTTGTACTGCTTCAGGACGGTGACCCTGCTGCGGATGCGCCGCGCCCTACAGAAGCCGAGCGCAATGCCGCCAACGTCAAGGCAGCCTCGTATTTCCTTGGCGTCGATGCGGTCGGCATTTCCCGTTGCCCGGACTGGACATGGTACAGCCACGACGCGACCGGGGCCGAGATTGTCCCGCCGCACGATCAGGCGATTTCGATGATCATCGATCAAGGCTACGAGACGATGGAAGGCGCGAGCGGCGACGACTGGATCGCGGTGTCTCAGTCTATGCGGGCCTACCTGCGGTTTTCCCTGCTCGGCGGGGTGATCGCCAAGCAGATCCGCAACCTCGGCTATTCCGCCAAGGCGCATAGCGTGCTGGATGGCGAAGTGCTGCAACCGCCGCTTCTGCTCTTGTCCGGGCTGGGCGAGGTCAGCCGCATCGGTGAGGTGATCCTTAACCCGCTTCTCGGGCCGCGCCTGAAATCCGGCGTGGTAACCACCGACATGCCGCTTGCCCATGACAAGCCCATCGATTTCGGCCTGCAGAACTTCTGCGAGAACTGCAACAAATGCGCGCGTGAATGCCCGGCGGGCGCGATCACCGCCGGGCCCAAGCGTATGTTCAACGGTTACGAGATCTGGAAATCCGACAGCCAGAAATGCACCACTTACCGGGTCACCACCGAGAACGGTGCCATGTGCGGTCGCTGCATGAAAACCTGCCCGTGGAACCTCGAAGGGCTGTTCGCCGAGAAACCCTTTCGCTGGGTGGCCTCCAATGTACCTGCCGCCGCCCCCGCGCTGGCGCGGCTGGACGACATGGTGGGGAACGGCGGGCTGAACGACGCGAAGAAATGGTGGTGGGATCTCGAACTGAAACCCGACGGCGGCTATTGCGCGCCGGAACAGCCTGTGAACCGGCGCGATCTGCAACGTGATCTCGATCTGAAATACGAGGATCAGACGCTCGCCGTCTATCCGGCAAACCTTGCGCCCTGGCCATGGCCCTATCCCTTTCCGATGGACCGCGAGGCCGGCATCAAAGCCTATCGCGAGATGATCTCTGCATCAGAATACCGCGACCGGCTGGCACGCGGCGAGACGGAGGGTCTGGCCCATGAGCGGCAGGATTTCCCCGACGCGCCCGTGATCATGGCGCGGGTATCGCGCGTCGAGCAGATGTCGGCGGGCGTGACGAAATACGAATTCACGGCATGGGACGGCAGCCCGCTGCCTGACTGGACGGCGGGGGCGCATCTGGATGTCGTGGTCACCCCGGAATACCTGCGCCAGTATTCCATGTCAGGCGATCCGGCGAATACCGGCAGCTACCAGATCGGCGTGCTGCGCGAAGACAAGGGGCGCGGCGGGTCGCGGATGCTGCACCGGATCTTCAGCGAAGGGCGCCGGGTTTTTATTTCGAAACCGATCAATCACTTCGACCTGGTCGAAGAGGCGGAAAAGACCTTCCTGATGGGCGGTGGGATCGGGGTCACGCCGATGATCGCCTTTGCCCACCGGTTGCACGCTCTGGGCCGCGACTTTGAACTGCATTACTCGGCCAGCCGAAAGGCCGATGCCGGTTTCCTTAGCGATCTGCGAGAGGTCCCATGGGCCGCTCGTGTCAGCACCTATTTCTCGGATGAGGGCAACCGCGCGGACCTTGCGACGATCCTCGGACCCTACCAGACGGGACGGCACGTCTATGCCTGCGGACCCTTGCGCTACATGGACAGCGTGATGGAGGCCGCGACGCAACTGGGGTTCCCCGACTCTGCCCGGCATCTGGAATATTTCTCGGTTCCCGAAGAGCCGGAGTACGTGAACCACGACTTTACCGCGCGACTGGCGCGTTCGGGACGCAAAATCGCGGTTGCCGCCCAGCAGAGCCTGTCCGACGCGCTTCAGGACGCCGGTGTGAAGCTCGACGTCAAATGCTCGGACGGGATCTGCGGGGTCTGCAAATGCGGGCTGCTCGAGGGTGAGGTCGAGCATCGCGATTTCGTCCTGTCAAAAGCCCAGCGAGAGCGCGAAATCGTGACCTGCAAGTCCCGCGCCGCCGCGCCGAACGGCGTCATTGTGCTGGACCTTTGACAGGCTGGTTGTGTCTGAAAAACTGGCGATCCCGGGAGGACTCGAACCCCCAACATCCTGATTAGAAGTCAGGTGCTCTATCCAGTTGAGCTACGGGACCGCTGGGCCTGTTCTTGCGCGGTTTGGCCCCGGGTTCAAGAGCCAAGCGCATCTGAATTCGACCGGATCGTCTAGTGGGTCCAGGCACCACGGCGGTTGGTCGCGAAATTTTCGCCGTAACCGCCCTTGCGGATATTGGGTTTGCGGGTCTTCGGCTCGATCACCTGTACCTCGAGGCCATGATCCTCGGCATAGTCGAGCGCCGCTTCCTTGGTGTCAAAGCGCAGCTTGACCTGACTCTGCGTGTCGCCGGAGGACGTCCAGCCCATCAGGGGGTCGACCGAACGGGCGCTGTCGGGCGCGAATTCAAGCACCCAGTTGCGGGTTCTGGCGGTTCCCGACTGCATCGCGTTTCGGGCAGGTTTGTAGATGCGTGCGCGCATTGCATGACTCCGTCTGATCGCAGGCTTTATCGTGGATTTCACGCGCCGGGGCAAGCTCTTGCTCGGCCCGGGCGGCGCCATGACGCGGGCATCTGCGTAAATGCGTGGCGGAGGGCGCTGGCAGGGGAAAGATTTGATCGCCTTGCCCCGGCCGATGCTGAAACGGCCATTGAAGCCGCGCCGCGACTGTCCCACATTATGCGGACGTCAAGACGACAGGAGCAGCTATATGTCCTTCGGGGCCAACGCCTTTCAGCATGTCCCATCACTTCGGGACCGGATCATGCCACCAGAAACCTCGCCGATGCGATTCAGCTATGACCGCTTTGCAGAGCTGGACGAACAGGCGCGGATCGAAGCCTGGCCACCGGGCTGGCGGATGAGCCACGAGGACCGCGAGGCGAACCGGCGCAAGGTGCTGAAAGATAGGCTGGACCAGGATCTCTGGGTGTTTGCCTATGGCTCGCTGATCTGGAACCCGGCGGTCTATTTCGATGAAATCCGACGGGCGACGCTGATCGGGTGGTCGCGCCGGTTCTGCATGAACCTGACAAGCGGACGCGGCACCTATGACTGCCCCGGCCTGATGGCGGCGCTGGACGAAGGCGGACGCTGCGACGCGCTTGCCTTTCGTATTCCAGCCCGGCTGGTCGATCAGGAAACCGAGCTGATGTGGATGCGCGAGATGTTCTCGGGTTCTTATCGTCCGGTGTTCCTCGACGTAACTACGCCGCAGGGCGACATCGAGGCGCTGACCTTCGTCATGGATCGCGACAACGAACGCTACTGTCCCTCGCTCGGGTTGCAGGAAGCCGCAAAACGGATTGCCACTGCCGAGGGCAATCTCGGGCCCAATTTCGAATATCTCGAATCGCTGATGGAGCATCTCGACGAGCTGGGCATCAGGGATGTCGGGCTTGAGGCGCTGTACCGGCAGGCCTGCGAGGTCAGGGCGAGCAGCAAGAAAAGCTGAGACATGCCATGATCCGGGGTTGAAACCCGGATAAAAGAGAACAAATCTGGAACTCTGCCCTTCAGAGCGAGCTGCCGCGATGCCCTTTGCAAATTCCGACAAATCCATGCCGTTGATGAACACACCGCAGGCCGACGTGCGGCGGCGTGAAAAGCTTGAAGGCGGCAAGAAGATCGTCATGCACAGCGAATTCGCACCGGCGGGCGACCAGCCGACCGCGATTGCGGAGCTGTCGCAGGGGATCAAATCCGGCGAAAAGGATCAGGTTCTTCTGGGCGCCACGGGCACCGGCAAGACCTATACGATGGCCAAGATCATCGAGGAAACCCAGCGCCCGGCGATCATCCTTGCCCCGAACAAAACGCTTGCCGCGCAGCTTTACGGGGAGTTCAAAGGCTTCTTTCCCGAGAACTCGGTCGAGTATTTCGTGTCCTTCTACGACTACTACCAGCCCGAGGCCTATGTGCCGCGCAGCGACACCTATATCGAGAAGGAAAGCCAGATTAACGAACAGATCGACCGGATGCGCCACTCGGCCACGCGGGCGCTTCTGGAGCGGGACGATGTGATCATCGTTGCCTCGGTTTCGTGTATCTATGGTATCGGCTCGGTCGAGACCTACGGCGCAATGACGCAGGATCTTAAGGTCGGATCGAATTACGACCAGCGGCAGGTGATGGCCGATCTGGTGACCCAACAGTACAAGCGCAACGATCAGGCGTTCCAGCGCGGGTCGTTCCGGGTGCGCGGCGACAGCCTTGAAATCTTTCCCGCCCACCTCGAAGACCGCGCCTGGAAGCTGTCGTTTTTCGGCGAAGAGCTTGAGGCGATTACCGAATTCGATCCCCTGACCGGGGAAAAGACCGGTAACTTCGACCAGATCCGGGTTTACGCGAATTCGCACTACGTAACGCCCAAGCCGACGCTTCAGCAGGCGATTGTCGAGATCAAGAAGGAACTGCGCCAGCGGCTGGATCAGCTTGTAGGCGAAGGCAAACTGCTTGAGGCGCAACGGCTGGAACAGCGCACCAATTTCGACATGGAGATGCTTGAGGCGACCGGCGTCTGCAACGGGATCGAGAACTATTCGCGCTATCTGACGGGCCGCGCACCGGGCGAGCCGCCTCCGACCCTGTTCGAATTCATCCCGGATAATGCGATCGTCTTTGCCGATGAATCCCACGTCTCGGTGCCGCAGATCGGCGGCATGTACCGGGGCGACTACCGCCGCAAGTTCACGCTGGCCGAACACGGGTTCCGCCTGCCCTCTTGCATGGATAACCGTCCGCTCAAGTTCGAGGAATGGGACGCGATGCGACCGCAGTCGGTCTTTGTTTCGGCAACCCCGTCGAAATGGGAGATCGAGCAGACCGGTGGTGTATTCACGGAACAGGTGATCCGCCCGACCGGTCTTTTGGATCCACAGGTCGAAATCCGGCCCGTGGAAACGCAGGTTGACGATCTGCTGGACGAAATCCGCAAGGTGACGGAACGGGGTTATCGCACGCTGGTGACCACGCTGACCAAGCGCATGGCAGAGGATCTGACCGAATACCTGCATGAACAGGGCATAAAGGTCCGCTACATGCACTCGGATATCGACACCCTTGAGCGGATAGAAATCCTGCGTGACCTGCGCTTGGGTGCCTTCGACGTGCTGATCGGAATCAACCTTTTGCGCGAGGGGCTCGACATCCCGGAATGCGGGCTGGTTGCCATTCTCGACGCAGACAAGGAAGGTTTCCTGCGCTCGGAAACCTCGCTGATACAGACCATCGGCCGCGCGGCGCGGAACGCCGACGGGCGCGTCATCATGTATGCCGACCGTATTACCGGTTCGATGGAGCGGGCGCTGTCTGAAACCGATCGCCGCCGCGCCAAGCAGATCGCCTATAACGAGGAACACGGGATCACGCCGGAAACCGTGCGCAAGAATGTCGATGACATCATGGCCGGTCTCTATCAGGGCGATGTGGACATGAACCGCGTCACCACCAAGATCGACAACAAGCTCGCGGGCGGCAATCTTCAGGCGGTTCTCGACGGTCTTCGCACGGACATGCGCAAGGCGGCCGAAAATCTCGAATTCGAAGAAGCCGCGCGGCTGCGGGACGAGGTCAAGCGGCTTGAAGCTGTCGACCTTGCCGTGCATGACGACCCTCTGGCCCGGCAATCCGCCGTGGAACAGGCCAGCGAGGCTGCGGTAAAGAGCAAGGGCCGTTCCACCGCCGGCCGGCCCGGCCAGCACGGCGGCAATGTCAAACGGCGCAAGCGCTAGGCCGGGTCAGCGAAAGATCATTTTGCCGAGCACTAGCAGGATGATCGCGCCCAGCACCGCCACCGCGATGATCGCGAGCAGTCCGCCAGTTGCAAGGATCGTTACGCCCAGTGCTGCCAGAATGAATGGCAACAGCACTGCGCCCGCCACGCCAAGCGCCATATAGGCGCCGGTGTTGCGCCCGGCCAGCCGTCCGGCGATCCAGCCTGCCACCAATCCGATGATCGCGAGGATGATCAATGTCATCGCGCCGACCGTATCAAGGAAACCTTCCATCTTGCCCTCTCGTCCGGACGAACCGGTATAGCTGTTTCATTTGATGGACAATCTAGCGCAGATTCGGGCCAAGTCATTAGGGAACAAGGAATATCACCTTTATGCCTTGGCCCGGTCATCTGTGTGACCTAGTTCATTGTTCTGACCGAGCTGGGTGATAGAGTGGCCCTCTAAACCTTGTTCCTACGGAAACTGAGACGTCAAATGCGGTTGTTGTTTTCTCTTGTTCTTGCGCTTGTTGTCGCGACGCCCTTGCAAGTTCTTGCATGGGGTGCCGGCGGCCAGACCTTCGGCGCCAACAAGGGTTTTTCACGGTCAACCACATCTCAGGCCGTGCGCAACCTGACCGAAGGTGTCGCGACCTGCCATAAGCTTGGATGGGCCTATCGCTATGACTGCTACAGCAAGACTTACGGCAATGTGGCCCGTGATCTTGAGCGCAACTCGGCCTATGCAGACGCGGCACAGGCGCTGCGAGACGTCGAAACCCGTTTGAACGAAACCATCGACCGCAACGTGGACAGCTCGAAACCGGAGATTCGCCAGCAGGGTCAGACTTATCGCGCGATCCGCAAGGAGTCGGTTGCGCAGGCGAAACGGGAATTCCTCTCGGCGCTGGACGATGCCGAAACCAAACTGCTCAGATCGCCCGATGACGGCGACGCGCATTTCGCCCGCATTGCGCAGGCGATCAACACCAACAAGCTGCTGTTGCGTTCTGCCCTGCTTGGCGCGCCGCAAGCGTTCCGGGTCGCGGGTGCTATGATCTATGAGCAGATCGCCGGGCTGGCGCGGAGCTAGTCAGGCTCCTGCGCCCAGTTCACCCCGATCCGTTTCAGCCGGGAATCCACGAACTCACGCTCTTCCTCGCTTAGCTGCTGGTGACGTGGGTAACGCGGTTCTGCCCGATCGTCATAGATCGGCGTGTCCCAGCCCGAGGTGGTCTCAAAGAAACGGTCAGCCCCGTCGGGCCCGAAAACCCTTAGATAGCCCTGTACCACCACGTCGATATAGCTGAGCCAGATCGGAAACCGGTCGGCTGATTTCGACTGGCGTTCATACGGCACCGCGTAGACCGAGATTTCGGCGACATCCTTGGCCTCATGGGTGACGGTCTCGCTGGCGTCGACCCGGTCATAGGCCCATTCCCGTTCGTCAAGCGCCTGCCAGTCGCTACCGGGCACGCGCGCGATCAGTCCCTCGATCTCGCAGTCCGGGTCGGGCACCGCCGTAAGAAAAGCCACCTTGCGCAGCTCCGTTTGCCCCCATGCGCGCCGCCAGCCTTTCAGACGTGCCGGGGCGGGATGCGGGTAGTCATGGGTCGCACAGTTCACGAGACTGCCGTAGCCAAAGAAGTAGGGGTCTGCACCTGCCATAAATTCCTGCCTGTCCTGTTCTCAATTGATGCATGTCAAATAATGTTTTCGCCCGATGTGCAACCATGAGCCATATTGGAGAAAGGTTGAATCACGTGCGTATTACAAAAAGAACCAATATCGCCATGCGCGTCTTGATGCATTGCGCAGCCAATCCGGGACGCCTTGTCACGAAACACGAAACGGCCTCGTGCTGCCACGTGTCCGAAAACCATCTGGCGCAGATCGTCAACCAGCTGAGCCAGCTTGATTTTCTGGATACCCGGCGCGGGCGCAACGGGGGCTTTACGCTGTCGCGCGACCCGGACGATATCACCGTCGGCGAGGTTTTTCGCCATATTGAGGGCGAAAGCTCACCGATGGTGTGCCTTGCGGGTCAGGATGAAAACTGCCCGTTGTTCGATGCTTGCTGGCTGAGAACCGCCCTGCGGGACGCGACCGAGGCGTTCTTTTCCCATCTCGATACGATAAAGCTAAGCCAGCTGATCGACGGGAACGCGCCCTTGCAGGAAATGCTGCGTCCACTTGAGCATCTTTCCGAGCGGCGACAGGCCTGCCCGGTCTGAGCAAGGTCATTCGCGCGCGCGAAGCACCTGTGCCGGGCGGGCGGCGAGCGGTCGCCATGCAAAGAACAGCCCGGCCAGCAATGTCGCGAGCACGCCGCCAAGAATGACGCCCAGCGCCGAGGACCATATGACCGTATAGCCGGTGTCAAAGATGAACCGACTGACAGCCCAGCCGCCGATGATCCCGGCGGCCAGCGCCACCACCCCCGCCGCCAGACCGAGCAGGGCCGAGCGCAAGGCGAAGCTGGCCATGATGCGCGACCGCCCTGCCCCCAATGTCTTGAGCACTGCGGCCTCGTAGGTACGGGCGGTTTCACCCGCTGCCGCCGCACCGATCAGCACGAGGAAACCGGTCAACAGGGTCGCACCCGCGCCATAGGAAGTGGCGGCGGCGAGACTCCCCAGCACTTCGGAGACACGCGTGATTGCATCACGCACCCGGATCGCGGTGATGTTCGGATAGGCGGTGGCAAGGTCGCGCAGGATCTGCGCTTCGGCAGCTTCCTCGGCATATACGGTCGAGATGAAAGTATGCGGCGCTCCGGCAACGGCACCGGGGTTCATCGTCAGCACGAACCCCATGCCCGCGTTCGAGAAATCGACCTCGCGAAAGCTGGTGATCGTCGCGGTAATGTCCCGGCCAAGGATGTTGACCGTTAGCGTATCGCCAAGGTTCAGACCGATCTCGGCCGCCTCTTCGGCGGCAAAGCTGATCTGCGGCGGTCCGTCATAATCGCCACCCCACCAAGTGCCCTCCGTTACACGGGTCCGGTCGGGCAGTTCACCGGCATAGGTGATGCCGCGATCCCCCCGTACGACCCAGTGTGATCCGGCGACCTCGCTTGCGGGGCGGCCATTGATCTGGGTGATGACGCCGCGCATCATCGGAGCCGTATCGATCCGCGACACCGCCGGATCCGATTCCAGCCGCTCCATAAAGCCGGGCATCTGGTCCTGCTGGATATCGACAAAGAAATAGGACGGCGCGATATCCGGCAATTCGCCCGAGATCGCGTTGCGCAGGTTGCCGTCGATCTGTCCGATGGCCGCCAGCACCGAAAGACCGAGCCCAAGGGAGAGCACGACCGAAACCGCTCCTTCGCGGGTGCCGGAAATCGCTGAAAGCGCCCAGCGCAGGGCCGGTCTGCCCCGCGCCAGCCCGCTTGCGTTACGAGCCAGAAAGCGGATCAACAGTGCGGCGCAGCTCAGCAGCATCAGCGCTCCGACCAGCCCGCCCGCCGTCCAGAGCGTCAGAAATGCCGTGCCGCTGAACCAGATCGCGACACCGATGAGCGCCGCTATACCCAGCAGGATCGCGATCAGGTAGCGAATCGGCGGCAAGAGCCGGGCGGAGGACAGCGCATCGCGAAACAGGGTCGCGGCACGGATCTGCTCGGCACGGGCGAGCGGCCAGAGGGTAAAAATAAGAGCGGTCAAGAGACCATAGATCGCGGCCTCGATCAGCGGTCTGGGGTAAATCGCGAATTCCACGGGAACCGGCAGCTGCGCTTCGACCAGTGGGCCAAGCAAAAGCGGCACCATCGATCCGAGCGCAAGCCCGAGGCCGATGCCGATCAGCGACAGTACGCCGATCTGGATGAAATACGTCAGGAAGATCGTGGAGCGTTCCGCGCCCAGCGTCCGCAAGGTGGCGATCACGCTGGTCTTGCCGTTGAGATAGGCCCGAACCGCCGCGGCCACGCCTACCCCGCCCACGGCCAGCCCCGAAAGACCGACCAGCACGAGAAAGGCCCCCATGCGTTCGACGAAACGCGCGGTCCCGGGTGCACCGTTGCGGGAATCCCGCCAGCGCAAGCCGGTTTCGCCGAACCGGGATTGGGCATCGTTGGCGATTGCGGTCAGATCCGTATCCGGCGGCAGGTCAAGCCGATAGTTCGTCTCATAAAGGGTGCCCGGCGCCAGAAGGCCGGACGCGTCAAGCGCACGGGTCGCCACGATGGTGCGGGGCCCCAGGCCGAAACCGGCCGAGGCATTGTCGGGCTCACGCGCGATCAGTGCCGAGAGGATAAATTCCTGCTCGCCCAGCCTGAACCGGTCTCCGGCGGTGAGCCCGAGCCGGTCAGCCAGGACACGTTCCATGACGCCGCCCGGCGTTCCATCTTCTCCGGCCAGCGCCTGCTCCACCGGCATGGCGGGGGTCAGTTCCAGCGTGCCGATCAAGGGATAGGCGTCATCGACTGCCTTGACCTGTGTCAACGCGCGTTCGGTCTCATCGCCTTCGCCAACCAAGGCCATCGACCGGAAATCGACGATTTCCGAAATGGCGAGCGCGTTCTGCTCCATCCACGCCATTTCGGCGTCGGACGCAAAGCGGTAGGTGAATTCCATCTCGGCATCGCCGCCTAGCAGCGCCGCGCCTTCGCGTTTCAAACCACCTTCGATACTCGACCGCACCGTGCCGACCGCCGCGATGGCGGCCACGCCAAGGGCGAGACAGGCAAGAAAGATGCGAAATCCGTGCAGACCGCCGCGTAGCTCTCGCCGGGCGAAGACCCGCGCCGTGCGCAGGCTCATTCCGCGGCGTCCTGCTGGTGTTCTGGCGCGATCTGACCGTCACGCAGACGGATGACACGGTCGCAACGGCGGGCAAGGTCGCCTGAATGGGTGACAAGGACCAGCGTCGCGCCGTGGCGGTCGCGCAGGCCAAAAAGCATGTCCATGATCGCCGCCCCGTTGGTTTCATCGAGGTTTCCCGTAGGCTCATCGGCCAGAAGGATGTCGGGACGCGGCGCCGAAGCGCGCGCAAGCGCCACACGCTGCTGTTCGCCCCCGGACATTTGGGCCGGGTAATGATCGGCGCGATGCGCCAGCCCGACGGCCTCAAGCTCGGCCTTGGCGCGGTCGAAAGCGTCGCGCTTGCCGGCGAGTTCCAGCGGCGTTGCCACGTTCTCCAGCGCGGTCATCGTGGGGATCAGGTGAAAGGACTGGAATACGACGCCCATGTGATCGCGGCGGAACCGTGCCAGCGCGTCCTCGTTCATCGAGGTCAGGTCCCGGCCCAGCGCGGTGATTGTCCCGCCGGTCGCCTGTTCCAGACCGCCCATCAACATCAAGAGCGAGGATTTGCCCGAGCCGGACGGACCAATCAGGCCCAGCGTTTCGCCACGAAGAACATCAAGGGTTATACCATGCAGGATATCCACCCGACCGGCATTGCCATTCAGCGACAAAGCCGCATTTTGGAGGGAAAGGACTGCTTCGGTCATGAGCCTCGGATCGATTCAAGTCGGTTCCAATTGATATGGAGTGGATAGCGCGATGCACAAGGTACTGCTGAGCATTGTTTTTATTTGGCACGCCCTACTCGCCCGTGCCGAGCCGGTCACGATTGCGGCATTGGGCGACAGTCTGACTCAGGGCTATGGGCTGGAGCAGGGCGACGGACTTGTGCCCCAGCTTGAGAAATGGCTTGCCGATCAAGGCGCCGAGGTGACGCTGATCAACGCGGGCGTTTCGGGCGATACAAGCGCGGGCGGAGCCGCGCGGGTAAACTGGACCCTCACGCCGGACGTGGATGGCATGATCGTCACACTTGGCGGCAATGACCTTTTGCGCGGGATCGATCCGGCCGTGACACGCGGCAACCTTGAAACCATCCTGCAGGCCGCCGAGGAGGCCGGAGTCGAAGTGCTTTTGATAGGGATGGAAGCGCCGGGCAATTTCGGTGCTGCCTACAAGGAGCAATTCGAGAGCAATTACGCAGAGCTGGCAGACGCCTATGGCACGCTTTTCATACCGAGTTTTCTTGGCGGGCTGGCGGGTGAGGGTGCGGATCCGGCAAGCCTTGGCGCCTATATGCAGGCCGATGGGATTCACCCGAATGCCCAAGGCGTTTCACGCATCGTGGCGGCCATTGGACCCGAAGTTCTCCAGCTGATCGAACGCGTCAGCACGGATTGACCGGGTCCAGATAAGAAAGCCGGACCTTTTTGCCCGGCTTTCAAGGCTCTATTTCAGAGCAAATCCCTTGGATCGGGCTTAGTCGGCCAGCGCGATATTAACCGCAGCTTCGCGGCCATCGCGACCGGGTTCGACATCGAAAGTCACTTTCTGATTGTCGGCCAGTCCGGTCAGACCCGCGCGTTCGACCGCGGAAATATGGACGAAAACGTCCTTGCTGCCGCCATCGGGGGCGATAAAGCCGAAGCCTTTGGTGGTGTTGAACCACTTGACGGTGCCAGTAGCCATCGTCGTTTCTCCTATAGTCAGTCTGCCCACGGTATGTGGCAGGTCGGCAAAGTCACCAGATCGAGAACTGAGCCGTATTAAGGAGCAGTGAGGTCGATAGCATAACGTCGCACCCTCAGTAAAAAGCGAAACCCGTTTTTAATGCAAGGGATTCGTATTGCCCATTACGGTCGCGCCTCAAGTTTCACAAGTTCTTCATATGTATAGGATTCCGCGATCAAACCATCGTCACCCGGGCGGAAATCGGGATCCTGCGGCAGACAACCGATGCCGCAGAGCTGCCGGGCCATTCCGGCGCGCGAGTCGATATACCAGAGACGTCCGCCCGGCGTGGCCACATAGCCGTTCACGTTCTCGATCCGGTCGCTGTCCATATCCAGCACAGTCGGAAACTCGGCAGGGACATCTTTCGAATAGGCGCCATGGGTATGCATCGAGGCGATTGGAAAGGAATCTCCCATCGGCAGGTAGGGCGTGCAGCCGTCATAACCGCCCTGGATCATTTCAGTGAAGCCAAGCTCTCCATTGCGGTATTGCATGAGGTAGCCGCAATATTCGCGGTCTGTCGCGAATGACCGGAGCTGCGGCTGGGCGAAGGCGGCGAGGACGCGCGCCAGTTCGTCGGGGTCAGGGTCGACCGGGCGCCTGTCGGGATAGTCGATCATACCGACCGCCATAAGTGCCAGCATGACCAGCACCATCAGACCTACGCCCGCGAACCGGCTTTGATCGAGACGTCGTTTTGCAGAGATATCGCCCACATCAAAGCACCGTGACCACGGTTCCGATCGGCACCCGATTATACAGATCCACTACATGTTCGTTCAGCATGCGGATACAACCATTGGAGACCGCGTGTCCGATGGTCGACGGCTGGGTTGTGCCATGAATCCGGAAGTAAGTGTCGACGCCGTTCTGGAACAGGTAGAGCGCCCGGGCGCCCAGCGGGTTGCCCGGGCCGCCCGGCTGCACATAGTCGTTATCTACAAACTTGGCGTATTCGCGCGGGCTGCGTTCGATCATTTCTTGCGTCGGTCGCCAGGTCGGCCATTCCTTCTTGACCTGGATCACGGCAGTGCCGGTGAATTCGAGCCCGGCCTTGCCGACACCGACGCCGTACCTGATCGCCTTTCGCTCCTCGGTTACGAGGTAGAGATAAAAGGACCTTGGCAGCACCAGTAATTGCCCCGGCACGTAAAGCTTCTTGATGCGGACCTCTTGCGGTGTCGGATCAAACGCTTTGCCGGTTTGAGCTTGAATGGCATGAGGTGCGGCGGCAGTGGCTGCGAGAGCGGACAGGAAGGTGCGTCTTGAAAACATCGCGGGTCTCATTAATCGCCATACCTTAACAATCATTATTGTTGCGGCGGCCCGGCCAAGCGGTCAATCGCCTCGCAAAAATGTGAGTGTGGGTCAGGGTCATGCGAAGTCTTTCCACGAGTGCGAAAGATTTCCCGACGCTGAGGGTCGGTCACGAACATATTGGGGAAAGCGCTGGGAACGGCACGGTTGAAACAGCGGTTCGACGTGCAGATCAAGGGGCAGACACTGTAACGGTCCGCAGCTACGCAAGTTTGCGTAGGTGCCGGGCGTGCAATGCACACGCCCGGCAGATATATCTTAGGCCAGTGCCAGGTTGGTCGCGCTCTCGCGACCGTCGCGGCCTGCTTCGATATCGAAGGTAACCTTCTGGTCGTCCTTCAGGCCGGTCAGGCCAGCGCGCTCAACGGCAGAAATGTGGACGAAAACGTCCTTGCTGCCGCCATCGGGTGCGATGAAGCCGAAGCCTTTAGTGGTGTTGAACCATTTCACGGTGCCAGTAGCCATATCCGTGTCTCCTTTTGATATGCTGCCCGCTTGATGCGGCAACTCGGCGTAGTCGGTCTGGATCGAAGACTGAAAACCGAATTAGGGGAGACAGTGGGTCGATATAGAAAAACGTTAGCGGCCCGCATATGGCAGAGACGTGGATTTCTGGCAAGTTATTTTTCGAAAAGCCATTTTTACGGCGAACTACAGCCGAATTGATGGATGAAAAAGCACAGTCCTGTGGCCGAGTTCACAGATCGGACTTCTTAGAACCGGCATAACCCGCAGAGAAGTCAGAGCGGGAAGCTCTAATGTCTTCCCCATCTGCTCGCCGCCGCAAAAGGTCAACTTCCTGTCCAATTCCGGCCCCTTTTCACGGGCACATGGTTAACAGAATTGAGAAATCCCGCAGCGAAAGCACGTCGGGACCACAGGAGCCTTGGGCAAAAGAATGCGTATTCTCGCAGTTGATGACGATCCGATCATCCACGACCTGCTCAGGGACGGGCTGGCGTCACAGAGTAACATCGACCTGACCTGCGTCGAGAGTGCCGAAGATGCGCTTGAGGTACTGCAGGGCGCTGAAAAGCCTTTTGACACGTTCCTTCTTGATATTCTGCTACCGGGCACCGACGGGATCGAGCTTTGCCGCGATATTCGGGCGCTTGATGAACATCGCACGACGCCCATCATCATGATCACCGCAAGCCGTCAGCCGGAACAGATGCAACGCGCCTTTGATGCGGGTGCAACGGATTACGTGACCAAGCCATTCGACAGTCTTGAACTGAGCACGCGGGTCAAGCTCGCGGCGATGCTGAACGAGACAATGCAGCGCGACAAGCGCAGCCAGCGACAGCTTGAGGAACTCAACCGCCTGACCCGGATCGAGTTCGAGGATCGGCTCGCGCTTGGAAATGTCGACGGTTTCCTCGACATGCTGGAAATCGAGAACCAGCTGCTGCGCAGTACCGGTGCATGCTATGCCATGAGCCTGATCGCGGTCGAAATGACCGGCGCGCAGATCCACTTCAATTCGGTCAGCCCGGCGCAGTTCCGGCACGACATCCAGTCTGTCGGCAGCGCCATTGTCGAGAGCATGCCCGCGGATCGTACCCGCATCGCCTACGCCGGTCGCGGCGTGTTCATCGCCATCCAGCACGGTCGCAAACGAGTCGACGTAAAGGCGCTCGAAACCGAGATTGCACGCAACCTTGAGTCTATCTGGCATCCGCTCAGTGACACGGCGCGCGGCGCGCCGCATCTGCGCACGGTCGAGATATCAACGAACCGGCTCTGGTCGGGTCTAGCCGCAAGCGACACGCTCAAGGCCTATCTCGACAAGCGGAAAAGGGTACCAACCGTCGATCATGCCGAAGAGGCGAACCTGTTTGCGGCGATGCGAAAGCGCATGTTCCTACCAGGCTGAGTGAAAAAATTAACCTATCTTTAACTATCAACATGGACGATTCTAGTGATGATGCAGCTTACGCGCCCCTCCCCCGCCGGTAAAACGGCCTCCCTGACGTTCACCTTGCGGGGCGACGCTGGTTTCACGCTGACCGACAAGTATGATGCGCTGCGCGCAGCCATCCGCTTTACCGGGCAAAAAATGCCTTTTTATTCAGATGCTTGCGTCGCGCTGCCCGATCAATTGCTCTGCGTCTGGACCTTGCCCGCTGATGACAGCAATTTTGCTATCCGCTGGCAGACCATCAAGAACCGCTTTGCTTCGGCCGTTCTGGATATCGAAACCGAGACACGCAACATCTGGACTCCGGGCGCTAACATGCAGGAGCTCACCAGCATCGTCGATTATGCCGATGCCGTGCGTCGTTGCTGGTTTGCACCAGTTGAGCGGGATCTTGCCGTCACACCCGAGGATTGGGCGTATTCCTCCATCCACCGCGAAGATGCCGAAGCGCAGATGGCGGCCTGAAACGGGGCCGCGTTCTCAGGCGGATTTCCGGTCCGGTTCGATTTCGCCTTTGGACGCCAACCAGCTTGCCAGCATAAGCCAGGCAAGCGCCCAGCCTGCGCCAGCGGCCCACCCGGCAAGCACGTCCGAGGGCCAGTGCACCCCCAGATAGACGCGGCTGCATCCGACCGCCGCAGTGAGGCACACGGCCAGCGCCACGTAGAGCACCTTGATCTTGGGTCGGGGTTCCACCCGCGCCAACATCACCGCCAGCGTCAGATAGGTCACTGCCGCCATCATCGAATGGCCCGACGGGAAGGAAGCGGTCGCGACCTCGACCCCGTGAGGCACCAGATCGGGACGCGGGCGGCTGAACAGCATCTTTGACAGATGTGACAACCCCTGACCGCCGGCGATCGCTACCGCGACGATACCGGCTGAACGCCGATTGCCCTTGAGCGCCAGAAACAGGATGACGGAGATCGTGAGGATGCTGAGCACGGTGATGCCGCCGAGCGCGGTCAGATCGCGCATCATCACCTCGACGGCGCGAGGGCCGATGGGGTCGGAGAAATCAGCCGGGTTGCGCAACGCGACCAGTATCGTGCGGTCGAACGCTTCGAGGTCGCCCTCGATCATTTCGGATGCCAGTGCACCAAAGGCCCAGATGGCGCCAGCAATTATCACAAGGGAAGCAAGAGTGACGGCTTCGAAGCGGTGGAAAATGTCGCGCAGAAAAGAAATCAATGAAAGGAACCTTTGGATTGGGCTGCGCGGCGGGCCGACCAGCGCTCAACCCTCCAGTTAGGGCGGGACGGCGTTTCCGCCATCCCGCATTCGCGTTATCGGGCGAATTTCTTATGTTTCAGACGCTTGGGTTCCAGCGCGTCATCACCAAGGCGACGTTTCTTGTCTTCTTCGTAATCTTCGAAGTTGCCTTCGAACCATTCCACATGTGCTTCGCCTTCGAAGGCGAGGATGTGGGTACAGATACGGTCGAGGAAGAAACGATCGTGCGAGATGACCACGGCGCACCCGGCAAAATCGACCAGCGCGTCTTCGAGCGCGCGGAGGGTTTCGACGTCGAGGTCGTTGGTCGGTTCGTCGAGGAGCAGCACGTTGCCGCCTTCTTTCAGAAGCCGCGCCATGTGCACGCGGTTGCGCTCACCGCCCGAAAGCTGGCCGACCTTTTTCTGCTGGTCGCCGCCCTTGAAGTTGAACGAAGAACAATAGGCCCGCGAGTTCACCGAGGCATCGCCCAGTTCGATCACTTCGGCCCCGCCCGAGATGGCTTCCCAGACAGTGTCGGTCGCGTTCAGGTCATCGCGCGACTGATCGACATAGGACAGGTCGACCGTATCGCCGTATTCGATGGTCCCCGCGTCCGGTTTTTCCTGCCCGGTCAGCATCTTGAAGAAGGTCGACTTACCGGCACCGTTCGGGCCGATCACGCCGACGATCCCGCCGGGCGGCAGGGCAAGGCTCAGATCCTCGATCAGGAGCTTGTCGCCCATCGCTTTCTTGAGACCTTCGATCTCGATCACCTTGCTGCCGAGGCGCGGACCGTTCGGGATGACGATCTGAGCGCGCGTCAGTTTTTCGCGCTCTGACTGGTCGGCGAGTTCGTTATAGGCCTGGATACGTGCCTTGGACTTCGCCTGACGGGCCTTCTGACCCTGACGCATCCATTCCAGTTCGCGTTCCAGCGTTTTCTGCTTGGACTTGTCCTCGCGGGCTTCCTGTTCCAGCCGCTTGGCTTTCTGTTCGAGCCAAGCGGAGTAGTTGCCCTCGTAGGGAATGCCGCGTCCCCGGTCGAGTTCGAGGATCCAGCCGGTAATATCGTCAAGGAAATACCGGTCGTGGGTGACGATCAGAATGGTCCCCTTGTAGTCGATCAGGTGCTGTTGCAGCCACGCGATGGTTTCGGCGTCGAGGTGGTTGGTCGGTTCGTCGAGCAGCAGCATGTCGGGCGCTTCGAGCAGCAGCTTGCAGAGCGCGACACGGCGACGTTCACCGCCCGAGAGCGATTTCACATCCGCGTCGTCCGGCGGGCAGCGCAGCGCTTCGAGAGAAACGTCTATCTGGGCGTCGAGATCCCAGAGATTCTCGGCGTCGATCTTGTCCTGCAGCTCGGCCATTTCCTCGGCGGTCTCGTCCGAGTAGTTCATCGCCAGTTCGTTGTAACGCTCTAGGATGTCTTTCTTTTCCTTAACGCCCAGCATGACGTTTTCGCGCACGTTAAGGCTCTCGTCGAGCTGAGGTTCCTGCGGCAGGTAGCCGACCTTGGCGCCCTTGGCGGCCCAGGCTTCGCCGGTGAAATCCTTGTCGAGCCCGGCCATGATCTTCATCAGGGTGGACTTACCGGCGCCGTTGACGCCGACAACACCGATCTTGACGCCCGGAAGGAAGCTCAGATGGATGTTTTCGAAACACTTTTTTCCACCCGGATAGGTCTTTGATACGCCTTCCATGTGGTAGACATATTGATAGGCTGCCATGACTGGATTCCGTTCGTTTGAATGAGGTTTCGCGCGCTTCTAGTGGATATCGTGCGCCCCTGCAACGCGGCTTGCTACAGGGTCTTCCACTTGGCGCGGGTGCTTTCGGTGATCGGCCAGACCGCTTTGCTGTTGTCAAAGTGGTGACACCGCGCCCCTTCGGAATTGCGCCCTGCACTGTGGTTGAGACAAGTCGCCAGCGCCGCGACGATATCAGGATCCGTATTTGCTGCCAGATCGACTTCGTTTCCATCGATATGCCGGCTGAGCGACGAGAAATCAGCGCTTTTGTTTAGCAGGGCGACGAACTTTTCCTTGTTCTTTTCCTGTTTCAGGATGTCGAGCTGTTCGCGCAGTTTCTCGTTCTTGGCGAGATAGGCGTTGTCCTTGCCGCGCCGCAGATGGCTTTGCCAGTTGGTGTACAGGGCTTGAACCTGCTGCGGCTTGCTGCGCTGGCCCGACAGAATAGTGATAGGTTCCCCGAAATGCGCCGAGACCTCTGTAAGGATGTTCAGGATCTTGCGGTCAATGCCAGAGGTTTTACCCGCCACCTGCCCGGCAAAGGCGGGTTCGGCCTCGGGTTCCGGTTCGAGCGTCGGCGCGGGTTCCGAGGAGATCGCGAATTTCTTCCGCGCCTGTTTGCCGACCATCTTGGAAATCTTGGCGCTTGCGACCTCGGCCGGTTCGTTCTTTTTCTGGCTGGCGTCGAAGTAGCGCGCAAAGAGCTCTCGTGCGAAAGGTGCGATTTCAGCGGTGTTAGCATCGGACGCCGCAGCCTCGTCCTCCAGCCTGGCGATCAGGTCATCGCAGGCGGAATCTCGTATCGCGAGGTCGGCGGAATTGTCGGCGGCAGTGTCCATTACGGGCTCCGATCTGGGCGGTCTCGCGCCACACTCATGGCGTGCCGGAAGTTTACCGGGATCATGGCGAGGCGTCAAAACCCCAAATTCAGCCGTCGGAAGCGTTTCGGAATTTCGAAGGGCGTTAGCAATACCGCTTTCAACCCATTGACAATCCTACGCGCCACGCCAGAACAGGGGACGTTCATCCGGGGAACGCCGTGTCCACATCGAAACCTTTCGCGAGACCGGGCCAGACCATCGGCCTGTTCGGGGGATCTTTTGATCCGCCGCACGAAGGCCATGTGCACATTACGCGGCAAGCCCTGACGCGCTTTGGGCTGGATCGGGTCTGGTGGCTTGTCTCGCCGGGCAACCCTCTCAAGCTGCGCGGTCCTGCACCGCTGGATCGCAGAATGGCCGCGTGTCGGGCGATCATGAAACACCCGCGCGTCGATATCACCGATATCGAAGCAAAGCTGGGAACCCGCGCAACCGCCGAGACCGTGACCGCCCTGCGCAGCCAGTATCGGGGCGTGCGCTTTGTCTGGCTCATGGGGGCGGATAATCTGGCGCAATTCCACCTTTGGCAGGATTGGCGGCAGATCATGGATACGGTGCCAGTGGGTGTGCTCGCCCGGCCCGGTGACCGGATTTCGGCCCGGATGTCGCCCGCAGCGCGCATCTATGCGCAGTATCGGATCAGCCCGGCAGCAAGCCATTTGCTTGCCCATTCGCTGCCGCCAGCCTGGAGTTTCGTGAACGTGCCGATGATGGCGCTGAGTTCCAGCGCGATCCGTGCAAGAGGCGACTGGTCGTCGGCATCTTAGCCTTTAGTGATTTGGAATTTAAGCTTTTCGCGTCAATAGTTTAAAGCTTTGAGGCAAGCTGAATGTCAGGACGTTTACCCACAGCGCTCGGCGGTGGCGATGACCGCGGGTCACAGCCTTTAAAAAAGCAAACATATCCTGCTTGTCCCGGAACAAATGGTGAGGTTAAGTATCGGCATGCTGAGGAATATTTCGCGTCGATCCCTTCTTGCCGGTCTTGGCGCCGTGGCGGCGACCGGACAGGCTTTCGCCAGTGCGCCGGCGCGCTCACTTCGCCCGCATCTGCGCGGTCAGAAAGATCGGCTGCCCTATTTCGAACGTCCAGAGGACTTGCTGGAAACCGCAGGCATAAGCGGCGATCTGGCGTGGTCCGTTGCGGATGTGAAAAGCGGTCTGATCCTTGAATCGGTACAGGGCAGCACCGGACTGCCGCCGGCCAGTGTCGCCAAGGCGCTGACGACGCTTTACGCTCTGGAAACGCTTGGGCCCGATTACCGGTTCAAGACACAAATTCTCGCCCGGGGCAGGCTTGAGAACGGCGTTCTGACCGGTGATCTGGTGCTGCGCGGCGGCGGTGATCCGACATTGACGACCGATGCGCTGGCACGTCTTGCGGCCGATCTGAAAAAGCTGGGCCTGCGCGAGGTACGGGGCGAGTTCATCGTCGATGACGCCGCCCTGCCCTATACACGCAGCATAGACGAAGGACAGCCCGATCAGGTGGGGTACAGTCCTGCCGTGTCGGGGATCGCACTGAATTTCAACCGGGTGCATTTCGAATGGAAAGCGGTGTCGGGCGGATACAACGTCACGATGGATGCCCGAACCGAGCGCTATCGTCCCGAAGTCCAGATGGCGGTGATGAAAGTGGTCGACCGGTCCCTGCCCGTCTACACCTATGCCGACAGTGGCGGCAAAGACAGTTGGACGGTCGCGCGCGGGGCGCTTGGCAAAGGTGGTGCGCGCTGGTTGCCGGTTCGTCGACCGGGTGCCTATGCCGGCGACGTGTTCCGCACGCTGGCCCGTGCCAATGGTATTGTCCTGTCTCCTGCAAGGATCGCGGGGATCGGCATGGAAGGCACGGAGGTTCTGGCCGAGAACAACAGCGCCCCCCTGCCGCTGTTGCTGCGCAACATGCTCAAGTATTCCAATAACCTGACCGCCGAAATGATCGGGATGACGGCGAGTGCGCAGTTGATGAGCAAACCGCCTGCCTCGATGAAAGCTTCTGCCGAGAAGATGAGCCAATGGGCCTCTGAGCGTTTCGGCATGAAGAACACGATGCTCGAGGATCATTCGGGTCTGGGCGACGATTCACGCATGACGCCCGAGGATCTTGTCGCCGCCTTGGTCGAGGCGCGGCGCACGGGAATTTTGCTGCCGCTGCTGAAGTCGATACCGGTTCTCGATTCCAAGGGGCGGCTGGTCAAATCCTCCCCGATCAAGGTGCAGGCCAAGACCGGCACACTGAACTTCGTCTCGGGACTGGGCGGGTTCATTACTGCGGCTGACGGCACCGAGCTGGCATTCGCAATCTTTGCCGCAGACAGCAAGATACGTGCGGGTCTGTCGCGGGAAGAGCGTGAAAGGCCCAGAGGCGCGCGCCATTGGAATGGTCGCGCGCGCATGTTCCAACAAAAGCTGATCGCCCGCTGGGGCGCTCTCTACGGGAGCAGCTGACTTTAGGTCAGGTGACGGGCACGCGCACCGCGTTCGATGGCCGCTGCGTGCAGCCGGTCGATATTGAGTTCATAACGCATTTCCTCAAGCAGGCGCAGTTCCGGTTCGGCAAGGGTGCCGTCTGCCGCCGCTACATCGCAAGCCAGCGCGTAACCGGTTTCGAACAGGCGTTCCGGCAGGTTGTCGCGGATCAGGCCAAACAGGGCATCAAGCCCGTCTTCCTGCTCGAAGAGGTCAAAGACGATCTGGGTGATCGAATTGATCCGGTCATCGTCATAGCCCGAAAAGACCGGCAAGAGGTTCACCGCAGATTGGATCTTGACCAGTTCTGCCGTTCTAATGTTCCCGTCCGACGCTGAGACTGCGATCATCAGGGCGAGCAGACAGTCCTGCGAACTGAGCGGGTGGTTTTCAGAATTGTCCACGGTGATGCATTCCTTGATACGCGGTTTTCGCTGTGATGCAGAATATTGACGCCATTGGTCCAGCACAATAGGTAGCGGCGTCAGGTCGCGCGGGGTGTGCGACCGCAGAACCCGGAGAGCACCATGTCTGAGACACGCGACGCGGCACTTGCCTCGAAAGCCTGGCCTTTTGAAGAGGCACGCCGGGTGCTCAAACGGTATGAAAAAGCGCCGCCCGAAAAGGGCTATGTGCTGTTTGAAACAGGCTATGGCCCAAGCGGTCTGCCCCATATCGGCACCTTTGGCGAAGTCGCGCGGACGACCATGATCAAACGCGCCTTTGAAGAGATTTCCGACATCCCGACCAAGCTGATCTGTTTTTCCGACGACCTCGACGGGATGCGCAAGGTGCCGGGCAACGTGCCCAATCAGGAAAAGCTGAAGGAACACCTGCAGGAACCGCTGACCACGGTCCCCGATCCGTTCGGCGAATACGAAAGCTTTGGCCATCATAACAACGCGATGCTGCGGCGGTTCCTCGATACTTTCGGGTTCGAATACGAATTCATTTCAGCCACCGAATTCTATCGCTCCGGTCAGTTCGACGAGGTGCTGCTGCTTGCGGCAGAGCGCTATGATGACCTGATGAAAATCATGCTGAAGTCGCTGCGCGAGGAGCGTCAGCAGACCTATTCGATCTTCCTGCCGATCCATCCGGAAACCGGCCGGGTGCTTTACGTGCCGATGAAAGAGGTGAACGCCAAGAACGGCACGATCACCTTTGACGACGAGGAAGGGCGCGAATGGACCCTGCCCGTCACTGGCGGCAATGTGAAACTGCAGTGGAAGCCGGATTTCGGTGCCCGATGGGCCGCGCTTGGCGTCGATTTCGAGATGTATGGCAAGGATCACTCGACCAATACGCCGATCTATGATGGCATCTGCCGGACGCTGGGCGCTAAGGCGCCTGAGCATTTCACTTACGAGCTGTTCCTTGACGAAAACGGCCAGAAGATTTCGAAGTCTTCGGGCAACGGCGTCAGCATCGACGAGTGGCTGACCTACGCGAGCACGGAATCCCTGTCCTATTTCATGTACCAAAAGCCCAAGACGGCCAAGCGCATGTATTTCGACGTGATCCCGAAAGCGGTGGACGAATATCACCAGCAGCTGCGGGCCTACCCGACGCAGGATCTCAAGGCGCAGTTGAACAACCCGGTCTGGCACATCCATGGCGGCAATGTCCCGGAATCGACGCTGGTTGTACCCTTTGCCATGCTGCTTAACCTCGCTTCGGTTTCCGGGGCGCAGGACAAGGCTCAGCTCTGGGGCTTTATCAACCGCTATGCGCCTAAGGCCTCCGCCGAAAGCCATCCGGATCTGGATAATGCCGCCGGATTTGCCATTCGCTATTTCAATGACTTCGTAAAACCCACGCGTAAGTACCGCGCGCCGACAGATCAGGAACGCGAGGCGCTTGAAGCGCTTCGGTCCGAACTCGCCGATTATGAAGGTCCGCAGGATGACGAGGCGCTGCAATCGATCGTCTATTCCGTCGGTCGCGAGAGGTTCGATCCGATGCGCGGCTGGTTCACGGCGCTTTACGAAGTCCTGCTGGGTGCGAGCCAAGGACCGCGCTTTGGCGGGTTCATCGCGCTGTACGGTGTCGATGAAACCATCGCGCTGATCGACAAGGCTCTCGCTGGCGAATTGGCCTGATCTGACACAGGTACCGGCGGCATCGCGGATCGGATTCTGATCCATGTCCTGCCGCCGGGCGTACCCTCCTTACCGACAAGGAGGACAATATGCGCTATTTTCTGATACTGATAGGGTTTGTCATCGGGCTCGCCAGCCCGCTGGCCGCCCAGAGCAAGGACATCGAGGCCACCATTGGTGCCCAGTTCGATGCTTTCAAGGCCGATGATTTCACCCGGGCCTTTTCATTCGCAAGCCTGGGCATCCAAGACATCTTTCGCACGCCCGAGAATTTTGGCCGCATGGTCACCAACGGTTATCCGATGGTGCATCGACCGGCCGATATCCGCTTCCTTGATCTGCACAAAGAAAACGGTGCGATTTGGCAGAGGGTTCAGGTGAGAGATGGTGAAGGCCGCCTGCATATGCTGGACTACCAGATGATCCAGCAGGAAAACGGCTGGAAGATCAACGCGGTAGAACTTGTGAAACTGCCCCAGGCCAGTGCCTGAGACTGCGGTACCGTAACGGTGCTGTGAACCGCCCTTAATTCTTTTTCCCTAGGTCCGGACCCGCAATCGGAACCGGCCTGCATGCCACATGGCAATGACCATGATCCCGGGGCCGACTCTTTCGGGAAAGGGAACTCGATGAACAAGGCGATTACCGATGGCGTTCTGCTCACGCCGCCAGCTTTCGAGAGCGGGCTGGATGTCTGGTCCAGCGGCAACGGCACACCAGGTTCGGACACCTATGACCACGATGCAAACGCGGCATTCGTCCCGTCGGACCCGGATTTCGCCGGTTGTCTTGAGTTGGTCAAAACCAATGCGACGCAAAAGCTGCGCTATATGGGAGAAACCCCGCTGTTGCCAGGATGCTATCTGGAAATTCGGGCGCGGGTAAAAGCGATCAGCGGGAACCTTCCCAATGTGCGGATCGCCGCGTGGGCGGGGGGCGCCGGCGGCAATCATGTCAACGGCCTGACCGAAACAGGAAATTCGGAAAACCTGACCACCTATGGCAGCGTGGTCGAAGTCCGCGCCATCGTCGGTGCCGGGGAGCGGGGCGGTGTCGATATGCCATGGGGAACCGAGGCGCTTTACGGTCACTTCGGGATCGATCTGACCGGCCCGAGTGGCGGCGTCGTGCGGATCGATGACATCCAGATCGAGGATGTGACGTCATATTTCATTCGCGACATGCTGAGCCTTGTGGATGTGCGCGACTTCGGTGCGGTGGGTGACGGGATCACTGATGATGCACCTGCCTTCGCGGCTGCGAACGACGCTGCTGCCGGGCGCAGGGTGCTGGTGCCATCCGGTACTTACCGACTTGAGGACGACGTGACTTTTGACGTGCCTGTGCATTTCGAAGGCACTGTGACCATGCCGCACGGTCGACAGCTACTGCTGACAAAGAACTACGATCTGCCAAGGTATATCGCGGCCTTCGGCGACGAGGATCTGGCCTTTCGCAAGGCGTTTCAGGCGCTGCTGAACAATGCAGACCATGACTCGCTCGACCTTGGCGGCCGGAAGGTTAACATCGATGGCCCGATCGACATGCAGGGCGCTGTCCCGAACAAGTCGAGCTATGCCACCCGCCGCGTCATTCGAAATGGTCAGCTCAACGCCCACGGGTCTTCGGCGTGGGATACTGACACGGTGACATCGCAGGCCCGTTACGATTCGAACACCCCGACGAAACTGACCAATGTCACCAATATCGCCAATATTCCTGTGGGCGCGCTGGTCGAGGGCAACGGGGTCGGGCGCGAAATCTATGTCAAGGACAAGAACATCGGCGCCGAAGAGGTTACCTTAAGCGCGCAACTCTTTGCGGCAGAAGGAACTCAAACCTATAGTTTTCATGATTTCAAATACATACTCGATTTTTCCCGGTTCGAGAAACTGAGCAAGTTCGAGCTTTCGGAACTCGAACTTCAATGCAACGGGCTTGCCAGCGGTATCCGGCTTGCGCCCAGCGGTACTGCTTTCTTGATCCATAACAGCTTTGTCACCCGTCCCAAGGATCGGGGGATCACATCAATTGGCGACGGGTGTCAGGGAATGCTGATCGACAACTGCCAGTTCCTGTCGGATGAGGATTCCAAGGATGTCGAAGATCGGGTTTCCATCGCACTTAACGGCAATTCCAACGACATCAAGCTGCGGAACAACAGGGCCACGCGTTTCCGCCATTTCGCCGTATTCGGCGGTTCGAACCATATCATCTCGGGCAATCACTTCTTTCAGGGTGACACCGTGGCGAACGGCGTCCGCAGCGCCGGCATCGTGCTTACGAGCGGCTACAACAGCAGCACGATTACCGCGAATTACATCGATAACTGTTCGATAGAATGGACCAACGAGCATGATGCCAAGCCGGATTTCGTCAGCGGTTTTTCCTTCAGCGCGCTGAGCATCACGGATAACATCTGCCTTTGCAGCGACACGGCGAGCTGGTTCAGCTATATCGTCGTGAAACCCTGCGGCAGCGGGCATTTCCTGAACGGCGTGACGATCACCGGCAACAAGTTTCGTTCGATCAACGGCACGATAGAGCGGGCCGAACGGGTCGACGACAGCTTTGCGCCGCTCGACCTCAGCCGGAACAAGAACGTCACATTCACGGGTAATACCTACCATCAAGTCTCGAAACAGGTATCCAACCCGATGCCCATACTGCACAGCGAGAGTTCCACCAGTCAAAGCTGGCGAGTCGATCTGGGGGGAGAACTGGTTTTTTCTGGCGAGGCGCGACAGGTCGATTCCATCGTCGCGGTCGGACCGATTAAGAACGGTAGCAATCAGACCGTTTATGGCATGCCTTATGTGAAAACCCGGCAGGGTGGCAACAATGACCGGATCGACCTGTTCTGGGCAGAGGAGGTGAAGGGCGACGTGCTTTTGTCCGTGCGCATCGACGAGTGATCTTGCAGGTCGCGGAGGATCGTTTATTGGCGTCTGTGACCTGACTGTCAGAACCTGCGCCATAAGCCCACGGTCAGCGCGTAACTTGGCTCGCGCAGTTGTTTTCGCTCAACCCCCACGAGCCATGTCGTGCCGTTCTTGCTGTCGATCAGCATGTTTGCCGATACCGACCAGATCAGCGGCTGGCCAGTGATTTTTGTCGTGTTCAGTTTCACCATGGGCCTGATGACTGGAGCGTGCCCTCCTCTGCCTGTCGATTGCCCGACCGTTGCATCCAGTTTCCAGACCATGGACGAAATCCCCAGCCGCTTTTCGACAGTGTTTTCAACGCTGAGCCAGCCATTTGCCTCGCCCCAGGCAAGGTTGCGCCCATAGGACACGGTCAGCTTGGCCAAGCCGTTAACCATATCTGGCGCCCACCATGCGCCGATGCCAGTTTCCACCGACCACTTGTTCTCGGCCCCCTGATCTCCCAGCGGAAAGCGCAAGAATATAGTCGCGTTGCCAGCCTGCCGCCCCGATGAAAAAATACTGAAGCCAAGGGAAAGGTTCGGGGTCAGACCGTAGTCACCGTAGCTGTCGGTCTCAAGCACGGTGCCAAGCGCGTCGCGTCGCAGATTGGTCTGCACCGACACGAATCCGGTCCCTTTCTCTCTTAGCCACGCGCCAGCGGTCGCCGGGGTCGGCGCAAGCATGATGCCAATCAAGACCAGTTCGACACGCACATTGGCACTCCTTTTGCGCCTCCCAAACTGGTTAATCATAGTTAAGGCGAAGTTACCGCCGCTCTGCTCCGTTCATAATTCTCCGTTGTAATGGGATACGCGCCTGCTATGCTGCATTGCAGCGAGACAGGGGACCTGAATGGGACACGTCATCAGCATAGCGCAGCAAAAGGGTGGCGCCGGTAAAACAACGTTGGCCGTCAACCTGGCAATCGGTTTTGCAAAAGCAGGGAAATCAGTTGCACTTATGGACACCGATCCGCAGGGCAGCGCGGGTCGATGGTTCATGACCAGAGTCGAGGCGCTGGAAGATCCGGGCATCGATTTTTCAACCGCTTCGGCTTGGGGTGTTCCCTATGAATGCCGCAAGCTGTCAGACAACCACGACATCGTCATCATCGACACGCCGCCCAAAGCCGACAGCGATCTGCGTCCGGCCTTGCGCGCGGCGGATCTCGTCCTCATTCCCGTGGCGACCTCTCATCTCGACCTGTGGGCGGTCGAGGTCGTGCTCTACCTTGCAGACCGGGAAAGCAAACCGACGATGATGGTGATGACCCGCGCCCGCGCCGGAACGCGGTTGGCGCAGGATGTGGCCGAAAAAGTTGCTGAAATGGACGCGGCCGTTGCCAAGACGACGATGGCCAACCGGATCGTCTATGCGGAAACGCTTGGTCAGGGCAAAGCCGCCATCGAGGCGCGGAAGGGCCCCGCGCACAAGGAAGTTGCCGACCTAGTTGAAGAAATCCAGTCGGCGCTTGACGCGCTATAGTGTTAAACCTCTTGCCGAGCCGGTAATTTGCGTCATTTAATCCGGATGGCGTCAGGAAACGGCGTGATCTGAATCAAGGCGGGCCTGACGCTCCCACGTCAAGATCGCCGTGAAGATCAGGAAAGGTAGGTCGCCCATGTATCACAATATTCTTGTTCCGATCGCTTTCGACACCGACCATGACACGACCGCGCCATTGAAACTGGCCCGGATGCTTGCGACACCCGACGCTCGGATAACGCTGTTGCATGTGATCGAACATGTTCCAGCCTACGCGATTTCCTATATGCCCCCCGATTACGCCACCGAAACGCGCAAGGCGATCGAGGAGCAACTGAACGAGATGGCCGCCGCCTTGCCGAACGCGGTTGGCGAAGTGATCGAGGGTCACTCGGGGCGCAGCATTCTTGACTGGACCAGCGAGCACAACCCTGATCTGATCATCATCGCATCGCATCGTCCCGGTATGCAGGAAGTCATCATGGGATCGACGGCTACGCAGGTCGTGCGCCACGCCTCCTGCGCGGTGCACGTCGTTCGTTAGCGGCCCCGTACCACCTGCAAAAGCGGCATGAGCGCTGCCATTTCAGGCCCGCGTTCCTGCCCTGTCAGCGCCTTGCGCAGCGGCATGAACAGACCTTTGCCCTTGCGCCCGGTGGCTTCCTTGACCGTCCCGGTCCAAGTGCTCCAGCTGGTTTCATCGAATGGCATTGAGGGCAGCATCGACATGGCCTGCGCCACGAATTCCTCGTCCTCCGGCGCGATTAGCGGTTCCGCCCCGTCTCGGCACAGCGCCCACCAACCGCCGAGGTCTTCCAGCGTGGTGATATTGTCCCGCGCCATCAACCAGAAGGGTTCGGCCAGGTCTGCTGGCACGCCGAGCGCATCAACGCGATCACGCACCGCCTCGAGCGACAGCGACTGCAGGTAATGTGCCGTCAGCGGATAAAGATCCGCCTCGTCGAACTTGGTCGGCGCCGCGCCAAAGCGCGAAATGTCGAAACCATCGATCAACTGCGCCATCTGGGTCTGCAATTCGACCGGATCGGCAGAGCCGAGACGCGCCATCAGGCTTAGCAGGGCCATCGGCTCGACGCCCTTGGCCCGGAGATCACGAAGTGACAAGGTTCCGAGCCGCTTGGACAGGGATTCCCCCTGCGGCCCGGTCAGCAGTGAGTGATGCGCAAATTCCGGGACGTTGCCGCCCAGCGCATTGATGATCTGGATCTGCGTGGCGGTGTTGGTTACGTGGTCCGAGCCGCGCACAACGTTGGTCACACCCATCTCCGTGTCATCGACAACGGACGCAAGCGTGTAAAGCACCTGACCGTCACCCCGGATCAGAACCGGGTCGGATACGCTGGCCGCATCGATGGAAATGTCGCCCAAGATGCCGTCTTTCCACTCGATCCGTTCCTGATCGAGTTTGAAACGCCAGACGCCGTCGCCACGTTCGGCGCGCAGGGCATCCCTTTCTGCATCGCTCAGGCTCAGCGCGGCACGGTCGTAGACCGGCGGCTTGCCCATGTTCAGCTGCTTCTTGCGCTTCAGGTCCAGTTCGGTCGGCGTCTCGAACGCCTCGTAGAACCGCCCCATATCGCGCAACTTGTCGGCGGCCTCGGCATAGCGGTCAAGCCGCAGCGACTGACGCTCGATCCGGTCCCAGTGCAGGCCCAGCCATGTCAGGTCTTCCTTGATCGCCTCGACGTATTCCTCCTTGGAGCGCACCGGGTCGGTGTCGTCGATCCGCAGGATGAATTCGCCACCCGACTGTCGCGCGATGAGAAAGTTCATCAGCGCCGTGCGCAGGTTGCCAATATGGATATAGCCCGTGGGCGACGGTGCAAAACGGGTGGTGGTCATAAGCGTCTCCAGTCAGGGCGCTGACTTGTCACACAAGATACGCTTTGTCCAGTTGGAGAAGCCCCGAGACGGGCTCAATAGCCGCCGTCGAGGGTGATTTTGCTGCCATCGCTGAACCGGCTGAGACGGAAGTCGCCTGGGTCGACAACCGGTGTCCGACCGGTAACCAGATCGGCCATCAACCGCCCTGCCCCCGGACCGATACCAAAGCCATGGCCGGAAAAGCCGGTCGCGATGTGAAAACCCGGGATGTCGTCGACCGGCGAAATCACCGGAACGGCGTCCGGCGTCACGTCGATCATGCCTGCCCAGCTTTGTACGATGTCGGCCTTTTCGAACACCGGGAAAAGGCGCTGCGCATCGGCCCATGCCTTGCGCAAGAGACGCTGGGACGGGGCCGGATCTAGCACGCGGCATTCTTCGAAAGCAGTCTGCTGGTCCGGCCGCCAGCGCCGCATCTGCGCCGACTCTGTACGCCAGCGATCCGACAGACGAAAGCGCAGAGACCGCCACTCGGCGCGGAACGCGGGCAGGAACGCGCAGGCCAGCCGGAAACTGTCGGGCACAAGATCGACGACGTTTTGCGTGCCGGTGGCAATCGTATACCCGCCGTCAGCCCGTTTGCGCATCGACACGCTGTCTGTCCAGAGCGATGTCGTCGGCCCGTCCACCACCGTCGTACGAAGCACGGTGTTCAGCACCTTGAGCTGCGGCAGACCGATCCCGGCATTGCCAGCAAAAAGCCGCGACCAGGCGCCCCCGGCCAGTACCACGGCCCCGCATTTGACCCGGCCTTTTTCGGTAATCGCACCAGCGACTTTTCCGGCCTCAAGGTCGAGGCTGCGCACGGCGCAACTCGTGATGACAGTCGCACCCGCTGCGCGCGCCCCTTCGGCGATCGCAGGAGCCGCCCATTGCGGCTCAGCCCGCCCGTCCGTCGGCGTGTACAGCGCGCCTTTCAGTTTCATGCGATGGCCGGGCAGCATGTCATCGAGCTCCCGACCGGATACCAACCGGTTCTCGAAGTCGTAACAGTCGAGGTGTTTCGCCCAGTTTTCGTTTGCCGCCATGCTCTTGGTCGAAGACGAAGTGAACAAGATACCGGATTTTGTATAGCCGGTCTTGTCCTTCAGCCGGGTCTCGAAGCTCTCCCACTGGCGAATCGCCTCGAGCATGAGTGGAATTTCGCGCCGGTCACGCTGGGCCATGCGCACCCAGCCCCAGTTACGGCTGGATTGTTCTCCGCCGATCTGACCCTTCTCGCACAAGAGAACGGAAACCCCGCTCTCGGCAAGTTCAAGGGCAGTTGATGCGCCAACGATACCGCCGCCAACAACGACGACATCGACCCTTTCGGGCAGGCGATGATCACTTTCAAACGGGGGCAGCGTAGGACCGGGCATGCGCGTATCTAGACAACGCTTTAATACCCGGTCCAGTGAGGAAAGCCCTTAAATGAAACGTCGCGGGAAACCACGACATTTCGCACACACTTGACCGATCAGGCGGCCAGTTTGGCGGCCATCTCCACAAGGCGCTTGGCTTGATGCTGAATGGCTTTTTTCTCGGCATCTTTGATGTCGCCACCGGTCGGCGCAATGCCGTAGGGCATACCGGTTTCGAACATGATTTCACCAGTGTAACCCGGCGCAACAAGGACCGAACCCCAGTGCATCGCCATAACGTACATCGCCTGCAACGTGGTCTCACGCCCGCCGTGCATTGTGCTGGTCGAGGTCATCGCGCTGAAAGCTTTGTTTGCGAGATCACCGTTTTGCCAAAGCGGCCCAAGGGTGTCGATAAACGCCGCCGCCTGGCTTGGCATATTGCCATAACGCGTGGGAACGGAGATCAGATAGGCGTTCGCCCATTTCATGTCGTCATGAGACACTTCGGGAATGCCCTGCATCTTTTCAAGCTGCTCTTTCCACGCATCCTGACCGTTAACCACCTCGTCAGGCGCGGTTTCAGCGAAGCGACGCAGCCGGGTTTCGGCGCCAGCTTCTTTTGCGGCTTCCTCTGCGATCTGCGCCATCTGATGGTTAGTGCCGTAGGTCGTATAGAACGGGATGACAAGTTTCACGGTGCTCATAGGATGCTCCTTTTCAAAGATACTCAACCCATGATGTGGGGCACAGGTTTCATCCCGCCATGCCGAGGAAAGCACATGAATCCTGCGCCGATGCACAGACAAATGATTTGCCGTCAACGAGTCGTCGGCACAGCACGGCACCAACCGCAGCGCATAACGGCAGAACAACAGTTTCATAAGAGATTTTCTGGAGCGGGCGGCGGGAATCGAACCCGCGTCATTAGCTTGGAAGGCTAAGGTCTTACCACTACACAACGCCCGCTCTGCGCTGCCCGAGATATTCCAATGAGGTTTGGGGGTCAAGCTCGAAGTCAAATTCACCGGGCAAGCGCGCCTTGGCCGTAATGCGATTGTCCACAGTGTAGGCTCGCCTTTACCGCCAATCTACCAAGCACGAAGTATGCCGTTTTTCGTTCGATTGCACTTTGGATTTGCGCTGCTATGGAACACAGATGTGTGCCGTTTAATGCCTATCAGTTTCATAGGCTGCAAGAAGGTCTTGCCATCGAGATTGCTATGACAATTGCGAACCGAGCGGTGCTCGCGGTTCCAATGGGCTGCAAACGCAGCCAATAGCGCCAGCCGTGCAATCCGGATCCGTAGTTATCTATGGGCGTCCGCCCTCGTCAGGCTTTGCATGAACCGGTTCTTGCAGTTCTGAATATTATCCCGAAGAGCATATCAGGCGCCGTCTAGTGATCTTGCGCAATCATCTCGATGATCTGCTGGTGCCCGTGACACGAGCGTTCCAGAACCTGTTCGCCTTGAGCAAATCGCGCAACGCCGCGAAGCGACGTCGAGCAAACGATCGTGGCAATAGATATGCGCACCTTATCGCGACCAGCATGGCCGCCGAAAAGGGGACTTGGCCGCCTGCTTCACTGACGGGCAGTGCTCGATTTCATGTTCGGCAGGCCCGAGAGTTGGCCGGGCGTGGCTGCCCGTTGTGTTCATTGTCCAAAGGTTTTTCATTTAGCCATCTCACTTGGCAATCGCCACCTACCAGCTCAGAATCCTGACAATATCAAGCTCTTACCCCGAAGAATGATCTTCGTATCATGGAGTCGGCGCTGTACACTGACCTGATGGAGATTAACCTGCTATCAGTCAGTTGGACCGCCGGGAGCAAGTCGAGAAAACTTTTGCATTCAATCAATGAGTGCGCTCCTTGCTTCTCGTGACGCATCAATTCGGCTTTACCTACAGCTTTGCCCCCTATGTCATCTATCTCTATGACGGCGAGGCATATGGGACCGGCGCAGCCGAACAGGTATTCCGCGATCCACGAAAAAAGAGAAAAACTGCGCTTTTACTGCGTTTCTCCGAATTCTATCTTTGAAATACCTCTGAGAAAGGGACAATAATGACTTCCGCTTCCAGCGCACAGGCCTATGACGGCGATCCCCGCAATGACGACGTGCTTGTCTATGTGAACGGCGATTTCGTGCACCGTGACAAGGCCAGCGTCTCCGTCTTCGATGCCGGCTTTGTGCTTGGTGACGGCATCTGGGAAGGTGTCCGGCTGGTCAACGGCAAGCTGCTGTCCATCGACCTGCATATGGACCGGCTCTTCGAAGGTGCCAAGGCAATTTCTATGGAAATCGGGATGACCCGCGAAGAGGTCGTACAGGCGATTATGGTCACCTGTGCCAAGAATGGGTTCACCGACAACACACATATCCGACTGATGATCACGCGCGGCCGCAAGACCACGCCCAATCAGGACCCGCGTTTCATGGCCTCATCCGCGACGGTGGTGATCGTGGCCGAGCTCAAGAAGCCACGCGCAAGTTTTGCAGAAACCGGGTTGTCGCTGTTCACCGCGACCTATCGGTGCTCGACACCCGACGTGTTCGATCTGCGTCTTAACTCGCACAGCCGTCTGAACCTGATTCAGGCGCTGATACAGGCCATTGCTGCCGGCGCGGACGAAGCACTGATGCTCGACCAGCGCGGCATGGTAGCAAGCTGCAACTCCACCAACTTCTTCATCATTCGCAAGGGCGAACTCTGGACCTCGCCGGGGCTCTATTCCTTCAACGGAATCACGCGTCAGCATGTTTTCGACCTCTGGGGCCAAGAGATCGGCGCGGCCCATATGAGAGATTTTACGCTGGCCCAGACCTATTCCGCAGATGAGGCTTTTGTGACCGGCACGCTTGGCGGGATTACCCCTGTAACCAAAATCGACGGGCATGTGATCGGCGATGGCAAACCCGGACCACTGACGAAACGCGCCGCGCAAACTTATTGGGACTGGGTCCGGGACAGTTGCGCTTAGGATACCGGCTAGGGGCCTGTGCACTTGGCAGAGGATGCGCGGAGTACGTACTGTTTGCCCCGAAAATACGCGTTTTCGCATGGTAGAGACAGAACTGGCGGTCCCGTCAGCTCAGGATGAAGAACACTTTGCGGACATGGGTCAGGTTTTCCCATGTCCCAGAGAACCCGGCAGCCACGACGAAGCTGTCCCCCGGTCCGAATTCCTCAGATTGACCTTCGGCATCCGTCAGACGAACCTTCCCTTCGAGGATGTGACACATCTCGTCATAGTCGCAGGTGCAGCGTTCCAGATGCGGTCCCGCCTCCCAGATGCCGCTGATCGCTCCCTTTTCCGTCGCCTCGAAACAGCGCCAGCTCTTGCTGGTATAGGGTGTATCGACGGCAGCCGGGTCATCGGTAACGGTTTCGCGCGGGGCGGTGGTCGTATCGAATGCGATTACGTGGGCGGGCATGGTATTCAGGTGTCCTTATGAATCAAAGCCGATGCCAAAGGCATCAAATCCGCGTAGCAGCAGGGCGCGCTTGCCGGTCGCGTCTTCCTTGGCCAGCCGCTTTTGCATCATGCTGACCGCAAGACTACGGAACGGCTCGGGCGGGAAAGGTACCGGCATCCGGCGATGCATCGAGAGGCTGGTACGTTCGGTTTCCTGACCGTCGAGCATATCCAGCATGGTCAGACCTGCGAAACGGCTCGCGGATACGCCCTGCCCCGTGAAGCCAAGCGCATAGGCCACGCGACCGCTACAGGCCGTACCGGTGAAGAAGGTCGACCGGGCCGAAGTGTCGATGATGCCGCCCCATGCGTAGTCGAATTTCACGTCAGACAGGGAGGGGAAAGCCTCGGCAAACTGATGCGCCAACAGGTCAAACGTCTTTTTCCGGTTCAACAGGTTGCTTTCACGGCTGCTGCCATAGTGATAGATGGCGTCGAAGCCGGCCCAGAGCATCCGGTTATCTGCTGTCTTGCGCAGGTAGTGAAACTGGTTGCCGCTGTCGGCAACGCCATAGCGGCCGGTCCAGCCGATCCCGGCCAGCTGAGCGTCGCTCAGCGGTTCGGTCACCAGCGAGTAATCAAAAATCGGGATGATCGTCGGTCGCAGACGCCGGATAAGCGGCACGGCTGCGTTCGTGGCGAGAATGACCTTCGAGGCACGGATCTGCCCCCCTGCGGTCTGCAGGCTGATCCCGTTGCTTTCCTGTTTCAGGGCTGTCACCGGCGTATTCTCGTGAAGCATCACGCCCCGGTTGATACAGCTGTCGCGCAGCCCGGCGACCAGTCTGGCCGGATTCACCAGCGCGTAGTTCGGCTCGAAAAGGCCCGTGCTATAGACAGGGCTGTCAAATCTCTCACGCAGGGCGTCGCCTTCGAGCAAACTGTACTCAATCCCGAACCGGTCATAGTTCCGGGCCATGGATTTCAGCCCGTCCGCCTGCCAGGGCGTGGCCGCGATGTTCAGCTTGCCGCTGCGCTCGAACCCGCCGTCAATATGATAGTCATCCAGATCACGGGCAAGCTCGTCGAGATTTTCCCGTCCGAGCCGGATTAGTCTTTCGGCTTCGTCGGGCCAGCGATTGAGCGCGTTGGACACACCATGCGAGATTGAAGGAGCGCAAAAGCCACCGTTGCGTCCCGAAGCCTCACCACCGCATCGCGCGGCTTCGACAAGGATGATACGCGCACCCGGATCGCGCTCCCGAGCCTTGAGCGCGCTCCACAACCCGGTAAAGCCGCCGCCGATGACGGCCAGGTCGCAATCGACGCTGCCGGTCAGCGCCGGGCAGGCCGGGCCTTGCTCGACCGTGGACAACCAGAACGGGGTCGTGACCGCTCCTGCAAGTTTCTCTTTTACTTCCATGACGTTCTCACCGGGCGGCCTCAAAACGATTTTCAAGCTCGGCCAGTTCTTCGGGCGAGTTCACGCCGGCGACCTCGTCGGGCTGAGTTTCAACGACGGCGATACCGTGAGATTCCGCCCGCGCCAGAGCAACAATGTCGGTGAGGTAATATTCGCCTTTGCCATTGTCGTTACCAACCTGCGTCAGCAAGGGAAACAACAACTCCGACCGTGCGGCCAAGATGCCGGAATTGCAAAGATCGATGGCCTTCTCTTCGGGGCTTGCGTCCGCGTGTTCAACGATCCGCTCAAGCTGTCCGTTCGCATCTGTGACCAAGCGACCGTAACTGCGAGTATCTTCGGGACGGAATCCTAGCACGGCAAGCGCATCGCCGCCCTGCACGGCCTCGGCCAGCCGACGCATGGTTGTCGCGCTGACCAGCGGGACGTCGCCGTAAAGGACCAGAACGACACCGGCAAAACCGTTCAGCGCCGGCTCGGCCATGCGCACCGCGTGCCCGGTTCCCAGTTGCGGCTCCTGCACCACGGTTTCGAGATCGGGAAAGGCGGCGCGGATCTGTTCGCGTTCCGCCCCGACGACCAGAACTGATCGTGTAGCGCCCAGCGCGTCGAGGCTTTCAAGCAGATGTGCCAGCATAGGGCGCCCGGCCAGCGGATGCAGAACCTTGTGAAGATCGGATTTCATCCGCGTGCCCTTGCCCGCCGCCAGAACGACGGCGGCAATCGGTTGTTCCTGCGTCATTCGGCAGATTCCGGCTCTATGTACCAGCCCCAGCTTTCGATAGGGTCGAAGCGAGTGATCTGCTTGGTCTCGCGGAAGGCGGCAAAACCGGCCGTGCCAAGTTCGCGCCCGATGCCAGAGGATTTGTACCCGCCCCATGGCACCTGCGTGAACGTCGGCTGTGAGCAGTTGATCCAGATGATCCCTGCCCGCAACTTAGCCGCGACCCGTTCGCAGCGTTCCAGATCGTCCGACATCACTGCCCCGGCAAGCCCATAGGCACTGTCATTGGCCAGTGTCAGGGCTTCTTCCTCGGTATCAAAGGCATTGACACAGACGACCGGGCCGAAAATCTCTTCGCGCCAGATTTCCGCATCGGTCGGCACATCGGCAAAGATTGTCGGCGCGATGAAATAGCCGGTGTTCATCCCGTCGGGACGCCCGCCACCAGTCACCAGTTTTGCGCCGCTGGATTTCCCGGAGTCGATTGCCGCCATGACCTTGTCGTATTGCAGCTTGTTCACGATCGGCCCCAGCTTGACGCCGTCTTCGTCGCCTGCGCCGATCTTGATCGCTTCCGTAACCTCGGTCAGGCGTGCCATCAATTGCGGATAGAGGTTCTGTTGCACCAAAACGCGGGACGTGGCCGAGCAGACCTCGCCCTTGTTCCAGAATATCCCGAAAACGATCCATTCGACCGCCTTGTCGATGTCACAGTCGTCAAAAACGATAAAGGGCGATTTACCGCCAAGTTCCAGCGATACGGTACGGATGCCCTCTGCCGCTGCTGTCATCACCTTGCGACCGGTGGCAACCGAACCAGTAAAGGCCAGCTTGTCCACAAGCGGATGATCCGTCAACGCCTGCCCGGCCTCTGGGCCCGTGCCTGTGATCAGGTTGAAAACACCTGCAGGAAGATCTGCGGCATCGATGATTTCTGCAAGGATCGCGCAGGTCACGGAGCAATGTTCGGACGGTTTCAGAACGATGCAGCAGCCCGCCGCGAGCGCGGGTGCGACTTTCCAGACCGCCATGAGCAGCGGGAAATTCCACGGCGTGATTGCGCCCACGACCCCAAGCGGTTCGGTGCTCACGGTACTTTTGAAACGCGCATCACCTACGTCGACCGGGGTCGGGCCGTTGGCCGCGTCGGTCTCAGCGAGATCGGCGTAATATTCGAATACGAAAGCGGCATCGCCGATGTCCCATTCCGCCTCCGGCAGCGGCTTGCCATTGTCTGCGGTCTCCAGTGCGGAAATTTCGGCAAGGCGATCCGATATGCCCTTCGAGATCCGGCGCAGCGCCGAGGCTCGCTCGGCTGCAGGCATGCGCGGCCATGGTCCTTCGTCGAAAGCGCGCCGCGCGGCACGCACGGCCTTGTCAACGTCCACCGCCTGCCCTGCCGCGATATGCGCAAAGACCTCTTCGGTTGCGGGGTTCACGGCCTCAAAACTGCCGCCGGCGACAGGCGCGGCAAAGGAACCGTCGATATAAAGCTCTGTGATCTTCATGCTCTAACCTCTCTTACGAAAGTTTCCGCCCGCCAGCTTCCAGGAACCAGTCGTCCGGATACGGATACCACCAGTCCTGACGCACCGGCTTATGATCCATGATGACCATCTTGGACCGGCGGAAAGCGTCGAGCCCCTGCCGCCCAAGCTCACGCCCTATGCCGGAGCTCTTCCAGCCGCCAAAGGGCAATGCGTCATTGTCGATCATCGGGTTGTTAATCCAGACCATTCCGGAATCGAGCCTTTCATGCGCTTCGTGTGCTTCCTCCAGCGAGGTCGTGAAGACCGAAGCGCCAAGCCCAAACTCAGAATTGTTCGCGCCGTCGATGGCCGCGTCGAAATCGGGCACCCGGACGATGGCAGCAACCGGGCCAAAGCATTCCTCGTGCAGGATATCCATGTCTTCGGTACAATCGGTCAGGATGGTGGGTTCGTAAAACCAGCCTTTCGTCTGTGCCGGGGGAATGCGACCGCCGCAAACCACGGTCGCGCCTTTAGCGACGGCATCGGCGACGAGGCGTTCGACCTTGTCACGGGCTGCCTTGCTGACCAGCGGACCGATTTCGGATTTGTCCAACCCGTTGCCTATCCTCAGCCGGGCCGTTTCGGCTGCGAAGGCCTTAACGAAATCGTCATGCACGCTGTCGACCACATACATGCGTTCGGTCGAGGTACATACCTGCCCGGACATGTGGAACGCGCCTGTGACGGCGCCGGCAGCGGCAACTTCGATGGGTGCGTACGCGGTGATAATCATCGGATCGGATCCACCAGCCTCAATGACCGCCGGTTTCATCTTGGCGGCGGCTGCGGCGGCAACCGCCTGCCCGGCCTTTACCGATCCGGTAAAGGCCACTGCATGGGTCATCGGACTCTCCACCAGTGCTTTGCCAACCTCGGCACCGCCCGGAAGACACGCGACGAGACCTTCAGGCAGCCCCTCGAAAACTTTCATGAACTCTAGGGTCGACATGGTTGTCGCCTCGGCAGGTTTGATAACGCAGCCATTTCCGGCTGCAAGCGATGCGGCAACGGTCCAGCACATCAGCAGGACGGGGAAATTGAACGGCATGATATGGACCGATACGCCAAGCGGTTCGTATTTGGCGAACTGGAAAGAGCCGAGCTGCGTCGTACCGGCGATCTTGCCTGCCTCGTCCCGGGCCATTTCGGCGTAATAGCGGAAGATGGGCGCGCAATTGGCCAGTTCCCCGATGGCTTCGGGATATGGCTTGCCCATTTCCCGGCTCATGATGATCGAACATTCGGTAAGGTCGGCGTTCTCGATTCGGTTGGCCAGATCGTGAAGATGCTTGGCCCGTGATTTCGCATCGACCATTTTCCATCCAGCCTGCGCTTTGGTGACCGTTTCCAGAACGGATCGGATTTCATCACCCGTCACATCTACGCGGGTGCCAACGGGTTCCAGCGTCGCCGGGTCGATAACCTCATGCGTCCTGCCCCGGCTCTCACGGAAACCGGGCAAAAGAAAGTAACGGGCGATGTTCAGATCAGACATCTGGTATCCTTAGGTATGCTTGGCAATCGCCGCACCGGCATCGCGCCATTCGGGGATTGTCTTGTCGATAAGTTCTTTTATTTCGTGCAGTTGCGCCGCAGCGAAAGCCGCCTGCATCTGGCGCAGGACGCGCGGCATGAAAGTGAGATAACCGGGCTTTCCGTCACGCTTTGCGAGTCGCATGAACACTCCGGCGATCCGCGTGTGACGCTGCGCGCCCAGCAAATGATAGCGATTGGCGATCGTGTCAGCGCCACCCGCGTGTTCCGGAGCACGTTCGATGTAATGCGCCAGCATTTTCGCTTCGATCCCATTGGAAAGATCGCGGCGTGCGTCCTGCAGGAGGGACACCAGATCGTATTCCGCAGGGCCGAGCACCGCGTCCTGAAAGTCGAGCAGACCACAGCGTTGAATACCTCCGCGCCCTTCAAGTTCCATCAAGTTATCCACGTGAAAATCACGCAGAACGAGGGTTTGCGGAGCGTTTTTCAGCGGCTCGAGCGCTTTGGCCCAGAGCGTCCGGAATTCTTGATCGAAACCACCCACGTCCTCATCCGGCCTTAGCGCCCCAAGAAACCATTGGGAAAAGATAGAAAGCTCGTCCAGCAGGGTCGCGAGATCGTATTCAGGTGCGGTAACATCGGCGGCCAAAGGGTGCCCGTGCAGATGCAGAAGCGCATCCGTGGCAAGACGATAGAGCTTTTCCTCGTCAACGCCGCGCGCCAGTTGGGCGCTGTAGGTCGTCAGGCCGAAATCTTCGATCAGGGCAAGACCGACTGCCGGGTCCGCCCCGATCACGCGCGGAGCGCTTAGACCCAGCGAATTCAGATGCCGCGCGATGCGCAGGAAGGCCGCGAACCCGACTGGATCGGTGCGATCTTCCATAAGCAGTAGCTCGGCCCCTTCAAGCCGCAGATAGCGGCGCGCCGAGGCATCACCCGGCAGCGCAGCAATGCTTGCCCGGGCATGTCCATGCCGCGCCAGAAAAGTCGCGACAGGCGGTTCCAGCTGTAAAGGGGCCAGAGCGAGGTTCATCGGATCATGTAGACCTTTTTGACGGTCTCATGGACCGTGCAGACGCCCTTCCAGTCCTGCGGGAAAAAGGCCGCAGTATCCGGCGTGATCTCGATAACGTCGCCACTTTCATGGACATAAGTACAACGTCCTTCGAGGAAATGGCAGAATTCGTCCTTAGTGACGTGGCATTCCCATTTTCCCGGCGTGCAGATCCACAGGCCGCACTCCGACTGGCCGTCCGGCCCTTTGTGCAGAACCTTGCCGCTGGTGCGGGATTCACCTTCGATCATCGTCGGGATCACGCCCCAGTCGACCGTATCCGTCACCTCGAGAGGTTTGTTCATCACAGGCGTTTTCATCGCATCGCTTCCTTAGCTGAGCATGTAAATGTTGCGGATGGTCTCGAAGATCTCGGCTTCGCCTTCCCATCCGGCCGTAAAGAGGACGCAGGTGCCCGCCATCACGTCGATGACCTCGCCGTCGTCAGAGCGGTATTGCGCCCGCCCCGAAACGAAATGGCAGAATTCGTCGCGCGGGACAGAGATGCGCCAGCGACCGGGCGTGCAGACCCAGATCCCGGATTCCGGGCTGTTGTTCGGTCCCTTGTGCAAAAGTCGGCCAGTTGAGTGTGACGCGCCGTCAAGCGCGTCGGGCTGGGGGCCCCAATCCACAAGGTCGTCATAGGTACAGGCTTGATGAATATGAGGGGCTGAGGCGTTCAAGTCTGTCATTTGTCACCGTCCAGCAGGCCGGTCAGCAGGCGTGCGGCCTTAACCGGGCCTTCGCAGCCCTGCATATGGGTCGAGATCTTTTCGAGCCGCGCCTGCATGTCCGCATCGGTCAGGCAGGTTTCGATCTTGGCGATCAGTTCCTCGTCTTCCCAGTCATAGCGATGCGATTTGAAACCATAGCCGGTTTCTTGCACGCGCATCGCGTTGTCATGGCCGTCCCAGACATAGGGCATGATGATCGCGGGCTTGCCGAAGTAGAGGCATTCGGTGAACGAGTTGTTGCCACCGTGATGGATGACGGCATCGACCTGCGGGATGACCGAGGGCTGCGGATACCAGCTGTCGATGATGACGTTGGGCGGGATATCCGAATATTCCTCCTTGTAATCGCCAACGTTCACCAGTGCTCGATAGCGGGTCTTGCCGATCAGGGTGATCAACCGCTTGAGCAGGTCAGTATCGCCGGAACCGAGCGAGCCGAAGGACACGTAGAGCAGCGGGCCGTCATTGTTGGCTTTGAACTCTGGCACCTCATAGGGCGCATCTTCGCGCACGCAGCCTTCGAGGTATTGGAAACGCGCCGGGTCGAGCGGGTTGTCCCGCTTGTAGGTCAGCGGCTCCGGATAGAGCATCAGGTTCAGGTAGGGCGAAGCCTCGAAGAACTCACCGATCTTGTAGGCGTCTTCGCCGCATTCGGCGAGGAAGGCGTTAAAATCGTCGTGGATTGGCTTGATGACTTCTTCGAAACGGGCACGGAACGCCGCGTGGCCTTCGGTGTCGTTCTCGGCCATGCCCGACAGGTGCGGCGGAATGGCGGGGTCTTCGATTTCATTCTCGGAGCAGGAAATAATCCGCACCCATGGAACACCGTATTGCTTGATTGCCGGAAAGAGGATGACGTTATCTACCGCAATCAGGTCCGGCTTGATCTTGTCGAGAACGCCCGGCAAGTCCTTTTGCGCCCACTTGGCGCTGTCCACGATCGCTTCCCAGCATTCCTTGACGTAGTTGTCGATCTGGTCGATCGGCTCCTTGCGGAAGTTCGGGATGTGCCCGTTGATAAAGTCTTCCCAGAACTTGGCCATCTGCTCGGGTGGCATCGGCTCGGACAGGGCGACGGGATGCGCTTCAAAACCATAGCCTTCGTAGACTTCGACGAAACCCGGGTCCGACAGGAATACCACCTTGTGACCCATCGCGGTCAGGGCCTGAGCGATACCAACAGAGTTGAGCGCCGGTCCAAAGGCGGCTTCGGGGAAAAGGGCGAAAGTCTTCTGTTCCATGTGTTCTCCTGTTGGAAAGGCGCCGTTTGCGGCGCTGTGTTTTATGCAGGGAAAATGCGCGTGTCGCGGGCAGACCAACCCAGCGTGATCGTCTGCCCGACTTCGGGCGCAAGCCGTTCGGCAACGTCCGCCGTCAGACGTGAAATGACTGGCGTTTCGGCAAGGGGCGTTTTGACATGCAAAAGCAGATCCAGCCCGTGATAGGCGATATCCGTAATCTCGCCCGCAAGGCTGTTTTCACCTTTGCTTTCGACCCCCAAACGTTCCGGTCGAATGGCGGCGACAGCCGCGCTTCCCCCGGCCAGTTCAGGTGCGTCGGCAGCGCGGATCAGCGGCCCCTCCTTGCCCTGATACCCACCGGATGCCACCGACACCGGCAGGAAGTTCATGACCCCGATGAAATCTGCCGCAAAGCGGGTTTCGGGGTATTCGTAAATCTCACGCGGCGTCCCGACCTGAAGCAGCGCCCCATCCTTCATGATGGCAACGCGGTCGGCCATGACCAGCGCTTCTTCCTGGTCATGCGTCACGACGATAAAGGTAATGCCGAACTCGTGCTGAAGACGCTTCAGTTCAAGCTGCATCTCGCTGCGCAGTTTCTTGTCAAGCGCACCGAGCGGTTCATCGAGCAGCAGCACCTTGGGCCGTTTCACCAGCGCGCGCGCAAGGGCCACACGCTGACGTTGCCCACCGGACAGCTGATCAGGTTTGCGCCCGCCCAGATTGCCCAGCTGGATAACCTCGAGAATTTCCGATACGCGGGATTTAATCTCCGCCTTGGGAAGCCGGTCCATTTCCAGCCCATAGGCGATGTTCTGCGCTACGGTCATATGCGGGAAAAGCGCATAGGACTGGAACATCAGGTTCACCGGACGCTTGTTCGGTGGCATCGCGGCGATCGACGAGCCTTCAAGCAGAATATCACCGCCGCTTGGTGCCTCGAAACCGGCCAGCATGCGCAAAAGGGTCGTCTTGCCGCTGCCAGATGCGCCAAGAAGCGCAAAGAACTCGTTGCGATGGATGTCCATCGTGACCCCGGCCACCGCCTGCGCCGAGCCGAAGTTTTTCTTGATATCCCGAAGTGAAAGAAGGGGAGTGGTCATTGTCCCGGCAGACCTCCGCGGTTGAGCCGTTGCGACAGGGCCAGCGCGACGACGGAAACCGCCATCACCACTGTTGCCAGCGCATTGATTTCAGGGGTCACGCCAAATCGGATCATCGAAAAGATCTGCATCGGGAGCGTGATCGAAGACCGCCCTGCCCCGGCTGTGAAAAAGGCGATGATGAATTCATCGACCGACAGGGTGAAGGCGAGAAGCGCACCCGCAAGGATCGCAGGCATCAGCACCGGCAGAACAACCCGACGCATCGTCGTCGCGGTCGTCGCGCCAAGATCATTGGACGCCTCGACAATGGACCAGTCGAAGCTTTTCAACCGGGCGCGGACCACCGCGCTGACGAACGCAAGGTTGAACACCACGTGGCTCACGATGATTGTATGCAGCCCCATCTTCACGCCAAGCAGTGAGAAAAAGCTGAGCAACGCGATGGCAAGCACAATGTCGGGAATGATCATCGGCGCGAAAATCATGGTTTCCAGCCATTTGCCGTTGCGGCGGCGTATCTCGACGCCGACAGCCAGCAAACTGCCAAGGATCGTTGACAGGAGGGTCGAGAAAAGTGCGACGATCAAGGTGTTACCGGCGGCCCGAAGGATGTCCTTGTTGGCCAGCAACTCGCCATACCATTTCACCGAAAAGCCGGTCCATGCGGTTGGCAGACCACCTTCGTTGAAGGAAAGTCCGACCAGCACCGAGATCGGCAGGTAGAGAAAGGCAAAAACCAGTCCGAGGATCAGCAGCATCAGGCGAAAGGTGTTCCGGTCAGCCATTGTCGCCTGCCTTTCCGCCCGAGGCACGGTCAGCAACCGTCGCCTGTGCCATCAAAAGCCCTAGCATGACCATTATCAGAACCATCGAAAGCGCGGCGCCAAAGGGCCAGTCGTTCGCGGTCAGGAACTGCGCATAAACGAGGTTACCGATCATCTGGAACTGGCCTCCGCCCAGCAGCGCCGGCGTGACGAAATTACCGATCGATAGAACGAAGACAAAGACGAAACCCGTTGCGATGCCCGGCACGGTCATCGGCAGCACGACGCGTCGGAACGTGGTCCAGCCCGAAGCGCCAAGATCGCGCGACGCCTCGGAAATTTCCGGGTTCAGCCGGGACAGAGGTGCGTAGCAGCTCAGGATCACGAACGGCAGGTAGTTGTAGATCAAACCGATCACCACGGCCTGTTCGGTATAGAGCATGCTGGGCAATTCACCTTCGAACCCGACCCATCGGGCAAGGTTGACGATCAATCCTTCGCGGTTCAGCAGCACGATCCAAGCGTAGGTCCGCACAAGATAGTTGGACCAAAACGGCAGTACGGCGAAGAACAGCAGGGCCGACTGACGATGGCGCGGCATGGCCGCGATGGCATAGGCAGCCGCGTATCCGAGGATAGAGGCGATCCCGGCGGCCAGTCCGGCGATCCACGCGGATTTCAGGAAGATTTTGGCATAGAGCGGGTCGAAAACCAGCGCAATGTTTTCGAGCGTAAAGGTATATTCGATACCACCGTACATCCCGCGCCGGAAGAAGGCGAGCACGAGGATTAGCAGGCAGGGCACCACCATTAGGCCGAACAGCCACAGCAGGGCCGGGGACATCAGCAATATGGGTCTTCGGTCTGTGGTCATGGGTCCTGTCATTCCCGGGTGTGCCCGGTTCTGCGGTCAGTTCGAGTTGGAGGGGATGGCTCCCCCGGCACGATACGGCCGGGGGAGTGAAAGGCTTAGTTGGCAGCCTTGATTTCGGACACGACGCGCGAGTAGTCACGCTGGGCTTCGCCCACGTCCCGCAGCTGTTCGTATTCCATCATGTCGGCAGGTTTTATGCCCATGTTGGGGAATGTTTCGATCAGGCTGGCGTCGAGACCTTCCATCGCCGCCTGATTGGGCACTTTGTAGAGAATATTCTCGGCGGCCCAGCGATGGTTGTCCGCGTCGAGGATGTAATCGACAAAGTCATAGGCCGCGTCCTTGTTCTCGGACGCTTTCATGATGACCATCGTATCGACCCAAAGGTCCGAACCCTCTTCGGGCACCGTGTACTTGATCTCGGCGTTTTCGGCGATGCCATAGTTGCACCAGCCGTCCCATGCCTGCACCAATTCGGCCTCGCCGGAAACCAGCTTCGCGTAGAACGTCGTGTCATCATAGGCGAGCAGCGTGCCCTTAGCGTCGATGAGAAGATCGCGCACCTCCGCCATCTTGTCGGCATCGGTTTCGTTCACCGAATAACCAAGCGCAAGCTGACCCGCAGCCAGCAACCAGCGGTCGGTTGCCAGCATGGTCGTCTTGCCGGAAACGTCGTCAGACGGTTTCAGCAGATCATTCCACGATGTTGGCTCAGAAACGAGATCGGAACGATAGCAAAGCCCCGTAGTGCCCCATGCATAGGGCACCGAGAACGTGTTGCCCGGATCATGCGGCAGTTCGGTTGCCTCGGTGTAAAGGTTCGAAAGGTTGGGCAGCTTGGAATGGTCAAGCTCTTCGGCAAGGCCCAGCTTGTTCAGCACTTCGGCGAAGGGAGAGGATACGAAGACCACATCATATCCCTCACCGCCCGAGGCGATCAGCTTGCCCATGATCTCTTCGTTGGTGGCGTGCAGAACCAGTTCAGCTTCGTTGCCGGTTGCCTCGTTGAAATTGTCGATGGCGTCCGCTGCCATGTAACCATCCCAGTTTGAAACCGTCAGCGGCTCGGCAAATGCGGTAGAGCCGAGAGTGGCCAGCGCGGCGCTCAGGCACAGGCCGGCACCGATAATACGTTGTGTCATTAACAGACCTCCATGTCGTTTTATTGTCAGCGCCGGTTCCTGATGGTCCGGCCGATTTCGTCTTGCGATTCTTACCGATCGCGATAGGGTCAGTATTAATACGTCCAAAAAAACGTCAATTTGTATTTGCTGTCCTTTTACAAATGGATTCCGGATGAACCGAAATTGCTTATGAAATCCCCGGACAAGAGACCAAGCCATGCCCCGGACCCGCAGCAACACGAGACGCAACCACCTGCTGCTTGCCCGTCAGATTATTGAGGTCGCTCTTGAAAAGGGTATGAGTGCGGGCGATCACCTGCCGGAAAAGGTGTTCTCGGAGGCCTGCGGCGTTTCTCGAACGCCCATCCGGTCAGCCCTCAAAATACTGGAAAATAAAGAAATTGTCACGAGGCGCGAGGAAGAAGGTTTCTTTCTTGTTGTAGGGCCAGAACAGGGGCTTGCGGAACAACCGTCGCAGATTGGAGAGGTCGAAGATTCTCTGGCGGCAAGAATACTGTCTGATCGGGCAGAACGCCGCATCGGAGATGTTCAATCTGTCAGCGCTTTCGTGCGGCGCTATTCGGTTCCGCGCTCGGCTGTACTAAATGCGCTAAAAATACTGACCTCGGAGGGGGTAGTTGCACAATTGCCTGGTCGGACATGGGCTTTCCAGCCGATGCTTGATACCCCCAACGCAATCGGCGAAAGTCTCGACTTCCGGCTGATGCTGGAACCGCAGGCCATCCTGGCTCCGGGATTTTCGATGGACAGCCAGAAGGTCGGACTTGTGCGCCAACAGATGCAGGATTTCCTTGATCGGCCCAACGGTCGGATGAGTTCGGCAGGCTTTCTGAAGCTCGATTGCGACTTTCACGCGTTTATCGCGGAAAGCTCTGGGAACAGGTTCGTTCGCGGCGCGCTTCTGGCGCATCAAAGACTTCGCCAGACGACCCAAAAAGACATGGCCCTGCCGGAATACCGCCTGCGTCAGTCACTAGAAGAACACCTCGACATTCTGGACAGTCTTGAGCGGATGCAACTGGATCTTGCTGCCGATCAGATGGTGTTACACCTGCGCCGATCCCAGATCCGTCGGCCCAAAGCGGCCAATAGGGGTATCATGCCTTTGGGACGCGGAGCGCTGAGATGACCGAAGCGCCGGTAATCGCCTTTTTCCCCGAAGCAAGCTTTGGCTCTGCGTTGAATTGCGTCGGCATCGCGCAACAGTTGCAGCGATCCGGTGCAGTGCCGGTGTTCATCTGTCACCCGGGTTTCACCGGTGTTTTTGCCGAATACGGCTTTAAGGAATACCACCTGACGCAGGGCGCGGCGACGAGCCAGCAGACCGAAGAAACCTGGCAATCCTTCGTGACTACCCACCTGGAGCACTTCGATCTCGACCCTAAGGCGCAGTTGACGACCTATGTCGCCCCGACTTGGGAAGCGATTGTCGACACCGCGATTCAGGCCGAAGACGGTCTGCAAAGACTGCTGAAGCGCATCCAGCCCGATGGCATCGTGCTTGACAATGTCATCATGTTCCCAGCCATCGCGAACGCGGGCGTGCCTTGGATCAGGGTTGTATCCTGCGCTGAAACAGAATTGCCAGACGTCAACGTGCCGCCCTACCTGTCCGGCCTGACCGCCAGCGATCCGGCCTGCGCGCCATTTCACGAAGAATATCTGAGAACCACGGCGGCGGCGCATCGGCGATACAACAGTTTCCGAAAGAAACGTGGCCTGCCAGCTGTCGAGGACGGGCTGTTTCTTGAAACCTCGCCCTATCTGAACCTTCTTCTTTCGCCATCGGTAGTGAGGTACGACCGCGCAAATCCGCTGCCCGATGACCTCTTCGTTTTCCTCGAAGGCTGCGTCAGAGAAGAAGCGCGCTTTGACACGCCGCCCCTGCCAGTCAACGACGGCCCGCTTGTCTATGTCAGTTTCGGAAGCCTCGGCGCAATTGACACCGATCTGATAAGCCGCATGATTTCGGTCTTTTCTGCGATCCCGGCCCGGTTCTTCGTGAATGTCGGCGGATTTCTCGAATACTACACCAAAGTGCCCGACAACGTGTACCTCGGCAGCTGGTTCCCGCAACCTTCGATTGTCGAGCAGGCCGATCTCTTTATCCATCACGGCGGCAACAACAGCTTCTGCGAGGCGCTGTACTTTGGCGTTCCTTCGCTGGTCATGCCCTATTGCTGGGATGGTCACGATAACGCGGCTCGGGCTGCGGAAACCGCCACGGGCATCCATATGAACCGCTCGAAATGGGAAGATGCGGAATTGGCGACCGCCATGACTATGCTCTTTTCGAATCAGGAAATGCACGCCCGCCTTGCCGCTATCTCGTCCCGAATGAAGTCGGATCTTGGCACGGAAAAAGCCGCAGAACATATCATGCGCGTACTGCGCCCAGCGAGCTGATCGAAACGACGGCATCGGCTCAATTCTCCGCATGCCAGGGCAACCCTGTAAAGATCACCACACTTAGAGACTTCAATTTAAGGTTGTGTTAACCTTTTGGCACGAATCGAGTTTCCCGAGCTTGAATGCGCGGGCCGATGACGGAGTGATCCCTACCGTGTCGCCATTTCGACTCTTTGCCGTGATCATCAGCGTCTTTCTTGCACAGGCCACTTCGGCGCAGACCGATGTGGATGAAACGGTACCGCTGATAGAGCCGCAGGCGGTGGAGCTTTTGACTAATGCCGCCGACTTCCTTGCAGCGCAGCCCGCGTTTTCCTTTGACTGGTTCGTATCCTACGACGACGTGATCGACGGAAGGGAAAAGCTGACTTTCACGCGAAGCGGTTCCAACCTGATATTGCGTGACGAAGGGTTCTATTCTTTCTCACAGACCGGAGAGGACACGCGCGAATATTACTTTGACGGGTCAAAGTTGGTGATCGTCGATGTCGAAGAGGATGCCTATGTCATGGCACCATTTGACGGTGGTTTCGACGCGCTGGTCGACCGTATCGCGCTGGAATACGATCTGCACCTGCCGATCTGGGAAATCATGAGCCGAGATCCGGGCGCGGCTTTGCTTAGCGATGCAAGCACCGCAGCCTATCTGGGCACGACATCGATTGCGGGTCACCCCGCCCACCATCTTGCGTTTGCAAGCTACGACCGGGACTGGCAGATCTGGATATCAACCGACCCGGAAATGCCCGTTTTGATGATGATCGTCGGCACCGACCCTTACGCGCAGGGTTGGCCGCAGTACCGGGCCTATTTCATGGACTGGAACTTTGCGCCCGAGGTGGAAGCCGAGAGTTTTCAATATTTCCCGGGTGAAAACAGTGACCGCATGGTCTGGCCCAAGGTCAGTGAGATTCTTGGTGAGGCCGACAGCCTGCCATCGGATGATCCCGACGCGGACCCAAATCGGGGAGACCAGTGATGAGACGGTTTATCGTGGGGCTGCTGTCATTCCAATTGGCGTTCATGACTTCTCCGGATGCCGTCATCCGGTTCGACTTCAGCCTTGATCGCGCCGAGGCGAGGGGCAATGGCCGAGCGGGCGGATTTCATGGCGTGCCGAAAAGGAGCGGAGGCGCGAAAACCCGCCCCGCGAGAGCCGGTGCAAGTGCGCCCCGACCTCGCCCGTCTGTACAACGTCCTGCCAGCAAACCAGCGATCAAGCTCCCCAACCGGCCATCGACACGACCAGCAGCGAAACCCGCCACGCGGCCCGCAATCGTGCCCGGTGGCAACCTTGCACGCGCCGCCAACAAGCCGCAGGGGCTGAAGCCACCTGGGAACCGTCCGCCGATTGCCAAACCGCCGGGCAACCGTCCGATTACCTCGAACCGGCCCGGCAACCGGCCACCGGTTACACGCCCGGGCGGCAACCGCCCACCGATAGCGGCACGCCCGCCGGGCAACCGCCCTCCCGGTGCGCGCCCCCGTCCTCCCGGCAACCGACCTCCCATCGCCAACCGTCCGCGCCCACCGGGCTGGCACCCGCCGCACCATCATCCGCCCGGCTGGCGGCCACCCTATGTGCCACCGCCCTACTACCGCCCACCTCACAACTACTGGGGCGACTATCATTACAACGATGGTTGGGGATGGTTCTTTACCGCCGCGATGGTGGGTGGAACGATGGCCTTTGTCTCGTCGCTGCCGGATAACGATTGCAACAAGGTCTCGGACAGTGGCGAGACGCTCTATGAATGCGACGGCAAGCTCTACCGCTCGACCTACTACAAGGATGAACAGGTCTACGAGATCGTTTCGGATCCCCCCGTTGAGACAGCAGCGCCTACGGAACCCCAGAGTGTGATCGGGCTTGCCCTGACTTCGCCGATGACCCGCGGCGAAGTGGTGCGCGACCTGCAATTGCTGCTCACCGACTATGGGTATGACACGGGCGGCGCAGACGGTATTTTTGGCAGCGGGACGGAAACGGCGCTGCAATGGTTCCAGTACGATAACGGGCTGGACACGACTGGCGTTGTCGATCCGGCAACCGCCGCCGCTCTGGGATACAGCTCTCCGGCAGCCCCCACCAACGTCCCGGCAGCATCGACCGAAGCTGCTGAAACCACGCCTCCGGTCGAGGCGATGAAAGAGGCACCCGCTGCCGATAGCGATCAGACTTCCACGGTACCACAAGCCCAACAGCTATCGACCGAGGATGCCAATCCGCTACCGGTGCCCGTGCCGCCTCCCAGCGACTGAAAGGAAAGCCCCGCGCAATGCAAGCAAAGCGCGCGGCTTTCGCAGGTTATCGACGCTGAATGGCGCTTGGCACCTGCTGTTCGATCCGCCGGAAGAAAAAGGCGATGATCCCAGCAATCACAAGATAGACCAACGCCAGCAACAACAGCGGTTCGTAGACGATCAGCGTATCGGCCCTGACACGGGAAGAAACCGCGTAGATATCGATGACGGTGATCGTGGCCACCAGCGGTGTCGCCTTGAGCTGCAGGATCGTTTCGCCCCCCAGCGTAGGCAGCACGTTGCGGATAGCCTGTGGCAGCCAGATGCGTCGGAACGCCGCGAACGGACGCATGCCATAGGCTCTGGCCGCTTCAAGCTGTCCCTTACCGACGCCGGAAAAGGCACCCCGCATCACTTCGCCTTCGTAACCGGCGTAGGACAGCGTCAGCGCCAGAACCGCATAGGGCCAAGCCTGCCGCAGATATGGCCAGAGTTCGCTCTGCCGGATCGCCGGGAATTGCGGAAAGAGCGACCCCAGGCCGTAATACAGAAGCCAGATCTGCAAAAGCAGCGGTGTGCCACGGATCACGGTACAAAAGACGCGGGCAGGTGCCGCCAGATACCAAGGCCCGACCGCCTGCGCCAAACCCAGCGGAATCGCGAGGAGAAACCCGAGTATCGTCGTAACGACCAACAGCCAGATGGTGCGCCATAACCCTTCCAGTGCAAGCGGCGCATACTTTGGCAGCCAGTCCCAGCGCAGCGACAAAGCGCACCAAACGACAAAGGCCAGAAACAGAAGGATCAGCACGATCCGATGCGGTTTGAGAAGATCACGCAGCCCGATCATCGTGGTCCCCCTCTGAGCGAGGGTTGCCCGCGTCTTGCCCAGCGCTCGATACGGCCAAAAATGACCTGTGAAAACAGCGTCACGATGAGATAAAGCGCACCTGCTGCGAGGAAAAAGGTGAAATAGGCCCGCGTACTTGCAGCGGCCTGACGCGTCTCAAGCGTCAATTCGCTGAAGCCGACGATAGCCAGCAGAGCCGTATCCTTGGTCGCGATCAGCCAGAGATTGGCCAGACCCGGCGTCGCAAAGGACATCATGGCCGGAATGGTCACCCGCCGCATCAGCATCAGCGGGGGCATCCCAAAGGCGCGCGCGGCCTCAATCTGCCCAGGCGGCACCGCCTGAATGGCACCGCGTAAAACTTCGATGGAATAGGCGCCCTGAACGACGCCCAGCACCCAGATCCCCGCAACGACACCGGAAATCTCGACGCGGCCATAGCCCATCGCCTCCGAGACCTTGTTGATCAGGTCGCTCCCCAGATAATAAAGGATCAGGATCAGAACCAACTCCGGAACGGCCCTGATCACGGTTGTATATACGGCAAGCAGATCGCGAACAATCGGCCCGCCGTACAGTTTTCCATAGGCCCCGAACAGCCCGATCACCAGCCCCATGCCAAAGGCGCCAAAGGCGATCTGGAGGGAATTCAGCAGACCGCGTAACAGATTGCCGCCCCAGCCCGGCGGAGACAGCGAAAGCAGCTCCGCGCTTTGGGCCAGACCAAGCATGTTCAGGAGATCAGACACGGATCAGCCGCCGTAGATGCTCGTGGAGAAGTACTTGGAGGTGATTTCCTCATGCGTCCCGTCTTCGAGGATTTTGGCGATGCCCGCGTTCAATTTTTCACGCAGTTCGTCTTCGCCCTTGCGCACACCTGCGCCGACGCCGAGACCAAGGATCGACGGATCATCGGCCACCGCGCCCTTGATTTCGCAGCATGCACCGGCATCGGATTCGATGAATGCGCTCATCGCGATGCTGTCAGCCTGAGTTGCGTCGATACGGCCCGAAACCAGATCCTGGTTGGCTTCGTCCTGCGTCTGATAGATACGGATTTCAGCCGCATCGGTGAAATACTTCTGCGCATAGTTCTGGTGGATGGTCGATGCCTGCACACCAAGGATCTTGCCCGCCAGCGATTCTGGCGTCGGTTCGATATCCATCGACTTGTCGGCCACGATCACGGTCGGCGTGTTGTAATATGGGTCCGAGAAATCGATCGTTTTCTGACGCTCTTCGGTGATGGACATAGAGGTCATGATCACGTCGATCTGCTTGCCGGTCAGCGCGGGAATGATCCCGTCCCAGGCGGTCGGCGTGATTTCGCATTCCAGCTCGGCCGCATCGCAGACAGCCTTGATGATCTCGATTTCCCAACCTTCCCATTCACCGGCGCTGTTGACCGAGGAAAACGGCGGGTAAGGTTCAGCCGCAACGCCAACCTTGATCGGATCAGCGGCAACCGCACCGGCGGTCAGCATGGCGGCTGTCGCGGTTGCGGCAAGAGTTTTCAGAAATGTCATCGGTAGTCTCCCTTAGTTAGTTAGTTGATTGACATGAGAAATTGTTGAAGCCGTTCGGACTTGGGCGTGTCAAAAACTTGGGCGGGCGCACCCTGTTCCTCAATACGGCCTTGGTAGAGATAAACCACGTGGTCGGCCACCTCGCGGGCAAATTTCATCTCGTGTGTAACCAGCAGCATGGTACGCCCTTCGGCGGCAAGGTCGCGGATTACGGTCAAAACCTCACCGACCAGTTCAGGGTCAAGCGCACTTGTTGGTTCGTCGAAAAGCATGACATCTGGGTCAACCGCCAGCGCACGTGCAATTGCGGCGCGCTGCTGTTGTCCGCCCGACAGATAGGCCGGATAGACATCGGCCTTGTCCCCCAGCCCGACACGCTTCAGCAGGCTCTGCGCCTTTTCGATTGCCTCGGCGCGGGGTTGCTTGAGCACGTGCACCGGCACTTCGATCACATTTTCCAGCAGCGTCCGATGGGTCCATAGATTGAAAGACTGGAAAACCATGCCCAGACGGGTGCGGATACGTTCAAGCTGGCGGCGGTTCGAGGGCGTGCCGTCGTCCCGCATCGCGATATGCTCGCCGCCAACATAAATCCGGCCGGAGGTCGGTGTCTCGAGGAAGTTGATACACCGCAGCATCGTGGACTTGCCCGACCCGCTGCCGCCGATGATCGCGACCACGTCACCCTTGCGCGCCGTTAGGTTCACGCCCTTGAGTACTTCCAGCTCTCCGAAAGACTTGTGCAGTTCTTCGATGCGAACGGCTTCCTTATCGCGCCCCGAAGACGCAGAAGCCGGATCACCCCCTGAAAAAGAATCCATTCTTTCCCTGTCCGATTTTTCTTGTAGTAGGCACACAGTCCAGTAATTATTCAAGCGTATAATTATTTTCGACGCGAGCTGCCACCATGTCTTCCCCTCCCCGCCGAAAATTCAGGCGTGAAACTGCGTCGCAGCGCAAGGACGATCTTATTGCGGCCACCTTGCAGGTGATTTCCGAATCGGGCGTCAGGGCGGCGACCGTGCGCACCATCGCCGAAAGGGCCGAGGTGACGCAGGGGCTGATCCGCCACTACTTCTCAAGCAAAGAAGACCTGATCGCTGCGGCCTATGAACATCACATGACGCAGATGACCGATGCGGTCGCGACAGCCAAGGATGTCACGGCAGGCACTGCCCGCGACAGGCTGGCCGGTTTCGTAATGGCTTCGCTCTCGCCCCCTGTGGTGAACCCGGGCTGGGTTGCGCTCTGGTCAGGCTTTCTGAACGAGGCACTGCATGATGCCGATCTCAACAAGATCCACCAGCGCACCTACCACCACTTCCGCGACCAGCTTGAGGCGCTGATTGCAGAAGCGCTGCGCGAGACAGATCAGCCCGCGACCCCGGAACGGCTGCGCCAACTTGCTATAGCGAGCAACGGGGTGATCGACGGACTCTGGCTGGAAGGCGGCGCGCTGCCACAGGAATTCGCAACCGGCGAACTCGCAAAAATAGGACTCGATTCGGTTGCAGCCCTGACGGGGTTGGACCTGCACAGAAAGGCGATAGACACATGAAATACGCAGCGATCAACGACCGGCTCGCCAACCTTGGTGGCGCGAAATGGGCCATTCACCGGCAGGCCCGCGCCCGCGTAACCAAAGGCGAGGATATCGTCGAGCTTTGCATCGGCGAACCGGACGTGCCGGTTGCAGATGACATGATCGAAGAGGCCGTGCGTTCGATGCGGTCCGGTCGCTACACCTATTCGAACGGTCGCGGCGAACCGGGCTTGACAGCGGCGCTGGCCGAAAGATATTCCCGCACCTCCGGACGCAAAATCACGCCCGATCAAATGATCTGCCTGCCCGGCACCCAGACCGCTCTTTACCTCGCGCTGCTCGGACTGGCGCAGGAAGGCGACGAGGTGCTGGTCGGCGATCCCTACTATGCCACCTATGAAGGAGTCATCCGCTCCAGCGGCGCCGGCCTGGTAAAAGTTCCATTGCAGGCTGAAAACGGCTTTCGCCTGCAAGCCAGCGATATCGAGGCGCGCATCACCCCGCGCTCCCGCGTCATCCTGCTGAACACGCCGCACAATCCGACGGGTGCGATCCTGACCGCCGCGGACATCGCCGCGATAGGCGAGGTCGCCCGCGCGCATGATCTCTGGATCATATCGGACGAAGTTTACGAAGATCTGGTCTTTGACGATGCCACCTTTTGCTCACCACTCTCGCTCCCGGAACTGGCAGAACGCGTGATAGTCGTATCCTCGATCTCGAAAAGCCACGCTGCGCCCGGTTTTCGGAGCGGCTGGTGCGTCGGATCCCCGGAATTCGTCGAAACCCTGCTTCCACTTGCCGAAACGATGCTGTTTGGCAGCCAGCCATTCATTGCCGACATGACAGAACTGGGCATCCGTCAGGGTTCCACCGTGGCCGAAGGCATGCGCAATCGCTATGCCTCACGCGCCCGCACGCTTGCCAGCCGTCTTTCGGATGAAACCGCACTCTGGGCACATCCACCACAGGCCGGAATGTTCATCATGGTCAATATCGCCGCCACCGGCATTCCCAGCGATGTTTTTGCCCAGCGCCTGCTGGACGAGGCCGGGCTGGCCGTCATGCCCGGAAGCTCCTTTGGTGACACCGTCCGTGACTGGATCCGCATCGCACTGACCGTTGAGGATGAGCGTTTCTACGAAGGCGTCGAAAGACTGATCGCCTTTGCCCGGCAATTCGACGCTGTCAGCGCCTGACACCTTTCACCAAAAGAACCCAGCAAGAGTATATACCGAATGCCAAGCCCTTCGACCGAATTTACCCACGCCATCACCCGCCGTCCCGCGCAAAGCGTTGTGAACGGGCTGCGCGCCGAAGACACCGGCACGCCCGATCTCGAAAACATGCTCGCGGCGCATGCCGACTATGTGGCGACGCTAAAATCCACCGGTGCAACCGTAATCGAACTCGATGCGCTGAAGGACTACCCCGATGCGCTGTTCGTCGAGGACACTGCCCTTTGCCTGCCGCAGGGCGCGATCCTGATGCGGCCCGGCGCGCCATCGCGCATGGGCGAAGTGTCCGAAATGGCCCCCACCCTGCGCGACCTCTACTCCGACATCCGCGAAATCAAGGGGCCGGGGCATATCGAAGGTGGCGACATCCTCGTCACCGGACGCGAAGTGCTCGTGGGACGCTCGGCCCGCACCGATGCCGAAGGCGTTGCCGAATTGCGCGCGATCCTGTCGGACTGGGGCCATTCCCTGCGGGAAGTCTTCACGCCCGAAGGCGTGCTCCACTTCAAAACCGACTGCTCCCTGCTCGACGCAGAAACTGTGCTGGCAACCCAGCGGCTGGCGGACTCCGGCTGCTTTGAGGGCTATAGCGTTGTTTACGTCGCCGAAGGCGAAGAAGCCGCTGCCAATGCGATCCGGTTCAACGACCTAGTTATCATGCCCGCAGGCTTCCCGCGCACGGCAGAAACTGTCCGCGAGGCTGGCTACAAGGTCCGAGAAATTGCCAACAGCGAGTGCGCCAAGATCGACGGCGGCATGTCCTGCTTGTCCCTGCGTTTTACCCCGAGCTAACCCGGCAAGGGATCGTTCGGCGCGAGGTTTTCCAGCGCCAAACGGCGCATTTCGGCCGCTTCGCGCACCATTTCCTCGGCTTGCTCGACCGTAGCAGCCCGGAACCTGACAGCCTTGCCCGAAGGTGTTTGAACCAGACGACCCAGATCGGCGCTGGCAACGGTGGCGATCTTTGGGAATCCGCCCGTTGTCTGTCGATCCGCCATCAACACGATCAACCGGCCAGATGGCGGCACCTGTATCGATCCGATAAGCGTTCCGTCAGACACGATATCATGACCACCGGCGGCGTGAATTTCCGGCCCGTCTAGCATCATCGCCATCCGGTCCCGCTGTTGCGAAACCTGGAACTCTCGACCGAAGAGGCACCAAAAAGCGTCTGCATCGAAATAATGGTCCTGTGGCCCCGGAACCAGCGAGATCGGTCCGCCCCGCAGCCTTATCGGTTTGACCAGCTTTTTCGGCTCGGCCCCGATGTCGGAGCCAAGCGGCAAGACATCACCGGTTCGCAAGACCCGCCCATCAAGGCCGCCAACACCGCTGCGCAGATGAGTGGACCGGCTCCCCATGACAGGCGGGCAGGTCACGCCTCCGCCTATGGCGATATAGCCCCAAACGCCACTGCGCATCGCACCGATCTCAAGTTCGCTTCCCGCAGGCGCGCGCCATGAAGACCAAGGTGAGATCGGCTTGCCATTCAGCGCAACCGGCACGTCGCCTCCTGTAACCGCGATCAGACATTCATCGGGCAGCAACAACCGACCGCCGATCAATGCGAATTCCACCCCGGCTGCATCGGGCGCATTCCCGACAAGCGCATTCGCGGCCTCAAACGCGTCGCGGTCCATCGGCCCAGATCCGGACACGCCGAAACGCAAAAAACCGCGCCGACCACTGTCCTGCACGGTCATCATAGGACCCGCGTTCAAGATGCGCATGGTCCTGCTCATGCGGGGGTCTCCCGGATCACGTCCGGGCTCTCTCCTCGGGACACCCGGGCGCTCAGATCTTCGAACTCGACCTCGTCTATGCGGCGAAACCAGAGACTGTCGCCCGCGTCCAGCAGAAAGGGGTCCGATCGCCGAGGGTCAAAGAGCCGAAGCGGCGTCTGGCCAATAAAATGCCACGCGCTCGGTCCGGCAACCGAATTGACACTTGCCTGTTCGCCACCAATTCCGACGGCCCCTGCCGGAACGAGTTGGCGGGGCACCGGCTTGCGCGGCATTGCAAGCTGCTGGGGCAAGCCGCCGAGATAGGCGAACCCCGGGGCGAAGCCGATCATGTAAACTCGATATTCAACCGACATATGCAGTGCGATCAGTTCTTCGCGATCCATACCCTTGGTCTCGACCAGGTCGTCCAGATCTAGGCAAGCATCGCCACCGTAATAGACAGGTATTTCGATCCTGCGTCCCAGTTGATCCGAGGGTCTGATCCGGGTCAGACAAGTCCGAATATGAGCGGTCATCTCCCGCGCAGAGGTCACAAGCGGATCATAGGCCACCAGCACCGAACGATATGTCGGCAGCGCCTCCTGCATTCCTTCCGGCGGCTCGGCATCCAAGGCCGATGCGAGCGCCAGCGCGACTGTGTTCGCCTGCTCATCCACATCGCGTGAGAACTCGACACAAAGCGCGCTGTCGCCACAGCTCAAGAACCGGGCATCGCGCAGCATATCCGAAATCAATACCAGCTCCTTTCAACTTTGCCCAAAACGTTCCCCGGTTTCATTTCAGTCTTGCGCTGCATTCAGATCCGCTAAAGGCGCGCAGCGACCATCAGAAAAACGTCTTGAGGTGTCAGCCGCAACCAATGTTTAAGCACCTGGGCAAAGAATTGGCTCCTAGGCACCCTAAAACCTTGAAACCAGCCGGATACCATTGGTATACCAAGGTCGAAACCTGTCACCCTCGGTGGTGTCCCCAAACCTTGCCAGCGGCAGGAGAGATTATGCCTTCACTGTTTCACCTCGCCTATCACGTAACGGATCTGGATGCTGCCCGCCGATTTTACGGCGGCATCCTGGGATGCACCGAAGGCCGCAGCACCGAGACCTGGGTCGATTTCGACTTTTTCGGGCACCAGATTTCCCTGCATCTCGGGGAGCCGTTCAAAACGACCCGTACCGGCAAGGTCGGCGATCACATGGTGATGATGCCCCATCTCGGCCTCGTCCTGCCGCTGGACGAATGGAAAGCTGTCGCTGACCGACTTGGCGCGGCAGGCATCGAATTCGACATTCCTCCGGTCATTCGTTTTGAAGGTGAACCCGGCGAACAGCGCACCATGTTCTTCTTCGACCCTTCGGGAAACCCTATCGAAATCAAAGGATTTTCGGATTTCGACTCCGTTTTTGCCAAGTGAACTCAGGGCCTGAAGACACGGTACCCCCGATGAAATGCCTCGTCACGCAGCCCATTCATGAATCCGGTCTGGCAAAGCTGCGATTGGCAGGGATCGAACCGATTGTTGCCCGCTCAACCCAAGTCGAAGTGCTGCGAGACCTGATCGCCGATTGCGATGGTGTCATCACCCGTAACTTTGGCCTGCCAGCCGACCTGATAAGCGCGGCGCCGCGCCTGCGCGTCATCTCGGTGCATGGCGCCGGGCACGAACAGGTGGACAAACCCGCCGCCGACAAGGCTGGCATCATTGTCTGCAATGCCCCGGGTGCCAACGCACGTTCGGTCAGCGAATTGACCATTGGGCTGGCTCTCGCAGCTGCGCGACTGATCCTGCCCGCAGACCGGGCCGCCCGCCTGCATGACGAAGGCTTCAGGGATCGGTCCCTGACCCGCGAACTCTTTGGCAAGAACGCCCTTATCGTTGGGTGGGGCGCGACGGGCAAAGGAGTCGGTAAGATCCTGCGCGACAGTTTTGACATGACGGTCACCGTGTATTCACCCCGCTCCCCCGAGATTGATCCGGGTTTTCACCGCAGCACCGACCTTGGCAAAGCCGCGGCCCAGGCCGATCTCATCTCTCTGCACACCAATCTACGTCCGGAAACGCGGCACATGATCTCAAGCGAAATCCTGGACTGTGTGAAACCGGGCGCGATATTCGTCAACGTCGCCCGCGCCGGTCTTGTCGATGAACAGGCACTGGTTCACGCGTTGCAAACCGGCAAGCTCCACAGCGCGGCCCTTGATGTTTATTCAGATACGGCGCCTGTAGGTCCGCTTGGCCAGATGGACAACGTGATACTTACCCCGCATCTCGGCGGCGCCACCGAAGAATCGATGATCCGTGTCGCCGACAGGGCGGTCGAGAACCTGCTTGACGTGCTGTGCCGCAACCGGCGCCCGGAAGCGACCGTTAACAATCCCGGAAGCACACAGGAATGACGGATTCCGTCAGCGATATGATTTCGCGAGTACTAGACCGGGTGAACCGGATCGGCGCGTCAAACCCTGGCTGGACCCGCCCGAGCTACAGCGCTGAAGAAACGCAGGCCCACGAAGTCATCGCCGATGAAGCTGACCGCCTCGGCCTCCATGTTTCCCGCGATGCTGGCGGAAACCTCTTCGCCCGCCTGCCCGGCGCTAAAAAGAGTCTGCCTGACCTTTACAGCGGTTCCCATCTAGACACGGTCCCAAGCGGAGGCGCCTTTGACGGTGTCGCCGGAGTGGCCGGAGCGATGGCGCTTGCCGCCCGTTTCGTGGAACGCGGCGAAACCCTTCCTTTCGATCTGGTCGTATCGGTCATCAGGGCCGAAGAAAGCGTCTGGTTCCCGGCCTCCTACATAGGATCGCGCGCGGCGCTTGCGCGACTCGAGGAACCCGAGCTCTCAATTTGCCGGGCCGATACCGGCCGGACGCTGGCCGACCACATGGGCGAACAGGGGGGCGACCCAGACGCCGTGATCGGCCATCGCGGCCTTAAGACTGCGCGATTCCTCGAGATGCACATCGAACAGGGCCCGGTCCTTCACGAAGCCGGTCACGCCTTTGCCACTGTCGACGGCATTCGTGGCAGCCTCCGCTACCGCTTTGCCCGGATCGAAGGAGCGTGGGGCCATTCAGGGGGCGTGCCGCGTCACCTGAGATCGGACACGGTCTTTGGACTCGCCGACCTCATCGGAATGCTGGACAGGGACTGGGCCGAAATCGAAGAAAAAGGCGAAGATCTCGCCATCACCGTAGGTCGCATTGATGCCGCCACCCCCGACCACGCCTTTGCAAAGGTCCCCGGACAGGTCGAGTTCTGTCTTGACCTGCGAAGCGATTCGACCGCGCTACTTGAACACATGGACGCCAGACTAAAGGGCTTCGCCGCGCATATAGAACAGGAGAGGGGCGTGCGCTTCGATTTCGGCCCGCAGTCGCGCAGCCGCCCTGCGCGGCTAGACGGCGAAATGCGCGATGCGTTTCATGCTCAGGCCAAAGCCCGTGGCCTGGATGTCCCGACGCTGGCCTCGGGCGGCGGGCATGATGCCGCGGCTTTCGCCGATGCCGGATGGCAATCCGCCATGGTTTTCCTGCGCAACTGGAACGGCAGCCATACGCCGGACGAAGGCATGGACCCGAAAGATCTTGCCGAAGCCGTGCGCTGCATCGCAGCGACTCTGACGGAAAACCCGATGTTCGCCAACCCAAGTGACGTTGAGGCCACCCCGACCTGATGCGTCAACGGGTGTGAAACGGCCCGATAGCCACGCCTTCACGCTCAAGCGCCTCCCGCAGGCGCGCAGCGATCTGAACCGCCGTAGGCGTATCTCCGTGAATGCAAAGCGTATCCGGCTTCACCGATAGCTTCTTGCCGCCGGTCGTCGGAATATATCGGTCCACCACCATGTGCAGAACCTGTTTCAGGCTTTCCTCCGGATCGTGGATGACGGCGCCGGGCTGGCTGCGGGGCGTCAGGTGCCCCTGATCCGTATAGCTCCGGTCCGCGTAGATTTCGCAGGCCACGGACAGCCCCGCCTCTTCCGCGGCCCGCATGGTTTCGCTGTAGGGTAAAGCCACGAAGAACAAGGACGGGTCGACGGATTCGACCGCGTCGACACAAACGCGTGCCAGTTCGATATCTTCGGCCGCCATGTTGCCCAGCGCGCCATGGGTTTTGACATGGGTCATCTTGGCCCCGGCGGCTTCGGCCATCGTCTTGACCGCTCCGATCTGATAGATCAGCTGCGCCCTGAGCGCTTGCGGCGTGTCTCCGGTGATCCGACGCCTGCCAAATCCATAAAGGTCCATAAAGGAAGGGTGCGCGCCAATCGCGACGCCGCGTGCCTGCGCGGCCTCGATGGTCCGCGCGATCACGTCCGGGTCGCCCGCATGAAAGCCGCAGGCAATATTTGCAGAGCTCACCAGATCCAACATCGCCGCGTCGTCGCCCATCGTCCAGGCACCGAAGCTTTCCCCCATGTCGCAATTGAGATCGATACGATGGCTCATCCTGTCGCTCCTGTCGGTTCATTAAGGCCAGTTCTGGGCCAAGCCTGTTTTCAAGGCAAACCACCTTGAAACATCGAAGTCCAGCCGCCTTGGTTATTGGGGTTCAGCATTGTGCCTGTTATGTATACCAGCGACACACCCAAGGAATACAACAATACCGGGCGGGTTAGGGAGAGACACAGTCATGTTGAAAACGTCCGAAGAGCGGCTGGCGCTCAACGCCTATGAACAGATCCTCCAGATGGTCCTGTCCGGCGAAGCGGCGCACGGTCAGATGATCAATGAACGCCGCCTTGCCGAGATGCTCGGCATTTCCCGCACGCCTGTCCGTGATGCCCTGCTCATGCTCGAAGCCGAAGGCCTTCTTGTACGGCAGGGAACGCGCGGCCTCCAGATTCGCCAGATGCGGATCGAAGAGTACATGGATGCGCTGCACATCCGCCAGATTCTCGAACCAGAAGTGGCCCGACTGGCTCAGGGTCGAATTAGCCGCGAGGACCTGCAAGCAATCCGCAATCAGCTTGTCGAACTGGTCGACTCCAGGCCCTCGACCGGCGAACGTCCTGACCGCGAAAAGGTGCGCGCAGTGGATGACCTTTTGCACGGAAGCCTCGCCAAGGCCGCAGGCAACCCGCAACTGGCTGATATCATTAGGACGGTGCGCCGCCGCACGCAGATTTTCGATCTGCGCTCGATCCCCGAACGGTTCGACGAAACCTGTGCCGAGCATCTTGCAATTATCGATGCGCTGCTGGAGGGCGATGCCAAGAAAGCCTCCGAGGCCATGCGGAATCACCTCGACAACGTTCAAGGCAGTATCTTGCATACATTGGCGTCCCGCTGATTTTTTTGGCCACTCGATCCACCTGCCGCCCTGAAACCGTTTTCATACTAATCCTTTCAAATCAACACTTTGCTGCTACGGCGAAGTCATTCTTCCTGCAGCAGCCGAAATTACTCTGATATACCCGCCTGAAATTTACGCAGCGTTCGGTCCAGTTCCGAACCATCTATATGCTTTGGGTTGACCTTTGGCATACCAACGCCATACCAATTCCATATCACTGCCATCTGGTTGGTTCGGCGTCTGTATCCCTAAGTCGGTTCTAACGCGCTCCACCATGAAGGAACCACTGCCCCAACCCCGCCAATGGCGGGACAGAACGGAACCGGAATGAACACGACCAATCGCGATCTGCGCGTGACGAACCTCGAGAAATCCTTTGGCGATTTCCGCGCAATCAACAGTATCTCGCTGACGATCCGGGCAGGTGAATTTCTGACGATCCTCGGCCCTTCGGGTTCGGGAAAGACGACCTTTCTGAACTTGGTCGCCGGGTTCTTGGAGTCCGATGGTGGCACCATGACCCTGGGTGATCGGGACATCACCCACCTGCCACCGGAAACCCGCGACTTTGGCATGGTCTTTCAGGGGTACGCCCTGTTCCCGCACCTGTCGGTTTTCGACAACGTCGCTTTTCCACTGAAGGTACGCAAATGGTCGTCGGACAAGATCGCCCGGCACGTCGAAGAAGCGCTCGACCTGGTGCAGCTTGGCAACCTGCGCGACCGGATGCCGAAACAGCTTTCGGGCGGCCAGCAGCAGCGCGTCGCCCTTGCCCGCGCCATGGTATTCCGCCCCAACCTGCTGCTGCTCGACGAACCCCTCAGCGCGCTGGACAAGAAGCTGCGCGCGGAGATGCAGGAAGAGCTGAAACGTCTGCACCGTAAGGTCGGCCTCACCTTCATCTACATCACACACGATCAGGACGAAGCCCTGTCGATGTCGGACCGAGTCGTAGTCATGCGCAACGGCGTCATCGTGCAGGAGGGCCGTCCGGATGAGCTCTACAAGACCCCGCGCACCAGTTTCGTTGCCGGTTTCCTTGGCCGGAGCAATTTCCTGCGCGGCGACGTCGTCTCTCGTGAGGGCGAGGAGCTTACGATCAGGAATGGTGACATCACGCTGCGCCAACATGCAGGCACGGCTACGCTTGAACCCGGCGACACGGCGCTCATCGCGCTGCGCCCCGAGGCCGTCCACCTGATCGAAGGCGACGCGCAGGCCGACAACGTGATCGACGCAACCGTCAGCGATTCAAACTACTTCGGATCGAATTTCTCCGTCACGGCGGAAACCGATCATTTCGGCACGTTCGAACTCACGATGCCCGCGGCCCAGCTGTCTCATGACCTCGCTGTCGGCAGCAGGATCCGCCTTGGCTGGTCCGCCTCGGCGGGCGTGATCGTGGAAGACGATGAATAGACAATAACCGCAACAGGAAGGAAGAAAAGTGACACAAAGTTTCGAAGAAGACTGCGCCGATCTGATCGGCGCCGAAGAAAAGAAAGGCATGTCCCGCCGGGACCTGCTGAAATTCGCAGCCAGCATCGGCATCCCGATGGCACTTGTTCCGGGTATGACCCGCAAGGCCCTTGCGGCCGACGCGAAAGAAGTCGTGCTTTGCAACTGGGGCGGTGTGGCACTCGAAGTATTCGAGAAAGCCTTTGCCGAACCCTACGAGGCGAAGGGCGGCAAAATGATCATCGATGGTTCTGGCCCCGGCACCGGCAAGATCCTCAACATGGTCATGGCCAATAACGTTACCTGGGACATCGTCGACTCCGGTATCGTCGGATTGACTCAACTTGGGCCGCAGGGCGCGCTGGAAGAAATCGACTATTTCATCGTCGACAAATCCAAGGTCATCCCTGAGTTTGCTTATGACTATGGCGTTGTGAACTACATGTTCTCCAGCGTTCTGGCATGGGACAGCGAAAAGGTCGAAGGCACGCCGACACTGGCAGACTTCTTCGATCTAGAGAAATACCCGGGTCGCCGTCTGCTCCGCAAGGATGCGCAGGCGATGCTGGAGCTGACCCTGCTCGCCGATGGCGTCGCGATCGAGGATCTCTACCCGCTCGACGTGGAACGCGCGCTGGCCAAGCTGGCCACGATCAAGGACGAGCTGCTGTTCTGGGGCTCCGGCTCGGAAAGCCAGAGCCTTCTGCGCGAAGGCGAATGCGTCATGGGCATGATCTGGAACACGCGCGCCAACGTGCTGGAAAAGGAAACCGACGGCCGCATCAAGTACACGTTTGAGGGTGGCCTCCTTCAGCCCGGTCTCTGGGCCGTGCCAAAAGGCAACCCCGCCGGAAAGCAGACCGCGATGGAAGCCATCGCCTCCATGCAGGCGCCCGAAGGTCAGGTCATGGTTCTCGAAGCCATGGGCAACGGGCCGGCAAACCCTGCCGCTTCGGAACTCGTTCCCGAAGATCTGGCCGCGTCCAACCCGGCCTCGGCTGAAAACGTCGCGAAGCAAGCCCGTATCTCGGCCGACTGGTACGCCGAACACTATGCGGATGCGATGCAGGAATACCTGGATTTCATCACCTCCTGACACTCCCCCGTCGGGCGCTTCCCGGTGCCCGGCTCTACCTTCACCCCCTTAACCGGGGGTGCTTTTCTTTTCCGGCAGAACCCGGCCTCAACACAGGATACCGCTTGACGATGGCAACAACCGGCACCTCGGCGGCACATGCGCAAAACTCCCCCGGCAGGCTGACCGTTAACAGCATAATGGGAAGCGAAGGCCGCTATTGGCTGCTAATTGCACCTGCCGTCCTTCTGATGCTCGGGTTCTACTTCTATCCGCTCGCCCGCGTCCTCTGGATGAGCTTTACTTTTCCAACCCCCGGCCTTGGCAATTACGAGGACCTGATCGACAATGCCTCGGTGCACCGGACCCTGATCACCACCGCACGCATCGGCGTGATCACCACCGGCCTGACGTTGATATTCGCCTACCTGATCAGCTACGTGCTGGTACATGCCAAGCCCAAGGTCGAACGCATCATGTTCCTCGGCGTGCTGATCCCGCTCTGGATTTCGGCTCTTGTGCGCGGTTTTTCATGGTTCATCCTGCTGCGCCGAGAAGGCACAATCAACGATGTGCTGATCAGTACCGGCATCATCGACACGCCGCTCGACCTGATTTGGAACGAGTTGGGCGTGGTCATCGGCATGGTTCACTACATGCTACCGCTCGGCGTGCTGCCGATCTACGCGAACATGCGCAACATCGACACGCGCTGCGTTGCCGCCGCCCGGGGCCTTGGTGCCTCCCGAGGCGTGGCCTTCCGTAAGGTCTTCCTGCCCCTCTCCATGCCCGGCGTCATCGGCGCAGGCATCCTTGTCTTCATCTATTCGCTTGGCTTTTACGTCACGCCTGCCCTGCTCGGCGGCGGCAAGACACTGATGATCGCCGAATACATCCAGCTTCAGATCATGGACCTCGTAAATTGGGGACGCGGCGCGATGCTCGCCACCACCTTGCTCGTCACGATCCTGCTGCTCCTCGGGGTGATGAGCCGCATCATCGACCTGCGCGGTCTGTTCGGAGGCAAATGACATGGACGGTTTCAGCTCTCAACCGATCTCACCGGCAACCCGCACCACCGCATGGGCCATCATCGCCTTTCTGGTCCTGCCGATCACCATCGTCTTTGCCGTCGCCGTTACCGACCGCGATTACCTCGCCATGCCGGTCGACGAGATATCTTTCCAGCATTACGCCAACCTGTTCACCTCGCCCGAATGGCTCCACAGCATCTGGCAAAGCTTTGTCATCGCCTTTGTCTCGACCGCCATCGCCGGGCTGCTCGGCACGCTCTGCGCCATCGGCTGCTGGCGCATTTCCAACCGGCTAAGCGAACTGGTCCGCGTTGTCATGCTTCTGCCGGTCATGGTGCCCACCATTGTCTACGCGCTTGGCATCTATCAGTTCTTTGCTGAGCTGCGCCTGCTAGATACCTATTTCGGGTTGATAATCGCCCATGCCGTCACCGGCCTTCCTTATGTGGTGATCACGGTTTCCACCTCGCTCGCCGGATTCGACGGCAAGCTCGAACGCGCCGCTCTTGGCCTTGGGGCCAGTATGGGCCAGACCCTGCGCCTCGTGATCCTGCCCAACATCATGCCCGGCGTCGTTTCGGGGCTGATCTTTGCCTTCATCCACAGCTGGGACGAGTTGGTCATCACGCTTTTCATTGCCGGGCGCGCCGTGTTTACCCTGCCCCGCCGCATGTGGGACGGCATCAACGAAGCGCTCGACCCCACGATGGCCGCCGTCGCTGCCGTTCTGGTCGTGATCACCGTCGCCCTGCTGACGCTGGAACTGCTCCTGCGTGGCCGGGCCAAGAAATAACTGACAGGAAAGACCCCGATGTCCATGGATACGCCGCAGAAACAGACAGCCGTCGACTGGGTAGAAGACAACACACCCCAGCTGTCCCTCGATCACAAGACGATCTTCGATTTCCACGAACCGTCGTGGCGCGAATACAAATCCGCCAAATGGTACGTGGAACGCCTGCGCGCCGAGGGTTTCAAAGTTGAGGAAGGTTCAGGCGGGATGCCCACCGCCTTTTGCGCAGAATGGTCCAATGGCGAAGGCCCGACCATCGGGGGCTACGCTGAATATGACGCGGTGCCCGGCATGTCGCAAGACGCGGTGCCCTATCGCGCGCCGCGCCCCGGCACCAACCGCTATGCCGCTGGCCATACGGATCCTCACTCCGGTCTCGGCATCGGGTCTTTCGCGGGTTTCCTCGCGGCCAAGCACGCGATGGAAAAGCATGAAATCAAGGGTCGCCTGAAGTTCTTCGGCGAACCGGCGGAGAAGATGTGCGGCTCGAAACCGGTCCACGCGACCAAGGGCTATTACAACGATCTCGACGCCGCGATCAGCTTTCACCCCCACAGCTTTGCCAACATGGGCAACAGCTGTTTCTGGGATACGCATAGCGCCCCCTACTGGAGCCGCATCTACACCTTCCGCTGCGACGAACCGGAAACATGGCAGTCCAGCAAGGCCGACGGTGGGCTCGCCCATAAACACTTCACCGCCCGTGCCCCCGGCGCCATCGACGCGGTCTGCATGATGTACACCTCCGGCAAGTACATGAAGGAATCCATGCTTCCCCACCAAGGCAGCTGGAGCCTTAACGAATTCATCGTCCAAGCCGGTCAGGCCACCGCCGACAATATCGCGCCGGGCTTTTCGCAGATCCAGTATTCTTTGCGCGCGCCGCTACTCGACATGTGCGAAAGCGTCTTCGAAGTGCTCGACCGCAATGCCGAGCATTGCGCCGCGATGGCACATTGCACCGTCGAAAAGGCATGGGTAACCCGCACCCGCGCCGGACTTCCCAACCATGCGATGGCCAGCGTCACATGGGAAAACCTGCAAAAGGTCGGCGCGCCACAATGGAACGAAAAGGCCCGTGACTTTGCCCGCGAGATCCTGTCGGGCCTTGGCTATGAAAACGTCGAAGACCCCTTCGTCCCCGAGATCCAGAAACTCACCAGCCCGCAGGATGGCGAGGCCGTCTTCCGCAAGCAGCTTCCATCGTGGCAGATGCATCTCGCAGCGGACGATTACGTCGACTACACATGGCACGCGCCAACCGTCCGCCTTTACATCGGTCGCCCGACGCTTCAGATGCCCGATGGTGCGCGCTGCCCGGAATGGGCGCGGCTTGCGATGGGCGGGGTTGCCGATTGCATCGACCCGATGTGGATCACCGCTGGCAAGGTGATCGGTGCCACCATCATCGACCTGCTCACCGACGGCGAGACACTCGACAAGGCGCAGGCCGAATTCCGCGAGCGCACCGGAGGCGGCATCGGCGGCGACAAATGGGTCGCGCCCCTGCTACCCGCCGATTACGAACCGCCGGTCTTCTACAAATGGCCCGAATACGTCGAAACAGTTCGCGGCGAGGAATGGTCCATTCCCTACACTTTCAGCTGATCCCTAGACACGCACGGAGACACAAATGTCGATCATCACCGAACACGAGTATCGGTATAACAACCTGATCAAGGAATTCGGATCAAAGGCCGAACCGGCCTTTGAAAGCGAAGAGCAACAGGTCAACGTCTGGGGCCGCCGCTGGGGCTGCAACAACGATGTCGGCCAGCTTCGCATGGTGCTCATGCACCGCCCCGGCGACGAAATGAACGTCGTCGACCCGTCGAAGAAACTGAATGACATCGGCGCTTGGGGCGACGTCAAGGCGGGCTGGTACTGGCGCGGGCCGGAACTTCCCGATTTCGACGAAATGCGTTCCCAGCATGACGAATACGTGAAGGTGCTGCGCGAGGAAGGTGCCGAGGTCGTCTATCTCGATAAATGCGCCGAGGGTAAGATGAAGTCGGTCTATTGCCGCGACAGCGTGATTGCCGTCGATGGCGGCGCGATCGTCACCCGCATGGGCCCGCCGATCCGCCGGGGCGAAGAACTGCCCGTCACGCGGACGCTCGCCAATCTCGGCATGCCGATCCTGCGCACCATATCCGGCACCGGCCTGATGGAAGGCGGTAGCTTTGCCTTCCTCAATCCAACCAATGCGGTTGTCGGCATCTCCTCGCGCGTGAACGAGGAAGGCGCGCGGCAGGTCGAGGAAATACTCGCCCCGCAGGGCGTTACCCTGCACCGTGTCCAACTGACCGGTTACCGTCTGCACATCGATGGCAATTTCGTCATGGTCGACACGCATACAGCTTTCCTGAACCCCACCCTGCTGCCCTTTACCTTTCTCGAAACTCTGGAAGAACTGGGCATCAAGATGGTCGATGTCGGCCCCGACGATCACCCTGGTGTTCTGAACGTGTTGGCAACCCGCCCCGGTCGCGTGATCGTCGGTCACGGCATTTCCGAGCGCACGCAGGAAAAGCTGGAAAAGGCAGGTATTTCGACCCGTTATGTCGAATACGACAAGGTCGCCCAAGGCGGCGGCGGTCTGCACTGCTCGACCGGCCCGCTGATCCGCGATCCCCTCTGAACACTAGCGGGTGGCGTTCACTGCGCCACCTTGCCCATATCAAAGGCCACCGCGTCGCTCAGGACAATCTCTTTCAGATGATCCCGAAACGCGACAGCGGCTGGCGCCAGATAGGCGCCGCGCTTTTGCAGCAAACCGATATCCCGCCAAATCGCACCCTCCGCGCCATGAAACGGCAGGCTGGTCAGCCCCGTTTCCAGCGGTACCGCCAGTTCCGGCAGGATCGTCACGCCGATCCCCTGTCTCACCAGCGCGATCAGCGATGTCATGTTCCGAACCATCAATCGGGGGCCGGTACGGGCCGCCAAAAGATCACTGCCCGGAATGACGGCCGTGGACCCGTTCGCGATCACCGTTTCGTGCTTTAGATCCGCGACGGTTATAGGCTTGTACAACTCGGCCAGCCTGTGCCCCTCACCGCACAGAACCACGAACCGGTCCGAAACCAGCCTCTCGAACTCTACCTGCGCCCCCTGAAGCGGTCGTCCGCCCACGCCAAAATCGATGGCCCCGGTTTCGATCAGCGACACGATACTATTCGTATCTGCGTCCATCAGCTCCAGTTCGACCTCGGGGCGCGTTTCCAGAAAACTGGAGATTGCCAGCGGCATGATCCGGTAGCCAATGGACGGCACCGTGGCAAGGTTCACGCGACCTACCTCGTTACGCGCAAAGGCCCGGATAGACTCCGTCGCCCGCTCGAAAGAATCGATCTCGGCACGCGCGATGGCATAAACGTGTTTCCCCAAATTGCTCAGCTGTGCCTTTCGGTCGCCGTTAAAAAGGGCACCGCCGATGTCCTCTTCAAGTTGCTTCAGGCTCATGGAAACCGCCGCCGGGGAACGCCCGCGCCGCTCTGCCGCGTGCAGGATATTGCCCGCCTCGGCTACCGCGACGAACATTTTAAGCGCTTCGTGCTTGATCATGGCCAGCCATATCCACTTCAATTTCCCTGAAACAAATGCCAGAAGTTTCGATTTGCCTCAAGTCAACCCATGGCGTCAACTGAGGACGCAACCTTTGTCATCCCGGGACGCGATCATGCAGGACACAGCCGAAACTCCATCGCTTCTGATCGACGGGCTTCAATATTGCGACTGGTCCGAAGACGTATTTCGAGAGCTAGTGGAAACCGGCATGACCGCAATCCACGCCACTGTCACCTACCACGGCAATTTCCAGATGTTTGTACAGGACGTGATCGAATGGAACCGGCTGTTCGAAACCTATCCGCAATACATCATCAAAGGCCGCAGCGCCGCAGACATCCTCACGGCCAAGGCCTCGGGCAAAACGGCCGTCTTTCTCGGGTCGCAGAACCCGTCGCCAATGGAGGACAACATTGGGCTTTTCGAGGTTGCCCATGACATGGGTCTGCGCGTCATGCAGCTGACCTACAACACGCAAAGCGCATATGGCTCTGGCTGTTTCGAACCCACCGATAACGGCATCTCTCTCATGGGTCGCGAAGCCATCGCCGAAATGAACCGGCTCGGGATGCTGATCGACATGAGCCACAGCGGCCCGATCTCGACCCTGCAGGCCATCGACCTATCGCAGCGCCCTATTTCTATCACTCATGCCAATCCCTTGTTCTGGCACGACTCCGCTCGCGGCAAGAGCAATGACATCCTGCGCGCGCTCGGACAGACGGGCGGCGTGCTTGGATTCTCGCTCTACGCCCACCACCTGCGCAACGGCGCCGACTGCACGCTTAGCGATTTCTGCGAAATGGTCGCGAAAACCGCCGAGATCATAGGCCCTGAAAACATCGGCATCGGCAGCGATCTCTGTCAGAACCGACCCGACAGCGCAGTGGCCTGGATGCGCAACGGCATGTGGCGCAAGGACAGGCAGCCGGTCGCCTTCCCCGAACAGCCGGCATGGTTCAACCGAACCAGCGACTTTCCCGGCATCGCCGACGGGCTGCGCAACGCCGGGTTTTCCAATACCGAAACGAACGGTATCATGGGCGGTAACTGGATGCGGTTTTTCAAAAACACATTCCAACCCGCCGTATCACAGGGGTAGCAGACGCATGGACAGCGCAAGTCCAGCATTGAAAAGGCGCACCCCGGATGAGGTCATGACCCTCACATCGCTTGGCGCGATGTTTCCCACACGCCTCAGCTTCATGCGGCTCCTGCTGCGGCGGGTGGCCCGCGAAAAATGGAAGATGGATCCGCCGCGGCTTTCTCTTGATGCGCAGGGCTACGGCAGGGCGATCTACACCATCCGGACACCTCAACGCGCCTATAGCCTCGTAGCATTCTCTCAAGAAATCCCCGATGAGCGTCGTACCGATCGGGTCATCGCCGAGGTCTGGGACACTACCTATGTGCTCTACGACGGCATTCCCGATCAGGCCGAAATGGACCGGCTGTCAAACTGCGTCCCGCTGCAAGAGGCAGGCCGTTTCACTCCCCGCGAACTGGTTCTGTCACGCGCCAACAAAAGTCTGCGGATGTTCGAACACGTTGCGGATAAACTCGCCAGCGGGCAACAACCCGCGCTCGCCGACCTGCGCCGCGTGGGCTACCTGATGCGGACCACCGCCGTTTACGGCAATGGCAAATTCGGCATCTCAGATCGCAGCCGGATCGCGGATCGCGCGGAATTTCAGGCCCCCTTTCAGGCGGAAATGCTGACCGTGTGGCTGATCCGTCTCTTCACGCTCGACCTTGTCGAACATGTCGCGCGGCATCGCGGCGGCGCGTCCGCGGCCTCCCTTGCCGGGCGTATCCGGCGGTTCATCGGCATCGGAAATGCAACGGGGCTGGGTATGGCGCCCTTCCTCATCAATCACCCCGAACTGATCGGTCGCTGGATCGAAGCGCGCGAAACCGCCATCGCACGGGTCCGCGCCATCGCCAAACCCACGCAAACCGAGATCGGGACGTTCCTTCGATGCGCCGAACGCGCCCTGTCGTATCTTGGCGAATGGCAGGTCGAGGATAGCGGATACGCCTCTCGCATCCGAACCACGATCCATGAAATCGAAGGCGTGATCACTTGGCTAAGATCGATCACCGATCCGACCTACCTGTGGGATCAAATCGCATTCCATGCCTTGGCCAAATTCTCACCCGACGGCGCAGAAATGACGCTGAGCCTGATCCTCGAACCCCACGGCGATCGGATCGACGATCTGGAAGAAAGCATGTCGTTACACGATGGCACCCCGATCCGTGCAGATCAGACCCTCTCGGACCTGCGCCGCCGTCTCGTGGCGACCTACGGCTGGGCGTTGAGGCCAGACTTGTCGCAAGAGCAGAGGCGTCACTTCTGGTATGTCTCCGCCGCCAAGCAGGAACCCCGTCTTGGTGAAATCGGAGAGGACGAAGGCAACGACAAGGCCTTTGCCTTCGACTACGCTTTCCAGGCCCGGTCTTTGCTGGCGGCCATCGACAGCCTTCCGCCCAATGCGGATCTGGGCAACCTGCTGCTACACCATCCGGAGCTGCTCGACATTGTCGAAAGGCTGGAGATTCAGCACACCCAACCCTACGCCGAAATTCGCGAAAACCTTGTGGGTCCGGATCTTGTGCCGCTTGCGCTGCTACGCTGCAAGCTGGCCTTTTTCGGTGCCGCCAAGTTTGACCCGCTTTCCGACAAATGGCTCCGCGTGACGCTGTTTCAGGGGGCACCCAGTTCCATCGCCGACCTGCAACAGGCACCTGACGACTGGATCTTTGCGCATATCGGGCAAGAGCGCTGATGGAACTCGCCCTTTCGGAATTCGCCGCCCTGCTAACCAAGGCCGCGCGCGGCGCGGGGCTTCCGGACGGCCTCGCCCGACAGAACGCCGCTCTCGTCGCACCCCTTCTCACCGCCGGTCTTCCAGCTGCGGAAATTGCCGCCCATGTTCTCACGAGTTTTGCGACCGGAGCTTCTGTAAAAGCAGATCACAGGATCGGTGGAGAGACCCTGTTCTTGGCTGCTGACAAGCCGCTTTCGACTTTTGCCTCCGGTATAGGCGCGGCGTATTGGCTTGCCGGAGGCGACGGGCGACGCATCGAAGGCAGCGCACCCGATGACGCCCGCTGGCTGCTCGCGGCGATCGCGTATTGTACCCGTGCCAGCGGCAAGATCTATGCGATAAGGCAGCCAGATGGTCAGGTGATCGGTACGACGTGTGACGGCGCTGTCATCATGATAAACACCGAGGTCGACATGCTGCCCGACAAATTTGTTATCGAGAGCCAAAGTGTTGCGGCACGCCAAACAAGCAAAATACCCGCTTATGGAACCGTGCAGATCTCACCCGAGACGGCCACCAGCTTGACAACACTGGCCAGTTTTACCCTAGTAGCCGACTCCGAGCGCTCACGCCTGAAGGGAGCAGGGCCTGGAAATTGATCTACCTGAAAATGCCAATTCTTGGGGAAAAAACTTTTCCTTTGATATTGAATATATAGCCATGAATTTCCGCCGAGAACAAAAAACTGCACGAGTTAATGGTTGACAGAATGACTCGCCGATCAATAGCATGAAAACAGGCAAACTCAACTGAGATGAAAGCCACTCACAAAGGACTCGCCGGGACCAATCGACTTGCGAACCAATCACGCGCTATTTGGGGTTAGCCGTGAAATTATAATGGGTTAGCAGGATTTCATTGTGAAGTTCAGCGCGAGAAAGCAGTCGAGCAGAAACGAAACCGCCCGACATAATTGTCGGGCGGTATTTTTTCGACAACATGCCTGAAATCACGACGGATCGCGCCACTGGTTGGCAATCGGATAGCGCCGGTCGAGCCAGAAAGCCCCCTTGGTCAACCGGGCCCCGGGAGCGGACTGGAACCGCTTGTATTCACTGATATAAATCAGTTTTTCGACCTTTCTCGCGACCTCGCGTTCAAAGCCCGCCGCTACGACATCCGCAATCGATCCATTCTGATCCACAAGGATTTCAAGAATAGCATCAAGTTCCGGGTAATCGGGCAGGCTGTCGCTGTCCTTCTGGTCGGCGCGAAGCTCGGCCGAAGGCGGTTTCTCGATCACGCGGACAGGTATGACCTCGCCTTCAGGCCCCATCATCCAGTCGCGATGATTGGCGTTGCGCCAGCGACAAGTCTCAAAGACCCGCGTCTTGTAGAGATCCTTGACCGGATTATAGCCCCCCGCCATGTCGCCATAGATCGTGGCATAGCCCACGGCGACCTCGGACTTGTTGCCGGTGGTGAGAAGCATCTCGCCGAACTTATTCGACATCGCCATCAGCAACAGGCCCCGCAAGCGCGACTGGATGTTCTCTTCGGTCAGATCGGGTTCTCGCCCCTCAAACATCGGCGCGAGCGTTTCGGTGATCGCCGCCCTGCCCTTGCTGATCGGCACGTAATCGTAATGGCAGCCCAGCGCCTTGGCGACCGCCTCGGCATCTTCCAGGGACTCCGGCGAAGTATATTCCGAGGGCAGCATCACGCAGCGCACGTTTTCCGGACCCAGCGCATCCGACGCAATCGCGGCAACAATCGCAGAATCCACGCCGCCAGAAAGGCCAAGCAGAACTTTCTTGAAACCTGTCTTGCCCATATAATCGCGCAGTGCCTGCACCATGACACGGTAATCCTGTTCGTAATCGTCCGGGTGCGGGTGTTCCTTGCCCTCGACAATGCGCCAGCCTTCAGATCCGCGCTCAAGATCGACATGCGTGATTTCTTCATCGAAGAGAGGCATCTGGAACGCGAGCCGGCCGCCGGGATTGAGACCAAAGGTGCCGCCGTCAAAGACTTGGTCGTCCTGCCCACCAACCATGTTCAGATAGATAAGCGGCAGGCCGGTCTCGACCACACGCGCCACCATCTTGTTCAGTCGTGTTTCGAATTTGCCCCGGTAATAGGGCGACCCATTCGGCACGAGCAGGAACTCGGCCCCGGTTTCCGTCAGCGTTTCGGCCACGTCCTCGTGCCACGCATCTTCACAAATTGGCGAGCCGATACGGGTGTTTCCGACCGAATAGGGACCGCCGAGAGGGCCGGAGTCGAAGATCCGAACCTCGTCGAACACCGTCTCATTGGGCAGGTGATGCTTCAGAACCGTGCTGGCGATCTTGCCGCCCTTGAGGATGAAATAGGCATTGTAAAGCTCGGTGCCCTCAACCCAAGGCCCGCCAACGGCCAGCGCCGGGCCTTCCGCGCAATCCACCGCCAGCTTTCGAACTTCTTCGATGGCCGCGGTATAAAAGGCAGGTTTACGCACCAGATCCTGCGCGTTGTAGCCGGTAATGAACATCTCGGTCATCGCCACAAGGTCGGCCCCGGCCTCTCGCCCCTTTTCCCATGCGTCGCGCGCCATCGCGGCATTGCCCGCCAGATCGCCGACGGTCGGATTGAGTTGCGCCAAGGTTATGCGGAAACGGTCGCTCATACGGCCCCCTGCCATTTCAGTGCTTTGACGTCTTTACCAGATCACCCGCCGGGGAAAAGCGCTTTGCGGCAAAAGACATTGCCCCAAGGGACCACCTCGCCTAATTTCACCTGTGACCGCACTGAATACCGGCGGCACAACGGGCTGACAGGACAAATTATGAAACGAACCAGATTATCACTCGCCACGGTCGTAGCGATTTCTCTGGCAGGCGCGCTCAACGCTCAATCCTCCGAGGTCATGGTGACCCAGGACGATATCGGCGGGGTCTACGAAGGCACGTTCCGCAACGGTTTGCAGCACGGCACCGGCACCTACACGCTTCCCAACGGTTATGAATACACCGGCGAATGGGTCGATGGCGAAATGAAGGGCGTCGGCACGGCCCATTTTCCCAACGGGTCCGTCTATGAAGGCGAATTCGCCAAGGGCAAGCCCGAAGGGATCGGCAAGATCATCCTCTCGGACGGCGGCACTTACGAAGGCGAATGGAAAGACGGCAAGATCAACGGGAAGGGCATAGCGATCTATGCCAACGGCGTGCGCTACGAGGGCGATTTCGTCGATGCCCAGCACCACGGCACCGGCACCATGCAAAGCCCTGGCGGCTATGAATACAAGGGCGGCTGGGACAAGGGCCAGAAACAGGGCGAAGGCACCATCACCTACCCCGATGGCGCGGTCTATGAGGGCGAGGTAAGTGAAGGCGAGCGCAACGGTCAGGGCAAGCTGACCCTACCGGACGGACTCACCTATGTCGGGTCGTGGAAAGACGGCCAGATCGACGGCACCGGCACGCTGACCCAGCCCAACGGCGATGTCTACACAGGCGAACTGGTTGCCGGTCGCCGTCAGGGCAAGGGCCGCGTCGAATATGCCAATGGCGATGTGTACGAGGGCGAATTCGTCGATGACCGTCGCAACGGTCAGGGGACATTCACGGGCACCGATGGCTATGTCTATACCGGCTCATGGGTTGCCGGTCAGATCGAAGGAGACGGCAAGGTCACCTACCCCGACGGTTCCGTCTACGAAGGCCAGTTCCGCTCGGACCTCGCCGATGGAAAGGGCAAGATCACCTATCCCGATGGCTCGACCTACGAGGGCGACTGGGTTGCCGGCGTAATCGAGGGCGAAGGCATCGCGCATTTCGCCAATGGAACGGTCTACGAAGGCGAATTCAAGAACGCTCGCAACCACGGACAGGGCGTCATGACCTACCCCGACGGTTATCGCTACGAAGGCGAATGGCAGGACGGGCAGCGGCACGGTCAGGGAACCGCTACCTATGTCGATGGCTCGGTCTACACCGGCCAATTCGTGAACGGCAAACGTCAGGGCGAAGGCTCAATCACCATGACGGGTGGTTTTGTCTACCGAGGCAACTGGGAAGACGGCGAAATCAACGGCGAAGGCGTCGCGACCTACGCCAATGGCGATGTTTACGAAGGCGCCTTTGTCGATGGCAAGCGGCAGGGTCAGGGCACGATGCGCTATTCCTCGGGACAGGAAGCATCGGGCACATGGGAAAATGGCGCGCTGAGCAAGCAGGACGGCTGAAGCGGTAAGCATCTGCCGCGGCCAAGGATCATACTGAATTGGCCGGGGCAGTGGAATCACGTCACCCGTCGGGTCACCATCAAGCCCAGACTGGAACCGGCCCAACACCGTAAAATCAGAACCGGAAGACGCGGAGCAAGATCCTGAACGGCTATTTCGCCGCCAGTGGCAACGTCACCGTGAAGGTCGTCCCTTCGCCCAGCACGCTATCGTATGAAAGTCTGCCGGAATGGCGTTGGACGATGCGTCGGCTGATATGCATGCCGATCCCCGAACCGCCGCCCATGCGCGTATCCGATGAATCGAGCTGGGTGAACATGCCAAAGACCTGCTCTTCGGACCCTTCGGGAATGCCGTGCCCATTATCGCTCACACGGATCCGGGCATTGTCCTCGTCGCGGTCCAGCGTGACGACGATCTTTACAGGGTCCCCCGAAAACTTGATCGAATTGGAAAGGAGGTTTTCCACAACCTGTTCCAGCGCTTGCTTTTCACCTTCTACGGCCAGCGGCAGATCGGGCAGATGCGTTTCGATCGTGACAGTCTTGCTGCGGCGCTCCTGCTGCACCCGGTCGGCCACGCGTTTGACCAGATCGTCCAGAACGATCCGGTCGAATTTCATGTCCTCTTCGGAATTCTCGAACCTCTGAACCGCGAGCAAGTCGTTCACCAGCCGCGACAGGGTCTCGGCGTTGGTCTCGGCGAGAGTCAGGAGGCGCTCGAAACTTTCGACATCCCCCTTGTCCTTGATCCGGGACATCAGCTGGACCGATCCCTTGATTACCGTCAGAGGCGTCCGCAATTCATGCGTGATGGTAGAAAGAAACTGGCTCTTGGCAAGGTCGGCCGCCCTCGTCCTCGCAGCCGCCTCTTCACGTGCGGTCACGTCCATCAGGGTCAGAAGCCAGCCAAAGCGCTTGCCCACATGCGGCAGCACCAGCGGATTCACACGTGGCGCAAACTTCCGCCCGCCGGCCTCGATGATGCGCATATCGCCATCATCCCCGTTTTTGCCAAGCTGTGACACCATTGTGCCAAGCTGCGGGTGATTGATGACACTCTGACTGCGAGACAGCCCCTCAAGGTGGAAAACCCGTTTTGCATCCGGGTTCGCATCCAAAAGCTTGCCTTCATCGGTGATGAACAGGATCGGATCGCGGGAATTGAGATAAAGATAATCCCGCCCGATGGATTTCATGTCCATCCAGCGTTTGTCCAGCATCAGCCAGATGACCACCCCGGCCGATAGCGAAATAAGCATCGGTGTGGGATCAAGCCCGAGGATCGTCACGTCCGACGTTAGGTAAACAACGTTCCCCAGCCAGGGAAATGCCGTCGCGATCAGCAATTTCTCTACGAAACGCCGCACAACGACCGGTGCTTTCAGCGCGGCGCGTACCGCAAGGAACAACGATGCAAACAGCACGGCATTGATGAAAACCATGAAAAAGTAGAAAACCGCCCCATGGCCGAATTCATAGCCACGCTCGGCACCGGATTGGATCGGGCGAACATAAGTATAGAAATGCTCTGCCGTCGGGGAAACACTCGCGGCGACGAACACCACAACTGGCGTGATCAGGATACATTTCACCCAGACCAGCAAAGGCACGGATTTGCGCGTCGCGTATTCGTAGATAAAGAAAGACCAAGCCGAAATGGTCACGACGATGGGGGGCCAAGCCGCTTCTCCCCAGAACTGGGCGCATTCGGAGGTGGGGCTCGACGCTTCGAACATCGGGCAGATCAGCCAGAAAAAGCAGCCGTAAAGCGCTAGCCTCGCCCATTTATGCCCGCGCGTGTTCGGATAGCGGTTGAGCGCGACAAGCACCCAGGCGACAAAACCGCAGGTCACCAAAAGGACAATAACCGCCGGGTCGCTGACGTTCAGCTGCAGGCAAGACTGTCTCAATTCAATTGAACCTTAGTACCCATTACCGACTGCCCCGGGCATTTTTTGCCCGGAGTGACCGGGAACAGTACCCTGATTTTCGGATTGGGTACTTTAACGAATATAAAGAATCCACCCGTGCGCGAAGAAAATCAGAAAAGAAGAATTTTAATGTCTCACTTTTAGCGCAGGTATTGAGATCCTTAGAATATATTTTGTAACCAAAATTACTTCGCCATTCCTTGACCGAATGCGGCAAGCGGGAAAAACTACCTATAGCGAAAAACTACCTATAGCATTGTCGAAAGTCCCGTAGGCACTGATCTTCGCCTCTCAAGGCTCTGCAGTCCGCGCCAAAAGTAAGCGCACAGGGAAATTCGGGGGTTTCCATTTACCAAGATGGCGATATAACTCGCACCCATGACAAGCCACGCACATATCGCGACCCTGCCCGCTTTTTGCGGTGCCGTCCTGCGTGGCCTACTGATCCTAACCCGCCTCTGAGCGTGCCATCCGGCGCGCCCGCTCAGAGGAGGCAGCCTGCGCGCCATTGGCTTTAGGACAGATACGGAAAGATACTCAGATGACACAAGCAACCGACAAAGATCGCGTTTTGATCTTCGACACGACCCTTCGTGACGGCGAACAATCGCCCGGCGCGACCATGACCCACGCCGAAAAGCTCGAAATCGCCGGGCTGCTGGATGAAATGGGCGTCGATATTATCGAGGCCGGGTTTCCCATTGCTTCCGAAGGCGACTTCAAGGCGGTCAGCGAAATCGCGCAGAACTCCAAGAACAGCGTGATCTGCGGCCTCGCCCGCGCGCAATTTCCGGACATCGACCGCTGCTGGGAGGCCATAAAGCACGCCGCACAGCCGCGCATTCACACGTTTATCGGCACCTCGCCGCTGCATCGCGCCATCCCGAACCTCACGCAGGACCAGATGGCCGAGCGCATCCATGAAACCGTGAGCCATGCGCGCAACCTCTGCGACAACGTGCAATGGTCACCGATGGATGCCACCCGGACCGAATGGGATTACCTTGCCCGCGTCGTGGAAATCGCGATCAAGGCCGGGGCGACCACGATCAACATCCCCGACACCGTCGGCTACACGGCACCCGCCGAATCCGCCGATCTGATCAAGCGTCTGATCGCCGAAGTCCCTGGGGCGGAAGACGTTGTCTTTGCCACGCACTGCCACAATGACCTTGGCATGGCGACGGCGAACTCGCTGGCCGCAGTGGCGGGCGGTGCGCGCCAGATCGAATGCACCATCAACGGTCTTGGCGAACGCGCGGGCAACACCGCGCTGGAAGAAGTCGTGATGGCGCTCAAGGTCCGCCATGACATCATGCCCTGGACCACCGGCGTCGACACCACCAAGATCATGAACATCTCGCGCCGGGTCGCGACCGTGTCCGGCTTTCCGGTGCAGTTCAACAAGGCCATCGTTGGCAAGAACGCCTTTGCGCATGAATCCGGCATCCATCAGGACGGCATGCTCAAGAACGTCGAAACCTTCGAGATCATGCGCCCCGCCGATGTGGGCCTGACGGAATCCAACCTCGTCATGGGCAAGCACTCGGGCCGCGCCGCGCTGCGCGATAAACTCAAAAACCTCGGGTTCGAGGTCGGGGACAACCAGCTCAAGGACGTCTTCGTCCGGTTCAAGGAACTCGCCGACCGCAAGAAAGAGGTCTATGACGAAGACCTCATCGCATTGATGCGCGTGGGCGAAGACCCCGAGAACGACCGCCTCAAGATCACCGACCTCAAGGTCGTCTGCGGCATGCACGGCCCTCAGACAGCCGAGCTGACCATGATCATCGACGGCACGCCGCAATCCACCACCCAATCCGGTGACGGCCCGGTGGATGCGACATTCAACGCGGTCAAGGCACTCTTCCCGCATTCTGCGCGGCTGCAGCTCTATCAGGTGCACGCCGTGACCGAAGGCACCGACGCGCAGGCAACGGTCTCTGTCCGCATGGAGGAAGACGGCCGCGTCGTCACAGGCCAGTCGGCGGATACCGACACGGTTGTCGCGTCGGCCAAGGCCTATGTGAACGCGCTCAACCGTCTCATCGTTCGA
>JAAEZD010000001.1:224685-288456 GCA_018223035.1 Paracoccaceae bacterium
GGAGAAATCCGCCCCCGGCGAGGACAAGCGCGAAATCAGCTACAAGGACGTGTCCTGACACGAAAGGGGCGCGGTCGGCTGATCGCGCCCCGAAAATCGCTGGTGCGGCATCAAACGACCGCTTCCCAAGTCAGATGAATATCTCTAGACTCGTCTTATGACCCGCTTGCTTCGACGCAGGTTCACAGCGTGGAAATAGGCACACTGGCTAAGCAGACCCCGCAAATTTGGCGGATTGGCGCTAGGTAGCGCTGAAACGACCCTTTCACACATCGTTCACCAAGCCTATAACAACCACGCCTGTCGTCTCACACGAGTCGAGGGCCAATAGGCAGTAGATTTTTACAGGATCCAGACTTCATGGGAATCTTTGACATATTCGGTGGCCTGTTCACGTCGGACATGGCAATCGACCTCGGCACTGCGAATACGCTCGTATATGTCAAAGGCAGGGGGGTCATCCTAAGCGAACCCTCCGTGGTCGCCTATCACGTCAAGGACGGTGTGAAAAAGGTTCTGGCCGTAGGCGAGGACGCCAAGCTGATGCTTGGTCGTACCCCCGGTTCCATCGAAGCGATCCGCCCGATGCGCGAAGGCGTCATCGCCGATTTCGACACCGCCGAAGAGATGATCAAGCACTTCATCCGCAAGGTCCACAAGCGCTCGACCTTCTCCAAGCCCAAGATCATCGTCTGCGTCCCGCATGGCGCCACCCCGGTTGAAAAGCGCGCGATCCGCCAGTCGGTTCTGTCGGCAGGTGCGCGCCGCGCCGGCCTGATTGCCGAGCCCATCGCCGCGGCCATCGGCGCGGGGATGCCGATCACCGACCCGACCGGCAACATGGTCGTGGATATCGGTGGCGGGACCACCGAAGTGGCGGTCCTTTCGCTCGGCGATATCGTTTATGCCCGATCGGTCCGCGTGGGCGGCGACCGCATGGACGAGGCGATCATCTCTTACCTGCGCCGCCAGCAGAACCTGCTTGTCGGTGAATCGACCGCCGAGCGCATCAAAACCTCGATCGGCACGGCGCGCATGCCCGACGACGGGCGCGGCAGCTCGATCCAGATCCGGGGGCGCGACCTGCTCAATGGCGTGCCAAAGGAAATCGAAATCAGCCAGGCCCAGGTGGCCGAAGCGCTGGCCGAACCGGTACAGCAGATCTGCGAGGCCGTGATGGCCGCGCTCGAGGCGACGCCGCCCGATCTCGCCGCCGACATCGTCGACAGGGGCGTGATGCTCACCGGTGGCGGTGCGCTGCTCGGCGATCTCGACCTGGCGCTGCGCGAGCAGACCGGGCTGGCGGTATCCATCGCCGATGAATCGCTGAACTGCGTGGCGCTTGGCACCGGCAAGGCACTGGAATACGAAAAACAGCTGCGTCACGCGATCGATTACGACAGCTGACACCGTCTGACATCCCGGCCCCGCCGGTTGTCAGTGAAAGATCAGGATCGCATCTCAGGGGCGCCAAGACGTCCCCGATCCATTGACCAGAGGGCATTCCCCTGCCCCGGCTCACAGGCAAAGGGGTCGCTTGCCCCGGCGCAACCGACACGAAGGGCGAGACTTGGCCAAGGACCGGTCACAACGCGATGACTACGTAGGCCCGCTGCGGCGCATGCTGCTCGGCGTTGTCTGCCTGTGCTTGCTCGCGATCTTCCTCGTCTGGCGCATCGACAGCCCGCGCGTCGAACGCTTTCGCGCACAGGTAACGGAAATGGTGGTGCCCAACATGGAATGGGCGATGGTCCCGGTCACCGGCACGATCAACCTGTTCCGCAATTTCCAGAGCTACCGCCGTCTTGCAGAACAGAACCGCGAATTGCGCAGCGAACTCCGCCAGATGCAGGCATGGAAAGAGGCGGCGCTTCAGCTTGAACAGGAAAACGCCCGCCTGCTCGATCTCAACAACGTGCGGCTCGACCCGCGCCTGACCTATGTGACCGGCGTCGTGATGGCCGATTCCGGCTCGCCTTTCCGTCAGTCGGTTCTGCTGAACGTCGGCGCGCGCGACGGCATCATGGATGGCTGGGCGGCAATGGACGGCATTGGCCTCGTCGGTCGCATTTCCGGCACCGGCGACACCACCAGCCGGGTGATCCTTCTGACCGACGCGGCAAGCTCGATCCCGGCCGTAATCCAGCCCTCGGGCCAGACCGCGCTCATCCGCGGCGACAACACGGTCGCGCCCGTTGTTGATTTTCTTGAGAACCCCGATCTCGTACGGCCCGGCGACCGGGTGGTAAGCTCGGGCGATGGTGGCGTCTTTCCCGCCGGGCTCCTGATCGGACAGGTCGCCGCCGCCCCGTCTGGCCGGCTGCGCGTTCGCCTTGCCGCCGATTATGAACGTCTCGAATTCCTGCGTGTCCTGCGCCATCACGGCACCGAGCGGGTAGAAAACCCCGGCGACGTGGTTGCACCAATGCTCTCGACCGATACGAACCCACTCATGCTGCCCGAGCCGAGAAATCCCGCCGATGGCTGAGCGGAACACTCCCCATATCTGGACGATGCGGATTGCCTACGTGGCGCTGGCGCTGGTGATCATCTTCTTTCACCTGCTACCGCTCGATACCCAGCCGCGCCGCTGGGCGCCGCCGGACCTGCTGCTGGCCTTTACCTATGCATGGGCGCTGCGCCGCCCGGATTACGTGCCGTTGCTGCTGATGGCGGGCGTAATGCTGATGGCCGACCTTATGTTCCAGCGCCCGCCGGGTCTGTTTGCGCTGCTCGTGGTGCTAGGCGGCGAGTATCTGAAATACCGGACGCAAGGCCTCAGCGACGCCAGTTTCCTCGGCGAATGGGCCGCTGTTTGCATCGTCGTGGTGGGCGTGACGCTGCTCAACCGCCTGATCCTCGGGCTGGTGCTGGTGCCGCCACCGGCATTGACCCCCAGCCTGATACAGATGATCTTAACCGTGATGATCTATCCGCTCATCGTTCTCGTTTCCCAATTCCTTCTGGGCGTGCGGCGACCGGCCCCGAGTGATGCGGGAACGCTAGGGGGCCGCGCATGAAACGCAAAGTCAAGGATCAGGGCCATTCGCAGGGCAAACTGACCCGCCGCACGGCGGTGATGGGCGGGTTGCAGCTGGCCTTTGTCGGCGCGCTTGGCCTGCGGATGCGGCACCTCCAGGTGGATCAGGCCGACCAGTTCCGCCTGCTCGCCGAGGAAAACCGCATCAACATCCGCCTGATCGCCCCGACGCGCGGCGAACTGTTCGATCGCAACGGCAAGGTACTGGCCCGCAACGTCCAGAGCTACCGGCTCATCATCGTGCGCGAGGATGCAGGCGACGTGGATCAGGTCATCGCCAACCTGTCCAAGCTTGTCCGGCTTGACCCGGGCGAGCTAGAACAGGCGATGGTGGAAATGCGGCGCAGCCCGCCCTTCCTGCCCATAACCCTCGCCGACCGCGTCACGTGGGAAGATCTGAGCCGCGTCGCGGTCAACGCCCCCGCCCTGCCCGGCATCACGCCCGAGGTCGGCCTGACCCGTGTCTACCCGCGCGGCCCCGACCTCGCACATGTGGTCGGCTACGTCGGCCCGGTCAGCGATTACGATCTCGAAAAGATCGAGGATCCGGAACCGGTCCTGCGCATTCCCCGATTTCACATCGGCAAGGTCGGTCTCGAAGCCAAGGAAGAAGACCTCTTGCGCGGCAAGGCGGGCGCCAAGCGGGTCGAGGTCAATGCTACAGGCCGCGTCATGCGCGAACTCGACCGGCAAGAGGGTCAGGAAGGCGCCGATATCCAGCTGACGATCGACGCTGAACTACAGGCCTATACGCAGGCCCGGCTCAAGGGTGAAAGCGCCAGCGCCGTGGTAATCGACTGCGAGACAGGCGACCTGCGCGCCATCGTGTCCTCGCCCAGTTTCGATCCGAACCTCTTCGTTCAGGGTATCTCGGTCGCCGATTACAGTCGCCTGCGTGACGACAAGTATCGCCCGCTCGCCAATAAATCGGTCCAGGGCGTCTATCCGCCCGGCTCGACCTTCAAGATGGTTACCGCCCTTGCCGCGCTCGAAGCGGGCTCGGTTTCTCCCAACGATACGGTCTGGTGCCCGGGTCACATGGAAATCTCGGGCCGCCGGTTCCACTGCTGGAAACGGGGCGGGCACGGTCACATGGACCTGCTGAACTCGCTCAAGCAAAGCTGCGACGTCTATTATTACGACGTGGCAATCAAGGTCGGCATCGACCGCATCGCCGAAATGGCCCGCAAGCTGGGCATCGGCGTGCGCCATGATATCCCCATGTCCGCCGTGGCGCGCGGTCTCGCCGCCGACAAGGCGTGGAAACAGGAAACCTACGGCCAAAACTGGCAGATCGGCGACACTGCCAACGCCTCTATCGGTCAGGGCTATATCCTTGCCTCGCCGCTGCAACTGGCGGTCATGTCCGCACGTATCGCCACCGGCCGCAAGGTTACGCCAAGGCTGGTAAAATCGGTCGACGGCGTCGAACAGCCCAACCTTTCGTCGGAACCGCTCGGCCTGAACGAAAACAACCTGCGCCACATCCGCAAGGGCATGTTCGCCGTGGCCAATGACCGGCGCGGCACCGGGTATCGCTCGCGCATCATCGAAGAAACCATGCGCATGGCGGGTAAATCCGGCACCAGCCAGGTTCGCAACATCACCAAGGCCGAACGCGCTGCCGGTGTCATCAGCAACGCCGACCTGCCATGGGAACGGCGCGACCACGCGCTTTACGTGGCCTACGCCCCGGCGGATAACCCGAAATACGCGGTCGCAGTTGTCGTCGAACATGGCGGCGGCGGTTCATCCGCGGCTGCCCCCATCGTGCGCGACGTGATGCTTCAAGCGCTTTACGACGGCACGCCCCCGCTCGAAGCCTATCCCACGAGCGACCGCGACCGCATTCAGGCCCAGCAGGAAGAGCTTCAGCGCGACCAGGATGAACGCGAGATCAGCCAGAGTGACCGCGCATGAGCTATCTTGAGTATAACGTCAAATCGACGCCCACCGGGCTGCGCAAGATTCTGTATCTGAACTGGCCGCTGACGCTTCTGCTGATCACCGTCGCCAGCGTCGGCTTCCTGCAACTCTACTCGGTGGCCGGCGGGTCGCTCTCGCCATGGGCCGAACCGCAGATGAAACGTTTTGCGCTCGGCATGACCGCGATGCTTGTCGTCGCGATGGTCCCGATCTGGTTCTGGCGCAATATGTCCGTGGTCGCCTACCTGCTGTCGGTGGTGCTGCTGATCGCGGTGGAACTCGTCGGGATCGAGGGCAAGGGCGCCCAGCGATGGATCGATATCGGTTTCATGCGCCTGCAGCCCTCTGAGTTGATGAAAATCACGCTGATCATGCTGCTCGCCGCCTATTACGACTGGCTGCCCGCCCGTCGCACCTCGCATCCCTTCTGGGTGCTGGTGCCGGTGATGATGATCCTTTTTCCAACCTACCTCGTGCTGCGTCAACCCGATCTCGGCACCTCGATCCTGCTGGTCACCGCGGGCGGCGGGCTGATGTTCCTCGCCGGTGTGCACTGGGCCTATTTCGCCGCCGTCATCGCCTCGGGCGTCGGCCTCGTCACCGCCGTTTTCGAAAGCCGCGGCACCCCCTGGCAGCTGATCAAGGACTACCAGTACCGACGGATCGACACTTTCCTCGACCCCGCATCGGACCCGCTCGGCGCAGGCTATCACATCACGCAGTCCAAGATCGCGCTCGGTTCGGGCGGCTGGACCGGGCGCGGCTACATGCAGGGCACCCAAAGCCGGCTGAACTTCTTGCCCGAGAAACATACCGATTTCATCTTCACCACCTTGGCCGAGGAATTCGGCTTTGTCGGCGGCATCTCGCTGCTGTCGGTCTATGCGCTGATCATCCTCTTCTGCGTGGCCAGCGCGCTTGCCACCCGCGACCGCTTTTCCTCGTTGCTCACGCTGGGCGTCGCGATCACCTTCTTCCTGTTCTTCGCCGTCAACATGTCCATGGTCATGGGGCTTGCTCCCGTGGTTGGCGTGCCCCTGCCCATGGTCAGCTATGGCGGCTCCGCCATGCTGGTCCTCATGGTTGCCTTCGGCCTCGTCCAAAGCGCCCATATCCACCGTCCCCGAGGGAGATCCCGTTAAAAAATGCCCGTCAATATCCTCTACGCCGCCACGCCCGGTAAATGGGAAACCTACCAGCCGACCTTGAAGAAAGCCCTGCAAGCCACCGGTCTCGATTTCGACCTGCGCAATGAATTCGAACCCGAAGCCGTCGATTACATCGTCTATGCCTCCAACAGTCCGCTGCAGGACTTCACCCCCTACAAGAACCTCAAGGCCGTGCTGAACCTCTGGGCCGGTGTCGAAGGCATCGTCGGCAATAAATCCCTCACCGTCCCGCTCGCGCGCATGGTCGACACCGGCATGACCAGCGGCATGGTCGAATGGGTCACCGGCCATACCCTGCGCCACCACCTCGGCATGGACAGGCATATCCTCGCCAAACCCGGCGAATGGCACCCGGTTGCCCCGCCGCTCGCAAAGAACCGCCGCGTCACCGTGCTGGGCCTCGGCGCGCTCGGCTCGGCCTGCGCCACAACGCTCGCGTCCCTGGGCTTCAATGTCGCAGGGTGGAGCCGGAGCGCCAAATCCATCCCCGGCGTCACCTGCCACCACGGCCCCGAGGGCCTCAAGGAAGCCCTCGCGCATGGCGAAATCACCATCCTGCTGATGCCCAACACGCCGGAAACCGAAAACACACTGAACGCGGACACCATTGCCATGCTGCCCCGGGGTGGCATTATCCTGAACCCCGGTCGCGGCCCGCTGATCGATGACGCCGCCCTGCTTTCGGCCCTCGATACCGGGCAGGTGGGCCACGCAACGCTCGATGTCTTCCGGGTCGAACCGTTGCCCGCCGATCACGCCTACTGGACACACCCAAAGGTCACGGTCACCCCGCATATCGCATCGGAAACGCGGCCGGACACCGCCAGCGAAGTCATCGCGGAAAACATCCGGCGCGGCGAGGCGGGTGAACCCTTCCTGCATCTCGTCGACCGCACCCGCGGTTACTGAAACGCAAAAAGGCCCGGCAACACACCGGGCCTTCTCCAAATCAAACAATCCGCCCTTCTTTGGGTCTTAAAATATCCCCGCCGGAGGCATGCGCCAAGGGCGCATTCAAGTCATGCCGCCAGACCGCGCCCTTTCAAAAGTGCCTCAACACCCGGCAGCCGCCCACGGAACGCCACGTAAAGCTCCGCCGCATCGCGCGACCCGCCGGTGGACAGGATATTCTCTTCCAGTGCCTTCGCCTGCGCCGCATCAAACGCATCGCCCGCCTCTTCAAAGGCTTCAAACGCATCAGCATCCATCACTTCCGACCACATATAGCTGTAATAGCCCGAGCTATAGCCGTCCCCCGAGAACACATGCGCGAAATGCGGCGTGGCATGGCGCATCCCGATGGCATGGGGCATGCCAAGACCGGTCAGGATCTCTTCTTGCCGCGCTATCGGATCCGCTGGTGCCGCGCCATCATGGAACTCCAGATCGACAAGCGCCGAAGCAACATATTCCACCGTCTGGAAACCCTGATCGAAATTCGCCGCTTCCAGCACCTTGTCCAGCATCGCCTTAGGCATCGGCGCGCCGGTTTCCGCATGGGTTGCGAATTCCTGCAGCACGCTTGGCACTTCCAGCCAGTGTTCGTAAAGCTGGCTCGGCAATTCCACGAAATCCCGCGCGACCGACGTGCCCGACACCGATTCATAGGTCACGTCCGACAGCATCTGGTGCAGCGCATGACCGAATTCATGGAACAGGGTGCGCGCATCGTCATAGGACAAAAGCGCCGGATCGCCCTTGGCGAAATTGCACACGTTGATGACAACCGGGCGCTGTTCTTCCGGGAACTTCGCCTGCGACCGCATCGCCGAACACCACGCGCCCGACCGTTTCGAGCCGCGCGCAAAATAATCCCCGATGAACACCGCGATGTGTTCCCCACCGCGCGTCACCTCCCAGGCCCGGCAATCCCGATGGTAGAGCGGCAGGTCCAGCGGCTTGAACTCCAGCCCGAACAACCGGTTGGCACAGGCAAAGGCCGCCTCGATCATCCGCTCAAGCTGCAGGTACGGTTTCAACGCCGCTTCATCGAGGTCATGCTCGGCCTTGCGCCGCTTCTCCGCGTAGTAGCGCCAGTCCCAGGGCTCTAGCGTCCCGTTCACCCCATCCGCCCGCATCATCGCCGTCAGCACTTCGGCATCCGCCTCGGCCTGCGCCTTTGCAGGTCCCCAGACCGCCATCAGCAGCTCGCGCACCTTGTCCGGTGTCTTCGCCATTTCGGTTTCCAACTTGTAGGCCGCGAAATTATCATAGCCGAGCAGCTTGGCCCGTTCTTCTCGAAGCGTCAGGATTTCCGCCGCAATTGCTCGGTTATCGGTCTTGCCCCCGTTCGCCCCTCGCGCGGCCCATGCGGCATAGGCTTTCTCACGCAGATCGCGACGCGGCGAGAATTGCAGGAACGGCGTGATGATAGATCGCGACAGCGTCACGACCGGCCCCTTGGCACCCTTCTCCTCGCCCGCATTGCGCGCCGCATCCACGGCGAACTGCGGCAGACCTTCAAGATCGGCCTCGGCCAGTTCCATATACCACTCGCGCTCATCCGCCAGCAGGTTCTGGGTGAATTCCGTCCCCAGACTTGCCAGCCGGGACTTGATCTCTTTCATGCGGGCCTCTTCGGCCCCTTCAAGCGCCGCGCCGGACCGCACAAAGCCGCGATGGGTCAGCATCAGCACCCGCGCCTGCTCATCGGTAAGATCCAGATCGTCGCGTTTATCCCACAGCTCCGCCACCCGCCGGAACAGCGCCTTGTTCGACGAAATCTCGGAAAAATGCGCCGATAGCTTGGGCGAGAATTCCCGCTGCAATTCTTCCCGCTTCGGATTGCTGTCCGCACCGGCCACGGTAAAGAACACCGACAGCACCTTGTCGAGCGCGTCGCCCGCCGCTTCCAGCGCCTCGATCGTATTGGCGAAAGTCGGCGCTGCGTCATTCCCGGCAATCGCGGCAATCTCGGCCTCGTGCGCCGCCAGCGCCTCGTCCAGCGCGGGGGCGAAATCCTCGTCCGAAATCGCATCGAACGGGGCCAGTTCAAAGGGGGTATTCCAGTCGCTCAGAAGGGGGTTGGTCATTCAGGATCTCCTTTGGGTGCGACCTAATTACGTCCGCGACCCGGTTCAATCTCTCGACAGGTTAGGCCGGTTCGGAACTTCCGCATATGGGACAATCCGCGCGCTTTTTCAGCGCGATCTTGCGGTTCTCTCCATAGAGCGCATCGTAGATCAGCATCTCGCCACGCAACACCTGCCCGGCCCCGGTGATCTGCTTGACGGTCTCCACCGCCATCATCGACCCGACAACCCCCGGCAACGGCCCCACAACCCCAGCCTCGGCGCAGGAGGGTGCCAGCCCCGGCGCAGGTGCCTCGGGGAAAATGCACTGATAACACGGCCCGCCCGCCTTGGGATGGAACACACTCAGCTGTCCTTCCCATTGCGACAAGGCCCCGGAGATCAGCGGCTTGCCCTGAGCAACTGCCACCCGGTTCGCAAGGTATCGCGTCTCGAAATTGTCGCTGCCCTCAAGGATCACGTCATAATCGGCAAACAGGTCCGCCGCGATCCCCTCTTCCAGCCGCCGGTGATAGGGCCGCACCTCTATCGCAGGGTTCTGTGCTTTCATCGCCGCCTCGGCCGAGAATACCTTGGGCATCCCGATATCCGAGTCACGATGGATCACCTGCCGTTGCAGGTTGGCATTTTCCACCACGTCATCGTCGATCACGCCAATCGTGCCAACACCCGCCGCCGCCAGATACTGCAAGGCAGGCGCGCCCAGGCCCCCGGCACCGATCACCAGCACCCGCGCCTGTTTCAGACGTTTCTGCCCCGGTCCGCCAAGCTCTCGCAACACGATGTGGCGCGCGTAACGCTCAAGCTCTGTCTCGCTAAAGCTCCCCGTCACCGGCTTTACCGCATCGGGTTCATCTTGCCTTGCACGCCGTTTAAGCATCTGCACCAACCGGGCGTAACCAAGTGCAATCGCGGAGAACCCGCCAACAATCAACCAAAGCACCGGAGACTCGCCAGTGTTTTCCCGCACTGGATGGCCATCGGGCAGGATCAGCTGCAAGGCAAGCACGGTTGCAAAGAGCACAACCAGCGTCGCTGTGCGCCATGTTCTCGGTGCCCCGACCAATTCACAGAGGCCCAATAGCACCCCGCCAAGAAGTAGAACGGACAGCATCAGCCGCGCCCGGTCGACCCGAAACCACCCGTTCCACGGACCGTTTCATCAAGGCTTTCGACCAGATCGAACTGCGCGACAACAACCGGCGCCACGACCATCTGCGCGATGCGATCCCCATGCGCGATGGTGAAAGGCTCCTGCCCCGCGTTCATCACGATCACCCCCAAGGGTCCGCGGTAATCGCTGTCGATGGTGCCGGGGCTGTTCGGCAGCGTAATCCCGTGTTTCAGCGCAAGACCCGAGCGTGGCCTGATCTGGATCTCATACCCCTCGGGAATCCCAACCCGTAGGCCCGTCGGTACCAGCACCCGTTCCCCCGGCGCCAGCACAACCTCACCCCGCGTGGGAAAGTTCGCGCGCAAGTCCGCGCCCGCCGATCCGGCGGTTTCGTAGCTTGGCAAAGCGACCGTTTCATCGAAATCCGGATCGCGCGTTACCTGGATCTGAATCAATGCGTTATTCCTTGTCCTGAGTGCCTAGGACGTCCGCGATCCGTGCCGCCAGTCGTGTGGCGACCTCGGCCTTGCCCAGTCGCGGCCACTCCTCCGCCCCGTCGTCCGAAATCAGAATGACGGCGTTTTCGCTGCCCCCCATGATCCCGGTCGCCGGGCTTACATCATTCGCCACGATCCAGTCGCAGCCCTTTCGCGCCAGTTTCGCGGTGGCGTGCTCGACCACATCGTCGGTTTCTGCCGCAAAGCCCACCACTAGGCCGGGGCGGCCTTTGGTCATTTTAGACACCCTCGCAAGGATGTCGGGGTTTTCGGCAAATTCCAGCGTCGGCATCCCGTCGCGGGTCTTCTTCAGCTTGCGATCCGAGGCAGATGCCACCCTCCAGTCGGCCACCGCCGCCGCGAATACCCCCGCATCGACGGGCAGCGCCGCGTCCACCGCGTCTGACATCTGTTGCGCGGTTTCGACCCGTACCAGTTCCACCTCTTCCGGCGGCGGCACATCGGCGGGGCCGGAGACAAAAACAACCTCGGCCCCCAGCGCCACCAGCGCCCGGGCAATCGCCGTTCCCTGCGCACCGGACGACCGGTTCGCGATATAGCGCACCGGATCAATCGGCTCGTGCGTCGGCCCCGAGGTCACCAGCACCCGCTTGCCTTTTAGCGGACCATCCGAAAGCCTTGCCTCGATAGCCGCAATGATGTCAGGGACTTCCGACATGCGGCCCAGCCCGAATTCACCGCAAGCCATGCCGCCCTCCTCCGGACCTACAACCGAAATGCCGTCTGCTTTCAACTGCGCCAGATTGCGCTGTGTTGCTGGGTGATGCCACATGCGGACGTTCATCGCGGGCGCGATCAGAACCGGCGTATCCGTCGCCATCAGCAGCGTCGACGCCAGATCGCTCGCCAGTCCCGCGACCATCTTGGCCATCATATCTGCCGTTGCCGGTGCGACCACGACCAGATCGGCGGAGCGCGACAGCTGGATATGTCCCATCTCGGCCTCGTTCGTCAGATCGAACAGGTCCCGATAGACCTTGCGCCCGGCCAGCGCAGAAACCGAAAGCGGCGTCACGAACTCCTCGCTCGCCTTGGTCAGCACTGGCGTCACACTGGCGCCGCGATCCTGCAACCGCCTTATAAGATCGAGCGTCTTATAGGCCGCGATCCCGCCGCCGATGATAAGAAGGATATTTTTTGAGGCCAGCATGGGCGTGCCCTTTGTTCCGATCCGTCCCGACCATAAGCCTGCTACGCAGGATCTGCCATAGCGGAATAGTTGTTACCCGACAGCACCTTACTTGAATTCAGCGCATGGGGCGCCGCGGTCTACGGGCTCTGCCGACAAGACCGCATCGAAATTGCCCGAGATAGTGTCGGCTTCGGCCTGTCCCAGCGACCACACATGCAGATCGGGCCGGGCCAGCGCAATCAGGCTCGGCGCGCCCCAGTCCAGCCGCGCATGGCCATTGCCGGTGATGACAGCAACCTTGCCGCCGGTCTGCATCACCGCGTCGACCGCCGCCCGAGCCAGAATCGCATCGCGCAACCGCTGGAGGTCGACCATGACTGGCAGCATGTCTTCGGGCATCGCATCGCAATGGGCGGCCATTTGCAGGGCTTCGCGCGCCTCCTGCTGATCACCGGCAAGCGGCACGGCCAGCCCGTATAGTTCCGCCCCGGCACCAAAACTCTCGGCAATGCCAGTCTCCATCGCCGCCCTCGCCCGATCGCGCGGAACCGCCGCGCCGATCACAACCGCATCGGGTGCGGCGGCAAAGATCGGGTAATACATCGCGAAATCCGGCCAACCGGACTCCGACCACCCCAGCGCCGTATCGAGATCTGCCTGAGACTGTCGATTTTCAGGGGTCACCGCTGCGGCCTGCTCCGGCGTCAACATTTCGAACACCAGCGCATCGGGCGCGATCTGCGCCACAAGTTCGGCCTGAACCTCGTGATGGCGGGGGTTATCGTGAACCTCACCAAGAAAAACCACATCCGCCGAGGCCGAGGGATGTGGCAAAATTTCCTGCGCCTGCGCCATCCCGGCGCAGAGGAGGACCATCATCAAAACAAATCTCATAACGATGGTCTTAGACCGGCCTAGTTGAGAAACTCAAACACTTCCTGACTTTGCGTGGACAGCGTCTTGCGCATTTTCTGGAATGCCGCTGCCTCAAGCTGGCGCACACGTTCCTTGGACAGGTGCAGCTCATCTCCAAGGCTTTCCAGCGTCCGGGACGAAGGTTTCAGCTTGCGCTCTGTCACGATAAAGCGTTCGCGATCGTTCAGCGCATTCATCGCGATCAGCAACCATTCCCGCAACTGCGCTGTGTCCAGACGATCCTCAACCGTTTCAGACGCCTGCGCACTGTCGTCTTCCAGCGCATCAATCCACTCGCGCCCATCCTCATCGGCAGACTGCACCGCGTTCAGAGAGAAATCGGACCCCGAAAGGCGTCCCTCCATCATCTCCACGTCATGAATTGGCACACCCATTTCACCTGCGATAAGTTGGTGCATCTCATGGCGCGGCAGGGTTTCGCCCCGCGCCGATGCCTCACGCTCCAGCCGCGCCTGAATACGGCGCATGTTGAAAAACAGCGATTTCTGAGAAGAGGTGGAGCCGGTGCGAACCATCGACCAGTTGCGCATCACGAAATCCTGGATAGAGGCCTTGATCCACCAGACTGCGTAGGTCGAAAACCGAACGCCGCGATCCGGGTCGAATTTCTCTGCCGCTTTCATCAGTCCCAGCCCGGCTTCCTGGATAAGATCGTTCATCGGGGCACCGTAACGACGGAACTTGGACGCCATCGAGATCGCCAGACGCATATAGGCGTTGATCAATCGGTGAAGCGCCTCTTCGTCCCGTTGGTCCCGCCAGGCATAGGCCAGCCGAAGTTCGGTTTCCGCGTCCAAAAGCTCTGCTTTCATGGCGCGGCGTGACATCGCTCTGTCGTTCGAGATATCCAACGGCATGTGAATTTTCCCCTGAAAAAATACATTTGCCCAACGAAGCAACCCCAGTGAAAGACTTGTAAGGCGGGCTTGTATTAAATACGCAGCAACCGGCGATTTGGTTTCCTCAAAGGGTTAAAAAAATGTTGTCAGGAAACACTCTCGTGCTAGGAGGCGCCGCTTCCGGAAAATCATCGCATGCAGAAACCCTTTTAAATCAATGCCCTGAAGAACTAATCTATTTGGCATCGGCTGAATGGTACGATGACGAGATGCGCGAGAAGGTTAACATTCACATCGCCCGGCGCGGCCCGCGCTGGACCACGATCGAGGAACCTCTGGCCGCGGCCGCCGTCATCGCCGCGCTTGAGCCGGGCCAGGTCTGTCTCTTTGACTGCGCCACGCTCTGGCTCAGCAACCACATGCTTGCCGAAAACGACATCGCCTATGAACAGGAAAGATTGCTGGCCGCCCTCAACACCTCCGCCGTGCCGGTCGTCATCGTCAGCAACGAGGTCGGACAGGGCATTGTCCCCGACACCCCGCTTGGCCGTCGCTTTCGCGAGGCACAGGGGCGGTTGAACATCGCCCTTGCGGCGCAGGCCGCCCGGGTCGTCCACGTGGTTGCGGGCATCCCCCGGACGCTCAAAGGCGACGCCCTGTGACGCGGTTGTTTCTGGTCCGTCACGGCCCGACCCATGCAAAGTCGATGGTGGGATGGTCCGACCTGCCCGCCGATCTCAGCGATCTGGCCCAGATTGACCGTCTGTCCGGCTACCTCCCTTCCGACGCGCTTGTCGTTTCCTCCGATCTCCTACGCTCCACTGCCACGGCAGATGCCATTCAGGGCAGTCGCCAGCGGCTGAACCACCGCCCGGAACTGCGCGAGATCCATTTCGGCCAATGGGAGCTGCGCAGCGCCGCCGAGATCGAAGCCGAAGATGCCGCGCTCGCCCGCGCCTATTGGGAAACGCCCGGCGATATTCGACCGCCCGGCGGCGAAAGCTGGAATGACGCGCGTGCGCGTATAGATCCGGGCATCGACCGCCTCATCGCCAAACATACGGGCCGCGATCTTGTTGTCGTTGTCCATTTCGGCGTGATCCTGACCCAGCTTCAGCGGGCCCATGACATCTCGGCCTACGAGGTGCTCGGCCAGCGCATCGACAACCTGTCCGTTACCGAAATCTCCCTTCGCGACGGCCAATGGTCCGTCGGCGCGATCAATCACCTGCCGTGATGCCCCCGCGCACAAAAGGTCGCTTTACTGGATTTCCCGGATCCGCATAGCTTCACTGATATGACATATGACCTTTATATCGGCGACCGTTCCTTTTCCAGCTGGTCCCTGCGCGGCTGGCTGATGTTCGACAAGTTCGCAATCCCCGTCCGCCCGCATATGATCGGGCTTTATTCCGGCACCATGGCGCAGGACATGGCACCGCTCGCCCCTGCACGGCTCGTTCCAGCAATGCGCACCCCCGAAGGCACCGTGGTCGGCGAAAGCCTCGCGATGGCCGAAACCCTGGCCGAGCGCCACCCGGACGCCGGTCTCTGGCCCGCCGACCCGGCCCAGCGCGCCACGGCCCGCTGGCTCTGCGCCGAGATGGTGGGCGGATTCTCCGCCCTGCGCGGCGATTGCCCGATGCAGCTCTTGCGCCGCTATCAGGGATTCCAGCCGTCGGACAAGGTGCTTGCCGATCTGTCACGAATCGAAACCCTGTGGGACCACGCGCGGAGGGTTTCGGGCGCAAAAACCGGCTGGCTCTTTGGCACCTATTCGCTCGCAGATGTGTTCTACACGCCGGTCGCCGCACGCATCCTTGTCTACGGCCTGCCCGTCAGCGCCGCTGCGAAAGAGTATTGCGAAGCGCTGGTCGGCGACGATTCCGTGCACAGGTGGTGTACAGAAGGTGCACAGGTATCATACGACCCTGAACCCTATAAGCTCGATCTGCCAAGCAGCCCCTTCCTGACGGAAGCTTCGGCAAGTTAACACTTCCTAAACCGGTGCGCCGTTAGCCATGAGTTGTTAACCAATCCGGGACAAACTCATGGTGGCGCAAGCCTATTCGGTCGCGTTTCAGGGCATCGATGCCAAACTGGTCGAGGTTCAGTGCGCTGTCGTGCCCGGCTTGCCCGCCTTTTCCATTGTCGGCCTGCCGGACAAGGCAATCTCAGAGGCGCGTGACCGGGTCCGCAGCGCGCTCAGTGCAATGGCCATCGCCCTGCCGTCCAAGCGTATCACGGTAAACCTTTCGCCCGCCGATCTGCCCAAGGAAGGCAGCCATTTCGACCTGCCCATCGCGCTGGCCCTGCTGGTTGCCCTGCAGATCCTGCCCGCCGATGCGGTCGAAGATATCGTGGCCCTAGGAGAGCTGTCACTCGATGCGACGTTGGTGCCGGTGATAGGCGCCCTGCCTGCGGCGCTCACCGCCGCCGAGGAAAACCGCACCCTGCTGTGCCCCCGCGCCTCAGGAGCCGAAGCAGCATGGGTAAGCGCGACCCGCGTCATCGCCGCCGACAGTCTTGGTGAGGTCGTGCGCCATCTGACCGGTCAGCGCCCGCTCGACCCTGCCGAGCCGGGCGAAGTATCGCAGACCGCCTTTGGGCCTGACCTGAAAGAGGTGAAAGGCCAGGAACGTGCCAAACGTGCGCTCGAAATCGCCGCCGCCGGGCGTCATCACCTTATTATGGTCGGCACACCCGGATCGGGAAAATCGATGCTGGCGGCAAGGATACCCGGCATCCTGCCTCCGCTTACCCCGGGCGAAGCGCTGGAAACCTCAATGATCCAGTCGCTCTGCGGCATGCTGGACGCGGGCGGTATCAACCGCGCCCGCCCTTTCCGCGATCCGCATCACACCGCCTCGATGGCCGCGATTGTCGGCGGCGGCCGCAATGCGCGCCCCGGCGAAATCAGCCTTGCTCATAACGGCGTGCTTTTCATGGACGAATTTCCCGAATTCCCCCGGTCCGTGCTGGAAACCCTGCGCCAGCCGATCGAGACCGGAGAGGTGATCGTCTCGCGCGCCAACGCCCATGTGAAGTATCCCTGCAAATTCATGCTGGTCGCCGCCGCGAACCCCTGTAAATGCGGTTATCTTAGCGATCCCGAGCGCGCTTGTTCGCGTGTGCCGCAATGTGGCGAGGACTATCTTGGCCGGATTTCCGGACCGCTGATGGACCGCTTCGATCTTCGGGTCGAGGTGCCGCCGGTACGTTTCACCGACCTCGACCTGCCTGCCAACGGTGAAAGTTCGGCAACTGTCACCGCTCGCGTAAAGGCGGCACGGGAAATTCAGGGTCAGCGCTATGCCGATCACCCCACAATCCGCCAGAACGCGGATATACAGGGCGATCTGCTGGAGAGCGTGGCAACACCCGATGCCGAGGGCCGCGCGCTTTTAACCCGCGTGGCTGAACGTTTCGGCCTGTCAGCGCGCGGCTATCACCGGGTTCTGCGTACGGCCAGAACAATCGCCGACCTTGCGCAAGAGCCCGAAGTGCAACGTGACCACGTCGCCGAAGCCATCAGTTTTCGGCTCTCCACAAAGACCTAGGCGCAGCGCGCCTCGATAGCTTCCCAAATCTTGGCGGCCACATTGATCCCGTCGAACCTTTCAAGTTCCTGAATTCCGGTCGGCGAGGTCACGTTGATCTCGGTCAGGTAATTGCCGATCACGTCGATACCGACGAAAATCTGCCCCTTCTCGCGCAACAGCGGTCCGATCGCCGCGCAGATTTCACGGTCGCGGTCGCTCAGCGCGATCTTTTCCGGACGTCCACCCACATGCATGTTCGACCTTGTCTCACCCTTGGCGGGTACCCGATTGATCGCGCCCACCGGCTCACCGTCCACAAGGATAACGCGCTTGTCGCCATTGCTCACATCGGGCAGGAATTTTTGCACAATCAGAGGTTCGCGCGAAAAGCCGGTGAACAGCTCGTGCAGCGACGACAGGTTACGATCATTCTCGTCCAGCCGGAACACTCCGGCGCCACCGTTGCCGTAGAGCGGCTTTAGGATGATGTCCCCGTGTTTCGCCTTGAATGCCTTGATAACCTCAAGATCCCGCGCGATGGTCGTCGGCGGCGTCAGGTCGGGGAAATCCAACACCAGCAGCTTTTCGGGATAGTTGCGCACCCAGAACGGGTCATTCACCACCAGCGTTTCGCCTTTCAGCCGATCCAGCAGATGCGTCGCGGTGATGTAATGCATGTCAAAAGGCGGATCCTGACGCAGCCAGACCACGTCGAAATCGCCAAGATCGACAGTCCGACGCTCGCCCAGCACGGCCGGGTCGCCATCGATCCGCTGCACGGTCATGTCATGGCCCCGGGCGGTTACCCGGCCCTCTTCGAACGCGAGGTGATCGGGGCTGTAGTAAAAAAGTTCATGCCCGCGCGCCTGTGCCTCTTCGGCAAGGCGAAAACTGCTGTCGGCGTTGATGTTGACCTCGGTGATCGGGTCCATCTGGAACGCGATTTTCATGGGCACTTCCCCTGTTAGACTGCTCCGAATACATGGCGCGTCTCAGCAGGAGGTGCAATAACGTTCAGAACGCGCCAAAGGCGTTTTCGATGATTTCAAACTGACCCTGCGCATCGACAAGCGCCACGTCAAAGCGCGACGGCGTCATTTGCCCGAGAGGCTGGGTGCCGAGAAACTGCGCCGCGCTGGCATAGATCCGTTCCATCTGGCGGCGGCTGAGCCGCTCGGCGGCACGGGCAATCGTGCAGGATTTCTTGACTTCGACAAAGATGATTTCATCGCCACGCTGCGCGATCAGGTCGATTTCGCCGGCCTTGCCGCGCCAGCGGCGCCGGGCGAGCGCGAAACCACGGCGCTCGTAATCCTGCGCGATCCTGTTTTCCGCCGATACCCCCGAGGCATGAGCGACCTGTCCCCGAATCTGCAACTGGTTCATGTCACTTCTTTCCCATGTTGAGCGCCATCTGGTAGACCTTGCGACGCGGGACATCGTGCAATCGGGCCACCAGATCCGCCGCGTCGCGGACCGAATGTTCCCCGAGCGCCCTTTGCAGATCCTCTTCTATGTCAGTTTCACTAATTTTCTCCGAACGCGCCCGGTCCACCAGCAGAACCACCTCGCCTTTCAGGCTTGCCCCGGCCAGTTCGGTCGCGAGTTCGCCGAGGGTGGCGCGGCGCACCTCCTCGAATTTCTTGGTCAATTCCCGGCACATGGCGGCCTGTCGTTCGCTGCCGAGTTCTTCGACCATGTCGGCAAGGCTTGCCGAAACCCGCTTGGGTGATTCATAAAACACCAGCGTGCCGGGGATATTCTTCAGCGCTTCGAGGCGTTTCTTCCGGGCCGTAGAGCTATTGGGCAGGAAACCGCCAAAGAAAAAAGCATCCGTCGGCAGGCCACCAAGCGTCAGCGCGCTCAGCAACGCCGATGGCCCCGGTGCGGTCGTCACAAGGTGCCCGGCTTCGGCGGCGGACCGGCTCAACTCGTAGCCGGGATCGGCGATCAATGGCATGCCCGCCTCCGAGGCATAGGCAAGCGACCGGCCCTCGGCCAGCTCGCTCAAGAGCCGCTCCTCCACGCCTTTGCCGCTGTGATCGTGATAGGCGATGATCCGGCGCCCGTTCAGCGGCACGCCGTGGATTTCCATGAGGTGACGCAGGCTGCGGGTGTCTTCGGCGGCGATCACATCGGCCGAGGCCAGGACATCCAGCGCCCGCAGCGTGATGTCGCGGGCCGTGCCGATTGGGGTGGCGACAAAATACAACCCTGGCGCCAAACTTACCGTTCTGTAATTCAACTCTGGACCCGCCTTGGATGAAGTCTATTATCCCCACCAAGTGAGGTGCGGAGCCAATCCGCCGTTTCGAGGGAGAGACAAGACCATGTTCGCCGTTTTTGCCGGGGCCCGCAAGGCAGCCCTTCTTTGTGTAACCTTGGCTGCCGGCCTTGTTCTTTCCGCTTGTGACACCGCCGGTGTCGGCTCTGGCGGTCCGCGGATCGATACCTCGGCCCCGGTGCCCGTCGCGCTGCTCGTGCCGCGCGGGTCGGCCCAGTCGGGCGATGCGATCCTTGCGCAAAGCCTTGAAAACGCAGCACGTCTTGCGATTTCGGACCTGAACGGCGTGCAGGTTGACCTGCGGGTCTACGATACCGCCGGAAATGCGGCGACCGCGGCGAATGTCGCCAATCAGGCGGTGGACGACGGCGCCAAGATCATCCTCGGGCCGGTCTATGCGGAATCCGCCAACGCGGTTGGTCTTGCGGTTGCCAATCGCGACGTCAACGTGCTCAGCTTTTCGAACAACCCGACAATCGCGGGCGGCAACGTGTTCATCCTCGGGCCGACCTTCGACAACACGGCCTCGCGGCTGGCCAATTACGCGGCCCGTCAGGGTAAGCGCAACGTGCTCGTGGTGCATGGCAGCGACCTTGCCGAGCAGGCCGGGCGTGACGCGGTACAAAGAGCGCTTTCGCGGTCGGCCGCATCCTCGGTCGGCACCGTTGCCTACGAACAGTCGCAACAGGGCGTAATCGCGGCGATCCCGCGCATCAAGAGCGAGATCGAGAGCACCGGCGCGGATGCGATGTTTCTCACGGCCAATACCGCCGGGGCGCTCCCGCTCCTGACGCAGCTTCTGCCCGAAGCAGGCGTCTCCAGCCCTGCTACCCAGTTCATCGGTCTGACCCGCTGGGATATTCCATCGCAGACGCTGGAACTGCCCGGTGTGCAGGGGGGCTGGTTCGCGCTGCCCGATCCGGTGAAATCGGATCAGTTCCGCGCCCGCTATACGTCCTCGTTCGGCAATGCTCCGCACCCGATCGGCAGCCTTGCCTACGACGGGATAGCCGCCATCGGTGCGCTCGTCGGTTCCGGCAACCCGAATGCGCTGAGCGGTGCAAGCCTGACACAGGGTGCGGGTTTCCAAGGTGTTGGCGGTATCTTCAGACTATTGCCTGATGGTACGAACCAGCGCGGCCTGGCGGTCGCGACGATTCAGAACAGACAGGTTGTTGTAGTTGACCCAGCCCCGGCAAGTTTCTCAGGCGCTGGCCTCTAGCGCCGCGCAGGTCGCAAATTCGGCCCCCGTTGAAACCGGGGCGCTGATCTGCGACCCCAATGACATATTCGACAAAGACAGCATCATTGCCCGCATCGACAAGATCGCGGGCAATGGTCTTGAGCCGGGCAAATTCCGTAACGAGGTCGTGCGTATCCTGCGTGACGCGAATGAAACCGGCCGCGCCGCCATCGCCACCGCTTTCGAATCCAGCCCGTTCGAGGCGCGCCCCCTCACCCGATCCTATTCCCATCTGACCGACGGTCTTGTCACCACGGCGCTCTACGTGGCGCAGACCCATCTGCATCCGATCTCCAACCCGACCTCGGGCGAAAAGATCGCGCTGATCGGAGTCGGCGGCTATGGACGGGGCGAAATGGCACCATTCTCGGATGTCGACCTGCTGTTCCTCACGCCCTACAAGATCACCGCCTGGGCCGAGAGCGTCATTGAATCGATGCTCTACATTCTCTGGGATCTCAAGCTGAAGGTCGGTCATTCCAGCCGCACGATCCGCGACTGCATCCGCCTCGGCTCCGATGATTTCACCATCCGCACGGCTCTGCTCGAACATCGCTTCCTTGCGGGGGACCGGGCGCTTTACGACAACCTTGATCGTCGGCTGAAAAAAGACCTGTTTTCCTCAGGAGAGCGGGAATTCACCGAGGCCAAGCTGGAAGAGCGCGACAGGCGCCACCTGCGGCAGGGTGAACGCTATATGGTCGAACCCAATGTCAAAGAGGGCAAGGGCGGGCTGCGCGACCTGCAATCGCTGTTCTGGATCGCCAAGTACCTCCACAATGTGGAACGCAGTTCAGATTTGGTTTCACTCGGCATGTTCCGCCCCAGCGAATATGACCGTTTCATCCGGGCCGAGGATTTCCTCTGGGCCGTGCGCTCGCACATGCATCTGGTGACCGGGCGCGCAACCGAGCAGCTGACCTTTGACCTTCAGGTCGATGTGGCCGAGCGGATGGGCTACAAGGACAAGGCCGGGCGGCGCGGTGTCGAAATCTTCATGCAGGAATATTTCCGCCATGCCACGGCGGTGGGCGACCTGACCCGCATCTTCCTGACCAAGCTCGAGGCGCTGCACGTCAAGTCCGAACCCCTGCTCGAGCGCATCTTCCGGCGCAAGCGCAAGGTCAAACCCGGCTATGTGATGATCAACAACCGGCTGGCGGTCGAACACCCGGATCAATTCCTGACCGACAAGCTGAACCTGCTGCGTCTGTTCGAGGAAGCGCTGCGCACCGGCATGCTGATCCATCCGGACGCGATGCGGCTGGTCACGGCCAATCTCGACCTGATCGACGACGAGATGCGCAACAACAAGGAAGCGCGGCAGATCTTTTTGGGCCTGCTGCTGCGCCACGGCAATCCGGAACGCGCCCTGCGCCGGATGAACGAACTTGGCGTGTTGTCCGCTTTCCTCCCCGAATTCGAACCCATCGTCGCGATGATGCAGTTCAACATGTATCACAGCTATACGGTGGACGAGCATACCATCCAGTGCATCGCCAACCTTGCCCAGATCGAAAAGGGCGAACTGGTCGAAAGCCTGCCCATAGTTACCGGCATCCTCAAGGACGGGGTCAACCGCAAGATCCTCTATACCGCTCTGCTGCTGCATGACATCGGCAAGGGCCGCCCCGAGGATCATTCTATCCTTGGCGCGCAGATCGCGCGTAAGGTCGCGCCGCGTCTGGGGCTGAACAAGCAGGACAGTGAAACGGTGGAATGGCTTGTGCGCTATCACCTGCTGATGTCGGACATGGCCCAGAAACGCGATATCGCCGACCCGCGCACGGTGCGCGATTTCGCCAAGGCGGTGCAGACGGTCAAACGGCTTGACCTGCTGACGGTGCTCACGGTCTGCGACATCCGTGGCGTCGGGCCAAACGTCTGGAACAACTGGAAAGCGACGCTGATCCGCAGCCTATATCGCCAGACCCGCCGCGCGCTGGAAACCGGGATGGAGGATCTCAACCGCGAGAACCGCGGTGCAGAGGCGCGCAAGGCGCTGCGCGAGGCCCTGCCCGACTGGTCGAAATCGGCGCTCAAACTTGCCACGAGCCGTCACTACCCGCCCTACTGGCAGGGGCTGCATACGACGGCGCACGTCGATTTCGCGCGTATGCTGCGCGAACTGGAATCACTGCACGATCCGAGCAAAATCCTCATCAACCTGCACCCGGACGAAGATCGCGATGCGACTCGGGCCTGTTTCGTGATGGCCGATCACCCGGGCATCTTCGCCCGCCTGGCCGGGGCGCTGGCACTGGTCGGAGCGAACGTGGTCGATGCGCGCAGCTATACGACCAAGGACGGGTACGTCACCGATGCCTACTGGATACAGGACAGCGACGGCAAACCCTATGAAACGTCGCGCCTGCCGCGCCTGACCCAGATGATCGAAAAGACCCTGCGCGGCGAGGTTCTCGCCCGCGAGGCGCTCAAGTCCAAGGACAAGATCAAGAAGCGCGAAAAAGCCTTTGACGTGCCGACCCATATCACCTTCGACAACGAAGGCTCGGATATCTACACGATCATCGAGGTCGACACCCGCGACCGGCCCGGCCTGCTCTACGATCTGGCGCGCACGCTGGCCGGGGCGAATGTCTATATCGCCAATGCGGTCATCGCGACCTTTGGTGAACAGGTGGTGGACACCTTCTATGTCAAGGACATGTTTGGCCTGAAATACCATTCTGAATCCAAGCAGCGCTCGCTTGAGGCCAAGCTGCGCCATGCGATCATCGAAGGTGTCGAACGGGCCGACAAGTAACGCAGTCCTTGCGAGAGACCGGCTTTCCCTGCGCCCGGAAAGCCGGTAATCTGGCCCGAACAGACCCCGCAAGGGGCGCACTTTTCTACAGGCAAACCATGAAACCGATCCGCTTGATGTCCGGCTTTCTGACCGTCGGCGTCTGGACCCTGCTCAGCCGTATCCTCGGCTTTGTGCGCGATGCGATGATCCTCGCCTTTCTGGGCACTGGACCGCTCTATGAGGCCTATGTGGTGGCCTTTCGCCTGCCCAACATGTTCCGCCGCTTCTTTGCCGAGGGCGCGTTCAACATGGCCTTTGTGCCGATGTTCTCCAAGCGGCTGGAGTCGGGCGGCGATGCGCAGGATTTCGCAGAGCAGGCACTGGCCGGTTTAGCCAGCATTCTGATCGTGCTGACGCTCATCGCCCAAGCGGCCATGCCTTGGCTGATCCTTGCGTTGGCCAGCGGCTTTGCCGGAGAGGAAACCTTTGATCTGTCGGTGGAATTCGCGCGGATCACCTTTCCCTACATCCTGTTCGTCTCGATTGCCGCGCTGCTTTCGGGCGTGCTGAACGCCACCGGGCGCTTTGCCGCCGCTGCCGCCGCGCCGGTGCTGCTGAACGTCATCCTCATCACCGCCATGGCCCTGACCGCATGGGCCGGGGCCGATGTGGCCCGCGCGCTGATCTGGGGCATTCCCGTCGCGGGCGTCGCGCAGATGGTGCTGGTCTGGGTCGCCGCCCGCCGCGCCGGTTTCCCGCTGCGCCTGCGCCGGCCGCGCCTCTCGCCCGAGCTGGGACGGCTGGTGCGGGTCGCCGTGCCAGCCGCGCTGGCCGGGGGCGTCGTCCAGGTGAACCTGCTCGTCGGACAACAGGTGGCCAGCTATTTCGACCGGGCCGTGGGCTGGCTGTATGCGGCGGACAGGCTCTACCAGCTGCCGCTGGGCGTGGTGGGTATTGCCATCGGCGTGGTGCTTTTGCCCGACCTTTCCCGCCGCCTTGCCGCCAAGGATGATGCCGGCGGGCGGGCCGCGCTCAGCCGGGCTGCCGAAGTGTCGCTGGCGCTCACCATCCCCTCGGCCGTGGCGCTGATTGTGATCCCACTGCCGCTCGTGTCGGTCCTGTTTCAGCGTGGCGAGGCGACCTATGCGGATAGCGCCGCCATTGCCAGTGCGGTTGCGATCTATGGTCTGGGCCTACCCGCTTTCGTTCTGCAGAAGATCCTGCAACCGCTCTACTTCGCGCGTGAAGACACCCGCTCGCCCTTTCGCTATGCCGTTGTTTCGATGGTGATAAACGCGGTGGCGGCGCTGGGTCTTGCGCCGATTGTCGGCTGGCTGGCGCCAGCGATTGCCACGACGCTGGCGGGCTGGGCGATGGTTGTGCTCCTGATGCGAGGCGCGCGGGACATGGGCGACGTGGCGCGGTTCGACGCGCGGTTTCACACGCGGCTCTGGCGGATCTGCCTTGCTGCCGCGCTGATGGGCGCGGCGCTTTGGGGCGGGGCCGAACTGCTGGAACCCTATCTGTTCACCGCTGGCTGGCGCTATCTCGCGCTGGCCGGGCTGGTGGTGTTTGGCATCGTCCTGTTCTTTGCCATCGCACAGGCAATTGGCGGCGTAAAACTCTCGGATTTCAAGCGAACGCTTACAAGACGTTAATGCGCTGGAACTTTTTCGATCACGCGGGCGTTAGTGGTCAAATCATGGCTGCGGCGACACACCGGCCCGGCCCCAAAAGGAGAGATTACATGCGTTCCATCATCTATATCGTCGGGCTTGTCGTCGTAGTTCTGGCCATTTTGTCCTTTATCGGACTGGCCTGATCTGGCCCTGATACCAATAGTTTAGTACCCCTCGAGTTATCATACGCTCAAGTTAATCAGTTCGCCGCCGCTTCCTCCGGGAATGCGGCGGTTTTACTTTTCCTGCCGCAGTTTCGCGAGGATCTTTGCCCAGCCGCCGGGCACCAGCAGGAAGGACAGCATGAAGCCCGTGGCAAAGCCCGCCAGATCGGCGACCCAATCCTTGGAAACCTCGAAGAACAGGGCGAAGATCAACTGGATTCCCATCAGGAAGCCGATCAACGTAAAGGCCCGGAACTGGTTTTCTCCGACCAGCGACATCTTGCGCCAGAGCAGCCATGTAAAGGCCCCGATTAGCCCGTAAACCGGCGGAAACGACCCGATCAGCGGCAGCGCCCCGTCGGTCAGCACAGTATAGGCCAGCGCGCCGACGATGGCCGAAATGAAATAGACCGCTAGAAAGGCAATGGGGCCAAAGACTTCGGCGACCATCTTGCCCATCGCCAGCATCATGACCCCGGCAAAGATCGTCTGCGTGAAACTCACATGGATGAAGGGGTAGCTGATAAAGCGGATCAGGTGTTCCGCAGGCCATTGCCCGGTGTCCCACATCCAGCGCAGTATTTCGCCCGAGAACCCATAGCGTTGCAGCGCGGTCAGCCGCCAGCCAACGGCCGAGGGTCCGCCGGCCAGCCCGTTGCTCCCGGCCTGAAAATACAGCTCGATTGCCAGAAGGATGAGGAACAGCGCAACCACGACCGGTGGCAGCGGATTGACCGCATTGTTGGGATTGGATGGGGTCATGGGTAAGGCTCCTGTCCGGCTTCTTGACGCCGCTTTGGTGCATGGGTAAGCGAGGCAGGCCGAGTTTTCCAGCCGGGAGTGTCAAAGACATGAGCGAAACGACCTTTACGCCACGGGTTTTCTCCGGGATCCAGCCATCGGGCAACCTGCATCTGGGCAATTATCTGGGCGCGCTCAAGCGGTTCGTCGATACCCAGAACGCGGGCAGCGCCGAGACGGTCTATTGCATGGTCGACTTGCACGCGATCACGGTCTGGCAATCCCCGGCGGATCTCAAGCGTCAGACGCGCGAGCTTTGCGCCGGTTTCATCGCCGCCGGGATCGACCCGACGAAGTCCATCCTCATTAACCAGAGCCAAGTGCCGGAGCATGCGCAACTTGCGTGGATCTTCAACTGTGTCGCGCGGATGGGCTGGATGGGCCGCATGACCCAGTGGAAAGACAAGGCGGGCAAGAATGCCGAGGCGGCCTCGCTTGGGCTGTTCGCCTACCCCGCGCTGATGGCAGCGGACATCCTGATCTACCACGCGACCCATGTGCCGGTCGGCGAGGACCAGAAACAGCATATCGAGCTGACCCGCGACATCGCCACCAAGTTCAACCATGACTATGAGGTCGATTTCTTCCCGATCACCGAGCCGGTCATCGAGGGCGCCGCGACGCGGGTCATGTCCCTGCGCGACGGCACCAAGAAGATGAGCAAATCGGACCCGTCGGACGCCAGCCGGATCAACCTGACCGACGATGCGGACACCATCGCCAAGAAGATCCGCAAGGCCAAGACCGATCCCGAGGCGCTGCCCTCCGAGGCAGCAGGGCTCGAGGACCGTCCGGATGCGCGCAACCTCGTGAACATCTATGCGGGCCTGTCCGATCAGAGCGTCGATCAGGTGCTGGCCGAGGTTGGCGGGATGCAGTTCGGCACCTTCAAACCGATGCTGGCGGAACTGGCCGTGGCGCGGCTTTCGCCGATCACGACCGAGATGTCGCGGCTGATGGACGACCAGTCCGAGATCGACCGCATCCTAGCCCAGGGGGCCGAGCGGGCGCGGGCGATCGCCAGCCCGATCCTGCAGAAAACCTATGACATCGTGGGTATGGTCGGCGCCTGACGCCCGACCGTACCGTTCTGTCAAACCCAAAGCTTTTAACTGGTTAACGCGGTGGTTTTGGCCACGCGCGGCAACCCGCTTACGTTGCATTGCACAACCATAAGTAGCCAAAATTTCGCCACATTTCAGGTTTTCGCCACATTTCGTCAGAGAGAATCACCCGTCGAAAAACCGCAAGAAACCTGCGTTCACCCTACGTTTGTTTCCATTTTGTCAATGATCACGCTAAGCAAAGAGTTGTTCACAGTATTCGGAAACAATTTAAACGTGTTAGCCGCCGTTGTATTGCAGGAAAAGTGGCGAAATCTTGGCGAATAGGCGGTTTTTTGCGATAAAATCGTTGAAGCGCCCCTGCCTAATTTGTTAACAGAGTACGACGATCTGCGCTGTGTTGTATCTGGTAGGTCGGGTAACAAGGAAATGGGAAAATAGATATGATCGAAAAAATTAAAATGCTGGGCCTCGCCACAGCTTTCGCCGTTGCGGCGCCCCTCGCGGCATCCGCAGCGACTATTTCGGGCCAAATCGATATCGGCGGCACCGTGAACCTCGACAACTCTGACTTCATGGCCGGCGATGCTGGCGTTGCAGACGTCGACCTGAACGACCCGGGTTTCGTCGTAATCGGCACCGAGTCCTTTGCTGGCCTGTTCCTTGGCCAGTCGGTTTCGCTGTTTGACATCGACTTCGATGCACCCGGCGTGATCTGGGAAGTGGCAAACTTTGTCTTCACGGCAACCTCCTTTGCCATCGACACGGCTGAAAACGCTTTCACCGCAGTCGGTATGATCTCGGACACCGACGGCATTCTGGAAGATGGCGCTGGCTTCATGCAGTTCACCACGCAGAACGGTCAAACTCTCGTATCGTTCTCCTCGACCACGACCACTCCGGTTCCGGTTCCGGCCGCTGGCCTGATGCTGATCACCGGTCTGGGCGGTCTGGCAGCTGCACGTCGTCGTCGCAAAGCCGCCTGATCTTTCCGATCAGACAAGAATTTCTGAAAGAGCCCCGTTTTCGGGGCTCTTTCTTTTTGCGCCATCGGTCTGGCCCCGCGCTCTGGACCTTGCCCCCGCTTCGCCCGTACAGTCCGCCCGAAGCAGACGGGAGAGAGCAAGATGGCCACCGGCAAAAACATCCGCACCTATTTCAACGGCACATGGCATGACGGGGACGCGCCGATCATGCGGGCGGCGGATCATGGCGCCTGGCTTGGCTCTTCGGTCTTTGACGGCGCGCGGTACGTCAATGGGCTGACCCCCGATCTTGAGCCCCATTGCGCGCGGGTGAACCGCTCGGCCGAGGCGCTGATGCTGACCCCGACCGTCTCGGTCGAGGAGATGATGGCGATCACCCACGAGGGTCTTTCCGCCTATGACAAGGGCAGCGCTGTCTATATCCGCCCGATGTATTGGGGCATCGACGGGGACGAAACCGCGATCATCCCGCAGGGCGAAACGGGCTTTGCGCTCTGCCTCGAAGAGATCCCGATGGCCCCCGAGACCGCCAGCGCCACCCTGACCCGGACCCGTTTCCGCCGTCCCGTGCAGGAGGACGCGGTGGTCAATGCCAAGGCGGGCTGCCTTTACCCGAACAATGCCCGGATGCTGGCCGAAGCGCGACGCAAGGGGTTCAGCAACGCGCTGGTGGCCGATGCGATGGGCAATGTCGCCGAAACCGCCACGGCCAATGTCTTCATGGCCCGGGACGGAGAGGTTTTCACCCCGATTGCGAATGGCACCTTTCTGGCCGGGATCACCCGGGCGCGGCATATGTCGAACATGCGGGCCGACGGGATGGTGGTGCATGAAACCGTGCTGACATTCGAAGATTTTGACACGGCGGACGAGGTTTTCCTTTCCGGCAACATGAACAAGGTCACGCCGGTCAGCGCCTTTGACGACCGCCAGTACCAGATCGGGCCGATCACGCGAAAAGTGCGCGAGATGTATTGGGACTGGGCGAGCTCGGCCCGCTAAGACGGTATTCCCGGCGCGCGGAGGGTCTATCGCGCGTCGGTTAATTTGGGATTTCCTTGACGTGCGGAGTGACGCTGCAGGCGGGACACGCGCCGCCTAATGCGCTGTTAATTAACTTTATTTCAGCAAGCGGAGCGTAATCGAACGACTGCCGGAAAACGACGCGTTCCTTGCGACAGGCGGGGCGGTATGCCCCTGCACCGGCTATCCGACACAGCAATCACCTGCCAAAAACAGGGGGCACCTGCTGTACACCCCCTGTACACCCCCCGTGCATCGGATGGGCACCGCCCGAGGGGTTTACGCTCAGGCGACCAGCGCGGGATAGCTGCGGATCACCTTGATATTGTCGTTCGTGACCCTCGCCCCGGCGCGCGCCATCGTGGCAAAGATCGCGGCGGCATCGGCCATCGGCTTGTGCGCCGAGCTGCCCGTGGCGGCCATCGGCTGGTAGGCGGCAAAGGCCTCCCCAAGGCGGTCGAGGTAGTCGTTGATCTCGAGCTGCTTGTCGAGAATCCGCTGCACATCGTCCGGGATCTGCGGCACCGGCGCGTTATCATCCTGAGGATCGTCGCTCGCGGCTTTTTCGCGGGCAGCCTTGAAGGCCGAAGTGTCATCCCAGCCGGGGTTCTGCGCGATAACCCCGAGCAACCGGTCGATGGCCGGGGTTGCAAGGCTGCCTTCGGCGAGCGGCGGCTGGGCTGACTTGGCGGCAGCGGCCTTGAAACTGGTCCAGACGGAGAGATCGAGCGCCGGATCGCCGGGCGCCCATTTGTTGTCTTTCTTGTATTCGACGGCCATGACCACCGGATCGTCGGCGAGTTCGTTTTCGAGATAGGCGACGAGACGGACGCAGATATCCTGATCGTTCTGGATCGCGGCGACGGTCAGACCGGTTGCCTTGATTGCCTGTTTCGCGGCGGTGTCGTTCATCATCGCCGCACCATAAGCGATGCAGCACTTGGCCAGCGTCGAGTTCAGCCGCAGCGCCTTGCGGGCCTTTTTGCGGTTTCCGGGGTTGGAACGGGCCTCTTTATAGACCTTCCAGCCGTTCTTGATGTCGGCCTCTTTCTGCATCTTGTAGCCGTAGTTCACCACGGCCGAGGCCATGCTGGCCCCGGCTGATACACCGGCGGCTGTCCCGGTCGGGTCGAACATCTTGGCCACTTCGGCAGAGGCCTTGAGTGCCGAGAGGATCGCGACAATCGCTGCCTGCGAAAGATGGATGCGGGCATTGCGGACGGCGTTATGGATCGCCGCCGCTGCCCCGCCCTGCCCGGCCATCGCGACGTCCATGCTGTCGCACCATGTGTTGTGAACCTCGACACATTTAACGAGGAGATAGATGTCACGGGCGAGCGCTTGGGCCGAAGCGGCGGCGCTTGCCCCCGGCACGAGGGCTGAGATAACGCCAGCCGCGCCGCCCGACAGGCTGTTAATCAGCGCGACCTTGGCCCGGAGCGCCGCCGTGTTGGCCATCGCCCGGTCGATTGCTGCCTGCGCCTCGATCACCTCTTCGGGGGTGCGGTCGGTCAGGCCCGGATCTGGGAAGGCCTTGGAATACTGGGCCTCAAAATCGCCCATCGCGCCGTCGATATCCTCCATCATCGCCTTGATGACTTCGGGATCCATTGCCTTTTCAAGCTCTTCCTCAGCCTCTTTCTGCTGCGCGCCTTCGACCTCGGTGCTGATCATGCTTTCCAGCAGTTTCTGGCTTTCCTCGCTCATCGGCGGGACCTTGGCCTTCATCTGGCCGATGGCGACGCCTTCGGTGGAGCCGATGGATTTCTGCAGCGCCTCGAGCGTGGCGGCAGACCCCTTGTCCTGACCCGACTCCTGATCGCTGTCGGTGGTTTCCGTATGGGAGCCGACGACGGGGGCCTCCTCGCTTGCGCGGCGCGCGCCTTCGACGCGGTCCACGTCTTCGCGGACCGCGTCATAGATCACCTCGGAGGTGGCACCAAAGACGGTGGCGACGGCCATGCCGCCAAGCAGCATCCCGACTGTTTTCATGTCACCGCGCTTGACTGCTTCGTAGATCGCAACGCCGTTGCCTGCCTGCGAAATCGCCAGTTTCAACGCGCTGGCAAGCTGCGCGAATTCGGCCTTGGCATCCGTGTCGGTCTGTTTCTGAGCTTTCTGCTCCTCTTCGCTGGCGTTCTTGTCGACCGTGTTGATCTGCGAGGCCGCGGCGGTGATCGAGCTGGCAACGCAGGTGGCGAGGTCCCCGACCGCCTTCGCGATCATCAGGGCGCGTTTGGCTTCGTCCGGTTCTTTCCAGATCGCGTGCACCGCCGGCACCAGACGCGCGGCGGTGAACCCAGCCTGAAGCGAACAGGTGACACAGGTGATCAGACCAGCCTCGGACTTGCCGTTATCATTTGAGCCCGCGAGGATCGAGGTGGAGGCGGCCGAGATCGCCATGCCCTGCGCGATTTCCAGACCCTTGCCGATGGTCTTGGTCCATTTCGTCCAGTTGTCCTGATCCTTGGGGGCGTAATGGTGTTCGACCCCAAGCTCGACGAGGGAGATACCGCCGTTCAACAGCGCGGTGCCCGCGTCGATGTATTTCGGGATGTTCTGCAATTCGCGGACCTGCTGGTCCTTAGCGTCGATCTGGGTCTGGAGCGCCGAGGTATCGGCGTTGGGATCCGCCTTGAGCAGCTGCTCTTTTTCCAGTTTCAGGTCATTCATTTCCTGTTGCTTGCCAGCGACTTCAACGGAATTGGCCATGGTGAAGGACCCGGAGACGATGGCGCCTGTTACGGTTACGGTTTCCTTGGCGATGCGCAGGCCAAAGGCCCAGGCGTCCTGGGTCTTGGTATGGGTCTTGCTGTAGGCGTCGATCCGGTCGGCATAGAGTTTTTGTGCACCCTTGAAGGCAATCGCATGTTCCGAGAAATCGTCGGGCACCATGTTGTCGGGGATCAGCCCCGAGCGGACCATCGGCGTCCAGAGTTCGTTGCGGATTTCCTCGTCAGAGAATAGCCGTTCGCCGTTTTCATCCAGCTGCATCTGCATGGATTTCTGAAGGTTCAGGATCTGGGTAAAGCTGTCGTGCAGCTTTTTCAGCTGGCCCGGGTCGATGTTCAGGACGGAATCGTCGATATCGTCGACCGTGTCGACCTCGACATCGGCGCGAAGTTCGTATTTCGACAGGATGCTCTTGTTCGTATCCTCGTCGGTGGCCCGCCAGAACAGGTCCTGCGTGTTGCTGGTGCCCGCGATCTTGCGCCAGAGCGCCTTGACCGCGTTGGGATCGTCCTGCCGTTGGATGACAATCTTTTGCGCCTCGTCGATGTCGTCATGCAGGTCGCCCAGCGCCTTTCGGATCGTGTCGTTCAGGATCGCCTGCTTTTTCTCATCCAGTACCGCCTGTGCGGATACGGCATTTGCGTCGATCTTTTTGCCTGCGACCCAACCTACCCATTCGATCTGCTGTTCACTCAAAGCCATCTGTTTTCCTCGCTTAACTGGTTGTCGCCCGGGTCGATCAGACCGGCTTGAGTTTCGTCAGGACCATCACGTCAAAGCTGTGCATCGCTCCAAGGAAGGGGGCCCAGCTTTTGATGGAGAAGGGATTGTTGCGATAGACGCCCAGCGCCGGGTGGCTGTCTATCTGCTGGCGGATACGCCTGATTTCAGCGAGTGCCTTTTCGCGGACGGTGGCCAGCGCCGCCTTGCGGGCGGCGGCATCATCCGTGATCCGCAGTGCATTAGTGGCCTCTTGCGGGAGGCTGGCATCGAGCGTCAGGATCTGGTCGAAATTGCCCGTGGTGATGAGATCGAGCGTCTTGGCGGCGGCCTCGGCGGCGTCGCGGATTTCGGTCGTCTGCCGGTCGGCCTCGGTCTGATCAATCCCGTCTTGGGGTTCGACCGTGGTCTCGGCCGCCTTTTTGCGGATTTCGGCCGCGACGGTGGCGGCCTCTTTGCTGACATCGGCAAATTTCGATTTCAGCGCGCTTTCCCACTTGGCGAAATCGACACCTTCGCCCTTGCCGGCCGCGATATTGCTAAGGTTGCTTACCTCTTCCTTGAGCTGGGCCGCCTGCACCTTGAGCTGGCGAAGCTGGTCGGCGGCGTCGACGGGATCCTTGTTCTTTTTCAAAACGTCGAGCTGGGATTTCAGCGCCTTTTCCACATCCATGTATTCTTCATAGGTGGCCAGCGTGCGCTTGCTGTCCTTGAGGATCTTTTTCACCGCGTCCAGATCGTCTTCGATTGTCTTGGTGTCGGCCCCAAAGGCTGTCTGGGCGGTGGTGATCTTGTCCTGTCCCGCGCCTTCGGTCTTAAGGAAAGCGGCGAGCTTCTTGATGGCTGCCATGCTGTCGAGCGTGCCCAGTTCGGTCAGCTTGTCCTGCATATCCTGCTTGATCTTCGTCACATCGGTGCGCGCGCGTCCGATACCGGTGCCGGATTTGGTTTCCAGCTTGGTGCGGGCGGTCTTGATCCGGTCCTTGAACAGACCTTCGAGGCCGTCCTTTTTCAGCGCAGGCGAGATCTTGTCGAGGTTGGTCTTCATCTCCGCGATCAACGGGGCGAGTTCGGCCGTATCCTCCGGTGCGGCAACATAGGTCCCCTGAAGCGAGCCGGGCGCGCCGTCGACGATTTCCTGAAGCTTTTGAACGAGGTTCGGCTTGTCGCCCCGGCGGCCATTGCGCAGGGTCGATTCTACCTGTTCGACAAGCTTCTCGACCTCTTCAAAGTCCTTCTTGAGCTTTTCCGCGTTGGTCTTGTGGTTGGTCAGATCGGTGTGGAAGACATCAACGCGGCGCTTTGCCTCGGCGGGCAGAAGATCGCGTTTGTAGCTGTCCTTGAAACTGTCGAACTTGGTGCGGGTTTCAAAGAAGCCGTCGGGAATCCACGTGGCGAAAAGCTTGTCGGCGATCAGCGTATCGCATTTGATCACCGTTTTTCTGACGTGCTCGTAGTCCTCGCTGCCCGCCGAGATTGCCGCGAAATCAGCCTCGGCTTTGGCGGTTGCCTCGTTGATTGCCTCGATGCAATCGGGCGCCGAACTTTTGGCCAGCATTTCCAGCATGTTGGCCTGTTGCAGCAGGTTTTCCATCGCCTCGCGCGGGATCTTGTGATCGCCGCGCCGATCCACCGTGCCGTCATGCTTGGTCTGGATTTCGTAGTAATGGGTCGTGCCGTCCTTTTCGAGGATCAGCAGCTTGTCTTCGGGGACGGAATCGAGCTGGGATTCCTGCAGTTCCTTGGTGTTATAGATGTCGAGCAAGCCGCCGATCAGCTTGTTGCGGGCATCCTTGGCCTTGTCCCGTGTCAGCATGTCGCCGACCTGCGGCTTGAAGGCGGAAATCTCTGCGTTCAGCTTCTTTTCATAGGCATCGACCGCTTCACCGATACGGGTGAAATCGCGCAGCGGCGCGTCCTTTGCCAGTTCCTTGTCATAAACTCCGTGCACCCGGTTCAGCAGCGTGCGCAGCGCGTTGCCCGCATCGCCGCCCAGCCCCCAGAACCGATCAAGTTTCACGGAGAGCTCGGTGAGACGTCTGGCGATCTTTTCTTCGTCCGAGGGGACCTTGGCGACGGGTTCGGGCAGCGCGGAGCGGGCGGCATTGTCGATCTTGGCGTGAAGCGCGACGGTGCGGTCGATCGCATATTGCGCCTTGTCCAGTGCCCCGGCGCGGGCGAATTTCTCGGCCTCGTCGAGCATCGCCATAAGCGTCACATGCTGGGTTTCGTTCAGGTAGGTGAGATCGGATTCATTCGGGAACAGCTTGGCGTCGAGACGCAGGCGATGGCGTTCGTTGTCGTATTGCGCGCGCAGGTTGTCGATCTGGCCCGGCAGCATCTTGGTGGGATCGTTCTTGTCCTTGCCACCAAGGATCAGAATCTCGCTCGGGTCGCGCGACAGGTCTGTCAGCGGGTTTGGCATGTTGTCCTGCATGGCCTGCGCGGGATCGTCGGACCAAACCAGAAGCTCGCTGCGGGCCTCGTCGATCTTGGCGGTGCGCAGGACAAGCTGGTCTTCGTAGGCCTTCAGCTGGCTCTTGCGGGTTTCAAGCTGCTCCATCCGTTCTTTGACGTCGCGGTATTCCTTGGCGGCCTCGCGCTTGGCCGAGGGGGTTTCGGCGTTTGCATGCGCGTCTTTCAGTTCGTTCGCCTTGTCCTTGAGCGCGGTGAGCAGCGTGTCGAGCCGGGCGGTGTTGTCGGTGATGATGTTGAGCCGCTCGACCTCGCGCTTGGCGATGTCGTCATTGCCGGTGACGAGTTCGGACAGCTTTTCTCGAGCGCTCCCGCCAATGACCGCGAGCAGGTCTTTTTCGATACCGCCCAGATCGTTACGCAGATCGGATACGATGGTATCGGAGCGATCGACATAGATCGCGCTGTTGCCAGCGTTTTCCGGCTTTTTGGCTTCGGTCAGCAGGTCGTCGAGCTGAGTCATCGCCGACTTGCAGGCATCGCCATGCTGCTTGAGCAGGTTGATGCGTTTCTGGTCCTCGCCATCATCGGGCAGAGGCATCTTGACCACCTTGTCATTCAGCATGCCCGCGCTTTTGAACTGCGATAGCGCGCCGATGTCGCGCTTGCGGGCAAAGAGCACGCCGACCGCGCCGCTTTGAAGGCTGGGCGGGGTATCGGGGACGCGCTTTTTCAACTGGTTCAGGTTGAAGATAAGGATGTCGAGCGCGTTGCGCCCAGTGACAAAACCGGGGTTGTTCGCATCGGCGCTGACCACGGTCACGTTGATCTGCACGCATTCGCGGTTATAGGCGTCGTATTCCTTGCCCGCCCGCGAGACCCGGTCGAAGAACAGCTTAGCCGCGTCGGTCAGCCCGTCCTTGGGCGAGCTGCGCTGAAGCTGGCGGGAAGTCTCGAGGCTGGCGGCGATTTCGGCCAGCAGGGCATCGGCTTCGGCCTTCTTTTCGAGATAGGCCTCGTATTCGGCCGTGACCCGGTTGTTGTAATCGATTTCCTTCTTTTTCTTGCCTTTGAAGATCTTTGGATTAGGTACCACATGGAGATAGGTGGCCAGAAATTTGAGCTGCACCAAAGACAGATCCGACATACCAACAGTCCTCCCGCGGTCTTAAAAAGGCTTGATAAGGCGGAAAAATTGACGCGCCGCCGTATCCGCGCGCAGTGTTTCCGCGACGGAAGGTCGAGTCAACTTGCATATCTGACGCGCGGCATTTTTCCCCGAATGCGTGTTTTCCGGGTTTTGTACTGTCCCTAAATACCTTGCTCCACAAGGAAATCCTGGATCGCGTTCATGCAGACACCCCAAGCCGGTTCATAATCCACCAGCACATGGTTGCGGCTTTCCAGCGTGACAAAGCGGGCGTCGGGGATGTCCGAGGCCATGGCGCGGCCGACCTCATAGGGGATGCGCTGGTCGTGACGCGAGTGCAACACGATGGTCGGGGCCTGCACCTTGGAAAGCTGGTGGCGCACGTCGATGTAGCCAAAGGCATCCTGGAACCGTGCGGCATTTTCCGCCGAGGTGGTGCGACGCTGAAAGTCGTCGAACCATGCGAGATCCTCGGGGTGGGCGTCGGGCATGAAGGTCTGAGAAAAGATGTGTCGGTAGGCGGGGTTATCCGTTCCCCAGCCGACCTCGGTCAGGCTGCGCACGGCCTCGCGGCGGGCCTGTTCCTCGGGGCTGGAAAGATGGCGCCAACCGGCCGCGTAGCCGCCGACAAGAATAAGGCCCGAAACCCGTTCGGGATGACGTACCGCGTATTCGACGCAGACGGCGGCGCCCTGCGAGATACCGAGCAGTGGAAAGCGATCGAGTGACAGCTTGTCAGCGACGGTCTCGAGATCTTCGACAAAGGCGTCAAAGCTGAGATCTTCGACCTCCCAGTCCGAGAGGCCGCAGCCGCGTTCGTCATAACGGATGAAACTGCGCGAGCGGGCCAGTTCGCCGAAACACTTGCCCCAGATCGGGGTGCCCCAGTCGAATTCCAGATGGGTCAGCCAGTTCGCGGCCTTGAGCAGGGGCGGACCCTCGCCCAATGTCGCAAAGGCGATTTTCGTCCCGTCCGGTACGTTGCAGAAGCCGATCCGCTGGGTGCGCAGGGCCTTGGTCTCGGGGGGTTCCGGGGCGCGGGCCGGTGGCGCGGGGGTATCCGTATCACCCTGCCCGGCCTCGTAATTCTCGGCGCCTTCGGGGTCGATTTCGTGCCAGAGGCGGAGCCATTTGCGGGCGGAAATCCCTGCTTTGGGATGGGTGGCAAGCTGCCGGAGCACATTGGCCTGAAGGGCCAGCATATCTTCACGCTCGGCGATCAGCCACGAGGTAAATGCCTCGTCCCCGGCACTATCGAGTCCGTCGAGAAAGACCGCGTTGAGCTGGCCTGCCATGGTTTCGAGCTCGGTAAGCGGGATGCCGTCCTGTGCGTCCCGCATCCGGGCGCTCAGTCGGTGGACATCGACATCCATACCGGAGGTATCGATAGAGACCCTTTCCCGGTCGGCGATTATCCTGGGGTGACCGGTGCTGTCGACCACCTTGCGCAGCTTGCTAAGCGACCAACGCAGCGCCGCCTTTGGGTCGTCGGGCAAATCCCAGAACAGCTCGCACAGCCGCTCGCGACGATGGGGACGTTGGGTGGTAATCAGAAAAGCAAGAAGCGCGCGCGCCTTGCGTGACGACGGCAGAGCCATTTCCTGCCCGTCCCGTACCACCTTCAGTTCACCCAAAAGCGTTACTTCAATTCCGTCGATCATCTTGTCGCCGCAGGTCGGAGAACTCGGTTTGTTAAAAACCATATCGATTAACCCTGACAGTTTCACTCGGCCATGGAGGAAAGCCACGCCGTTTGAGTTCGTTTTCGGTTTCAAGGCGGTCCGGCAGCACAAATTCTGTGCTCTCCAACCGAGCCAGGGAATGCGGCCTTGAGGTGAGTCGTTCTGCGCCTTCCCCTAGGTCAAATCCGCTGCCTGTGCGAGAGCAAGAATGAGGAAACAACGGCACAAGAGTACGAATACAACACTCGTTACCACGCTTGTCACAACGAGAAGGCGCGAAAAAGGGCGGCACCCCGAAGCAACGGGAACAAGACAGTCAATCGAAAGCCCACGCCATGACCGAACAAGTTACTCCGAGCCCCCGCGCCCCCCTGCAAATCGACACTGCCATTTTCGCCGATGATCCGCATGGTGTGCTCGCCGGATTGCGGAAAGATCATGCGGCGGTTCAGACGGCACCGCGCCAGTATCTTGTGCTGCGCGGAGAGGATGTTGTTTCCCTGCTGGGCGATCCGTCGATCCTGCAATGCCCGGGTCCGGATTATGTCGAGATGAACAGGGTGCCCGAGGGTATTACCGCCCGGCTGCTGCGCGATTTCTTCCTGCTGTCGAACGGCGAGGTGCATCGACAGAAACGTGGCATGTTCGCGCGCAGCTTTGCCCATCGGTTGATGCAGCGATCGCGGCCGATCGTGCGTGACGTGGCGAACAGGATCGTGGCCGATCTCCCCCGGGGCGAGATATTCGATTTTGTCGAGCACATGGCCTCGCTGGTGCCGGCGCACATGATCTCGGCGATCCTTGGCCTGCCGCGTGCCGATACCCGGTATTTCACGCGCTGCGTGTATGAGATTTCGCAGGCGGTCGATCCCGTCTATCCGCATCATCTGCATGATAGGATCGAGAATGCGACGGGCGAGCTGTATGATTATGTCGATGACCAGTTGAAAGCGCGGTTGACCCGTCCGCGCGACGATCTGTTGTCGATGCTTGTGTCGAACTGGCAGGAAGAGCCGAAGCTGAGCTTTGAGAGCCTGATCTTTCAGGTGCTTGGGATGATTGTCGCGGCCAGCGATACAACACGGTCGGGGTTCGCGATGCTGGTGGCACTGCTGCTTGAGAGCGGGGACTGGTCCGACGTGCGGGCCGATCCCGCGCTGATCCCCGGCGCGGTCAACGAGGCGCTGCGGTATGAACCGGCTGTCGGGTCGATTCCGCGTTTCACCTCGGTCCCGGTGACCATCGGGGACGCGGTTTTGCCTGCCGGGTCCATGCTGCGGTTGTCGACCATGTCGGCGATGCGCGACCCGGCGATCTATCGCGATCCGACTCGGTTCGATGTCCGCCGGGGCGACCACCCGAAGTTGCACTTGGTTTTCGGGCGCGGCCCGCATCGCTGCATCGGCGAGATGCTGGCTCGGATCGAAATGGAAGAAGGGCTGGCCGCTCTGCTGGACGCGGCGCCGACCCTTCGGTTGGAAAAGATGCCTGAGCTGATCGGCTATGGCGGGCTGCGGCGCGTAACACCAATGCCCACAACAATAATTTAATTTGAACATTTTTTTGAACCAAGAGCGCCATTCCGGCGACCAAGTCATATCTATTATCAAAAGGACTTTAGCTGTGCATGTAACAAGTATCGCCCATGATGATCAGTTGTTTGTTACGATTGAGGGCAAGATAAACTCCAGTTCGTCCGGCCTTTTGTTCGACACGCTTGTCGAGCAGGTCCGGGCGGGCTGGCAACACATTACGCTGGATCTGACCGGCCTGCAGGGGCTGACCCGCGCCGGGTGCCGCGGCATCATCGTCGCCGGGAAGCTGCTACAACAGACGGGCGGCAACTTGCGTGTCGTTGGGGCCAATGCCACCTGCGAGACCTTTCTCAAATCGCTTGGATACCGCCACCTGCTGCACATCCGTCCGGTGGGAACACCGATGGAAGAAGCGCATCCGGCGGAGGACGAGCAGGTTGTTGCCATGTCCGATCCGATGGCCGTTTCTCTGGTGGAATTCCTGACTAGGACGGCCTGGAAACAGGGTGTAGCACCTGCGTCGCGGCGCTGCGGGAAGCCCAAGGCCGAACACGTGATGGCCCTTGCCATGACAGGATGAACGGGAATTCCAACACCTGTTCGGCGCCGTGAATATTTATTCAGACCACCTATTCAAACTGACCAGTACCCTTCTATTCGAGGAATTTGTTAAATGTTTACTGATAGTTTCTTTCGGGCAATCATGGAAATGCCCAGCATCATTCGCCTTCCCGCCAGCCGCGGTGTTGATCAGGTCCGCAAGGAGCGTAACCGCTCTAACCCGGGCGGACGCCGACGCAACCGGGACTACCAGATCCTGCCCGATCATCTTCGGCAGGATGTGGGACTTAGCCATGACTCCGCCCGCTCTGAATACAAGAGACGGCGGCGCTCGGAGGCGCATAGTATTCTTTTTGATTAGTATGAAGGGCCGGATATTTTCCGGCCCTTTGTTTGCGTGGCCTAGTCGGCGGCCAGAACGATATTGCCGAAATCATCCACGCGGGCGTTCTGCCCCGGCTCGACGATGATGGTCGTATCAAGCTGTTCGAGGATGGCCGGACCGGCGACAACGCTGCCGACCGCGAGCGCCAGCCGGTCATAGACCGGCGTGTCGTGCCAGTTGCCGTCCGCATACATCTGGCGGCGCGAGGCGATGGCGTCCTTGGGTTTGGTGTCGGTCGTGGGGGCCAGCACCCGGAGGTCGAATTTCGGACGCCTCCCGATGGCCGAGACCCGCAGGTTCAGCACCCGGATCGCGACGTTTTCGAGGTGGCTGCCAAAGGCGGTGTCATATGTCGTCTCGAACGCGGCCTTGATCTGGTCGCGGTCCGAGAGTGCCTCGAGCGCGACGGGAACGGCGACCGTGTGGGTCTGGCCGAGATAGGACATGTCGAGTTCGACCAGCAGATCGCGCCCGGTAAAGCTGATGCCGCCATCGCCGAGCAGGGCAAGACCTTCGTCGCCCATGGCGCGGGCCTGTGCGGCAAGCGCGTCGGTATCGAGCGCGCCAAGGATGCCGTTGACGGTGCGCACCTGATCGTGGCGCATGTCGGCAATCACGCAGCCCAGCGCCGAGGCGACGCCGGGATAGCGCGGGACAAGAGCGCTTTTCAGACCGACTTCGCCGATCAGAGCGCCCGCGTGCAGCGCGCCGCCTCCGCCGAAGGGCAGCGCCGAGAAATCGCGCGGGTCATAGCCGCGTTCGATGGAGACGAGACGCAGGGCACCAGCGAGGCGCGCATTGGCGACCTTGAGGATCGCGGCGGCAGCTTCGATTGCATCGAGGCCGAGCGGTTCGCCCACGTGTTTCAGGATTGCGGCCTTGGCGGCCTCGACATCGAGCCGGTCAAGCTTGCCGCCGATGGGGCGGTCGGCGTTGATTCGGCCCAGTACCACGTTGGCGTCGGTCACGGTGGGACGGTCATTGCCCTGCCCGTAAGCCACCGGGCCGGGGATCGAGCCAGCGCTTTCGGGACCGATCTGAAGGATGCCCGCATCGTCGACCCAGGCGATGGAGCCGCCACCCGCGCCGATGGTCGAGATCTCGATCATCGGCGAGCGCACCACCATGCCAAAGTCGATGGAAGTTTGCGCGGCGAGGTGGGTTTCGCCGCCCGCGATCAGGGAGACGTCAAAGGAGGTGCCGCCCATGTCGCAGGTAATCACGTTCTCGAACCCGGCGGCAGCAGCAATTTCGGCCGAGGCGATCACCCCGGCGGCGGGGCCGGAGAGCGCGGTGCGCACGGGCAGCTGACGCGCCGTGTCCACAGTCATCACGCCGCCGTTCGACTGCACGATCAGGAGATCGCCGCCAAAACCCTCTTCGCCCAGACGGGTGTTGAGCCGGTCGAGATAGGAGGCCACGACCGGTTGCAGATAGCCGTTCAGTGCGGCGGTAGAGGTCCGTTCGAATTCCCGGATTTCCGGCAGGAGGCGGGTGGCGGCGGTCAGGTGTTCGTTCGGCCAGATTTCGGCCAGAACCTTCAGCGCCTCTTCCTCATGCGCAGTATTTGCATAGGCGTTCACAAAAGCTACGACAACCGCCTCGGCTCCTTGGTCAAGCAGGGTCTGCGCGGCGGCGCGGAGCGCGGCGTGATCGAGTGGGGTGTCGACGGTGCCATCAGCGAGGATGCGTTCGGGGACCTCCATGCGCATGTCGCGCGGGATCACAGGCGTATATTCGCCGCGCAGCCCCCATGTGGCGGGGCGGTCGCGGCGACGCATTTCGAGCACGTCGCGGAAACCTTCGCTGGTGATGAGCCCGCATTTCGCGCCTTTGCGTTCGAGAAGCGCGTTGGTGCCGACCGTGGTGCCGTGCACGATCGTGCCGACCTCGGCCAGTTTTGTGTTGTTGCGCGACAGCCCGTCGAGGAAACCGTCAGCCTCGCGCCCCCGGGTCGAGGGCACCTTGACCACGTCGATGGCACCGGTGGATTCGTCGAGGAAAAAGAGATCGGTGAACGTGCCGCCGACATCGACGCCGATTACGGTCGATTTATCCGTCATGATTGTTACGCCTTATCTTTCGTCTCGACATAGCCCAGCCGCTGATCTTGCTCGGTCAGGGCGGGCGCACGTTTGGCCGGGTCGCCCCAGCCGCCGCCACCGGGCGTTTCCAGGCGGACCCGCTGGCCCTTGGTAAGTTTCAGACCGGTCATCTTGGAGGTCATCGGCGGTTCGGCCCAGCCGCCCTGCCCGTCGGGGAAGGTGAAGCGGTTGCGCAGGGCCGGGCCGCCGCCGTTGACGCCGGGGGGCGGGGTGCGTCCGCGTTCGCCAAAGAGGAACGCCTGCGCGTCATCGGCCAGCAGCTCGATTTCGTAGATCGCGCCGAGACCGCCGCGATATTCGCCCTCGCCGCCGGAATTGGGGCGCAGCGCCCATTGGGTGAATTTCACCGGGTAGGCGGATTCGAGGATTTCCAGCGGCGGGATGGTCGCGGTGGAGATCGGCGCGTTGCCGTGGTTCAGACCGTCACCGTCGCTATGGCCGCCGTGGCCACCACCAAAGAAGGAAAACATGACCCAGCGCTGACCGCCGGGGTTATGCCCCGAGATCGAGAGCGCGTTGATCGTCCCATAGGCGGGCGCCGGTGCGATTTCCGGCGCGGCCTGTGCAAAGCACTGAAACACAACGTCGATCAGGCGCAGGATGGTTTCCGTATAGCCACCGACGGGACGCGGGGCCTTGGCGAAGAGCAGGCTTTCCTCGGGCAGGTCGATCTGCACCGGTTCGAGCACGCCGCCATTGGCGGGAACGTCCGGGAAGACGTGCTTTAGCGCCACGTAGCAAGCAGCCTCGGCGGTTGAGCGCGAGATGTTCAGCGGACCCATGCATTGCGCGGAGGTGCCGGTGAAATCGAGCGTCAGCTCCTCGCCCCTGACCGTGACCTTGAGCGTGATTTGCATCTGCTCGTCGGTGATGCCGTCGTTGTCGAGGTAATCGGTCGCGCTCCACGTGCCATCCGGCAGGCCCGCGATCCGGGCGCGCATCAGCACCGCGCCACGGTCGCGCAGGGTGGTGAGCGCCTGCTGCACCGTGGCGCCTGAGTATTCATCAAGCAGCGCGTCGAGGCGTCGGATGCCCAGTTGCAGCGCGTTCACCTGCCCGTTCATGTCGCCATAGACGCTGCGCGGCAGGCGGCTGTTGGCGCTGAGGATTGTGACGATATCGGGGTTCAGTTTGCCGCCCGAGTAGAGCTTGACCGGCGGGATCAGCATCCCTTCCTGAAAGCTCTCGGTGGCGACGGGGTTGTAGTTGCCGGGCACGTTACCGCCCACGTCATGCCAGTGACCGACCGAGGCGATCCAGCAGAACAGCTCTCCGTCACGGAAATAAGGGCGGATCAGTTTAAAATCCGACAGGTGGGTGCCGCCGTCATAAGGATCGTTGAAGATATAGACGTCGCCGTCCGACAGGTTGCCGTCTTCGCGGGCCTTGTCGATGACGGCCTTGGTGGCATAGGCCATCGCGCCGACAAAGATCGGCAGGCCGGATTTGCCCTGGATCAGCGTTTCGCCGGTTTCGGCATGGTAGAGACCGTGGCTGGCGTCATGTGCCTCGGCGATGATCGGGTTGAAGGCCGAGCGGAACAGGGTGGCGTCCATCTCGTCGGCGATCTGTTCGAGGCGGCCTTTTAGAACCGCCAGCGTGATCGGGTCCATATCGCTCATGCGTAGATCCTATTCGTCATAGCTGTGGCCGCGCGCGATGAAACCGGGCGTGCCAAGCACATCGTTCAGCGAGTTGAAATCGTGCATCCGGTCGGCGAAAGGCCGGGTGGTGCCGTTGTCGCGCAGGGATTTGAAGAATTCCTGCCCCATCCACGCCAGCGCGCGCACGAAGGCGCCGGGGAAGATCACCATCGAATAGCCCAGGGCCTGAAGATCTGCGGCCGAGGAGAGCGGTGTCTTGCCGCCTTCGACCATGTTGGCCATGAGCGGGATGCGGCCCCCGAGTTTTTCGCCAACTTCGCGCAGGGCGTCGGTGGTTGGCGGGGCTTCGACGAACAACATATCTGCCCCGGCTTCGACATAGGCCTCGGCCCGGTCGAGCGCGGCCGATAGACCTTCGACCGCGACTGCGTCGGTGCGGGCGATCACCAGCATGTTGTTGTCCCGGCGCGCATCGACGGCGGCGCGGATCTTGCCTGCCATCGCATCGGTCGAGATCAGCGTCTTGCTGTCGAGATGCCCGCAGCGTTTCGGGAATGTCTGGTCTTCGAGCTGGATCGCAGAGGCACCGGCATCGCCATAGGCATGCACGGTGCGCTGGACGTTGAGCGCGTTGCCGAAACCGGTGTCACCGTCGACGATCAGCGGCAGGGTGATGCGTTGCGACAGCGCACGCACCGTATCGGCCATTTCCGACATGCCGACGAGGCCGATATCGGGGAGGCCAAAGCGGGTGTAGGAGACCGAAGCGCCCGAGACATAAGCGGCCTCGAACCCGGCCTGTTCGATCAGCATGGCCGACAGCCCGTCATAACACCCCGGAGCCACGAGGATTTCCGGCTGTTGCAGCCGTTCGCGCAGGTTCATGTAATCCTCGTCTTTTCTAGATAGGGGATAAGGCCACCGGCGGCGACCATGTCCATCAGCCGTTCCGGGATCGGTTCGCAGTCGTGGACGCGGCCGCCTTCTTCGGTGGCGGTGCCGGCCAGCGGATCGACAGTCAGCCGGGTGCCGGGGGCGATTTCATGGGCAGTGGGGCAGACCATGACCGGCAGGCCAAGATTCAGCGCATTGCGATAGAAGATCCGCGCGAAGGACCGGGCCAGCACGCAGCTGATGCCGTTCAGGATCAGGCAGCTTGCGGCCTGTTCGCGCGACGAGCCGGTGCCGAATTCGAAACCGGCGGTCACGATGTCGCCCGGTTCGGCGCGGTTTGTGAAATCGGGATCGACCGCTTCGAGACAGTGTTTCGCCATCTCGTTGATCGGGCCTTTCATATAGGCGCCTGGCGACAGCAGGTCGGTGTCGATCTTGTCGCCGAAAGCGTGGGTCTTGCCGTCGATCTTCATGTCAGCATGTCCCGTGGGTCTGCGATTTCGCCAGCGACGGCGGCAGCGGCCACCGTATAGGGCGAGGCGAGCCAGACTTCGGCATTGGCCGAGCCCATGCGGCCCTGAAAGTTGCGCGAGGTCGAGGCGATGCAAACCTCGCCGTCGGCAAGGATGCCAGCGCCCATACCGGCACAGGCACCGCAGCCCGAAGGCAGCAGGATCGCGCCCGCTTCGGTCAGGATTTCGAGGGTGCCGTCGCGGGTCGCCTCGGCGGTGATCTTGGTGGAGGCCGGGGCGAGCAGCAGGCGCACGTCGTCGGCGACCTTGCGACCCTTGAGCACGCGGGCGGCCATGTGAAGGTCGTTCAACTTCGCCCCGGTGCAGGCTCCGATATAGGCCTGCGATACCCGCGTGCCGATACTGTCGGTGACGGCATGGGTGTTCGCAGGGGAATGCGGCGCGGCCACCTGCGGGGCGAGGTTGGGCGTGTCGATCACCACTTCGCGTTCGATCTCGGCGTCAGGGTCGCCTTGCAGCTCGCGCTCGCCCACACCGGCGCCGACCCGTTCCAGCCATTCATGGGTGGTGGAATCGGGGGCAATGATCCCGGTTTTGGCCCCGAGTTCGGCCGACATGTTGCAGAGCGTCATGCGTTCCGACATTTCCATCGCTTCGACCGCCGGGCCGGCATATTCCGCGACGCGGTAGTTCATCGAGACCGGATCGACGGTGGCGCAGAGGTGCAGCATGATGTCCTTGGCGCTGACGCCGGGCGGCAGGCTGCCGGTGCAGGAATAGCGCACGGTCGACGGCACACGGAGCCAGATTTCACCCGTGACGAGGACGCCGAGCATATCGGTCGCGCCGATCCCGACCATGACCGCGCCCCATGCGCCGCCGGTGCAGGAATGGCTGTCGCCGCCGACCGCCATCATTCCGGGCTGGATCAGCCCATTTTCCGGCAGGACGACATGGCAGATGCCCTTCATGTCAAAGAACCGGCGCACTTGTGTCTCGCGCGCCCATTTCCGCGTGAGATCAAGGATTTGCGCGCTTTCCACATCAACGGCGGGCACGAAGTGATCGGACACAACCACAACCTTTTCGGGATCCCAGACCGTGGCCCCGAGCTGTTCGAGCATCGGTTTCACCCGGCGCGGACCGCCGGAATCGTGGATCATCGCCAGATCGACGTCCACCGTGACGATCTCTCCGGCGCTGACGCGATCCTTGCCGGCGGCGCGGGCCATGATCTTTTCGGTGAGGGTGGCGGGAGAGGTCATTTGGTACCTTGCTTGTCGTAAATGTTATATTGATATGTCATTCATACTAATGTCAAGCGCTGGCCTCGCTTTCCACCATGTCGAGCGCTTCGGCGCAGGTCATCACGGGGCTGACGGTGGAAAGGGAGGCAATGGTCACGTCATGGGTTTCGCGCTTGAACGCGCCGCAGCCATCGCTGAGCAGGATCGTTTCGAAATCGCGCACATGGGCGTCGCGCAGGGTGGCGGCGACTCCGCCATTGGTGACGATGCCGCAGACGATCAGCCGTTTGAGACCGACGCGGTTCAGCACCAGTTCGAGCCGCGACATGTAAAAGGCGGAATAGGCGACCTTTTCCACCGCGAAATCCGCCGGTTGCAGCGTGTCGACAAGCGCGTTGCCCCAGCTGCCCGGTTCAAAATCGCCCGCGCCAAGGAAGGGGCGCAGTTTCTTGAGATGCGGCGCGATGAGCGGCTCGCCATGGCGGCCGGGAACAAGGGTGAATTGCGTGGAAACGACCGAGCCTCCGGCCGCGCGCAGGGCCTTGGCAAGCGGCGCGATACGCTCGGGGAGCGCGGCGATGTCTGCGCTTGACTGGCCAGCGCGGCCATAGGCGCCGTCGGGATGGATGAAGTCGTTTTGCAGATCGACGATCAGCAGGGCGGTTTCAGCGAGAGAAGCCGACATGTGAGGTTCCTTTGTCTTGGCGGGCGCGGGTTGGCCCGGTCGTGCTGTTCCGGGGGGTGGCCAGGGTCAATTTTCGGTGGTGGACCAGGATTGCGCGGCACCTTCGGCCTCGCCATCCATTGTCATGCGGTACTGGTAGCGGTCGGTGCGATAGAGGATGCGCAGGTATTCGACCGGGCGGTCGGCGTCATCACGCACGACGCGGTTGATCGCCAGAAGCGGCGTGCCGACAACGACATCCAGCGCGGCGCTGGTCTGCGGATCGGCGAGCGCGGCGGAAAAGCTTTGCTCGGCGCTGCCGACGCGAACACCGGCCATGCGTAAAAGCTCCATCATGGAATGACGGCCCATCGCCTTTTCGTCGAATTGCGCGCCGATCTCTTCGGGCAGGAAAGAGGTGAGATAGGAAAAGGGTTCGTCCTTGAAGCTCCGCACCCGGACGGCGCGCTGCACCTTTGTGTCGGCGGCAATGTCGAGCGCGGCCTGCACATCCGGCGCGGGGGAGACAAAACCGTATTCGAGCACCTTGACCTGCGTGCGGCTGCCCATGTCGTTGAGGCTTTGCAGCAGGTCGCCGATCCCGGCGACAACGGGGCGGTTCAGGGCGCTGCCGATGACCCGCGTGCCGGCACCGCGACGCCGTTCGACCAGTCCGGCTTGCGCCAGATCGTTGATCGCGCGGGAAACGGTGATGCGCGAGACGTTGAATTCCCCGGCCAGTTCAAGCTCGGACGGGATGCGACCCCCTGCCCCGTAAAAGCCCGCCTCGATCCGCTGGCGCAGGATCAGGGTGATCTGGTGATAGAGCGGCGTGACGACATCGTTTACCATTAATATGTCTCCCAGATCCTAGTCTTGATCCGGCCCCCGTGGGGGCCGGAAGCGCGTGCCTGTTCAGGCTGCCGGTACGTCGAGCTTGAGAACCTTGATGGCGGTTTCGCCCATCAGGTTTTCCATTGCGGCAGGCGGAATATCCAGCTCGCGCAGCTCCTTGAGCGACTGGGTGATGGTCTGCACCGGCCAGTCCGTGCCCCACATTACTTTCTTGTCGCCATCCATCGTGGCAAAGCCGCGACCGGCGCAGTAGTCGATGAAATGCTGGGTCCATGTGCTGGGCGGATGGGCGTCGGCGATGATGTAGACGTTTTCATGACACATGGCGGCGCTGGTCATTTCAAAGTCGTAAGGCACGCCGATGTGGAGACCGATCAGGGTCAGTTCCGGGAAATCGAAAGCCGCGTCCTCGATCCATTCCGGCCGCGCGCAGAGTTTACCGCCGGAGCGGGGCGACTGGCGGCCCACCTGCAGCGTTATCGGCACGTCGAGTTCGCAGCATTTCGCATAGATCGGCCAGTAGGTGCGGTCATTGATCGGTACGCCGAACCAGTGCGGGTAGACGTGGACGCCTTTGAAGCCAAGCTCCTTGACCGCGTATTCGATGTAGCGCAGCGTCTCCATCCCGCCGAGCGGGTTGATCCCGACCCAGCCGAAGAACCGGTCGGGGTATTTCTGGAGCACCGGATAGACCTCGTCCGCGTGGGTCATCAGCAGCTCGCCCTTGACGCCGTTTTGCACGGTGTTCGAGATGATGCCCGTCATCGAAACGCCGTTTTGGTCCATCTCGGCGATGTAGGCCTGGGGGTCGATGGCCTTGGCGTTTTCCTTGTCGATGCCGAGCACGTCGTAAAGCTTCAGCTCGGTATGCGGTTTGAAATTGGTGCTGATGTCGATGATGCGGCCCATGAATCTGGTCCTTTCCTGAGTGTATTTCCTTGATCGGCAGCCTGGGTGGTCAGTCGCGGGACGAGGTGACGGCCTCGTGCCACGGGGTAACGAAGCGGCGCAGCATGACGACGAAGAAGTAGAGAACAAGACCGAGGATGGTCAGCAGGAAGATCACACCGAACATCGAGGTCACGTCGAAGGCGTTGAGCGTGGCAACGGCCATGTAACCAAGACCCTGACTGCCGCCGAGATATTCCCCGACGATCGCGCCGATCGTCGCAAGGACGATGCCGACTTCCATGCCCGTAAGGATGAAGGGCAGCGCGTTCTGTAGCTCGACCTCTTTGAAGGTCTGCCAGCGCGAGGCGTTCAGGGCGAGCATCACGTCGCGATGGCCGGCTTCCACGGATTTCATGCCAAGGATCGTGTTGGTCATGATCGGGAAGAAGGAGATCACCGCCGCAAGGACGACCTTGGAGGTGGGGCCAAAACCGAACCAGACGATAAAGAGCGGGATCAGCGCCACTTTGGGCATCACCTGAAGCCCAACGATCAGCGGGTTGAGGGTACGCTCGAGCCAGCGGATCTTGCCCAGCAGCCCGCCAAAGACGATGCCGATGACAACCGCGATGAGGAAACCGGCGACGGTTTCATAGACGGTGATAGCGATATGCGAATAGGTCTTTGGATCCGAGAGCAGCTCGACCGTCGCGTGCCAGACGGCGAGCGGGGGCGGCAGGATAAACGGCGAGACCTCGAAAACGACAACGTAGAACTGCCAGATCAGGACCAGCAGGGCGAGAACCAGAGGGGTGGCGACCCAGGCGGCGTATTTTCCCATCTTATCGGCTCCTTGCGGGATCAGGCGAAGGAATCCAGGCGCTGACGGAGGCTGAGCTCGTAGTCCTGGAAGCCTTGGGTGGATTGAACATAAGTGTCGCGGGGGCGTTCGATCTCGATATCGGTGATCGTGTCCATACGGCCCGGTCGCGGCGACAAAAGAAGGATGCGGTCGGCGAGGAATACCGCTTCGCGGATCGAGTGGGTGACCAGCACGATGGTACAGCCGCTTTCCATCCAGATGCGCTGAAGTTCGAGGTTCATCGCATCGCGTGTCATCGCGTCGAGTGCGCCAAAGGGTTCGTCCATCAGCAGGATCTGCGGTTTCGTCGAAAGCGCGCGGGCGATGGCGGCGCGCTGGCGCATACCGCCCGAGAGCTGACGCGGCCAGCGTTTCTCAAAACCTTCAATGCCGACCATCTCGCAAAGCTCAGCCGCACGGGCGCGGCGTTCTGCCTTGGGCACACCGCGCAGTTTCAGCGGCAGGGCGATATTGTCCTCGATGGTCATCCACGGGAACATGTTCGCTTCCTGAAAGACGACACCGAGTTCCTCCATTGCGGCGTCGTTGCGGGTTTTCTTGTTCCAAAGCGGCTTGTTGTCGATTTCGACCGTGCCGGAGGTGGATTGCAACAGCCCTGCGATGATGCGCAGCAGGGTTGTCTTGCCGCAGCCCGATGGCCCCAGCAGCACGAGAAATTCGCCTTTGCCGATGTTCAGGTTCACGTCCGTCAGGGCGAGAACATCGTGGTCTTTCGTCTTGTAACGCTGCTCGACGCCGGTGAGGCGGATCATCGCGTCTTTCGCGGCTGAAACCGAAAGGTCGTCCTGTTGATGCTCTGGCGCCGGGTTCATTTCGGCCTTGGCTGGGGTCATTACATTCATCCTTTCAGAAGCGTCAGGGCGTCATCCACGCTCAGCCCCTTGGCAAAACCGAACTGCATCGCGGCAAGGGACGCCTCGTGCACCTTGGTATCGAAATCAGCGCAGGCATCGGTAAGCACAAAGGTCTGATAGTCGCGCTGGCCGATATCGCGAACGGTGCTTTCCACGCACATCGAGGTCGTGACTCCGCCGACAATCACCGTATTGATGCCGCGGTCTTTCAGAACCTGTTCCAGCCCGGTGTTGATGAGGGCGGAGAACCGGGGCTTGTCTATGATCACGTCCTCGGGCGCCGGAGAGACCAGCATCGACAGTTCCTCGTCTCCGCTGCCGCGTTCCAGCGCGCCGATCTTTGCGAGATTGGGCCGGATGCGGTTGGTCAGCTCTCCGCCATCTGTATAGCCAGGCGCAAAAACCATGCGGGTCCAGATGATGGTGGCCCCGGCGTCGCGGGCACGGTCGGCGACCAGCACACTCTGCGTCACGGCAAGTTGCAGGGGCGCTAGATCGCGCCCCTGCCTGTCCATGGACCCACCCGGATCGCAGAACGACACCTGAGGGTCGATTACGATCAGAGCGGTCTTATGGGGGTCGATTGTCACGAGAAGGCAAGCTGACGAATGGAGTCGTCAAAGAAGTCGCGGTCTTCGAGTTCCTCGATCAGACCGGCCTTGACCATCAGCTTATAGGCGCTGTCCCAGCTATCCTGTTCCGAGGCCATTTTCTCGTCATAGGCGCGCTGGTAGTTCGGCATGCCGAATTCAAGCACGGCCAGACCGCCATCGGGGCGACCTTTTTCGGCGAGGTCGTACTTGGCACCCATCGAATTGATGATTTCCATCTTGTCCTTAGTTTCGAGCATGACGCCGAGACATTCCTGAATAGCCGATAGGAAGGCTGCGAGTTCTTCCTTGCTTTCCTCGAGCTGTGCCTTGGAGGTCATGTAAACCTGACCCGGGCAAAGCGCGACGTCGTCGGTCGACCATGAAACAATCGGTTCACCTGCCTGACGGAGCTGGAAATCGGTATCGCTGGTGGCGATGAAAGCAGAGATCCGGCCTTGTTTCACCAGCTCAAAGGCGGCAGGCGCGTTACCGACGACTTCACGGCTGACCGCGTCGGCAGGGATATCCTTGGCGGCGAGCATCATGTCGAGGATGTTTTCCGTCGCGCCCGAGGGAGAGACGATACCAATGGTCTTGCCTTCCATGTCTTCGGGCGAATTGATCGCGCCGTCTTCGGCGCTGATGACGTAGAAAAGATCGCGTTCGTAGATTTCGGCAATCGCGACGACCGAAGGATCCTTGGCATAGGCCTTGATCAGGTCGGTACCGCCGGTCCGCGAGACCAGCGCGCGGCCTGCGGTCACCTGCTGAACCGCCATCGAGGAGCCGCGACCGCCTTCGACGGTGACGTTGAGGCCGTGCTTTTCAAAGATGCCGCTGGTATCGCCGTACATGGCGGCGGCAAAGTTGATCAGGTAGCCGAAGGGCGTCAGGTAGGTGACATTCTTGAGGTCCTGTGCATTACCGAGGCGCGGCAGACCGGTCAGCGCGGTCCCGAGCGCGAGACCCTGCATACCGGCAACGAAAGACCGGCGGTTCATGATTAGTTTCGACATTGTATCTTCCCTATTTGCGTTTTGCTGGATGCCTGCGTTTCCCGTCGCAGGTTCTGGGTGATCTTCCGTGCCCGGTGTCTCTTACAGATTCTCGCCGAGTCGGTTAGGCTATTTGTCATATCAATATAACATTAGATCTAACTTTGCCTGTCGATCAATAGATTCTTGCGAAAATCCTCTCATGCCCTTGCCGATTGATCATTTTGAAAGCGTTACAGGCAGCCGTAGACGAGGCGCCGCAGCAGGGTGATGAATTCGCGCCGGTTGGTCGGAGATTGCACGAGAAACGCGCAGGAGAGGTCCTGTTCGGGATCGACCCAGGCATAACTCCCCGAGAGGCCAGACCATGAAAAATCGCCGGGCGTTCCCGGCAGGGACGCCAGTCCCGGCGCGGTGCGCACGAGCACACCAAGACCGAACCCCCGACCCTGATCCGGATACGGGGCCATCGGACCGAGCAGGTCGCAATCTGGATCGAAATGGACATCCGAGGGCAGATGGTTCGAGGTCATCCAGTCAAAGATCGCCGGGGAAAGGATGCGCGCCTGACCATGACTGCCCCGTCCGGTGAGCATCGCCATGAAGCGTTTCATATCCCCGGCAGTGACAAAGAGTCCGTGGCCACCGGAGAGCCACCCGGCCTCGTAAAAATTGCGCGACCCGAGCACCGGAATCTCACCGGTTTCGGGGTCGGGCTGAGGCTGGGCGATATGGCAGATAGGGTCGGGCGCGGGGCGAAAGGCGGCCTCCTCCATGCCCAGCGGCGCGAACAGGCGGGCGCGAAAGATGTCCTCAAGCGATTTGCCTTCGATTACCTCGAGTATCCAACCGAGCACATCCGTCGACATGCCATAGGCAAATGTCGTGCCGGGGTGATGGGCGAGCGGCAGCGTCGCCAGTTTGGCAATGATGTCGTCGCGGCTCTGGTCGTGATCGGACATGCCCGCCGCGCGGTAGGCGGCCTGCACCGGCGAGTCGGAAAACTGGCCGTAGGTGAGACCCGAGGTATGGCGGAACAGGTCATGCACCAGCATCGGGCGTTCGGGGTCGACAAGGTTGATCGCCCGCTCGCCGCTGATGGTTTCGCGTTCGATAGCCACCTTCATATCGGCAAGCGCGGGGAAATAGCGCGAGACCTCATCGGAAAGATCGAGCCGCCCCTCCTGCACATAGCTCAGCGCAACAACCGAAGTCATGATCTTGGACAGCGAGGCGAGCCGGTAAAGCGTATCGGCGGTCAGCGGATCGCCGGATTGACGGTCGCGATAGCCGCCCATCCAGTCAAAGCTTTCGCCCCGATGCGAGAGAAGAAGATGCGCGCCGGGTATTTCGCGCCTCTCGACTGCTGCGCTTAGGGCGCTGAAGACAGGGGCGAAGCGGGTCATCGGGTCAGGCCGCACCCTGAGGCAATTGCGCGGCGAGTTCGGTCTTGAGGATCTTGCCGGCGCTGTTGCGGGGCATGTCGCCGATACCGATAAAGGCAACCGGGCATTTATAGGGCGCGAGTTTTTCTTTGCACCATGCGGTCAGCGCGTCCTCGTCCAGCGGGTTTGCCGTGACGAAGGCCACGACTTCTTCGCCGAGGCGTTTTGAGGGGCGACCGAGCACGGCGGCTTCGGAAACCGAGGGGTGTTCGCGCAGGATCGTTTCGATCTCGCCGGGGTGTATGTTTACACCGCCTCGGATGATCAGATCCTTGGTGCGGCCGCGCAGGTGGATGTGACCGCCTTCGTCAATCTCGGCCAGATCACCGGGGTAGAACCAGCCGTCGCGGAAGGCATCTGCGCTGGCGGCGTCATCCTTGTAATAGCTGTCGGCGACGCCGGGCCCGCGATAGCGGAACCGTCCGACAGAACCGGCGGGCAGAGGGGCGTGATCGTCATCCACGACCTGCACTTCGACCGCGAATACCGGACGGCCCACGGAATCAGGCGCGCGCAGGCGGGTTTCGGGCGTCGAAATCGACACGCCGCCGCCTTCCGTCGAGGCGTAATATTCGATGAAATTCGCGCAGACGCGGTTGCAGAGGCTAATGCGCTCATCAGGGTCAAGCGGCGCGCCGCTGGAGATCAGCGTGCGCAGGTTGCGGGCCGGCGCGAGCGCGGTGTCGTCCATCTCCATCAGCTTGCGCAGCTGGGTCGGGACGAGGAAGGTGCTGGTGGCATACACCCGCGCGATTTCATCGACCAACTGGTCCGGCTTGAACGGCGGTGGAAAGAGAACAACCGTGCCGCCCGCAAAAAGGACGGACATCGCAAAAGTCCGTCCGCCGCCGAAATAGAGCGGCGTGGCCGAGACATAGCGATCCGAGGCGTTCAGACCGAGATTGATCCAATGCGTCCAGAACCGGCGCAGCATGTGATCATGCGTGATGCAGGGTCCTTTGGGTCGCCCGGTGGTGCCTGAGGACAGCGACAGCAACAAACCGGCCTCGCCGCCGGGGGCGATGGCCGGTGCAACGTCTGTCGAGAGGGTCTCGGCAACCGTGGCCGTGATACCCGACGACAGCGTGGCGGCGTCATGCTCGATCAGGACAAGCCGGGTGCCGAAATGTTCGGCGAGCCGTTCCTTTTCTTCCTGCGTCCAACGGCAATCCATCGGCAGCAGGATCGCGCCCAGCCGGACCACCGCGTAATTCGCGGCGAGATGGTCGATCGTATCCTTGAGACAGACACCGACGAGATCGCCTGCCACAATGCCCTGAGCGGCCAGCCCTGCCGCGAGGGCGCGGACATGGGCGGCGAATTCGGCGTGGGTCAGAACCGTGTCGCCGGAAATGACAGCCGGGTGGTCGGGCCGTGCTACGGCGTGGATTTCCAGCGACTCGGCGAGGTTCATGTCAGCCCTCCAGCCCGTAGATCCGCAGCACGTTGTCGCGCAGGAACTTGCGTTCGGGACCGGGGCGCAGGTTGAGATCGTCGATCTCGCGCATGGTGCGTTCGAAATCCAGAACCGGGAAATCGGTGCCGAAGATGACTTTGTCCTGTCCGTAGGAGTTGATGTATTTCACAAAGGCTTCGGGCCAGTATTTCGGGGAATGCGCGTCAGAGCCGATAAAGACGTTTTCGTGCTTCCACGCCATCGCGATCATCTCATCCGTCCAGGGGATGCCCACGTGGATGCCGATCAGCTTCAACTCGGGCAGGTCGCAGGCCACCGCGTCGAGCGTGATCGGGCGGCCTACGCTGCGGCGCGGATAGCTTTTGTCATAGACCATCGACTGGCCCACCTGCAGCTGGATCGGCACGTCGAGTTCGATGCACTTGGCGTAGAACGGGTAGTTGCGGGCGTGATCGGGGGCCAGTTCGAACCAATGCGGGTAGAGATGCGCGCCGATAAATCCGTCATCGCGCACCGCGGTTTCCAGGGCACGGACGCCGTTCATCCCCTCGGTCGGGTCAATGCCCGCGAGGCCAAGAAAACGGTCGGGGTATTTCTGCACCGCGTCGGCCACCAGCCTGTAAGGCACATGGTAGCAGGAGCGGTGCAAACGGGGCCCGACCTTGGCAGCAATGAGAAAGGCCTTTTCGATCCCGGCCTTATCCATGCGGCCCAGCATTTCCTCGAGGGAGATGCCCTCAAAGGTCTGCTGGTCGACCTTCATCTTGCCGGTGTAGAAATCCTCGCGGTCAGGCCGCCCGGCGAGCGCCTCGGCGGTCCAGATATTCGCAACTGCGTCGATTGCGCCATAGTCTCTTTGGGTCACTGTCCGGCCATCCGATTTAGTATAATGCTATATCAATATGTCATATTGATTACACGCAGGCAAGGTTATTTGGAGCGGCCTGTCTCTAGCAGAGTTTGCGCCGGGCTGCGGTTGACCTGCAGTTGCAGGATCTCGGGCCGGGAGGAGTGTCCGGCAGTATCGGCGAGCACCTTGGAGCGATAGATATCGTCCATTTCGACATCCGCGTGGATGATCGCCTGGGTCGCGCCTTTGTGCGGGCCGGCAAGAACAGCGCCGGAGGGCGCATAGATCGCGGAACAGCCGCCGCCTGCGGTGATCTCGGCCTGCGGGCCAAGTTCCTTCTCCATCACGTCGAGATATTGCTGGGTCACGAAATTCTCGGCGAGGATGACAAAGCACTGACCGGTAATGGCATGGGAGCGCATGAGGATTTCGACGGTTTCGTCGTAGGCGCCACCGCGTTTCGCGAGTGTCGCAAAGGTGGGCCAACTGGCGCAGTGGATCTGCATCCGGTCGGAAATCAGCGCCTGCCGGGCAAGGTTCATCATGTGTTCGTAACAGATCAGCCCGCCTACCCGGCCCACAGGCATATCGGTCACGATCAGCCCGGCACCGTCGCCCTGCCCCCAAAGCATACGTTCCGCAAAAGTGGGTTGCAGCTTGCGATGCAGCCCAAGCAGGTCGCCCTCGGGCCCGATGAAGGCCTGCGCATTATACATAGTGCCACCGTCTCGCTCGCTGATGCCGAGCACAACCGAGACCCCCGCCTTGCCTGCCGCCGCATAGACGGGATCAAGATCCCCCGCCGCAATATCGACGGATTGCGCGAGGTATTTCAGATGGATGGCATGCTGGTTCCCCGGCGGGTAGAGGTTGATCCAATAGGGGAACCCCGGCACGAAGGTTTCCGGAAAGCACAGCAGTTCGACGCCTTTGCTCCCCGCCTCTTCGATCATGTCACAGGCGAGCGCGATGGACGCGGCCTTGTCGAGCAGGATGGAGGCCGCATGTGCGGCGGCGATGCGATGGGTAGCCATTGAGCGCTCCGTTTCGCGCAGCCGGGGCAGCGCAGGGTTTGATCTATTGATATAGCAATACGCAAAGATGCCCGAAGGTAAACCCCGCGCCGGACGGAACGTGATCAACTGGCGTTGATTGCCTGCCGCTTGATCAAACCGGGGCGATCAGTTCTCGGTGGTCGACCATGTATTCGCGCCATTCTCGTCCGCGGCATCAAGCGTCATCTGATATTGATACCGATCCGTACGGTAAAGAATCTTGAGGAATTCCACGCCCCGGCCACTGTCATCGCGGATGACTCTATCGATGGCGAGCAGAGGCGTTCCTACAACCACGTCGAGCGCGGCGCCGGTCTGCGGGTCGGCAAGGGCCGCCGAAAAGCTTTGTTCGGCGCTGCCGACGTTGATACCGGCGCGTTTCAACAGGTCCATGATGGGGTGTTTGCCCATGTCATCCTGATCAAACTGGCTGCCGATGTCATCCGGCAGGAAGGATGTGAGATGGGAAAACGGCTCTCCCTTGTAGCTGCGCACGCGGACGGCGCGCTGCACCCGCGCATCGGCATCCAGATCCAGCGCCGCCTGCACATCGGGGGACGGCGCCGTGAACCCGAATTCCAGAACCTTGACCTGAGTGCGGCTGCCCATGTCGTTAAGACTTTGCAACAGCGACCCGATGCCCGCGTTCACAGGGCGGCTTAGCGCGCTGCCGACCACGCGGGTTCCTGCGCCGCGACGTCTTTCGACAAGACCCGCCTGCGCGAGATCGTTGATCGCGCGGGCCACGGTAATACGGGAGACATTGAATTCGCGGGCGAGATCCTGCTCGGACGGGATGCGGCCGTCGGGACCGTAATAGCCCGCCTCGATGCGCTGCCGGAGCACCAGCGTGATCTGGTGGTAGAGCGGCGTAACGATATCCTGTGTCGGCGTCATATGACATTCCCTGCTGCGGATGCATCATTTTTCGCCCGTTGAGCAGATGACGCAACCCCGGAGCGAATTTTTCATCTCCACTGTGCCGCAGAATGACGCCGGAAAAAATCAAACACGATTACATCGCACACGCCCATTAAGAGTTCTGCGTGCGAATTCAATAGCCGCTCACGCGAAAATTTATGTTTTATAGTAAATGCTTGGGCAAATTTATGTGAACATGAACTGTGAAACTTTTGCGACTGGCATCCGTTCATTTCCTGCCAGCGGGGCTGATGCAGCACACGTTGGCAGACGAATTGAAAGGAAACGAAGATGAAACCGAATCTGAAAATTGCCGCCCTCGCAGGTATCACTGCAATCGCAGCGTCGACCGGTATCGCACAGGCAGATGCCATCGCGGAACACTCGCGCTACAACGCCGGTGATCCGGCCGCAGCAGGGCAGAGCCACGATCGGGACCGCTCGTACGAAAGTGACAGCGCTATGCGGAATTCGATCGAAGATGCGACCCGGGTGCAAGTTCCCGAATCCCAGCAGCCGTTCCGTCGCGGGCTCGACCAGTCCGACTCCGCTCTGGAAATCGACACCACCCGTAACCCCGTGGAATACGGTCCCCGGTAATTCCGGCCCAATCCACAGGAATGCACATAGCCCCCACGGGCTGTGTGCATAATTTTTTTAGTTATTGAAAAGGAAGTGCAGGACGTCGCCGTCCTTGACGGTATACCCCTTGCCTTCAGCGCGCATCTTGCCCGCTTCTTTTGCGGGCTGTTCCCCACCGAGCGAGACGAAATCATCATATGCAATGGTTTCGGCCCGGATGAAACCCTTTTCGAAATCTCCGTGGATCACACCGGCAGCCTGCGGCGCCATGGTGCCCTTGCGGATCGTCCAGGCGCGCGCCTCTTTCGGACCGACGGTGAAATATGTCTCAAGATGCAGGAGTTCGTAGCCCGCGCGGATCAGGCGGTCGAGCCCGGCCTCTTCGAGCCCCATCTCTTCGAGGAACATCTGCGCTTCCTCGTCTTCAAGCTGGCTGATCTCTTCCTCGATCCGGGCCGAGATAACCACGTGCGAATTGCCCTGTGCCGCTGCCATTTCAGCAACGCGGGCGGAATGGTCGTTGCCCTCGGCGGCTTCTTCCTCGGAGACGTTACAGACGTAGAGCACCGGCTTGGTGGTCAGAAGCTGCAGCATTTTCCATGCCTTGGCGTCTTCTTCGTCGACCGCGACAGTGCGCGCGGGCTTGCCTTCTTCGAGCGCGGCCTTGGCGGCTTCCATCAGGCGCTGCTGCTGAACGGCTTCCTTGTCGCCGCCACGGACCTTGCGCACGATGTTCTGCAACCGTTTTTCGATGGATTCCAGATCGGCGAGCATCAGTTCGGTTTCGATGGTTTCGGCATCGGCGACCGGATCGACACGGCCTTCGACATGGGTCACGTCACCGTCTTCGAAACAACGCAGTACGTGTGCAATAGCGTCGGTTTCGCGGATGTTCGCGAGGAACTGGTTGCCGAGCCCTTCACCCTTGGACGCGCCTTTCACCAGACCGGCGATGTCAACAAAGGTCATCCGCGTCGGGATGATCGATTTCGACTTGGCAATCTCCGCGAGCTTGTCGAGCCGCGCATCCGGTACGGCGACCTCGCCCACGTTCGGCTCGATCGTGCAAAACGGGAAGTTCGCCGCCTGCGCCGCCGCCGTCCGCGTCAGCGCATTGAACAACGTGGATTTGCCGACATTCGGCAATCCGACGATACCCATCTTGAATCCCATTGACGTCCTCCTGTCAGATTTGCGCCGCTTCTAGCAGTCCAAGCCGCAAGCGCAAGCAGGGCTGCGCGAAAGACGAGATTGAACCAATCGGTTCGTTACCGCGTTAAGAGTTTCGGAAGCGCCGGTGATAGCGGTCAGATGCCAGATCGGGGCTCTTTCACCGCAACACTCAAATTGAAGTCAAGAAAATGAAGAAAGTTCTGAGAGTATCCGGCCTTGCTTTGCCGGTCATGATCCTTTTTGCCCCGATGGCCAGCGCCCAATCCGTGACATTCGGTCTTGGCTATTCGGATTTCAGCAATGAAATCTCGAGAGATACGGCTACCGTCGATCTCGAATACCACCACACCCCGTTTTACGAAGGTGAAGTCGCCAGCTATTCATGGGGTGGCAACGCCCGCATTACGGGTGCGAGCGATTTCTTTGTCGGGGCGGGGATCGTCGCCAACTGGTCCCTGGCGAACGACTGGTTCATCGAAGGCAGCCTTATGCCGGGGTACTATGACGAGGACATGCCGGTGAACCAGCTTGGCGGGCATTTCTTTTTCCGCTCGCTTATCGGTGTCGGCAAACGGTTCGAGTCAGGTAACAGCATGTCCCTTGGGCTGTCGCATATCTCCAATGCCTCGATCCGCGATTTCAACCCCGGTGTGAATACGCTCAGCCTGCGCTACACGGTTGCATTCTGACGCGGCGGTGTCGGACGGGGACATGGTGCATTGATTTCCCCCTGCAGTTTTGGCATGGCAGACCGACAGATAAAGGAACGCGCCCATGACCCGTATCGACGCCAAATTCGCCACGCTCCGCGACGCGGGGAAGAAAGCATTCGTGGCCTATGTGATGGCGGGCGATCCGGACTTTGAAACCTCGCTGGAGATCGTGAAGGGCCTGCCGGGTGCCGGTGTGGACATCATCGAGCTGGGCCTGCCTTTTACCGACCCGATGGCGGACGGCCCGACGATCCAGCTTGCCGGGCAGCGCGCGCTTGAAGGTGGCATGACGCTGAACCGCACGCTTGAGCTTGCCCGCAAGTTCCGGGAAGACGATGACACGACACCGATCGTGATGATGGGCTATTACAACCCGATCTATTCACGCGGCGTGAGCACCTTTCTGCAACAGGCCAAAGAGGCCGGGATCGACGGGCTGATCATCGTGGACCTGCCGCCCGAGGAAGATGACGAGCTGTGCCTGCCCGCGCAGAAGGCCGGTCTGAACTTTATCCGGCTTGCCACGCCAACCACCGATGATGCGCGCCTGCCCAAGGTGCTCGAGAACACATCGGGGTTTGTCTATTACGTGTCGATCACCGGGATCACCGGCTCGGCCGAGGCGCAGTCCGCCGATGTCGGGCCCGAAGTCGCACGGATCAAGGCGGGGACCGATCTGCCGGTCATCGTGGGTTTCGGGATCAAGACGCCGGAACAATCGCGGGCGATTGCCGAAGTGGCCGATGGCTCGGTCGTGGGGTCGGCCATCGTTGACCAGATCGAAAAGGGCAAGCCCGTTAACGAAGTGCTGGCTTTTGTTAAGTCCTTGGCCGACGGGGCCCATTCGGCCTGAATATTGCCCTGAAATTACCCGCTCAGGGTCAACGGTAGGCCATTCGGCCCCGGCATTGTCGCGGAAGCTTGCACAGTTTCCGGATCGGAATGCCTATGTTCAAAGTTGCCTGGCTTGTCGGATTGCTCACCCTTGCGGGGCTTGTTCCGGCTTCGGCCCAGACCCGCGCCTATTTCGGTGAAGAGGCACAGGCCCTGCAATGCGCGGCCTATTTTTCCTATACGTCGCTAGTGCTTGAAAGGCGCGGGCTGATCACGCAACGCCGCGCCCAAGAAGGCGCGTTACAGGCCACGACGATCCTTGGTCGGCACGTGAGCGGCACCTATTCGCAAAAGCGCAAAGCCTTTGTGGCGGTGCTGTCGCAACTGCCGCGCGCCGAGGGTGACCTGATCGAGGAATCGATCCGATATTACAACTGGTGCAGCGAGCGTTTTCTGGGCTGAGCCCTAACTGCGCCGCTTGAGCATATGGGTCGAATGATAGGACGAGACCAGATCGTCGTTCTGGTTCAGAATATTGTACTGCACGTCGACGAACCCCCGGTCGGGCTTTGACTTGGACGCTTTCGACGCGGTGACTTCCGCCTCGACCCGCAGGGTATCGCCCGCGTAGACGGGTTTGATCCAGCGCACTTCGGACATACCGGGCGACCCCATAGAGCTTTCGGACCAGTCGCTTGCCTCGAGCGTCAGGTTGAATGCCGTAAGTATCGTGTGGAAACCGCTGGCGATCAGACCGCCATAGACCGATTTCTTCGCAGCCTCTTCATCAACATGGAAAGGCTGGTTGTCCCATTGCTTCGCGAATTCGATGATTTCCTCGGCCGTGAGCGTTTTAGATCCGGTGGTGTAACGTTTGCCCAGCGGCATATCGTCGAAGAACATCTGACTCTCCTGCTTTCTGTTCTGCGCGACTATGGCGCAGTGCGCATCGTTCGACCAGTTCGTTTGGCCGCTTGAGTAAGCCTCGGCGCGTTGGTACTGCTTCCGGGTGCTTAGCAAGGAGGGCGCGGAAATGCCGGTTATTACGAATATTCAGGATCTGAAACGGATCTATGAACGCCGGGTTCCGCGGATGTTCTTTGACTACACCGAAAGCGGCAGCTGGACCGAGCAGACTTTCCGCGAGAATTCCTCGGACTTTGAGCAGATCCGGCTGCGCCAGAAAGTCGCCGTGGACATGTCGAACCGGTCGACAGCCGGCACGGTGATTGGCCAGAAGATGACCATGCCGGTGGCGCTCGCGCCGGTTGGACTGACGGGCATGCAGCACGCCGATGGCGAGATGAAGGCGGCCCGGGCGGCGCAGAAATTCGGCGTGCCCTATACGCTGTCGACCATGTCGATCAATTCGATCGAGGACGTAGCCGAGCATATCTCGGGGCCCTTCTGGTTCCAGCTTTATACGATGAAGGACACGGATTACACCTCGCGCCTGATCCAGCGGGCCAAGGACGCGGGCTGTTCCGCGCTCGTCATTACGCTGGACCTGCAGTTATTGGGGCAGCGGCACAAAGATCTCAAGAACGGTCTGTCCGCCCCGCCGAAACTAACGCCGAGGACAATTGCCAACCTTGCGACGAAATGGGGCTGGGGCATCGAGATGCTGAGCGCCAAACGGCGGTCCTTTGGGAATATCGTCGGCCATGTGGACGGCATCGACGATCCGGCCTCGCTGGGGGCGTGGACCGCAGAGCAGTTCGATCTGACTCTTGATTGGGACAAGATCGGCAAGCTGATGGAGCAATGGGGCGGCAAGGTCATCCTCAAGGGCATTCTCGATCCCGAAGATGCCAAGATGGCGGTCAAAGTGGGTGCCGATGCCATCGTGGTGTCCAACCACGGCGGGCGACAGCTTGACGGTGCACTGAGTTCGATCCGGATGCTGACGCCGATCCTCGACGCGGTCGGCGGTGATATCGAAGTGATCCTCGACAGCGGTATCCGGTCAGGTCAGGACGTGCTCAAGGCGCTCGCGATGGGGGCAAACGGCACGATGATCGGGCGGTCGTATATCTACGGCCTTGGCGCGATGGGGCAAAAGGGCGTGACTACGGCGCTTGAGATCATCCGCAAGGAACTGGACATGACCATGGCGCTCTGCGGTGAAACCAATGTCGCCAATCTGGGCCGCCATAACCTGCTTATTCCGGAAGGGTTCGAAGGGCGCTGGCAGGACTGATCCGTTGCTGGTCTTCTCGCCTCAGTCGCTGGTTTTCATCGCGGTGCCGAAAACCGGCACCACGGCGATCGAGATGGCGCTGAAGCCGAAGGCCGACATCA
>JAAEZD010000001.1:288466-416650 GCA_018223035.1 Paracoccaceae bacterium
AAGCGGCGCAAGCATATTTCAGCGCAGCGGTTCCATGCGCGGATCGCACCGTTTCTCGAGACCGAATTCGGCATGCGCCCGGACCGGTTTGCGGTCATCCGCGAGCCGGAGGAGCAGATCCGAAGCTGGTATCGCTATCGCGCTCGACAGGCGAAGAAGAGCAGCGCATTCAGCACGGAGGGGATCAGCTTTGACCAGTTCGTGCGCGAGGTGATCTCGGACGATCCGCCCGAATATGCGGGGATTGGCAGCCAATTCGCGATGCTGACCTCGCTGAAGGGTCGCGTGTTGATCACCGATCTCTTTGCCCATGAAAAGCCGGTCGGGCTGTTGAACTTCCTCGCCGAGCGGTTCGGCGAACCGGTAAAGCCGGGCGTCAAGAACGTCTCGCCCGAGGTACCGGCGGAGCTGGAAGAGGCCACACGGCGTAAACTACGTGCCGCGCGGGCGGCGGAGTTCGATCTTTACGCGCGGGTCATGGATGCGGGTGGGCACCTGAAGAGCGCCCTCCCCTGAGCCGCCGGTTCATCGCGGGGACCAGCACGGCAGCAACCAGCAAAAGCATTATGGCCAGCAGCAGGAAAGAGGCACGAAGACCGTAGAGATCTGCGGTCAGCCCCATCATGCTGGGACCGAAGAGAAACGCGCCATAGCCGACGACCGAGGCCCGACCAATCGCGGCCACCCGGTCGGATTGCGGGACGACCCGCCCTATGAGCGCCATGGAGATCGGCACGACCACCGAGACGCCAAGACCGAGGATCGAAAAGCCGATATAGGCGACGATGAGCGTTGGCGCGAGCGCCGCGGTCGCGGTTCCGATGGCCGCAATGGTGCAGGCCGCGGCGATGATCACCGTTTCCGACAGACGCGCCGCCACGGATTGGCCAATGATCCGTCCGATCCCCATCGTCACGCCCAGCACGGCCGGTCCCAGCGCCCCTTGCGCCGCACCGCCGCCCAGCGTGCGTTCTAGATGCAGGGCAGACCAACCCTCGACCGCCTGTTCGGCCATGAAACCGACAAGGAAGACCAGACCCGCAAGCCAGACGATCACCCGGCCCGCTGCCGCCGACAGCGCGGGTTCTCCGGCGGTGTGGCGATGCGGCGCGACCATCAGGAAGCACAGGCTCCAGATCACGGCGGCGACGATGCAGAAAACCTGCACGGGCGTGAAACCCGCCTCTCGCGCCATGCCGGTTACCAGCGCGGCCCCGGCAAAGGAAAAGGAATAGACCGCGTGGTTGAGATTCATCAGCGGTCGCCCGCGCTGTGCCTCTGATTCGGCGATACGCGTGTTCAGCAGGATATCGGCAATCCCCGAGGCTGCGGCGGTCAGGAACATGCCGAAAGTGAAGACCGCGATCAGGCTGCTGAAGGACACGAACAACATGCAGGCGATCATCGCCGCACTGCTGAGCGCGAGGGACAGGGCACCCAGCCGGCGATCCACCCGCGGCGCCAGCCACATGGCGCTGATCGCGCCGATGCTGGAGACAAGAAAAGAAGCGCCATAGGCAGCGTCGCTCGCCCCGATCTGGGCCTTGATCACCGGCACCTGCGCTGCGAAACAGCCCCAGACCAGCGCCATCGCCACAAATCCAAGCGCGGGCGCGCGGCTGATCCGGATATCTTCGACAAGTCCCATGTTCTGCCACTTGTCACGCGGCTCAGCGCGGCGCAAGGAAAAGCTCTTTTCAAGACAGCGACTCTGGTCTATACGCGCGGCTTCACGCGGGGTGACAGCCTTGGAGGCACCCTGCCCTTACAAATTGGAGAATTGATATGGCTGGAGAGATTCCTGATCTCGTAGCCCAGGAACGGACGGGGACAGGCAAGGGCGCCGCTCGTCAGGCACGCCGTGATGGCATGGTTCCCGGGATTGTATTTGGTGGCGACAACGACCCGCTGCCCATCAACATTCCGTTCAATGAGCTGTTTCACAAGCTCAAAGCCGGACGTTTCAAGGCGACCCTGTTCAACATGAAAGTCGAAGGCCATGACGACGTGCGCGTCATCTGCCGCGACGTTCAGCGGGACATCGTCAAAGACCTGCCGACCCATGTCGATTTCATGCGTCTGCGCCGGACCACCAAGATCAACCTGTTCATCCCGGTTGAAGTTGTGGGCGAAGAGAACTGCCCCGGTCTGCGCAAGGGCGGCGTTCTGTCGCTGGTCCGTCCCGAAGTCGAACTGGTCGTGACCGCGGGCGATATCCCCGATCACATCACCATCGACGTCTCCGGTCTCAACATCGGCGACTCGATCACCATCTCTTCGGTCGACCTGCCGCAGGGCGCAAAGCCGACCATCGACCGTGACTTTGTGATTGCAAACATCTCGGCACCGTCGGGCCTGCGCGCCGCGGATGACGAAGAAGAAGAAGTTGCAGCAGACGAAGTCGAAGCGATCGAAGTCAACGACGATTGATCCTTTCGAGGGACAGTAAGGACGATCACGGGGCTCCCATCGGGGGCCCCTTTTTCATTTGGACGCATGGCCGACTTTGACCCAATGGCTGGAACATCCGGGCAATTCCGGGCATTAACTGGTCGTGAAACGTCAACGGAGACAGCGATGAAACTGATCGTGGGGCTGGGCAATCCCGGCGCGAAATACGCTCGCAACCGCCATAACATCGGGTTCATGGCCGTTGACCGGATTGCCGAGGATCAGGGGTTTTCTCCGTGGAAACCCAAATTTCAAGGCGCGATCGCCGAAGGTCGGCTTGGCAGCGACAAGGTTCTGCTTCTCAAGCCCGAAACATACATGAACAATTCGGGCCAGTCGGTCGGAGAGGCGATGCGTTTTTTCAAGCTGACGCCTGACGATGTGATCGTCTTGCATGACGAGATCGACCTTGCCCCGGCAAAGGTGCGGGTCAAGCAGGGCGGTGGCCATGCGGGCCACAACGGGTTGCGGTCGATCCATGCCCATATTGGCGCCGAATACGCGCGCGTCAGGCTTGGCGTAGGCCACCCGGGTCGCAAGGAACTTGTGCCCGCCTATGTGCTGCATGACTTTGCCAAGGCCGATGAAGACTGGCTCGACGATGTTCTGCGCGGAATCTCGGATGGCGCGGCGTCGCTGGCGGACGGAGATTTCGGCAAGTTCATGAACGCGGTTTCCCTCCGGGTCGCACCGCCCCGGTCATCCAAGAGTGCCACCCCAAAGGTCGAATCCGCCCCCGCCAAGAAAGCTCCCGAACCCGAGGACACGGCGCCCGAGAAAACGCCGTTGCAGAAGCTTATGGAAAAATTCAGATGAGGATGCCTGCCGCACTGCGCGCGCAGGCCCGGTCCTGCCATGCGCTGGGGTCGGATTTCATGGGTCGGATGCTGGTCCTGCTTGCCGATAACTGGCCCAGTCAGGGGAAGATCGCCGAGCTTTGTGAGGGGTGGCCGGATGATCTTGGACCGAATGCCGCCTCGCTGCCCCTGCGGCTTGCAGGCGGGCTGCATGCGCTGGTGCTGACCTCGGCAGATAACACCTTGCGCGCTGCCTATCCGCCCTACGATGTATCCGACCAGGCGCTGCTGGACGCAGTGCTTGCCGCGATGAAACGGCACGAGGGTTTTCTCATCGATTGGATGCAGAACGCGCCTCAGACAAACGAAGTTCGCCGCTCTGCCGCAATAATTGCCGCCGCACATTGGGTTGCAGGCAAACACCCCCTGCCCCTGATGACAAGCGAGCTGGGCGCAAGCGCGGGGCTGAACCTGATGTGGGATCACTATGCGCTCGAGGTGACGGAAGGGCGGCTTGGGCCTGTCGCATCTGCGCTGACGCTATCACCCGACTGGAAGGGAGACCTTCCCGCAGCCGCGAATATCGAGGTTACGGATCGCGCGGGCGTCGATCTCAACCCGCTTGATGTTAAGGACCCAGAGCAGGTCACACGGTTGCTGGCCTATCTCTGGCCGGACCAACCGCATCGCGCCGAATTGACTCGCGCCGCCATTGGCGTGCAGTCGGGGACCGTTGCTCGTGGCGATGCAATCGACTGGCTGAGCGACCGGCTGGATGCACAGCCGGAAGGTTGTCTTCACCTGACTTACCACACGGTGGCTTGGCAGTATTTCCCGGCGGCAGCTCAGGCGCGGGGACGGGCGATGATCGAGGCGGCGGGAGCAGTCGCAACCGCGTCGAAACCGATCGCATGGTTTCGTATGGAGAGTGACGATGATCCGGAAGGGCGCGGCGGTGCATTGCTGTCGCTTCGCCTCTGGCCAGGCGACAAGCACCTCACCCTTGGGCGCGCCGATTTTCACGGGCGCTGGATTGACTGGAATCCGATTGAAACCTGACCTTATACCAATAGATCGGCAAAACTTGGCCACACTATTATTAATGCTTCGAAATAAGTCCTAATTGATTCTTTCTCTCGCTTGGCGGGGCGGCTTTAAGAAGCCACTTAATGCTGGTATTATGATTTCTCGGTACGAGCTGCATTTTTTCATTGAGAGGGTGGCGAAAATGGAACCGGACGAGAAACTGAACGTATTGGGCGAGCCTCTTACGCCATGTTCCTTCAAGCCGGTGACCGGTTTCTTTCGGGACGGGCATTGCAATACATGTGCGGAAGATCAGGGGATTCATACGGTCTGTGCAGAGATGACCGAGGAATTTCTTGCCTATTCCAAATATGTTGGCAACGACCTGTCCACACCACGTCCGGAATTCCGTTTCGAGGGGCTCAAACCCGGAGATCAGTGGTGTCTTTGCGCCGGGCGATTCCTGCAAGCGGCCGACGAAGGCTGCGCACCAAATGTTAATCTGGCAGCCACGCACAAGCGCACGCTTGAGGTTGTTTCAATGGAAATGCTGGAAATGCACAGTTCCGAAAAATCTAAATGACAGGATTCATTACTGGGGAATTTGCGCGCAATCCAATTGATCGGCGCGGGAAAACACTCTCTCCCCGATAACCGCCCGCTGGCCGCATAATGACATCTTGCAACCACCATCTACGTCGATCAGGTGCAATCCGCTTTCGGGCGTCACGGTAATTTCAATCCGGCATTGCGCGCCCTGGAAATCTTCCTGGTAGACCCAGCCACCGGGCATCGGACCAACCGGACCGAGCGCTCCGCAGGAATGGCCGTTTGCGCCAAGGCTGTCGAATTCGAACTCTCCATGTCCCACATCATCGACGCGAAGACGGAGCGAGGCGTTGTCCGTAACATAGCAATATCCGGTCAGGGCACCGCCTGAAGGGGCAGAAGCGGCGGTGCAGGGTATTTGCGAAAGGCGCCATCCCGGTCCCGCGATATCGTCGATCTTCCAGAAACCGTCCTCGGGGATAAAGTCATAGACGATCTCGGCCGGTGTTCCGAAATTGCTGAACTGAGCCGTCACTCTTAGCGCCTGTTCATCGCCCTCGGCCGTGGTTTGGAGGGTCCGGGCGATTTCGGCCGCGTCGAAATCATTGCCGGGAATCTCGGGGGCGAAATCGATACAGGCGCTGGCGAGGTCGTCGCCGTAGGTGTCGTTCGCATCGAACAAGGATACCAAGCGATTTGTCATGTATTGCGCGCGTCGCTCGGGCGCCCGGAAATACGCAAGCCCTTTCTGCTCGGCCGATCCCGGCTGGGAAAGCGAGGTGTAGATCCAGCGCACGGTATCTTCGGGGCTTTGCGCGGCAACCGAACCGGCAGCAATGACCGTTGCCCAGAGAAACAGAATGAAAACATTGAAACGCATGGTTCGCCTCCCGCTGTCGGGATGAGGTTAACCGGCCTTCACATCCTCTGCCAAATGCAATTCGGGTGCGGGTCTGGCTTTCTCCTACCCGCAAAGCAGGCGGCACGAACAAGAAAGCCCGGCAACAGGCGTGCCGGGCTATAAATTGCTCAGGAAAAGGACTTGGGTATCAGTCCTTTTCTTCCATCTCGAAACCAAGCGCGGCGGCGACAGTGAAGATGTCCTTGTCGCCACGACCGCACATGTTCATCACGATGACATGGTCAGCAGGAAGATCCGGGGCGATCTTGGTCACGTGGGCCAGCGCATGGCTGGGTTCCAGCGCAGGAATGATGCCTTCGAGCGTGCAGCAAAGCTGGAACGCCTCAAGCGCTTCCTTGTCAGTGATCGAGACGTATTGCGCGCGCCCTACATCATGCAGCCAGGAATGCTCGGGTCCGATGCCGGGATAATCGAGTCCTGCCGAGATCGAAAACCCTTCGAGAATCTGGCCATCGTCGTCCTGCAAGAGGTAAGTACGGTTTCCGTGAAGCACGCCGGGACGCCCGCCGGTCAGCGAGGCGCAATGCTCCATCTTGTCGTTCACGCCTTTACCACCGGCTTCGACGCCAATGATATTGACCTCGTCGTCATCGAGAAACGGATAGAACAGGCCCATTGCGTTGGAGCCGCCACCGATCGCGGCGACAACCGTATCGGGCAGTCGGCCTTCTCCCTCGGCCTCGGCCAGTTGCCAGCGGACTTCCTTGCCGATGATCGACTGGAAATCGCGGACCATCGCCGGATAGGGGTGCGGACCAGCGACCGTACCAATGCAATAAAAGGTATCACGTACATTGGTCACCCAGTCGCGCAGCGCGTCGTTCATCGCGTCCTTGAGCGTGCCGCGGCCGGATGTGACCGGGATCACCTCGGCGCCCAACAGACGCATGCGGAAGACGTTGGGCTTTTGCCGTTCCACGTCATGCGCACCCATGTAGACCACGCATTTCAGGCCGAACTTGGCGCAGACGGTCGCGGTCGCGACGCCATGCTGACCTGCGCCGGTTTCAGCGATGATCCGGGTCTTGCCCATGCGGCGGGCCAGGATGATCTGGCCGAGCACGTTATTGATCTTATGGGCGCCGGTATGGTTCAGCTCGTCCCGCTTCATGTAGATCTTGGCGCCCCCCAGATGTTCGGTCAGGCGCTCGGCGTGATAGAGCGGGCTGGGACGCCCGACATAATGGGTCCAGAGGTCGTCCATCTCGTCCCAGAACGACTGGTCCGTCTTGGCTTTTTCGTATTCCGCTTCAAGGCTCAGGATAAGCGGCATCAGGGTTTCCGAGACGAAACGGCCACCGAACTTGCCGAAACGGCCATTTTCGTCAGGGCCGGTCATGAAGGAATTGAAAAGATCGTCAGGCATTTGCGGACCCTCATTTCTATGCTTTGTTCCACATAAACGCCGTGCCCCGGCATTGCCAGCGGGAATCGGCCGTTCAAGCGGTGCGGACGGCTTCTGCAAAGGACTGCATCAGGGCGGAATCCTTGATGCCCGGGGCGGTTTCGATGCCCGAAGAAACATCGACCTGACGCGCCCCGGTCAGACGCATCGCCTCGGCGACATTTGCGTCGGTCAGCCCTCCGGCCAGCATCCACGGCACCGGCCAGCGGCGGCCAGCGATCAGACGCCAGTCGAAAGCAAGCCCGTTACCACCGGGCAGCGTTGCGTCTTTTGGCGGTTTGGCGTCCACGAGAACCTGATCGGCGACACGGAGGTAGGTGTCGAGCGTTTCTAGGTCTTCCGGACTTGCGACGCCCACAGCCTTCATTACCGGCAGGCCATAGCGCTGCTTGATCTCGGCCAGACGCTTGGGCGTCTCTTTGCCGTGCAGTTGCAGAATGTCGATGGGCACGGTTTCGGTGATCTGGTCCAGCAGGTCGTCATCCGCGTTGACCACAAGCGCGACCTTGGCGATCCCCTCGGGAACCTGCGCCGCGATCGGCGCGGCGTCCTCGGGCGTCAGATAGCGCGGAGACGGCGGGAAAAAGACAAAGCCGACGTAAGCGGCCCCGGCCTCGACGGCCGCGCTGACGTCGGCAGGCGTGCGCAGCCCGCAGAATTTCATTCGGGTATTCATGATACGTGCTTATCCGCGCCGGGCGGGATTTGAAAGCGGTCGAAAGGCGCTATTCCAGAAGGGCCAGAACTTCGTCCTTTTCCTTGTGCTTGTCTTTCTTGAGGCGGTCGACCTCGCGCGCCAGCTTCTGGGCTTCGCGGGATTTCACAGTTGCCTCGCGGCGATGCTTATGCTCGCGCAGCCATTCCCAGATAAAACCGATGACCAGCCCGGCCACCACACCGCCAAGAACGACGACGAACAGCGGCAGCGTGATCGACCATTCGAGACCAAGGAAGGTCGCGAGTTCGTCGGGCACGAGTTTCAACTCGACCAGCCCGCGGTTGGCCAGGGAGACAGAAATCAGAAGGATCGCAATCGCGGCAAGCACGATATAGCGGACGTAACGCATTTATTTACTTTCCGTTCAGACGGTCGCGAAGCAACTTGCCCGTTTTGAAAAAGGGCACGTGCTTCTCTTCTACATGAACCGTTTCGCCTGTTCTCGGGTTGCGGCCAACCCTAGAATCCCGTTTTTTGACAGAAAACGCGCCAAAACCGCGAAGTTCAACCCGATCGCCCCGGGCCATCGCCTCGGTGACCTCTTCGAAGACCGTGTTCACAATCCGCTCCACGTCGCGCTGATAGAGGTGCGGATTCTCATCAGCGATTTTCTGTATCAATTCTGACCGGATCATTTTTGCGCCCCTCCCAAGGCATCTTTTTCGAGCAGTCGGATTCGCAAGATCTATTGGAGCATTGAATATGTATTTAGACCAGAACTATCAGAATATGAAAGAAATTTTCGGCGGGTTAACACCAATGGATGCCTGCGGAGGCTGGTCCGTCGACCGATTCCGCACAGGTTGTTCTGAAATTTCAGCGTTTCCACGAACCACGTTCAGACGATTCGGCAGCGGCGATACTTGACCCAGTTCACCAATTTACACCTTTCCGATCCGGAAAGGACGGCAGGCGCGCAAAGAAAAACCCCGCCACCTTTCGGCAGCGGGGTTCGATTTTGTCAGCGAAAGGTTGTGCTTTCGCGTGAGGCTTACTCGTCGCCCTTGAGCGCTGCGCCGAGAATGTCGCCGAGCGACGCGCCGGAGTCGGACGAACCGTACTGTTCGACGGCTTCTTTCTCTTCCGCGATCTCGCGTGCTTTGATCGACAGGCCCAGACGACGGGTCTTGCTGTCCACGTTGGTCACGCGCACATCGACCTTGTCGCCAACCGAGAAGCGCTCGGGGCGCTGTTCGGCACGGTCGCGGGACAGGTCGGAGCGGCGGATGAAGGATTTCATGCCTTCGTATTCCACTTCGATGCCACCCTCTTCGATCGAGGTGACGTTCACGGTCACGATCGAACCACGCTTTACGCCGCCAACCGCTTCGGCGAACTTGTCACCGCCGAGGTTCTTGATCGAGAGCGAGATACGCTCTTTCTCCACGTCGACTTCGGAGACAACGGCCTGAACCATATCGCCTTTGCGGTAGTTCTGGATCGCGTCTTCTCCACGCTCGTCCCAAGACAGGTCGGAGAGGTGAACCATGCCGTCGATGTCGCCTTCGAGGCCGATGAACAGACCGAATTCAGTGATGTTCTTGACTTCGCCTTCGACTTCGGTGCCCTCGGGGTGGGTTTCTGCAAACACTTCCCACGGGTTGCGCATGGTCTGCTTGAGACCAAGGCTGACACGGCGCTTGGACGGATCGATTTCCAGAACCATGACCTCAACCTCTTGCGAGGTGGACACGATCTTGCCCGGATGGACGTTTTTTTTGGTCCAGGACATTTCGGAAACGTGGACCAGACCTTCGACGCCCGGCTCCAGTTCGACGAACGCACCGTAATCGGTGATGTTCGTGACGCGGCCCATGTGGACAGAGGACAGCGGGTACTTGGCGCCGACCAGATCCCACGGATCTTCCTGAAGCTGCTTCATGCCAAGGCTGATGCGGTGTGTGTCCTTGTTGATCTTGATGACCTGAACCTTGACGGTTTCGCCGATCTGCAGGATCTCGGAAGGATGGTTCACACGGCGCCATGCCATGTCGGTCACGTGCAGCAGGCCGTCTACGCCGCCAAGGTCAACAAACGCACCGTATTCGGTGATGTTCTTGACCACGCCGTCGACTGCCTGACCTTCGGTGAGGTTGCCAATGACTTCGGCGCGCTGTTCGGCACGGGACTCTTCGAGGATCGCGCGGCGCGACACAACGATGTTGCCACGGCGACGGTCCATCTTGAGAACCTGGAACGGCTGCTTGAGACCCATCAGCGGGCCAGCGTCGCGCACGGGGCGCACATCGACCTGCGAACCGGGCAGGAATGCAACGGCACCGCCCAGATCGACGGTGAAACCGCCTTTGACGCGGCCAAAGATCGCGCCTTCGACACGCTCTTCGTTTGCATAGGCTTTTTCGAGACGATCCCAGGCTTCTTCGCGGCGGGCCATTTCACGGCTGATGACCGCTTCGCCCTTGGCGTTTTCGACCTGACGCAGGAAGACTTCGACTTCGTCGCCTACGCTGATGTCGGGTGCTTCACCGGGATTTGCGAATTCTTTGAGTTCGACGCGGCCTTCCATCTTGTAGCCTACGTCGATGATGGCTTGGCCCGCTTCGATCGCGATGACCTTGCCTTTGACAACCGAACCCTCGTCCGGCGTGTCCATTTCGAAGCTTTCGTTAAGGAGGGCTTCGAATTCCTCCATCGATGTATCTTGAGCCATGTGGTCTCAGGTTTCCTTTTCTTCGGTTTTGACTGGCCGCGCGGTTGTCTCCGCCGGTCTTGGGATTGGTCGGACGGTCCACAAAGAGAAATAGGGCCGGTAGTCTCCGACCCTGCCTGTATTTCTGCTCTGCGGCGTGATTTCGCCTTTTGTGACCCGCGCGCTATACAGGATGCTAGCGGGTTTTGGCAAGGGCCAGCTGCATGCGGGCCCCTTATCGGCGAAAACTGCCGGAGAATTTGCGTTTGGTCAGGTCGAACGCGTCAGAGACGCTGTTCCACCTGCGCTGCCGCTGCTGCGACTGCATCCTCGATGCTGAGAGTACTGGTATCGATCAAAAGCGCATCTGCGGCAGGTTTCAGAGGCGCCTCGGCGCGGTTCATGTCCCGCTCATCGCGGGCCTTCACATCCGCGAGGACCTGTTCATAGGTCGTTTCGTTGCCGCTATCCTGCAATTCCGCGAAACGCCGCTGCGCCCGTACCTCGGCACTTGCAGTGACAAAAAGCTTCACCTCGGCTTCGGGGCAGATCACGGTGCCGATATCCCGCCCGTCCAGCACAGCGCCACCTTCGCGCCGCGCGAAATCGCGCTGGAACTGGGTTAGCGCGGAGCGGACGTCGGCAATGACCGCGACCCTGCTGGCCGCTTGCGCGACCTCGGCGGTCCGCAGGTTGCTGGCCAGCAGATCATCGGGTTGCAATTTCTCCGCTGCCTCCACGGCGCCGAAACCGCGAAGCGTGCGCGCGCCTACGGCTCGGTACAGAAGCCCCGTGTCCAGATGCGCCAGTCCGAAACGTGCGGCAATTGCCTTTGAGATCGTGCCCTTGCCCGCGGCGGCAGGGCCATCGATCGCGACGGTAAAAATCATGCCGCATCCTTGTTTACACGGTGGATGGACGCGCCAAGGTCCGACATCAGCGGCTCGAAAATCGGGAAGGACGTGGCGATCGGGGCGCCGTCATCGACCGAAACCGCAGCTTTTGCGGCCATGCCGAGAACAAGGAAGGACATGGCGATCCGGTGATCCAGATGGCTCTGGCAGGTTGCGCCACCGGTGACCATGCCCGGCCCCATTCCGGTGACCGACCACCAATCGTCGCCCTCTTCGACATCGACTCCGCAGTCCCGCAGCCCCGTCGCCATCGCGTCGATCCGGTCGCTTTCCTTGACGCGCAACTCCTTTACGCCCCGCATCATGGTGATACCGCTGGCATTGGCCGCAACGACGGAAAGGATCGGGTATTCATCGATCATGCTGGCGGCCCGTTCCGGGGGGACGTCGATCCCCTTCATGTCGGGCGAAAAACGCGCGCGGAGATCGGCAACCGGCTCGCCGCCTTCTTCGCGTTCGTTTTCATAGGTCAGGTTTGCCCCCATTTCGCGCAAGGTGGTGAACAGCCCGGCGCGGGTCGGGTTCAGACCGATACCGGGGACCAGCACGTCAGAGCCGGGAACGATCAGCGCCGCACAGACCGGGAAGGCGGCGCTCGACGGGTCGCGAGGCACGACAATGGTCTGGGGCTTTAGTTCCGGCTGACCGGTGAGGGTGATCACGCGGCCTTTTTCTGTTTCCTCGGTGGTTACCTCGGCGCCGAAACCGACCAGCATCCGTTCCGTATGGTCTCGGGTTGCTTCCTTTTCAATGACAACCGTTTTGCCCGGGGCGTTCAGCCCGGCAAGAAGCACGGCCGATTTCACCTGGGCCGAGGGCATCGGAACGGTGTAATTCGCCGGTACGGGGTCCGCCGCGCCAACGATCGTCATCGGCAACCGCCCCCCTGCCCGGCCGACGGACTGTGCACCGAACAGCGAGATCGGATCTGTGATGCGTGCCATCGGCCGCTTGTTCAAGCTCGCGTCGCCGGTGAAGGTCGCCGAAATCGGGGAGGTCGCCATGGCGCCCATGATCAGCCGGACGCCGGTACCCGAATTGCCGCAGTCGATGACCTGATCCGGTTCGGCAAAACCACCTACACCCACGCCAAACACGCTCCAGCTGCCATCGTCGTGGCGGGTCACCTCGGCACCAAAAGCCCGCATGGCCTTGGCCGTGTCGAGCACATCTTCGCCTTCGAGAAGGCCGGTGATCTTTGTTTCACCAACTGCCATTGCGCCAAGGATCAGCGACCGGTGTGAGATCGACTTGTCACCCGGCACATCAGCCGTGCCGGCCAGCGGACCGCAGGGGACCGATGTCATGGGAATGGGGGTGCCGTGTGCGGACATGCCTACCTCGCCTGTTTTGTCGGCGCGGTTGTAAACCACCCTTGATCCAGCGTCCATCGCTGGAAGTCAGGGATGTTAGGAGACCGAAATCTCAGGTTTGACCTAGATGACCGGTACGTCCAGAAAAGCGACGGCGCTCAGGTTTTGCGGAAGGTCAGATAATGCGGCGTCCGGCCTTCGCGCAGGGCTTTTTGTTCGTACCGCGTGGAATGCCAATCCGTCCAAGGGTTTCGCCAGTCGCCCGGCGATTCCGCCAGCCACTCGAACCCGGCCTGCGGAACCTCCTCGAGCGTCTGGCGGACGTAATCGGGAATATCGGTCGCGACCCTGAATTCCGCGCCGGGTTTGAGTACGCGCGCAAGCGGGACAAGATGTTCCTGCGTGACAAAGCGACGGCGATGATGCCGTGCCTTGGGCCAGGGGTCGGGATAAAGAAGGAACGCTTTTGAGATGCTCTGATCCGGCAAGACATCGAAAAGGTCACGCACATCACCGGGATGCACGGCAAGATTTTCGACACCTGCGCGGCGAATCTTGCCCAAGAGCATCGCGACGCCGTTGATGTAAGGTTCTGCCCCGATGATCCCGATATCGCGATTTTCGCTGGCCTGATGGACGAGGTGTTCGCCACCGCCAAAGCCGACCTCGAGCCAGACGGGTTTGCCATCGAAAAGCGCTGAAAGATCAAGGTTGTTCCGAGACGGGTTCTCATCCCATCCAACCGGCCCGGGTGACAGGGCAGAGAGGTCTTCGTCCAGATAGGTCTTTTGACTCTTCTTGAGAGACTTGCCTTTCAGGCGACCATAAAAGTTTCGGCGGGGGCGTTCGGGATGCGTCATGCGCGCCGCTCTAGCCGAGGTGCAGGCGCAGGGCAATGACGGGTTATTCGGTGAGGACACCGGCCCCGAGCAGTTCCGCCCGGTAGGGGCGCCACATTTCAGCCTGCGGGTTGCGGATGGTTTCAATGGCAAAGGCCGGATCCACCCCGCGCGAGGTGATGTACTTGAGATGCGCGTACATCTCATCCTGCGTGTCGAGATACATCCACGCCGCGAAATCATAGGGCGTAGCCCAGCCTTGCTCCCCCCTTTCGCGGTCGTAATATGAGGCGATGTTCTCGGCCGACCAGAAAATCTGGTGAAAGCCGATCCGCGATCCGCGCGACATGGTCCGGTTTTTGCCGGCAAGAAAGATCGTCACACAGGAACTGTCGCAATCGCCGTGAACATGCGTATCGAGGCCAAAATCGATGATGATGTCGCTGATCTGCTGCGCCGCATAGACCGACCCGCCAGAGGAATTGATCTGCAAACGGCGGATGGATTCATCTGAACGCAGGATCTTGAGGAGGGTCTCTACGTCATCTGAGGTGATGCCGGCAGGCTCATCCGCGCCTGTGGATTCGGTATCATAAACAAGCGTTACGTCGGAGAGCGTGAATTTGGACGGGAAACTTGGTTCTGTCTGTTCCGCTAACACGGGATGCGCGCCAAGCCAGAGCGCGAAGACCGTGACCGCGATTTGCGCGAGGTACAACATGGCGAAAACCTCAGAGGAGGTTCGGGCAGATATCCCGCCCGAACCTTTTTATCAATGTCAGATCGCACTCTTGAGAGCGTCGACCAGATCGGTTTTCTCCCAAGAGAAACCGCCATCCGCATCCGGTTCGCGGCCAAAGTGACCATATGCGGCGGTGCGCTGGTAGATCGGCTTGTTAAGCTGCAGCTTTTCGCGAATGCCGCGCGGCGTCAGGCTCATGACCTTACGGACGGCTTTTTCGATATCCGCCGGAGCGACCTCACCCGTACCATGCGTTTCCGCGTAGATAGAAAGCGGTTCGGAAACCCCGATCGCGTAGGAAAGCTGGATCGTGCATTTGTCGGCCATGCCCGCGGCGACGACGTTCTTGGCGAGATAACGCGCGGCATAAGCCGCGGAACGGTCCACCTTGGTCGGATCCTTGCCGGAGAACGCACCGCCACCATGCGGCGCAGCGCCGCCATAGGTGTCGACGATGATCTTGCGACCGGTCAGACCGGCGTCGCCATCGGGCCCGCCGATCACGAACTTGCCCGTCGGATTGACGTGCCAGATGGTTTCATCGGTCAGCCAGCCATCGGGCAGGACTTCGGTGATGTAGGGTTCGACAATCGCGCGGATGTCGTCAGAGTTCAGGTCGGGATCCAGATGCTGGGTCGACAGAACGAGCGAATGAATGCCAACAGGCTTGCCGTTTTCGTACCGAACGGAAAGCTGGCTTTTAGCGTCGGGGCCAAGCGCCGGTTCCGTACCGTTCTTGCGGACCTCGGCCAGCCGGCGCAAAATCGCGTGGCTGAACTGGATCGGCGCGGGCATGAGAGCATCGGTCTCATTGGTCGCGAACCCGAACATGATGCCCTGGTCGCCAGCACCTTCGTCCTTGTTGTCGGACGCATCGACGCCCTGCGCGATATGCGCGGACTGTTCATGCAAAAGGTTGGTGATTTCGCAGGTTTCCCAGTGGAACTTATCCTGCTCGTAGCCGATGTCCTTGATACAGTCGCGGGCGATGCCCTCGATCCGTTCCATATAGTCCTTGAGCTTGTCCTGATCGGACAGTCCCACTTCGCCACCGATCACGACCCGGTTCGTGGTGGCAAAAGTTTCGGCCGCGACTCTCGCTTCGGCCTCCTCGGAGAGGAATGCGTCGAGTACCGCATCGGAGATACGGTCACAAACCTTGTCAGGGTGTCCCTCGGAAACGGATTCCGAAGTGAAAATATAGTTATCGCGTGCCATGAAAGCGCTCCATTGATCATTCACCATCACGTCAGGAAGCCGTTGTGATGGGCTTTGAGAGGGTTACGCGGCTGCGAGCGCGCGGTCAATCTTTCTTGAGCGCTTTTATAAAGACACTTCGTATAGAAACCCCGACAATCCCAAAAAGCGTCACAAAAAGCGCCAGTAAGTCTCCGGTCCTGCTGTAAAAACTGGGGTGAAGAGGGTTTGGAAGCGGCAGGTCGATGTAACCGGCTGTTCCCAGTGGGAGGCTTCCGATTATCCTTCCGTAGGGGTCGATCATGGCAGAAACGCCGGTATTGGCCACACGGATCATCGGCAAACCCTGTTCGGCGGCCCGCATGCGCGCCTGCGCGAGATGCTGATAAGGACCGGATCCGGACCCGAACCACGCGTCATTCGTGACCTGCAAAAGGAAACTCGCCCTGCCCTCTGCGCGGTTCACATCCTGGGGAAATACTGCTTCGTAGCAGATCAGGGGGAGCGCTTTGCCCAAGCTGCCGAAATCGAGCAGTTCGGGACCCGGGCCCGACTTCATGCCGCCAGCCGAGATGTCGGCAATGGCCTGAATCCCGAGACCGTCAAGCAGCCCGCCGAACGGTATATATTCCCCGAATGGCACCAGATGATGCTTGTCATACACCTGCGCAATGTCGCCAGCCTGATCGAAGTAGGCCAGCGAGTTGTAGAACCCCACCTCGTCCGGCCGCAACAGCCCGATGGCAAGCGGTACACCCGCCGCTGCCTGTTCGAGTTCGGCAAGCGGATCTTCGACACCATAGACATAACTGCTTAGCGACGCCTCCGGCCAGACGATCAGATCGGGGCGCGGGCCGGCTGCGGTATATTCGATCTGCCGGTTGAAAAAGACCGGCATAAAGTCGGGATCCCATTTCTGGTCCTGCGGCGCATTCGGCTGCACAAGACGCACGGTCTTGCCGGTCATTTTGGTTTCCTGCGGCGGGGCGACCATCAGCGTCGCGACCAGCAGGGCCAGCCCGGGCAGCAGAGCGAGGAAGCGTCGCGGCCCCGGAGCGGCAATCAGGCTTAGCGACAACGCCACGAACAACGTGATCAGCGTAAGCCCCTGCGGGCCGGTCCAAGCCAACAGCGGCAGCACGGGTGTACTGGCCCAGATCTGTGCCGGCGCGGCCCATGGAAAGCCGGTTAGGACATAGCCGCGTGCGATTTCCGCCAGCGTCCAGAACAGGATCAACAAGCCTGTCCGGGTCGGCCCACTGCCCGAGAAAAGCTGCGCAAGGCCGAAAGCGAGGGCCCAGAACAAGGAAAGCCCCCCAGCCATGGAAATCAGCGCGAAAGGGGCGAGCCATGCGTCACGGGCCGCGTCCACAAAGAACGGCTCGACAATCCACGAAAGCGCGAGCGCGAAGTAGCCTGTGCCGTAGGCCCAGCCGATCCAAGCTGCGCGCCAGAATCCACTGCTGTGATGAATCAGGAACGGCAACGCTGCGACAGAAACAAGCGTCAGTGGCCAGATTTCATAGGGTGCAAGCCCCAGCGCCGCGACGAGACCGATCATCGCCGCCAAAGCCATGCGCAGCAGCAGAGGCGACGATTTTAGAATTGTCATGCAGTCTTGCCAGGCAACCGTACTCGGAGACGCTTGATACGGCGCGGGTCAGCGTCGACCACTTCGAACTCGGGACCGTCGGGATGCGACACGACTTCGCCCCGCGTCGGCACACGACCCGAGAGCATGAATACGAGACCGCCAAGCGTATCGATCTCTTCCTCGTCAACCTCTTCGTGATCGGTCAGCGACTGGCCTATCTCGGCCTCGAATTCCTCAAGCGGAGTCTTGGCAAGCGCGATGTACTGACCGGGCTTTTCCTTGACCCAGGTCTTGTCTTCATCGGTATCGTGCTCATCCTCAATCTCTCCCACGACCTGTTCGATCAGGTCTTCGATGGTGACGAGCCCATCCACACCGCCATATTCGTCGATCACAAGCGCCATGTGGCGCCGTTCCGTCTGCATCTTGGTCAGAAGGACGCCAATAGGCATTGACGGAGGCACAAACAGCAGAGGCCGCAGCATGGAGTCGAGATCGAACTCTGTCGTCCCGCCGTTAAAGCCGTGGATCAAGGCAAAGTCCTTTAGATGGACGAAACCGGTCGGTGTATCCAGCGTGCCTTCGTAGACCGGAATCCGTGTCATGCCTGTATCGCGGAAGATACTGACCAGATCGTCCTTGGATATGGTATTCGGCACGGCAACGATTTCAGCCGTTGGGATAGCCACATCCTCGACGCGCATCCGACGGAGATTCATCAGCCCGCGTGGCGCCTCGGAAAGCGGTCCTCGCCCTGCAAGAAGCAGGGATTCCTCTTCTTCGGATGGTGAAAAAACCTCGAGAATACGACCGAAAAATCCTGTCCGTTCCTCGGGCTGGTCCTCGGTGTGGTGGTCTTCATCTGTCTCGGGAAGCGCGCGTTGCGCCGCGTTAGAACTGCCTTCTATGTCGCCCATCTGTCCTTATCCGAAAAAGGCCGTAAAAGCCCAATTAATCGCTATATGGGTCATCCAACCCCAATCTGCCAAGTATAGTTGTTTCGAGGCCTTCCATCAACGTGGCATCCCCGTCACGGATGTGATCATAGCCCAACAAATGCAAAAGTCCGTGAAGAACCAGATGCGTACTGTGGGCATTCAGCGATTTTCCGCTTTCCGCAGCCTCGCGCGCACATGTTTCATAGGCAATCGCGATGTCGCCGAGCGCCATCTCGCCTGTGATGTCAGGCTCGGGTAAATCAGGTTTTTCGCCCTCGCGCTCGGGTGCCAGTTCCGCATTCGGCCAGCTCAACACGTTCGTGGGCTGGCCCTTGTCGCGAAAATTGGCATTTAGCACGGCAATGCGCTCATCGTCGCAAGCCAGCAGCGTGATTTCGCAGATATCCGGGTCGAGGCCCAGATAAGCCAGCGCCTCGGCGCTCACTTTTTCCGCAATATCCTTCAGACCGAGATCATCCCAACGCGAATCTTCCGTCACCACCTCTACAGGCATCCAAACCCTTTCCCGTCCGACCGTGATGGGCAGCTAGGCAGGAAAGGCCCCGGTTGCAAGGGCAGGATCAACTCGGTCCGGGATCGGATTCGTAGGCTTCGATGATCGCGGCAACCAGCGGGTGACGCACAACGTCCTTGGAAGTGAAGTAGTTGAAGCTGATGTTCGGAATGGATTTCAGCAACCGCTCGGCATCCGCCAGGCCCGATGCGGTCCCGCGCGGAAGGTCGATCTGGGTACGGTCACCGGTGATCACCATGCGCGATCCTTCGCCCAGACGGGTCAGGAACATCTTCATCTGCATGGTGGTCGCGTTCTGCGCCTCGTCCAGCACCACGAAAGCGTTGGAAAGAGTCCGGCCACGCATGAATGCCAGCGGTGCGATCTCAACGGTCTTTTCTTCGCGCAGCTTGGCCAGCTGTTTGCCCGGAAGAAAATCGTTCAGCGCATCATAGAGAGGCTGCATGTAAGGATCGACCTTGTCCTCCATCGCGCCGGGAAGAAAGCCAAGCTTTTCACCGGCTTCGACTGCGGGGCGCGACAGGATGATCTTGTCGACCAGACCATTGATGAACATGTTCACGCCAACCGCGACTGCAAGATAGGTTTTACCCGTACCTGCGGGGCCGATGCCGAAAGCCAGCTCGTTCTCAAAAAGCGACTGGACATAGGCTTTTTGCGCGTCGGTGCGCGGCTCGATCATCTTCTTGCGGGTCTTAATCTCGACCTTGCCGCCTCGGAACATCTCGAGCTGTGTTCCGGTAGAGGCGTCCGCCTCCGGAGGACTCATCCGCAGTTCGCGGTCGATGTCGCCCGGTTCGACCTGTCGGCCTGCTTCAAGCCTGGAGTAAAGCGACTGCAATACGTCCACGGCCTGACGGCGCATCTCGTCCTCACCAAGCACGGCGAGCTGATTGCCACGCCTCAGGATCTGTACGCTCAGCTTCTTTTCAATCTCGGCAAGATTCCGGTCGTATTCGCCACACAAATCGATGAGCAACCGGTTGTCGGGAAATTCAATCAACGCCTCATGAGCTGCGTTGGTTGTCTGCGGTGGGTTCAGGGCACCTATGGCCAATCCGCTCTCCTGTATTGGACGTCTGGTTCAAGGGTGCCAACTTCGCCACGACCGCGCAAGCGCAGATCAAGCGATTTCGTAAATTTGAATCAAAAAGGCTGACCGCATACCCTGGCGACGCACGCCTCGTAGGCTTGCGCGTATCAGATCGTGTCGGGTATGGCCGTACCTGCCTTGAAGGGGCCGACAGCCGTATTCGGCGGCGCGATACCCGAGCAGACCGGACGCCCATAGGGGTCGAGTCGCTGGCTCAGATAGCCTTCGAGACCGTCATCGATAATCCAGTGATCGCACCCCGTAGGATCGACCCATATGCCCGCCTGCAAAGTCCCGAGACCTTTGGAATCGATGCCACGGTCCGCGCCCATTTCTCCAAGGTTGGCACCGCATGCGGTTAAGCCCGCGGTCGCAAGCAATGCGAGGGTAACTCTTGCGTATTTCATGATCGCATTCCTATTGCAGGCAAATGATTTCGACGCGCCGATTCTGCGCCTTGCCCTTGGCCGTGTCGTTGCTTGCCCTTGGCTGCCTTTCGCCATAGCCCCTTACGTCGTTGATGCGCACACCGACCGCCTTGGCGACCCGTGCGACCGAGGCCGCTCGACGCTCACTCAACCGCATGTTGTATTCGTCCGAAGCGCGGTTATCCGTATGCCCGGTGATGATAAATCCCGACGGCGCGCTGGCTTTCGCAAAGAACTCTTTCAGACGCTGCTGACCTGCGCGGCTGATGGCGTATTGGTCAGTTGCAAAGAACTGATCGGTCGGCATGATGCCGCAGACCTTGCCGCGCCGACAGATCGGATGACCCTCGCGATTGACATGCGGCGTCATGTATCCTTCAGCGCCATCGTCCATGACCCAGTGCTCACATCCATCGGGATCGACCCAGATCGAGGGGATGTAGCGTTCGCCCTTGCTTTGACTTTGAGCGAAAGCCGCGACCGGGGTCAGGGTCACGACGATTGCGGCGAAGAGAGCCCCCATAAAGCCCGCAGCCGACCTTGCATTGAATTTCACTTCCGAACCCTTCCTTCATCCCGACTTCTCCGGGCACACGAGATGCCGCCGACTTGGCGCGACAGCCCGCAGACGCGATCCTAGGCGATCAGAATCCAAACGGGGCAGAATTGCGGCAAATCGCGTGCAAGCCGCGACAGACCAGACACAGTCATCGCGCGCAAGCGGCATTGCCCCTGAATTGGAAACGAACTGCCGTAAACTCAATTTGCAAGCACTCGCCAGCAGCAGCGAATCGCTTTCAATTGATTTAATTTGGCTAGGATTAACGAAGTGTTTAATCGACGCGGACGCCGGCAAGGGAGTTCGCACCGGACTCCACGATCCGGATCGGGGCCATTTCACCGATATCTAGCCCAGCGTCCTTGACGTGCACAGCATGCAGATACTCGGATTTCCCTGCCATCTGCCCCGGAATGCGCCCTTCCCTCTCGAACAACACGTTCACGACACGACCAACCATCTCGTCCTGAATTTCGCGTTGCTGGCGAGAGATCAGTGCCTGCAATCGCTGCAAGCGTTCATTCTTGGTATCCTCGTCAAGCTGCGCGCGCTCAGCGGCAGGCGTCCCCGGGCGGGTCGAATACTTGAAGGAATAGGCATAGCCGTACCGGACCTCTTCGATCAGATCGAGCGTGGCCTGAAAATCCTCTTCGGTCTCTTCGGGAAAACCGACGATGAAATCGCCCGACATCAGGATATCGGGTCGTGCGGAACGAATACGCTCGATCAGGCGCAGGTAGCTTTCTGCCGTGTGGCTGCGGTTCATCCGTTTCAGGATCTTGTCCGATCCGGACTGAACCGGCAGATGAAGATAGGGCATCAGCTTGGCGCATTCGCCATGGGCCTCGATGAGGTCCTCGCCCATATCGTTGGGGTGCGAGGTGGTGAAACGAATGCGCTCCAGACCGTCGATCTTGTCCAGCGCCCAGATCAGTTTTGCCAGCGTCCAGTCGCCATCCGCCGCCTCGCCGTGATAGGCGTTGACGTTTTGACCCAACAAGGTGATTTCCCGCACGCCCCGCTCAACCAGTTCGCGCGCTTCGGTCAGGATGCGATCCACGGGACGGCTGACTTCGGCGCCGCGCGTATAGGGAACCACGCAGAAGGCGCAGAACTTGTCGCAGCCTTCCTGCACGGTGAGAAATGCAGTCGGCCCGCGCTTGGCCTTGGGGCGCGATTTGAGCTTTTCGAACTTGTCCTCTTCGGGGAAATCCGTGTCGAGCGCCCGCTCGCCGCCGCGCACCTTTGCCTCCATCTCGGGAAGCCGGTGATAGCTTTGCGGACCGACCACCAGATCGACCAGCGGCTGCCGGCGCATGATCTCGGCCCCCTCGGCCTGAGCGACACAGCCTGCGACACCGATCTTGAGATCTGGCTTGTCCGCTTTCAGCCCCCGGAAACGGCCCAGTTCTGAATAGACTTTCTCGGCCGCCTTTTCCCGGATGTGACAGGTGTTCAGCAGGATCATATCTGCGTCTTCCGGTCGGTCCGTTTCGACATAGCCCTCGCCGCCCAGCGCTTCGGCCATGCGTTCGCTGTCATAGACATTCATCTGACAGCCATAGGTCTTGAGAAACAGCTTTTTCGGCTCAGTCATGTCGGGCCTCCGGATTCGCGGTAAGCGCCATCATCTAGACGCATCGCTGATGGCTTGCAATGTTGGGGCGATTAGCGGATTCTGCGCAAAGTTGCCAGCAGAGGGAAAGCATGAACGGGGCGGAGCGCAGATATTCCTCTCTAGACGCATACCTCGGGAGCGGTAGCAAACCAGCCGGTCCCATCGCCGCGATCTTTGTCGAAGACACGGTCGAAATCGACACGACCCTCCGTCATCATCTGGAATGCGGGTTCGAAACCGTTCTGGCGCTGATGCCCGAGACCTTTCTTCTTGCCCCGGATGTCGCGTTGCGCGTGCAACGGATCGATTTTGACCCTCTGCCCGACATGGCGGTCATCGACGCCATGAACCACCTGATCGCCGCCGCACCCGAGCAATGGCTCTACTACTGCTTCAACTCGGAATACCTGTTTTATCCGTTCTGTGATACGCGTTCGGTCAAAGAGATGCTGCGGTTTCACCGCGAGGAACGCCGCGAGGCGATGTTGACCTACGTAATCGACCTTTACGCGGGCGATCTCACGACCAGCCCGGGCGCGGTCTCTCTGGATCATGCATATCTGGACAAGTCCGGTTATTACGCGCTCGCCCGCACGAATCCGGACACCGGCAAACCCTTTGACCGCCAACTGGACTTTTTTGGCGGGCTGCGATGGCGGTTCGAGGAACACGTTCCGGCCGGCAAGCGCCGCATCGACCGCATCGGCCTGTTCCGGGCGAAACCGGGGCTTACGCTACGGGCGGATCACACGCTCAGCGACGAAGAGTTCAATACCTACGCCTGTCCGTGGCATAACAACCTGACGGCAGCGATCTGTTCATTCCGCACCGCCAAGGCGCTGAAGCGCAATCCGGGCTCGTCCTTTGATATCAGCACCTTCAACTGGCGCAATTCGATCGAATTCGAATGGCATTCCCGGCAATTGCTGGAACTGGGTTTGATTGAACCCGGACAATGGTTCTGACCCGTCTCAATCCGCTTTTCTGGAACCCGGATATCTGAGGCCAGAGAAATCGAGCCTCAGATGCGAGACGTATAGCGGCTCCGCGCCAGTGAACGCGGAACCACTGTTTGGATCGTTCAGGTGCGATAGGTCGGGTCAATCGCCTCGATGCTGCGCAGATGAGCCTGCCATTCGAGATTAAGACCAGCAGAGTCGGAGCCTTGCGAATATTGGCCTACAGTGTGGTCGCAGACAGCTTTGGGTATCTCCTGAATTTTACGACCTGCCGACAGCGCGGACATCTGAATTTCGCAGGAACGTTCCAGATAGAACATGTTGCTGTACATTTCGGCCGCGCTGCCGCCGACGGTCAGCAGACCGTGGTTTCTGAGGATCAGCACAGGATTGTCGCCAAGGTCTTCGACAATGCTGTCCCGTTCGGCGAGGTCCAGCGCGATGCCCTGAAAATCATGGTAACCCACGCGACCGTAAAACTGCAGCGCGATCTGGTTCAGCGGCAGCAGCCCTTCTTCCAGGCAGGAAACAGCGACGCCGGCGCGCGTATGCGTATGCATCACCCAAGATGCATCGTGGCGGGCGCGGTGAACGGCTGAATGGATGGTGAAACCGGCCGGATTGACGTCATGAGGGCTGTCGTCCAGCTTGTTCCCGTCGGTGTCGATCTTGACGAGCGAAGACGCGGTGATCTCTTCCCAGCGCCAGCCATAGGGGTTGATCAGAAAGGCGTTATCCTCATCGGGGACCCGTGCCGTGATATGGGTATAGATCAAGTCAGTCATGCGGTGCAGCGCAGCAAGGCGGTAGCAAGCCGCCAGATCCTGACGCGTCTTCCACTCGATCTCTGTCATGTGGTCGGGGCGAATGTCTTTCTTCATATCCTATCCTAGCTCTCTTGAAGCGGCAGCACTCAAGTATTCTTCGGCCCGCCGCTGCGACGCCGTGAGAAACGTCGCGTCGGGTACTTACCACAAATACCCGTGCGCGGGCAGTGTCGACCGCAAACAGTGCAGGTTCTGGATGCGCCTTATCGAGGTGGGATTGCAACCACCCGCTGGGCATTACCGGTGTCCACCTTTACCGTGGCGCTGATCGAGTGCCATGAACGCAGGCTGTTCGATGAAATTTCAGCAGTTGCTCAGAAATTCATCGAGCGCATCTTTGTCTCGTTGAAGTTGCGGCCTGTGATCCACTTGATAGGTTCCTACCGCAGAACTACCCCGCCAAAAGCGAATCACTGTGGAACTGTGGATACCTGCCGACCTAACGGCGGCGGAGACGGATCACCACGTCAACCGAAGCGATTTCGGCACCTTCGGGCGCATCGGGTACCCGTGAGATGACAAGCTGATCCGAGGGCGCGTCAGTCAGGTGACCTTCGTCTTCCCAGAAGAAATGCGGGTGATCTATCGTGTTCGTGTCAAAATAGCTCTTCGACCCGTCCACGGTAACTTCCTGTAGCAAACCCGCGTCACAAAAGGCCCGCAGCGTGTTATACACGGTCGCCAGAGATACCGGTGCCTCGGATGCGCGTGCGGATTCAAAGAGGCTTTCGGCGGTCACATGGCGATGCTTTCCGTCGCCAATCAGCAACTCGGCCAGCGCTACGCGCTGCCGCGTCGGTCTCAGACCTGCGGTGCCCAACCATTTGGTTGCGGTTTCCGTAACGTCCGGTGTCATCCCAATCCTCGTCTCACAGATTTACATGATATATAAGGGTCGCAAAGGTGAACATTCAAACAAAATTCCTTGCAACCGCCGTTTGCGACCCGGCCAGAGGCGACTATGCCGCAGGCTTGCAGGACCGGCGGGACGGGTGCTAGAGGGTTCACCATACAAGGAGCAGGAGACGCGCCAGAATGGCCCAATACCCAAGCAGCTTTGACAAAGAAGGCTTACTGAAATGCGCCCGTGGCGAACTCTTCGGCCCCGGGAACGCTCAATTGCCGCTTCCGCCGATGCTGATGATGGACCGGATTACCGAGATCAGCGATGATGGCGGCAGTGCGGGTAAAGGCCATGTGATCGCCGAGTTCGACATCACCCCGGACCTCTGGTTCTTTGATTGCCATTTCCCCGGCAACCCGATCATGCCTGGCTGCCTTGGCCTGGACGGACTCTGGCAGCTCACCGGCTTCAACCTTGGCTGGCGCGGTATGCAGGGTCAGGGCATGGCGCTTGGTGTCGGTGAGGTCAAGCTGACCGGCATGGTCAAGCCCGATCGCAAGATGCTGACATATTACGTGGATATGACCCGCGTTATCGACCGCAAGCTCAAGATTGGTGTCGCCAATGGACGGGTTGTCGCGGACGGGGAAGAGATTTATTCCGTAACAGATATGAAGGTGGGTCTGGCAACAGCTCAGGCCTGAGTTCCTGTACGGACATCACCAAAAAGGAGACCGCCAATGCGCCGCGTCGTCGTCACAGGGCTGGGCATCGTCTCGTCCATCGGAAACAATCGGGACGAGGTTCTCGCCGCCCTGAAATCCGGGAAAAGCGGGATCGAATCCAGTGCGGAAATGGCTGAACATGGCTTTCGCAGCCAGATCGCCGGGACGCTGAAAATCGATGTGTCCGAACATGTGGACAAGCGTACATTGCGTTTCATGGGGCCGGGTGCCGCTTATGCGCATATAGCGATGGCCGAGGCCATTGCCGACGCGGGACTGGAAGAAGGCGACGTCGTCAATCCGCGCACGGGCCTTATCGCAGGCTCTGGCGGGCCGAGCACCTCGGCAATGCTGAGCGCGCACCAGACCGTGCTGAAATCCGGCGCGACCAAGCGCATTGGTCCCTTCGCCGTGCCGAAATGCATGTCCTCAACGATCAGCGCCAATCTGTCGACGGCCTACAAGATTAAGGGCATTAACTACTCGATCACCTCCGCCTGCTCGACCTCACTGCATTGCATTGGCAGCGCGTCTGAACAGATCATGATGGGCAAGCAAGATGTCATGTTTGCTGGTGGCGGCGAAGAACTCGACTGGACCCTGTCCTGCCTGTTCGACGCAATGGGCGCGATGTCGTCCAAGTTCAATGACACACCTGAAAAGGCCTCGCGCGCTTTCGATGCGAACCGCGACGGTTTCGTGATTACCGGCGGCGGTGGCATCGTCGTTCTGGAAGAACTCGAACATGCCAAGGCGCGTGGCGCCAAGATCTATGCCGAAGTGACCGGTTTCGCGGCAACCAGCGACGGGCACGACATGGTGGCACCTTCGGGTGAAGGCGGCGAACGGGCCATGCGTCTTGCGTTGCAAACGCTCCCCGAGGACCGGAAAGTCGGCTACATCAATGCTCACGGCACCTCGACCCCGGTCGGCGACGTCGGCGAAGTCGAAGCAGTGCGACGCGTGTTTGGCGAAGGCACCACGCCCCCGATCAGCTCGACCAAGTCGATGACGGGCCACGCACAGGGCGCCGCCGGAGCTCTTGAAGCGATTTTCAGCCTGCTTATGCTTGAAAACGACTTTATTGCCCGCTCGATCAATGTTGAAACGCTCGATCCCAAGCTGAATGCCCGGGAAATCGCGACGGAACTGGTGGAAAATGCCGGCTTGGACAGCGTGATGACCAACTCATTCGGGTTCGGCGGCACAAACGGGTCGATGATCCTCTCCAGGTACAATGGATAAAAAACGATAAACGGTTGGGTGAGCTGAGAATGTCAAAGCAATTGTCGAGAAAACGCGGTCTGGTCATGGGGGTCGCCAATGACCGCTCAATCGCTTGGGGCATCGCAAAGGCCATGGCCGAAGCAGGCGCTGAACTGGCCTTTTCCTATCAGGGAGAGGCATTCGGCAAACGGCTGGAACCACTGGCGCAAAGCGTCGGCTCGGACTTTATGGTCGATGTCGATGTGACCGATGACGCTTCGCTTGATGCGGCCTTTGAACAGCTTGCCAGCAAATGGCCGACCATTGACTTTCTTGTCCACGCTATCGCCTTCTCCGACAAGTCGGAGCTGACCGGGCGGTTCCTCAACACCAGCCGGGCCAACTTCAAGAATTCGATGGATATCTCGGCCTATTCCTTCATCGAGGTTGCGCGCCGCGCCTACCCTCTGATGAAGGACAATGGCGGCACGCTGATGACCCTGACCTACCAAGGGTCGAACCGCGTCGTCCCGAACTATAACGTGATGGGGGTCGCCAAGGCCGCTCTTGAGGCGGCGACACGTTATCTCGCAAACGATCTGGGCCCAGAAGGAATTCGCGTCAACGCCATCAGCCCCGGCCCGATGAAAACTCTCGCCGGCGCCGCCATTGGCGGGGCGCGCAAGACCTACAAGCATACGGATCAGAATGCCCCCCTGCGCAGCAACGCAACGCTCGAGGCCGTCGGCGGTACCGCCGTCTATCTGGCTTCTGATGCAGGTGCCTGCACTACAGGCGAGATTATCCGCGTCGACGGCGGGTATCACATCCTTGGCATGCCCCAACCGGATTTCCTGTAGCACGCCTAGCTTCGCGATTTTCCAAGCTTTTTTCACCGATCCGCCTTTGCGCCGCCACAGTTAATCGGCAAAAATTTGGCATGGATGGATTTGAAATAGATACAAGGTTAAGCGTTGAACGCAGAAGGCGGCGCAGGATCGCTCGCTGGTGCGTCCGCGCAGTTTTTCTTTCCGGTATCGCGGTGATGGTCGCAGCCATGCTGTCAAACCCGGACATGGCGGAGAACATCTCCTCAGCCTATAATAACTGAATCTCCGAACAGCCGACGCATAGCAATCAGGTCATAAGAACCAGCGAGGTCCGGGGTGGGCTTTCCATGCCGGGCGCTTGGGCCCAGCATGAAAAGACCTGAAACGACCTCAGGCCGCCTTGTCGATAGCAAGCACTTCGATTGCAAAGGTAAGATCGTGCCCGGCCAGAGGATGGTTGGCATCCAGCGTCACACTTTCATCGTCAACACCGACAACCGTAACCGGCATCACTTGCCCTTCGGCCGTCTGCATCTGCAAGCGCGCGCCGATTTCCACCGGAATATTGTCTGGGATACCTTCGCGCGGAATGGCTTGGCGCATGTCGGGATTGACGGGCCCATAGGCGTCTTCACAGGGTACGTTCACCGTCTTGGCATCTCCGACTTCCATACCGGGAAGCGCCGCATCCAGACCGGGAATGATCTGCCCCGAGCCGACTTCGAATGCCAGAGGCTCACGTCCTTCGGAACTGTCGAAGGTGGTGCCGTCCTGAAAGGTGCCGGTGTAATGGATTTGTACGTTGTCGCCGTTTTTAACCTGCGTCATTAGATATCCGATCTGTTTGGGGTGAGTTTGAAAAGGCCGCATTCATCGCGGGTTCTTTAATCCCCCCTAACCTAAGGCCTCATACTCTGATGTAAACCCGCCCGGCTCAATCTGTCTTTCGTCCGACGACCGCTTGTGCCACAGTTCAGGCAACCGGAACTGGGCGAGAGAGCGCAACGCATGACGATCACAACCTGTGTTTTCGACGCCTACGGCACCCTTTTCGACGTTTCCGCAGCCGCCCGGCAGGTCGCGAACGAAGGCAACTTCCCGCAACTCGAAACCACGTGGTCTGAACTTGCCGGCCACTGGCGCACAAAACAGCTGCAATATTCCTGGCTGCGGGCAATCTCGGATGCCCATACCGATTTCTGGGAAGTTACCGGCAACGGGTTGGACTGGGCACTGGAAAAAACCGGCCTTGATGGCGATGCGGACCTGCGCCAGAGGCTACTGGATCTTTACTGGGAACTGGACGCCTTTGAGGAAGTCCCCGGCATGCTGAAACGGCTCAAAGAGGGACATATGCAGGTTGCGATCCTATCGAACGGTTCCCCCGCGATGCTGACAGGTGCGGTGCAATCAGCTGGCATCGGAGAGTATCTTGATGACGTCCTGTCGGTGGAAAGCGTTGGTATTTTCAAGCCTGACAAGCGGGTTTATGATCTCGTCGGAGGTCGTTTCGGATGCGAACCGAGCGAAGTTCTCTTTGTGTCCTCCAACGGCTGGGACGCAGCGGCAGGTGCCGGCTACGGCTTTGAAACGGCCTGGGTCAACCGCGCCGGTGAGCCAATGGACCAACTGCCTTGGCGCCCCGGACATGTCCTCACGGATCTAAACGCTATTCCCGAGCTGGCAGGGCTCGGGTAACCGGCGGCGTCACCCCCGCACTCTTCCCTCGCTTTTCGGAATTTCCATGACTTCAATCGATATGATCAAAGCCGCTGCAACCCGTCTTGAGGGACACGCCCGGCGCACCCCTCTTCTTAGCTCGCCCTTCCTCGATGACATCGCGGGACGAAAGGTTCTGGTCAAACCCGAGTGCCTGCAACACACGGGCAGTTTCAAGTTTCGCGGTGCGTGGTCGGCTATTTCCACGCTCGCGCCTGAAACCCGAGAGCATGGCGTAATCGCCTTTTCGAGCGGCAACCATGCGCAGGGCATTGCCGCTGCGGCCCGGGGGCACGGCATATCGGCGGTGATTGTGATGCCAGAGGATGCGCCGCAGCTTAAAATTGCGAACACCCGCGCGCTGGGTGCCGAAGTCATTCTCTATGACCGCGCCACCGGCGACCGAGACGCCATTGGCGATCAACTTGCCAAGGAACGCGGGCTGACACTCGTCAAACCGTTCGACGAGCCGCAGGTGATTGCCGGTCAGGGAACAATCGGGCTGGAAATCGCGGCCGACGCCGGCATCGATAAAGCCGAGGTTCTGGTCTGCTGCGGGGGTGGCGGTCTGACGTCGGGTATTGCGCTGGCGCTCGCAGAGCAGGCCCCGGGCATGACAACCAGACCTGTGGAACCGGAGTTTTTCGACGACGTCACCCGCTCTCTCGCATCTGGGAAAATTGAACGGAACGAACGGCTGAGCGGGTCGCTGTGCGATGCGATCATCACACCGCAACCCGGCAATATCACCTTCCCCATTATGCAACGCCTTTGCGGCGCAGGTCTGGTCGTGACCGAAGAGGAAGCCTTGCGCGCGATGGTGCTCGCCTGGCTTCGGCTCAAGATCGTCGTCGAACCGGGAGGTGCCGTCGCGCTCGCCGCCGCTCTCTTCCATCCTGATGAGATCGAAGGCGACACGGTGATTGCCATCGCCTCGGGCGGAAACGTGGACCCGGCCGTGTTCCAGTCGGCGATGGACTGTTTCACCCCAGACTGATCCAAGCACGCGCGAAGAAAACATACATTTTCTTCGCAAGTTTCCTGAGAGAAAATTGGCCCCGCTACCGACGCCAATCGCCTTTACCTTCTTCTGGAGACAAGGTTATTGTGGCCGGCAGAAATGAGGAGGCATTAGATGCAATTTGCTGATCTGGGTGAGATCCGGCTTCATTATCGGGTCGATGGGGATCCAGGCGGTGCACCGGTCGTCTTCTCCAATTCGCTCGGAACGGATCTGCGTCTTTGGGACAAGGTTCTGCCTTTGCTTCCCGCCGGGCTGAAATTCATCCGCTATGACAAGCGCGGACACGGTCTCTCCTCTATGCCCAAGCCGCCCTACTCGATGGGTTCGCTGGTGCGCGACGCGGAGCTGCTGCTGGATCATCTTGGCGTAAAAGAGTGCGCCTTTGTCGGGCTGTCCATTGGCGGTATGATTGCTCAGGGTCTTGCGATAAAGCGTCTCGATCTCGTGCGGTCCCTCGTCCTGTCCAACACCGGCGCCAAGATCGGGACGGCCGAGATGTGGCAGGAAAGGGTGAACGCCGTTCTGCGCGATGGCATCGAACCGATGGCCGAGAATGTGATGGAGCGGTGGTTCTCCCGCGATTTCCGAAACACGGTCGAGCTTGAACTTTGGCGGAACATGCTGACCCGGCAGCCGGTCAACGGGTATGCGGGCTGTTCCGCCGCCATAGCTGGCACCGATTTCTACACGCCGACCAGCGGGTTGAGGCTCCCTGCCCTTGGCATCGCCGGCGATCAGGATGGCGCGACTCCACCCGATGTGGTGAAGGAGACCATCGATCTTATCCCGGGCTCACGGTATCATCTGATCCGTGGTGCAGGCCATTTGCCCTGCGTGGAAAAGCCCGAAGAATTCGCGCAGGTCCTGACCGACTTCCTCAAGGAGACAGGGCATGTCTGAAGCCTTTGACCGGGGCATGAAAGTCCGCCGCGAGGTTCTGGGCGATGCGCATGTGGACCGCGCCGAAGCCGCCAAGACGGATCTCGATCTGCCATTTCAAACCCTGATCACAGAGGGCGCCTGGGGCACTGTCTGGGCGAGCGACGGTATCTCCCGCCGCGAACGCTCGATGCTGACGCTGGCGCTGCTTGCCGCCACCGGGAACTTTGAAGAAATCCCCATGCACATCCGAGCGACCGCGCGGACCGGTGCCAGCAAGTCCGATGTTCTTGAAGCGTTTCAGCACGTTGCCATCTACGCAGGCGTGCCCAAAGCCAATCATGCATTGAAACTGGCGAAAGCCACATACAAGGAAATGGAAGACGAGGCATGACGCTCATTCCCCGCAACAGGGGCGGCCATCCGGTCGCCTACGCGCCAGGTTACAAATCCTCCGTCGCTCGCAGCCCCAAGCTGGCACTGATTTCTGGCTCGGCCACGCCCTCCGAGCAGACCGGACCTGTATTTGGTCACGATCTGCTGGGCGAACTGGACAGCAACCTGATCCTGAATTTCACCGGCGAACCCGCCATCGGCGAACGGATCATCGTTCACGGCCGGGTTTTGGACGAAAACGCGCGTCCTGTCCCGGGGGCTCTGGTCGAGGTCTGGCAGGCCAATGCAGGCGGTCGCTATCGCCACAAAAAGGACGGATACCTCGCCCCGCTCGACCCCAATTTCGGCGGTTGCGGACGCACCATCACGGGCGAAGACGGATCTTATGAATTCCTCACCATCCGCCCCGGCGCATACCCCTGGCCCAACGGGCCCAACGACTGGCGTCCGATGCACATCCATTTCTCGGTCTTCGGGCACAGCTTTGGCCAGCGCCTCATCACGCAGATGTACTTTGAAGGCGACCCGCTGATCCCGCTCTGCCCGATCATCAAGACGATCCCCGACCAGTCCGCAGTCGACCGCCTTGTTGCGCCGCTCGACATGAGCCGTGCGATGCCGCTCGATTGCCTTGCCTACAAGTTCGACATCGTTCTACGCGGCAGCCGCCAGACCATGTTTGAAAACAAGATGGAGGGGCTCTGATGGTCCAGCCGCTGAACACGCTGAAAGAAACCGCATCGCAGACTGCCGGTCCTTACGTCCACATCGGCTGCACACCGAATTTCGTCGGGATCGAAGGCATCTACGACGAAGATCTCGGACTCGTGCCCTTTCCCAAGGACGAACCTGGTGAACACATCACTATCACCGGCACCATTCAGGATGGCACCGGCACAGTTCTCCGAGACGTTTTGGTGGAGAGCTGGCAATGCAACGCTGAAGGCAAATTCGGGCCCGGTTCGCGTGGCTTCGCGCGGATGCCCTCTGACCTTACGACCGGTATCTGGACGCTGAACACCGTCAAACCCGCAGGCGTCGGAAAGCAGTCGCCACATATCGCTCTCTGGATCGTGGCGCGCGGCATAAACATCGGCCTGCAGACCCGCATCTACTTCGAAGGTGACGATCACAGCGCCGACCCTCTGCTTACCCGGCTTGAGCATCAGAACCGCGTGGAAACGCTGATCGCGAAAAAGACCGGCGAACACAGCTACCAGTTCGACATCCGGCTTCAGGGCGAAGGCGAAACCGTCTTTCTGGACCTGTAATGGCGGATTTTCTTCTGGTTCACGGCTCATGCCACGGTGCGTGGTGCTGGCGCGATCTCATCCCCGAACTCAAAGCTCTGGGCCATACCGCCCGGGCAATCGACCTGCCGGGGAATGGCGAGGACGATACCCCCTGCGGCGACGCGACTCTGCCGGGATGCGGTGCCGCCGTGCTGGCAGCCTCTACCCCCGATACCATTATCCTCGGCCATTCTTGGGGCGGCTTTCCCATTGCCGCCGCGGCCGAGGTCGACCCCAAGGCGATGCGGGCGCTGATCTTTCTCTGCGCCTATGTCCCTCGCGACGGGCTTTCTATGGTCGACCTGCGCAAACGGGCCAAGCGCCAGCCGATCCTTCCCGCCGTCATCCGCAACCCGGATGGTGCCACGATGCGGATAGACCCAGAACAGGCCGCCGGTCTATTCTACAGCGATTGCTCGCAAGAGATCATCGACTTTGCCGTTCCCCTGCTTTGCGATCAGGCAATTCTCCCGCAAAAGACGCCGCTTGAAGTGTCGCAGGATTACGAAAGCGTCGAGAAATTCTATATCCGCTGCACCGAGGATCAAACCATCCCGCCAGAGTATCAGGCAGAAATGGTTGACGACTGGCCAAGCGACCGGGTCTTTGAGATGCCAACCTCGCATTCCCCTTTCTTCTCGGACCCAAAGGGGCTGGCGAAGCTGATGGATCAAATCGCAAGGAGCCTCTAATGGCGGCAAGCGTCTTTGACAGCGCGCTCTACGGCAAACTCTTTTCGCCGGGAGACGCCGCGCGCCTGTTCAGCGACACAGCCGAAGTTCGCGCCATGCTGTTGGTCGAAGGAGCCTTGGCCAAGGTTCAGGGTGCGCTCGGCGTCATCCCGGAACTCAGCGCCAAGGCGATCCATCGCGCCTCGATGGAGCTTCAGATCGACCCCGGCGGGCTGGCGCAGGCCACCGGCAGCAACGGCGTCAGCGTGCCTGCGCTGGTCTCCGCCTTTCGCGGCGAAATGAATGCCCCCGAACATGCACAGTACATGCACTGGGGATGCACCAGTCAGGACATTCAGGATACCGCGTTAATGCTGCGCCTCAGACAGGCGCTTGGTCTGGTCGAGAATGACCTGCGCAGCGTCCTGTCATCGCTGGCCGATCTGGCAGAGAAACACGCCCGCCAGCCGATGCCCGCGCGTACCTATGGTCAGCACGCCACGCCGACGAGCTTTGGCGCTGTCGTTGCCGCATGGGGCGCGCCACTGCTCGGCCTGCTTTCGGAACTCGAAATCCTGCGTCGCGACTGCTTGCTTGTTTCGCTCTCCGGCGCGGCGGGCACCGGCGCGGCACTGGGTCCGAAGGCCCCTGAAATACGCGCCGATCTTGCCGTTGCCCTCGGTCTCGGTGACCCGGCGCGCAGCTGGCACACGGATCGCACCCCGGTCCTGCGTCTTGCGGACTGGTTCTGCCGGGTCAGCCTCGGCCTTGGAAAGCTGGGCGAGGACGCCACCGAACTCGTGCAGACCGGTATCGGCGAAATCAGCCTCGGTGGCGCGGGCGCATCCTCGACCATGCCACAGAAACAGAACCCGGTTGGACCGTCTGTTCTGGTTGCACTTGGCCGTCATTCAGCGGCCCTGCTGACAGCCCTGCAAAGTGCTGCCATGCCGCGCCATCAACGCGATGGTGCCGCATGGTTCACCGAATGGCTCTCCCTGCCGCAGATCGTGCTGAGCGCGGCAACGTCGGCACAGAGCGCTAGCACCCTGTCCAAAGGGATCGCACCGCGACCGGAACAGATGGAATATGCCTTGTCAGACGGTCTCGACATGATCCATGCCGAGGCGTTGAGCTTTGCGCTTTCCGAAACCATGCCCCGGCCAGAGGCACAGGCGTTGGTCAAGAAACTCTGCGCCGAAGCACAAGAGCAGAAAACAGCCCTGCGTCAGCTTGTTGCCCGCGATCACCCGCAGCTCGACGTACAAGCGCTTTTCGATCCCCTTCATCAAATGGGACATGCCCCCGACGAGGCGCGTGCCTTTGTCAAAGCCGTCCGCAGCCAAAGTGCCGGACCGGTCTAAAGCGACGGCGCAGGGGGCATCCCTGCGCCTGCCGATGATCTTCATCCTCGTGACGGTCATGCTCGATGCCATGGGCATCGGGCTCATCATGCCGATCATGCCCGATCTTATCCGTGAGGTCCGTGGCGGTTCCGTCGCCAATGCCGCGCTTTGGGGCGGCGTGCTCTCGACCGTGTTCGCGCTCATGCAATTCGGCTTCGGCCCGCTGGTTGGCAGCCTGTCCGACCGGTTCGGACGACGCCCGGTCCTTCTCGTGTCGCTGTTCTTCATGACATTGGATTACCTCGTCATGGCCTTTGCCGGATCGATCTGGCTGCTGATCATCGGGAGACTCGTCGGCGGCATCACCGCGGCAACCCATGGCACCGCCAGCGCCTACATGGCCGACATCTCCACGCGCGAAGAAAAATCAGCCAATTTCGGACTGGTCGGCGCCGCCTTTGGCATCGGTTTCGTTCTGGGCCCGGTCGTCGGCGGCCTGCTAGGCGAAATGGGCACCCGTGCGCCCTTCTTTGCGGCGGCGCTGCTTTCTGGTGTCAATTTCATGCTCGGGCTGTTCGTCCTGCGGGAAACAGTAACGGACCGGACCAGACGCGCCTTTCAATGGCGGCGCGCCAATCCCTTCGGCGCGTTCCGCCATCTCTCCGACCTGCCTGGTATCAGCACCCTCCTCCTTTCCACACTGCTCTACAGCATCGCCCTCTACGTCTACCCGGCGATCTGGGCCTATTTCACGCAGGTCAGCTTTGGCTGGAGCTCCCGCACCATCGGCATTTCTCTGGCCATCTACGGCATATCCGCCGCCATCATGCAGGCAGTGATGCTGCGCCACATGCTGCGACGTCTCGGCGACAGGCGCACAGTGATCTACGGTCTGGTCTTCGACATCATCGCCTGCCTCAGCCTCGCCGTGGTGACCAATGGCACGGTCGCCATCATACTGACGCCCATCGCCGCGATCGGAGCCGTGATTACCCCCGCCCTCCAAGGGATCATGTCACGGCATGTCGATGACAATGCACAGGGAGAACTTCAGGGCGTACTGACGAGCGTCAACGCGCTCGCCGCCGTCATATCACCGCTTCTCATGACCTCGACATTTGCCTTTTTCACCCGGCCCACTGCCGAGTTCCATTTCCCGGGCGCCGCCTTTCTTCTCGCCGCCCTCCTCCTTTCGGTTGCTCTCTTCCTCATCTGGCGGCTTCCTGAAGAAGATCGCAATCCCGCATAGCGAAATATTGTTTCGCACTTGAAGCCCGACCTGATACAGGTAACTTGCAGGGGAAATGAACAGGGAGAGTTCCATGCAAACCATCAAGGCCGCCGTCTGCCACGCCTTCAATGAACCTCTGGTCATCGAGGACGTTCAAATCGCCCCGCCCGCGGCTGGCGAAGTCGAAGTCGAACTGGATGCGGTCGCGATCTGCCATTCCGATATCTCCTTCTGGCAAGGCGGCTTTGGCGGCAAACTGCCCGCCGTCTACGGCCACGAAGCCGCCGGTCGCGTGACCGCGCTGGGCGATAACGTGCAGGGCATCGAAATCGGCGACAGCGTCTGCGTCACCCTTATAAGAGCCTGTGGCAACTGTCCCTCCTGTCACTCCGGTCACCTGACAACCTGCGAAACCCCGACCGATGGCAGCAAGCACCCGCTGCAGACAAAGGATGGCGCGCCCCTGGTGCAGGCGCTCGACACCGGTGCCTTCGCGGAAAAAGTCGTGGTCGATCAAAGTCAGGTGGTGACCATCCCCCATGACATCGGCAAGGATGTCGCTTCCCTGATCTCCTGCGGCGTGATCACCGGCGTCGGCGCCGCCGTGAACGCGGCACGCCTCCGTGTCGGACAGGACGTAGTCGTGATCGGCGCGGGCGGAGTCGGCCTGAACGCGATCCAGGGCGCGCGCATCGCGGGCGCCCGCCGCATCATCGCGGTCGATCTCGTGGATGAAAAACTTGAGATCGCAAAGGAATTCGGGGCGACCGATACTGTCTCCGCGAAAGAAGCCAAACCCTGGAATGAGGTCAAGAAAATCCTCGGTCGCGGCGCAGATTGCGTCATGGTCACGGTCGGAGTCGCCCAGGTCTACGACCAGGCACCGCGTTATCTGGCCGCGAGCGGGAACGTGGTCATGATCGGCATGCCCCATGGTGACCAGTTCTCCAAATTCTCGCCGCTGTTCATGGCCGATGTCGGTCAGGGCTTCATCGGTTCGAAGATGGGCAACGTGGTCATCAAGCGCGACATTCCCTGGATGATCGACCTCTACCAGCAGGGCCGCCTCAAGCTGGACGAACTGATCTCCGGACGCTGGGAGCTTGACCAGATCAACGAAGCCATCGCCGACACACTCGGCGGCGCGGCCAAGCGCAACGTGATCCTGTTCAACCGCTGATCCGCTTCTTTGGGTCAAAAAATATCCCGGGGAGTCGCCCGACAGGGCGGCGGGGCAGAGCCCCCGCCACGTCGCAATGTTCCGCGACGTGGCGGAGATGAACGGGCATGCCCCGCACTACACGGTTCAAATCCAACCGCAGAACTGCTCGCACGAAATAGCGCCGGACCGAAAAACCGATTAGCACCGTAATCCGGCTTCGGCGCACCCAACTCACGACAAAAGCCCGAACACTTGCCATGATCGCCCCCCCCGCCGATACTTGAGGTTCATCCAGTGAACCCGATAGATGCCACGGCCCATCGCCAACCCACCCCCTGTTCCCTCCCTGCGGGCCGCTGCGCTCGCACCGATCCTGCGCCATTTCGGCAACGACAGCGATACGATCACGTCCATCCTCCGGCAAAACGGCATTAACTCGGAAGCCGTGCGCGATCCCTATGAAATCATCTCGCTGGCGGCCTATCTGAAAACGTTCGAAGCCGCAGCACATCATGCCCATGACCCGATCCTCGGCGCCCGCCTCGGTACACGGATCAGCCCGGCAGATCTTGGCCCCACCGGGCTTCTGATGCTGCATTCCTCGACCCTGCGACGTGGGCTGGAGAGATTTCGCGACAGCCTCTCAGCCCTGCAAAGCGCGACCGAGATGTATCTCATTGACGACGGGGACCGGCTCAGCCTGTCCTATCAGCTCGGCTCACCCGGATTTCAGGCGGGCGCGCAAGATGCTGAGTTTTCCCTTTCCTGCATCTGTCGGCTTGTCCACATCGCGTTCGATCCACGCTGGACGCCAGAAGAGGTCCATTTCATCCACGGTCCCTCCCGCCGGGCGGACCTGCTCGAACGTATTTTTGGCGCGCGGGTGCGTTTCGGGCAAAGCGCCAACCGGCTGCTGTTCCGACAGGGCGGTCTCGATACCCTTCACCGCGTTGAGGATACTGCCCTGCTGGCTCTGATCGAACGCCATGTCGCCGACCTTGTCCTGACGCAGGACCCCTGCCGCACGATCGCAGAACAGGTGCAGGTCATCGTCAGTCGCAACCTCGGACACCTCCCCGTCGATTTAGCGACGATCGCACAAGAGCTCGGACAGGCCCCGCGCAGCCTGCAACGCCATCTCGCCTCCGAAGGCACCTCGCTTCGGGCTATTCTTCAGGCGCAGCGCCAGAAGATCGTCGAAACTCATCTCGACGACCCGAATGCCAGTCTGAAGACCGTCGCGCAGAGCCTCGGCTATTCCGACGAAACCGTCTTCTGGCGCGCCTATCGAAGCTGGACAGGTCATGCGCCATCGAAAAGGAATCATGCCGGGTAGTCTATGCAGGGAATCATGCTGTCCCGCGCCCGCCCCGATCTTGCGCATCCGATCCTGTGAAGCGTCCAGAAAAGCGGCACAGGGCAAATCCAGCGCGCGCCAATACGACGCCCATCGTTTGGCATCACCGGTTTTGTGACGCCCCCGTGGCAGGTTGGCGCAAATTATCGAATCTTTGGCGCATCCTGCAATAGATGCATCTGAAACTCGCCTTGATCCTCTTGGCCAACCAATCATCGGAGGGTTGAAAGATGAATGAAGCAGTCAGGGAAACAACGGTCGATACCGGCATAAAGCACCCGCTGGACCCGATCTCCGCGATCGAGATCACCCGCCTCAAGGCTGTTCTCGAGGAAAACGGCTTCAAGGGCGAAAGCACCCGCTACTCTTACGTGATGCTGCGCGAACCGAGCCGCGAAACCATGGCCACGTTCAAGCCCGGCGAACCGGTTGCCCGGGAAATCGGCGTTCTCGTCATGGATGTCGCTGCCCGCGAAGTGACCGAGATTGTCGTCGATATTCCGGCTGGCAAGATCATCCACCAGCGTTCGCTCGCCCCGGCCAAGGACGGCTGGGGCCCCGTTCTCGACGAAGATTACGTCGCCGCCGAGGAAATCTCCAAGGCCGACCCGCGTTTCGTCGAAGCGCTGGCCAAGCGCGGCATCACCGATCTCGACAAGGTTTTCTGCTGTCCGCTCTCCGCCGGTGTCTTCGGGCATGAGGACGAACTCGGCCGCCGGATGCTCCGTGTCCTCAGCTTTTACGCCCCCGATGAAAACGCCATCCACGAACTCTGGGCGCATCCCATTGAGGGCATCGTCTGCCACGTGGACCTGACCGACCGTAAAGTTCTGCGTTTCGTCGATACCGGCTACATGGAAGTCCCGCAGGAGCGCGGCGATTATCTCGACCCGTCGATCACACCGCGCGAGACGATGAAGCCGCTCAACATCACCCAGCCCGACGGCGCGTCTTTCACCATGAAGGATAACGTGCTCGAATGGGAAAACTGGTCCGTCCGCGTCGGCTTCAACGGCCGTGAGGGCCTGACTCTTCACGACATCTCGTACAAGGACGGCGGCAAGAAGCGTTCGATTTTGAACCGGGCCTCGGTCTCGGAAATGGTCGTTCCCTATGGCGAACCCCAGCCGACCCATGAATGGCAGAACTATTTCGACGCCGGTGAATACCAGTTCGGTCGCCTCGCCAACGCGCTGGTTCTGGGCTGCGACTGCCTTGGAGAGATCCACTATGTCGATGCCACCGTCGTTGACGATTTCTGCAACCCCGTCGTCCTGCCCAATGCCATCTGCATCCACGAAGAAGATTTTGGCACCCTTTGGAAGCACACCGATATCTTCTCGGGCCGCGCCGATGTGCGCCGTCAGCGGCGTCTGGTCGTCTCCTTCTTCGTGACGGTCGGCAATTACGATTACGGCTTCTACTGGTACTTCTACCTCGACGGTAAGATCGAGCTGGAATGCAAGGCGACCGGCGTCGTGTTCACCTCGGGCCGTCCCGAAGGCGATTACGAATGGGCCACCGAACTGGCCCCGCGTCTCGGTGCACCGCAACACCAGCACATGTTCTCGGCCAGGCTCGATTTTGCGATCGACGGTCTGCGCAATCAGGTCGATGAGATCGACGTGAAGCGCCTGAAAATGGGCAAGGGCAACCCGGTCGGCAACGCCTTTACCCGCGAGATCACCCGCCTCAAGACCGAAGCGGACGCCAAGCGCGTCGCAAAGAACGAGCTTGGCCGCATCTGGCGCATTTCATCGTCGGAAAAAACCAACCATCTCGGCGAACCGACCGCCTATGTTCTCGTACCCGAAGGCCTGCCGCTTCTGCTTGCCGATGACGAGGCGTCGATCACAAAACGCGCCGGCTTCGCCACCAAATCGCTCTGGGTCACCCAGTTCGACCGGGACGAGATGTGGGCCGCGGGATACACGCCCAACCAGCATCCCGGCGGTGCCGGTCTGCCGGCCTATAGCGCGGCCAACCGCCCGGTCGATGGCGAGGATATCGTGGTTTGGCACAGCTTTGGCCTAACCCACTTTCCACGTACCGAAGACTGGCCCGTGATGCCCGTCGACTATGCCGGGTTCAAACTGCGGCCCGAGAACTTCTTTGACCGCAATCCGACGCTGGATGTGCCCAAAGACCCTAACGGCGCTCATTGCTGCCACTCTAACAAGACGGCGGCCGAATAATCGCAGCATAGGGGCCGGATCATGTCAGCCTATCACCTCTGCCTGCTGGCCCTCGCGGCCCTTGGCACATGGGCCTGCACCGGCGGGGCAACCCGCTGGCAGGCGGGCTTGGCCTGGCTCGGCCTCGGCGCGATGCTGCTGGCAATGATCGGCGGTCTGCCCGGTCTAATGCTGGGCGCGACCGTCATGGTAATGCTGATTCCGTTCGCCTTGCGCGGTCCCGCCCCGTTGCTTTGTCTGCACCGGGCCGCGTCGCATCTTTGCATGGCGGGCGTGCTCGTCGCGCTCTTCCTGCTCAATGGCGGCGCGATCTGCGCAAGCACTTCCATACCGCTTGTGACCCCCGACGGTATGACATCGCTGCCTATGCCTGTCCTTGCCGAAACCTACCTGCTCGCCATCGTTCTCGGTCTTGCGGCTTACGCAGCCTATGGGCTGACGCTGTGCCTGAACGGTGTTCTCAGAAACCGGCCAGCTGTCATAGCCGAAGTCGCCCCAATGACCCTTGCGACCGTGGGCATGGGCGTCGGTTTCGGATGACCAATTTAAGAAAACACCAAAAAAACCAACAGGAGACCACAATGAACAACCTCGCCAAACTGACACTCACCACGGCCTTGGCCGCAGTCCCCCTTGCCGCGCAGGCGGAATATCCGGAAAAGCCGGTCGAATTCATAATTCCCTTCCCGCCCGGCGATCTCGAAGACATCCTGACCCGCATGATCGCAGACGAATTTCAAAAGGAATACGGCGTCGCGGCGGCGGTCGTGAACAAACCCGGCGGTGGTGGCGGGCCCTTCCCCGGTGCGGTCGAGGTCGCGAATGCAGCGGCAGATGGCTATACCATCGGTTCTTTCGTCTCTGACGTGCCGCTCTCGGGCCCCGATATCGGCATCCCCGCCCTATCGCCCAATCCGTTCGAACCCATCGGCATCTTTGTCACCTACCCCTTCGTGCTCGCGACCTCCGGCGATGCGCCTTACTCCACGCTTGATGAGCTGGCGGACTACGCCAAGGAAAACGAGGTCGCCCTCGGCCATTTCGGCGCGATGCTGACGCCGACCCAGATCACCTTTGCCGTTGCCAAGGCCAAGGGCTTCGATTTTGCCTATGAGGCCGCCTTTGACGCGCTCGATTGCAACTCGCTCGCCTCGGGCGATGTCGACGTGATGAACACGACGCTGCAACAGGTTTTTCCCTGCCTCGACGACATCAAGGTCCTCGCTTCCATCGGTTCGGAACGTATCCCGCTCACCCCAGATGCACCCACCGTTGGCGAGTTGATCCCCGAACTTGATCTCGCGCTTTGGAACGGCCTCTTCGTCAAGGCCGATGTTCCGCAAGAGGCCCGCGACAAGATCGCCACCGTCGCGGAAAAGGTCATGGCCTCTGATGCGGCCCAAAAACTGGCCGGCGACACTGGCGCACTGATCTACTGGCAGGACGCCGCCGAATCCGAAGCGCAGATCGAAGCCGATCACAAGGCGCGCGCCGAAATCGGCAAACTGCTCGATGAGTAGGCCAGACGGTCAACAGGTTCCGGGCGCGGATATCCCGCCGCGCCCGGACCAGCGCATCGGCACACGGTTTCGCAATTTCGTCCGAACGCGGAACTTTCAGGACATGTTCCAGCGAAATGCCCGCCCCGGAGAGCTTGTCTTTGCCGTCGGGTTCTTTGGTTTTTCGGTCCTTCTGCTGATCCTGATTCCCTGGCAAACCCAATGGGTGCCGCGCAGCAAGCTGTTCACCCAGCCCGCCTTCTGGCCCGGCATCGCGATCATCGTGATGACCCTCTTCTCCGCCGGCCACCTGTTCTGCGTTCTCTGCGCAAATCGCCTTCCCGGTCTTGCCGAAGAACTCGCCGCATGGGCCCGGGCTCTGGAATTCGTCCTGTGGTTCATCGTCTATGTCTGGCTGGTGCCGATCATCGGCTACCTGATCGCGACTATCGCTTTTACCTGCGCCCTCAGCTTTCGGATGGGCTATCGCGGCGCGCGCTGGATGGGACTTGCCGCCGTTTTCGGTCTCGGCGTCGTCGTGCTGTTCAAGGGGCTGCTTGGCGTGAACATCCCGTCAGGCGACATTTACGAGCTTTTGCCCGCGGGCGCGCTCCGTTCTTTCTTGATGACGAATTTCTAGGGGCTGACGATGGATATGCTGCTCTCCGGCATCGGAATGCTGATGCACTTCGACGTGCTGCTCGCGTTGCTGATCGGGTCGATCGGCGGCGTAATCATCGGCGCCATACCCGGCGTCGGTCCAGCTGTCGCCATCGCCATCCTGTTGCCTGCAACCTTTGCCCTGCCCCCTCTGGTGGGGCTGGTCATGCTGCTTGGCATCTACGGTTCTTCCATGTTCGGCGGCGCGCTGCCTGCCATCCTCATCAACACGCCAGGCACCGCCGTCAACGCGCTGACCACCTATGACGGTCATCCGATGACCCAGCGCGGTGAAGCGCTGCGCGCACTCGGCCTCGCCTACGGTGCGTCCTTCGTCAGCGGCATCCTGTCGATCCTCGCCCTGATCCTGCTGTCCCCCGTGCTGGCCAAGATCGCGCCCATGTTCGGCTCGAAAGAGATCTTCCTTGCCGCGCTCCTCGGCCTTGTCCTTGTCGTCATAGCCCACCGGGGCCAGACACTCGCCGCCGGTATGCTCGCCGGGCTGGGGGTTTTCCTCGGTACCGTCGGGCTCGAACCGCTGAAATACACCCAGCGGTTCACCTTCGGACAGGAATGGCTGGCCTCGGGTTTCGACTTGATCGTCATCGTTCTGGGGCTCTTTGCCCTTAGCCAGGCGTTTTTGCTTCTCAGCGAACCCGAAAGCGCCCCCGAAACCCCGCCGATCAAGGGTTCGATGGGCCGGGCCATGCTGCGCATCTTCAAATACAAGCGGCTCGCGGTATCCGGATCGGGCTTTGGCGTGCTCATGGGCATGATCCCCGGCGTTGGCGAATTCACCGCGCAGTTTCTCAGCTATACCTACGCCCAGAAGACATCGAAAACGCCGGAGGACTTCGGCAAGGGCAGTCCGGAAGGCCTCGTCGCCTCGGAATCCGCCAACAATGCGGTGCCCGCAGCGGCGATGATCCCCCTGCTGGCGCTCGGCATCCCCGGCGAGGCCCTGACGGCGATGATGCTGTCCGTGTTTTACGTCCATAACGTCATCCCCGGCCCGCAGCTTTTTCAGGGCCAGATCGACTTCGTCTACGCACTTTATGCGGCAATGATCATTCTGAACGTGATCGTGGTGCTCTTCATGCTGGTGTCGTCGAACCTGCTGCTGCGGATCATCCGTATTCCCACGCGGTTCCTGGGCGTAATGATCCTGACGCTCAGTTTTGTCGGAGTCTATTCACTGCGCAATTCAGTGGTGGATTGCGCCGTTGCCGCCGCTTTCGGCTGGTTCGGGCTGATCCTGAAACGTCAGAACCTGCCCGCCGTGCCTATCGTACTTGGTCTTGTGCTTGGCGGCATCATGGAAACCAAATTCCGCCCCGCCATGAACCGGGTCAGCGTGTTCGCCGACTTTTTCGAACGCCCTATCGCCGCGTTCCTAGGGTTTGCCATTCTATGCCTGATCGTTGGCCATTTCGCCTCGCTCTACCGCGAGCAGCGGAACCGCCAGCCCAACCCGGACCATGACATGCACGACAATTTTCAGCGGTAAGCGCGGGTTCAGCCCATCCACGCCTTGCGCAGCATGTTCAACGCAACAAGCAAAAGGAACACGCCAAACGCGCGTTTAAGCGGTCCCGGATCAAGCGAATGGGCCAGCCGCACCCCAAGCGGAGCGGTGATCATGGTCATCGCGATGACGATCAGAAAGCCCGGCAGGTTAATCGCTCCGATGGTCAAGGGCGGGCGCGAAGCGGCCCCGACATCAAGGAACAGGAATCCGATGGCCGATGGCACGGCGATAAGAACGCCGAACCCCGCAGCGGTCGCCACGGCGCGGTGGATCGGAACATTGTGCAGGCTCATCAAGGGGACACCGAAACTGCCGCCCCCGATACCCATCAGGACCGACAGGAAACCAACGAGCGGCGAATAGAGATACTGTTTGATCCCGCTAGGCATCTGCTGCGCGATCCGCCAGCTGTTGCGCCCGAAAGTCATGTAGCAGCCGATCACCAGCGCAAGACAACCGAATATGATCTGAAGGCTGGTCGAGCGCAGCGCCGCTGCCGCCAGAACGCCAACGATGGCGCCGAAAACGATGCCCGGCCCCCAACCTTTCAGGATCGGCCATTCCACCGCCCCCTTGCGGTTGTGCCCGATTACCGAGCGCAGCGATGTCACGATGATCGTCGCAAGCGAGGTGGCAAGACAGACCTGCATCACCTGCGGCCCGTCGTAGCCCAGCGCCTGAAATGTGAAAAAGAACGCCGGCACAAGAACGATACCGCCCCCGACGCCCAAAAGACCGGCGAGTACACCGGCAAAACCGCCGATAACGATCAGAAAGGCCAGCAGTTCAAGGGTAAGGGTCAGATCAGGCACGAAGCATTCCTTTATTCATGCGACGGGCGGGTCGTCGCGCATTATCCGCCGCTACGGTTCGCGCCGCGCAAGAATATCGGCCACCAAGACATAAGAGCCCGCCACATGGCTGCGCATCAGGCTTCGGGTCGCTTCGGCATCCTGCGCAAGGATAGCCTCGGTTATCGCCTGATGTTCAACCCGCGACGTTGCAAGCCGGTTGGTATTTTCATGAAAGTTGGCCGCGCGCCACGCCATCGTCCTGAGGTTCAGATCTTCCAGCGTCGCAGCAAGTGCGGAATTTCGCGCGCCCGCCTTGATGGTATTGTGAAAATGCTTGTTGATTCCACTATAGGCTTCGGGATCGTCACAGGCCCGACCTTCCTCCAGTATCGCCATCAACGTTTTTCGCTCGACTTCCGTCAGACGATGCGCGGCTAGCGCGGCCAGCGCACTTTCGACCTCGCCCACCGCCTCGAAAAGCTCGGCAAGGTCCTCGGCCTTCATCTCGCGCACGAAAAACGCCCGGCGTGACCCGCGTTCGGCAAGGTTCGATTGTTCGAGACGATGCAGCGCTTCGCGTACCGGCGTCCGCGAAACGCCGAACTGTTCCGCCAGCGCTTTTTCCGCCAGCGGCTCTCCGGGGATCATTTTTCCCGCCACAATGCCATCAACCAGCCTGTCAAAAATGTTTTCTGCTGTCCGATTAGTCATCCGTGGACCTGAGCTGCTAAAAGATGCACTTTCATCTTGCATATGTATACATATCCGCACAACCTGAATTCATCTCAACGGACAGGAAACACGAAAAAACAGAAAATTTCGCCGCCAAACTGCGCAGATAGTGACGAAGCAGGATCAACCCGCTCACACAAAAGCACTGGCGCCGTTGAATAAAAATGGGAGGAGACCATGCCAACAGGGAAACCAGGACATGACAGAAACAGACCACAAGAAAATCCTCGCCGAACGGCTTTCGGCGCGATTCGGACGTAGGGCCATCCTCAAGGGGATGGGCGCGGGAATCGTCGCGGCCACCGCTGGCGGCAGCTTCCCCTCCATCGCCCGTGCCCAGCAAAGCGGCCACCTAAAGATTGCCTCGATCAAGGTGATCGACACGCTCGATCCGCATTTCACCGGCTTCCTATCGGCGATCCAGATCATCAACAACATCCACAACGGCCTGCTCAAGATCGTCTATGACGGTGAAAACGTCACTTTCGAACCCGATCTGGCAGAAACATGGGATCTTGAAGACGACAAGACCCACGTGTTCAAACTGCGCGAAGGCGTCAAATTCCACGATGGCACCCCCTGCGACGCCGAGGCCGTCAAATTCTCGCTGCTCCGCGTCAAGGAAGGCGAGCCAAAATCACCCCATGCATGGAAACTGGCACTGCTGGACGAGATCGAGATCGTCGATCCGCTGACGCTCAAACTTCATTTCTCGCAGCCCTACGCCTTCCTGCCTGTCGCACTGAACGGCTCCACGGGTCGCGCGGGCACCATCGTCTCCCCCGCCGCTGTCGAGAAATACGGCACCGATTACGGCCGCAACCCGGTCGGCACCGGCCCATTCAAGTTCGTTTCCTGGCGTGAAAACGACGCCATCGAACTCGAAGCAAATACCGAGTATTTCGAACCGGACATGCCCAAGCTCGAAAAAGTCACCTTTGTTCTGATGAACGAGGCCTCGACCGCGCTGGCAGCGCTGATGTCCGGCCAGATCGACGGCATGACCGACTGCCCGATGCAGCTTGTCGATCAGGTCGAAGCCTTCCCCAAGGCCAATCTCTATGGTGAAATCGAAGGCAACTACACCTTCCTCGGCATGAACTGCAAAAAAGGCCCCTTCACCGACATGAACCTGCGCAAGGCCGTCGCCTGGGCGCTGGATCGTGAGACGCTGGTGAAACAGGCCTATTTCGGGCGCGCCCAGCAGGCCTACACCCCGATCTCCCCGCCGATGACCGCATTCTTTGATCCCGATATCGCCACTTCGGGTCGCGGACAGTGGTTCGACCTTGAAAAGGCCAAGGAATTCCGCGCCAAGGCCGAGGATCAGGGCGAGATCGAAGTCACTTACATGATGGCCGAACGTGGTCCGGTCGGCACCCGCGTCGCCCAGACCATCGCGCCGATGCTGGCCAAGATCGGCATCAAGGTGAACCTCGAACTGATCGAGCCCGCCACATGGGTCAAACGCCGCAACGAAGGCGATTTCGACCTCTATGACTTCGAATGGGTGGCTGACCTGGATCCGGACGAAACCATCTACCCCGAATTCAAATCCGACGGGGCGTGGAACTTCTGTGGCTGGGAAAACGCCGAGTTCGACGAGCTCTGCAAACAGGCGCAGGTGATCCTCGACAGCGAAGAGCGCAAGGAACTGTACTACAAGGCCGAAGACCTGCTGATGGAAGAAGCACCCATCGGGATCATGGCCCATATGCCGATCTACAAGGTCTTCTCGGATAAGGTGCAGGGTTTCCAGTACATCCCCGCAGACCTCGTGAACCTACACACGGTCAGCATCTCCTGATGCTGGTCCAGGCTCTCGGCAAGGTCGGGCAGACGCTCGTCGTTCTGTTCATCGTCTCGATCGCCACCTTTGGCTTGCTAAAGCTGGCGCCGGGCGATCCCGTGCAAATCATGCTCGGCTCGGAGTACTCGCAAGAAGCCTACGAGTCGCTAACGGCCGAAATGGGCCTGGACCGTTCCTTTCTGGTGCAATACGCCGATTGGGCCATAAACTTCGTGCAGGGCGACTGGGGTACTTCCTTTGTCGCCCGCACAGATATCTTTACCTATGGCTTCAAAGAGGCCCTGCCCGTCACCCTGACGCTGGCCTTTTTCTCGCTCTCTTTCGCGATACTGATCGGTGTCCCTTTGGGCGTCTTGTCAGCGGTCAAGAAAGACACCGCATTCGACGCGGGCTCGGCCGTGTTTGCGTTGACCGGCACCGCCTTCCCCTCCTTCCTGCTGGGCATTCTGCTGATCTGGTTCTTTGGCGTGCGCCTCGGCTGGTTCCCGGTCATGGGCTATGTCTCCCCGTGGGAGGATTTCTGGACCGGCATCTATCACATGATCCTGCCCGGCCTGACGCTCTCGACCTATTTCATCGCCATGATCACCCGCCTCACCCGCGCTTCGCTGATCGAAGTGCTCGAGGAGCCCTATATCGCTGCTGCACGCGCGCGCGGCGAGCCAAGCTGGCGGGTCATCTGGAAACATGGCGTGCGTAACATCGCCATGCCGCTCGTCACCATCCTCGGGTTGCAGCTCGGCACACTCCTGCAGGGCACTGTTCTGACTGAAACCGTGTTCAACCTGCCCGGCATCGGCCAGATGCTGACCTCGGCGGTGTTGGGCCGCGAATACGGCGTCGTGCAAGCCGGTGTCATGATGACCGCGCTGCTTTTCATCGGGGTCAACCTGCTGGTCGATCTCTCCTACCCGATCCTCGATCCAAGACTGAGAGACCGCAAATGACCGCGCAGGCCTCGCCACTGGCAACCAAGGCTCCCGCCCCGGCAACAAATCCTCCCGCAGGCCCGCCAAAATCGAAACGGCGCGGCCGCCGGTCGATTTTCGTGCGACGCCCATTCTTCACGGTCTCACTTATCGTCGCCCTCGCCTACCTGTTGGCGGCGATTTTCGCGCCCTATGTCGCGCCCTACGACCCGGTGCTGCAATCCTATGACGCAATGATGCAGCCTCCTACCACCGCGCATCCGATGGGCACCGACAGCTACGGTCAGGATATTCTTTCGCGCACCATCTACGGGGCCCGTTTCGCCCTGATCATCGGGTTTTTCTCTGTCATCATCGGCGCGGTCGGCGGTCTCGTGATCGGCCTCGCCGCAGGTCTTTCCGGCGGCTGGATCGAATGGGGCCTGATGCGGTTGATCGACTCCATCCTTGCCCTGCCCTCGCTGATCCTTGCCGTCGCCTTCATCGCGATCCTCGGCCAAGGGGTCGACAAGGTGGTCATCGCCGTCGGTCTGTCGATGATCGGCCCCTTTTCACGTACAGTCCGCGCCGACGTGATGCGCGTCCGCGTGCAGGGCTTTGTCGAAGCCGCGCGGCTGATGTCGATCCCCTCGCTTCAGGTGGTCTGGCGCCACGTCCTGCCCAACGTGATCTTTCCGCTCGCCGTTCAGGTCACCATCCGCATATCCGAGGCGATCCTTGTCTCCTCCTCACTGTCCTTTCTGGGCATCGGTGTCACGCCCCCGACCCCCGACTGGGGCCTGATGATCGCCGAAGGTCGCGATTTCGTCTCCTTCGCCCCTTGGATGTCGGCCATGCCCGGCTTTGCCCTCGCGCTGCTGCTGATTGCCCTGTCCATTGTCGGCGACGGCATCCGCGAAGAGTTCGACCCCAAAGGCCGGAGAGGCGCATGACCGACACCAATCTCCTGACGGTCAGCGATCTGACCGTGCATCGCGGTGCGGCCAAGATCCTCGACCGCGTGAACCTCTCCATCGCCAAGGGCGAAACCCTCGCGCTTGTCGGTGAAAGCGGCGCGGGCAAATCCACCATCGCCACCGCCCTGATGCAGCTTCTCGACGGGGCCGAGGTCGAAGGCCGGGCCGAACTGCAAGAAGCGGGCGATCTGCTCTCCCTGCCCGCGCGCCAGATGGTTAAACTGCGCGGCCGCCGCCTCTCGATGATCTTTCAGGACGCGGGCGCGGCGCTGAACCCGGCCTATACGGTGGGCCGCCAACTGACCACGACGCTGCGGCGCAATCTGGGACTCACGCGCAGCGCCGCCCATGCCAAGGCCATCGAACTTTTCACCTCCGTCGGAATAAATGATGCCGAGGCGCGTCTCTCCGCCTTTCCGCATCAGCTCTCGGGCGGAATGCAGCAGCGCGTGATGGTCGCCATCGCGCTGGCCTGCAACCCGGACCTCTTGCTCGCGGATGAACCGACTTCGGCGCTCGACGTCACCATTCAGGCCCAGATTATCCGGCTGATCCTGTCGCTGACCCGCGAACGCGGTGCAAGCTGCATCTTCGTGCTGCATGACCTTGCGCTTGCCAGCCAGTCCTGCGACCGGATCGTCGTGCTCTATGCCGGGCAGGTCGTGGAATCCGGACCGGCGCGCGATGTTCTGACCCATCACCGCCACCCCTATACCCGCCAGCTGGAAAGCTGCGTGGTTGAAATCGGCCGCCACGATCTGGTCGCGCCCGAAGGCACCGTGCCGCCGCATGACCAGATGCCGAAAGGCTGCCGTTTCGCCACCCGCTGCCCCCGCGCACTCGACCGCTGCGCGGGCGAGGCGCCACCACTGACCCCGGCAGACCCCGCCAGAACCGGCGCGCTGGATCACGTATTTGCCTGCTGGAACCCGGAATGAACGCACTCCCCGAACCCAAGGCGCAAACCGCGCCGACCCCCGGCGCTGCCGTTTTCGAGCTGATCGAAGTCGAAAAGACATTCCAGATCCGCCCGCCCGGTCGCCGCTTCACCCGCGAAACCGTCGGTCTCAAGGCGCTCGACGGTGTGCGCCTCCGCGTCGACAAGGGCACCTCCCTCGCACTGGTCGGCGAGAGCGGTTCCGGCAAATCGACCCTGCTCCGCGTGCTGCTCGGCCTCGACGCCCCGACCGGCGGGCGCGCGCTCTACCACGGCCGCCCCATCCGCGAGGCCCGCGCCCATGGCCGCGATTTCGCCCGCGACGTGGCGATGGTCTACCAGGACGCGCGCGGTTCGCTTGATCCGCGCATGACCATCGAGGCGCTGATCGCCGAACCCCTGAGGCATTTCAACATTGTCCCGAAGGACCAAATCAAATCCCGCGTCGCCGAATTGCTGAACCGCGTCGGCCTGCCCACGGATGCCGCCAAACGCTACCCCGCCGGCCTCTCCGGCGGTCAGGTCCGCCGCGTCGCAATCGCCCGCGCGCTCGCTTCCGGACCCTCCGTCCTCGTCGCAGACGAAGCCGTCTCGGGCCTCGACGTCTCCACGCAGGCGCAACTGCTGACGCTGCTGCGCAGGTTGCAGAAGGACATGGGCCTGACCCTCGTCTTCATCACCCATGACCTTGGCGTCGCCAGCTACCTCTGCGAGGAAATCGCCATCATGTACCTGGGCCGCATCGTTGAAACCGGCCCCACCGACGCCGTGCTGAACGCCCCGGCCCACCCCTATGCTGCCGCCCTGCGCGCCGCCGCTCCAAGGTTTTTCGAACCCATGCCCGACCCGCTCCCGGGCGAAATCCCCAGTCCGCTCGACCTGCCAAAGGGATGCCGGTTCTCAACCCGCTGCCCCGCCGCGCAGCCCGACTGCCAGACCCGCGACCCGCAGCTTGGCCGTTTCGGCCCGGCCCGCGCGGTCGCTTGCCTTCATCCTCTGGCGAGTCCAGAGACCTGACACCAACGCCCGCCGACGGCCAAATTCACGACAGGACCACTCGAATGTTCGACTTTTTCTCCGCCCGCCGCCCCAGCACGCTGGCTTCGCAGGCGATGATCGCCACTTCACACCCGCTCTCCACCGCTGCCGGTCTCGACATCCTTTCGACCGGCGGCAACGCGGTCGACGCCGCCATCGCCGCCGTGGCGGTGCAATGCGTGGTCGATCCGCTGATGACCGGAATCGGCGGCGATTGTTTCGCGCTCTACGCCCCCAAGGACGGCCCGGTCAAAGCGTTGAACGGCTCGGGCCGCGCCCCTGCCGCCGCCACGGTCGAGGCGCTGAAAGCTGCCGGTCTTACCGATGAGATCCCGCAGACCAGCCCCCATGCGGTCACCATTCCCGGCGCAATCTCCGCCTGGTGCCTGCTGCACAAGGATCACGGCTCCCTGCCGCTCGACCGTCTCTTTGCCCGCGCGATCCACTATGCGGAAAACGGCTATGTCGTAACGCCCCGCGTGGCACAGGACTGGGCCGCGAACGCCGCCATCGTCGGCAAGGATACCCACGCCGCCGCACTCTTCCTGCCCAAAGGCACCGCCCCGATGGCCGGGGAACACCATGCCCAGCCCCTCCTCGCCGACCGGCTCCGCGAGATTGCCACCAAGGGTGCCGCCGGTTTCTACGAGGGCGAAACCGCCGCCAAAATGGCCGCGCACCTGCAATCCCTGGGCGGGCTGCACACCGAAGAGGATTTCAACAAGGGCATCGACCAGGCCCATTGGGTGGATCCCATCTCGACTCCCTACGGCGGCTATGATGTTGTCGAATGCCCCCCCAACGGGCAGGGCCTCGCCGCGCTGGTCATCCTGCGCATCCTGTCGAAATTCGACATGGGCGCGGATATGTCCGAAGCCGACCGCATCCACCTCCACGCCGAGGCCACCAAGCTCGGCTATTTCCACCGCGACGCGCTGATCGCCGACCCGGAGTCCTGTCCCGGCGTCACGGAAACCCTGCTCTCGGACGCGGTTATCGACAAGCTCGCGGCCCGCATCGACATGACCCGTGCACAAGAACCCGTTCTCTGGGGCGAACCCGAACACAAGGATACGATCTATCTCTGTGTAGTCGACAAAGAGGGCAATGCACTCTCGTTCATCAACTCGATCTTCCACGGGTTCGGCTCCACCCGGCTTGACCCTGCCACCGGGGTCCTCTTCCACTCGCGCGGCGCTTCTTTCCGGCTGATCGAAGACCACCCCAACGCCATCGCCCCCTATAAACGCCCCATGCACACGATCATCCCTGGCATGCTCTGCAAGGACGGCAAACCGGTCATGCCCTTCGGCGTGATGGGCGGCCAGTACCAGGCAGCGGGCCATGCCGCCTTCCTCTCCGCCCTGCTCGATCTGGACATGGATCTGCAGGAGGCAATGGACGCCCCGCGTACCTTCGCCCATGACGGTGAACTCCAGATCGAACCCGGCGTCTCCCCCGAAGCCCGCGCCGATCTGGAAGCCCGCGGTCACAAGCTGAAACTGATGGAAAGCCCGATCGGCGGCAGCCAGGCGATCCGCATCGACGCGGAAACCGGCACCCTCTCGGGCGGCAGCGACAGCCGCAAGGACGGCATGGCGCTCGGCTTCTGAACTCCCCGAACAGGTGCCGCCGCCACTCACGGAATAAACCGGCGCCTCGGCGTTTCGCGGATATCATATTTCGATCCCGCGAAACGCCGCCATTCCCTTGCGCACCCAATCCCCTTCTTTGGGTCAAAAATATCCTGGGGAGTCGCCCGAAGGGCGGCGGGGCAAAGCCCCACCAAATGGCGCCTCACCCAACCCGACAAAACTTGTCTGACACGACCGATCCCCGCTTGCACCAGCGAAGACAAGCCGCAATGCTGCGCCCAGGCAAGAGGGCATGGCAGCGGCAGACATGAAACTTCAGGATCTCGACATCATCGTGACAAGCCCCCCTGCACCGGGATGGGGCGGACGCTACTGGATCCTCGTCAAGCTCTCGACCGATACCGGCATCACCGGCTGGGGCGAATGCTATGCCTCAAGCGTCGGTCCGGACGCCATGCAAGCTGTCATCAAAGATGTTTTCGCCCGGCACATGCAGGGTGAAAACCCCGAGAATATCGAACTGATGTTCCGCCGCGCCTATTCCAGCGGCTTCACCCAGCGCCCCGATCTGACCGTCATGGGCGCTTTCTCCGGGCTGGAAATCGCCTGCTGGGACATTCTCGGCAAGGACCGCGATCGCCCGGTGCATGCGCTTCTTGGCGGGCGCATGAATGATAGCATCCGCACCTACACCTATCTCTACCCGCAGCAGGGCCATGATATCTCCGCCTTCTGGAACTCCCCGGACATGGCCGCCGAAAGCGCGACCGAGATGCTCCGGCGCGGCTACACCGCGGTAAAATTCGATCCCGCCGGCCCCTATACGATACGCGGCGGCCATATGCCTGCGATGAGCGACATCACCCGCTCGGTCGCGTTCTGCAAGGCGATCCGCGAAGCCGTCGGCGACCGGGCCGACCTGCTCTTTGGCACCCACGGCCAATTCACCCCCGCCGGGGCGATCCGCCTTGGCAAGGCGCTCGAACCCTACCAGCTGCTCTGGTACGAAGAGCCCGTGCCGCCCGATGATGTACCCGGCATGGCCCGTGTCGCGGCCGCCGTGAACATCCCGGTAGCCACCGGTGAACGCCTCACCACCAAGGCCGAATTCGCCGCCCTCCTCCAGTCCGGCGCCGCCTCGATCCTGCAACCGGCGCTCGGTCGCGCGGGCGGTATATGGGAGATGAAAAAAGTCGCCGCCCTGGCCGAAGCCTATAACGCGCAGATGGCCCCGCATCTCTATGCCGGTCCCGTCGAATGGGCCGCCAACCTGCATCTCGCCACCTCGATCCCCAACCTGCTGCTGGCGGAGACCATCGAGACCCCGTTCCATAACGACCTGATCCGAGGGTCGATCAAGGTCGAAAACGGCTATGTTACCCTCTCCGACGCCCCCGGTCTCGGGATCGACGTGGACGAAGACCTCGCCCGCGCCCACCCCTACACCGGCACCGGGCTGCATCTCGAAATGCAGGAAGCCCCCTGCGACTACGTGAACGGCAACGCTTTCCAGGGCGGCGCCCCGTCACCGGATCAAACCCCGTGACCGGCCCTGCACCCATAGAAACCGCCGATCCTGGCGAAGCCTCCTTCGACGACAGCCAGGTCGGCGAGGCCGCCGCCTATCTCAAGACCCTCTCCCACCAGGGCCGGCTGCTGATCCTCTGTCACCTCTGCAAGGGAGAGCTTTCCGTCAGCGAGCTGGAATCCCTCCTCGACATCCGGCAGGCGGCGGTCAGCCAGATGCTGGCCCGCCTGCGCGACGAAAACCTCGTCACCACGCGGCGCGACGGCAAAACCATCTATTACGCTCTCGCCGACCATCGCACCGAACAGGTGATCGGCCTACTTCATTCCCTTTTTTGCGAGTCCTGATGCGTCCCGAAACATCCTTTACCGGCCCCGAACTCTGCGCCCGTCCCGCCCGCGACATCGTCGCCGAGCTGCGCAAGGGACATCTCGACCCTGCCGATCTCATCACAGCCTCCGCCACGCGGATCGAACAGGTCGAACCGACGGTCAATGCAACCGTCACAACCTGTTTCACCCGCGCCCGCGACTCCCTCGCTGACCTGCCCGATCACGCAGGCCGAAACGCCCGGCTGGCAGGCTGGCTCGCAGGGCTCCCCATCGGCATCAAGGATCTCTCCAATGTCAGCGGCGTGCGCAGCACTTTCGCCACGCTCGGACTGAAAGACCACGTCCCCGCCACCAGTGACCCGATGGTCGAACGGCTCGAATCCCGCGGCGGCATCGTCATGGGCAAAACCAATACGCCCGAATTCGGCGCCGGCGGAAATTCCACAAATCTCGTCTTCGGCTCTACCCGCAACCCCTGGGACACCCGGTTGAACGCGGGCGGCTCCTCGGGCGGCGCGGCGGTCTCGCTCGCCACCGGCGAGGTCTGGCTGTCACAAGGCTCCGACCTGATGGGCTCCCTGCGCACCCCCGCCGCCCATTGCGGCGTGGTCGGCCTACGCCCCTCGCCCGGCAGCGCCGGCGGCGGTCCCTCCACCACCATCTACAATGGCGAAGCGCTCTCCGGGCCGATGGCGCGCGACATCCGCGACACCGCGCTGTTCCTCGATGCGATGACCGGATGGGACCCCCGCATGCCGCTCTCGCGCAGGCAACCGGAAACCTCGTACCAAAGCGCCGTCGAACAGGCCCCGCGCCCGCCCCGCATCGCCTTCAGCGAAGACCAGAACGGCTTTTCCCCGGTCGACCAGGACATCCGCGCCGCCCTGCGCACCGCCATGCAAACCGCCGCCCGCGCCGGGGCCGAGGTCACGGAAGCCTGCCCCGACCTGCCCTATCTGAACGAAACCTTCCTGACCCTGCGCGGCATGCACTACGCCTCGACTAGCGCGCGCCAGCCCGAAAATATCCGCAAACATTACGACAAGACCCTTAGCGCCAATATCGCCTATGGCCTCGCCATGACGACCGAAGACATCTTTGCCGCGCCAAGCCGCCGTTCTCACCTTTATGAGATCATGCGGCTCTTCCTGCAGGATCACGACGTGCTGGCGCTGCCCACCGTCGGCACCTCCCCCGGCCCGGTCGAGGAAATGTACCCCACCGTCGTCGACGGTCAGGAACTGCCCACCTACGAACACTGGTTGCGGTTTTCCTTCCTCTCCGTCGTCACCCTGCTCCCGGCGCTGGCCATGCCCATCGGCTTCACCGAGACAGGTCTGCCCATCAGCCTGCAACTCATCGGCCTGCCGCGCGGCGAGGCGACCCTGCTTCAGGCCGCCTTCTTCATCGAACAGGCCCTGAACCTGCCCGCAACCCCGATCGACCCGATCCGCAGGCACTGAACGGCCCCGCCGCACGGAAAGCCTGCAAATCCGGACCGCTCCTTCTTTGGGTTAAAAATATCCTGGGGGGCCGCCCGGCACGGGCGGCGGGGCAAAGCCCCTGCAACCGGCGCAACCGGGCTCAGGTGCCGACGTAGCCCGCCACCACCTGCAATAGCTTGAAAGCCGTCGCCGCGTCATGCTCGACCACGGCGAGGAATTCCTTCGCCCCGATCCGCAGACAGCGAAGATCGCTCTCCGCCACCATGGACAGGGCCCGTGGCTCGTTGCGGATTAGCCCCAGCTCACCCACCAGCTTGCCCGGCCCGGCGGTGACGATCAGCTCATCCGGCCCCTCTTCCTTCGGCAGGTACATACCCGCCTCGCCCTCGAGGATCAGATAGGCACCGTCCGTCGGCGCGTCGTTCTTCAGGAACACCGTCTCGCCTGCCGGGGCTTCGAACCAGCGCGCACCAAAGGCCAGCAGCCGCAGCTGCTTGCGGTTCAGAGTCGAAAACAGCTCGGTCTGTTCCAGCGCCCGCAGCTTGCGGCCAAGATCCGCGCTCGCCGCGCTATCCGCTTCCTCTCCGATCTGCATATCCTCGCTCACGATCCGCCCCTGCACCAGCTCGAATGCCACGTCATGCGCCGGGACATCCTCCAGCCGTTCCGACAGGTAGATCAGCGTCGTATCCGGCATGTGCCGCCGCAGGTTATCATGAACCGATGCGCGTGTCTCGGCGCTGTAACTGGCAAGCACCTGGTTCAGGATCAGCACATCGGGCCGTTTGATCGTCGCCCGGCTCAGCGCCAGCGGTTCGGCAAAGATCGAAGGAAGATTACTGCCGGAAATCGACACCGGCAGATCATAGATCAGCTGCACCACGCCTTCCTGCGCCCCGCTCTCCACCAGCACGGCGGCCACCAGCTTGCGCAGATCATCCCCCCGGCTCCCGGCATCCTGCGAGATCTTCCCGAAAAGGGCGTTTTCCATCACGGTAAGACCGGGCGCAAAGCGCGTCTCGTCCAGCGGGTCAAACAGATCGCCCATACTCTCCAAGAGCTGCGCGCTGTGGCTCTTGCGCAGCTCCAGCACCTGCTCGCGGATCTCTTCGGGAAAGGCGACGCCGATCTTCTCGGCCGAAATCCGCATCGGCACGGTCAGCAGGCTTGCCAGCTCGTCCTGGCTCAGCGCGCTGGTGCCCTGTTTGCGAGACTTCTCGACCAGCTCCACCGCTGTCTCATAGGTGGCCGCTTCCAGCCCGAGGTTCCGGAACAGTGGATGATCCGTTCCGTCCATGCCAAAGATCTGGCGCAGCACATCGATGACTTCCTGCGTCACCTCGATCAGCGGCCGATCCAGATGCAGACTACGCAACTGGCCAAGGAACTCCGTCTGCGCAGCCACTTCCTCGGCGGTGATCGACCGTCGCGGCACCGCGAACAGGAGGTTGTCCGCCACCGGCAGCGCGGGGTTGTAGAGTTCCGGATCAAAGGCATGCACGTGACGGGCAAGCCCCGCCTCTTTCACCGCGAACCTGATGCGCCCGCGCAGTTCCACGATCCGCTCTGCAAGGTCCGGATGCCGCTCTGCGTCGAAACTCTGGTCCAGACCGCGCCGGAACAACGCATTCCCCGGCCCCATCCCTTCGATCAGCCGCAACCACCAGTCGCGCAGCTCCTCCTGCGTCTCGAAACCGGCAACCGACGGATCGATCCAGTTCACATCCAGCGCATCCGGGCTGTTCCCGGCGCGCAGCGCCTCTTCGATCAGGGCCGCGTTCTCGCTCTCCCCCTTAGGGCTCTGGCGGATCGGCATGGTCACGTTATCGCCAAACGTCCCCTTGAACAGCACCGGCCGCGACGACGCACTGCCGATCCGCGCGGCGATCACCCCATGGTGCAGGCCCTTCAAATCGCGCCCGCCGATGGTGACGGCGCCCGAACTCGGCAGAACCTCCCGGCTCAGCAGCTCGGTAAAGGCCTTTCGGTCTTCGGTGCTGGGCGCAGCGATGGCGATGACCGCCCCGCCCGGCAGGGTGACGTTCAGATCCTCAAGCACCGCGTTGCCGTCCGCATCGCGCATCGTCACGTGATCCAGAACGATATCGCCGGTCAGCGCCGGAATTTCCTCGGGGCGGCCGGTAAACAGCTTTTCATCCATCATGCCCGACGGTGCAAAGCGCTCGATGATGATCTCCCAGCGCACGGACATATCCTGCGTCTGGTTGTAATAGGTCAGCAATTCCTTCCACGGCGAAGACAGATCCTTGTAAGCCGCCAACGCCGCCACCAGTGCGCCCAGCGAAACCGAGCCCTGCAACACCAGATAGCCGCCGATGGAAAAGAAGAAAAACGGCGTCAGCTGCGAGATGAAGTTGTTGATGAACTTCATGAAGAATTTCTTCTGGTAGATCTCGAAGCGAATGTCGAACATCCGGCCCAGCTGGGCAGTGATCACCGCCATGCGATACCGCCAGCCACCATTGGCGCGCAGCGCGCTCGCCCCGACGGCGCTTTCGCCGATATCCGCCGCCAGCACGCGCACCTGCTTGATGCGCTCTTTGTTCAGCTTGTTGATCTGGCGTTGCAGCTTGGGGATAAGCCACGCCTGCAAGGGGATCAGCGCACAGGCCGCCAGCCCGAACCAGAAACTCTGGACGAACAGAAAGCCGAGGATCGTGATCATCTGCCCCGCTTGCAGCACAGGCTGGCTGATCGCATCCCCCATCAGGCCGCCCATCGGTTCGCTCTCGGCGGTGATCATCGACGTCAACTCGCCCTGACTCACCCGCTCGAAATAGGGCTGCGGGAAAAGCATCAGCCGCCCGATCAGCGTATACCGGAACCGGCGCAGCATCCGCTCGGCCAGAATGCCCTTCATTGTGTTGACGCGCATCTTGACCAAACCGTGTACCAGCACCGACAACAGAAAGGCCGTACAAAGCAGGGCAAGGAACTGCACCTGCGAGAAACTGTAGCCCCAAAACTCGATCTCGCTCGACTGCGACCCGATCGCATCGTTGATGATCCGCTTGGGCAGTTCCAGCGTCAGGTACAACAGCGGAAACAGCAGCGAGGTGACGACCAGCAGCACAAGCTGATCGCGCTTGGAATACTTCCAGATATAGCGAAAGAGAGTCGGTTCTATAGCCATGTTCCCGGTACTGGCGTTGCATTCAAATGCCGCAGGATGCGTTCCGGCATGATTACCACCACGGCGTCGAGTAGCAAGGCGGCAGGCACGCTCCAAACCCGCAAACCCTTGTCCTGCTTGCAAGACCAGCGATTGCGGTACCGCCACGATCCGCCTAAGCTGACCTTGAACGTGCAGTAACGGAGTTCGCCTTGCCAGCAACCGTAAGTTCGGTCCTGATCCTGCTGAGCCTTTTGCAGATCAAGCACATGTTTGCGGATTACTTCCTGCAGACCCCGCGCATGCTGTCCGGCAGAGGCGAATATTTCCACCTCGGCCGCGCCGAACATGCGGCCGTCCATGCCTTTGGTTCGGTCATCGCCTTTTTCATCGTCGGAGCCTCGCCCGCGTTTATCGCCGTCATGGCCGTGCTCGAATGGATCGTGCATTTCAATATCGACTGGGGCAAGGCCCGCTATTCCGAGATGAAGGGCTATGGCCCGAACGAAGCGGGCTACTGGCGCGCCAGCGGCTTCGACCAGGCGCTGCATCACCTGACCTATCTCGCGATGGTCTGGATCTGGGTGGAATTCTCCGCGGTCTGAGCCGACCCGCACAGGTCTGTCTGGATTCAGAACAGGTCGAAACTGCGCGACAGCCGCAGGAATATCTCCTGCGACTCTCCTTGGCCGACATTCTCTTCTTCCCGCATCCGCAGGTTCACGCCCGTCGACAGGAACCAGTCCTCTGTCAGCGAATGCTGATAGCCAAGCTCAAGGCTCGAGCGGCTGACCTCGTTGGAACTGGCCGTGCCATCAAGCTGGTAGTAAAGGATATTGGCGACAAGGCTCGAATAGGGCGTCAGGTCATGACGATAGCGCGCCGAAAGCTGCGTGCTGAACCGGTCCTCATCATCCGAATCCGAGGTGACCGCACGATTGACTTGCAGCGAATAAGAACCTTTCTGCGTGTCCCGGTTGTAATTCAGCCCGCCCACGACCTCGGGCGAAGCGCCGCCAAGACTGGTCAGGCCGATATTCCCGCTGATCGACCCAAGCGGCAGATCCAGATTGCGGGATATACGCAGCGTGTCGATCTCGTTATCGTTCGTGCGCCGGATGCTATAGCCGACGCTGTAGCCGCCGTTGGGTAGTTTGCCGTTATAGACCAAACGCCCCGTCGTGCCGCCGTTGTCATTCGTGTTTGGAAGCCCGTCGTCGGTGTCGGTGTAACCAAGCCGCGCCGCAATCGAACCGCCGGAAACCAGATCACGGTCGAACCCGAATTCGACGGTGCGCGTCTCTTCATCCGGGCTGCCGGTATCATCATTGTAAAGCGAATAGCGGAAATCCGCGACGGCCGTGTTGATCGGGTCAATCCGGAACAGCGCCGTCATCTGGGCAGAGGTACGCTCGAAATCGTTCAGCGAGTTCGAGGTTGTATCGCTGTACTCAACCTTGAAACTGTCTGCCTGAAACCGCAGCCCAAAAGGCGAGTAGAGCCCGGTTTCGAAGCCTACCCTTGCCGTATAGGTGCGCCGCGTGCCGGTCCCGGTCAGATCGCCAAGGTCCGTCGGCGGGATAAGCACGCCATCGTCGTCGAACTCGGCGCCGATGACATCGGACACGTCCGTTTCCCGGATCGCCGCCGAAAAATTGAACCGCGCATTGGCACCTTCACGCGAATAAAGAACCGTCATGAAGGGGTCGACAAAACCGGTGCTAAGCGTGGTGCCCGAGGCCGGGCTGCCATAACGCCCGGACCCGCCGAGCGAGAAGTTGAAAGTCTGCGTCCGGGTGATGCTGGACATATCAAGGCGCAGCCCGGTGGTGGAAAGCGAACTCGTGCCTTCCTCGGGATCATTCGGGTTTCCCGGAATGCCCAGTCCGAGGTTATCGCCATAGGTGAAGCCCTGGGTGACACCCAGCGTGGCGTGAAAGCCCGCATTGCTGTCATCCTGCGCCCAGCCGGGCTGTGTCGCATAAATGACAAGGGACGCCATTGCCGTCCCGCCTATCAGCGCCCTGATTTTCAACCTGCTCCGCCCCGATTTTTGCAAACGGTTATTCGAATAGTTTTCGTGCTGGTACGACGATCACATCGCCCTTGGCAAGAACTGTTCCGCCAATGCTTGTCCGGCCCGCGAGAACATCGTCGTAGTTGAAGGCATAGACCTTCTGCACGCCCGAACTGTCGGTCCGGCGCAGCTGAACCCGCTTGGTCGCCGCAAAGCGCGAGAAGCCGCCAGCGATGGCAAGCGCCTGAAGCAGCGTCGTGCCCTTCTCGACCCTGGCCAGGCCGGGCGTGTTGATTTCGCCCATAAAGTAGACTTCGATGTCGCTGGAATAGGTGCCGGTCGACTTGGGGGCCTCACCCAACTGAACCAGCGAAACGGTCACAGTCGGATCGCTTGCGAAATTGCTCGACAGGCGTTGGGTCACGTCAGAACGAACCTGGTCCACCGTACGTCCGCCGACCGCCACGGTCCCTGCCAGCGGCACGGTGATACGGCCATCGGGCAGCACCAGCGATTCACGGTTAAGCGAGGAATCCTCGAGAACTTCGACACGGACGACGTCGCCCGGCTTGATGCTGTATCCATCCTGCGCCATCGCGGCGAGCGCCATGAACTGCGCAGCAAGAAAGACAGTCACAATTTTGAAAACACGCGTCATAGCAGCTTCTCTGTCCATTTTCCTGTTCCCGCCAGCCCCACGGACCGGCGGTGTTTCGACTTTATTACAGTAAACAGGACCTTGATGCACCTGTGCCGTTTCTTCGGCAAGAGTTTCGTGCCGCGCAGGCAACACCCCGCCCGCTTGTCGCTGCCCAAGTCGCCCCGATTTGTGGCATTTACCGTCACTTTTCGACACATTCACGGGCTATCGGCGATTTTTTGCCCTTGTTTTCAAGGTTGTTGACAGATTCCAAATTGGGTTCAAGCGCGCCACAATCTCCCGAAATCCGCCTTATTTCCGTCAAACTTCAACGCTCTTATGGTCTCCAGTGAACGGAATTTAGTGAAAGGTACATGTTATGGCTCTCGGACTGATGCTTCTCGGCGGACTTACCGGAACCATCGCTGCTGCGATCACCCTGTTTTCAGGCGCGGGCTTCCTGATGGCGCTAGGCATGTATTCCCTGACCGGCAGCGCGACCGCACTGGGCGTGGCCGTCGTACTACACGTCGCTGCCCTGATCCGCAGAGCCTCCGAGCGCCCGCCGCTGCTCATCAAGCATTACGCAACGGCCTGATAGGGCCTTTACCACCCCTTCACTAACAATGCGTTCCGCGCCACCCGGTCAACACCGACGCGAAACGCCCATTTTTGAATTTTCCCTGGACTGGACGATGGCTGGCGGGTTTTCCCGCCAGCCATTTTCTTTTCAATCGCGCTCGCGCGTCGGCGGCACGCGAAGGCCACGCTCGGCAGCAGCGGCTTCATCGGCCTTCAAATTCTCGATCACCGCTTCCAGCGCCTCCTGAAGAGCGACCTGTTGTTCAGGCTCAAGCCCGCGCACGGCGACCTCATCGACTTCCAGCGTGAGTGGCTCTAGCACGGGCTTCAGTGCCTTGCCTTCTTCCGTCAGGAATGAATGCAATCTACGGTTGTTTCCCGTCATCGTTCGTCGCGTGATCAAACCGCGTTCTTCCAGCTTTTGAAGTGCGCTGTGTGTCGTCGGTTCCGTCAAGCCCACGCGCTTGCTCAACTCGCGCTGAGACAGCCCATCCTCCACCCAGAGCACACGCAGGAACGACCACTGTCCGATGCTCACGCCATATTGCGAAAGACGTATCTGAAGCGTGCGCGTAAAGTGTCTTGCGGCCCTGCCCACCTCCCGGGAAAGGCGGTTACCGTCCTGTACTTCGGCGCCGGTCCCATCCATTGTCTGATCTATTGTCACGCTTGTTCTCCTTTCACCCGCAGGCCGGGCTTGTTCTTGGCGACTTGTTTTTGATGCTGATATTGGGTTAGGAGTTCGCCCGGCCTAGTACAACCTATAGCAGATATCTAAGATTCAGGAATCTGCTCATTACGTCGGGTGACAAATGGTTGACCTCGCGTAAACTCATGGAACCATCAAAGGGAAACGCTTTCATCAATCGGTGCCTCTTTCGTCACCCGCATGTCATGTGACGCATATAAGCGTTGACCCCGTCGCGCGGGCTCGGGCACTCTTTCGATGTCGAACCATCTGCGGCCGGTGCATCCTCGATGCCCGAAAGACCCAAGGAGTTTCCATGTCACTGCTTTCCACCACCCTATCCCGCGTCACCCTGTCGGTTCTGCTGGGCAGCACGCTCTGCGCCGCGCCCGCGCTTGCCACCGATCTGGTCATCGGTCTCCAGCAGGAACCGACATCGCTCGACCCCACCGCCGACGCCACCGCCTCGATTGACGGGATGCTGGCCGCGAATGTTTACGAATCGCTGACCACCGTGACCGAAAGCGGCGAAGTGGAGCCGGCGCTGGCTGAAAGCTGGGACATCTCCGAAGACGGGCTGACCTACACGTTCAAACTTCGCGAAGGCGTCAAATACCACGACGGCACCGATTTTGATTCGGCCGATGTGATCTTTGCCTTCAACCGCGCGATGGCCGAGGACAGCACCAACCCTTCCAAGAGCATTTTCAAGCCCATCGACACGGTCGAGGCCCCCGATGCCAATACCGTCGTCATCACGCTGAAGAACAAGGACGCCTTCTTTCTCTTCAACCTCGCGCAGGGCGACGCTTCGATTGTCGCCGAGGAATCGGTCGATCTGAACAACGCGACACCCGTCGGCACCGGCCCTTTCAAATTCGACAGCTGGACCCGTGGCGACCGCCTCACCCTGACCAAGAACGAAGACTGGCACGATGCCGACAGCGTTCAGCTTGACCGCGTCGAATTCCGCTTCATCTCGGATGCCGCTGCCGCCAGCGCCGCGATGATGGCCGAAGAGATCGACGCCTTCCCCGGTTTCCCCGCGCCCGAGATGATGCCCCAATTCGAAGCCGACCCGCGTTTCAACGTGGAAATCGGCAGCACCGAGGGCGAAGTCATCCTCGCGATGAACAACTCCAAACCGCCCTTCGACAATATCGAGGTGCGCCGCGCCATTTCCACCGCGATCAACCGTGACGAAATCATCGACGGCGCGATGTACGGTCAGGCGGTGCCCATCGGCAGCTTCTACCCGCCGCATGGCCCGGCCTACGAAGACCTGACCGGCCTCTATCCACATGACGCCGAAAAAGCCAAGGCGATGTTCACTGAGGCCGGTGTCGAAGGCACCGAGATGACCATCCGTGTGCCCCCCTTCCCCTATGCCACCCGCTCTGCCGAGATCATTCAGGCCGAGCTGGCCGATGCCGGCATCAACGCCAAGGTAGAAAATGTCGAATGGGGCTTCTGGATCGACGAGGTCTACAAGAAAAAGAACTACGACATGACCATCATCGCCCATACCAGCCCCAACGACATGGGCAATTTCGCCAAGGGGCCGGACTATTTCTATGGCTATGACGATCCGGAATTCACCAAGCTCTGGGATGACATTCAGACCGAGGCCGATACCGACAAGCGCAACGCGCTGCTGAAACAGGGGCAGGAATACCTCGCCGATCAGGCCGTACACGGCTTCCTGTTCCAGCTGCCGCGCCTCAGCGTGATCCGCACCAATGTGGACGGGTTCTGGAAATCCGCACCGGTCCTGTTCCAGCCGCTGGCAGGTGTGACCGTCAACTGATCACGGATCGGGCCGGACGCATCGCGCGCCCGGCCCCCTGCCCCTCGGCAGGCAAGATAGAAGACATATGGCCTATTTCCTGTTCCGCCGGACGCTCGGCTTTGTGCTGACGCTGCTTGCAGTGTCCGTTGTCGTGTTCGCCGTGATGAACATCCTCCCCGGCGATCCGGCGCTCACCATTCTCGGCCTCGACGCGACAGAAGATGCGCTTGCCGCGCTGCGCGAACAGCTTGGCCTCAACGATCCGCTGCTGGCACGCTATTTCAGCTGGGTCGGCAATGCGCTGACCGGCGATTTCGGCATCAGCCACTCCTTCCGCGTCCCCGTGTCGGAACTCATCGCTGAACGTCTGCCGATGACACTCTCGCTCGCCGTCGCGGGCATGATCTTCACCGTCATCCTTGCCCTGATCATGGGGATCGGCGCCGCGGCCAACCATCGCAAAGCCGGGGACTGGGGCGTGATGTTCCTCAGCCAGCTCGGCATCGCCGTCCCCGCCTTCTGGCTCTCGATGCTGCTTGTGCTGCTCTTTGCCGTCAAACTCCGCTGGCTGCCCCCCGGCGGTTTCCCCGGCTGGAGCGACCCCATCGCGGCCATGCGCGCGCTGATCCTGCCCACAGTGGCGCTCGGTCTCGTGCAATCCTCGGTGCTGGCACGGGTGACGCGTTCCTCCGCGCTCGAGGTCATGCGTCAGGATTTCATCCGCACCGCCCGCGCCACGGGCTTTTCCCGCCAGCGCGTTCTCTGGCGTCACGTGCTGCCCAACGCGCTGGTGCCCATTGTCACCATCGTGGGGATGCAATTCGCCGCCCTCGTTACCGGCACCATCGTGATCGAGAACGTGTTCTACCTTCCCGGCCTCGGGCGGCTGATCTTCCAGTCCATCGCCAACCGCGACCTGCCCACCGTACAGGCGCTGGTGATGCTCTTTGCCGCCATCGTCGTCACCGCGAATTTCATCGTCGACCTGCTCTACGTGGTGATCGACCCCCGCCTGAAGGCCCGCGCATGAAACGGCTGCCCGTCAACCTGCTGATCGGCGCGGCGCTTGTCCTGTTAGTGATCGGGACCGCCGCCCTGTCGCTGATCTGGACACCGCATGACTATACCGACATGAACATCCGCGGTAAATTCGGCCCGCCCTCCGAGTTGCACTGGCTTGGCACCGACCAGCTTGGCCGCGACGTGGTCTCGCAGCTCATGGCGGCAGCGCGTAACTCCATGGCCGTGGCCCTCGCCGCCGTGCTGATCGGCGGCTCCATTGGCACCGCGCTCGGCCTGCTCGCCTCCGCCATTGGCGGCTGGGTCGAGGATCTGGTGATGCGCATCGCCGACATCGGTTTCGCCTTCCCGGCGCTGCTCTTCGCGATCATGCTGGCCGCCGTCTTTGGTCCCTCGCTTACCAACGCGATACTGGCGATCTCCTTCATCAACATCCCCGTCTTCGCCCGCGTCGCCCGCGCCTCGGCCAACCAGATATGGACCCGCGAATACGTGACCGCCGCGCAGGCCGCCGGTTTGACCCGCGCCGCCATCTCGCGCGATCACATCCTGCCGAACATCGCCGCGCCGATCATCGTGCAGGCCACCATCGAATTCGCCGTCGCTATTCTGGCCGAGGCCGCGCTATCCTACCTTGGCCTCGGCGCGCAGCCGCCCGCGCCCTCATGGGGCCGGATGCTCTCCGAGGCACAGACGCTGATGTATCTCGCGCCGCAACTGGCGATCTACCCCGGCCTCTGCATCGTCACCGCCGTTCTCGGCTTTGGCCTGCTCGGTGACGGGCTACGCGACGTGACCGATCCCCGGCTGGTACGGGAGCGCTGAATGTTCGATCTCACCAACCTCTCCGTCCATTTCGGCCCCGCCACCGCCCTGCGCGAGGCAAGCCTGACCATCCGCCCCGGCGACCGGCTCGGTATCGTCGGCGAAAGCGGCTCGGGCAAATCCATGCTCGCCCTCTGCCTGATGGGCATGGCCCCCGAGGCCGCCACGCTTTCGGGCACGCTCACCATCGACGGACGCGACATGGCAGACGCGACCGAGCGGGACTGGCAAGCCCTGCGCGCCCGCCGCGTCGCGATGATCTTTCAGGAACCGATGGCGGCGCTCAACCCCCTCTTGAGCGTGGGCGATACGGTGATGGACCCGCTGCGCCTCCACCTCGGCCTCTCGAAACAGGCCGCGCGCGCCCGCGCGCTGGATCTCTTTGCCGAGGTCGGCATCCCCGACCCAAAGTCCCGCCTGCGCCAGTTCCCGCACGAACTCTCCGGCGGCCAACGCCAGCGGGTGCTGATCGCCCTCGCGCTTGCCTGCGACCCGGACCTGCTCATCGCGGATGAGCCCACAACCGCGCTCGACGCGAACGTGGCCCTGCGCATCACCGACCTGCTGGTGCGTCTCTCGGCTGAACGCAACATGGCGCTTCTCTTCATCAGCCATGATCTCGCCGCCGTCGCCCGCGCCACCAGCGAGATCGCCGTGATGTATGGCGGCGATATCGTCGAACGCGGCCCGACCCGTGCGGTTCTCGACGCCCCCGCGCACCCCTACACACGCGGGCTGCTTGGCGCACGGCCCAGCGCCACGGCGCTCCCCCGCGACGCCAATGGCAAACGCGCCCGCCTGCCCACCATCCCCGGCACCGTGCCGGGCATGGCCGATCTGCCCAAAGGCTGCCGTTTTGCCGGTCGTTGCCCCGTGGAACTGCCCCATTGCGCCAGTGAGCGTCCGACCCTCACGAAACCCGGCCCCGACCGCAGCGCCATCTGCCATGTCCTGTCGCAGGAGGTGCGCGCATGACCGCCCTTGTCGAGGCCAAATCGGTCTCTCGCCACTACCGCATGCCCCGCAACCACCTGCTGCGCGCGCCAGAGATGCTGACCGCCGTCGACAGCGCCTCTTTCACGCTGAACCGGGGCGAGACACTCGGCATCGTCGGTGAAAGCGGCTCGGGAAAATCCACCCTTGCGCGGATGGTCATGGCTTTCGAAGCCCCCGACAGCGGCGAAATCCGCTTCGACGGCACCGACATTCACGCCCTTGGCGCATCCGATCTGCGCCGGATGCGCCAGCGCTTTCAGATGATCTTTCAGGACCCGTTCGGCTCGCTCGACCCGCGCCGCAAGATAGGCTGGTCCATCGCCGAACCCCTCCGCGTCACCCAATCCGAGGCGCCCGCTCACAAGACCGCCGAGGCGCTTGAGCAGGTTGGCCTGCGCGCCGCCGATGCCGACAAGTACCCGCACGAGTTTTCCGGCGGCCAGCGCCAGCGGATCGCCATCGCTCGCGCCATCGTCACCCGCCCCGACCTGATCGTCGCGGACGAGGCCGTCTCGGCGCTCGATGTCTCGGTGCAGGCCCAGATCCTCAACCTCCTGATGGATCTTCAGGACGAGCTTGGCCTTGCCATGCTCTTCATCAGCCATGACCTTGCCGTGGTCGCCAGCATCTGCGACCAGCTTCTCGTGATGCAACATGGCAAGCCCCTGGAATACGGCGCCGCGACCCAGATCCTGAACGCCCCCGCCCACGCCTATACGAAATCCCTGCTAACCGCCGCCGGAGCCTGATATGACCCGTTTCCTCCACCTCACCGACCTGCATGTCTCGCATCCCGATCTCAAGGATCCCAACCTCCACTCCGACACGCCCGCCACCCTTACCCGTCTGGTCGAGGCCATCACGGCCATGGACCCGGCGCCCGATTTCGTGGTGGCCAGCGGCGATCTCACCAACCACGGCGACGAACTGAGTTATGAACTGGTCAAGGAACTTCTCGCCGACCTGCCGGTGCCCGTGGTGCTGGCGCTAGGCAATCACGACAAGCGCGAAGGCTTCAACGCCGTGTTCCGGGACGGCCCCTCGGACCGGCCGTATTTTCATGACCAGATCCTCGCCGGGCTGCATGTCATCACGCTGGACACCGGCGTCCCGGGCAAGGTCGCGGGCGCGATCGACGCGGAACAACGTTCATTCCTGACCGGAAAGCTCGCCCAGGAACCCGACCTGCCAAAACTGCTGATCCTGCATCACCCGCCCCGCATCGACCCCGAGGGCCTGCCATGGGGCAGCATCGACACAGACAGCACGGAATTCCTTGCCAATGCCGTCGAGGGTCACAAGGTCGTCGGAATCCTAAGCGGCCATATCCACATCAACCAGGTGATCCACTGGCACGGCATCCCGGTCGTGGTCTCGAACGGCAATCACTCCACCGTGGACCTGCTCGAGCGAAAAGACATGCGCATCATCGAAGGCACCGGTTTCGCCATCTGCGATATGCGTCCCTCGGGCCTAACGGCGACCTTCGTGCCGTTAAGCCCCGACCGCGCGCAGCTCGCCTTCATCGATCAGGAAAGACTGCGCGCACTCAGCCTGCTCTGAAACCGCAAATCAATCGCCGGGGCCGAAAATCGCCCCGGCATGATCCGCCATATAGATCCGCATCCACGGGGTGAAATCCAGCGGCCGCGCCGCGATCTCCCCGATCAGGACGTCGTGGTCGATCCAGCGCACCCTGTCGACCTCTTCCGGGTTGGGGCTGACATCCAGCTCCGCCGGAGCCTCGGCCACGAAAAGATCGACCAGCTCATGCTCGGTAAGGCCATTGCCCACATCCGCGCGATACTCGATCTGCCCGCGCGCCGATAGCTCCAGACCGTGAATCCCCAACTCCTGACCAAGACGACGATGGGCGCAGTGCAACGGGTCTTCCCCCCAGTGCGGATGCGTGCAGCAGGTATTCGCCCACAGCCCCGGCGTATGGTACTTTCCAAGGGCACGACGCTGTATCAGCACCTCCCGCCCCCGGATGACGAAAACGGAAACCGCCGGATGCCGCAGCCCTCGGCGATGCACGTCGATCTTGTCCACCGCCACGAGCGCCCCATCGACCCATGCCGGGATATCACTGATCTCGCTCACATCCATACCTCCGGCAGGAACCAGCGCGCCACGGCGCTTCATCAAGGCCCGCCCCATATCGTCCCGCGCCGCGCGAGACAAGAATGACACATCGCCAAGGTGCGACATCAATACATTTTTCCCTATGCAACGGATGCTTTACTCATGTGCCAAACACTACAGCAAGGAGCCACGCATGAAACCGACCGCCATCCTCGCCACCCTAGCCCTGAGCCTCGCAACCCCGTCCCTCGCCGACAGCCACGCTTCGGGCGATGCGAAAAAGGGCGAGCGCGAGTTCAACAAATGCCGGTCCTGTCACACCATCGTCTCCGACAGCGGCGATGCCATCGTAAAAGGCGGCAAGGTCGGCCCGAACCTCTACGGCATCCTGAACCGTACACCCGGCAGTGTTAACGACTACAACTACTCCGAAGGTATGGTCGCCCTCGGCGAAACCGGCATCGTCTGGGACGAGGCCCATTTCACCGATTACGTCATGGACCCGACTGCCTACCTCAAGAAGCACACTGAAGACAGCTCCGCCCGCAGCAAGATGACCTTCAAACTGAGAAAGGAAGAAGACGCGGCCAATGTCTGGGCCTATCTCGTATCCGTCGGTCCGGCTGCAGAATAGAACTCAATCTGCACATGGCCACGTCTGAAAGAAGGGGCCAGCCCCTCTTGGCCTGACGGCCAATTCACCCCGGGATATTTGAAACCCAAAGAAGTAGAGGATCCCCTGCTTCTTTGGGTCTCAAAATATCCCCGCCGGAGGCAATCCGAGGAAGCAGCCGAAGGCGGATGACGAGTAGAATAGAATTGGCGAAGTTTACTTCGCCAGCTCCAGAATCTGCATCACGTCGGCGGGTTCGGAAATCGGGCGGGGGTTCGTCTTGCCCCAGATGTCATCCATCGTGTATTCCGCCACCTGCTGGAAGCGGTCTTCGGTGACATCCACCGCCGACAGCGAGCGCGGCATGCCAAGGCCGGCGATGAACTCATCCACCAGTTCCGAGGCCGGGGTGTTCGGCTGATCGAAGGCGTCGCGGATAGCGGCCTGCCGGTGGTCATTCACGCTCTCGTTCCAGCGCAGCACAAAGGGCGACATCACGCAGGACGTGTAGCCATGCGGCACGTCGCAGAGCCCGCCGAGCACGTGACCGATCGCATGGCTGGCGCCCATCGGCACACCGGCGATGATCGGCAGCATGGATTGCCACACGCCCATCTGGCATTTCATCCTGGCGTCGAGATCGCCCGGGTCGGCCTTGACACGGGGCAGGCCCTCGATCAGCAGTTTCAGCGCGCTCATCGCCTGTCCATCGCTGAAATCGTTGGAGTGCAGGGATTGCAGGGTTTCGATGGCATGATCCAGCGCGCGCACACCGGTCGAGAGCCACAGCCATTCGGGCGTATGCACGGTCATCGCCGGGTCGAGAACCAGGGAAACCGGCGCCATCATGCGTTCCTGGTAGCCCTGCTTGTGCTTGCTGACCGGATCGGTCGAACCGGAAAGCGGATTGAACTCGCCACCCGAAAGCGTCGTCGGCACGCAAATCGTGCGGATATCCTGCGCCTCGAACTGCGGCAGAACCATCGCCCCGGCGTCATCCACCGTGATGTGATAGGGCTCCATGTCATCGGCATTACGGATGTCGTGCTTCAGCATGACCGGCACGATCTTGGCGCAGTCGGTGACCGATCCGCCGCCGACCGATACGATCAGATCGGCCCCGGCTTCGCGCGCCTGTTCGGTTGCCGCCATCACGTCGGTCCGGGGCACATGGGGCTGCACGCCGCTGAACGTGCCGGCGTGACGGTCCCCCAGCGCGGCTTCGATCTGGGCGATTTCATCGGTATTCTTCACCAGTGAATCGCTGGCGATCAGGAACACGCGCTTGTTGTCCATCATCTCGGCTTCGGCCTTGAGCGACTGGGCCGCGCGTTCGCCAAAGCGCACCCGTTCCGTCGATGTCAGCACCACCATGCCCTTGTTGAGTTCCGACATGTCTTCCTCCTCCTGGTAAATCCAATGCGCTGCGCACGCCTCCTCCGCGCCGCAGTGTATCCGCCGGGGCCTGCAAGGCAGGCCACCGGTTATATCGTTCGAAATCAGGCGGGCGTGCGGAATCGCTCGCCCTTGATCGAGCGGCCCTCGGCCTCGCGGTCCCAGGTGTCCGGGGTCACGCCTTCGCTGCGCAGCTCGTGTTTCAGCACCTTGGCGCTCGGCGTTTTCGGCAGGCTCTCCATCACCCGCACGTAGCGGGGCACCATGAAATAGGCCATCCGGTCCTTGAGAAAGTCAATCAGCGCACCGGGGTCGATTTCCTTGTCGGCGACCGGGGCGACACAGATCAGTACGTCATCCTCGCTATGTTCGCTGTCGACCGCAACAGCGGCCGCCTCGAAGACATCCGGATGCGCCAGCACTTCGGATTCCACCTCGAAAGATGAGATATTCTCGCCCCGTCGGCGGATCGAATCCTTCATCCGGTCGGTGAAGAAATAATTGCCCTCCTCGTCGCGGATGAAAGCGTCGCCCGAGTGGAACCAGCCATTGCGCCACGCCTTGGCCGTGGCCTCGGGCATCTTGTGATAACCGCTGTTCATCGCCCATGGCCGGTCGGTGCGGATGATCATCTCGCCCATCACGCCTACCGGCACTTCGCAATCGTTCTCATCGACCAACCGGACCTCGACACCGGGCCGCGCCTTGCCGCAAGACCCGCGCACCGTCGGGTTGGGCTCGGAGACAATGGGCGTGGACACCTCGGTCATGTTGAAGATCGTGTAGACATCGACGCCGAAACGTTTGGCAAAGCCCTCGGCATTCGAGGCCAGCGGCACCATCAGCACCGTGCGCAGCGGATTGTCGGTATCGTCTTCGCTGGCCGGTTGTTTCTCGAGAAAACTCGCCATCACGCCCAACAGGAAGGCCACCGTCGCACCGGTGTTTCGCACGGATTGCCAGTAGGTTGCCGTGTCGAACCGGCCGACCACGGCAATCGATGCCCCCCGCGCGAGCAAGCAGAACATCGGCCCCATGCCGCCGATATGGAACATCGGCGCGTTGATCATATAGCGGTCGTCTTCGGTGACAAAGGGCCAGCTTTCCGGACCCGCATTGGAAAACAGGTGCAGGTAAGAGGTCAGCACGCCCTTGGACGGCCCCGTGGTGCCCGAGGTAAAAATGATCGCCATCGGATCCCAGGGCTCGATGGTCCGCGCCAGCGGCTTCAGTGAGCCGCTTTCCGGCTCCAGTACCTCGTCATAATGCTTGTGAGGCAGGGGCGCCTTGTCGACGGTGCCCCCGGTCACAAGGATCTGGTCCAGCGCGGCAAGGTCGATGCCCTCCAGCCGCTCCACAAGGCTCGATTCCACCACGGCCAGCTTGGCGTCGGACACGTCGATCACGTGCTCCAGCAGCTTGCCCTTATAGGCGGTGTTGATCGGCACATAGACCGCGCCCAGATAGTTCAGGGCGAAAAAGATACGGATCTGCTCGCGGCAGTTGGGCATCCAGACCAGCACGTGATCGCCTTGCGCCACACCAAGGTTCTGCAGACCCAGCGCCGTCTGCACGATCTTTTCGCGCAAGCTGCGGTAATCCCATTCCTCGCCATTGTCGTCGAACTTGACAAAAACCTTGTCCGGGCGTTCCTCGGCCCAGCGGTCAATCAGGTACCGTGTCACCACGCCATTGCGCGGCGGGACACGGGGGTCGGTGGTTTCGGGTGCAATAGGGCTGTCTTCAACGGTCAGCATCTTTTCCTCCCCAGAAAATGCCAGTGTTTCATTTACGCACGCCTGCGGTTCAGGCGTCGAGAATATAATCCTCAAGATCTGCGTCGCGCGTCATGCGCCAGAAGTCATCGTGCCGCCAGGGCGTCAGCGCGACGACCCGGCCCCGCGAGTTGCGATACCAGTTTTCCATGCCCTTGTGGGTCCAGACCATCGCGGCATGGGCGGCATCGACACGTTCGTTGTAACTCTCGTAGACCTCGGGTTTCGGCTCCACCAGATGGGCGCCTTTCTCAAACACCTGCTCCAACAGGCGAACGATATAGTGGATCTGCGATTCCACCGGGGTGATGACGCTGCCGCCATGCCCCAGACCCGTGTTGGGGCCCAAAAGGGTGAACAGGTTCGGGAACCCCGGCACGGTCGAGCCAAGATAGGCGCGCGCATTGTCGCCGTCCCAGACATCACGCAACCGCTGTCCATCGCGCCCGATCACGTCGAGCGAGGCGAGCAGTTCCGTTGCCTGAAACCCGGTACCAAGGATCAGCACATCGGCTTCGAATTCGCGCCCGTCGGCGGCAACAAGTGTGTTGCCACGCACTTCTTTCAGGTGTTCCGGCACCAGCGTCACGTGATCGCGGGCCACCGTACGGTACCAGCCATTGTCCAGCAGCATCCGCTTGCCGAAGGGCGGGTAATCCGGCAGCACATCGGGCAGCAGGTCCTGCTGGTCGCCCAGCTCCTCTTTCATGTAATCGATGAACGCCTGCCGGTGCCGGTCATTGGTCCGGTTGATCGCCCGCGCCGGTTCCTCCCATTCGGGATCGACCTGTAGCGAGCTGTGGATACGGTCGTTGAACGTCCAGGCCAGCCGCTGTCGATACCATTTCTGATAAAGCGGCACCTCGCGCAGCAACCACCGGATCGGCTCGGGCACGGGTTTTCGAAACTGCGGAAACGGCGCGGCCCATTGTTTCGAGCGCGCGAAAATCACCATCTCGCTGACCTTGTCCGCAATCGCCGGGACCACCTGCATGGCGCTCGCGCCGTTGCCGACAACCGCAACACGCTTGCCGGTCAGATCCAGATCCTCGGGCCATTCCGCCGTATGGCAGGCCGGGCCGGGGAAACTTTCAAGCCCCGGAATCGGCGGCACTTTCGGAATGCTCAGCACGCCGACCGCCGAGAATATCGCGCTCACGCGGCGAGTCTCGCGGCCGTTCGGCCCCGAGGTTTCCACGACCCACTCGCCAGCGTTTTCGTCGAACTCTGCGCGGTCCACCTTGGTGCCAAACCGCACGTAATCGTACAGCCCGTTATCCCGCGCCACCGTCCGAAAGTAATCGAACAGCTCGTCGCGCAGCGCAAAATAATGCGACCAGTCATATTGCGCGAAGGAATAGGAATAGAGATGGTTCGGCGTATCAACCCCCGCGCCGGGATAGCGGTTCTCGCGCCACGTGCCGCCGAAATCCTGCGCCATCTCGATCATTTCAAACGGGATGCCTGCCGATTTCAGCCGGATTGCGGCGCAGATGCCGGACATGCCGCCGCCGATGATCAGCACGTTGAAGCCTTCGGGCGCGTCCACGGGCGTCCGTTTGAACGACTTATCGGCCAGTTCCGCCGCTACGATCTGCCCATAGGCAGGTGTCACCTGTTCGCCCATCGCCCGGCTCAGCATGGTTGCCGCCAGATCGCCCGAGGGTTCGGGTAGTTCAACCTGCCCATTCTCGTGCCATTTGCGAATCTCGCCAAAGGCCGCGGCGCGAATCTCGTCCTGAATCTCCTCGGGCAGACCGCCGCTGTCATTATCGTCCAGCCCGCGCCCGCGCTTGGGCGTATACGGGGCTTCCATCCAGTTCAGATCGCCGGTGAGCTGCACCAGAACCATCAGCAAAGTCGGCACGTTGGCCAGTTTCACGGCCTCGGCAAGCTGCGCTTCCCAAGTGTCGCCCAAAGGTTTTTTCTCTGCCACTGCCATGATTTCAACGGCCCTCCCCGACCTCGTATTTCCCGATCCCCATCCGGCCAAAGCCGCGATCTCGGGGCTAAACATGACTCCAACACTTGACATAAGTCAATAGATTAGGTCATTTGTTTTAATTATTCGACTTAACATCGAATCCGGTCAACTGAAGGGGAGGTCAGTATGTCCATCATGTCCAAGACGTCAGACCTGCAAGAGGTTTCCGAACCCGGTGTGTCCGGCATCTGCCGAGACGACCTACGCCCCGTGGCCGAGGCATTTGCCGAGAACTTCAAATCGCGCGGCGAACTTGGCGCATCGCTCTGCATCCACCTCGACGGTGAGCCTGTTCTCGATCTCTGGGGCGGCCAGACCAGCCCCGATGGCGGTGCATGGCAAAAGGACACGATCCACGTGATCTTTTCCTGCACCAAGCCCGCAACCGCGCTTTGCCTGCATCTTTTGGCAGCGCGCGGAAAGGTCGATCTGGACGCGCCCGTCGCCACCTATTGGCCGGAATATGCGCAGAACGGCAAGGAAAACACGACGCTGCGCATGTTGCTGGATCACAGCGCCGGGCAGCCCGCCCTGCGTACACCGCTCAAGCCCAACTGCCTGACCGACTGGTCTTACATGATTGAACATCTTCAACAGGAAGAGCCGTTCTGGACCCCGGGCACGCAGGTCTCCTACCACGCCGTGACCTTCGGCTTTCTCGTGGGCGAGGTCGTGCGCCGCGTCTCGGGCAAATCACTCGGACAGTTCTTTCACGACGAAATCGCCACCCCGCTCGGCCTCGATTTCGCCATCGGTCTGCCGGAAAAGGACGAACATCGCGTCGCGCCGGTGATCCCACATCGCCCAAGCAAGGACGCACAGGATACGCCTTTTCTGAAAGCCGCCAAAACCCGCGACACCGTGCCAAATCTCTTTGTTTTCAACAGCGGAGACTGGGCAATCAAGGGCGTGAACAGCCGCGAAGGACGCGCTGCGGAAATCCCGGCGGCCAATGGCGTGACCAACGCGCGCGGGCTGTCGAAGCTCTTTTCGACCCTTGCCACGGGGGGCGCTGCGCTGGGGCTCGACCCCGACTATATCGCCAGCTTTTCGCAGGCCAGCGCGGCGACCCATCGCGACGCAACTTTCATCGCGCCGTCGCGCTTTGGCCCAGGATTCATGCTGAACATGGGCCGCCGCCCGACGCCGGAAGGCCCCGAAAGCCTGATCATGGGCCAGAACGCCTTTGGCCATGTCGGCATGGGCGGCTCGCTCGGCTTCGCCGACCCCGAGTGCCGCCTCGGATTTGGCTATTCGATGAACAAGCTTGGCGGCGGGCTGCTGCTGAACCCGCGTGGACAAAGCCTTGTCGATGCGACCTACCGCTGCCTCGGCTACCGAAACGACACTTACGGATACTGGGCGCGCTAGCGCCAAATTTTCAACTGGGAGGAAGAAATGAATAAATATCAGAAACTTGCAACCGCCGCCACGGCCGCGCTAGCGCTGACCAGCGCAGCCGAAGCGCGCGAACTCAGCTTCGCCATCGGCCACCCGCCAGTCTCCTCGCTGGTCAAGGGCGCCGAAGCCGCCGCCGAACGGTTCAACGAGGCAACCGGCGGCGACATGACCCTCAAGGTCTACCCGCTTACCCTGCTTTCCATGGCGGAAACCCCCGGCGGGCTGCGCGAAGGTCTGGCCGACGTGGGCACCGTGATGACGCCCTATTTCCCGGCAGAGTTTCCCCATACCAACCTGATCGTCGAATCCTCGATGATCCTCGAAACCATTCCCGGCGCCACCGAGGTACAAGCCCCCGCTTTTGCCGCTGCGGTCGTCGAATTCATCATGACCAAGTGCCCGGAATGTAACGAGGAATTCGCAGCCGAGAACCAGGTCTTTACCGGCGGTGCGGGCACCACCCCCTATGTGCTGAACTGCACCAAACCCATCGTCACGATGGAAGACCTGCAAGGCGCGCGTCTGCGCATTGGCGGCGCAAACTGGGCCCGCTGGTCCGAAGCCATCGGCGCCGCGCCGATCACCATGTCGGGCAATGAAATGCTCGAAGCGCTGAATCAGGGCGTGCTCGACTGCATCATCCTGTCGACGCCCGACATCTACAACTTCGGCATGGGCGGCTCGGTCACCCATATCACCAAGGGCGCGCCGGGCGGTGCCTATTTCGCGTCGGTTTCCAACGTGAACCGCGACAGCTGGAACGAGCTTTCGCCCGAACAGCGCACCGAGTTCCTCAAGGCAATGGCCTTCGCCGCCGCCAGCACCTCGGTCGCCTATCAGGAAGGCGCTGAAACCGTCGAATCCGCCGCCCGCGAGAACGGCGTGGAAATCCACGACGCCGCACCCGAAGTGATCGAGGCCACCAAGGCGTTCATCGAGGAAGACCGCCAGAACACCATCGATTATTTCGCGGAAACCTACGGTGTCACCCGTGGCGAAGAGATGCTGAACGATTTCAGCGCGCTTCTGACCAAGTGGGTAGACCTGCTCGGCGACGCCGACGGTGCCGAAGCGGTCGAGAAACTGTACTGGGACGAGATCTATTCCAAGGTCGACGTCGCTCAGCACGGCATCAACTAAGCCAAATGACTTAACCGGGGCGTGCACCCTGCGCCCCGGCGATCAAAAGGCGGCTATATGACACGTATTTCCAATTTCCTGGCCACCTGCGCGACCTGCACCTCGGTCCTCGCAGGCGCGGCGGTGGCACTGATGATGGTACAGGTCACGCTTGACGTGGCGATGCGCCATCTCTTCGGCAGCCCGCTGCCCGGAACTCTGACCATCGTGAGCTATTACTACATGGTCATCGCCGCCTTTGTCCCGCTGGCGCTGGCCGAACAGCGCGACGCACATATTTCGGTCGAATTCGTCACCGATCTGATGCCCAAAGGCGTCCAGCGCCACCTTGCCGGGCTGATGCTGCTGCCCACCGCGCTTGTCACCGCCATGCTGACCTGGCGCACATGGGAGGCCGCGCTCAGCGCCATGGCCAAGGGCACCGCCGAAATCAGCGGCGCGACCAAGATCGCGGTCTGGCCCGCCTATTTCGCCCTGCCTCTCGGCGCCGGTCTGATGACCCTGATCCTCGCCCTGCGCTTTGCACTTTATGTCACGGGCAAAACGCCCCAAGAGGCCCCTGAATGACCGGAGTTGAACTGGGCATTGCCGCCCTCGTCCTGCTGATCGTGCTGATCGCGCTGCGGATGCCCATCGGCATCGCCCTCATCGGCGTATCGATCCTTGGCCTCTGGATGCTGACCAACTGGCGTGTCGCGTGGGGCTCGCTCGGGCTGATCCCGTATAAATTCGCAGCCAACTGGATTCTCAGTTCGGTCCCGATGTTCCTGCTGCTTGGGTACATTTCCTACCACACCAAGCTGACCGAAGGCCTGTTCCGCGCCGCCCGCGCATGGCTCTCGGTGCTACCGGGCGGACTGGCGATTGCCGCGATCCTCGGCAGCGCGGGCTTTGCCGCTGTTTCCGGTTCTTCGGTTGCCTGCTCGGCCACCATGGGCCGGATCGCCGTGCCCGAGATGCTGAAATCCGGCTATCACCCGCAGCTGGCCACCGGTACCGTCGCCGTCGCGGGCACCATCGGCGCTTTGATCCCGCCCTCTGTCATCATGATCCTTTACGGCATCGTCGCGCAGGTCGAGATCACCCAGCTTTTCCTCGGCGGGATCGCCGCCGGTATCCTCACCGCGCTTGGCTATATCCTCGTGGTGATGATCCGCGTCACGCTTAACCCGTCGCTTGCGCCCTCGACGGATGACCGGGCCTCATGGGCCGAACGGATCAACTCGCTCAAGGACACATGGCCGGTGATCCTCATCATGCTGGGCATCTTTTCCGGTCTCTTCGGGGGCGTCTTCACCCCGACCGAGGCCGGTGCCGTTGGCGCTTTCCTTGCCACCCTCGTGGCACTGGTAAAAGGCACGCTCACCTGGGGACGGTTTCAGGCCGCGATACAGGAAACCGTGCTGACCACCGGCGCGCTGATCATCATCGGTGTGGGTGCCAGCCTGCTTACACGTTTCCTCGCGCTCTCCGGCACCGGCGAATTCCTCAGCAGTTCCATCCTCGGCAGCGGCGCGTCCCCGGCGATGATCCTGCTGGGCGTGATCCTCATCTACCTGCTGCTCGGCATGTTCCTTGAGCCCATTGGCGCGATGCTGCTGACCCTGCCGATCCTTCTTCCGGTGATCGACGGCGCGGGTTTCAACCTGCTGTGGTTCGGCATCATCATGACCAAACTGCTGGAAATCGGTATGATCACCCCGCCCATCGGCATGAACGTCTTTGTCATCAAGGGCATCGTGGGCAAAAGTATCTCGACCGGCGCGATTTTCCGCGGCATCTGGTGGTTTCTGGTCATGGACCTGATTTTGCTCGGCATTCTGGTCCTGTTCCCGCAATTAGTGATGTATCTTCCGACGACCTTCGGCTAAGTCGATTGTTTCAACATCCCGCCTTTCCGGCGGCAAGATCCGACAAGGAAACGGAACCGGCCATGGCAACCCGGCAGAAACAGGAACGCAGCACGAGGGGCGAAGAGTCCTCGGCGCAAAAGATCAAGGACGCGGCCCTGCGGCTGTTCTCCTCCAAGGGTGTCGACGGTGTGACCGTCCGCGAAATCGTTACCGCCTCGGGGGCGCGCAATAATGCCTCGCTGCACTACTATTTCGGCTCCAAGGACGCGCTGGTCGATGCGCTGATCCTCGATTGCGCCCATGTCTCCGACAGCGCCCGCATCCAGAAGCTGGATGAGATGGAGGCCAATGGCGGTCCTCGCGACCTGGCCGATATCATCCGCCTGATCGTCGAAGTCGAAACCACCCCCAGCGATGTCGAAGGCGTCGGCGCGGTGGCCTCAAGCCTCGGTCACATGCGGTTCGTCGTCGGGCTCAAGATCAACCACCGCAAGGCCTTTATGCAGGCGCTGGCCGGGCATCGCACCTCGGGTTACATCCGCTGCATCGAACATATCTACAACCTTGTACCGGACATGCCGAAAAGCCTGCTGAACCAGCGGCTTATCTTCATGGACCTGTTGCTGATCTCAACCCTTGCCGCCCGCGAGGCCGCGTTCGAACAAGACCCGACCGGCGGGAAACTCTGGGGCTCGCCTGACGCGATTGAAAACCTGATCACCTCGGCCTGCGGGCTGCTGACCGCGCCGCAGGGCTGACAGCTTCCGCTGCACGGCCGGTGTACAGGGGGTGTACAGCCAATGTACGGCTTTTGACTGCCGCTTTTGGCTCAATGACAGGCCCGCTCCAGCGCCGCGCAGACCGGTTCGAACACCTCGGCCCCGCCGCTTGCGATCATCACAAGGCAAGGATCGTCCACCGTGTCGATGGGCGAAATCTCCACCCGCGTGCCAACCGCCTGAACCAGCAACCCGCCCCCGTCCGGCGCACGCACGCGCCCTTTGATCCGATGCACCGCCTCGGGCAACACGGTTAACGCGCTCGCCAAACTGGCCCGGTCCATCGCACCGATGGGCCGCCATGCCCGGCTGACGAAACCGCCCGTCTCCGCCCCCGGCACCTGCCAGCGCGATCCGTCTTCCTGCGGCACCAGCAGCAGCGCCTGCGGCAGCGCACCCTGCGTCGCCTCGACCACGCGCAGTCCCGGCCGCAACCCCTGCACCCAGGCCCGCAACTCATCCGCCGAGCCACCAAGGTCCAGCTTGGTCAGCGCCACGATATCGGCGCTGCGGATCTGGCTTTGCACCAGCCGCCCCACGAACTTATCCTTCGCCCTCTCACGCACGGTCTCGGCATCGACGGCGGTAATCACCGCGTCCAGCTCGAACCCCGGCCAGTTTCCGACCAGCATCGCCAGCCGCGCCGGTTCGGCAACGCCGCTTGCCTCCATGATGACGCGGTCCGGCGGGTTCGGGCGCATCGCCATTTCGGTCAGAGCCGCGCCCATGTCATCGCCGATAGAGCAGCAGACACAGCCATTCGTCAGTTCGACAGCCGCGCCATCCACCTCGCGGATCAGGCCCGCGTCGATATTCACCGCGCCGAAATCATTTACCATGATCCCCAGGCGCGCCCCCGACGCGTTGCGCAGCAGGTGGTTCAGGATCGTCGTCTTACCCGATCCCAGATAGCCCGACAGCAGCGTGATCGGCAGGCGGCTCATGTCTCGATCGGAAAGGGCTGGCCCTCATACACCGTGCCCCAGATCGGAATATCGCGCAGCGCTTGCGGCTCAACCTCCCACGGGTCCTGTTCCAGCACCGTGAAATCAGCCTTTTTCCCCGCCCGGATCGACCCGATTTCGTCTTCCATCCCAAGCACATAGGCCGCGTCAATGGTGATCGCCCGCATCGCCGCCTCAAGCGAAGTACGCTCTTCGGCACACAGCACCGAGCCGGATTCCGCAATCCGGTTCACCGCCACCCATGCCGAATTGAGCGGCAGCGCCGGGGCCATGGTGAAATCGGAATGCAACGCGAAGGTCACGCCCGCCCGTTCCAGCGATCCCATGCGCGCCATCTGCGAGGCCCGCTCATAGCCGATGGAATCGCGCCAATAGGCCTCGCCCAGCTCGTGCAGATAGTAGACATTCGCCGAGACAATCGCGCCCAGATCCTTGATCCGCCGCACCTGCTCTTCGTTCGAGACCCCGAAATGTTCGATGGTGAAACGGTGATTGAACCGCGGCCGTTCCGCCTGAAGCTTTCCCAGCGTGTCCAGCGCCAGTTCGACGCCCATGTCGCCGGTGCAGTGCACATGGATCTGCTTACCCTCAAGCCAGAAGGCGCGGGCGTGGTCATAAAAGGATTCCGGTGACATCAGCCACTCGCCGTGATGCCCGTCGATAAAGCCCGGCTCGCGCATCTGCATCAGCTCGGCAAAGAACCCGCCATCGGTGAAGAGCTTGACACTATTGCCAAAAAACAGCCGGTCCGTGTCGCGCCCTTCAAATTGGCGCACCCGGTCGACGTTTTCCTGCGCGTTGCCCTCGAATGTGCCGCGCTGCAGGGCGCGGGGAATGATCTTCATCCGGAAGGGCACCGTGTCATTGTCCAGCGCGCCCTTGAGAAGCTGCCATTCGATCTGGTCGTTCATCATCGGATAGGCCAGTTCCCCAATGGTCGTGTGCCCGCCCAGATGGACGGTCTGCTTTACCAGTTCCAACCCTTTCATGAACCGCTGCGGGGCCAGCAGAACCTTGTTCATCGCCTGCGCCGCCAGCGCCATGCCGGTCTCGAAGAACCGCCCCGACTCCAGATCGATCTGCGGATGCCGCTCCAGATCCTCGCGCGCCGTGCCCATCCATTCGATGGCCGCATCATTGGCGATGATCTCGTGAAAGGACCGCTGCCAGACAAAGATCGGCTTGGTCGAGGATACCGAGTTCAGCGCCTCGCGGTCCACATTGCCATGCCAGATCCGGTGAAAGCCCCATGTGACGGTGATTTCCTCGCTGCCATCATCGGCGGCAATGATCTCGGACAGGCGAGCAAGGTAGTCTTCGTGGCTGGTGACTGCCGGACAGGTCCGGTCTGGCAGGACCCATTCCATCGCGGTGATGAAATGGCAGGGCATCAGGATAGCGCCAAGAGTCGGATGGAGGTGCGGGTCGATAAACCCCGGCATCAGCACCTTGTCCTCGAATCGCGTGTCGATGCGGTGGGGATGCGCGTTCAGCCAGGGTTTCAGCGTCTCAAGCGTGCCGACCTCGATGATCCGCCCGTCGCGCACCGCGACGGCGCTGGCCTCGGGCATGGCCCCGGTCATCGTGCGGATCTTGCGCGCGGTGAAAACGGTGATGTCGCTCATCTGTTCTGGCTCCTGTTGGGCATGTCCCCGGCCTGTCCCGGTGGGTCTTTAAAAATTGGCCTGCGCAAAGGACCAGACGATCACGGCGTCCCCCGGCCCCGGATTCCGGCAGGAATGGCTTCCGGTCCCGTTCAGTTGGAAACTGTCCCCAGCGCTTAACGAAAGTGTCTGACCGTCGATGGTCAGCTCAAGCTGGCCCGACACGATGTAACCGCCCTCGTCCCCCTTGCGGGCGCGGCCCTCGGGGCCGGTCCCGGCCTCGGGCGCAAAGGTGGTCAGCACCATTTCGAGATTTCCGTTCAGATGCGGCGACAGCAATTCCTCGCGCACGCCGGACTGGCTCAGGTTGATCTCGCGCCGCGCGCCGCGCCGCACCACATATGCGCTCTCGGCGGAGTCCTCCTGCTCCGCGTGGGAAAAGAACCAGCTGATCGACACGTCAAGCCGCCGCGCGATCTTGTCCAGCGTATCCAGCGTGATGGGGCTCACCCCGCGCTCCAGCTCGCTCAGATGACCGACCGACCGGCCAATTGCCTTGGCCATATCGCTGAGCGTCAAACCGCGCGCCCTGCGTAATTCGCGAATCTGACGCCCCACCGGTTCGCTGGCATTGTTCAGATCGTTTTGGTCCGTGTCGACACGTCCAGCCGACCGCTTCGATTGAATATTTGTCGAAGTCACGAGGATTTTCCCTTCTAATTTCACCGGACTGAAAAATTCGTTGCATTTTTTCATAACCGTTGCAACAGTTCTGAATATTACAAACACAAGACGTCGGAAAAGCCGCGCAAATAATCACCAACAGAGGACCATAGATGCTTGATACTTTCCTGAAATCGCTCCCCCTCGCGCTTGCCGCGACGCTGGGCGCGGCCTCGCTCGCGCAGGCCGACCCCAAGGCGGGCGGCACGCTTACCGCCTTTACCTCGGGCTACCGGACCCTGAACGCTGCCGTGCAATCGGGGGCCGCCACCGGCGCGCCCGCCTCGCAGATCTTTGCCGGTCTGGTCACCGTCGGCGCCGATTACGCCATCGAACCCTATCTCGCTGAATCATGGGAAGTGTCCGAGGATCAGCTGACCGTGACCTTCGATCTCGTCGATGGCGCGACATTCCACGACGGGGAACCGATCACCGGCGAGGACGTGAAATTCTCGATGGAGGTGGTCAAGGCGAACCACCCGTTTGGCCAGAACATGTTTGGCCATGTCACCAGCATCGACACGCCCGAGGCGGACAAGGTCGTGCTGCATCTCGACCAGCCGGTGCCGGGTCTCTTGATGTCGCTACAACCGCTGCTGATGCCGGTGCTGCCCAAGCATATCTATGACGACGGGCAGGACATGAAGACCCACCCCCGCAACATGGAAAACGTCGTGGGTTCCGGCCCCTTCATGGTCGAGGAAAACGACCCGACCCAGCGCCTCACGCTGGTGAAATACGATGATTTCTTCATCGAGGGCCGCCCCTATCTCGACAAGATCGTCTATCCGCTGATCAAGGATCCGCTGACCCGCGTGCTGATGCTGGAAAAGGGCGAGATTGACTATGCGCCCTTCGCCGGGGTCCGCCCCAATGATGCGACACGCCTTGAAAAGGCCGATGGGGTGAATGTAACCACCGACGGCTATGGCGCGATCGGTTACGTGCATTATCTCGAGCTGAACCTGCGCGAAAAGCCGTTCAGCGACCACGCGGTGCGCGAAGCGCTCGCCCATGCCATCGACACGGATTTCCTCTCCAAGGTCATCTTCGGTGGCCGCACCCAGCCGGGCACTGGCCCGCTCCACACGGGCAACCCGTTCTATTCGGCGGACGTGCCTATGTACGAACCCGACATGGAAAAGGCGGCCGCCCTGCTGGACGAAGCTGGCTATCCGGTCGGCGATAACGGCGCACGGTTTTCCTTTGTGCTCGACGTGCCAAGCTGGGCCCCCGCCGCGCACGTGCCGATGGCCGAATACATTCAGGCGCAACTTGCCAAGCTGAACATCACCGTCGAACTGCGCAAGGCCCCGGACTTCGGCACCTGGGTCAAGCGCATCGCAAGCTGGGATTACGACGCCACGATGAACGGATCCTTCAACTATCCCGATCCGACCATCGGCGTGCATCGCCATTTCGACTGCGGCAACATCAAGAACGTGATCTGGTCGAATACCCAGGGCTACTGCAACGAAGAGATGGACAAGCTGCTTGATGCGGCGGCGGTGGAAACCGACATGGACGCCCGCAAGGCGCTCTATGCCGACATCCAGAAGATCGCGCAGGAAGACCTCGTGTTCATCTACATGCCGCAGGATTTCTCGGCGACGGTCTACTCTGATCGTGTCGGCAACGCCCCCGCGTCGCCCTTTGGTGCGCTGGCCCCGTTCACCGACGTCTACCTCGAAGAGTAAAGCAACCGGGAGGGCGGTTTGCGCCGCCCTCCCCGTACCTCTCACGAAAAGGGATTGCCCCCGTGCTCACCGGACTGCTGCGCAAGCTCGCCAATGCTGTATTATTGCTTTTCGCCGTGCTCGTGCTGAATTTCGCTTTGATCCACATCGCCCCCGGCGATCCGGTCGAGGCGCTGGTCGGTGAGATGGGCGGCGCGACCCCTGAACTTATCGCCGAGTTGCGCGAAAGCTTTGGCCTCGATCAGCCGCTTTATGTGCAGATCGGCCATTACCTCGGTCGCGTGCTGCAGGGCGATCTAGGCTATTCCACGTATTACGACCAGCCGGTGACCCACCTGATCGCCGAGCGCATAGGGCCGACCTTGCTGCTGGTAACCGTCGCCCTGCTCTGGGCCATCGTCATCGGCACCATTCTTGGCGTCTTTTCCGCCCAGCGCCGCAATTCATGGATCTCGCACCTCGTCACGGTGTTGTCGCTGGCGGGCTTCTCCGCCCCGGTTTTCTGGATCGGGATCATGCTGATCCTGCTTCTCTCCGTCGCCTTCCCGATCCTGCCGATCTCGGGCATGACCAGCACCGAGACCGCGACAAGCACCATCGGCTATATCCTCGACGTCGCCCATCATCTGGTGCTGCCCGCACTGACGCTCGGTCTGATCTACCTTGCCTTTTACAGCCGCCTGTCGCGTACCAGCATGCTCGAAGTGCTCGAGACAGACTATGTCCGCACCGCCCGCGCCAAGGGCCTGCCGAAACGGCTGGTGATCTACAAACACGCGCTGCGCAACGCGGTGCTTCCCGTCGTCACCTTTGCCGGCCTTCAATTCGGACAGGTGATCTCCGGCGCGGTGCTGGTGGAGACCGTTTTCGCATGGCCCGGGCTTGGCACGCTTGCCTTTGAATCGATCCTGCGCCGCGACACGCCCACCCTGCTCGGCATTCTGTTCTTTTCCGCCCTGATGGTCGTGGTGATGAACCTGCTGACCGACGTCATCTACCGCCGGATCGACCCAAGGATAAAAGCCACATGAGCGTCACCGACACCACCCCGCCCATCGCCACGCCGGTGAAACCGCTGCCAAAACCGGTCTCGCCCTCGCGGCAGGTCTGGCAGATGTTCCGCCAGAACCATTCCGCGATGATCGGGCTGTTCATCCTGTTCGCGATCATCGTGATCTCGATTATCGGGCCGTCGCTTTATACCGTCTCGCCGCGCGATATGGTCTGGATGCCGCTGACCCCGCCGGGCCAGTCGGAATACCTGCTGGGCACCGACTACCTTGGCCGCGACCTGCTGGCCGGGCTGATCAACGGCGGGCGCGTGACCATCACCATCGGCTTTGCCGCCGCCGTGCTGACCATCCTGATCGGCGTCACCATCGGCGCGCTGGCCGGGTTCTTTGGCGGCCGCGTCGATAACGTGCTGATGCGCGTGACCGAGTTCTTTCAGGTCCTGCCGAACCTGCTCTTTGCTATGGTCGTCGTGATGCTCTTCTCGCCCTCGCTGATCAACATCGCCATCGCCATCGGCATCGTATCATGGACCTCGACCGCGCGATTGACCCGCGCCGAATTTCTCAAGATCCGCGAGATGGATTACGTCAAAGCTGAACGCTCCATCGGCGCAGGCAATGCCCGGCTGATCTGGAAGGTGATCCTGCCCAATGCCGCGCCGCCGCTTATCGTGGTCGCCGCCCTGTCCATCGGCTCGGCCATCCTGTTCGAGGCAGGCCTTTCCTTTCTCGGTCTTTCAGATCCCAACGCGATGAGCTGGGGCCGCATGATCGGCGACAACCGCCCCTATATCCTCGACAGCTCGTGGGGCGTGACCTTTCCCGGCATTGCCATCTTCCTGACCGTGCTGGCCATCAGCCTTGTGGGCGACGGGCTGAACGACGCCATCAACCCGAAATTGAGACAGCGATGACCAGCTCTTCCCCTCTCCTCTCGGTTCGCGATCTAGAGATTTCCTTCCGCACCGGCGGGCGTGAAATCCCCGTGGTACGCGACCTCTCGTTTGATCTCGCCGCCGGTGAGACCCTCGGCATCGTCGGCGAATCCGGCTGCGGCAAAAGCATCACGGCGCTGTCCCTGATCGGCCTCGTCCCCAGCCCACCGGGTCGCGTCTCCAAGGGGCAGATCCTGCTGAACGGCGAAGACATCGTGACCGTAGGCGAAGACCGTCTGACCCGCATCCGCGGCAACGAAATCTCGATGGTGTTTCAGGAACCGATGACCTCGCTAAACCCGGTCTACACGGTGGGCGAACAGATCGCCGAAACCGCCCGCGCGCATTTCGGCAGCTCGCGCGCCGAAGCATGGGACCGCGCCATCGAAATGCTGAAACTGGTCGGCATCCCCTCGCCCGAGCAGCGCGCCCATAACTATCCGCACCAGCTATCCGGCGGGATGCGCCAGCGGGTGATGATCGCCATCGCACTGGTCTGCGAACCCAAGGTGCTGATCGCGGATGAACCGACCACCGCGCTCGACGTGACGGTACAGGCGCAGATATTCGATCTGTTCCGCGAGCTGCAGCACAAGATCAAGGCCGCCATCATCCTCATCACTCATGACATCGGCGTCGTCGCCCAGATGTGCGACCGGGTCATGGTCATGTACGCGGGCCGTAAAATCGAGGAAGGCCCCGTCCGCTCTTTCATCCGCGACCCGCGCCACCCCTATACCCGCGGGCTGATCTCCTGCATCCCCAAGCTCAGCCGCGATCCAAGCGACACGCCGGAACCCCTGTTCGAAATTCCCGGCGTAGTGCCAAGCCCCGCCGATCTCGCCGAGCTCAAGGGCTGCGCCTTTGCGCCGCGCTGCAACCGCGCGATCAATGAATGCCAGTTGCACAGCCCCGCCCTGACTCCGCTGGGCTCGGACCGCGCCGTCGCCTGCCTGCGCCAAGAGGAGATCCCCGCATGAGCGAAACACCGGCCCTCAGCGTCTCGGACCTCAAGGTCCATTTCCCAGTCGGCGGCGGCAAGGTCGTCCATGCGGTCGACGGGATCAGTTTCGACATCCCCGCCGGCATCGCCTTTGGCCTCGTGGGTGAATCCGGCTCCGGCAAGACAACCGCCGCCATGGCCTGCGCCCGGCTCAACGATGCGACCGACGGCACGATCCGGCTGGGCGGCGAGGACATCACCCATCTGGACGGCGACCAGATGCGGCAGGCGCGGCGCGACATTCAGGTGGTGTTTCAGGACCCCTACGCCTCGCTCAACCCACGCGAACGCGCCGGGGCGATCGTGCGGCGCCCGATGGATCTCATGGAGATCGGAACGCCCAAGGAACGCGAGGATCGCGTCGATGAGCTTTTCGCGACCGTGGGCCTGCGCGCCGAGCAAAAGGCGCTGTTTCCGCACCAGTTCTCGGGCGGGCAGCGCCAGCGCATCGGTATCGCCCGGGCACTTGCCACGCGGCCCAAGCTCATTGTCTGCGACGAACCCGTCTCGGCGCTGGACGTGGCCATTCAGGCGCAGATCCTGAATCTGCTCGGTCGCCTCAAGGCGGAACTGGGCCTGTCCTACCTGTTCATCAGCCATGACCTTGGCGTGGTCCAGCACCTCTGCGACCAGATCGCGGTTATGTACCTTGGCCAGATCGTCGAGATCGGCTCACGAAGCGCGATTTTTCGGCGACCCATGCACCCCTACACGATGGCGCTCATCTCGGCTGTGCCAACGCTCGAGGCCGGGATGGACGCAGGCATGCGGCTGAAAGGCGACCCGCCCAGCCCGATCTCCCCGCCCGACGGATGCCGCTTTGCCGGGCGCTGCCAGTTCGCGCAGGATCGTTGCCGTCAGGAAAGCCCGGTACTTTCCGGCGATCCGGATGGCCACAGGGTTGCCTGTTTCCGCGCCCGCGACCCCGAGGTCGCGGCCCTGAGGGACAAGCTGACCAGCACTCCCGCCTAGGCCCCGACACCCACGTATTGATGCAGCAGGCTCTTGTCGCTGCGGATCTCTTCGATGTCGAAGCGGGCCTTGATCTCGCCGTGGTTCATGAACGCCACCCGGTCGGCAATCGGCAGCACCGCATCGACCCGCTGTTCCACCAACAGGATTGCCACGCCATCGTCGCGCAGCTTGACCACCGCCTCACGGATACTGGCAATGGCCGATGGCATCAGCCCCTCGGTCGGCTCGTCCAGCATCAAGACCGACGGGTTCACGCAAAGCGCACGTGCCATCGACAGCATCGTCTGTTCACCCCCCGACAGCGTGCCCGAGCGTTGTTTCATCCGCTCGCGCAACACCGGGAACAGCCCCAGCGCATAATCCAGCGACTCCTGCCCCGAATGGCGCGTCATCAGCCCGATCTCGAGATTTTCCGCCACGGTGAGTTCCGAAAACAGCCGCCGTCCCTGCGGCACATAGCCGATCCCGCGCCGGGGAATTTCGGAGGCGGCCAAGCCGGTCAGCTCTTCTCCATCCAGCCAGAGCCGCCCGGCCGCAGGCCTCACCGTGCCCATGATCGCCTTGAGCGCGGTGGTCTTGCCCGCGCCGTTCCGGCCCATAAGGCAAAGCACCTCGCCGCCCTTAACGGTAATCGAGAAATCACGCAGCGCCTGACTGCGGCCATAAAAGGCGTCATAGCCCTCGACGCGCATCTCGCTCATGCCGGTGCTCCCAGATAGGCGGCTTGCACCGCGTCATTGCTGACGATTTCACCGGGGCTGCCCTCGGCCAGTACCCGGCCAGTCTCCAGCACGGTGATCCGGTCGGCCAGCGCCATCACCACATCCATGTTATGCTCGATCAGCAGCACCGTGGCCGATTGCGCTACCCGCCGCACGACCTCCTGAAAGTTCTCGATCTCGGAATCCGACAGGCCCTGCGTCGGCTCGTCCAAAATCAGCAGCTTGGGTTGCAGCGCCAGCCCCATCGCCACCTCAAGAAGACGCTGATGCCCATAAGCCAGCGTTCCGGCGGTTTCATAAAGCAGGTCGCCCAGCCCGACCTCCTGCGCGGCCTTGGTCGCAGCCCGCGCGATCTCCACCTCGCTGACGGGCTTGCGCGAAAACAGATGCGGGCGCAGCCGGTTCTGCGCGGCGATCGCGATATTTTCCAGTACGGTCATCGCCCCGTAGATATTGGTGATCTGGAACGTATAGGCGATCCCCATGCGCACCCGTTTATGCGCGGGCATCCCGGTCACGTCGCGATCTTCAAAAAACACCTGCCCGGCCGAGGGCTTGATCCGCCCCGACAGCAGGCTGACAAAGGTAGACTTACCCGCGCCATTCGGGCCGATGATGGCGCGGATCTCACCAGGGTCCAGCGCGAAGTCCACGCCATCCACCGCCTTGAGCCCGTCGAAATGGCGTGACAGCCCCTTGGTACGCAGCAAGGTCATTTCAGCCACCCCAGCCATCTGTCGCGGATCGTGCCAAGAATACCTTTGGGAAACCACAGGTTCACCACGATCAGCAGGACACCGATTACGATCAGGTAGGCCGTTGTGATCCCGCTTAGGCGATCAATCAGCATGGTCATGACTGCCGTACCCAAGAGCGGCCCAAGCAGCGTCCCCGGTCCGCCGATCAGCGTGTAAAGTAGCGCCTCGATCGAGTTCTGGAACCCCGCAAAAGACGACCCGATATAGCCGAACATCAACCCGTAAAGCGCCCCCGCCGTGCCAGAAATGGTGCCCGACACGGTAAAGGCGGTCAGCTTGATCGAATAGGTGTCAAAGCCCAGCATCTGGGTGCGCGGCTCATTCTCGCGTACCGCTACGAACAACCGGCCCAGCGGCCCCTGCGTGATCGCGAATAGCACCGCCAGCACCACCGTAAAGATCAGCAGCGCAAGGTTGAACCGGGCCGTGTCCGAGGTCATGTCGACGACGAAGCCGAACAGGCCAAAGCTGCGCGCATCGGTCGGCAGGGTCAGCCCCTGATCGCCGCCGGTGATACTGGTGAACTGGAGCGTCATCAGGTAGCCCGCCTGTGCGAACATCAGCGTCACGATCATAAAGGACACAGCCTGCGTGCGCAGCGCCAGCAGACCGATCACCAGCGACACCCCGAAGGCGCCAATGATCCCAAGCAGAAAGGCGACCGGCAAGGTAACGCCCCAGTAATAGGTCGAGAGACCCGCCGCATAAAGACCGGCGGCAAAGAACATCGCATGCCCCAGACTGAGCAGCCCGGTATAGCCCATCAGCATGTTATACCCCATCGCAAAGACCGACAGGATCAGGATGCGGGTCAGCGCGAGCGTCAGATAGGGTGGCAGCACGAATTGCAGCCCGAAAAGGACGATGACCGTGACGACGCAGAGCGCCAGCAATTTACCATTGTGCAACGTCATGACCGGTGATTTCCGCCTGTCTGATGTACAGGGGGTGTACAGGTTGTGTACGCAGAACATACAGGCGTCATACGCGGTTTGACCTTCCAAACAGACCCTCGGGCTTGAACACCAGAACAAAGGCGACGAGCAGGGTCGAAAAGATCTTGGCCGCCGTTGGCGAGAAGAAAACCGAGAGCAATCCATCGGACATGCCGATCAGGATCGCAGCGGCGATGGTGCCGGGGATCGATCCCAGCCCGCCCACGATCACCACGACGAAGGACAAAAGCAGCGGGTCGCCGCCCATCAGGTAATGGGCCTGCTGATTGGGCACGACCAGCACGCCGCCAATAGCTGCCAGCATCGCGCCGATGGCAAAAACGATGGAATAGACGCGGTTCACCGGGATGCCAAAGTTCTGCGCCGTCTCGCGGTCGAACTGGGTGGCCCGCATGACCAGCCCCCATTTTGAGCGTTTGAGCATCACCCAAAGCCCCGCCACCAGTACCAGCGCCATGACCACGGTGAATAGCTTGTAACTGGAATAGCCGAACCACGGCGTGCGGATCGTATAGTAGAACGGTGCATCGACGGCTCGGGCGTCGGGGCCAAAGCTCATCAGGGTAAGCTGTTGAATGATATAGAGCATTCCGATGGTAGAAACGATAGTGCCTTCGGGATCGTAGTTGATCCGCTTGAGGATCGCCCAGTCGGCAAGATAGGCCAGCATCCCGACCAGCAGGGGCGCGACAACAAGCGCCACGCAGAAGGCCAGCGCCGGGTGGCCGGGCACGAACTGCGCGCAGGCCCAGGCACCGACCGCGCCCAGCATATAAAATTCGCCATGCGCCACGTTGACCACGCGCATCACGCCGAACACGAGCGAAAGCCCCAGCGCCGTCAGCATGAGCACCGAGGCCATCACCAGCCCTTCCAGCCCGGCCAGCAGGAGATAGGGCGCAAGATCCATCATGAAGTTACTCCTTCAGCCCGCCGTGTCGGGGGTGAAAGCAAAGAGGCAAGAAAAAGGGCGGCAGGTCAATGCCTTGCCGCCCTGATGCGTTTGATCAGAAGGACATCTGGGTATAGTCCGTCTCATCCTCGTAGAGGGTTTCCTCGATCGAGGTGCGATAGACAACTTCCAGCTTGCCATCCGTGACTTTGGAGATGTTCTGATGGGCAAAGGCCTGGTGGGTCTTGCCGTTGAAGACCTTTTCGCCCTGCGGGAATTCGTTCGACGCTTCAAAGCCTTCGATGGATTCCATTGCCTCGAGGAAGGCGATTTTCTGGTCCGGGCCTTTGTAATCGGCCATTTCCATCGCCTGCTTCATCGCGAACAGCGTCTCCCAGACCGAGAACATATGTGCATAGGTCGAGATGTCGCGCGCATCGTCCACCGATGCACCGTTTTCGTCGACGCCGACCTTTTCGCGGTAGAACTTGTCGAATTCGGTCTGGTCAGCTTGGGCATAGCGCGCATGCCCTTCCCAGAAATGGGTGCCTTCAAGGTATTCCAGCTGGGGGATACCGATGTCGACCGCCTCCAAGCTGTCGATAAAGCCGAATATTTCCGGACGGTTAGAGCCCAGATGCTCGCCCAGTTCCTTGACGAATGTCATCACGGCGGGGCCGACCATCACGTGATAGATGACCTCCGTATTGAACGGGATGCGCGGCATGTAGCGGGTGAAGGTCGTCTCGGTCGGCGGGATAGCGATGTCGGCCACGACCTCGCCGCCCTGCGCCTTGATCGCGGCGGTCATGTTGTCGCGATGGTCATACCCAAAGGCATAGTCGGGGTAGATCAGGGTGATCTTCTTGCCGAGGTTTTCCGAAATCCACGGCGCCATCGAGCTGACCTGGCTCTTCACGTCAGAGATCGAAGGCTGGAAGCAATAGCGGTTGAACCCGCCCGCCGCCAGCGTATGTGCCTCGGAACACAGGAAATAGGGCATCTTGAGTTCACCCGCGCGCGGGGCCGTCGCGGCCGCGACGTGCGAGAAGAGATGGCCGAAGACAGCGTCGACCTTGTGCTCGGCCGAGAATTTCTCAATCAGCTCGACGCCGCGTTTCGGGTCGGTGCCGTCATCCTCGACGATCATCTCGACGGGCATGCCGTTGATACCGCCGCCCGCATTGATCACCTCGAGCGCGGCGTTAGCGGTACGTTCATACCAGCGCCCGTAGGATGCGCCGATGCCGGTGCGGTGGAACGGGGCGCCCAGCCGGATCGCGTCGCCCGCCTGTGCGCGCGCCCGCCCGATTATCCCCGGGCTGGCAAGCAGCAAGCCTGTCCCTGCGAGCCCCGCGAGAACGGAACGGCGATTCTGGCCCTTGTTCATAACTCTCATGATGTAACTCCCTTTTGTCCCTGTTGGTCTTTACCCGGTATCGGGCTGTCCGGGTTTGCCCGGGCGTTGCCGCGCCTTTTGATAGCGGTCACGGCAAAGATTAACCGACATCCGCCGGTTCGAAAGAAAAATTAGCCTTTGCTGCGGTTTTTCCATGCGATTGCCCGGATTTGGGCGGTTCGGGAAAAAAGGCGTGGGATCAAACATCTTTCTCAACCCGCGCTTTCCCGCCCAAGCTGAACCACCAGTGTACGTTTCGCCCCGAATGTGATGCCGGAAGTGTTGACGTAACAGGCAAGGGGCGCTTAACCTGACAAGTGTCAGTCTGGCTTTGCGACGAATAATGCCGGACCGTCACAAGAAGAGGGGAGGCTTCTTTGTTCGCACTGGTAGACACGACTTTGGCAATCACGGCCCAGCGCGGGTCGGGTACCGATCCGCGGGTCCGGGCGTTCCCTGCTGACAATTATTAGCGACACCGGATCGGGGCATTCTCCGAACCGGCGCGACAGATCACGACAAACGATCCTTGGGAGGAAATTATGAAGAATGTTACGTCTTTGGCGTCCGGCGCGGTTACCGCGCTGGTCTTGTCACTTGGGCTGGCAGGCGGTGCGGCGGCAGAGGATTTCGAGTGGCCGCGCTTGCTTGTCATCGGGACACCGGGCACGTCGAGCGGCAGTTTTGCGTCGACAAACGGTTGGGGGCCGATCCTGCAGAAGGAAACCGGCACCACCGTCCGCATCGTTCCCGAAGACAGTGAAACCCAGCGCTATCGCCGCCTGACCGATCGTGAAGATATCGCGATCTCATCGGTTTCCGCATCTGAAATGCGCTACCAAATCCAGGGCATCGACGGCTATTCGCAGACCAAGCCGGTGGCTCAGCGCATCCTATGGCATCACAACGACACGCCGTGGGGCTATGTCGTGGCGGGCGACTCGCCGATCAAGAGCGTGCAGGACATCAAGAACGGCGGCGTGCGCATCACACAGGGCGTGTTCTCGCCCCCGATGGTTTCGGCCGTCACGGTCGGCCTTCCGGCCATGCTGGGCATGAGCGAAGACGAGGTCTCGGAGAAGATCGAATTCGTTCCGGCGTCGTCCTATGCCGAAAACTGCCGCTCGGTGGTCGAAGGCAAATCCGACATCGCCTATTGCTCGCCGATCAGCTCGGTCCTGTCGGAAATGGAAGGCGCACCGGGTAGCATCCGCTGGCTGGATCTCGACCCGGCGGACAAGGAAGGCTGGAACGCCTATCTCGCCGAACGTCCAATGCTGATCCCCGCCGAGATCGAGATGGGCGTCAAGACCGCGCGCGGCGTGAACGGGGCGACGTCTAACTTCGTCTACAGCGTGCCGGCCACCACGGACGTGGATTTCGCCTATAACATGGCGAAGTGGTTTCATGAATCCTTTGACGCCTACAAGGGCACGCACCCGCTGGCCACACGCATGTCGATGGACCAGTTCCGCAAGTACCTGAACCGCACCCCGCTGCCGGTCCACGAGGGCACGGTGAAGTACCTGCGCGAAATCGGCCAGTGGAGCGATGAGGACGATACTTGGAACAACAAGGCCATCGAGACCATGGACGCCTGGATCAGTGCCCGTCAGGAAGCGCTGAAAGCGGCGCAGGAACAGGGTATCGAAGTCAACTTCGAGAACCAGGAGTTCCTTGATCTCATGAAGGAGAAGACCGCCGGGGTGGAGAATTTCCAGTCGCGGCTTTGACAGGCTGATTAAAGGCGGGGCGGCGCTGGTCGCCCCGCGTTCTTGCCGTTTTCATCTTTAACCTATCGGGCCGGTACATGTCTGACAGCATCTCATCCCCTTCCACTGAGGACACTGCGACCCAATCCTCGGATTTCACCCGCCTCGGCGGGACTTATTCACTCTGGAGCCTCGTCTTTGTCGCGCTTGTCGCCATAGGGATCGGCACGGGTGTCGCCTATGCCTTTGGGCTACCGATACTGGGCAAGCGCCTGCTCGAAGGGCAGTATTACTGGGTCTTTATCGGCATTTTCTCGGCCTGCGCCTTTATCGCGATCCCCGCGCATCGCGACCAGACCAAGGTGCCATTCTACGACGTGATCGCGGCTGTGGTGATCCTTGCCATCAGCCTCTATTTCTCGACCCACGCCTGGGACATGGTGCAGGCGGGATGGACGAATATCCCGCTGGGTATCGTGATCTGGGCCCTGATGCTGGAAATGGCCCGCCGGTCGGGCGGCATCCCCTTCCTGATGGTCGTGTTCTTCCTTGGGCTCTATCCGCTGGTCGCGGATTACTTCCCCGGCCTGCTGATGGGCATACCCTATAGTTTCGACCGGCTGATGGAAGCCCACGTCTTTCGCGCCGAAGGCATGATGGGCATCACCACCAAGATCGTCGCCGAGATCGTGCTGGGCTTTCTGGTCTTTGCTGGTGTTCTGATCGCCACCGGGGCGGGCGAGTTTTTCATCAATCTTGCGAATGCCGGGTTCGGCAAGTATCGCGGTGGCCCTGCCAAGGTGTCCATCGTCGCCTCGGCCTTTTTCGGATCGCTCTCGGGGTCGATCTTTTCCAACATCGCCGGGACAGGGTCGATCACAATTCCGACGATGAAAAAGGTTGGCTATCCGCCGCATTACGCGGGCGCCATCGAGGCCTGCGCCTCGACCGGCGGGGTGGTAATGCCGCCGGTGATGGGCGCGATTGCCTTTGTCATGGCGATCACTATTGGCGTCGATTACGCGACTGTCATGATCGCGGCAATCGTGCCTTCGCTGCTGTTCTATTTCGGGCTGATCCTTCAGGTCGATGCCTATGCCGCGCGCAAGGGGCTGGACGGGGTTGTCGACCCGGATCAGCCGTCGGCATGGCAGGTGCTGCTCAAGGGCTGGCCCTTCATGTCGGTGCTGGTCTTCCTTGTCTGGGGCCTGCTTTACATGCGCTGGGAATATTACGCGCCGTGGTACGCCTGTATCCTCATGGTCGCCTTGAGCTTTATGCGCCGCGACACGCGGATGACCCCGCAGCGGCTGATCGAGACCGTGCGCCAGATCGGGCTACTGGTGACGCAGACCACCGCGATCATCCTGCCCATCGCCTATGTTGTCAGCGCGCTGACCATTACCGGCGTTACCGGCTCTGTGACCTCGGGACTGATCGCGCTGGGCGGCGACAACGTGTTCCTCATCATCGCATTGGGAGTCGTAGCCTGTTTCATCATGGGCATGGCCGGTCTTGCCATCGTCGCATATATCTTCCTTGCGGTGACGCTGGCCCCGGCCATCATCGAGATCGGCGGGCTGAACACTGTCGCGGTGCACTTCTTCATCATCTACTACGCGATGCTGTCAGCGATCACGCCACCGGTAGGCGCGGCGGCCTTCCTTGCGGCGACCATCGCCGGGGCGAAACCAATGCGGACCTCTTTCACCGCGATGCGTCTTGGGGTGGTGATCTACTTCGTGCCGCTGTTCTTTCTGTTCCAGCCTGCGCTGGTGCTTCAGGGGGATCTGACACCGCTGATCTACGTGCTGCCGTCGATCATCATCGGGATCATGCTGCTGTCGGGCGGGCTGGAAGGATACCTGCTGGGGATCGGTCACGTGCGCCCTGCCCTGCGTCTGCCACTGGCGGCAGCAGGGTTCGCGTTCAGCTTCCCAGGGTTGATGACAACCCTGATCGGCGGCGCGATTTCCGCGCTGCTCGTCGGGTTGATCATTGCGGATAACAAGAAAAGGAACGTCCCCGCCGAATAGGGGGCGTTCAGCGCGGGCCGGTCTCTGCGATCAGCTCGCGCACCATCGCCGCTGCACCGACGGCCACGGTACGGATTACGGTTTCCTCGGGAATGTCACGGCTCAGCCAGTCCCGCATCGGCGCATAAACCGACAGGAAAAGCAGCACGTTGGCGAGAACCTCAAGCTCGGCATCGTCCAGTTCCCTGCCCGAGCGTCGGCGCAACTGGTCCGCGATGTCCTTGATCAGCGCGAGTTCGCGAATTCGCATCGCATGGCGATCCTCGCTTAACAGGTGCGGCACCGAGCGATAGGCCAGCAAAGCGCCGTTGCGCTTTTTGCTCCATGTTTCCCGGAAATAGCCGATAAACACCTCTTCGAGCGGAATGCTGGTGTCTTCGAGGATTTCCGGCAGTGTCTTTACATCCTGTCGGAACCAGACCTGATTCAGCAGGCGGCGCAAGATATCGTTCTTGTTGGCGATATAGTCGTAGATGCTGGCCTGATTGACCCCCGAGCGAGCGCAGATGTCGCGGATCGTGGTAGAGGCAAATCCTTTTTCGAGGAACAGCTCAAGCGCCGCATCACAAATCTGTTCGCGCCGGGACTGGACCAACGCCTTGTCCTGCACATTTGTTATCTCGGCTTCTTCCAGCAGTTGCTGACGCACAGTGTCAAGCCGCTTTATTCCTTGTCCGCCTTGCAAGCAGCCACTCCCCGAGCCGATCCACCGTTTCAAGGCTACCGCCCGGATCGGGTCCAGACAACCGGCAAACGCGCCATAAGAGACAGTTGGTAAATACAAAAAGCCGGTTTGCCCGTGCTTGTGACACGAGACTCGCGGTTAACCAAATTTGTTGGTGTTTTCGACGGATCTGAGGCCGCGATTTACGGCGCGACCAACCCTTTTCGCAGGGCTGTCAAATCGAGGTTGCGCGACACGAAAAGCGCGCCTGCTTCGATGGCGTCTTCATAGAGTTTCGGATCGAGCGTCAGGATGCCGGGCGGCTTACCAGCCGCGCGGATACGGCGGATCGCGTCGATCACGGCCTGCCGGACGTCGGGGTGCGAGGGCTCTCCGGGATGGTCGAGCGAGGCGGCAAGGTCGGCGGGGCCGACAAAGATCGCGTCGATTCCCGGCACAGCGGCGATGGCCTCGATTTGGTCCAGCGCTTCCTGCGTTTCGACCTGCACGATAAGACAGATTTCTTCGCGGGCCTTGCGGTGGTATCCGGCGATTTTGCCGAACCGGGAAGCGCGGGTGCTGCCGGACACGCCCCTGATCCCGGACGGCGGGTAATCGACCGAAGCAGCGGCAAGCGCGGCTTCTTCGGCATTCTGAACATAGGGGACAAGGATCGTCTGCGCGCCCAGATCCAGCAGTTTCTTGATCTCGGCCGGGTTCAGCGAACCGGGGCGCACGATGGGTGTAACCGGATATGGTGCGACTGCTTGCAGCAGGGGCAGCACGCCAATCGGATCCAGCGGCGAATGTTCCGTGTCGAACATCATCCAGTCGAACCCGCAATCCGCCATCATTTCCGCCGCAAGACTGTCGCTCATCGTGCACCAGATTCCGTGCTGAAGCTGCCCATCGCGCAGCGCGGATTTGAAACGGTTCACAGGCAGTTCGGACATGAGGGCCTCACTTTTCAAAGGGTCGCTTCCCGCTTCTATCGCAGACGGGGGAGCAAGTCCGCTGAAAAAACCCGGCTTTAGCGCAGACCGCAATCAGGCGAGATTTCAACACCTTGCGCAGGGAAATGGAAATCACGAAATTCTCATGCATGCGGTGGGGTAGCCGTGCTAGGGTTCGGGTCAGCGTAAAGATACGGGGGGAGGCCGGCGTGGATACGGGTACGGCGAGCGGCGGAACAGAAAACGCACAGAAAGGTGCGGACCTCGTGGAGCTTTTGCGCGGATGCAGCGGGGGCGATCGGACCGCGCTCAAGGCCCTGTACGATGCCGAAGCCAGCCGCATGACCGGCGTCGCGATGCGTATTCTTTTCAACCGCGATCAGGCCGAGGATGCGGTTCAGGACGCTTTTATCCAGATATGGCGGAAAGCGTCGCGCTATGACGTGGCGCTCGGCTCGCCCCGGGCATGGATGTACACAATCGTCCGGTATCGCGCGATAGACATCCTGCGGGCACGCGGCAGGGAACAGGTGACGGAACCGGAAGATCTCGACAAGCTGCGCGAGGATGCGGTGGATCTTTCTTTTCGTCGGCTCGACAAGAACGGTATTCTCTATCACTGCCTGAAAGCGCTGGAAGATGACCGGCGCTATGCGGTTCTGCTGATTTATGTGACCGGGCTGACGCAGGAGGAAGTCGCGGGCAAGCTGGGCCGACCGCTTGGCACAATCAAGAGCTGGCTCAGACGCGGATTGCAATCATTGAAGGCGTGCCTGTCATGACCCGCTCAGAGCTGCTGAACCTGTTTGGACAGGATGACGATGAATTCCGGGCTGAGGCCGAAGCCACGCTCGCCCCGACCACCGCCACCGCGCGCAAGCAGGCCGAAGAGATCGCGGGCGAACGCGAGAAGTTTCATGAACTTGACCTGACCGCCGAGTCCGTTCCGCTGCGCCCCGAGGCATGGGCGCGGATTGAGGAAGCGCTGGATGAGCCGGACCCGGAGACAGGGTCCAATGTGGTCCGGATCGAACGAAAGAAATCCGCAGATGCACAGGTAACGCGCTGGCGGCCAACGGCGCTGCTTGCGACTGCAGCCGCGCTGGTTCTTGCCATGGGGCTTGCCTGGCAGCTGATCCAGGCGAAACCGCCGACGATGGTTGCCATCCTCGTGGATGACACCGGCGAGTCGATTGCCATTATCGAAGCGTTCAGCGACACCCGGTTGCAGGTGACTCCGCTCGCGCCCATCACGCCGGAAAACGCGCAGGTTCTGGAACTCTGGACCCAACCCGACCCGGACGGCCCGCCGGTGTCCATTGCTGTTATGGAACAGGGCGCACGGACTATGCTGTCGGCGCAGGACCTGCCGCAGCTTCGTTCCGACCAATTCTTTGCCATTTCGGTTGAACCGGAGGGCGGATCGCCGACCGGACTTCCGACCGGACCAGTGATCGGTCAGGGGCTTGCGCAGCCGGCCTATTGAGGCGTTGGTCAGAGACATTAAGAGCCTAAATTGATCGCCCCGCGTGAGTTGACAAGTCAATTGTGCGGCTATCGCGCCACAGCATGGTGTCCAGAAAGCAAAATCCCAACAGAAACAGTTGGTTGTATCCCCTGGGAGAGATAAAAGATTATTAAATCAGATACCTAAGTGAAGGCCGATCCAACGGTCGCAGACGATTTCGTCAAGAGACGCAGGCAGCAGCATGAGACCATTTGCATCCCGATACCGATCATTCAGGCTCCGACGTTTCCGAGGAAGCCTCGGATGAACCGTCTCGCTTGCTCCGTGCCTGTCGGAGTTTCGACTGCGCCGGTGCCGCCCTTCTCGAACCGTATCGTCATAAATGCCGAGGGGGTTCTCAAGTAATGCAAGCCACTGACCAGACTCAGCAGAAGACTTTCGAAGAGGCCAAGTACAATCAAGCTGTTCTCGACACCGTGGCGGACGGCATCGTCTGTATCGACGCGCGCGGAACAATCCGAACCTTCAACAAGGCGTCGGCAGAGATATTCGGCTATACCGCAGAAGAGGTCCTTGGCCAGAAGATCAATATGCTAATGCCAAGATCATATGCCGAACGCCATGACGAGTATCTTGAGAACTATTCAAAAACCCGTGAGCCAAAGCTGATGAACAGCAGGCCCGAGGTGGAGGGCAAGCGGAAATCCGGAGAGATTTTCCCTATGGAAGTCGCCCTGACCGAAGTCGCCTATAATGACGAGATGATTTTTGTGGGCGTGGTGCGGGACATCACCGAGCGCAAGCGGATCGAGCAATTGAAATCCGAGTTTATCGCAACGGTCAGTCATGAGTTACGCACCCCGCTTACCTCGATCTCGGCCCCGCTTGCCCTGATCCACAGCGGCAAGCTTGGCGCGCTGCCCCAGATGGTGTCGAGCACCACCGAAATCGCGATGCGTAATTGCGAGCGCCTGACGTCGCTGATCAACGACCTGCTTGATTTCGAAAAGACATCATCGGGCCGGGCCAAGTTCAACATGCAGCTTTACCGGATCGAAGAGCTGATCAGTCAGGTTCTGCAGGAAAACTTCACGATGTCCGAAGATTTTCCGATCCGGCTCAACCTGCCGCAGGAGACGGCGGACGAGCGCATTCTGGTCGACAAGGAACGGCTGCTCCAGATCCTAGGGAACTTCGTATCTAACGCGGTGAAATTTTCGGACGATGAGAAATCGGTCGAGCTTTACGCGGAACGCAAGACAGACTCTGTGCGGATTTCGGTTGTCGACCGGGGCATTGGCATTCCCGAGGAATTCCACGACAGGATTTTCCAGCGGTTCTCGCAGGTGGACGGATCGACCACGCGGAAAAAGGGCGGCACCGGGCTTGGCCTTGCGATCAGCAAGGAACTGGCAAAGAGCATGGGCGGCGAGATCGGCTTTTCCTCGAATGAGGGACAGGGTTCGACCTTTTGGGTGGAATTCCCGCAGGAACGCCGACCGTCCTGAGATACCGACCACCTGCATCCTAGGGCCAAAGCATGGGCATTTTCAGTCGCGCCGGATGACTCGCCAAAGGGCGAAAACCACCACACCATTGGAAACTGCTAGTACGGCTATGAGGCGCAGGGTCAGGTCCGGACTGGCCGCGCTTATCAGCCAGGCGCCGAGCATCGGCGCCACTGCGGCGGCAATGAGCGAGGGCCGCGCCAGCTGTCCGATGATCGCCGGGTAACGGTCGACGCCGAATACCGCGAGCGGTAGCGCCCCGCGTGCGATCGAAAACAGCCCGTTGCCTCCGCCAAAGAGGATCAGCGCCATTCCGGCCCAGTCCAGGCCCGACGCGAGCAGGAGGACGCCGGCTCCAATGCCCACCGCCGACGCGATCATGGTCCAGATCGGGTGATGCCGCCCGCCGCCGAGCATTTCGAGAACTCTCGCGGCAACCTGTGACGGACCGATCAGCGTTCCCAAGCCGACAGCTGCGGCCAGCGCGTAGCCCTGCGCCTGCAGAAAGGTGAACAGCCATGTGGCGATGTTGACCGCGATCAGCCCGTTCAAAACGAGCAGGACGCCCATAAGGAAAAAGACGGTTTTTTCCTGCCCCAGCAGCTTGGCTTTTTTTGTTTTGTCGGTGCTCGTCTCGGCCAGGCGTTTCTGTTCTGCCGGGAGGACGATCAGGACCAGAGGCAGGGTCAGGCAGATATGGATGACCGCATAGGCACCCGCAACACCGCGCCAGCCCCATGTTTCCAGCATCACCGTCGAAAGAGGCCAACAGACGGTGCTGGCGAAACCTCCCCAGAGTGTCAGCATGGTGATCGCGCCTCTCGCATCCGCTCCGTATAAGCGGCCCAGCGACGCAAAGGCCGGATCGTAGAGACCGGCCGCCATCCCTACGCCCAGCAACAGCCAACCGAGCCAGAACAGCCAGAGATGCGGGGCCATCGAGATCACCGAGAGGCCGAGCGCGATCAGTATGCAGCCGATGGCAAGAACAGGACGCCCGCCGTGGTGGCTTATCGCCCGCCCGACGGTGGGCGAGGCAAGCCCCGCGACGAGCATTCCCGCCGAGAGCGCCGCCGTGATCCCGGACAGCGGCCAGCCCGTGTCAGCGGCAATCGGTGCGGCAAGCACCGCCATCAGGTAGTAGGTGCTGCCCCAGGTAAAGATCATCACCACGCCCAGCGCGGAGATAACGGCCCCTTTCGAGGCCTGCGTTGGTCGGGCGATGTCGACCATGATTTCAGGCAAGCGACCAGAAGTGGAAGAGCAACCCGGCAGCGAAGGCCCCCGAAAGGGAGAGAGCGATATAGAGGGCGAATACCGGCGGGCGTGCTAGTGCCCAGACGGCAAGCGCCGCCGGGATCGAGGTAACTCCGCCAGCGACAAGGAAGGCGAGACCGGCACCGGGCGACATGCCCTGCTCGATCAGCCCGCCGACAAGCGGCAGCGCCGCATAGCCGTTCAGATAGGCGGGCACGCCGATAAGCGTCGCAATGGCAATCGGCTGAATGCCTGTCCCGCCAAGCGAGGCCGTGATAGTTTCAGCAGGCACCCATGCCAGCATGAGGCTTTCCAGCAGGAAGGCAAGGAACAGCCACTTGGCAAGGAACATCGTCGTGGACCAAGCAGTACGCGCGAATGTTGCCCGTCGTGCCGGATCGGTCCAGAACTTCCAGACCACCGGCTTTGGCGCGCGGATCTTTGCGCCGCCGCAGCCGCCGTTGCTGACACCTTCCCGCAGGGGATTCTGTATCGCGCCGCTTTTTGACAGGAGATGGACGCTGATGCCGCCGAACAGGCCCAAACCGATGGCAGCGAGCGTCTTGGCAAGGGCAAATTCCATGTCCAGCACGCCCGCTGTCAGGAAAAACATGGACGGGTCCATGATCGGTGAGGCCAGCCAAAAGGCCATGACCGCCGACAGCGGTACGCCCATCGCCAGAAGTGCCGCGATAAGGGGGATGACCCCGCAGGAGCAGAAGGGAGAAAGCCCGCCTGCAAGCGCGCCTAACCCAATCATCAGCAGTGGCGCGCCGACAAAAGCCTTTGCGATGAGGTTATCAGCACCGGTCGCTCCGGCCCATGCGGCGATCGCGATGGAAAGCAGCAAGTAAGGAGCCGTATGCAGCAGCGCTGCAACGGCAAACCCGGTGCTTTCGGCTGCCTGCTGAGAGTCGAAAATGGTCAGCAAAACCACGATAGCGAAAGAGGCCAGCCAGACGCGGTGATCCTTCCACAGGGTGCGAAGCCAGATACGCGGGCCGTTCGGGGTAATCGTCACATCGGTCATCGCCATGCCTCCGGCTTGACTGGTTCTATGGATAGGGCGTGCATATCGGGGCGCGTCATGCCGCGTCCTCATCCCGCCGGATGGAAACACCGGTGCAGCATTCCGAGGTCAGGAAATCGAGCACCGTCTGTACGGCAGCATAATCCGCCATGTTGTAAACCTCCCTGCCCTGCTTTTGCTGGCTGACCAGGCCGGCATCGACAAGAGTTGACAGGTGATGGGCGAGGGTCGAGGCGGCGATGTTCAGATGTTCGCCGATATCGCCGACGCGCAGGCCGTCCCTCCCCGCCTTCACGAGCAGGCGGAAAATCGAAAGCCGGACATCGTGTCCGAGGGCGGCAAGGGCGCGGGCGTGGGGGCTGCTAATGGTCATACAACCAAAATAACTATAAAACTAGTTTTGTAAAGATGATTCTCTTTTGCGTGCCCGACGCGCGTTACGCGAAACGCTTGCGCGTGCGGTTCGCGAAGGCGACCAGCGACAGCATAACGGGCACCTCGACGAGCACGCCGACCACCGTCGCCAGCGCCGCGCCCGAATTGAGACCGAACAGGCTTATCGCGACGGCGACGGCCAGCTCAAAGAAGTTGGACGTGCCGATCAGCGCGCAGGGTGCGGCGATCCGGTGCGGCACTTTCATGGCGAAAGCTGCCGCATAGGCGAGTGCGAAGATGCCGTAGGACTGGATCAGAATCGGCACGGCGATCAGCAGGATCACCTGCGGCCGGTCGAGAATGACCTGCCCCTGCAGGCCGAACAGGATCACCACCGTCGCGATCAGGCCGATGACGGACAGGGGTTTGACACGATCGCGAAACGCCTCGATCCGGGCGGGCGTGTCAAGCCTCTTGCGGGTCCAGATCCCGGCGACAAGGGGCAGCGCAACAAAGAGCAGAACCGACAGGACGAGCGTTTCCCATGGCACCGTGATCTCTGCCACGCCCAGCAGGAAAGCGACGATGGGCGCGAAAGCGAAGACCATCACAAGATCGTTCACCGACACCTGCAAAAGCGTGTAGTTTTCGTCGCCCTTGGTGAGCTGCGACCAGACAAAGACCATCGCCGTGCAGGGCGCGGCGCCAAGCAAGATCAGACCGGCAATATATTGCTGCGCATCCTGCGGATCGATCATATCGGCAAAGACGAATTCGAAAAAGAAAACACCAAGCGCCGCCATCGTGAACGGTTTGATCAGCCAGTTGACCGCCAGCGTGATGGCTATACCCTTGGGCTGACGGGCGACATCGCGGAGAGAGGCCGGATCCACGCCGATCATCATCGGGTAGACCATCGCCCAGATAAGCACCGCGACCACAAGGTTGACGCTGGCGATTTCCGCCCCGGCGATCAGCCCGACGAACCCCGGCGACAGGCTGCCCAGCGCGATGCCCGCAATCATTGCCAGAGCCACCCAGAGGCTCAGGTAGCGTTCAAAAATGCTCATGCCTTTACAACCGTTTCTTCCGTTTCCTGCAGACGGCCTGCGGTGAGGGCCGACAATCCGACCATGACTGCCGCCGTGCCGAGCGTCAGACCAAGGCCACCGATCTGGTAGGTTGCTCCGGAGAGCACGGTGCCAGCCAGCCGCCCGGCCGCATTTGCCATGTAGTAGAACCCGACATCCATTGTCACCCGCTCGGCCTTGGTAAAGGCAAGGATCAGGTAGGAATGGAGCGACGAGTTGACGGCGAAAATTGCGCCAAACACGAGCAGTCCGATAACAAGCGTAATCGTGAGCCAGTCGCTGGGACCGGAGGAAAGCAGCACGGCAATCGACAGCAGCAGCGGCACCACGAAGAGGAGGGCGGCCCAGTCCCGTGCCGACCGGATCAATTCACCCTCGGGACGGATGCCCGCCTGCAGGATGCGTGGCGCAAGCGCCTGAACACCGCCGTAGAGGATGATCCAGAGCGCCATGAAGGTGCCGATCATGAAGAATGCGGCCCGGTTCCCCTCTTCGGAACCGTCTGACAGCACGGCATAGAAATAGATTGGGATGCCAACCACGAACCAGACGTCACGCGCGCCGAATAGAAACACCCGCGCCGCCGAGAGCCAGTTCACATTGGCGGATTTTGAGAAGACCTCGGAAAATTTCGCGCCCTTGCGCCCCTTGGGCAGACCGGGGGGAATGACGAAGAAGAGCGCAACAAGGATAATGGCGAGCACCGCCGCCATGACCAGTACAGCCCAGAGAAATCCAAGGGTGCCCAACATGGCCGCGCCAAGCAGGAAACCGACACCTTTTACCGCGTTCTTGGACCCGGTCAGCACCGCGACCCAGCGAAAGAGACCGCCTTTTTCATTTGGTGCCAGCAACTTGACCGCGGACTTCGAGGACATCTTGGCCAAGTCTTTGGCCACCCCGGAAAGACCCTGAACGACCATCACGAAGACAACCGAAGTTGCAATCGTCCATGACGGATCAAGCTGCGTAAGCGCGATCAGGGCCACGATCTGAAGGCCCAGTCCGACATAGAGCGTCGAGGTCAGGCCAAAGCGTGCGGCAACCCAGCCGGCGGCAAGGTTTGTGACCATACCTGCGATCTCGTAGAGCACGAAGAGATAGGCAAGCTGGACCGGGCTGAACCCCAGCGTATGGAAATGCAAAAGCACCAGCATTCGGAGCGCGCCATCGGTCAGCATGAAGGCCCAATAGGCGGCGGTAACGGCCACATAGGCAGAGAGCGCCTGCCCTCTTGCGTCAGCAGATATCAAAGCGAGTCCCCGACCATGCAGGCCACGTCGACCAGCCGGTGCGCATAGCCCATCTCGTTGTCGTACCACGCAAAGATCTTAACCTGCGTCCCGTTGACCACCATCGTCGACGGCGCATCCACAATTGAGGATCGCGTGTCATTGGTGTAATCGGCCGACACCAGCGGGCGTTCTTCATACCCGAGGATACCGGAGAGGGGGCCGTCGGCGGCTGCCTTGAAGAACGCGTTGACCTCTTCGACCGTGGTCTCGCGTTCGACCTCGAAAACGCAATCGGTGAGCGAGGCATTCAGCAGCGGGACCCGGACCGCATGACCGTTCAGACGACCCTTCAACTCAGGATAGATCAGCGTGATGGCGGTCGCACTCCCCGTCGTTGTGGGGATCAACGAATTCAGCGCCGAACGCGCGCGCCGCAGGTCCTTTGCCGGGCGGTCCACGATAGTCTGGGTATTCGTGACGTCATGGATCGTCGTCATCGACCCGTGCCGAATACCAAGGCATTCATGAATAACCTTCACCACCGGCGCGAGGCAGTTCGTGGTGCAAGACGCCGCCGTCACGATGCGGTGGCGTTCGGGTTGGTAGACATCATCATTCACACCAAAGACGATATTGGCCGCATCCCCATCTTTAACCGGGGCGGAAACCACGACCTTTTTAACACCCGCCTCGAAATATGGGGCAAGCTTGGCCTCGGTCTTGAAGACGCCGGTGCAATCTATGACCACATCGACGCCTTCGAGCGGCAGATCGCCAAGATCCTTCTTGCCAATGAACGGCAGGCTCACTCCGTCCACCGATATACTGTCGTCATCGTAACTGAAACCCGCCTGCCATCGCCCGTGTACAGTGTCGAACTCCAGCAGATGCGCATGCATGGCCGGATCGCCGACCGCATCATTGATCCACGCGATTTTTGCGCCCCTGTCGAGCAGAGGCTTTAGGATCAGCTTGCCAATTCGGCCCAGTCCGTTCAACGCATACACCGTCATGCCGGCTCTCCGGATGTGGTCTGCGCGATATCGTCTACCGCGCGCTGCAGTGAGATCCTGTCGAGCGATTCGATTGGCAGGGCGGCAAAAGCGGCAACGCGCCTGAGCAGCATGCCGTAGGCCTGCTGGAAGGCGAGGCTTTTCTCGGCGGGCGTTCCGGTCGCCTTGACCGGGTCAACCATGCCCCAATGCGCGCTGACAGGCTGACCGGACCACGCCGGACATTCCTCGTTTGCGGCCTGGTTACAGACGGTGAATACGAAATCGAACTCGGGCGCGTCCGGCCGCTGAAATTCAGAAATATTCTTGGCGCGCAGGGCCGAGGTTTCATGGCCTTTCTGCTTCAACACCTCAAGCGCGAAAGGGTTGAGTTCCAACCGCGGTCTGGTACCGGCGGAATAGACGTTGAAACGATCACCGGCGGTTTCGCGCAGCAAAGTTTCCGCAAAGATCGAACGGGCGGAATTGCCCGTGCAGATGAAGAGAACATTGAATTTACGATCAGACATGATGGTGTCTCCTAGATCGAGGTTCAGGGGTGAGCAGAGTTCTGGACGGCCACGACAGCAATCCAGCAGCAGGTATTCGAAAGTCTGTCGCAGTGCTGTCATCTCGACAGCGTAACGCAGCGATGTGCCAACCCTTTCCTGCGTCACAAGCCCCGACTGCATCAACGAGGCAAGATAGGCGGAAAGCGTCGATGGTTTGAGATCAAGCGCGTCGGCCAGCTCTCCGGCCGGAACGCGGTCGGGAAACCGCCGGACCAAAAGCCGGAAGATTGCCAGCCTTTGCGGGTGTCCAAGTGTCGAGAGGCGGAGGATTACTTCTTTTTCCATATTTCATGAATATACGAAATATCGAGTTTCGCAAGTCTGCAGCGGGCTGTTAAAAGCCTCTGTCAGCAAACGGGATGCGAAGTTAAAGGACGAGCGCCTGATCGTCGAACCGTAGTCGACGGCAGCCGCCAAGTTCAAGATTTCGCGGAGACGCGTTAGGGATTTCGCTCGGTTTCAGGCGGCTCTCTATCGCCAGGGCCGAAGCCGTATCCAACGGAAAAAGAACATCAGGACAAAGGTGGTGACAATAAGCCCGATCAGGTCACCGATTGCATAGGTCATGACGACCGCGAAAACTCTTTCGGGAAGGATCAGACCCGCGAACAAGAGAGATTGCCCGATTGAGTTGATAACGGATGCGAGCATTCCGACGAGCAGCAGCCACTTCCAGTGAATTCGGAGTTTGCGCCCAGCATAAAGGTTGTACCCCAGAAGCCTCAACAGTTCGAAAGCCAGGAGGGCCGAGGACGCACCTACGACAAGCGACACTAGGATCACCGGATCGGTAACTCGGCTTACATCGGCTGGGGTGAACAGCAGTTCGGCCAAGAACGCTCCGAAGAATAATGGGAGGAACGCCATTCTTCCCGCGAGCCAGGTCGAGAGCACCCTCACCCCGTGTGGAAGATAAACCAGACTGGCGAATACCGTGATTTCGGGAATGAACCTCGACTGGAGAGGCGTGATCAGCATCGCGGTCAGCCCATGAGCAAGGACATATGCGACAACGATGACGAACCAGTTCTGAAGTACCGGCACCTAGAACCCGTTTGCTTTCCTGCCTGAATCGGACCCGTTTGATCGCTTTTTCAGCGCACTGCGGATGTCAAAATCGGTGCCAAAACCGCCACCGACGAGATCATCGCGGACAACGTAGGATCGAGCCTTGGTTTGCGCCGCGCGTTCCAGAAGGCCAAGACCAAGAAGGGTTCCAATCGCGCGGTAGAAAGTCGCCTGCGCGACCGATTGAAGGAGCTTGTGATGGCGAATCTGGTCTGAACTAATCACATCGCCCGGTTTGTCACACAGACTATGTGCCGCAAGCAAAACGTCCCTTTCAATACGGGTCAGGTCATCGAAGCCGATGTCCTTTTCAAGCTGGCGCAACATTTCCCGTAACTCAAAAATAGATTTCAACTTATCCATGCCCGCATCCTTCATCATTTTCGAGGCTCGCGTCAATGGCGGGCGACCGGCTCGGTTATCGACCAATTTATCATTATGATAAATTCTTGGCCTACACGTTTGGACGTGGTATTCTTCAATTGACGTCGTTCCGTGAGTGGTGTCGCGTCTTTATTTAAAATTGCTTCTACCTTGGCGACTACCATCGCCAAGGTAATTTTTTTTGCAGATAGCGCTTCTCTTGCCGATGGCAAGAAAACTTGGCTACTAGTTGAAGAATGATTGAGTAGGGACGATCTGCCCCTAAGTCGGACAGCAGCCGATTAAACAACTGAATTGTAATTGGAAATTTCAGTGAAAGCGCGAGGGCGACAGCGCTGCCATCGTCTCTGCCGAAAAAGGGCTCGTATCATTCGTGCAGAGTGTTTCTGTCAATTGGGCCAATGCGGGCGCAGTCTGCACGCCATATCCGCCCTGCCCCGCGAGCCAGAAAAAACCCGGAGCGACGGGATCGAATCCCACGACCGGCGTTCGGTCCGCTGCAAAGGTCCGCAGGCCCGCCCATGCGTTTTCGACTCGCGTGACGGGCACTGTTACCATCTGTTCATAGCGGTGAAGACCTTCGGCAAGCACCATGTCATCGACCCATGCGTCGTGGGCGTCGACCGGGTCTTCATCCGCCGGGCTGACCATCAGTTTGCCTCCGGTCGGCTTGGCGTACCAGCGTTCTGACGCAGACGCGAACAGCGGCCAGCTTGCCGGATTAAACCCTTCGGGCGCAGGAAGAATGGCTGCCGACCGCCGCATCGGCGTCAGATCAATATCGGCGGCCTCTGCCATTGCACCGACATGGCTGGCCCAGGCACCGGCGGCGTTTACGACGATGGGGGCCTTGTAGCTACCAGATTCGGTTTCGACTGACCATGTCCCGTCATTCTGCAGGATACTTGTCACCCTGCTGCCGCTTTCCGTCCGGCCGCCGCGCGTTTTGAAAAGCCGCAGGAAACCGGCAAGCATCCGGTCCACGTCGATGTCCTGCGCATCCCATTCAATGGCGGCGGCGTAAATCTTGTCCTGCCGGAGGATCGGCACAAGATCGACCGCCTGTTGCGGGCTCAGCATTTCCAGCCCCGTCGCATCGGCCGCATACTCCGCGAGGTGTTCCAGTTCATCCTCGGCGGCGACAAGCATTTCCCCACGCGGAGTGAGCAGGCTGGTCTCTCCGATCTCATCAGGCGTCTCGAAAAAAGACGCCGAGGCCGCGTTCAGCTGGCGCAGGGTCGCGTTGCCATAGTTCCGTATGAAGATCGCGGCTGACCGCCCGGTCGAGTGATAGCCGAACTGCTTTTCCGCCTCGAGCAGGATAACCGACATATGCTTGGCCAACCGGGCGGCGGCGCTGACTCCTGCGATCCCGCCGCCAATGACTATGGCCTCTGCCCCTGTCACAGCGCCTCCTGAAACCCTGTAAGGGTCCGGGTCAGGTTGATACCAAGACTGTCGGAGATATAGCCGCCCTCCTGCACGAACAGGATTGGCAGACCTGTTTTGGCAAAGGCCGCGCCGATCCGGGCGAAACCGTCCTGCGTGACGGCGAGCCCTTGGAACGGGTCGTCGATCGCGGCATCCAATCCGAGGGCAACCACGACCACATCGGCACCAAAACTATGGACCCGGGCAAGAGCCGTATCGAGCGTTTTCATGAAACCATCATCCGGGGTCTGGCGCGGCAGCGGCAGGTTAAGGTTATAGCCCAGTCCACGCCCCTCTCCGCGTTCATGCGCGTGCCCCCAGAAGAACGGGTAGAACCGGGCCGGGTCGGCATGAATGGACACGGTCAGCACGTCATCGCGGTCGTAGAATATTCCCTGAGTCCCGTTTCCGTGGTGAACGTCGACATCGACGATGGCTGGCCGCAGGCCTGCCGCACGCAGACGTTCTGCCGCAATTCCAGAGTTATTCAGGAAACAAAACCCACCGGCCAGATCGCCAAAAGCATGGTGCCCCGGCGGACGCGAGAGGGCATAGACCCCGCGTTCGCCTTTGGAGATCAGTTCCGCGCCCGTGATCGCACTCTGCGCCGACCAATAAGCGGCATCCCATGTGCCGGAGGAGATGGGGCAGGCGGTATCGGCCTGATGATAGCCAGCCTGCCCGACAGCCGACTCCGGGTAGCTGTCGGTTCGATTGCCCGGATGGATGTTCGGAATGACTTCCTCGCCCGCGCCTTCGATGCGCTGCCAGCGGGTGTAGATGCTCTCTAGAAAACCGAGGTACTCCGCCGAATGCAGCGCGGCGATCGGACCCAGCCCGGCATCCTCCGGCGTGATAAAATCGCATTCTGCCTTTGACGCGCCTTCGTGCAGAATTTCGATCCGGCGCGGTTGCTCCGGGTTGGGCTTGATCGCGCCATTGGCCATAAAATGCTTGGGATCATGACCCCATTGACGTTCATCAAAAACAGCCTTCATTCTCTTCCTTTCAGCGCCGTGCAACCGGCTTCATCCAACATCATCTTGGTTTGTTCATCGCTCGGTCGAAAACCGAGGCGTTCGTAGAATTGACGTGCATCAAGGTTGGAATTGTACACGTCCAGCTTCATGAATTTCGCGTTCCACACCTGTTTGCCGTCCCGAAGCGCGGCGGCGAGCAGGCCCTTGCCCACGCCTTTTCCACGCATAGACGGCGCAGTCCACAGGTCCGAAACGTAAATCCCGGCGCTGCCGAAAACGGTCGAGACATAGGGCGAAAAGAGCGCGACGCCGACGACTTCGTCCTCTGTTTCGGCAAGGGTGGCACGACAGGCAGGGTTCGCGCCCCAGCCAAGCTCGCAAAGAGCCGTCACGCTGGCCCGGTGGGTATCGCCCAGCTCAGCCGACAGGTTTGAAAGCGCCTCGTTAAGCGCCTCCGCGTCTTCGATCGTCGCATTCCGGTAACTCAGCATTGCATCACCACCCTGTCGGCGCCCTTCAGACCAAGCATCTGACGCGCCTCGTCTGGCGTCGCTACGCTGCGCCCGAGATCCTCGACAATGCGCCTGATCTTAAGCACCTGTTCGGCGTTGCTGCTGGCAAGCTGTCCGCGTTCGATCATCAAGCTGTCTTCCAGCCCGACCCGCACATGTCCGCCCATGGCGGCTGCCATCGCGGCAAAGGGCATCTGGTGGCGACCGGCAGCCAAAACGGAAAACATGTAGTCATCGCCAAAGAGCTTGTCTGCCATCCGCTTCATATGGCTGAGGTTTTCAGGATCTGCCCCCATGCCACCCAGCACGCCAAAGACGAACTGAATGAAAAAGGGCGGCTCGATCAGGCCGCGATCTGCGAAATGGCGCAGCATGTAGAGATGCCCGACATCATAGCATTCAAACTCGAACCTGGCACCGCGTTCCGCCCCCAGTTCGGTCAGGATCTGCGTTATGTCGCGTGGCGTGTTCTTGAAAACGAGATCATCCGAGCCTTCGAGAAACGGCCTTTCCCAAGTATACTTCCATTCGGATATGCGTTTCGCAGCCGGGTAAAGGGCGAAATTCATCGTCCCCATGTTAAGCGAGCACATCTCGGGCGCGATCTGTCGTGGGGCGGCAAGCCTTTGGTCCAGCGTCATCACTGCACTGCCGCCGGTCGAGATATTGAGAACCGCATCTGTCGCGTTCCGGATCGACGGCAGATAGGACATGAAATCGGCGACGCCTGAAGAAGGCTGACCGGTTTCCGGGTCGCGTGCGTGTAGGTGGAGGATCGATGCCCCCGCCTTTGCCGCGTCGACCGCCTGCCGAGCGATCTCATCCGGTTTGAACGGCAGATAGGGCGACATGGACGGGGTATGAATCGAACCCGTAACCGCGCAGGTGATGAGGATTTTGGACATTCTTCAGGAGGCTCCCGCCGCGCCGTGTAGCTCGTGGACGAACTGTTCCAGCGAGCCATCGAGCCCTTCGATGATTTCGTCGAGATGGCCGTCATTCAGGATGAGCGGCGGGCAGACGAGGATATGGTCGCCCTCGTACCCGTCATGGGTTCGGCGGGAATAGACGATCAAACCCCGTTCGTAGGCGATATCGACGAAACGCTGATAGGCATTCAGATGACGCGGCAAGGGCGTCTTCGCATCCCTGTCAGACATGAATTCAAAAGCAGTTAGAAGCCCCTTGCCACGAACATCCCCGATGATCTCGTGTTTTTGCTTCAACGCCTGCAAGCGGGTCATGAGCTTTTCCCCCATTCGTGCCGCGTTGTCACAGAGACCTTGGTTTCGGATTTCACCAACGACGGCCAGCCCCGCAGCACAGGCAAGCGGGTTGCCCGCATAGGTGAAGCCATGAGCAAAACCGCCCGCATCCAGAACCGGTTCTACCAGACGCTCATCCACGATCATCGCGCCCAGCGGTACATAGCCCGAGCCGATCCCCTTGGACATCACAACGATATCCGGGCGGGTTCGCCAATGTTCGCACCCAAGGAAAGTCCCGGTCCGCCCCGCACCGGTCATGACCTCGTCCATGATCAGGAGCACGTCGTAACGATCACATATCTCGCGTATGCGCGCCATGTAGCCCTTTGGCGGTACCAATGCGCCAGTCGAAGCGCCGCCGACCGGTTCGACGATAAAGGCCAGAACGGTCTCGGGACCTTCGGCAAGGATCTGTTCTTCGAGCATGTCGGCATAATGGTGGCCGGTCGCCTCATCATCTGCATCCAGCTCGTCGAGATAGGCCCGTGGCGCAGGGACTTTCGGCATGATGCGCATCATCGGCTCAAAAGGGTCGGTCAGGGCGGCATAGCCTGTCACCCCGAGTGCACCGAGGGTGCAGCCATGATAGCTGGGCAGGCGCGAGATCACCTTCCAGCGACTGCCCTGCCCGGTTGCCAAAGCGTGCTGACGCGCCATCTTGAGCGCGCTCTCGACAGCTTCGGAACCGCCCGAGACAAAGAAAACCCGCGTCAGATGCTCGGGCATCAGTTCCACCAAGGACGCGGCCAGTTTTTCCGAGGCCTCGGTTTCGAAATGCAGGCGGTAGCCAAAGGTGGATTTTTCCATCTGCCGCCGCATTGCCGCCAGCACATTGCTGTTGGAATGGCCAATGTTGCAAACCATCGCGCCGGAAGACCCGTCAAGGTAACGCTTGCCGTCCGTGTCCCACATATAGACGCCGCGCGCCTGATCCAGCATGGGTTTCCGGCCACGGCCCTGATAAAAGAGGTTGCTCATCTCAAGCTCCGGGTAAAGCGGCGCAGTCCTTGGCGCGGAAGGCTGCTGTGACCTCCGTGCCCTCCGGGAATGGTCGCTCGTCGATCAGGTTGATCGCCTGCAACTGGGTATCGGCCATCCGGATGAAATAGCGAACAGTCTGCCCTTGGTAATCCACGGTTTCGATAGTCGCGGGTGCAGTGATCATACCCGTTGTATCGGCACCGGGGGACAGCAAAGTCAGCTTTTCCGACCTGAGAACGAGTTTCGCGGGGCCATTGTCCAGACCCGAAGCCTTGCTTGCGGGCACGGGAACCGTACCAAAGAGGGGTGTTTCGACCGCAACATCACTGCCGCTCTTCCCGAGACATGTGCCTTGGAGGATGTTCGACGCGCCAAGGAAATTTGCGACGAATTCGCTGGCGGGCGCATTATAGACCTCTTCGGGGGTGCCGACCTGCTCGATGCGTCCCGCACTCATCACGACGATCTTGTCTGACATGGCGAGCGCTTCGGACTGGTCATGTGTCACGAAAACCGTCGTCACCCCGATCTTCGATTGAATGCGTTTCAACTCGACCCGCATGTCTTCGCGCAGGTTCGCATCCAGCGCGGAAAGCGGTTCATCCAGCAAAAGCACGTCCGGTTCGATGACAATGGCGCGCGCCAGCGCGATGCGCTGCTGCTGACCTCCGGAAAGCGCCTTGGGATACCGGTCGCCGACGTCCGGCAATTGCACGAGGTCGAGCGCTGCCTGTACACGGCTAGCGACCTCGGACTTCGGCACATCGCGGTATTTTAGGCCGAAGGCTACGTTTTCGGCGACTGTCTTATGGGGAAACAGGGCATAGTTCTGGAACACGATACCAAGATTGCGCTTGTGGATCGGGATATCGTTGACACGTTTGCCACCGATCTGGATTTCGCCCTCGGTCGGGTCGAGCAACCCGGCAATCATTCGGAGATTGGTTGTTTTGCCGCAGCCCGACGGCCCCAGCAGGGTGACGAAGTCGCCCTCGGGGATTTCGAGATTGGCCTGATGGACCGCCGTGAAGGTGCCGAACCGCTTCACGATATTCTTGAGGGTGACAGAACTCACGTGGATGATCTCCGAATGGAAGTGCCCCTTCCCTTGCGGGAAAGGGCTTTGGGTTCAGTAGCCTTTCTGGACGCGGCCGAAGGTCTTGGACCATTCAGCTTCGTTGCCGTTCCAATAATCGGGATCGGCAAAGGTCAGGCCTGACAGGGTGCCTGTCGGGTCAAACGCGGGCAATGTGGGAATCTTGTCGCCAAGGTCGACCTGCTGCGGGTCAAGCGCGGGCGGATAATTCTGCCCTTCGGCCACGGCGATCGAGGTTTCCGGCGCCAGCATGAAGTTCAGAAGCTCTTCGCAGGCCTCCATGGGCGAGCCCTTCATGACGAACAGGCATTCCTGCCAGCCAAAGCCATTCGGGGGATCCATATAGCCGATGTCGTGCCCTTGCTCCTGCAATGCGTAAATGCGACCCGACCAGCCTTCGGTGACATAGATTTCCTCTTCCGCCAAAAGGCTCATAAGCTCGGCGCCCGAGGTCCAGTACTTGAGCGACAGGTCACGATGGGTGCGTATCGCCTCCCAGACAGCATCCATATCGGTGGCGCCGTTCGGATCCTGTCCGGTCTGGAGGGAGGCATACCAGATCCGCGTGCGCCAGTCGCTCCAACCCGCGATCTTGCCCTTGTAGGCCTCATCGATCAGGATCTTCGCGCCTTTTTCCTTCATCTCTTCGTCCGAGATATACTTGCGATTATAGGCAAGGCCCGTCGTGCCATAGTCATAGGGCACGCAGGACAACGCTCCGTCGGAGACATTGCGGAAGACGTCAACCAGCTTGGGAATGACGAATTTCAGGTTCGGAATATTATCTTCGTTCAGGGTCGAGGCGAGGCCGAGGTTGTAATACCGGGCATAATCGAAGACGCCCGAGAGGTGCGCGATATTGTATTCGCCCTCCTGGCTGGCTTTCACGCGGCTGAGGTATTCGTCGCCGCCGCCGAATGTACCATCGACCACAGGTATCCCGGTCTTTTCCGTAAACGGGTCAAAGGCGTACTCGCGGAAGGCTTCGGATACGACGCCACCCCAACCATCAAAGCGCACCTGATCGGCCGCCGCGTGGGCGTATTTGGCAAATGGCGTCTGAACGCCATAGGCCAACCCTGCCGCGCCGATCATGCCCAGAAAGCTGCGCCGGTCGAGATCGCCGTTCATATAGCGTTCGCGTAGCCGTTCGTATCGGGTTGTGTTGTCCATCTTCTTGGTCATTTCTCACTCCTTGTCGGTATGGGTTGTTGGGTGTTTGCGGTTCTACGTGCCGCTTTTCTTGGAAATCTGTCTTGCGATGGCCGCGCCCAGCAGCGGCAGGCCGACCGTCATTGCGATCATCACCGTGCCCAGCGCGTTGATCTCGGGGCTGATCGAGTTGCGCAGCATCGCGAAAATCTGTGTCGGGACCGTTTCCACGCCTCCGGGCTTCCAGAATAGGGTGCCGGTGATGTCGTCGAAACTGATCGTGAAAGCGAACAACCCGCCCGCCAGCACAGCGGGCATCATCAGCGGCAGGGTGATCTGAAAGAAGGTCTGGCGCGGGCTGGCGCCCAGGCTCATCGCAGCCTCTTCGACGTCGCGCTTGATCGAAATCAGCCGGGCCTGAACGACAAGGATCACAAAGGGCAGCGTGAAGATCACATGACCGAACAAAAGCAGGGTAAAGCTCTTGTTGATCCCGAGGAAGTTGAGGAACAGCAGCAGGGCAACGGCCAGAACGACCTCGGGCACGAGTATCGGCGCAATCAGAAGTGTTGAAATCGAATTGGCGCCGGGCACGCGGTAGCGAACCAAGGCAAGACTTGCCAGGACGCCAAGGGTCGTGGAGATAATCGCCGTCAAAAGGCCAAGTATGATCGACGTGCGAAACGCGCGCAGGATCGCGTCGTTATTGGCGAGTTCGATGAACCAGCGAAACGACAGGCCGGTCATCGGGAAGCTGCCGAACTGGCTGGCGTTGAAGCTGAGCAGCACGACAACCGCTACCGGCAGGAACATGAAGATGTAGACGAGGATCGCCCAGCCTCGGATCAGATGCCACCCCATCAGCCCAGCCCCTTCATCAGCTGCGCCATCCCGAGATAGCGGTTGTAGATCATGACCAGCACCCCAAGCACGGCGAGCAGCATCAGGCTTAGGGCCGAGCCCAGTGGCCAGTTGAGCTGGGTAATAATCGCCTCGAATACGAGGTTGGCGAACATCGCATCGCGTGGCCCGCCCAGAACCAGCGGCGTGATATAGGTTCCCGCCCCCAGTACGAAACACAGCAGGCCTCCGGCAGCCAGTCCGGGTAAGGACAGCGGTAGTGTCACCTGCAGAAAGGTTTCCCACCGCGTCGCCCCCAGCGAATTGGCCGCGTCTTCGAGATTGGTATCGATCCCTTCGAGGCTGACAAAGACGTTCAGCACCATGAAAGGCAGCAGAAAGTGAACCAGCCCGAGGATCACTGTCGTTTCATTGTAGAGCATCTGGATGGGGTCCGTGATGATCCCGATCCAAAGCAGAAAGGTGTTCAACGCGCCGGACACGCCAAGAATGTTGATCCAGCTCATCGTCCTGATGATGTAGCTGATCCAGAACGGCAGCATAAGCATCAGCAGAAGGATCGCCTTGTTGCCCTTGGACCGGGCAATGAAATAGGCGGCCGGATATCCCATCAGTGCGCAGACGAGCGTGGTGATGGCCGCGATGCGCAAGGTACTGAAAAGTATGTCGCGGTAGAAGGCGTCGGTCAGAGCCTCGCGCCAGTTGTCTAGGTAGAAACCCGCCTGATCCGCCCCTGTCGCCGTGCGCAGCCAGAAGCTATAGACCAGAATGAAGAGCAACGGCACAAAGAGAAACAGCGCAACCGCCGTCAGTGCGGGGCTGAGCAGGATCCACGGCTGGCGCGCCTCTCGTGCTTCTACGGACATGTGATCTCGCGTTCCATTTCAGAATGAGAAGAGGATTGCGAAACGCTTGATCATAGATCAAATAGATAATTAGTATTATCAATATTGGCCTGAACTATAATGCGTCAAGAACCGTTCCTCGATCCCAAGTTGAAACCGGACAGGATCGCACGCGAACTCGACTGGAATTTGCTACGGACCTTTGTCGTTCTGGCCGAAAGCCGGTCTGTTTCCGAAGCGGCACATAAGCTGAGTCTCAAGCAGCCATCTGTCTCTACCGCATTGAAAAGGCTAGAAGATCGGCTTGGTCGAAAGCTGATCAATCGCTCACCCGGGCATTACACCCTGACCGATGCAGGGCGGTTGCTTTACCGAGAGGCGCTCGACATCAACGGTTCGGTTCTGCGGCTTTCGACCTTGATGCGCGAGCTGACGGACGAGGTGCAGGGTCACGTTCGGCTGATGGCGGCAAGCCATGTGGTGTGCCCGCTATTTGATCAGGTGCTCGCGGATTTTCACGGCAGGCACCCGAATGCCAGCCTGACAATAGAAGTTGAATCGAGCGCGGATGCGATTTCCGAGGTCGCCGCGAAACGCGCCTCCTTTGCCGTCTGCCTTGTCAAGGATCACAACCCGGGCCTTGAATACCGGCGCTTGTACCGGGAATTCTTTGGCCTGTTTTGCGGCCCGCCACATCCGCTTTTCGGAAAGAAGGATCTGACTCAGGCGGATCTGGCCGGGCACAGTTCGGTAAGTTTCGAAACGGACCGGCTTCAGGATGTGTTGAGACCGGTGACACTCATGCGGGCGCAGGCCGAACTGGGGCAGAAGATCACCGGCCTGTCGAGCCATCTTGAGGAAGTCCGGAGGATGATCGTCGCTGGCCTGGGAATCGGCCCTCTGCCCGTTCATGTTGCCGCGCGTGACGTAGCCGACGGGCATTTGTGGCAGGTGCCGCCTTTCGATAACTTACCGGCAATCGACGTGCACGTGGTCTGGAATCCGAAAGCCATCAAGAACAGGGCGGAAGAGCTTTTGCTTGAGGCATTGTTGGAGGCCATTGAAACGGTGCCCATCGAAGAACGAACCTACCAGTAAATCCCGATTTTCATCGTTGACCTGCTAGTTGTTCCCGCGTTCACATTGAACCCGGGATAACGAAACCGGATCAGTCAATCATGGGCAACGACATTTCCGACACGACCATTCCGATCATCGACGCACGGGAAATCACCTCGGGCGACAGCGCAACCGATGCAAAATTTGCGGCTGCGGCCAAGGATGCGGGCTTTATGCGTCTATCGAACGTTGACGAGGCGCTGGGGCTGTCGTCGCACTTACGGCCCGAGCTGCTGAAATTCTTTGACCTGCCTACGTGCGAGAAGAGCAAGCTCGCGCGCCGCAAATTCGCCCCCGAACATCCAAATGTTTATCGGGGGTATTTTCCGCTGCAGAGCGGCCAACCCACCTACAAGGAGGGGATCGATATCGGGGCGGATGCAGTCGACAGCGCTCGTACAGGTAGTTTTGGCGATCCGCTGCTCGAGCCAACTCCGTGGCCTGAAAACGCCGATGATTGGCGTGAGAGTGTCGCCGAATATTACGTCGCGATGGAAGGTCTTGGCCGCATGCTACTTGCCGGGCTTGCCCGTGGTCTCGCGCTTGACCCCGCCCTCATGACGCCGCTTTTCGACTCCTCGAATTCCACGCTTCGGCTGATCCGTTACCCGGAAAGATCGGCGGAGTCACTGCCCGAAGATCTTACACAGGTTCAGGTCAGCTCGGGGGATCCGCGCTGGCTGGTTGGCGGTGCCCATACGGATTCCGGCTTTGTCACCTTGCTATGGCAGGACGACAACGGGGGCTTGCAGGCCGAGGCGCATAATGGCGACTGGATCGATGTCCCGCCGACCGCGAACGGGCTGGCGGTCAATTTCGGTCAACTGCTGGAGCAGTGGACCGGCGGACAGGTTCGCGCGACACGGCACCGCGTGCTTGGCGGCTTGCGGGAAAGAGTCTCGATCCCCTTCTTCTTTGAGCCGGCGGTCGATGCGATCATCGAACCGCTTCCTCTTGCCGGGTGCGAGCCTTTCACACCCTTTGCTTACGGTGATTTCCTATGGAACCACATGTCAAAATTCATCGAATTCCAGGGCGTTGAGCGCGCCGCGTGATGGCCTGGTTCCCCGAAGGACAGGCAGATGTCGGGCGCACTTCTTTTTGTTCGATCTCAGTGTGGATTGCCCCATTTTGTAAATGGTGTGCCCAAAAGCACCGATTGAGGCCCGCGTTAAGCGTCGCGACACAGGCAAGGAACCAAGGCATTGATCCAGTCCGACATTGCTGAACCCCTCGCGCGCCGGAACCTTGCCCTGCTCCTCGCCATTCTCGTGATTTGGACGATCATTACCATTTTCGGGGCGAGGCTGATCTACTCCGGCGATGTCTCGCTGGGCGATGTCGTGAAGACCGGCATCGCATGGCAAATCCTTGCAGCGGCGCTTTTCCTCGTTTGCGTCATTCGGTTTTTCAAGTGGCGCGATCTAGGCCTGCGTGGACCTCAGGCGGGCACGCTGAGGCTGCTCTGGCTGCCATTCTTGATCTTGACGATGATGGGAATCCTGGCGGTTCTTTCGGGACTGCCGCCGGTCCCCGTCGTCGTCATGATCCTGCTCAACACGTTTCTAGTGGGCTTTTCCGAAGAAGTAATGTTCCGCGGCATCTTCTACTCCGCGCTTCGAGACAGGCTGCCGATCTGGACCGCTATAATCTGGACAAGCGTGGCCTTTGGTGCTGTTCACGTTCTCAATGGATTCGTGACCGGCGACTTCGGCACGGCGACGATTCAGGCTTTCGCGGCAGCGGCCAGTGGGCTGGTGTTGATCGCGATAAGGCTGCGCACCGGATCGCTATGGATTGCGATTGCATATCACGCCCTCTGGGACTGGATCCTTTTTGTTGGGATTGCTGGCTCTGCAGGGCCGGTGCCCACGCAGGTCGGCGCGACCCCGTCCATTGCCGTAATGCTCCTCCCCTTCTTGCTGGTGCTCCCCAATGCGCTCTACGCGCTTTGGCTATTACGGGGCGTGGGACGATCTCTGCCGTTGGGCGACCCGAAGGCCCTTTGAGCGCGAGATCGGACAGATTGCTTACGTTTCAGCCAAACGTTCGGACCCAACCGACGTTACTTACGAGAGTTCTCATTGCCCGAGCATATTCCCAACTTTTCAATCAGGAACACTATCCTAGAACCGATGCGACGGACACTGGCGGCGCACCGGCAAGGACGGGAAGTCTTTGCAGGCCCGCTGTTCGCAGGAGCGTTGTCCTTTAGCAGCATCCTGTCGCTACCCTTTGCCCTGAATGAGCTGGAACAGGATCTGGTCGCCGCCATCGACGGCGATCCGGCAACGCCAGTCCAATCCGCCCAGCTGGCCGGTCTCGCACCGTGAAATGGATTGCCCTTGTATTAGGACTGCTTACAGTCATGGCAGTGTCCCTGACCCTCGGCGTCAGAAGCCCCGCCTTTTCAGACTAAGACTATGTCGCGGCTTTCACCAATTATGATCAGTAAGACTCGGATCATGTCACCGTACTGCAAATTTGGTTGCCGCGTGTGATCGCGGCGCTGATCACTGGTGGAGCGCTTGGGGTAGCTGGCAGCCTGACGCAGGCGCTAACCCGCAATCCCCTTGCCGATCCCGGGCTGCTTGGTGTCAATGCCGGCACAGCCTTTGCCCTTATTATCTCTTCAGGCAGGCAAGCCAGAGCCATATCGCTTTCCTTTCGTTTCCCGGCGCGGCCCTCGCTGCGATGGCAGTTTTCGCCCTTGGCGGCAGGCTCAAGGGGGATGCCGGGCCGGTGCACCTGACGCCGGCCGGGGCCACGTTGAATGCGCTGCTGCTGTCATTAGCCACGGGCGTCGTGCTGATCTGTCAGGATTCACTTGAAATCCTGCGCTTCTGGGTCGCTGGGTCTCTTTCGCAGGCCACGGTTAGACCACTTTTCGAAATGGCCTGCGTGGCCGCACTAGGACCGCTGGATCGCTTGGGCAATTACTCATCGCCTCGAAGCGATTTCCCTTGGGGCAGCGCTTGCGCGTGGTCTTGGCACCGACCCGGGCAAGATTCAGGCCGCAATGCTGGTCGCCGTGACGCTGACAACCGGCGCGGCCGTAGCCGTCGCTGCCCTCATCGCTTTTTTCGGGCTGATCATTCCGCCGGTTGCCCGCTGCTTTCCGGGCCATAACCTGCGACTTGAACTGGTCGCTTCCGCGATCCTCGGCGCGGTGCTGTTGCTGCTGGCTGACACGCTGGGTCGCCTTGATCTCACCCCTTAGAGGTTCGCGCCGGCATCATGGTGGCGCTGCTCGGTGCGCCTGTCTTTATCTTCATCGCACGCAGCCTGCGCCCCGGGGCAACTGCGTGAAAGGCCCTGTACTTCTAAGCATATTCCTAGGGGCCTCATGCTTGGCGGCAATATCGATTGGTCAGGTAGATATGGCGCGCATGACCTCCTAACCCTCCTGGCTACCGGAAAAGGTCCCAGCGCGCTGATCCTAGATACAATTCGCGGCCCTCAAGTTGCGACCGCATTGGGAGCGGAGGCCGTGTTCGGTCTTTCCGGCGCACTTTTCCAGACCCTGTTCCGAAATCCACTGGCAGCGCCGGATATCCTTGGCTTCACTTCGTGCGCCGGATTGGCCGTGGTTGCGAAGATTGCGCTTGGGCTGAACCTGCCGATGCCGTTGGTCGCCTCTTTGGGCGGATTGCTTGCTGCATTGCTCGTGGCGCTGGCTTCGCTTCAGCCCGGCAGACCGACACAGCCGCTGACGCTTATTCTCGTCAGTCTCGGGATAGGGTTCTTAGCCTCGGCGCTGACGACATTCCTGATGACACTCCTGCCGAACGCGACAACGGCGGACGCACAACGCTGGATGGTCGGTTCGCTCGCGGCTCGCAACTGGAGCCGTGTCCTACAGGTCTGGTTACCCGGAGTTTCGCTGTCTATCGCAGCCGCAGCACAGGTCAAATCCCTTGCCGTGCTTGAACTAGGCGATGAGCTGCTTGGCATTGATGTTCAGCGCTGCCGTTGGGCATCGCGGCCACCGGCGTGCTGCTTGCAGCCACAGGCCTCGCCGTTGCGGGACCGATCCCCTTCGTGCCCCTGATGGCCGGCCCGCTTGGCAGCCGCCTCACGGAAGCCCGATCCTTGAAAGGCAAACTGACGTCAGCCGCAGCAGCCGGGGCGCGGGTCACCGTCCTTGCCGACCTTTTCGCAAGAGCAGCACTGCCGGGAATACAGCTGCCCGTAGGCGTGATGACAGGCCTAATCAGGGCACCGTATCTGCTTTGGCTTCTGTCTCGAGAAATGGAAAGGGGGCGAATTATGACCCCGAGAGCTGAAAACCTGTCGCTCGGGTATCATGATCATATCGCAATCAACGATCTGGCCATCGAATTGAAGCGCGGCGATATGACAACGATTCTAAGCCCCAACGGCTGCGGGAAAATCGGCTGTCCTGAAATCGCTGGCACGGTTGGTGAAGCCGTTGAATGGGCGCGTCACATTGAATGGTCGAGACATCCACGCCTGAACAGCCGATCATTGGCACGCGAGATGGCGATCCTGCCGCAAACTCCCCTCGCCCTAGATTGCATCAATGCTGGTGATCTGGTCAAATGGGGCCGGACACCGTGGAGAGGTTTTCTCTCCCCGTGGAGCGAGCACGACTCGCAAGCCTCAAAAATGCGCTGGATGCCGTGGGATTGACCGAAATGGCGGATCGTCCGGTACAGGAACTGTCGGGCGGTCAGCGTCAGCGAACATGGATTGCGTTGGCTCTGGCACAGAATGCACCGCTTTTGTTGCTGGACGAACCGACGACCTATCTGGATCTGGTGCATGAGATCGATGTGCTCAGCCTGCTTCGCAAGCGGAACGTGGATGATGGCCTGACAGTCATCAGCGTGCCGCACGACCTGAACGTCGCCGCCCGCTTCTCGGACACGCTGATCCTGCTTGGCCAATGTGGGTTAGTCGCCGCCAGAACACCGGAACAGGTCATCACGCCAGAAAATCTGGAAATGTCATTTGGCCTAAATCGCGAGTGATACCTGATCCCGCAATCGGATGGACGGAGAATTTTGATCTATTTGGTCAACGCCACGCTGGCCAATTAGCTCATGCAGCAATCAATAACATCGAAAGATGTTCTTGCTGGGCCAGAGCAAAGATCAAACATGTTGTCAGCTGCAGGATGTGTTACGTGCGGGAATAAGATCTTGATGATCTTTAAGCCACTCATCGCGACGTTTTTCCATTTAATGCAGGATCGGCTACTGCAGGAGTGAAAATCGCTGGGCTCGTGAATTATAAACTTTTTGTCGAGCTAACCGTCGTCGCCGTGATGTCTTCCAGACCATACCGACTTCCAATAATACATCTTCGATTATTTAATACAAACTCTGCGACAGTTGTGGTTGAGGTCTGCTATGCCCCGCTTACTGGCAGCTATTCTTCAGGTTTGCAACGCTCCAATGGGTGACTGACAATAAAGGCCGTCTGAACGCCGCTTTCGGCTTCATAGTGCGATATAAATCCTGCTTTCAACATTTCCGCCAGCACGAAATTTCTGCGCTCAACCGCTCGTTCGTATGACCTAACTGGATGGAAATGGATTGGAGATTTGGGCAGTGCTGCTAAGTAAGCGATTTCCTCAAGTCTCAGATCATCAATAAGTTTTCCAAAATACGCCAAGGCTGCGCCAAGAATGCCAAAGCAATTTTGCCCTAGGAAAATCTGTTTCACATACCAGTTCAAAACCTCTTCATGTGAGTGTTTCACCTATCACAAATGAAAGTGCTAATCTTTGGCGTTTCCCTTCTCTTGGTTGAAGGTACCAACGTCCGATCTGCTGTGTGATGGTAGAGTTTTGAAGTGGACGTTTTAAGAAATAGCGATCCTCTGCCGCGACAAATGCAAGTTGCGCGGTGCGGGGAATCGTCGGCCAATTGGTCGCTAATTCTTGATAGTGTTTACGTACTTGATCAGGGCTTGGAAGCTCTGGTACCGTCGTGTCGCCTCTGGCAACCACCGCCGAGACAATGATGACAAAAATACTGAAAAGTAGTTTCTGAGAAGGACTCATAAGGAAGCCTATCAAACAGGTTTTTTTGCAGAATGAGGCCAAACAAGTCCGATTGCCAGTCAACCCACGGAACGCAATTACAGTTTCTTCTCCAAATCCGGAAAGTCACCCTTCGCGCATTCGCAGAGAAGGCGAACTTTGTCCCACATAGCGGACCTCTTGAATGAAAACGGCTCGTGACCGATTACAGCCCACCTCTGCCTTTTAGCCTAGAGATTTCTGACTATACGCAGAAGCATTTTGGCCGCCAACGTCAAGGCCAGAGACACCCAAGGAGAAGGCCGAACCACCTGCACAGAGAATAGATGCCCAAAGGCGACGGGCAACGCGCGCGCCCTGACCCTAGAAGCCCGAAACTGCAATCAGTTCCCCGCAAACGCAGACGACACCAAACGCCGGCCCACCCTGAAAGGTGGCGATCACTGTAAACGAAATTTTCCATAAGCTGAGATTAGGGCAGTCGTGTGTACAT
>JAAEZD010000001.1:416660-455565 GCA_018223035.1 Paracoccaceae bacterium
GTGTACATCATCGACTGCACGTTTATTCCCACGTTGACGCTCGCTTTGTTAGACTGGTTATTCGGAGAGGCGTCCCGTTCCTGTCGCGCCCCTTTGAATCGCGATCATGAAGGCAACTTACGGGCTTCGGAAAACGAAACGAGACGACGTCCGGCCTCATCCCAGAGTGCGAGCTTTGCGCAACCCAGGCTCTCATAGAACGTAATTCTTCCGACCTCGTTGAACTGAACGTTGTCCCGAAGAACTTCGGGCAGTCGGTAGAACGGGATGCGGCTGGCGAGGTGATGGATATGATGTGCACCGATGTTCCCCGTCATCCATGTCAGAATTGGCGGCAAAACGTAATGGGACGAGCCACGATACGACGCGTCCTGCACCGTCCACTCTGTATCCTGATCCCAATATGTCTCTTCGAACTGATGCTGGACATAGAAGAGCCATGTGCCGACAATCGCCGCGAGCACCATCATGGGCAGGTAGACGAAGACCAGTACCGGAACGCCACCCAGCAGATAAAGCGATCCGAGCAGAGCGATGATTGCGCCATCGGTGCCAAGGGCACTTTTCCACTCTCCCCGTCGTGCCTTAAGGGGATTGGGCGGTACACGGTTCCAAATCATGAAATTGAATGTCGCGATGAACCCGAAGAGCACCAACGGATTCCGTAGAAGTCGGTATCCGGCACGCGCGACCAACGACCTGGAGCGATATTCGGCGATCGTCAGGGTGGGGATGTCACCCGTTCCGCGATGGTCGAGGTTACCGGTCGTCGCGTGATGAAGCGCGTGGTTCTGTTTCCACATTGCGTACGGGGTTAGCGTCAGCACGCCGATAACCCGCCCGCACCATCCGTTCCAGAACCGGGACGAGAAGAAAGCGCCGTGTCCGCAGTCATGCTGGATCACGAAGAGACGGATGACGAAGGCTGCGTTGATCAGCGACAGGCCGACCGAAAGCCACGGGCTGATCGCGAGGGACCACCACGACAGGGCAAAGATGAAAGCGAAGGGGAGTGCTGTAGCGACCAATTCAAAACGACTGCGCGACGGAATCGGGGTCCGATAAGCTGCGAGACGACGACTCCAAGCCAGCGCCGAACCTCGAGTCGGACTCGGTCCGTGGACTGTTGGTCGAGGATCTGTGTGTGGAAGAGATTGGTGTGCCGGGTGCCTGTCAGGGCACCCGGCTATGCTCGGATCAGGCGAGCGCGAGATTGGTCGCGCTCTCTCTGTTGTCGCGGCCCGATTCGACGTCGAAGGTAACCTTCTGAGCGTCGGCAAGACCGGTCAGGCCTGCGCGTTCGACGGCCGAAATGTGGACGAAGACGTCACGTCCGCCTGTCTCGGGCTCGATGAAGCCGAAGCCTTTAGTTGCGTTGAACCATTTCACGGTGCCATTGGCCATATCCGTGATCTCCTATTCTTGGTGCTGCCCGCAGTATCCGGCAGCCCGGCAATATCAGACTGAGTGATCGACTGAAGCCGGTTGAACGGAGGCAGAGGGTCGCAGAAAAACGTTAGCCAACCTCATGTGGATGTTTCCGGGGCAAAAAGCAAGTACACGGTTTCAGAAAATAGCGTGTCTTTGAGAAAGCCTGAACGAGACGACGCATTATCTGCCAGTGCCCTTGAGGCAAGAGGGTATCTTTGAAAACAAAGCCGTGCAAAGCTGCTTCATGATTGCACTCGTACCCGAGCCTGGCGACTTTCAACGAGTTCTCAGGCGCATGCTGAACCGTGCAGAGGGTTTGGGACGAACCGAAATCGCCATAAATGCGCAGGACCTGGACGAGGAAGTTGACGGCTATCCTGGTGCCAGTCACCGCGTGGCCATGTGCTGTGATGCCATGGTCGCGGAGATGTGGTCCGACGACAATTTGCTGAGCGCTCCGCCCGATGGAATTGGCCAATCGTTGACCATAAATTTCCGGCTGCCGCGTCGATGGCAAAGGTAGGAATTATGCTTTTGTAGTGGCGCCTAAAAGACGCCAGACGGAAATCGACGTGGGCTGTAGCGGTGGCGCGGCAGCCGCTGAGACGGCGAGAGAGCGGCAAAAATTTTTCAGTTACGTTTTCCGAATTCTCATCGAAGCCTTTTACACGCAAGTGTCCATTCAGGAATGCCACAAGATTGGGAATCTACTGGCACGCCTTGATGTCTGTTAGAAAAAATTGGTGCGAGTCCTGAATTGGCGCAAATCGACGATCTCGAGAGATCCAACGTAAGGTCTGGGCCGACGATGCATCGCCGAGAAAACACCTAGGCGAATTCGGGCGTAGAGGCCGGTCGCAGACCGACAAAAAAGTCCTAAAGGTTCAAACCGCTACGCCACATCGATCCCCAAAGGTCCGTCGTGGGGCGTATCACGCAAGGCTGGACGCCTGAACAGAATGGCACCTAACCTCAGCGTCAAAAGGGAGAACGATTCAGATCTGGGACACGCCCAGAAGCGCGCGGAGAGGGTCGCGACCAATCTCGCGCCCGCCTTCCAACTTTGCAGCAACCGCAGCACGGTTCGCAGCAGAGCGCGTCTGCTCGGCTTTGGAGACCCCGACAACCGTTTCGATGTGAATACGGAATCCGACGATCCGGGGCATCATTCTATCGATATCGCGCTGTTCAATGCGATCCAACTGCCATGTACCGCCGATGCGACGTTCGGATTGGGAGACGATATTGAGCATTAGAGCCATCATCTCCTCTTCGGTTTCGATCAACTCTATCGGGCCGCGCACCTGAACCGACTGGTAAATCCACGTGGGTACATCCTCATCTTCCACATACCACGCCGGTGACACATAAGCTGATGGGCCGGTAAAAACCGCGAGCGCCTGCGTTTCTGTACCAACGCTTGCGGCTTGGGGATTGGTACGGGTGACGTGACCGACGAGTGTGCCACAGTCCGCTTGTCCGTTTTCGAAATAGAGCGGCGTGTGGGTTGCTTCGGTGATGCCTGCCTCACCCTGAGTGACCAGCAAGGAGAACGGTTCGGATAAGATCATCGCTCGCGCGGTGTCTTCGCCCATCCTGTAGGGCGCCGGAACATAGGGGCGACGAATTGACTGTGTCATAGACTGGTCGCTTCCCGCGCTCTGACAGCCACGATGTGGCCTGCTTTGGCCTCAACAAGATGATAAGGGTCGTCAGGGCGTGTCGCATCGTAGTAGTCGGTCACGTCACTGTCGTCCTGCGGCAGCTCTGTCTCGGCAAACATAACCCCGTCCTCACTCTGTTGAAGCCGCGGCGAAGCGCTTAGCAGCAGCCGGGTATAGGGATGACGGGGCGCGGCAAAGAGGTCAGGAGTTGCCGCGGTCTCCATCAAGCGGCCATTGTGCAGAACGTAGAGCCGGGCGCAAAGCTGCTCGACGATGTGGAGATCGTGGCTGACGAACAGACAGGCAAAGCCAAATTCTGCCTGTAGCCGTTTCAAAAGAGAAAGGATCTGTGCCTGAATCGTCACGTCGAGGGCCGAAACCGGTTCGTCCGCGATGATAAGATCCGGTTTCGCAATTAGCGCCCGGGCAATGGCGACCCGCTGACGTTGCCCCCCAGAGAGCGCATGCGGAAATCGGTTTGCCATTTCGCGTGTCAGGCCGACTGCCTCCAGCATTTCCTCCACCGCACGTTGCCGCTCGGCCCGGCTCAGGCTGGTGTCATGGCGCAGACCCTCGCGGATGATACGGCCAATCCGCATCCGGGGATTCAGCGAAGAAAATGGATCCTGGAAAACGACCCGAATACGCTGACGCAGTTTGCGCTCCTCCGCCGATGACAGGCTACCCAATTCACGCCCGTCAAAGGTGACACGCCCGCCGACGCTTGGGGTCAGACCGCAGACCGCACGCCCGATGGTACTCTTGCCGCTGCCGGATTTACCGACGAGACCAACAAATTCACCCGGCGCAACCGTCAGCGAGACATCGCGTACCGCATGGTGAACCTTCCCGCCAACAAGGCCCAGCCATCCCTTTTCCGTGAAATCGACGCTCAGGTTTTCGATCTTCAAGAGCGGTTCCCCTTCACGTCCGGCAACCGGAGCTGGCACGCCAAGTTGTGCGGCCTCGAGCAGCCTTTGGGTGTACGGATGCTGCGGGCGCGTCAGAACCTTTTGTGTAACCCCGCTTTCTACCAGTACTCCCTGCTCCATCACAGCGATCCGGTCGGCATAGCGCGCCACGACAGCGAGATCGTGAGAGATAAGGATCACAGCCGTACCATTAGCCCGGGCAAGTTCCTCCATGATATCCAGCACCTCGCGTTGAACCACCGCGTCGAGCGCTGTCGTCGGCTCGTCGGCAATGAGCAGTTTCGGCTGAAGCATCATCACCGAGGCGATCATGATCCGCTGTCGCATCCCGCCCGAGAATTCGTGCGGATAGTGATTGAGCAGCGTTTCTGGCCGGTCCAGCCGGACTTGTCGCAGCATGTCGAGCGCCCGTTCGCGGATCTGGCTCTCGGAAAAGTCGGTATGCAACCGCATCGCCTCGAACATCTGTTCACCAATGCGCATCGTCGGGTTCAGCGACGAAAGCGGCTCTTGGAAGATTAGCCCGATGGAACGTCCGCGCAGCTTGCGCAATGCCTCAGGGCTCGTGGGAGAAGTTATTTCCTCACTACCAAACCGGATTTGGCCTTGGGTAACGCGCCCGGGTTCGGGCAGTAATCCAAGAATCGAGCGCCCGATCATGCTCTTGCCGCTCCCCGACTCTCCGACCAACGCAAGTACTTCGCCCTGCTTGACAGTCAGGTTCACGCCCTTGACCACCGCAGCGGGCCCGAAAGAAATCTCCAGGTTCTCAACGGCAAGGAGGACATCGCCATCTGAGCTTATGTTCCTTGGCTGGGTCATGTCAGATCGTCTCCTTCGAGGGCGCTGCCCCGGATTTTGGATCAAGCTCGTCGCGCAGCGCATCACCGAGAAGGTTTACGCCGAGCAGGGCAATGGAAATGCAGACCCCCGGCAGCAGCCCGAGCAGCGGGTAGCGCATCAGATGTGCCTTGGCCTCCGACAGGATATTGCCCCAGCTCGGCTCTGGCGGCGGTACGCCCAGTCCGAGAAAACTCAGCGCACTTTCGGCCAAAAGAACCCAGCCAAACATCATGGTGGTCAGTACGATCAGCGGAGCGAGACAATTCGGCAGGATGTGGATCAGAAGCGTATAGAGGCGGGAATTGCCCATCACCGTCGACGCTTCGACGAACTCGTTCTGGCTGATCGAGAGCACGGACCCGCGTACCACCCTTGTCACTGCAGGAAGATAGGCGACTGAAAGCGCCATGATCACACCGAACCGGTTTGCCCCGATGACAGCCATAAGGCCAAGCGCGATCAGCAGCCCCGGAAAGGCCATCAGCGCATCGAGGATCATGATCAATAGCCGGTCGAACCAGCCTCGGAAGTAACCCGCTGCCGCTCCGAGCAACGTGCCGAGAATAACCGGAACGATCAGTGTAGAAAGTCCGATTGAAACCGAAACCCACGCGCCGCGCATCAATCGCGACAGGACATCGCGGCCGAACATATCAGTCCCGAACGGATGGGCCATCCCGGGCTCGGCAAAGCGATTCAGCAGATCGGATTTTAGCGGGTCGTACGGGGTCCAGACCGCGCCGAGAAAGGCGGTGAATAAGACGAGGACGAGCATGACAGCCCCGATGAGGCCATTGGGTTTGCCAAGCAGGCGGAACAGGAAAGTCACGTCAGTCGCACCTTGGGGTCAAAGAAGGAATACGCGATGTCGATCGACAGATTTGTCAGGACATAGATCAGCGCGATGAACAGCAGCGCACCCTGCAGGACGGGATAGTCCCGGCCATAAATCGAGTCGACGAGCAGCTTGCCGATACCCGGCAGGGTAAAGACCGTCTCGGTTACCGCCGCGCCCGCCAGCAGGCCCGCCAGCGCGATGCCGACCATCGTCAGCGTCGGTGCAAAGGCATTCGGAAAGACATGCCGCCACAGAACCTGCCTCTCGGGCAATCCCTTTGCCCGGGCGTGGGTAATGTAATCGCGGTTCATCACCTCGAGACTGCCGGCACGCATCATGCGGGTCATCACAGCAATCTCGGACAGGGCCAGCGAAGTTACAGGCAGGATGAGATAAGTCACTCCAAGACCGAAATCCTGGGACATCGACACGTAGCCGACCGTCGGAAGCCAGCCTAGCATAGCGCCGAACACGACCAGCAGCATCAATCCAACCCAGAAACTCGGCATCGAAAGTTTCAGGATCGTCAGGAAGACGATGGCGTAGTCGGTGCGCGAATTGTGCCGGTGCGCCGCCACCAGTCCGGCCGGAATGGCGACAATCAGCGCCGTCGTGATCGCAAGCAACACCACAGTGGCCGTGACGCTGAATCTGTCGAGAAGGAGTGCGCCAACCGACTGACCGGTCAGCACCGAGACACCAAGATTGCCGGAGAAGATCTCGCGCAGCCACGCGAGGAACTGGATCGGCAGCGGCTGATCCAGCCCCAGTTGCTGGCGCATCATTTGAAGGGTCGACTCGTCGTCGATATTGCCGCCCAGCATCATGATCGCCGGGTCGCCGGGCAAGGCCCGGACGAGGCAGAAAACCATGACGGCGACGATGATCAGTGTCGGAACCGACATCAGCAAACGTCTTGCCACGAAAAGGAACATGGTCGCCGTCTCCTAGCCTGCTCGGATCAATCAGAGACCCGCAGCATCCAACCGCGCAGCACGCCCGCACCCCAGTTCTCAAAGCCCGAGACCCGGTCAGACATGCCAGTGAAAAGCATCCGGTGGCCGAGACCAATGGCCGGAACCTCTTTGTTGAAGCGACGCGAGAGCTCGTCGATGATTTCCTGCAAACGTTCCGGATCGCCGGTTTCGAGTGATTCATAGACAAGCGCGACGGCTTCCGGATCCTGCCACGCCTTGCGCTTGGCCTCGCCGGTGAACATTTCAAAGCTCAGACCGGCATGGAGCCGTGGCGAAAAGCTGAAAGACTGCATCGTGTAGCCTTCACCGGTGCGGTAGGCTTCCAGCTGGGTGCCCCACTCCACCACTTCGAGTGTCGCATTGAATCCGGCATCGGCCAGCATCGCCTGTGCCATCAGGGCGCGTTCGTAGTAGGCACCATTGCGGCGGGTCGCGATGATCTTGATCTCTTCACCGTCATAGCCAGCCTCTTCCATCAGGGACTTGGCCTGCTCGACGTCATAGGCCGGGTACTCGGCCTGAACCTCGGTAAAGTTCTTCGACATCGGCGGCACCGGCGAAGGCGAGGCCTCACCGAACCCTTCGGTAATCGCGGCCATGATCTGACTGGGATCAATAGCATGCGCCATGGCCTGACGAATCCGCACATCGGCCAGAACCGGATCGTTCGGGTTCAGCAAATAGGTATCCCAAACGGCCGACTGTGTCGCATCGACCTTGAAGCCAGGCGCTTCCTTGAGCTCGGCCGCCGCCATTGCGTCGAGCGCCACGATGTCTAGATCGCCCGCCTGGAGGGCCGTCTTCGCCACCGCGCCTTCACCTACGAAATCGAAATGAAGCGTGTCCACCTCTGCATGTTTGCCGCCACCGAGGCCGTTCACCGGCTCGTCCCGGCTGACATAATCGGGGAATAGCTCGAGTTCCACGTAGCGGCCGGGAAGGTGCTCGCCCAGAACATAGGGACCCGTGCCGATCGGCTTGTTCCAGCTTCCATCCTCATTCACCGAGTCCGGGTGCAGGATACCCATGGAGCCGCAGTCAAATCGCGCCATCGTCGCCAAAAACACGGCATAGGGCCGATCAAGAGTAATTTCGAACGTGTAGTCGTCCACCGCTTTGGCAGAAACGACCTTCAGGCCATTTTCGCCGTTGAAGTAGTTCTTGCAGTGGCTTTCCGACGCTTCCCCGGCCAGCCGGTTCCACGACCACTCTACCTCTTTGGCTGTCATCTCCTCACCATTGTGAAACTTGACCCCGTGGCGAAGATTGAAGGTGTAGGTCAGGCCGTCCTCGGAAACGCCATAGGTTTCGGCGAGCATCGGGATGATTTCAAAGTTGTCGGCATAGGTCACAAGTCCCTCGACAAACTGCGAGTGAATGATGTCGGTGTTGCCGTCCCGTGTCACTCCGGGGTTGGTGCCGCGGATATCGGCATTGAGCGCCATGTTGACTGTACTCTCTGCCATGACGCTCCCGCTGGCGGCGCAGCAGATCGCCGTTGCTGCGAGGAGCCTCGCGATACCGAATTTGTCCATAGTCATGCTATTTTCCCTGTTGTTTTAATTGGTTAAGGTTTGAAGCGCATCGCGCGACTAGAGCTACGAGAGACTGAAAACCGTTGTTTCGCTGTGAGCGTAGGGCAGTTGCCGGATGCGCATTTCACCAGCACCAGCATTCATCAGAACCATGGCGACCGTCGCGGAGAGATAGGCATTGGTTTCGCCTTCGTTGCCCTGAGGCGAGCGTATGATCCCCCTTGGCGCACCAAATCTGTCATCCAGAGCTTCGGCCAGCGTATCGAGAGTGTGTTTCGACGCGCTTTTTTCGATCAAGCCCCGCAATCGACGATCCCGGAACAAAGTGTCAGCCCCGCGGGCGATCCCGAGGTCCATCTCGCGTGCACGCGCCACCGGGCTGGTAAAGTGGTTGGCGTGAGTGATGCAGCCGCCTTCTGGCGCCTGCCAGTAAATTCGGTCGGGCGTGGTCTCGAAATTCAGGCAATCGCCGCTTTTTGCGCAGCTCACTGTCATGTTGTTCGAGACGGTGCGCGGCAATCGATAGAGTTCCGTCAACGCTTTTGAATATCCCCCCGCCTCGAGCACGCGGCGGCGGATGACTGACAGCGGCACGCCAAACGGGGCTGTCCCGTCCTGTGCGCAGACGAGGTTGTTGCCGGTGATCGCAACCCCTTCCGAATTGAAACCCGCCCTTGCAAGGCCACCTGCCTCGACAAACGTCAGTACGTCAGGACCGTTGTCGCGCCGGATCTTCAAGACTACGGTGCTCTCGGCGCAATCCGGTAGCCAGTCCCAGTTCTGAACATGCAGAAGCTGTCCGTTCTCGCTCATTTCGGGCAGGACCACGGCCGATGTGCAGCCATCGTCGAGCTTTGAGGTATCCTTGGGGCGTTGTGCGTGGAGATTGATAATCTCACTACGGCCATTGATGACCAGCACCTCTTCGAGTTGCACGCCCGCGCCTTCGGCGATGCCGGCGAGTTCGTCCATCGCCTCCGGCACTCGCTTGGCAAGGCTTTCGCGCAGCTCTGCCGCATAGGACAAAACGCTATCCCAGGCCAGACGATGCTCCTCGAAAAGCTTGCGATATACACCAAGCCCGTGACGCAGCTGGGTGTCTGCTGCGCGGCCATAGGCGCGTCCCCGTTCAAGCGGCGGGCCTTCGAGCTCGATCAATTTTGGTACGATAGCCATCAGCGCACACCCGGTGCGGGAAGCTTGCCTTGCAGAACGTCGGTGAAAAAGCGTTCGATATAGGGGAACACACCTCGCATGTCATGCGGCACCCCCGGCGCGATGTCGTGCCAGACATCGACGCCCCGCGACTCGAGCGATTCACGCAGGCTGTGCAGACGCTCATTGCGGTCTTTCCCGGCGCTATTCGCCCCGGGAATGTATCTCGGCGAATCCTCGGGAAAGGTGATCTCCCAGCTCTCTAGATCCTGTGCGCCGACAGACATATGGACTTTGACCTGCTTCAGTGCGTCAAAGTCGATGCCCCGCCCGAATACTTCTGCAAAGTTGCGGATGCCGGGCCACCAATCCATCGTTTCATCCAATAGCGTGACTGAGCCGGGTGCGCCGATCGAGGCCGCCTTGAGCCGGTCGGGATGCAGATAGAGAAAGCGGTGGGTAAAGTGCCCGCCGCCGGAAAAACCGAAAAGCATGAATTTTTCAAATTGCCGAGCCAGTAGATCGCCCGCCTCCTTGACCATGGCCAGCAGAACCTCGTCATAGCGGATATCGCCTTCGATCAGGTATTTGTACCCGCCCGACTCCATGTCGCCGAGAACACCGACGGGAAAGAGCGGGGCGAGGATCACGCAGTTATTGAACCGGCCAAAACCCGAAAAAACATCGCGGTATAGAGATTGAAGCCGCATCGTCCCGTGCACTGCGACAAGCAGATCCAACTCCCTCTCCGGCTCGTCCCAAGCGCTTTCCGGAATGTAGAGGGTATAGCAAAAGCGTGGATCCGCCTTGCAGGCAATGATCGTGGTATCCCCGGTCAGGTAAAGCGATCTCAATCGTTCCTTGGGGCTATCCCCTACTCTTGGCAACATTCGCGATGGTCTCCAGTCGTCATTTCAAGCCGACCTTAGGGGCCCGAATTTGTGGCGTCAAAATATTTTTACAAATTGGCGCCAATTTTGTAGAGCATATTGAACGCGGCCTCTTTCCTGCGTAGAATAACCGCATAACAGCCGGACACGCCTTCATGACCGCTACACAGCAAGAGACGATACCCGCCAGACAATCCTTGGATGAGATCTCGCAGCAGATTATCACCGATATAAATAAGGGCGCTCTCGGCCCGGGTGAGTGGCTGAAGCAGATCGATATGGAGAAGCGCTATGGTTGCACCCGGATCAAGGTACGCGATGCGCTGACGAACCTGCACTCCAAACGTCTGGTCGAACATATCCCGAATCGGGGCTACCGCGTTCCCATGCCCGACCCTGTACGCTTGAAACAGGTTGGCGAGGTGCGCGCTATACTGGAGTGCCAGGCAGCCGCCGATGTCATTGAATCCGCCACCGACGCGGACATCACCGAGTTGCGCGGCTACGCCGAAGCCTTCAAAACCGCCGCCTATCACGGATCCTCTTTTGCCCAGATCGAGGCCAATCAGGCGTTTCATTTCAAATTCTACAGCTTTTGCCGCAACGATGTGCTGCGCGAACTGATGCTGGATCTCCGCCAACGTGGCCCAGCCGCACCCGTCGGCCAATGGCAGACGATGCACCAGCTTCAGCAGGCCACACAAGGCCACTTCGAGCTGGTTGATGCCATCGAAAAGCGTGACCTTACGCTGCTGAGGTCTGCGATCACCGACCATATCAGCGGCAATCGTGCCGCGTCCGCAGAGTCCGCAGAGTCCGAAATTGAATGACCATACATCCAGACCTGCAACGCCTGCTCGAACGCAACCGCGCGACCGGCGGCCCAGCCCTGCAGGATATGACCCTGCCCGATGCCCGCGACGCCATGCGCGCCATGTTTGTCGGTAACGGTTACCCGGTCGTGCACCCGGCACGGGTTGAGACACTTTCGCCAACGGGTGGCCATTTCACGGTGTCCATCTACCGCCCGGAGCATTCAGAGGGCCCGCTACCTGCGATATTGTACTTTCACGGCGGCGGCTATGTGCTGGGCGACGCAAAAACGTATGACAACCACTCCCGCGCTCTGGCGCATCTGCTGGAGGCGGCGGTTGTTTTTATCGGTTATCGACTTGCGCCCGAACACCCCTTCCCCGCCGCGGTCGAAGATGCCCAGGACGCAATCGAATGGCTCGGGAGCGCAGCCAAAGACCTTGCAATTGACCCGGCGCGGATTGCGGTCATGGGGGAAAGCGCCGGTGGCAATCTCGCGGTCAATGCCGCCCTTCACGCAGGTCGAACAGGCGCACTGGAACTGCGCGGTGCAACGCTGATCTACCCGGTGACCGATGCCCGCCCATTCGCCGCCGAGCCCGGGCCGGAAATCTATCGCTCCGTTGAGCAATATGGCAAAGGCACCAATCTCGAACATGACGAAATGCAGTGGTTCGTAACAAACTACCTGCAAGATCCCGCCGACATCGATCACCCGGAAAATGTGCTGGAACATCAACCCGACTTGCACCTGATGCCGCCCACCAGGATCATTACCGCCGAATGCGATCCGCTGCGCGACATTGGCATGCGTTTTGCCATGGCTCTGACCGAGGCCGGTGTAGAATCACAGGCCGAATGCCTGCCCGGAATGCTGCACAGCTTTATGTGCCATGGCGGTATCTCAGGCCGTGCCCTTCGCCACTTTTTCCGCATTGTCGAAATGCTGGCAGGTGATCTGGGAAAATAGCCGCAGTACCAGCTGCACTTCAATCAGAAAATAAGCGACGTGTGCATGACCCAGGATTATTCGACTGCCAGTGAACTCAAGCTCATGGAAGGTTTTCCGCCCCCACCGGAGCAGCAGGTCACACTCGAAAACGGCTTCTGGACTGCCCCCTACAACCGCTGGGCCTATCAGAACATGCGCAGGCTGATGCCAACTGCGCCTATTCGGTGCCCGGCCGACCCGATACCGCTCAAGATCGCGCATGACACGAGGGTCGAAAACCTGGCCGTGCGTCGACCTGACGACAGCCTCGCCAGTTTTGCCAGCTTCCTGCACGAAACCTTTACAGACAGCCTTGTCGTCGTATCGGGTGAGACGATCGTATACGAAAGCTATCTGAACGGCATGACCGCTCGGACGCCACACCAGATGATGTCTTGCACAAAATCGCTGGCGGGACTTTTCGCGCTGCTCGCGATCGACGGAGACCGGGCGAGTGAAGGGGACACGATTGCCTCTCTCCTTCCCGACGCAGGTTTGGAGCCGGGCGTGGCCAGTGCGACTCTCGGACAGGTTCTCGATATGACGAACTCGATCCGTTTCAACGAAGATTATGCTGACCCTACGTCGCATATCCACGATTATGCCCGCGTCACCGGCATCGGACCGCGCGAGAAAGAGCGTCCAATAGCGAAGACCATCCAGGACTATCTCTGCACGCTGACTACCGAAGAGGAAGTGGCACACGGGCAAATCTTTCACTACCAGAGTCCAAAGACGGACCTGTTGAATTGGGTCACCTCGCGCCTCACCGGCAAGAGCTTTTCCCAACTCGCAGAAGACCTGTTATGGCACCCTTTGGGCGCCGACGGCGAAGCATACATGCTGCTTGATCCTGCCGGCACCGAGGTCGCCGCAGGCGGGCTGAACGCCACGCCGCACGACCTTGCCCGCTTTGCCGCGATGATCTCGGCACGCGGCCGATGGAATGACAAGCAGCTGATCCCGGTGTCAATCATCGATAACATTTGCAGGGGTGGATCGCGCGAAGCGTTTCTGTCAGGGCCGGATGCCTCTCCCGAACTGGACAACGAGAGCTGGAGCTACCGCGCGCAATGGTGGGTGCGCCACACGCCCGGACGACAGGCGATCACGGCACAAGGTATCTTTGGCCAATGGATCTATTGCGACACGGAGCGCCAGATTGCCGTTATCAAACAAAGCTCAACTCCTGTTGCATCGGACGCGGATTACGACCGCTACATTCTGAGTGCGTTCGACGGGATTATCGAGGCTCTTTCTTCTGACTTAGCAGGATAATCTGCCTTGGGAAAATACTCTGTATCTGAAAATTTCAGCATATCGAGACATGAGTCCAAATCGCTCTGGCGATGCTCCCTCGGAGGATAGTGAAAGCCTTTCAATCGCGGCGTGTAGGTCGGATTGATCCCTAAAATGGTTCGCTCAAGTTCGAACAAAGATTAGAAGCACCATTTTATAGCCCAGGCCAAGGGCTCAGTCACTTAATGCGACTCCACCCAGCGGTCTGGATACGCGACCGATACCATAAAACTCGAGATCTTCTCTAACGCGGCCTTCCAGGCGGCGACCTGGCTTGCGGTGGCACCTGTCTGCGTCAAGGTCTGCATTAGGGCCGTGCAAACGACCCCGTAGTGGCTAGCTTCGACCCCGTATCCGACGTGACGCCGTGCCAGCGATGACAGAACGGGTTCGAGAGTTTGCCATTCTCCGATCGCGTCTACAACCAGCGCGAGTGTTGCCGAGAGTTTGCGTCCCTGATCGTCCAAATTGTCGGGGAAGAGGCGACGTAGTTCCGGGTTCGCTTCGAAAAGCAGAAGATAGAACCGGGCTGCAACAGCCTCGGGGGCCCCCCGGAAAATTGCTCCGCTTTCTTTTAGCGCTTCGATTTGAGTTTTATCAAAAGACATTTAGACGATCCGAATCTGTCTTGTTGGATCAGACTAATCCCATTCCGTATCTGTCCCATGTCAGCTCTATTTAGGTGTCAAATACGATCCATGGCTGAATAAACGCAGCTTAACTCAAGCCAAGCAAGCCGGACAATGATACAATTGATACAATTATCGTCTGCAAAGAAACAGTTCTGACGTGAAACGGACGCATTGAGGGGTAGCAAGCGAAAGAAAGAAATCATGTCCAAGTCGACTACGCAGCATGCGGTAAGCGATATCACGCGAAGAGAGCAGCAAACTGCCTCCGAAAACTGCTTCAGCGACGCGTTCGAGGCGCTCGACGATGCGGCCATTCTTTTCGACACAGGCTGGCGTTGCGTGGCTACGAACGGCCGGTATCGTCGTGCCTTCCATGCAACAAGCGCCGGGCCGTCGGCGGGGTACCGGTTTGAAGATACAATGCGCCTTTTATTTGACGGTGGCGGTGCCGCGATCATGCCAGGTTTCGGTCTTCCTGGTATGCTCGACAACTTTGCGAATGCCATCCGAAGTTACCGGCGCGGTTTCGACGTCCCCATGACCGACGGGCGGATATTGATCGGCAGCGCCAATCCGACGCCTCGCGGCGGCTGTCTCGTCACGTTTCGTGATCGTCACCCGGAAATCATGGGCGAATTGCAAGCGCTCGGGCTTTTGGGGCAGGCTTTCGAAAGCGCGGACATGGGGATGATCATTCTGGACGCGTCGCTGACGGTACAGATGGCAAACTCCGCCTGGAGTGACCTGCTGGGTCCGGTCCGGTCGGGCATGTCCGGGACGGAATATGCAACGGGTCTGATCCGAAATGGTCTTCTCGAGGTCCCGACAGGTCAGACTGTCGATGAGATGGTGCAAGCTCTGTTTGTCATGGCACAGCAGCAAACCATTACGGTCGATGGAAAAACACCGGACGGGCGCAAGCTCTTGATGCAAAGCTTCCGTACGCCGACGGGCGGCATCATGGGAACCGCGATCGATGTAACCCAATTGCAATCGGAGGAAGCCCGCATAAACGACGCGCTGGGTGAAATCGTGGAGTCCCTGGAAGAAGGCGTCGCTCTTTACGATGCAGACCTGCGGCTGCGCATGTCGAACGAGGCGTTGCACCGGCTGGTGCATGATGGACATCCGCGTCTGCCGCACGGCACGCACATGTCCGAACACTGTGCCTATGTCTACGATATTGGCCAGCTTGCACTGCCCGAGGGCGTCAGAGTTGATGATTTTGCGGCCCAAATGAAAGATGCTACCCGCACTTTTGCCCGGGATATGCCAATGCAACGGACGGACGGACGGCATCTGGAGTTCTCGAGCCATCCGACGCCTATGGGCGGCTACCTTATCGCCCTGCGCGACGTCACAGAAAGGAAGCGTGCCGAAATCGCGGAGCGTGAGGCGGACGCCCGTGTGCGCACGATTGTGGAGTCCTTGGGAGAAGGCGTTGCGCTTTACGACTCCGAACGTCGGCTCTTGATGAACAACCCCGCATTCCGGAAGTTGTTGATGGACGATCGCGACCTCTCGGCCCCAGGAACAACCCTCGACGACGAAGTTCTGGCCTGTATCCGCGCAGGTCAGATTTCAGTCCCCGCAGGTAAAAGTGAAATAGATGTCATGGACTGGATCAGGACATGTATTGCGGAGGGCCGGATCGGGGTCGAATTGCCCATGGCGGACGGACGGGTTCTGGAGGCCTCGAATTTCCGGTCTCCCGATGGCGGGTATGTTATCGCCATGCGGGACATTACCATCCGCAAGCGTGCCGAAGAGAGCACACGCGAGACCGACCGACTTGTTCGTACGATCGTCAATGCCAGCCCGGCCACGTTGATGGTCAGCCGTGTCGATGATGGCAGGGTGATCTTTGCACCGCGTGCCACGCTCGAACAGGCGAACGGGCTGGACATGACGCGCGACATTTCCGATCCGGAGATACGGAAACGGTATCTTGAGGCATTGCTCCCGACAGGAGAACTGAGGGATTGGCCTGTGCGGTTCCACCGCGACGATGGATCCGCGATTGACTGCCTCACCTCTGCCCGGGTGATCGAGTTCCGTGGGGAGCGTCTGATCGTTTCCTCAAGCCTTGACGTGACCGAGCGACTGGCGCTTCAGGCCGAGCTCGAACGACAGCGCGAGGTTGCACATCAGAACGAGAAACTTCTGGCATTAGGTGAACTCTTGGCGGGCGTGGCGCATGAGTTGAACAATCCGCTTTCGATTGTTGTGGGCCATACAATGATGTTGGCGGACGAGGTGGACACGCCTGCATTGAAACGTCGGGTCGACAAGATCTCTTCCGCGGCACAGCGCAGCGGACGCATCGTGAAAATGTTTCTCGCCATGGCGCGGCAACGTCCAGCGCGGGTCGAAAATTGCGATCTCAACGAATTGGTGCGTGCGGCGCTCGACATCTCTGCCTATGGGCTGCGAGCAGCCGGTGTGAAGGTTACGCTTGATCTCGACGCCGGGCTGCCCGAAATCGGTGTCGATTCCGATCAGATTGCACAAGTTGTGTCAAATTTGATCATGAACGCCGAACAGGCTCTTGCCGGTTGCAAGAATGCGCGGCTTTCTATCGTCACCTCGGCAAGTCCCGAAACCGTTGAGATCCGCGTGGCTGACAGTGGTCCCGGTGTCCCTGAAGCCCTGCGCTCGCGCGTATTCGAACCTTTCTTCACGACCAAGGAAGTAGGCGTGGGCACCGGCGTCGGCCTCGCTTTCTGCCATCGTATTGTTACCGCGCATGGCGGGCGGCTCACGCTGCATAATGGGCCAGAGGGTGGTGCGATCTTTACTGTAGCCCTTCCAATCCGGCCCGGTAGTGAATCGGCGAATGATGCGCCGAAAACGGAAAGGCAACAGCGTGCTCACATACTGGTCATCGACGACGAACCAGAGGTCGGCGAATTGCTCGGCGAGGTGCTGAGTCAGGCAGGACACAGGGTAACGTTGTGTACGGACGCGACACGGGCGCTTGAACAATGTCAGCGGACCAAGTTTGACGCGATACTGAGTGACATCAAAATGCCGGGCATGGACGGCCGCGCTTTTCTGGTTGCGCTGGGAGAAACAGCGCCACTGCTGGTTCCCCGCGTTGCATTCCTGACCGGAGACTCGATGGGTCAGGACGTCGACGCGTTTCTGACCGCTTCGGGTCGACCATATGCTGAAAAACCATTGCCGCCGGTGGAAATACTCGCGCTGGTCGACAATCTGCTAGAGGAGGCGGGCCGGTGAGCGCTCCACGCATCGTGATCTGCGACGACGAACCGGATCTTCGCGAGATGGTCGGAGAATATCTGAGTGCTCGTGCCTTTAATGTGGAAATGGTGGGCGATGTCCGATCCCTCAAGGCAGCGGTCGACGCGGCGCCGGTGGATCTCGTGATCCTCGACGTCCGGATGCCTGGAGAAGACGGGCTGAGCGCCCTGCGCCGCCTGCGCGCCGAGAGTGATCTGCCTATCGTTATGCTAACAGCCGCCGACGGAGTGATCGACCGAATCCTGGGGCTAGAGATGGGAGCCGACGATTATGTTGGCAAGCCGGTGGACTTGCGCGAACTCGAAGCTCGGGTAAAAGCCGTTCTCCGGCGCCGCGCTTCCTCTGTGGTATCTGTCGCGGAAGAGAAAAAAATTCAACGCTTTGGCCCCTGGACGCTGGATCTGGACGCCGCGCGTTTGTCAGGAGAGCATGGGGACGTAACCATCACGGCAATGGAATTTGCTTTGCTGAAAGTGTTTGCTGAAAATCGCGGCCGCGTCCTATCCCGAGACCAGCTGCTCGACCTGGCACATCATCGTGGGTGGGAGCCGTTCGACCGCTCCATCGACCTGCGCATTTCGCGCCTGCGCCGGAAGATAGAGTCTAACCCGGCCAAGCCCCGCTATATCAAGACCGTACGTGGTCTGGGCTACGTCTTCTCGGATGACGCGCAAAGCGGTGGGCCGAAACGTACCGCCTATTAACCATTGTCTGCCTGATCGTTCTTCACGGTAGCAATCCCGCACTTCCGGCATCTGACGTATGGCGCGACGCCAAGCGATTATGGCGGTGGAAGGGTATAGCCACCGCACCCTCAATCAATTGGAAGGCCGACAAGGGCGTGACCCCGGCCTCGGCCGGTCTCGCCATTTTGTTGCCCTGATACCAGCTGCATACATTCCAGCTACGAATGATACCCGAAACCGCCTTCTGCAACGCCAAGCTGAAACACGAGCCTTCTAACTCCCTTGGTTATCGCATCGAGGGATCGTCCCCGGCGTACAACTGAAAGGCACAAGGCATGCGACATCGGACTTTCTATCGACTGCGATAAGCGTCTGTTTTCCAAGCCTGTATTCTCAAACCCTGAATTTCACCCCATAGGGCCGTGCGGCTGTAACGCTGGTCGGTCAATCCAAAAGGAACACTACAGTGTCATATGACAAAACAATTTATGGCAGTCACTTTGCGAACGATTTCTTGCTTGAGCAGAAGCTAGTAGAAGCTAGTCACGGCCCGGTCGCAATCAACGTCAAGATTCTCGGTCTCAATGGCGACGATCAGATCATCGCTGACGACGGCGCTTATCCAAAATTCTATGAATCAACCGCGATGGCGACAGGCTCCGATCTGTTCGACGGTGGCGCGGGCAGCGATATGGTCAGCTACGCCTTTTCAAAGATGCATGTCGTCGCGGATCTGGCCACTGGATGGGCAATACGACCGGACAATGGAAAAATAAACCTTGGCGGGGGCGATTATAGATATTTGGATAAAGATCGCCTTGAAAACATCGAGGATCTCTTTGGCACGTCCTTCAACGATTTCCTTTACGGCGATGAAAACGCCAACAAAATCTTTGGTTACAAGGGTAACGATGTGATCCAGGGGCGTGGCGGCAGCGACACGCTGGATGGCGGTGAAGGAGCCGATAAAATCGACGGCGGCACTGGCAACGATTTTATCGACGGCGGCGACCACAACGACCAGATCTACGGCAGCTACGGCCTTGATACGCTACTGGGCGGTGACGGTGACGATCTCATCAAGGGCGGCGACGGCAACGACATTATCTCGGGCGGCGAGGGTCATGACGAAATTCATGGCGGCAACCAGAACGATGTCATTGATGGCAACAAAGGCGCCGACACCGTTTTCGGTGACGATGGGAACGATATCATCAACGGTGACGACGGTAACGATGTCATCACAGGTGGCGTTGGCAATGACACCATCGACGGAGGAAACCACGCCGACGATCTGCGCGGTGACGAGGGTGACGACGAAATCCATGGTGGCGTCGGTAGCGACGAAATTCACGGCGGCGATCACAATGACCTGCTTTACGGCGATGAAGGCCATGACCAGATCTATGGCGATGAAGGCGAGGATGAAATTTACGGCGGTAATGGCAATGACGACATCTACGGCGGTGACGGCGGGGATGAAATTCACGGCGGTACCGGCAATGACTACATCTACGGCGGTGACGGTTACGACCACCTCTACGGCGAAGAGGGGATCAACATTATCCACGGCGGGGAAGGAAACGACTACATCGAAATTGGCGAGTCCGGAAGTGCGACGGGTGGACAGGGCAATGATGGCCTTGTCGGAGGCGATTACGCCGACACTCTGTCAGGTGACGAGGGCAACGATTTTGTCCTCGGCATGGCGGGCAACGACCGTCTGGAGGGCGGCCAGGGCAATGACTACATCGATGGCGGGTCCGGTACCGATACCGCAATCTATGACGACACGATCGTGATCAACGGAAATGCGTTCGGCGTCGAGGTCTCGCTCAGGAATGACGGCACCGGAACCGCAACCGGCGCATGGGGAACAGACTCGCTGATCTCGATAGAGAATATCGAGACTGGCAATGGTGACGATACGCTGGTCGGGAATGCAGGCGCCAATCGGCTTGATGGTGGCGATGGCAACGATTTCATCAACGGCTCGGTCGGCGCGGACACCCTGCTCGGCGGCAATGGCGAAGATACCATCTGGGGCGGCCATCACAATGACACGATAGAGGGTGGTAACGGGAACGATGACCTTGATGGCGGCGCCGGAAATGACACGATATCGGGTGGCGACGGTGATGACACGTCCTTTGGCGGCAACGGTGACGATATTATTCTTGGCGGCGACGGAGAAGACCAGCTGCGGGGTGGTAACGGGAATGATATTCTGACCGGCGGCGCTGACGCGGACTCGTTCCTGTTTCTCGGTATCGACGGTGGCGTGGATACCATCACCGATTTCGCGATTGGCGAGGACTTTCTGGCAATTCAGAATATCCTTGCGGATCCGGTGCCGGCCGGTGGATCCTATGTTGGAAAGGTCGCCGCGTTCCAGACATGGGATGGTGAGGGAGACGTCGTCCTTTCCGCACATACAAACTCCGGGTGGAAAGCGTTCGCCAAACTTGAAGACCTAGACGTCGACGACGTCATCGACGCCATTCAGTCAGGGGCGCTTTTCGAGGGGGGCCATTTTGACGGACCCGGTGACGAACTTCCGCTGAACGGCGACCAATCGCTTAACAGAGGCTTTGGACAAGAGCCAAACGCCAAGAGGACTGCGGCCGATCCTGTGGAATTCGCGACCTTGGAAGAAGACATGCCTGCCGAATTGGCGACATTCTTTGACTGCCACATGTTCTAGTTGGCTGGTCGAAAAGCATCGAAAGGGCCACTGTATCTGGCGGCCCTTTCCGCTTTCCAGTCTGCCTGACTTCCAATCGCAACCAGGCCGTCTCAGTTGCTCTGGCTTGAGTGCCCTGCAAGATAGCTTTGCAGCCCGTCGAGATACTTATGTTCGTTGGGAAGAGCCCCAATGCGATTTACACCGGGTCCAAAAGTGACGTGATCGTCGACCGCCGAGCATGAACGCACCGGGATCCTGCGCCCGGAATACAAGCCCCGCCCGTGACGAATGTCACATCGGCCATCAATCAAGTGTTCGCAGAGCACTGTAACGTTGACTGACGCCGGACACATCTCTGCGTTTTTTTCCTTCAAACGGCCTGAAGTTGAGCGAACTCGCGCCACGGTCTAGGGCAGCGGAAACGCAGTTCGCGGAAACCTGCAGATGTCATCTCGCGGCGGAGTGGTGGGGCCAGTGGAATAGGGCGTCGATCGAAACGAACCGTTGCAGATGTACGGGAGACTTGTGTCATGACCCGCACGCGCCTTCGGACCCGCGGGTGGAAACTCGCGGCGCTATTGTCCAGCCCTTTGTGAGAGCGATGCTTGAACCCCGGCATGATCTCGCGCTTCGCGGCCGGATATTGCCGAAGCTTGTCGGTAATCAGGGCACGGGTAAGATGACCCGCTCGTGTCTAGAGCTGGAGAATCAACCGCATAGCAACTTTCCCGGCGCGGCGGCTCCGGACCAGAACATCAAGCACGAACACCTCCTGATCGAACGCGCACCAAAGCCAGTGTTTTTAAACCCCTATCGAGACCGTGACCTATTCAAAATGCCACTTGTCGCCAAGTTGACCGGCCAAGCGGCGCCGGTCCGTCCTCGCAAAAAAGCCCAAGCTTCACGGCCCTGGTGCGAGAGGATGATGCCGCGCTCCTCAAGCAGATTCTCGACCATCCGCGGGCTACTGGGGAGGCGGAAGCACAATCACACGACATGAGCGATCACGTCGGATGGAAAGCGGTGGCGACGATAGGATTTGGCCGAGGGCATGGCACCAAATCCCACAGCGCAAACGAACATAGTTAACTTTAAAGAACACTCTCAAGCAAACGCACACAACTTGGCCACGCCTTTCCACATGTCAGCACGGGCCTTCTTCCAGTTCACAGGAGCAATCATCGTAGAAGATGGTCAGATCATGGCCGCGTCATAGGCGGCGACGATCCGCGCAGCATTTTCCGCGACCTCCGCAACCGTGTCTCCCGGACGATAGAGCGCCGTCCCCACGCCAAAGCCCGAGATCCCCGCCTCTGCCCAATCGGAGAAAGTCTCTGGGGTCGCGCCACCAACGGCCAGCACCTTTGTTTCGGGTGGCAAAACCGCCCGTATCGCGGCCAGTCCAGGGGGGCCAATCAGAGACCCCGGAAACAGCTTGATCGCATCGGCACCTGCACGCAGCGCGCTGAAACATTCGCTTGGTGTCATCGAGCCGGGGCACGAGATCATGCCCTGTCGCTTGGCCTCGCTGATCACAGCGGCGTTAGTGTCAGGGGAAACGATGAGCCTGCCGCCCGCTTTTGCCACGGCCAGCACCTGCGCGGGGTCCAACACCGTTCCGGCCCCGATCCTGGCCTCTTTGCCGAAGGCCTGCGCCAGCCGGGCAATGCTGTCCAGTGGATCAGGCGAATTCAGCGGCACTTCGATCTGGGTGATCCCCGAAGTGACCAGCGCCTCGCCGATCTGCTCGACCTCGGAGGGAGTTACGCCGCGCAGGATGGCAATGATCTCTCTCATTGGGCGTCCTCTCTCAACGTTTCAAAGGCTGCGCAGAGGCCGACAAGGGTCAATTCGCCCGCCTCGAACCTCTCGGCGTCATGTCCAACCGCCTTCAGCGCCCGGTGATAAAGGTCTGCGAGCGTGGCATCCCCAATCAAGGCCACGGGCTGATCCTGCCAAATTGGCCGCATGGAGGCGACCTCCTGTCCGATGAGCACCGCCGACAACCCCGCGCGCGCTGCACCGGGAGCGACCTTTTCGAGAAGACCCGCGGCGCGTAGACTGAACAGGTCAGCGGCCAGCGCGGACTGTGATCGCACGGCCCGGTTCACGGCCTCATCGAAGGCGGCTTCGTTCCAACCGTCGTCGAGCAGTCCGGCAAGGGTCGAGCGCGTTCCAAGCAGATCGAACAGTTCCCCTGTCATGGCGGTGCGGAAAGATTGCAGACGGCCTTCTGCAACACGCACCCATTTGGTGTGGGTACCGGGCAAACAGATCACGCCGTCAAAGCCGGGATTTGCCTTTAGAAAACCCGCGATCTGAGTTTCCTCGCCCCGCATCACGTCGGACGGCGTGGATTGGCTTAGGCCGGGGATGATACTGACATGCAGCCGAGGGTCGATAGTCTTGATCCGCTCTGGCCGAGCGATGGGCACACAGGGTACGGCTGCGTAAGAGACCTCCTGCCAGCCAGTCCTCGCCCCGGCCATGCCGCATATCAGAATCTCCACGGGGCCGAGCTCTGGCAGCAGCCCTACAGCCGCACGCAGGAAGGCCGGTTCGAAGGCGTCCGGTGTCAGGTGGCGCATGCCTGCGTCTGAGGCCGTGGACCCCGTGACCTCTCCGCCTGCGTCCAGCGCCCAGATGCGCAAGCGCGAGGTGCCCCAATCTGCCGCGATCCTCACGGTCATACAGCGACCCGTGCCGTGGTCACGCGTAGCAGCCCCTTTTGCAGCAGGATGAAAGCCAGTAGCAGCAAGCCGATGATGATCTTGGTCCACCAGCTCGAGAGCGAGCCGTCAAACACGATATAGGTCTGGATCAGCCCCATGGTCAGCACTCCGATAAGCGTGCCAAACACGAACCCCGCCCCGCCGGTCAGCAGCGTGCCCCCGATCACTACCGCGGCGATAGCGGTCAATTCGGTGCCCACGGTGGCCAGGGGATAGCCCGAGCTCGTGTAGACGGAAAAGACGATGCCCGAGAGTCCGGCCATCAACCCCGAAAACCCATAGATCAAAACGGTCGTGCGCCCGACCTTTACGCCCATCAGGCGTGCGGTGGCTTCTCCTCCGCCCAAGGCGAAGACCGATGCGCCAAAGCGGGTACGGTGTGCAACGATCATGCCGAAGAAAACGGTAAGCAGCATGACAACACCGATCAGGGTCAACCGCCCCTTGCCGGGCATCAGATAATAGGCATCGTCCAGCAAGTCATAGAACGCATGATCGATTGGCACGGAGTCAATCGTGAGCATGTAGGCCGCCCCGCGTGCCAGGAACATCCCGGCCAGCGTTACGATGAAGGGGGGCATTGCGAGCGAATGGATCAGCCAGCCCATTGCCGCGCCGAAACCGGTGGTGATCACAAGAAGCATGGCAAAGACGCTGATAGGATGAAGGCCCGTATCGCGCAGCATCACAGCGATGAAGACACCCGAAAATGCGATGACCGAGCCGACCGAAAGATCGATGCCGCCCGACAGGATCACAACGGTCATGCCGACCGCTACGATCCCAAGATAGGCATTGTCGGTCAGCAGGTTCCCGACCACTCGGGTCGATAGCATATAGGGGAATTGCGTGACGCAGATCACCCAGGCCAGCAGGAAGATCGCGATTGTCGCAGCCAGCGGGTAGAGTCGTGGGTTCATTGCCCTGTCTCCTTGGCAGAGGCCATGGCAGTTTCGCGGCGCGACTGTGCGGCGCGACGCAGCGCGTACCAGTGATGGCTCAGGTTCGGGCTTTGCAACACCAGGATGATCAGCACGAGGCCCGCCTTGATGACGAGATTGTACTCCGATGGGAAACCCGCCAGCAGGATGCCGGTGTCGATGGTCTGGATAATCAACGCTCCAAGCAGCGAGGCTGCGATAGAGAAGCGACCACCCATCAGGGAGTTGCCACCGATCACCACCGCCAGGATCGCGTCCAGTTCTAGCCAAAGGCCGGCATTGTTGGCATCTGCCCCGCGAATATCGGCGGTAGCTACGATCCCTGCCAGCGCCGCGCAGAGGCCGGACGCCACGTAGACCGCGATTAGTAGTACCGTCGCATTGACCCCCGCAAGGGCCGAGGCGGCGCGATTCACACCCACGGCCTCGATCAGCATGCCAAGCGCGGAACGGCGCATCAGAAAGGCCACGCCCACAGCGGTCAGTACCCAAAGCAGCGCCGGGGCAGGAATGCCGAGCACATCGCCGGAGCCGAAAAATGCCATGCCCTCATGCGAAAAGGTCAGGATGCGCCCTTCGGTCACAAGCTGCGCGATGCCTCTGCCCGATGTCATCAGGATCAACGTGGCCACAATCGGCTGGATGCCGAAGATGGCCACAAGCGTGCCGTTCCACAGTCCGGCCGCGACCCCGGCGAGCAGCGCCAGTCCCAGCGCGCCGCCCAGCCCATAGCCCTGAGTGATCGACCAGGCGGCGACCGCGCCGGTGATGGCCATGGTGGTTCCCACGCTAAGGTCGATGCCGCGCGTGGCGATGACCAGCGTCATGCCGACAGCAAGCAAGCCAACCGGCGCGCCGCGCTTCAAAATGTCCATGGTCGTACCCACAATGCGACCGTTAACCACCTCGATCCGCAGGAAGTCGGGGAAGAAGACTGTGACCAGCGCCACAAGCGCGGCCAGCGTGAGCAGTTGCGGTGTAACGCGGCGCAGCGCGTTCATGCGGGCACCTCCATCATGTCGCGTTCCGGCGCGGCAATGGCGCGAACGATGGTATCAGTAGTGATCTCGGAACCGGTAAGCTCGGCCACATGGCGCCGGTCGCGGACGACGATGACCCGGTCGGCCACGGCGATCAACTCGTCCAGCTCCGACGAAATGACGAGAATTGACATACCCTCGGCGGTGACCTGCTGGATCAAGCGCAGGATCTCGGCATGTGCACCGACATCGATCCCGCGCGTCGGCTCATCCAGGATCAGGAAACGCGGGTTCATGGCCAGCCAGCGGGCCAGAACGACCTTTTGCTGGTTACCGCCTGACAAATCTCCGACCGGCTGTTCCGGGCCGGAGGTGCGGATGTCGAGCTTTTCGATGTAGTCCTCGGCAAGGCGCAACTGCTCGGCCCTGGGGATTGGACGCGCCCAGCCGCGGCGAGCCTGCATCGCAAGCGCAACATTTTCACGGACAGAAAGATCCGCGATAATGCCGTCCTCCTTGCGCTCTTCCGGCGCAAATCCAAAGCCTGCAGCGATGGCCTTGCGGGGCGAGGAGAGATCGAGCACCCCGTTGGCATCGCGCGCCGCGCCGTTATGGGCCGGTGCGAGGCCGAACATTAGCTCTGCGCTTTCAGTACGGCCCGAGCCGAGAAGACCGGCGAGGCCAAGAACCTCGCCTTCGCCGACGCTCAGATCAAAGGGATCGATATGGCCACGACGGCCAAAGCCGTCGAATTTCAGTAGCTCGGGCCATTCACGGCCCGCCTTATGGGTCTTGGCGTGGCCGACCACATCATCCTTCAGCGCATGGCCAAGCATATGCTCGATCAGCTGCACCCGGTCGAGATCGGCGGTACGTTCGGTGACGACGTTCTGACCATTGCGCAGCACGGTGACGCGGTCGGTCAGATCAAAGACCTGATCGAGAAAATGGGACACGAACACGATCCCCAGCCCCTTGTCGCGCAGGTCCCGGACCACCGAAAAAAGCGTCTCGACCTCGCGCGCGTCAAGGCTCGCAGTCGGTTCGTCCAGGATCAGAACCTTGCCGGACAGCGCGACGGCACGGGCGATGGCAATGATCTGGCGAATAGCTACGGAATAGGCCGAAAGGTCACGCGACACGTCAATATCCAGCTTGTAGCCCTCGAGCATCTCCTCGGCCTGGCGCCGCTGCGCGCGCCGATCGACCATACCAAAACGCAGGGGTTCAGTACCGAAGGTCAGGTTCTGCGCCACCGTGAGGTTGGGCAACAGGTTGACCTCCTGATAGACGGTGCCGATGCCCAGTTCCTGCGCCTCTGAAGTCGAGTTGGGCGAGATCTTTTCTCCCTCCAGCGTAATCACACCTGCATCGCGCGCAAAGGCCCCGGTCAAACATTTGATCAAGGTCGACTTGCCCGCACCGTTCTCACCCAACAAGGCGTGGACCTCGCCAGCGGCGAGGTCAAAGTCGACCCCATTCAACGCCTTGGTGCCGGGAAACGTCTTGGTCAGCGATCTTATTGTAAGCAGCATTCTGCACCCGGAATTTCAAATCTGGCCGCGTTTGTTAAAAAACTTCGTCGCAGTGGTACCGGAGGCGGCCTCACCGCCTCCGGTCATCAGGTCGAATTCAGTAACCCAGGCCCTTGCGGCGCTCATACTCGCCCGCCGGGTCGTCATCTTGCGTGTAGAGCTTGGATTCAGTCTGGATGAACTTCTCCGGTTCCGTTCCATCTGCCAGATAGGCGTCGAGCGCATCAAATGCGGGGCCGGCCATGTTCGGCGTCAACTCTACCGTTGCGTTGGCTTCGCCCGCCGCCATGGCCTGAAATATGTCCGGCACAGCGTCGATGGAAACGATCAGGATATCTTCGCCCGGCTTAAGGCCAGCTTCCTTGATGGCCTGGATCGCGCCCACGGCCATGTCGTCGTTATGCGCGTAAAGCGCACAGATATCCTTGCCGCCATTCTCAGCCTGCAGGAAGCTCTCCATCACCTCCTTGCCCTGCGCGCGGGTAAAATCGCCGGTCTGAGAGCGGACGATTTCAATATTGTCAGCCCCTTCGATACCCTTTTCGAACCCGGTCTTGCGGTCGATGGCGGGCGAAGACCCGGTTGTGCCCTGAAGTTCGACGACGCGGCATTCCTCACCCGAAACTGCGTCCACCAGCCATTTACCGGCCACTTCGCCCTCATGCACAAGGTCGGACCCGACGGCAGTCAGGTAGAGCGACTTGTCGCTGTCGACCTGACGGTCCAGCAGCACGACGGGGATCTCGGCTTCCTTGGCTTCTTCCAGCACCGAATCCCAGCCAGTCGCCACGACCGGAGCCAGCAGGATCGCGTCTACGCCTTGCGCAATAAATGACCGGATCGCGGCGATCTGGTTTTCCTGCTTCTGCTGCGCATCCGAGAACTTCAAATCGATCCCGCGTTCTTCGGCTTGCTGCTTGGTGAGGGTCGTCTCGGCCGCGCGCCAGCCCGACTCCGAGCCGATCTGTGAAAAGCCGACGGTCTGCGCCAGTGCGGCAGAGGCGCTAAAAGCCAGAAATGCCGTTGTGGTCAGTAAATGTTTCATAATTTCCTCCCTAGAATGAAGGACCCATTTCCTCCCTGGGTCCTGTCTATCGGCGAGGGACCATCCACCGCCGATCTTGGTTTTTCCCGACGCGCGGTCAGCCGATCCGAAGATCGGAGGGCAAAAGCGCGTCGGGGATATTCTGAAACGACACCGGGCGCAGGAACCGGCGAATGCCAAGGCTGCCGACCGAGGTTGCTCCGAAATTCGTGGAGGCGGGAAACGGCCCGCCATGGACCATGGCATCAGCCACCTCGACCCCCGTTGGGAAGCCGTTGACCAATACACGGCCCGCCATACGTTCCAACACGGGCATCAGCCCGCGGGCGGCCTCGGTATCTTCGTCCTCCATCTGTAATGTGACAGTCAGCTGCCCTGTGAACGACTTTGCGATGTCCAGTATCTCTTCTGGCGATGTTGTCCGGATCAGGACGGCGGCGGGGCCGAACATCTCTTCCGCAAGGGTCGGGTTTGCCAGCCACTCAGCGCCAGTAACCTCGAACACCGCAGGTAGGCCGCAGCGGTCCGGCGCTTCGGTCGCCTCTGTCAGACGGTTTGCGGACTTCGCGGTGTCCTGCACGGCGGCAGCATAACCCTTGGCGGTGCCGATTGTGAGCATTGGCTGCGGGCTAGCCTTGGCCAGTTCTTTGATCGCGGCATCGCGGAACGCGTCCCCTTCCGCGCCCTGAGGCAGGACGACGACACCGGGGTTGGTGCAGAACTGGCCAACGCCCATAGTCAGCGACCCGGCCCAGGCCGCGCCGGTTTCGGCGGCGCGGGTCTTGAGAGCTTCGGGCATCACGAAGACCGGGTTGATCGAGCCAAGCTCGCCGTAAAAGGGGATTGGCTCGGGCCGCGCCATGGCCAGATCGAACAGCGCCTTGCCGCCCCGGAAAGACCCGGTGAAGCCGATGGCGCGGATCAGGGGATGCTTGACCAACGCTTCGCCCGCCTCATTGGTGTTGGACTGGACAAACCCGAAAGTGCCCTTTGGCATCCCGGTTTTTTCGATGGCGGCCGCGATGGCCTGGGCGACCAACTCACCGGTAGCGGGGTGACCGGGGTGTCCCTTGTAAACGACCGGACAACCGGCGGCCAAGGCCGCAGCGGTATCGCCCCCGGCGGTGGAGAAGGCCAGCGGGAAGTTCGAGGCGCCGAAGACTCCCACAGGGCCAAGCGGGCGCTGGATCATCCGCAGATCCGGCCGCGGCAGCGGCTTGCGGTCGGGCAGTGCAGGGTCATGGCGGATATCTAGGTACTCCCCCTTTCGGATATGGTCCGCGAACATGCGCAACTGACCGTTGGTGCGGCCCCGCTCTCCTTCCAGCCTCGCTTCGTGCAGGCCAGTTTCGGCAGAGCCGTAGGTGGTCAGCTCAGCACCGCGCGCTTCGATCTCGTCGGCGATGGCCTCAAGAAATGTCGCGCGCGTTTCGCGATCGATCCAGCCGTATGTCGCAAAAGCTTCTTCCGCCGCGACTACAGCGGCGTCGATGTCTTCTGCACCGCCGCAACAAACAGAGACCGGATCGCCAGTCACGGGGTCAGAGGTGAAGGCCGGACCGCTATCGACCCATTCGCCAGCGATCAGGTGTTTTCCGGTGATGGGGGCGCTATCCAGCATGTGAGTCTTCCATAAGTGAAGGGTCAATAAATTCGGGCGCGTCGAAGCGCTTGGCGAGGGTGAAGGCGTCGGCCACCAGCACCATGGGGCGCAGGTCGACCTCGGAGGTTTTCGTGTCGAGCAACTCCGCGAAGCGGGCGTAGAGGCCATCGTATTCGCCATGAATAGCCGGGTTGTCCCAAGCCTCGCCGTGTTGCTTCTGGCCATCAATCTCCATAACCGCACCGCCCTGATTAAGGGCAAGGGTTCCGCCGTCCGTCTCGATGGTCTGTCGCCATAAGGGGTCGCCCTCCCAAAGGAAATCGACGTCGGCAGTGACAAGCGGACCGTTGGGGCCATCCATACGGATTTCGCCTGCCACCGGCGTTTCGCAATTGCTAGGAAAGCGCAAATCGGCCCTGGTGACGTGCACCTCGACCGGCAGGATTTCGGTGAGGATCGAAAAGGCGTTGATTGTCGGGTCGAAGATGCCCAATCCGCCAGCTTCCCATATCCATTTTTGACCAGGGTGCCAGACGCGCACATCTTCCTTCCAGTCGATCCTGACCGATTTAATGGTTTTGTCAGAAAGCCAGGCCGTTGCAGCCGGAACCGAGGCTGCGTGCCGCGAATGCCAAGTGGCAAAGAGGGTCACACCCTTGTCCTGCGCCAGCGTCTCGAGCTCATGAACCTCGGAGAGCGACGCGCCGGGCGGTTTCTCCAGCATCACATGTCGGTCAGCGTCCAGCGCGGCACGCGCCCCGGCGTAGCGGACTTGGGGCGGGGTGCAAAAGCTGATGGCAGAGATATCCGGGCGTGCCGCGAGTAACGCCTCGACGGTTTTGTAGTTTTCGACACCTCGAATACCGCCGGTCCGGCTGACTGTAGCGACCAACTCGAACGCATCCGATGCGGCGAGTGCAGGGATATGCTGGTCCCGGGCGATCTTGCCGATGCCAACCAACGCGATTTTGATGGCCGTTCCGTTAGTGCGAGTCACGAGGCACCTCCCGTCCACGGCATCCCTTGAGAAAGTCGAAATCAGCCCCAGTATCGGCGCCTTCTACCGCGTCGTGATATAGCCGCGTGTAGCCGCCGTTGGCTTCGGGTCTGTCCGGCGGTGTCCAGGCGGCGAGCCGCACCGCAATCTCTTCGTCCGATACATCCAGATGGATGCGGCGTCCCTCGACGTCGACTTCGATCATGTCGCCGGTTTGCACGATAGCCAGCGCACCACCGGCGGCAGCTTCGGGTGCCGTGTGCAAGATAACGGTGCCATAAGCGGTGCCGGACATACGCGCATCCGAGATGCGGACCATGTCGGTGATACCCTTCTTCAGCACCTTGGGCGGAAGGCCCATATTACCGACCTCGGACATGCCGGGATAACCCTTGGGACCACAGTTCTTCAGCACCATCACACAGGTCTCGTCTATCTCAAGCGCCTCGTCATTGATCCGGGACTTGTAGTCGTCGATATCCTCGAACACGACCGCGCGGCCACGATGCTGCATCAATTCGGGCGTGGCGGCAGAAGGTTTCAGCACTGCGCCGAAGCGCGCGAGATTGCCCTTGAGCACGGCGATGCCGCCAGAGCGGGTCAGAGCCTTGTCGACAGGCACGATCACCTCCTCGTTCCAGTTCACGGCATCCTTGACCTCTTGCCAAATCCCATCGCCGGAAACTGTCAGCGCATCCTTGTGCAGCATTCCGGCCTCGCCAAGCCGTTTCAGCACAACGGGCAGGCCGCCCGCGTAGAAGAACTCTTCCATCAGGTACTTGCCGGACGGCATCAGATTCACGATGGTCGGCACGTCGCGGCCTAGCCGGTCCCAATCATCCAGCGTCAGATCCACGCCAACCCGGCCCGCGATGGCAAGCAGATGGATCACCGCATTGGTCGACCCACCGATGGCCCCGTTCACGCGGATCGCGTTCTCGAAAGCCTTTTTGGTCATGATGTCCGAAGGCTTCAGATCGTCCTTAACCATCTGCACGATGCGTCGTCCCGTGATATGCGCCATAACGCGACGTCGCGCATCGACGCCGGGAATGGCGGCATTGCCCGATAAGGCCATCCCGAGCGATTCGGCCATCGAGGCCATGGTAGAGGCCGTTCCCATGGTGTTGCAGGTGCCGGATGACCGGCTCATGGCCTGTTCGGCCTCAAGGAAATCCTCCTGGCTGATCTTGCATGCTTTGATATCCTCGGACATTTGCCAGAGCGCCGTTCCGGACCCGACCCGTTCGCCCCGAAACCAACCGTTCAACATCGGCCCGCCGCTGACGACGATCGATGGAATATCTGTTGAGGCCGCGCCCATCATCAAAGATGGCGTAGTCTTGTCGCAACCAACCAAAAGGACAGCACCATCGATCGGCTGCGCGCGCATCTGTTCCTCGACCGCCATCGCGGCAAGATTGCGGTACATCATTGCCGTGGGCCGGAAGGTATTTTCAGATGCCGAAAAAACGGGCACCTCGACCGGAAAGCCCCCAGCCTCCCAAATGCCAGCCTTTACCTTTTCAGCAAGCTCGCGCAGATGACCATTGCAGGGTGTCAGGTCGGACCAGGTGTTCAGGATGCCGATGACGGGACGGCCATCAAAAAGATCATGCGGGTAGCCTTGGTTCTTAAGCCAGCCACGGTGATAGATATTGTCCCGCGACTTGCCGCCGTACCATTCCTGCGATCTGAGTTTTCGGGGCCATTCGGCCGGTTTGAAAGGCATGACAGTCTCTAGAGCGAACGTATTTCGGTGCGCGGTTCGGGCTGGCCGAGCGGCGTGAAGGCAAGCGTATTGCGCAGCGGAAGGCCGAAAGGCGCGGCCTCAATTTCAAAGATGTCGCCATCGCGGGTCTGCACGCCATCGGCAAACGAAAGCGTCGCAGTTCCGAACATGTGGACATGAAGATCACCGGGCTGGCGGAACAGCTGATACTTAAAGTGGTGGTGTTCAAGGTTGGCGATGGAATGGCTCATATTCGCCTCACCCGACAGAAAGGGTTTTTCAAACATCAGCTCGCCGTCCCGAAAAACGCGCGACACCCCCTCGATATGATGCGGCAGCTCTCCGATCAGCAGCTCCGGCCCAAAGGCGGCCGGACGCAGCTTGGAATGCGCGAGGTAGAGATAGTTGCGCCGCTCCATCACGTGATCCGAAAATTCGTTGGCCAGCGCCCAACCAAGCCGGACTGGCGTGCCGTCCGGCGCGATAAGATAGATGCCGGCGATTTCGGGCTCTTCCCCTCCGTCTTCGGCAAAGTCGGGCGACTTGAGTGGCGCACCCGGCATGGTAAGAACCGAGCCGTTCCCTTTATAGAACCATTCCGGCTGGACCCCCGCTGCGCCGTTGGCGGGCTTGCCGCCCTCCACGCCCATCCGAAACATCTTCATGCTATCGGTCTCGTCGCCAGTCGCTTTCTTGTGCATGTCCGCGCGGGTCGAGGCCGACCCCAGATGGGTCAGGCCGGTGCCGGTCAGGTGCAGATGCGCCGGGTCGGGATGAGTGACGGGCGGCAGCAGGCGGTGCTCTGCATACAACGCGTCGAGATCCACCGCCCCCCCCATTCCAAGCGTGGCAATGCGGTCACGCAAACCCTGCCCGTCTTCAACGCATTTCATGGCAAGCGCATAGAGAGAGAGGTCGGTCTTGACCTCGTAGGCCTCTGACCCGTCGCGGGCGACGATCTGCGGTTTTCCGTCCCCGCGGTCGATTTGAGAAAGCAGCATGTCGTTAGCCTTTCTGCTTGTTCAGGACGTCAAAGATCACGGCCGCGAGCAGGACGAGGCCCTTGATGACCTGTTGCCAGTCGATGCCGATGCCGAGGATGGACATACCGTTGTTCATGACGCCCATGATAAAGGCACCGATGACGGCCCCGACCACGGTGCCGACGCCACCGGACATTGAGGCGCCGCCGATGAAGACCGCCGCGATCACGTCCAGCTCGAATGCGACGCCAGCCTTGGGGGTGGCGGTGTTCAGGCGGGCTGCAAAGACCAGACCCGCCAGCGCCGCCAGCATCCCCATGTTGGCAAAAGTCAAAAAGGTCAGCCGCTTTGAATTGATGCCCGACAGCGACGCCGCTTTTTCATTGCCACCGATCGCATAGATGCGACGGCCAAAGGTGGTGCGCGATGTCAGGAAGGAATAGACCGCGATCAAAAGCGCCATGACGATAAAGACATTAGGCAGGCCCCGGAAATCCGCCATCAGCCAGGACATATAGACCAGGGCGCAGAAGATAAGCGCGTTTCGACCTGCGAAAAAAGCGAATGGTTCGCTCTCGGCCCCTGCCGCCAGCTGGCGGCCACGGGTGCGGATGGCAAGCCACAGCAACAGCACGGCCACGGCGATCCCGACAAAGAGCGACAGCAGATTCAGGTTCTCACCCCCGAAAATGTCGGGTACGAAGCCCGACGCAATAAGGCGGAATTCTGGCGGGAAGGGTCCGACGGATTGCCCTTCCAGCAGCCACAGCGTCAGACCTTTGAAGACCAGCATGCCCGCCAGCGTCACGATGAAGGACGGGATCCGGAAATAGGCGACCCAAAAGCCCTGCGCTGCCCCGATGGCGGCCCCCGCGATCAGACAAAGCACGGCGGCGATCAGCCAGGGCAACTCCCAATTCACAATCATTACCGCGGCCAGCGCCCCGATGAAACCGAGAACGGAACCGACAGAGAGGTCGATATGCCCGCAGACGATCACCAGCAGCATCCCCACGGCCATTATGACGATATAGGAATTCTGCAGGATAAGGTTCGTCAGGTTCACCGGTTTCAGCAGAATTCCCCCGGTGGCCACCTGAAAGAAAGCCATGATGACAACCAGTGCAATCAGGATGCCGTACTCCCGCAGGTGTCCCTTCAGGAACTGCCAGCCGGATTTCGAAGGCTGATCCGCTTCGGCTGTGGTATGGACTGTGGTGTCGGTCATGCGGCTTCTTCCGACTTGACGATTTTTGACATGATCTTTTCCTGACTGGCCTCTACCGTGGGCATTTCATCCACAAAGCGGCCTTCATTCATGACGTAGAGGCGATCCGTCACGCCCAGCAACTCGGGCAATTCCGACGAGATCACGATGATTGCCTTGCCCTGCGCCGCCAGCTCGCGGATCACGGTGTAGATTTCGAACTTGGCGCCGACGTCGATGCCTCGCGTTGGTTCGTCCAAGATGAGAATTTCGGGATCGGCGAAAAGCCACTTGGACAGAACTACCTTTTGCTGGTTGCCGCCCGAAAGATTCACAGTCGCCTGTTCGATGGAAGACGACTTGATGGCCAGCTTTTTGCGATAACGCGTAGCGACCTCTGCTTCTTGTTCGCGATCAACAATGCCGTTGCGCGAAATGGCGGGCAGATCGGCCAGAGGCACATTGCGCCGGATTGTGTCGTCCAGCAACAGACCGTAGGTCTTTCGATCCTCGGTGGCATAGGCAAGCCCGGCGTTGATCGCGTTCCGCACGGTAGAGAGGTTGGCAGACGCGCCGTTGATCGAAACGTCGCCACTGATGTCGCGGCCATAGGACCGACCAAACAGGCTCATCGCCAACTCCGTGCGCCCTGCCCCCATCAGGCCCGCGATGCCCAGCACTTCGCCCTTTCGGACGTGAAAGCTCACATTATTGACGACCCGACGTTCGGAATGCAGCGGATGGTGCACCGTCCAGTTGCGAACCTCCATAGCGATCTCGCCGGGTCTTGCGACGCCCTTTGGCGGATAGCGGTCCTCCAGCGCGCGGCCGACCATGTTGCGCACGATGTCGTTCTCGTCCACGCCGTCGGCGCAGTTCATCCGCGCCACGGTGGCCCCGTCGCGCAGAACGGTGATCGTATCGGCGACTTTCGACACTTCGTTCAGCTTGTGCGAAATGAGGATCGAGGTCAGACCCCTTTCGCGGAAATCGATGAGCAGTTGCAACAACTTGGCGCTGTCTGCCTCGTTCAGTGACGAGGTCGGCTCGTCCAGGATCAACAGGCGTACATTCTTTGACAGTGCCTTTGCAATCTCGACCAGCTGCTGCTTGCCGAGGCCAAGGTCATCAAGGATCGTCTCGGGGTTCTCGGCCAGCCCAACGCGTGCCAGCAGTTCGGCCGCCCTGTCATGCGTCTCGCGCCAGTCAATGACGCCGCGGGTGGCGCGTTCGTTGCCGAGAAAGATGTTCTCGGCAACCGAGAGAAGCGGGATCAGGGCGAGCTCCTGATGGATGATGATGATGCCGATGTCTTCGCTATCCCGGATCGAGCGAAAGGCGCGCGGCTTGCCGTCGTAGATAATCTCGCCGTCGAACGAGCCTTCCGGATAAACCCCCGAAAGAACCTTCATCAGCGTTGATTTCCCCGCGCCGTTTTCGCCGACCAAGGCGTGGATTTCGCCCTCCGCCACGGAAAGCGTCACGTCGTCGAGCGCTTTGACACCGGGGAATTCTTTGGTGATCCCGCGCATTTCAAGAATGACGCTCATCTGGGGCCTCGTGATCCTGGAAAGCACCCGCCGGACGTGTCCGGCAGGTAAGTCGGACCGGTCAGTAAGAACCAGTCGGGGAGGAGATGTTACTCGATCTCGCTTTTTTCGTAATAACCGCTGTCCACCAGCCGCTCTTCCCAGTTATCCGCCGTTACCGGCAGCGGTTCGAGCAAGTAGGAGGGAACGACCTTCACGCCGTTGTCATAGGTCTCGGTATCGTTGATCTCAGGCTCACCGCCCTGCAACAGCGCATCGACCATGCCGACGGTGACACGTGCAAGTTCGCGGGTGTCCTTGAAGATCGTCGAATACTGATCGCCCCGCAGGATCGCCTTGACCGATGGCACTTCGGCATCCTGACCCGACACGATGGGCATCTTCATGTCGCCCGAGCCATACCCAACACCCTGAAGCGACGAGATGATTCCGATCGACAGACCGTCATAGGGCGACAGCACGCCGTGCACTTGGTTGTCGGTGTAATTTGCCGAAAGCAGGTTATCCATCCGTGCCTGGGCGACTGATCCGTCCCAGCGCATTGTGCCGACGGTGTCCATGCCCATTTGGCCGGATGGGATGACGATGTCGCCGGAGTCGATCATCGGCTGCAGCACCGACATTGCACCGTTATAGAAGAAATAGGCGTTGTTGTCGTCCGGACTGCCGCCGAAGAGTTCAACGTTCCAGGGCTTCTCATCGGGGAAGCGTTCCTTGAGACCCGCAACCAAGGTCTCGGCCTGCTGCACGCCGACCTTGAAGTTGTCGAAAGTGGCGTAATAGCTGACATCGCCGCTGTCACGGATCAGACGATCGTAGGCCACAACCTGAATATCCGCAGCGGCGGCATTGGCCAGCGCGCTGGTCAAAGTGGTGCCGTCGATTGCTGCGATCACCAAGGCGTCGACGCCCTTGGTGATCATGTTTTCGATCTGCGCAAGCTGGTTGGGGATGTCGTCCTCGGCATATTGCAGGTCTGTCGTGTAGCCTGCTTCCTCGAACTGCTTGACCATATTGTTGCCGTCGTCGATCCAGCGTGCGGACGACTTTGTAGGCATGGCGATGCCGACATACCCCTTATCCTGCGCAAAGGCAGGAGCGGCAATGACAAGCGCCAGCGCGGTCGCGCCCAGGGCGCGTCTAGTGAAAACCATCTAAATTCCTCCCGATTGTCCGTTCGCCGCTCCTCCGCGGTCTGGCGGACTTTTTTTTGCGCCTCGCGACTCATGGGACGTGAGGCATGTCGCGACAATGCGCGCGGCGCACTATAGCAATCAAATTCGGATTAAGATAAATAATATAGCACAAATGTAATAAAGGAAGATTATGTCTCGCGCCATTCCCGTGACAGCGCCCCCCGTCGTCCCTGTCCGGGACGAGTTGATCCGACGCGGCCTGCGCCTGCCCCAACTGCGTCTGTTGGTTGCGGTTAAGGAGACTGGGAAGGTATCGAGCGCAGCGGCGCAGGTCGCCATGACGCAGTCGGCCGCATCACGGCTGCTGGCGGATCTTGAAAAGACGGTGGATGCCCGCCTTTACGACCGGCACGCGCGCGGTGTGACCCTGACGGCCGCTGGCGAAACCCTCGCCCAGAAAGCGCGCGATTTGCTGAACGGCTTGGATGATGTGCAGCACCAGATCACCGCACTCAGCAAGGGCGAACGTGGCACGGTCCGGATCGGTAGCGTAACGGGACCGGCCGTCGAACTGGTTCTTCCCGTCATCCGCGAGTTGCGCGTCACCTACCCGGATATCGAGCTGTCGGTGCATGTCGACACGAGCGACAAGCTAGCCGATGCACTGACCGCCGGCGAATTGGATTTCTACATCGGCCGGGTACCTGAAGGCATGGATACGCGCGCGATCATGCTAACCGAGGTTGGTCCCGAGCCGGTGTCGCTGGTCGCGCGTCTTGAACATCCTCTGTCGCGCAAGACCGATCTAAAGGTGGCGGATTGTCTGTCCTATGACTGGGTCATGCAGCCTGAGAATGGGCTGCTGCGCCGGACGGCAGAGGCCTATCTGCTCAGCAACGGACTAAACCCGCCCGAACGGATACTCAGCACCTCGTCCATGCTGCTGACCCTCGCCATCATCTGCGAGACCAACGCAATTGCACCGTTAGCAGGGGCCGCAGCGGACTTCTACGCCGGTGAACGCGCGTTCGGCGGCCGTATCCGACGGCTTAACACAGCGCCGGACCTTGCGGTGGTCCCCTTTTCGCTGATCCAATTGCGCTCGGTGGAGGCAACGCCTGCGATAAAACGCGTGCTGCGCCTTATACGGCAGAAGATCGCGGGAATGGCAAAAGTCCCGAGCGTCCCGGATTGACGCGCCGCCTGGTTGTTCGCAAGGCCATTCAAACAGGCGGGCAGTTTCTCAACCATTCGGACTGTCATCCCAAAGCGCTGTCAGGAGAAATCACGGTAAGCATCCCCCGATTCCTCGAACAGCTGCATCCATGTTTGAAGTTAATGCGTGCTCACCTCAATGCCAGGACAACTCCCGAACTGGAGACGCTCGCACCGTGATGGAATGCACCGCGTCCGGCTTGATTTCGTCGTTGCAGTTGCTTTCGCCATGTCGGCAACCTTACCCCAAAGTTTGCGAGTAAAGCGTCTAAAATTCTAGAGGCACCTCAATCCTAGAAGATGCGATCAGCCCTTCGGAAAAATTTTCGAGTGTAACAGAGGCAGCGCTGCTAGCGCATGTGGAAGCCGGGCGCATTATTAACGCCCTGTAGCATTGAAATGGGCAATCAAAGCAGGTCCCGCGCTATGTGTGAACTTACTAATTCCACCCATCATATAAGAGTCAAATTGGAATGAGGTTGTTACCTAAAGAAGCAACTCAGCGACCCGAATATCGGTAAAATCAATGATTTGCTTGGTAGCGGAGGAGGGACTTGAACCCCCGACACGCGGATTATGATTCCGCTGCTCTAACCAACTGAGCTACTCCGCC